>NZ_JBVJRV010000019.1:0-1527 GCF_055607265.1 Streptomyces sp. NPDC037013 | reverse complement strand
GATGCACACCTATGTAGTGGTCGACGCGTTTGCCGAAAAGCCCCTGTCCGGTAACCCGGTGGCGGTGTTCTTCGACAGCGACGACCTGAGCGGCACGCAGATGCAGCGCATCGCGCGGGAGATGAACCTCTCCGAGACCACCTTCGTCCTCGCCCCCAAACAGGGCGGGGATGTCCATGTGCGGATCTTCACGCCGGTCAACGAACTGCCCTTCGCCGGCCACCCGCTGCTGGGCACCGCCATCGCCCTTGGCGCACGCACCGACGGCGACCGGCTGCGCATCGAGACCGCGATGGGCATCATCCCCTTCGAACTGCACCGCACCGCCGGACAGGTGGCCGCCGCCCGGATGCGCCAGCCGGTCCCGGTGTGGGAGCCCTTCGCCCGCGAGCAGGAACTGCTTGACGCACTCGGCATCACCGCCTCCCGGCTGCCGGTGGAGATCTACCGCAACGGCCCCCGGCACGTCCTGGTCACCCTGGACAGCGAAGAGGCGCTGGCCAAACTCGACCCCGACCACCGGGCGCTGGCCGCCTTCCCCGACATGGCCACCAACTGCATCGCCGGCTCCGGCAGCCGTTGGCGCAACCGGATGTTCTCCCCCGCCTACGGGGTGGTGGAGGACGCCGCCACCGGCTCCGCGGCCGGCCCCATCGCCATCCACCTCGCCCGCCACCACCAGGCCCCCTACGGACAGCCCGTGGAGATCACCCAGGGCGTCGAGATCGGCCGGCCCTCCCCGATGGGCGCCCTCGTCCACGGCCAGGGCGATGACGTCACCTCCGTCGAGGTCTATGGCCCCGGCGTCATCACCATCGAAGGAACCCTCCATGTCTGACCCCACCCCCACCACCCCCGCGCCCGCCAACAGCGGTACCAAGCAGCGGCGTTCGGAGACGCTGACCGGCACCGTGGAGGTGGCCTTCCCCGAATTCCGCACCCCACCGCCGCAGCCCATGGGACTGCTCGCCGCCTGGCTCAAGGACGCCACCGCCCACGGCGTGCGCGAACCCCGCGCCCTGGCCCTGGCCACCGCCGATGCCCAGGGACGCTGCTCTTCCCGGATCGTGGCGATCAACCAGCTCACCGACACCGGCCTGGTCCTGATCACCCACGCCGGCAGCCAGAAAGGCCGCGAACTGGCCGCCAACCCCTACGCCTCCGGCGTCCTGTACTGGCGCGAGACCAGCCAGCAGATCACCCTGGCCGGCCCCGTCGAGCAACTCCCCGAGGCCCGCGCGGAAGAACTGTGGGCGGCCAGAGCGGTCTTCACCCACCCCATGTCCACCGTCTCCGCCCAGAGCCAGCCCTTCGACGACCTCGAACACTTCGAACGCCTGCGCACCCGCGCCCTCGAACTGGCCGAGCCCGCCCGGCCGCTGCCCCGCCCCGACGCGTTCGTCGCCTACCACCTGCAACCCACCACCGTGGAGTTCTGGGCCAACGGCACCGACCGCCTCCACGAACGCCTGCGCTACGACCACACCCCCACCGGCTGGCACACCACCCGCCTCCAACCCTGACCCC
>NZ_JBVJRV010000018.1:2737-3925 GCF_055607265.1 Streptomyces sp. NPDC037013 | reverse complement strand
GGGTGAGTACAAAGGAAGCGTCCGTTCCTTGAGAACTCAACAGCGTGCCAAAAGTCAACGCCAGATATGTTGATAACCCCGTCTCCAGCATCAGCTGGGACGCGGTTCCTTTGAAAAAACACAGCGAGGACGCTGTGAACCGGGAGATTATTCCTCTCCTTGGTTCCGCTCTCGTGGTGTAGCACCGGATTACCGGTACACATTCACGGAGAGTTTGATCCTGGCTCAGGACGAACGCTGGCGGCGTGCTTAACACATGCAAGTCGAACGATGAAGCCCTTCGGGGTGGATTAGTGGCGAACGGGTGAGTAACACGTGGGCAATCTGCCCTTCACTCTGGGACAAGCCCTGGAAACGGGGTCTAATACCGGATAACACCTTCCCTCTCCTGAGGGAAGGTTAAAAGCTCCGGCGGTGAAGGATGAGCCCGCGGCCTATCAGCTTGTTGGTGAGGTAATGGCTCACCAAGGCGACGACGGGTAGCCGGCCTGAGAGGGCGACCGGCCACACTGGGACTGAGACACGGCCCAGACTCCTACGGGAGGCAGCAGTGGGGAATATTGCACAATGGGCGAAAGCCTGATGCAGCGACGCCGCGTGAGGGATGACGGCCTTCGGGTTGTAAACCTCTTTCAGCAGGGAAGAAGCGAAAGTGACGGTACCTGCAGAAGAAGCGCCGGCTAACTACGTGCCAGCAGCCGCGGTAATACGTAGGGCGCAAGCGTTGTCCGGAATTATTGGGCGTAAAGAGCTCGTAGGCGGCTTGTCACGTCGGGTGTGAAAGCCCGGGGCTTAACCCCGGGTCTGCATTCGATACGGGCTAGCTAGAGTGTGGTAGGGGAGATCGGAATTCCTGGTGTAGCGGTGAAATGCGCAGATATCAGGAGGAACACCGGTGGCGAAGGCGGATCTCTGGGCCATTACTGACGCTGAGGAGCGAAAGCGTGGGGAGCGAACAGGATTAGATACCCTGGTAGTCCACGCCGTAAACGGTGGGAACTAGGTGTTGGCGACATTCCACGTCGTCGGTGCCGCAGCTAACGCATTAAGTTCCCCGCCTGGGGAGTACGGCCGCAAGGCTAAAACTCAAAGGAATTGACGGGGGCCCGCACAAGCAGCGGAGCATGTGGCTTAATTCGACGCAACGCGAAGAACCTTACCAAGGCTTGACATACACCGGAAAGCACC
>NZ_JBVJRV010000018.1:1306-2640 GCF_055607265.1 Streptomyces sp. NPDC037013 | reverse complement strand
GGTGATGGGTGGTTGGTCGTTGTTTGAGAACTGCACAGTGGACGCGAGCATCTGTGGCCAAGTTTTTAAGGGCGCACGGTGGATGCCTTGGCACCAGGAACCGATGAAGGACGTGGGAGGCCACGATAGTCCCCGGGGAGTCGTCAACCAGGCTTTGATCCGGGGGTTTCCGAATGGGGAAACCCGGCAGTCGTCATGGGCTGTCACCCGCTGCTGAACACATAGGCAGTGTGGAGGGAACGCGGGGAAGTGAAACATCTCAGTACCCGCAGGAAGAGAAAACAACCGTGATTCCGGGAGTAGTGGCGAGCGAAACCGGATGAGGCCAAACCGTATGCGTGTGAGACCCGGCAGGGGTTGCGCATACGGGGTTGTGGGATCTCTCTTTCACAGTCTGCCGGCTGTGAGACGAGTCAGAAACCGTTGATGTAGGCGAAGGACATGCGAAAGGTCCGGCGTAGAGGGTAAGACCCCCGTAGTCGAAACATCAGCGGCTCGTTTGAGAGACACCCAAGTAGCACGGGGCCCGAGAAATCCCGTGTGAATCTGGCGGGACCACCCGTTAAGCCTAAATATTCCCTGGTGACCGATAGCGGATAGTACCGTGAGGGAATGGTGAAAAGTACCGCGGGAGCGGAGTGAAATAGTACCTGAAACCGTGTGCCTACAAGCCGTGGGAGCGTCGGGATGGAGCTTGCTCCATCCTCGTGACTGCGTGCCTTTTGAAGAATGAGCCTGCGAGTTTGCGGTGTGTTGCGAGGTTAACCCGTGTGGGGAAGCCGTAGCGAAAGCGAGTCCGAATAGGGCGATATAGTAGCGCGCTCAAGACCCGAAGCGGAGTGATCTAGCCATGGGCAGGTTGAAGCGGCTGTAAGAGGTCGTGGAGGACCGAACCCACCAGGGTTGAAAACCTGGGGGATGACCTGTGGTTAGGGGTGAAAGGCCAATCAAACTCCGTGATAGCTGGTTCTCCCCGAAATGCATTTAGGTGCAGCGTCGTGTGTTTCTTGCCGGAGGTAGAGCACTGGATAGGCGATGGGCCCTACCGGGTTACTGACCTTAGCCAAACTCCGAATGCCGGTAAGTGAGAGCGCGGCAGTGAGACTGTGGGGGATAAGCTCCATGGTCGAGAGGGAAACAGCCCAGAGCATCGACTAAGGCCCCTAAGCGTACGCTAAGTGGGAAAGGATGTGGAGTCGCAGAGACAACCAGGAGGTTGGCTTAGAAGCAGCCACCCTTGAAAGAGTGCGTAATAGCTCACTGGTCTAGTGATTCCGCGCCGACAATGTAGCGGGGCTCAAGCGTACCGCCGAAGTCGTGTCATTGCAGCATAT
>NZ_JBVJRV010000018.1:0-1213 GCF_055607265.1 Streptomyces sp. NPDC037013 | reverse complement strand
TACGTCTGAGCTGGGGGTGGCCGCAGAGACCAGCGAGAAGCGACTGTTTACTAAAAACACAGGTCCGTGCGAAGCCGTAAGGCGATGTATACGGACTGACGCCTGCCCGGTGCTGGAACGTTAAGGGGACCGGTTAGTGCACTTTCGGGTGTGCGAAGCTGAGAACTTAAGCGCCAGTAAACGGCGGTGGTAACTATAACCATCCTAAGGTAGCGAAATTCCTTGTCGGGTAAGTTCCGACCTGCACGAATGGCGTAACGACTTCTCGACTGTCTCAACCATAGGCCCGGTGAAATTGCACTACGAGTAAAGATGCTCGTTTCGCGCAGAAGGACGGAAAGACCCCGGGACCTTTACTACAGTTTGATATTGGTGTTCGGTTCGGCTTGTGTAGGATAGGTGGGAGACTGTGAACCCGGTACGCCAGTATCGGGGGAGTCGCCGTTGAAATACCACTCTGGTCGTGCTGGATGTCTAACCTCGGTCCGTGATCCGGATCAGGGACAGTGTCTGATGGGTAGTTTAACTGGGGCGGTTGCCTCCCAAAGAGTAACGGAGGCGCCCAAAGGTTCCCTCAGCCTGGTTGGTAATCAGGTGTTGAGTGTAAGTGCACAAGGGAGCTTGACTGTGAGACCGACGGGTCGAGCAGGGACGAAAGTCGGGACTAGTGATCCGGCGGTGGCTTGTGGAAGCGCCGTCGCTCAACGGATAAAAGGTACCCCGGGGATAACAGGCTGATCTTCCCCAAGAGTCCATATCGACGGGATGGTTTGGCACCTCGATGTCGGCTCGTCGCATCCTGGGGCTGGAGTCGGTCCCAAGGGTTGGGCTGTTCGCCCATTAAAGCGGTACGCGAGCTGGGTTTAGAACGTCGTGAGACAGTTCGGTCCCTATCCTCTGTGCGCGTAGGAATATTGAGAAGGGCTGTCCCTAGTACGAGAGGACCGGGACGGACGAACCTCTGGTGTGCCAGTTGTCCTGCCAAGGGCATGGCTGGTTGGCTACGTTCGGAAAGGATAACCGCTGAAAGCATCTAAGCGGGAAGCCTGCTTCGAGATGAGTATTCCCACCCCCTTTGAGGGGTTAAGGCTCCCAGTAGACGACTGGGTTGATAGGCCAGATCTGGAAGCCCGGTAACGGGTGGAGGTGACTGGTACTAATAGGCCGAGGGCTTGTCCTCAGTTGCTCGCGTCCACTGTGTTGGTTCTGAAAC
>NZ_JBVJRV010000017.1:0-5405 GCF_055607265.1 Streptomyces sp. NPDC037013 | reverse complement strand
CACCGACGGCGGCGAATACCCGACGCCGGAACAGACCAGCGGGCCCTTCCGGCTGGCCGGCCTCCGCGGCCACAAGCGCATCTACCAACGGCGCTAGAACACCGTGCGAGCCCACAGGTGCGGGGCCGGTCCGTATGGGCCGGCCCCACACGCCGTGTACGGGTCGGGCCGCGCCGAGCGGGCGCCGGCCGTCTGCAGAGTCCATCCACAGCGCGTTGAAGGGAGGGGAGACGTATGACCGATGTCGCGGTTCTTGGCACGGGCACCTGTGTGCCCGATCGGGTCGTCTCCAGTGACGAGGTCGGAGCACCGGCGGGAGTCGACGGAGACTGGATCGTACGCAAGACGAAGATCCGGGAGCGGCGCTGGGCCGGGCCCGGGCAGGCGACCTCCGACCTGGCGGTGGCCGCGGGCCGCGCCGCGCTTGAGGCGGCGGGCATCGCGGCCGGGGAGCTGTCGGTGATCGTGGTCGCCACCTCCACGCCGGACCGGCCGCAGCCGCCCACCGCCGCCTACGTGCAGCAGCGGCTGGGAGCGGTCGCGGCGGCGGCGTTCGACGTCAACGCGGTCTGCTCGGGCGCAGTGTTCGCGCTGTCGGTGGCCGAGAGCATGCTGGCCCACCGGGGCGGACGGGCGCTGGTGATCGGCGCGGACGTGTACTCGCGGATCCTCGACCCCACCGACCGCAAGACGGTGGTGCTGTTCGGGGACGGCGCGGGCGCGATGGTCCTCGGCGCCGGCACCGGAGGCGGCGGCCGCGTGCGGCACGTGGCACTGCATACCTTCGGCGAGCTGTCCCATCTGATCGAGGTGCCGGCCGGCGGCAGCCGGCTGCCCGCCGACGCCGGGGTGCTCGAGGCGGGCCTGCAGTACTTCTCGATGCAGGGCCGTGAGGTGCGCCGGTTCGTGGTGGAGCAACTGCCGCGGCTCATCAAGGAGTTCCTGCACGAGGCGGACGTGCTGCCCGAGGACATCGCGCACTTCGTGCCGCACCAGGCCAACGGCGTGATGCTCGACACCGGCCTGGAGGACCTGGTGCTGCCCCGGGCCACCACGCATCTGACGCTGGAGCATTACGGCAACACCGGATCGGCCTCCATCCCGATCACCTTCGACGCGGCGGCCCGCAAGGGCGCCTTCGCGTCCGGGGACCTGATCCTGCTGGCAGGCTTCGGCGGCGGCATGGCCGCCGGCTTCGCACTCGTCGAGTGGTGAACGTCCGCCCGCACCCCGCCGAGTTCCGCGTAGCCGGTACATGTGAGGCGCGGCCGGCCGGAATCCTGACGGCCACCGCCGGCCGCGCCTCCACCCTCTGACCGGGCCGGGGAGTTCGCTTCCCCCAAGGGGTCTCCCCGGCCCATCACCGCTCCCGCCCGTCGTCCGTCCGTCCCGACCCCCTGCACAGGGAGGCATCCGCGTGATCACGCAGAAGGAGCCGGGCACGGGCCTGGCCGCCCGCATACCGGGATCCAAGAGTCTGACCAACCGCCTGCTCCTGCTCGCCGCGGCCGCCGAGGGCACGAGCACCCTGCGCGCGCCCCTGGTGAGCGAGGACACGGTCGCGTTCCGCGAGGCCCTCGGCGCGTGCGGCACGGCCGTGAAGAGCGGCCCGCGGGACGAGTACTGGGCGGTGACCGGCACCGGACGCGGCCCGGCGGGACCCGCCAGGCCCTGGTGCGCCGACGCCGGCACGGCGGCCCGCTTCCTGCCCCCGTTCGCCGCCACCGGACAGGGCTCCTTCCTCTTCGACGGCTCGGCACAACTGCGCGCCCGCCCGCAGGGCCCCCTCCTCGACGCGCTCCGCGCCCTCGGCGCCGACCTGGAGCCCGGCCCGGGCGGCGGCTTCCCCCTGCTGATCCGTGCCCGCGGCATCGAGGGCGGCGACCTCCGTGTGGACTCCTCCATGAGCAGCCAGTACCTCAGCGGTCTGCTGATGGCGGCGCCGCTGATGCGCCGCGGTCTGCGGATCAGGACCGGAGAGCTGGTCAGCCGCCCGTACGTCGACATGACGCTGGCGCTGATGCGGCGCTTCGGCGCGGAGGTCGACGAGAGCGCCGACGGCGTGCTGCGGGTCGCGCCGGGGGCGTACCGGGCCACCGACGTCGTGGTCGAACCCGACGCCTCGTCCGCCTCGTACGTCTTCGCCGCGGCGGCCGTCACCGGCCACACCGTCACCGTCCCCGGCCTCGGCACCGACAGCCTTCAGGGCGACCTGCGCTTCGTCGACGTCCTGGAGCGGGCCGGTGCCAGGGTGCTCAAGGGGCCCACGGCCACCACGGTCACGGGCACCGGGCGGCTGCGCGGTGGCTTCACCGTCGACATGGGCGAGATCTCGGACACCTTCATGACCCTGGCCGCCGTCGCGCCCCTCGCCGACGCGCCGATCACCATCCGCGGCATCGCGCACGCCCGCCTGAAGGAGTCCGACCGGGTCGCCGCGGTGGCGGCGAACCTGCGGGCCTGCGGGATCGATACCGACCAGGGGCCGGACCGGATCACCGTCCACCCCGGAACGCCGCGCCCCGCACGCGTCGACTGCCACCGCGACCACCGCATCGCGATGTCGTTCTCGGTGCTCGGGCTCGCCGCGCCGGACACGATCTCGCTGGACGACCCGGCCTGCGTGGCGAAGACCTTCCCCGGCTTCCACGACGAGATACGACGGCTCTTCCCGGCGGCCGCGCTGCGCTGAGCACTTCGCGGAGTACTCCGCCGCGTAGTTGGAAGTGCTGAGCCGGCCCCGGCGCGCTCTGTCCTGCTCTCTCCCGCTGAACAGGCCGAGCACATCGCGGAACCGGCCGCGTCAGTGACCGAGCAGCACGGTGATCAGGCGGCCTGCTTGCGCTGGCGGTCCATGAGGTGCCGCAGCACGAGCCACTCCCGTATCTCCCACGAATGCCCCGACGAGCAGCTGATGCTGCTGTTCTTCCCCGCGGTCCGCGCGCTCTGCGGCGTGGCGTTGATCGTGCCCGTGCAACTGTCCACCACGCACCGCCTGGTGAGCGGGTTGCGGTCGCCGCGGTCGGGGTCGATGGCGCGCAGCAGCTCGACGTGCAGACCCTGGATCTCGTCCGCGAAGTCCGCGGCCGGCGGCTGGGCCGTGAGCCACTCCAGGTGGAGCAGGAGGAAGCACGCCAGGTGCGGCACCGAGCGGGCCGGGACGGTGGTGCCGCGCTCGTCCGCCACGTAACTCGCCCATGACTCCAGGATCGCGACGATGTTGCTCCTTGCGTCGAGCGCGGAGACGTTGAGGTGATCGCGCTTGCGGCTCCCCGACACCTTGGTCGGGTTGCGCCGCCGGGACGTCGCGAGGACGTGGTGCAGGCCCTCCTGGTGGAGGCCGGGGAGCGCGCGCAGATTACGCTCCAGGGTCCTGGTGCACGGGTCGCAGAGCAGGGACCCGGTGACGGCACGGCTCTCCTGACCGTGGTTCATCGAGCATGAGTGGATCTCCATCTTTTTGCATCTCCTTCGAAGGGCGTCGCCCCGGTCGGCCGACGGCCCTGATCATGGGACTCTGTTTCCGATGTCGTGCTGGATGCGGAACGTGAGGTACTCGCCCGGCCGTACGGCGGCGAGGCCGATGTCGAGGTTCACGCGGCCCCTCGCCGTGTCCTCGGCGGTGTTGTTCGTGTCGTCGCAGACCACGGTGAACGCCTCGGCCGCGGACCGGCCGCACAGGGCGCCCCGGTGCCACAGACCCGTCAGGAACGCGGCCGCGGAGTCGCACAGCAGCGTCCGCAGCCCCGCGCTGTCCGCCACCCCGGAAACGGCCCACCGGGTGCCCTGCACGAGCGAGGCACGCGCGTGGTTCACCAGGCGGCGCACGCCGATCTCGCTCCAGCCGGGGTCGGTGGAGAGCGTGCGCGACCCCGTCACCCGGATGCCCCGACCCGCCACCTGGCGCAGGCAGTTGACCCCCAGCGCGCCGAGCCACTCCTGCTCGTCGTCGGAGAGCCCACGCTCTTGCCGCACCACTCCGACGAGCGTGCCGACGGGCGGCGCGTGCACGCCGCGCTCCGCGTCGACGCGACAGCACAGCCCGGACACGTGCCCCGACGGCGGCACCGGGTGTTCCGCCCCATTGGGCTCGGTGACGACGACCCACGGGTAGTGGACGGCGACGAACCGGGCCTCGGGCTCGGTCAGTTCGAACGGCCGGGCCACCACGTCGGCCGGATCGAGGCCCGGCCTCGTGTGCAGCAGCCCGACCCGGTCGCCCACGTGCTCGCAGTGCCCGGCGACGGCGCGGGCCACGGCGTCCGCGTCCCGTTCCACCCGCCACAGGTCCGGCGCCACCACGAGGGTGATCTCCGGGAGACGCTCCAGCTTGGCGAGCGCGGACCGGTACGCGGCGACGCGGTATCCGTCGCCCGCCGTTCCGAGGACCCAGGCCCCGCCGCCCCCGTTGCGGAAGTGCCCGAGCACGGCGTCGTGCAGATGGGAGCGCGGCTCCCCGCCGGCCCGGCCCGGCGGGAACGCCTCAAGGAACTCCTGCGGATGACGGACGTAGGCCGGCTTGCCCGGCAGGCCAGGGGCGTCCCCGACGAAGGCGGTCACCGACGTCGGTACGCCGTGGATGACGGGCGCCCCCGCCTCCGCCGCCGGACCGCCGTCGGTCCGGAGGAGGTCGATGCCCGGGTCGACGGGCCCGCCGGCACCGGCCGCGTGCGGTGGGTTCGGCTGCTGTGGTGACATGTGGGCTCCTCGGTCGCGGGACATATGAGCTCCTCGGTCACGGGCGTCTGTGGTCGGGCCGTCCGTCCCGGCCGGTCAGGAGGGGATCCAGTCCCGGTTGATGTGCGGCGTCTCGATGCTGAGGGCACGCATGTGCTCGATGGGATTGGTGTATTCGCGGCTCGCGGCGATCTGCCCGTCCCGCAGGGTGAAGCCGTGGATGAAGTGGTTGCGGTAGGTGCCCTCGGGGTAGCCGGGGAAGCGGATGGTGCCCTCGCCGTCGCACTCGACCCAGATGATGGCCGGGTCCTGGGTCTCGTAGAGCTGGACGTCGAACCACTGCCAGTCCGGCAGCACCTTCAGCGACAGCTCGCCGTGGCGCTTGAGCTTCTCGCGGCCCTGGACCACGATCGGCCGGCCGATGTCCGTGTTGAACAGCGCGGCGGTGCCGTCGTCGGTGTAGAGGGTGTAACGGCGCAGCCGGGCCTCGGGCCCGATCTCCATGTACTGCTCCACGGCCCGCCGGTTGCGGGCCCGCAGCTCCAGGTGGTTGGTGAACACCGGCGCCACAGCGAGGGTTTCGGGCTGGGACAAGGTCATGATGTCTCCGGACAGAAGGTCTACGGGGGACTGGGGGTCAGGGTTGGAGGCGGGTGGTGTGCCAGCCGGTGGGGGTGTGGTCGTAGCGCAGGCGTTCGTGGAGGCGGTCGGTGCCGTTGGCCCAGAAC
>NZ_JBVJRV010000016.1:0-13810 GCF_055607265.1 Streptomyces sp. NPDC037013 | reverse complement strand
TGCCGCTCAGGTCGTCGCTGTCGAAGAACACCGCCACCGGGTTACCGGACAGGGGCTTTTCGGCAAACGCGTCGACCACTACATAGGTGTGCATCAGGTCTCTCACTCGTCGGGCGGCGCCGGGACGGCGGGGCTCAGGCCGGGTCGGGGGCGGGGGCCGGGGCCAGCAGGCCGGCCAGGACCGTGCCCACGATGCGGGGCCCTTCCCGGGTCAGCACGGACTCGGGGTGGAACTGCAGGGAGGCGAAACCCGGGCCGCGCAGGGCGTGCACCTCGCCGCTGTCGGCGTCCCGGCTCACCTGGACGGGACCGGCGCCGCGGAGGACGTCCGGGGTGAACTCCTCGTCTTGGCTCAGCAGCGCGAAGGTGTTGTAGAAGCCGACGTGTTCGGTGGTGCCGAACAGGCTGATCTGCTTCTGCACGCCCTGGTTGGGCACCGTGCGCCGGCGCAGTGGCAGGCCGAGCTGGAGTCCCAGGACCTGGTGGCTGAGGCAGACGGCCAGGAAGGGCCGCTGTTCGCGCAGGAGGGTGGCCACAGCGGTGTGCAGGTGGCGCATCTTGGGGTGGGCCAGTTCCTGGGGGTCGCCGGGGCCCGGTCCCATCACGATGAGGTCGTGGCCCTCGAAGGCGTACTCCTGGTCGTAGCGGCGCACGGTGACGTGCAGGCCCAAAGAGCGCAGCTGCTGGTCGATCATCGAGGTGAAGGTGTCCTCGGCGTCCACCACCAGCACGGAGCGGCCGGCCAGTTCGGGCAGGGGCCGGGTGCGGGCATCGGTGCCGGCGAGCCAGAAGCCGGCGATGGTGTCGTTGCGCAGTTCCAGGGCCTGGCGCACGGCGGGGTGGTCGGCGAAGCGCAGGCGGGTGTCGCCGTTGAGGGCGGCGACCAGTCCGGCGGCCTTGGCGCGGGTCTCGGCGGCTTCGGAGGCCGGGTCGGAGTGGCGCACGATGGTGGCGCCCACGCCGATGGACACGCGGCCCTGGGGGCTGATGTCGGCGGTGCGGATCAGGATCGCGGAGTCCATCTCGCGCCGGCCGTTCGCATCGCGTCCGATCAGGGCGGCGGCGCCGCTGTAGTAGCCGCGGCCGCCGGGCTCGTACTGCTGGATGATGCGGCAGGCGCTCTCCAGGGGGCTGCCGGTGACGGTGGGGGCGAACATCGTCTCGCGCAGGATGTCGCGCACGTCGCGGTCGGTGCGGCCCTCGATGAAGTACTCGGTGTGGGCGACCTTGGCCATTTCCTTGAGGTAGGGGCCCACCACGCGGCCGCCGCCCCGGCAGATGCGGGCCATCATCTTCAGTTCCTCGTCGAGCACCATGTACAGCTCGTCGGTTTCCTTGCGGTCGCCGAGGAAGTCCAGGACTCCCGAGAGGGTGGCGCCCGAGGGCGGGTAGCGGTAGGTGCCGCTGATCGGGTTCATCACCGCGAGGCCGTCCTGCAGGCTCACGTGCCGCTCGGGTGAGGCGCCGACCAGGATCCGGCCGCCGGTGTGGATCAGAAACGTCCAGTGCGCGCCGCTCTCGCGTTCCAGCAGGCGGCGGAAGAGGGCGGGGGCGCTGCGCGGGCCGTAGGCGGTGATGTCGGCGACGAAGGTGCGCTTGATGACGAAGTTGGCGCCCTCTCCGGTGCCGATCATCTCCTTGGCGATGCGGCGTACGACGTCTTCGTAGGCGGTGTCGTCCACGTCGAAGTCGCCGCCGGCCAGGGCGGTGGGCACGTCCGGGATGCGGGCCAGGGCCTGGGCCAGGGGGATGTCCTGCTGGCCGGTGACGGTCATGGCCACCAGGGGGGTGTCGTCGTCGGTGCAGGCGAAGCCGCGTTCGGTCAGCTGCCGGTAGGGCATGACGACCAGGACTTCGTGCCGCGCCCCGCCACCGCTGCCGCTGTTGTTGTCGCTGTCGCTGTCGCTGGTGTCGTCGGGCAGTGGGATGTCGGCCAGGGTGGCCGGCCAGGACACCGCGCCGGTGAGGACCTCGACCGTGGCCGGGCCCGGCCGGCCGGGCCGGTGCAGCAGCGCGAAGGCCGGTGTCTCGCCCTGCAGGGCACGCTCCAGGAGGTCGGCGGGGTGGGCGGGGTGGGCGGGTGCGCCGTGCTGCGTCATGCGAAGACTCCCTTGACGGTGGTGACCCGGGCGCACCGTTCGGCGGCGTAGGTCAGGGCCGAGCGGTGGTAGTCCTGGGAGAAGTCGGCGGTCGCGTCGGCGACGAAGAAGGGCTGGATGTCGTGGGTGAAGGCGTCGATGGCGGTGGCCAGGACGCCGACGTGGGCGTAGACGCCGCACAGGATGAGCTGGTCGCGGCCCGCGGCGCGCATCCGCTGCAGCAGGTCGGTCTTGAAGAAGGCGCTGTAGCGCCATTTGGTGAGCCGCCAGTCGTCCTGGGCGGGGGCCAGGGCGTCGACGACCTGGCGGTCCTCGGGTTCGGGGCGCATGCCCGGGCCCCAGAAGTCCTTGAGCAGACCGCGCTGTTCCTCGCTCATGCCGCCGGGCTGGGCGGTGTAGGCGACCGGGACGCCGAGCTGGGCGCAGCGGTCGCGCAGCCGGGCGGCGTTGGCGATCAGGTCCTGGCGCAGGGTGTCGGGGAACGGCTTGAGGAAGTAGCGCTGCATGTCGTGCACCAGGAGGACCGACCGGTCGGGCTCGGCGTTCCAGGACACGACCGCCGCGGGCAGGTCACCCTCGGCGGGCAGCGGATACGGGTGGATGGAAGGTATGCCGGTCATGGCTGTAGTCCTCGCCTTGATGCGTGGATGCGTGGTGCGCGTGCGGGTGCGTGCCGTGGGTGAAGGCGCCCTGGGGGGTGGGGTGGTGCGCTGCCTGGCCCCCCGGCCGGGCGGTCCGGGGGGCCGGGCGGCGGGCCCGGGGGTGGCCGGTTGCGTCCTTGCGGGCGCTCCGGTTGGTCCGGGCGGTCCGGTCAGGCCGGCCAGGCGGAGACGACGGACAGGGCCTGGGCGGGGTTGAGGCGGGGGTCGCAGAAGGAGGTGTAGCGCTCGCCGACCCGGTCCAGGTCGGCTTCGGTGGTGGCGCACTCGGTGACGTCGTTGGGGGTGGTCTCCAGGTGCAGGCCGCCGGCCACGCCGCCGGCGCCGCGCACGGCCTGGACGAAGCCGGTGACCTCCCGTGAAAGGGTCTGCACCAGGCGGGTCTTGTAGCCGCCGGGGGCGGTGACGGTGTTGCCGTGGACCGGGTCGCACAGCCAGATGGCGGGGTGTCCGGCCCGGCGTACGGCCTCCACCAGCAGCGGCAGCCGGTCGGCCACCGCCATGGCGCCCATGCGGGCGATCAGGGTGAGGCGTCCCGGGTCGCGCCAGGGGTCCAGCCGCTCGCACAGCGCGAGGAGTTCGGCCGGTTCCATGGAGGGGCCGACCTTGCACGCCACCGGGTTGCTGACCTGGGACAGCATCGCCACGTGGGCGCCTTCGACCTGGCGGGTGCGCTCGCCGATCCACGGCCAGTGCGTGGAGCCGAGGAACAGCCGGCCGTTGTCGTCCATGCGCAGCAGGGGCGTCTCGTAGTCGAGGAGCAGCGCTTCGTGGCTGGTCCACACCGGGGGTGCGACGACCTCGCGGCCGGCTGCCCGGTCGCGCCAGCCGAGGTATTCCACGATGTTCCCGGCGGCCATGTAGCCGGTCAGGAGGCGCAGCGGGTCGGGGCGCCGGCTCTCCGCGTCGGGTTCGGGGCCGTTGACCATGTGGCCGCGGAAGACCGGCAGTTCCACGCCGTCGACGGTCTCGGTGGGCTTGGAGCGGGGTTTGGCGAACTGGCCGGCGATCCGGCCCACGCGCAGCACCGGTTTGGCGGTGATCAGGCCCAGCGAGCCGGCCAGCAGGTCCAGCAGGGCGGCCTTGCGGGCGACGTGTTCGCGGGTGCATTCCTGGGGGTCCTCGGCGCAGTCGCCGGACTGCAGCACCAGCGCCTCGCCGGCGGCGACCTTGCCCAGCAGGGTGCGCAGGGTGGCCAGGTCGTCGCCCTCGACGAGGGTGGGGCGGGTGGCCAGTTCCCCGGTCATCCGCTCCAGCTGGGACAGGTCGTTCCATTCGGGTTGCTGCAAAGCCCCGCGGATACGAATCTCCCGTATGACGTCTTCCATGGCGTACTCCGATCCAGCGGTGATGAGGCGACGCTCAGGTGGGTATGCCGGTGCGCTTGATCTCCGGGACCGGAATGCCGAGCGCGCGCAGCTGCTGGAACGGGTTCATGAACTCGCGGTTTCGCTTGATCTTTCCGTTCTCCAATTCGAAGGAGTGCAGGAAGTGGTTCTCGTAGTAGCCCTCGGGGTAATCGCCGAAGCGGATCTTGCCGCGTCCGTCGCATTCCACCCAGATGTGGTTGGGGTCCTGCGTCTCGAAAATCTTGATGTTGTACCACTCCCAGTCCGGGAAGCAGTCCAGCGACCACACGGCGTGCTCGGCGAGCCGGTCGCGGCCCACTGTCTCCACGGGTGATCCGGTGTCGGTGGTCCACAGGCCGCCGCGGCCGTCCTCGGTGAACAGCTCGTGGCGGCGCAGCCGGTCCTGGCCGCGGGTGTGCATGTATTTCTCGACCGTGGCGCGGTTCGCGCGGCGCAATTCGGCCGCGTCGGAGAATCCTTCGGCCGGGACGGATTCAGACATGGGTGGGCCCCCCTTGGCGATAATGGAGTAGGCGGAAAGAAGCATGCGGCGGATGCCGGTATACCCCCGCCGGCTTGCGGTGATCTTGCCCGAACCGACGGGGCAAATCAACAGCGTTCAAGCGGTTCACCAGGGATGTGATGCAACGTTCAACTGGTGTGGGGGCAGGCCGGTTCCGCGCGCTGGCATGGGGCATCCAGAACGCTTCTTTGATCATTTGCTGTGGTGAATACGGAAAGGGTGTGGCCGGTCGCGCGACGGGCGCGGACCGGCCGTGGCCCGCACGCCGCAAGGGCGTGCGGGCCACGGTGGAGAGGTGGGGCCGCGGCGGGCAACGGCGGTCCGGCGGCGGCCGGTTGCGGGCGAATCGGCCCTGGAGGGGGCGGGTCCGGCGCTCGGGGCCGGCCCGCAACTCCCCTGGCCCGCAGCGGTGTTGACCGCATCACGCAGGCACTGTTTTCGGGCAGGGGAGGCTTGCAGAAATAGTGACACGGGCGGCGCCCGCCACCAAGGGCCCTTGGTGGTGACGTGGGTCACTGCAAACGGAGGCCGCCGGGGCGGGCCCGCACGGGTGCCGCGGGGCCCTTGGCGCCGGTGGGCCGCATGGGCCGCAAGTGCGGCGGCGCGATGCGGAGTTCACCGCCCGCCCGCGGGCGGGCGACGGCCAACGGCCGCGGGCGCGGGCGGAGTTGGGGGCAGCGGTCGGGCCCGGCTTTCGCCCGTCTTGAGAACGGGCGGGTCCTGACCCGGCTCCGTACCGCTCCCGCCCGTGCCGGCCGGCCTCTGGCCAAGAGCTCCGAGCGCGGCTTTGACTTGCTCGGACACGGCAACGGCAGTGAAGGGGCACGAAACGTGCGCGCACGGGGCATCAACTACGACACCGGGTTCCTCCCAGGGGAGCAACTCTCCCGCAAGAGCTTCCCCCTTGAGACGGTCCGGCACGACATGGCGGTGATCTCCGCAGAGCTTCACTGTGACGCCGTTCGTATCTCGGGACGCGAGCCCGAACGGTTGAGCATCGCCGCACGACAGGCGGCAGAGGCCGGCCTCGAGGTCTGGTTCGCCCCCTTTCCCGTGGACCTTCCCCGCGACCGGCTGCTCCCGTTCTTCGCCGACTGCGCCGCTCGGGCCGAAGCCGTACGGGAGGCCGGCGCCGATGTGGTGTTCGTCGCCGGATGCGAGATCAGCGCGTTCTGCGGCGGCTTCCTCCCGGGCGCCACCTACGGCGACCGTATGCGGGCCATGGCGGCCGCCGACATGGCGTGGTGGTCCTCCCTGAAACCGGTGCAAGAGCGCCTCAACGACTTCCTCCCCCAGGTCGCCGCGACCGTCCGCAGGCGCTTCGGCGGGCAGGTCACCTACGCCTCGGCTCCCTGGGAGTTCGTTGACTGGGCTGCGTTCGACGTCGTCGGCATCGATGCCTACCGGGCCTCCTACAACGCCGGCAGCTTCCGTGAGGAGTTGCGTGGGCACCTCGCCCACGGCAAGCCCGTCGCGGTGACCGAGTACGGAACCTGTGCCTACCGGGGCGCGGGCGAGCGTGGCGGCATGGCCTGGCAGGTGCCCGGCGGCGCGGTCGCGGACGAAGACGAGCAGGCGCGCTACCTCACCGAGTTGCTGGACATCTTCGAGGACGAGGGCGGGGACACCGCGCTCTGGTTCACCTTCGCCGGCTACAGCAGGCCCGGGCAGCAGGACCTCGGCTCCTACGGCGTCGTGCGGATGCTCGACGAGAGGCGCTGGGAACCGAAGAAGGTATTCCACACGATGGCCGCCAGATACCGACGCGGCTGATGTCCTAAGACCTCCGGTCCTTGGCAGCACCCGCCCGGGTGGGCGGGCTCGCGGCGGGCGGGCTCAGGTCGTGCGGTAGGCGACGCGGCCGGCCATGGCGGCCAGTTCGTCGCGCCAGAGGGGGTCCAGGGGGGCGTCGGCGATGGCGTTGCAGCCCTGTTCGACCAGGACGGCGATGTGCTTTTCGACGTCGTCCAGGACGCCGGTGTCCATCAGGCGGGTGCGTACCTCCTCGGGGGTGTGGCCCGGTTCGGTGATCAGGCGGTGGATGCGCTCGTCGCGCTGCATCGCCCAGCCCAGCAGCAGGGTCATCTTGTGCTGGCTGAAGTCGAGTCCGGCGGGCTTGCCGGTGTCCGCGGAGTCCCCGAAGGCGTCCAGCAGGTCGTCGCGGAGCTGGAAGGCCTCGCCCACCGCTTCGCCGTACTGCTGGAAGGCGGGGGCCAGGTCGGGGCGGCCGGCCGCGCCGGCGCCGATGGCCAGCGGCCGGTGGATGGTGTAGCGGCCGGACTTGACCAGGGCGATCAGGCGGGAGAGCTGGGGGTCGACGGAGAACTCGGCGGCCGCGGTCATGTCCATGTACTGGCCGATCATGACTTCGGAGCGCAGCTTGTTCCACACCGGTATCGCCGCCGGCGGGGCCTTGGACATCAGCTCCTCGGAGTAGACCAGGCCCAGGTCGCCGATGAGGATGGCCACGCCTTCGCCGTAGCGGCGCGATTCGCCCTGCCAGGCGCGGTCGGCGTGCAGCGCGGAGTGCTGGACGTGGACGGTGGGCCGGCCGCGCCGGTGGCTGGAGGCGTCGATGATGTCGTCGTGGATGAGGCCGGAGGCGTGCAGCATCTCCAGGGCCGCGGCGGCGGCGACCACCCCGGGGTCCTTGGGGTCTCCGCCGGCGGCGAGGTAGCCGGTGAGGCAGAAGGCGGGGCGGATGCGCTTGCCGCCGGCGGCAAGCAGGTCGGAGAGCGCGTCGATGGCGCCGGCGGTCTGCGCGTTGATCTCGATCCACTCGGCGCGTTCGGCCGCGAGGAAGGACCGCAGCCGCTGCTCCATCGCCTGGAGCAGGTCGTCGCGGACGCGGCGCGCGGAGGCGGCCGGTTCCTGGCCGTGCGCGTCGGGCCGTGCGGGGTTTTCCTTCAGCATGCCTATCTCCTCGGTTGGGTGTCGGGCAGGGCAGGGGCGGCCGCCCCCGGGGGCGAGCGGCCCGGCGGGCGGCGGCGTCCGCGCCCTGCCGCCGCTCCCCCGCGCCCGCCCGGGTATTTCACAAAGCAGACATTGCATGGCCCCGCAAAGACCTGAAGGAGACTGGAGTTCCCCTCCAGAAAAGGGGAATCTAGAATTCCCCTTTAGGGGCGATCGATTACGAAATGAAAAATTCATACGGCCTGGATTACCGCTCAGTCCCCGCCGGAGCCAGCGTTGACACCCCCGAGCGCCCATGGAACTCTCCCAAGTGCACCTCCGGCTGCAGCTCGGCAGTACCGGGGATCTGCATCACAGCGGGGGGACGGAACACCTATGGCAGCCGTATTCGATGAACATGCCATGGCCTGTGTGCGACGGGCCGGGGTCAAATCCTTTGCCGGGATTTCCTGACCGGGATCGTGAAGCCATACCGATCATGACGGCATTCCAGTCGTTCCAGTCTTTCCAGTCGTTCCGGCGGCCGCAGTGCGGGGATTTTTCTCATCCTCTCCCCCATGGGCCCTTCGTTTCAGTATTCACCACGGCAATGGGCATGGGAATGCGCGGCCCCCTGCTGATGGCGGGGCGCGTCAGCCCGTGAAGGAGATTCATTCGATGGAGTTTCATTCATGCCCCAGGCGGCATGCGCACGCGCAGGACGTGTGCGTGGCGGCCGGGTCCCTCCTGTGCGGCGCCTGCACCGGGCAGCTGGCCCGTCAGCTGCGTGCGCTGCCCGGTCTGCACCAGGAGGGTCTGCACCACATTCTGCCGGCGCCGCGGCGGCGGAACCCGACGAAGGTGTCGGGGTCCCGCCGGCGGGATCATCTGAACCTGTCCGCGCTCGATGCCCGGAACAACAGTGCGGCCGTGCTGGAGTCGTGGGCCGGGTATGTGGCGGAGGAAGCCGGGGCCGGTCCCGTGCCCCGTTCGGTGCCGCAGCTGGCCGGTTTCCTTCTGCGTCATCTTCCGTGGCTTCTCCTGCAGCCGCCGGCCGCCGATTTCGCCGATGAGATCGAGGCCCTGCACCTGGAATTGCTGCATGCGATCGACCCCGAGCCCGGTGAGCCCGGTGCGCCTCTTCTCATCGAATGCGTCATCGACCGCTGCCCGGGGAAGATCAACACATCTCCGGTGCAGGCGAGAGGCACGGGCAGGAGCGGCATCAGCTGTTCTTCGGGGCATTCCTGGGAAATGCGGGAACTGCTCGCCGTACGGCATCTCATGAATCATCAGCGAAAGGAAGCCGCATGAACCGGCCGCCGCGCCACAGGCTCGTTCCCACGAATGTGGCCGCTCTCGCCGCGGGTGTGTCCGAGGCGACCATCCGAAAGTGGGTGAGCCGGGGGAAGATCACGCGTTATGGCACCCCGGGCCGCTCGCAGTTCGACATAGAGGAACTCACGGTGATCGCCCTGCAGCGCCGGCGCTGAGCTGCCCCCCCCCCCCCCCCGGCCCATCGGGGGTGCGGGCGGCCCCTGTTCCGCATGCCGCGGGGCGGGGGCCGCTTCGCCGGGGCGGGGGTCAGGGCCGGTGGGCGGGCAGGGTGCGGGTCAGGGCGCGGTCGGTCAGGGCCGGCGCGGCGCCGGTGTAGGCCTGGGGGTCGAACAGGTCGTGGTGGCCGCTCCCGGCCAGCAGGGTGCTGACCTGCGGGTCCTGGCGCAGGGTGTCGGCCAGGGGGGTGCCGGTGCGCGCGGCGTGGGCGCTGGCCTGATTCAGCAGTTCGGTGGCGCGGGCCTTGCCCAGCGCCGGGGCCAGGACCGCGGCGATCCGCTCGGAGACGATCTGGCCCGCGGTGAGCGCGGCGTTGGCGCGCATGCGCGGGGCGTCGACGGCCAGGTGGGACAGGAGCTCCACCGCCTGGTGGGTGGCTCCCCCGGTCAGCCGCAGCAGGGCGCGCAGCGCCTCCCATTCGGCGTGCCAGGCGCCGGCGGAGCGTTCGTCCTCGCTCAGCATGCAGCCCAGGACCGTCGCGGCCAGCTGCGGGCTCTGCAGGGCGGCGGAGCGGATGGCCGTGGCCAGGACGGGGTTGCGTTTGTGGGGCATCGCCGAGGAGGCGCCCCGTCCGGCGGGGGCCGGTTCGTGGACCTCGCCGACCTCGGTGCGGGTCAGCGACAGCACGTCGACGGCGATCTTGCCCAGGGCGCCGCAGGTGAACGCGGCGCCGTGGGCCAGGTCCACCACGGGGGTGCGCAGGACGTGCCAGGGCAGCAGCGGGGCGCTCAGACCCAGTTCGGCGGCGAAGGCGCGGGTGAGGTCGGTGACGTAGGCGGCGGGGTCGGTGCCGGGGGCGTGCTGGAGGTAGCCGGCCAGGGTGCCGGCGGCCCCGCCGAGCTGGACGGGGCCGCTCGCGCTGAGCTGCTGCAGTTTGTGGGCGGCGTCCAGGACGAGGTGGCGCCAGCCGGCCGCCTTGCAGCCGAAGGTGGTGGGGACCGCGTGCAGGGCCAGGGTGCGCCCGGCCATCAGGGTGTCGCGGTGGGTGCGGGCCAGGCCGGCCAGGACCTGTTCGATGTGGTCCAGGTCGGCGCGGATCAGGCGCAGGGCCCGGCCGGCGACCAGGACGGTGGCGGTGTCCAGGATGTCCTGGCTGGTCGAGCCGCGGTGTACGTAGGCGGCCGCGTCGGGGTCCTGGGCGGCGACCAGGGCGGTGAACTCCCGTACCAGGGCCACCACCGGGTTGGCCGACTGGCGGGCCTGGCGGGCCAGGTCGGGGAGGTCGAAGAGGTCGGCGCGGGCGGTACGGGTGATCACCTGGGCGGCGGCGGGCGGGATGGTGCCCAGCTGGGCCTGGGCCCGGCTCAGGGCCGCCTCGGCGTCCAGCATGGCCTGCAGCCAGGCGCGGTCGCTGACGGCCGTGACGACGGGGGTGTCCGCCCACACCGGTGCGAGCAGCCCGGCCTCCGCCTCGGCCGCGGCCTGCCCGGCGGGCGCCTCGAAGGGGCGGTCAGTGTGCATGGGGGCCTCCGTCTTCGATGCCTCTGGTGCCTTCGGCGGCTCTGGTGCTTTCGGTGCCTGTGGTGGCTTCGGGGTGTTCGGGGTGGGCGCCTGCCCGGGCGGGGGCGGGTGGGGTGCAGTCCAGGGCGGCGCGGGCCAGGGCGTCGGCGTCGGTGAGGGTCACGGAGTTGACGCCGGGGCGGATGCCGGCGGCGGTCACCCAGTGCGCCCCTTCGGTGGGCACGCCGAAGGCGAAGCGGCGCGGGTGGGGGGCTCCGGCGGCGTCGATGAGGTGGAAGGGCCGCCCGGTGACGGCCAGTCCGTCGCTTTCGTGGCCGGTGCCGCCGTCGCGGGCGGGGATGCGGTGGGTGGTGCACTGGCCGGTGGCCAGCAGGTGGCGCAGCAGCCCGTCGCCGGTGCGGCGCAGGGTGATCGCGGGCAGCCGGGCCTCGATCAGGGCCTCGACCGTGACGGCCGAGCCGGGCACCAGCGGGGAGGCGGCCCGGTAGCCGCCGGCGGTGGCCTCCACGGTGAGGCCGGGCCCGATCACCCGCAGCACGCCGGCCTCGATCAGCGCGATCATCTCCTGCACGCGCCGGGCGGGCGGGCCGATGGACAGGTGGGCGTTGAGCGGGGTGTACCAGCCGTCCAGGTCGCTGCGGTGGGAGTGGCCGTGCAGGCCGGCGTGGTCGACGATGAGGCGGATCTCGTTGCGCAGGTCGCGCAAGACGTCCAGGGCCGCCTTGAGGGGGCTGCTGAGGTTGCCGGCGGCGGCCTCGGTGACATCGTCGCGCAGGTGGTCCAGGAGCCAGTGGGTGAAGTCGCTCGGGCCGGTGAACTCCCGGTCCCGGTAGGGGCGGGCGAGCAGGTCCCAGTCCCAGCGGTACTTCTCCCCGATGCCGTAGGAGGCAAGGACGGCGTCCTTGTCCTCTTCGCCGGCCGCCAGGTAGTCCGCCTGCAGCCGCGCGGCCCGGCTGCTGTGGCCGCGGGAGGTGAACAGGGTGCGGTAGTAGACGGCTTCGACCTCGCGGGAGATCAGCGGCCACACCTCCTGCCGGAAGTCCAGGCCGCCTTGGGCGCGGGCCCGGCGCAGGGCGTCGATGCGCTCGGGGGTGAGCAGCAGCGGCTGGTGGCGGCCGTGGGGGCCTTTCTCGTTCTCGCCTCTGGCCTGGTAGGGGATGCCGCGCCGGGAACCCGCCCACAGCCGGGGCTCGTTGCCGCTGGGGTGGTAGCGCAGCCGGCCGGCGGTGCGGGAGAAGGAGCCGCCGCGGCCCAGGGTGAGCTGGGCGAGGTAGTCGAAGAAGTTCAGGCCAAGGCCGCGCAGAAGGACGGTGCTGCCCGGGGCCAGGGCGCTCAGGTCGACGTCGGCGGGGTTGGCCGGGGCGATGTGGCGCAGGCCGTGTGCCGCGGCCCGGGCGGCGAAGGCGTGTTCGCCCGCATCGGGCGCGGCCGGCAGGTGGCCCTGGCACAGGATCACCGCGTCCAGCCCGCCCAGGCGGCGGCCGTTGCTCAAGGTGACCTGCTGGCGCGGCGGGCCGGCGGGGCCGGGTTCCTCGTCCAGGGTCAAGGCCAGCGCGCGGTGCACGCTGACCCGCACCCCGGGCGGGGCGCCGGTGATGACGCGCTGGTAGGCCCAGCGCAGGTAGTGACCGTAAAAGGCGCGGGTGGGGTAGGTGTCGGGGCCCAGGGTGCGGGCCTGGTCCAGCACCTGGCGGGGGTGTTCCCCGCCGATCTCGCCCGCGGCCAGCGCGCGGGCCCACTGGTGCAGGCTCGGCCCCGGCTCCAGGGGGCCCTGCAGGTCCACGGTGGCGTCGGTGAACACCGAGATCTGCCCGGCGACGGTGTTCATGAGCAGGTGGGGCGACTGGTCGGTGCGCCACACCTTGCCGGGGCCGGGCGGGTAGGGGTCGACGAGGTGGATGTGAACGGCGGTGGCGCGCGGGTGGGAGCGGGCGTTCGCACACAGCCGCTCCAGGACGGACAGTCCGCGCGGTCCGGCACCCACCACACACACCGTGCACTGTGTCGCTGTCATGTCTACCGTTTCTGCTGATCACAAGAAGAGGGGGCGTGACCGCACGCGCCCGGGCCGCCATCGCGGCGCCGCGGCACGGGGCCGGCGCACCCGCCCCCCTGGGGCGGGGGGCGGGCACTGCTGCGCACGGCCCCCACACGGCCCGGGAGAGTCCTCGACCGGGCCGGCCCCCGCCCCACGGCGCGCACGACGGCACACCGGCAGAAGAACAAAAACAGGGGGGCGGGACAGCAACAGGGGGGCGTGCGGAAAAGGGTGAACGGGCGGAGGCAGGGGCCCCGTTGGCGGGCCGGGAGGATCCGGCCGCGAGCGGGCCCCTGGCGTCCCTCGAGCGCCGTCCGTCAACCGCTGTCGCGGGGCGGACGGTAGCCGTTCACCATGGCAGCAGGGCGGACCCTGCGGCGATGCCGCCTCCACAGTGCGCCGCCGGGACCAGCCCTGGGCGGCAGACGTCCCCTTGGCGGCCGGCGGCGACGACCCCGGCGGCCGCGGCCACGGGGGCGACCGCGGCGACGCGGGCCGGACGGCAGAGCGGTCCGGTGCCGGGCTCGTACTGCACGGGCCGGAGGGCTGTCCCTGTCTGTCGGTCCGGCCGGCCGTTCCCGCTCCGCGCCACGCCCGCGGATGCGACTGCGGCCGGGCCGGCCGTTTGCCGGGCCGGGCTGCGCCGCGTGCGCCCGCTCCGGTCCGCACCGGCCGCTGTGGGCGCCGCGGTCTTGTCCCCGGAGACGATTCGAGCAAGCTCTTGTACGTCCGCGCCGTTCACCGCGGTCTCACTCATGCCTCTCGCCTCCTCTGCTCCAACTACTGCTCGTAGCACTGCACTTGCTGCTGTCCTTGCCGCAATGGGCGTAACGCGTACGGGGGTTGGGCCGGGCCGGGGCTCAGCGCCGTTGGTAGATGCGCTTGTGGCCGCGGAGGCCGGCCAGCCGGAAGGGCCCGCTGGTCTGTTCCGGCGTCGGGTATTCGCCGCCGTCGGTGGGAAAGGACCGCTCGTGCAACTCGCGGTAGCCCGCATAATCCAGCACCGTGCGCCGCTCGATCGCCGCCCGGTGCTCCACCGTGCGCAGCCGCTCCCGGTAGCCCTCCACCACCCGGCCCGCGAAGAACTCCGCGACACTGCCCGAGCCGTAACTCAAGAACCCCACCGCACGCCCGCTCAAATCCTCCGCCTGGTCCAGCAGCGCCGCCAGCGCCAGATACACCGACGCCGTATAGCTGTTGCCCACCACCCGGTTATAGGCCGTCGAGGGCCCCAG
>NZ_JBVJRV010000015.1:0-16718 GCF_055607265.1 Streptomyces sp. NPDC037013 | reverse complement strand
CCGTGTACGCCTGGGTGGCCGACTCGACATCGGGGACGCAGTGCAGAAGGTGGTCGAACTCCGGTGACTCGGGCTGCATTTCACGCTCCTGGAGGGTTCCGTGGGTGGCGATCATGCCATCGTGCCGCCGGCAGTGTGCCTTGCAGCGGAAGCCGGTAGCAGAAGGCCCGGAGGAGGCCGACGATCCTGGCGTGTGGTGATGTTGGGGTGGAGACTGGCATCCGGCTTGCCCCATCGGACAGTCCCTAGGAGTGCTTCGTTAGGTTCTGGCTCTGGTGAGTGGTCGGCCGCAGGTGGTGCAGGTGCCGGTCCAGCACCGCAGCAGGTCCTGCAGAGTGTCGAGGACTTGGTAGAGGCTCAGGCCGGCATCGGGGCTTTTGGGTGGAGCCGCCGCAGGGTGAGGAAGGCCTGGGCGGCGGTGACGAGGGTGACGTGGTGGTGCCAGCCGCGCCAGGTGCGGCCCTCGAAGTGGTCCAGGCCCAGACCGTGTTTGAGTTCGCGGTAATCGTGCTCGATCCGCCAGCGCATCTTCGCGAACCGCACCAGATCAGTGATGGGGGTGGAGACCGGCAGGTTGCTCATCCAGTAGCCGGTCGGCTCAGCAGCATCCTCGGGCTGTTCGACCAGCAGGGTCCGGTCCGGCAGCACGCCGTCCCAGTTGCTGCGTCCACCGGCCTGTTCCTGGGCGGTGCGGCGGGCCTCCTTGCCCGACGGCCGCACCTGGAGCACGGTGAAACGTGAGGTCACGGCCCCCTTGCTGCCCTGGCGCCAGACGACGTCGCGGAACGGCGTATTGCTCTCGGCAAATGTGTGCAGGGGCCTGGGCGCCTGGCGGTAGCGCGGCAACGTGGGCGGCCCGAGCCCGCCATAGTCGGGTTGCGTCGGCTCGGCGTCGGCTGTCCGTGCGATCTCTTTGGGGTCCAGGGCCATGACGTAGGACCAGCCGCGTTCTTCCAGCGCGAGCCGGAAGGAGACGCTGCGGCCATAACCGGCGTCGGCCACGATGACCGGCACCGGCCCCAGCCAGTCGGCCAGCCGGTCCAACAGGCCCAGGGCCAGATGAGTTTTGGGCGCCTGCCCGATGTCGTCGGGCACCCCGGCCCGTCGCCTGCGCTGGTGATCGTCTGCCCATTCCGCGGGGAGGAACAAGTCCCATTCCAGTGGGCAGGACGCGGTGTCGGTGGCGGCGTGCACGCTGACCGCGACCTGGCAGTTGGCCCGCTTGCCCAAGGCTCCGCAGTACTGCCGGGCGACCCCCACCGAGGCCCGCCCGCACTTGGGAAACGACACGTCGTCGACCACCCACACCTCGGGCCGGATCACCTGGCACAGTCTCTCGGCGATCCGCCGGCGCACCGGCGTCCAGTCCCACGGAGACTGGCTGACGAACTGCTGCAGGGCCTGCATATTGCCGTCCGGCAGCCGTTCGGCCATCGGCTGGATCGACTTGCGCCGGCCGTCCAGCATCAGGCCCCGCAGATAGCACTCGCCCTTGGCCCGCTGATCCTTGCGCGGCACCGAGGCGAACACATCGGCCACAAACAGCCCCAACGCAGCCCGTAAACGGTTCACTTCATACGTGTCCACACATCCAACATGCGCCTGATCAGCACCGACGGATAGAGCTAACGAAGCACTACTAGATGGTTATGGCGCCATCGACACGAAGTGGAGCGTCCAGGGCGTGCACGGGGCGCAGGGGTCTGAAGCCGGAGACGTTGCCGGAGTAGACGGATTAGACATGCTCATGCCATAACCGAAGCGAAGCGCGGACGCCTGACCGGCAATGATCTCCCAACGTCACACCGTCGAGCCATGACAAGTCGGACGGAAGATCAGGTTTTGCACCCTGAGCACGGCCACTCCGGCCAGCCTGTTCCCGCCCCACCCGCCGACAACCAGGCAACGGCCGTCCTGTGCTGGAACGGGACTGGCACAGGCTCTGCGTCGGGCTGCGGGCCCGTGCCAGTCTCACGCCGGGGCTGCGAGGTGAGACGAACTTACCGGCTGCGTCCTGCGTGAAGGCAGTCAATCCCCGCAGCCCGCGTCGTCACTTAGCAGGCCCAGATGTACCAGACAGGTCCCCAGTTGCCGTGACTGTCCTTGCTGTACGCCGGTGGGGTGGTATAGACCCAGTCATAGGTCTTGTTGTACATACTCGCCTGGTACCCACTGGTCTGGTTGTTGATCCACGACCCGCCACTGTTCCAGCCGTCGGGGATCTCGTGGAACTTGTTGCAGGCGTACCAATGCCGCGTCTCGCCCGAGAAGTTGGCTCCCTTGTAGCCGCAGAACGCCCCGGAGGGGCAGGACGCCAGCGGTGTGCGTGCGTCGTTGCCGTCCAGGCTGCTGTTCAGTGCCCTCGAGTACTTCTCCCCAGGCAGCGGCAGCAGCATCTTGCTGCCCTTGTAGGTGATCTCATTGGCCGCCGTCTGCCTGCCACCGTCCTGGGCGATCCGCTTGTCGATCCTGGCCTGCAGCGCGGTGGCCTGCGAGGTCGTCAGACCCGCGTCTGCCGCCTGCGCCCGGAAGGCCGCTCGATCCATCGTGGTGCCGGACGATACGGCGTCATTGGCGGACGCCAGCGGAGCGGTGATCGCGACTGCGGTCAGCGCCATCATGGCCGAGGCGACCGCAATCTTGGGCCTCGCCTTCGCGGCTTTACGTCCTTGCTGATGCGTGCTGGTCACTCTGTCCTCCCGTGGGTTTCCTTCGACGGTCAGCACCGGGGACGAGAGCCGCCGCACGGCCGCACCGCCGAGAGGTTTGTCCCCGCAGTACCTTGGGCACGGCGGGGTCGGCGGCATTCGGCTCGCCGCCCGGTGCACACAGCCTTCACGCTCACCAGCGCAACGGGCGACCTGATTCGGTCTCGACCGAAGGACGACATCTCCGGAATATTGGCCCTGGCGTGCACCGTGCCGATTCGGGGGACAAACGTGGTCTATCGCATCCACTTCACGGTCAAGGACCTGGCACGGACACGGGTAGCTCCCACTCCGCACCCGCTGCTGGAACTCAGCGGTGCGGTGCAGACCTTGCAGCGGCCCAGCACGCCTCCAAGTGTCGGGGCCTGGAGGCGGAATTCCTTCACCGCACTGGGGCCCAGTGCACGCATGGTCTTCGACCTCATTCCTCCTTCCGGCTGGACACCGCGTTTTTTGGCTCCCACGGGGGGCGGTAGTCCGCAGGAGCTGCTGGATCAGGTGCGCTCCGCACCCCGCTCCCAGATCCGCAAGGACTTGGACCTGGTGGCCGAGTCACGGCCCCTGCCGTCCTGGGCCCGCTGGTTACCCGACGACCCCGACCTGCAGCGGCAGATTTTCAACAGCCTTGACCAGGTCTTCACGGCACTCCTGACCCCGTACTGGGCGCAGATCGCCAACGCCACCGCGGCCGACCGGGGGGTGCGAATGCAGCAAACCCTGGCCGGCGGCATGGAAGTCATGCTCTCTGCGCTCAACCCACAGCGCATCCGCTGGAACCCACCAGTGCTCGAAGTTGCCATGCTCTCAGGCCGTGACGACGACTTGTACCTTGAGGGCCGCGGCCTCCTCCTCGTCCCCACGGTCTTCGGATCCGGATCACACGCCATCGATGCCGATGCAGAGCCGCAACCTGTCATGAGCTATCCCGTCCGGGATGCCTGGCACACACTCACGCCGTCTCTTCCCGACACAGTGCAGCAGTCTGTCTCGCCCCGATTCCGCTCGGCGCTGGCAGCGCTCCTGGGCGCCACCCGGGCCGCCGTACTTGTCGCTATCGCCGAACACCCAGGCTGCTCCACCAAGGAACTGGCCGCCCTCACCCGCATCTCATCCCCGAGCGCAAGCGAGCATGCCACCACGTTGCGCGCGGCCGGGCTCATCCATACCGTCCGGCACCGCCATACAGCTCTCCACAGCCCCACCCTCCTTGGGACCGCCCTCCTCAATACCCCCCATGAGGCGCCCCTTTGAGAGCCCATCCTCAAACCCCTGTTGATCTCGTACACGAGCCACAGGGGAGGGCTCGGTGCGCATCAGGCTCTCCGTCCACAGTGACTCAGCAGCGGGCTTTGCGGAGAGCTTTCGGGCGCTCCGAGCGCCGTGTCGGTACGCCTTTGCGGTGTGGGTCGGCGGGCGGATTCTGCCGGTACCGGGCGGGCCGGGGTTCCCCTTCACGGCCGCGGGTGCCGTGCTCCGGACTGGCAGGGGGTGGGTGTGGTGCCGAGTTCGGAGATGGTCGGCAACGTCAGCGTGGACCGGTACGAGCAGATCGTGGAACGGCTGCGCGAGGCCGTCGAGAAGTTGTCGAAGAGTTCGTTCATCATCGGCGACGGTGCGTTGGAAGTCGTCCCGATGCAGGATCACGGCGGCCGGTCGGTGCGTGACGACTTGTTCGGGGTGTCGGCATGGCTGCACCGGCTGTCAGAAGACGTCAACGTTCCCTACAACACCCTGAAGTCGTATCGGTGGGTGGCCAGCCGGGCCTGAGCAGCACCGATGCTCTGGAGTGGCGTTCAGTACCCACCAGACCCTGGCCGCGATCTCTGACGACGAAGAACGGTGGGCGGCGATCAAGAACCCGCCGCTGGACGAGCGGACCGGCAAACGGCGGTGGACACCGGAGACCTCCCGGCAGCGCGTCGGCTACCACGGTCCGGGCCCGGAGACGGCGCAGGAGAAGATCGAGGCCGTGCACGACCTGGTCGCCGACGAGCAGGTTGCCGCGCAGGTGGCGACCGATCTGCTGCGGCGTCCATCGGTGGCGTTCAAGGCCATGACCGACGACACCGCCCGGCACCAGGTAAATCACGCTCAGGTCGAGCAGTCCCGCCAGCTGCGCGAGGCCCACGAGCAGTAGCTCGAAGGCGCGGAGGAGCCGTTCGAGCCGACCGTGCGGCGGATCAACCACGCTTTGGAGTTCCTCGACCTGGTCGGGGCCTGCCAGCGGTTCGTCGCGGCCACGGGCCGGATCGTCCCGTCACTGCGCGAGCGGCCCTTCTCCGACGACGAACGCGACACCGTGCACCGCAACGTCGACCGTGTCCGCGCGACCTGTGAGTGGATCCTCACCGCCGTGGACACCGGCCAGGTCGACGTCGACGAGGAGCTCGCGAAACTTTTGCGGGGCGAGTAGGAATGCCCTGGTCACGGCACCGGGGCGACGCGGCACGCGAGCATGCGGAAGCGATCTTCAGAGCGCTCATGCAGGCCCGCCCCGCAGGTCTCCATATGCCTCAGTTGATGCGGGCCACCGAACTCACCCGCAGCCAAGTGCAGTCGGGCATGGCAATGATGCGCGACATCATCACGAAGAAGGGCTGGCCACCGGTGATTTACACCAGGGCAGAGGGTTACGCGTTAAGCGCGGACCCGAACGAGCTGGAGACCTACGAGACGGCCCGGGTGCACGTGTTGCTCACGGAGGTCCGCCGTCTGATCACCGGCACCATAGCGCCGCACGCCGCTCTCGATCCGGAGGACAAGCGGATCCGCCACATCGTCGCCCAGCTCAACTCCGTCGAGTCCACCCTCGACCTGATCGCCTGAGAGAAGCGGGAGGCGGACACGATGCGGCAGCGGCGCTACCCCTCCGACACCAGTGACCTCGAATGGTTTCTGATCGAGCCCTTGTTGCCGGTGCCGGCCTGCCAGACCCCGCGCGGCGGCCGTCCCGAAGCGCATCCGCGGCGCGAGATCGTCGATGCCCTGCGCTATCTCGTCGACACCGGCTGCAAATGGTCCTCCCTGCCGCAGGATTACCCGCCGTTCAAGACAGTGTTCGGGTTTTTCAGCCGCTGGTCCGCGGCCGGAGTCTTCAACCTCATCCGGGACCAGCTGCGGCGTCGGATCCGACGGACGATGGGTACGTCACCGCACCCGGTGGCAGCGGTGATCGACTCGCAGTCCGTGAAGGTCGCCGCCACCGTCCCGCGCTCCACGTCCGGCTATGACGCCGGAAAAAGACGCCGGGCCGGAAGCGGCACATCATCGTGGACCTCAAAGGCCTCCCACTGTTGGTGATGGTCACTCCGGCTGACATGCACGACAGCGTTGCGGCGCGTGAAGCGCTCTTCCGGCTGCGGCTGATGCACCCCGAAATCACCATCGTCTGGGCCGACCTGGCCTACGCGGGCACACTCGTCGCCTGGGCCAAGTCCTTCCTCCACCTAACGATCAAGACTGTGAGCAGGCCGAAGGACACCAGGGGCTTCGTGATTCTCCCGAGGCGCTGGGTGGTGGAGAGGTCCCTGGCATGGTTGCTGCACGCGCGTCGCAACGTGCGCGATTACGAGACCAGGCCCGAGCACTCCGAAGCGATGCTCACGCTCGCCGCGGTCACGCTCATGACCCGCCGGATTACCCGACCGCCCATCCACCCAACAGCCGCAATTCCCCGCCCCGCTTCGGTAGTGCAGGCGGTGTGATCACATGCCACCTGCCCGCTAGTCCCCCAGAAAGGGGCCCGCGGCCATGAGAGGTACTCGGGGTCTGCTTCCAGACCGGTTGGAGGTCAGCCGACGGGGTCTTCGGTCCATACGAGCGTCCCGGGGAAATCTGGGTGCTTGTCGGTTACTTCCCACTCGTCGTCGTCCGGCAGAATCGCGATCCAAGGACGCGGCGAGGCCAGCAGGTTGCCGACGAAGTCCAGGGCACTGGTGAAGGAGCTCCAAAGGGGATCGCGTTCCCAGAAGAAGCCCTGCTCGATGTCCCACTCGCCGATACGGCCTGTCCTGATGTCGACCAGAAGCTGGATAACGCTCAACGTCGCGAACGGGACGAGGAAGGGTTTGTCTCCTTCTGCCAGGTTGCAGTCATCCGGTGCTGCGTAATTCAACCAGATCGCACGTTTCTCAAGAATGTCCTCGACGCTCAGGAGCGTGAACCCGGGCGGGAGAATTACGGTCAGGCCTGAGCCGTTGTTTCGCGGCGATGACGTCTTCGAGGGCTTCCGTCTACCGGTCGGTGGCCCACTCGTGGTCGGCGATGTCGTCCTCCGTCATGGAGTCGATCAGCAGGATGGCCTGCTCGATCGCCGTTGCCAACTCCGCGCTGGCCGCTGCCAGTTCGCACTCCACATGGGGCGGCACCTCGTCGTGGACGATGCGGCGCACGATGCCGTCGCTCTCCAGCGCGCGCAGCTGCTGGACGAGCATCTTCTGCGTCACCTCCGGGATGGCCCGTTCGAGGTCGGAGAAGCGGCGCGGCTGGCGGATCAGCCGGTGATGGATGATCAGCAGTTTCCATCGGCTGTGCAGGATCCCCAGGGTGTGCTCGACACGGCTGATGGAGCACGTCGAGGCCGGTGAGGTGGTGAGGCGGGAGTCAGGGGTCATGGCGCTGGGGAACCGTTCCCGGTAGGGGCTTCCTGTGAGGAGTGGACAGTCGTCAGAGCGGCCACCAGCCGCCGGTTGGCCTCGTGGGGTGTCATCCCCCAGTCCCACTCGGTCTTGTGCAGGCGCAGGGAGACGACACCGTGCCAGGCCGACCACAGCAGGAGCGCCGCGGCGAAGGGGACCTGCGGGTCGACGCGGCGGGCGAGTTCCACGATGCGCTGCTGCAGGCGGGGCCCGTGTTCGGCGCGGGTGGCCGGGAGCTCGTCGTCGCTCTCGAACAGCAGCTGGTAGGCGCCGGGGTGGTCCAGGGCCCAGGCGATGTACGCGTCGCCCGCGACGATGAGCCGGTCGGTGCCGTCGGGCGCACCGTCCAGTGCTGCTTCGACCGCGCTGATCAAGGAGGTGTACTCGGCGTCGAGCACGGCCGAGCGCAGGTCGGCCTCCGAAGGGAAGTGCCAGTAGACCGCAGACGGGGCGACGTGGCAGGCCCGCGCGATCGAGCGCAGGGACGGCACGGCGACGGGCTGCGGCTGCGCCAGCATCTCCACCGCGGCGGCGACGAGCTCGCCGCGCAGGTCGCGCCGGACTGTGGCGGTGGCTGCTTTTCGGGATCTGCTCACCACTCCATTGAACACCTGTTCACTGTAGGCTTCAATGAACAGGCGTTCAGGAAGGTGGTACGGCAATGCTCACGCTGATGACGGTGATCCGGAAACGTCCCGGGGTCTCCACGGAGGACTTCCGCCGCTTCATGGAGCACGAATACGGACCGACCTACGCGGCACTGCCCCAGGTGAGGGAGTACGTGCAGTACTACCTCACCGACATGGTGAGCGACGGCGTGGAGGAGCCCATCGACGCCATCGTGCGGATCAGCTTCGACTCGCAGTCGGCGATGCGCGAGGCGCTCGCGACACCGGAGTACCAGCGGGCTCACAAGCTGCGCGGGGCCTATATGCGGGAAGCGTCCACCGGTATCCATTCGGCGGTCCTGGACCGGCAGGTGCAGCTGGTCTAGCCGGGACGCGTCCCGGTCACGCGGCGCCGGTGATCAGGTCCTGCGACAGGTCCCACAGGCGCCGCGCGCCTGCCGGGTCGACGGCGTAGCGGGCGACGCCGTGCAGGGTGCCGGGGCGTCGGTCGACGATCTCGGTCTCGTTGCAGTCGACGAAGTAGCGGCCGCCGATGCCTTCGAGCAGCGGTGAGGTGGCCAGGAGCGCTGACGTGGCGGCGCCCTGTTCGACGGTCTTGATCAGCTCGGCGGGGACGCGGCCGCTGCCCCGGCCGCCGGTGTGGCGCTGCAGGTTCGTGTAGATGGCGCCCGGCATCAGGGCGTTGGCGGTGATGTTGTCGCTGGCCCAGCGGCGGGTCGCCTCCACCGCGAACAGGACGTTGGCCGTCTTGGACTGTCCGTAGGCGAGCCACGGGTCGTAGGGGCGGAAGGCGAAGTTGACGTCGTCCCACACCACCGGTGACTGCTGGTGGCCGGTGGAACTCACCACGACGATGCGGGCGTTGCCGTCGGCGGCCAGCGCGCCGTGCAGGCCAGTGGCGAGGGCGAAGTGGCCGAGGTGGTTGGTGGCGAACTGCCATTCCCAGCCCTGTTCCGTGTACTGCTCGGGGCAGGCCATGACGCCCGCATTGTTCACCAGGACGTGCAGCGGGCCCTGCCAGGCGGTGGTGAAGGCCGTGATGGATGAGGGGTCGGTCAGGTCGAGGTGCATGGCCCGCACGTCCTGGTTGCCGGTCGATCCGGTGATGTCCTTGGCGACGCGTTCGCCCGCCGCCACGTCCCGCACGGCGAGGGTGACGGCCGCGCCGGTGGCCGCCAGGGCGCGGGCCGTCTCCGCCCCGATGCCGGAGGAGGCGCCGGTGACGACCGCGCGGCGGCCGGAGAGGTCGATACCTGACACGACCTCGCCGGCGGTGCTGGCGAAACCGAACGGGGTGGTGAGGGCACTCATGAGGGGGCTCCTTGCTGCAAAGGCTGGATGGTGAAGCGGCCGGGGGCGCTGCGGGCGGGTGGAAGCCGGCGCGGTCAGGGCACGAGCATCGCGTCCTGCTCGGCCGGAGGCGTGCCGTCGCTCCAGGGCAGGACCTTGCCGAAGCGCACCAGCTCGCCGTAGAGCTCCGGGTCGACGTGCTCGGCGAAGACCAGATCGAGGACGGCCTCAGCGGCCCGGGAGGGCGACTGGGCCTGGCTGTAGTCGCTGAACCAGGGGCGCGAGGTCGCCGTGTCGACCATGCCGGGGCAGACAGCGGCGACGAGCGTGCCGTCTGCCAGGTCCCGGGCGCGGCGTTCGGCGGCGACGGCGCGCACGGCGGCGACCTGGGCCACCTTCGAGGGCACGTTCAGCCACAGCGGCCAGCCGGCCTCCTGCGCGGTCTTGTGATGGATGGCGCTGCGCCACGACTCCACGGCGTACTCGACATGGTCCAGGCTCGCACCGTCGAACAGGTGGTGCAGACGGCCGTCGAGGTGGCCCAGCGTCCCCAGGCTGCTGGCCACGACGAGCAGGCGCCCACCGGGACGCAGCACCGGGCCGAAGGAGCGCAGCATCGCGTGCGTGGCGCTGTTGGAGACATCGATGAACTCATCGGCCCGCTCGGACTGCGACTCCGCGGGGAGCAATCGGGCGACCGCGTTGGAGATGACGACGTCCACCCCTCCCTGGCGGACCCGCAGATCCTCGGCGAGACGGGCGATGGCGTCGGTGTCCGTAACATCCAGGACCCGGCCCTCGACCCGGGCACGGGTGGCGGGCAGCTGGGCGACCTCCCGGGCGGCGTCCGCCACACGCTGCTGACTGCGACCGGTGAGCAGGACCAGGTCCTGCGGATCCATGCGGGCCGCAAGACCCTCTGCGAAGGCCCGGCCGAGCCCCTGGTTGGCGCCCGTGACGAGGGCGATGCGTGAAGTGGTCATGCCTCCACGCTAGGAACCCGTCATCCATGAGTCCAACGAAAGTTTGGAACAGCTAGCATGCGTAAACATCATGGACTTCACTGATGTGTCACTGACTGCGCTGCGCGTGCTGCGGGCCGTGGCCGAACAGGGAACCTTCACCGCGGCCGCGGCGTCGCTCGGCTACACCCAGTCCGCCGTCTCCCGGCAGATCGCCGCGATCGAGCGCGCGGCAGGCGCGGAGCTGCTGGAGCGGCGGCGCGAGGGGGCCCGACTCACGCCCGCCGGTCGCGTCGTCATGCGCCGCGCGACGGTCGTGCTCGACGAGATCGCCGCGACCGCCAGGGAACTGTCGGGCCTGCCGGAGCAGACCGGGACGGTCCGGCTGGGGTGGGTGCCCAGCGCCGGTGCCGTGCTGGTACCCCGAGCCCTTGCCGCACTGCGTGAAAGCGATCCCGGACTGGAGGTCGTCGGCCGCGAGGGCGGCACTCCCGCCCTGGTCCGCGCGCTGCGGGCGGGCAGCCTGGACCTGGCCCTGCTCGCCTCGGCGCCACCGTTCCGTGCGCCGGACACCGAGTCGCCCCCACTGGCACTGCAGACACTCACCGAACGCCCGCTGCGTCTCGCGGTGCCCGCCACGCACCCCCTGGCCCGCGGCACCTACGTAGACGTGACCGATCTGCGGGGACAGCGCTGGATCGCCGGGTCCTCATCAGGAGAGGACCGCCTGATGGGCGTGTGGCCGGGCCTGGACGAACGCCCCGAGATCGCCCACACCGCCCGCGACTGGCTGGCCAAACTCCACCTCGTCGCCGCAGGGTGCGGACTGACCACCCTCCCCGCCTCGCTCGCCTCCGCGGTACCCCCCGGCGTGCGGGTCCTCCCTGTCCGCGGCGGCCCGCAAGAACAGCGGCGCCTACTCCTGGCCCGCCTGCCTGACCCGCCAACGTCGGCCGTGACACGGATGGCCGCCGTCCTTCGCACGACTGCACTCGAGGCTCACACGCCCCATCCCACTACTTGAGCAGTGGCGTGCCGCGCCGGCCCGACCCGCACCGCTCAGGACGTCTCGATCAACTCCAGCAGATTGCCCTCCGGGTCGGCGACGTACGCGTAGCGCATGCCTTCACTGGCGCCGGGCGCGGGCTGGGAGACCCCAGCAGCCCCGCAGTCCTGCGTCAGGCGGGCGAACGCGTCGTCGAGATCCGAGACTTGAAGTGCCAGATGAGTGAAGGTCTGCACGGCGGTGGCGGCAAAAGCATCGGCGTGTGAGACGGGGCGCGAGCCGGACCGCTCGACGAACTCCACTCGCAGGCCCGCCGCATCACTCAGAACGACGGTACGGACTCCCGCTTCAGGTAGCTCCAGGCGCTCTTCCACCTGCGTGAGCCCGAACGCGTCGGCGTACCAGGCTTCCTGCGCGGCAAGGTCCGCGACCGAGAGGCTCACGTGGTGAATGCGAGCAACAGACATGACGACCCCCATGGTTAATGCCAGTTACCTGGTAAGCGATGTTAACCTATCGGGCATGGCCCCTCCAGTTACCCGTCGTCCCGTCGGCCACCATCACGGCGACCTGCGCAACTCCCTCCTGCGGGCATCCTTGGAGCTGGTCGGCGAGCGAGGTCCGCACGGCTTCACCCTGGCCGAGGCGAGCCGCCGGGCCGGAGTGAGTGTCGCGGCGCCGTACAAGCACTTCGCCGACCGGGACGCGCTGCTGGCTGAACTCGCCACACAGGGCTACCGCGAACAACGCCATCGCTTCGCCGCGGCTGTGAAGGGCATCGAGGACCCCGTCGAACAACTGGCGTCCTTCGCGGCGTCATATGTCAGATTCGCCGCCGAGGAACCCGCTCTGTTCGATGCGACCTTCAATGCTGGCCTCGACAAGTCCAGGTTCGCCGAACTGGCCGCGGCAGGCGACGAGGTGGCCCGCCTCCTACTGCCTGTGGCCCGACAGTTCATCTCAGACCCGGACGCCGCGTTCGACCTGCTGCTCAGGATCGCCGCTGCCGCCCACGGCCTGGCAGTTTTCCTGCGGCAGGGCCTGTTCGGTGCGGGAAACGCCGCCCTCTCGGCAACCGAGGAGAAAGCCGCCCGCACGGCACGGGCGATCGCGAGACAGGACGCCAGCTCGTGATCGCCTAAGAGGCGAACCCTGGCGCGCAGCCACAGGACAAGGAAGGGCTAGAAAGCTTTAGGACTGGGAGCGGAACGGGGCCGTGAGTACGGAGTGACGGCGCTACTCTTCCGGGACAACCAGGGCCAGCCTTGGCGGCGCGGGACATCCGGGACCATCCAGCAACTCAAACAGGAACGAAGCCTCCAAGAATGCCGTACATCGTTCACAAAATCCCGTAAGAACCCTTCTTTAAACTGCCGAGCCGGAGCCCCGGTCGGGTGAGACCTGTGGTTGCAGCGGATTTTCAGCTGCCCGTTTTTCTCCTGACGGCCCCGTGCGCGGGAAGTCGGCCTGGTGGGTTACCCGGGTGCGACCTGGGCCGACAAACCGCCACCCCCGAGGACCTGCACCAGTGGGCCACAGTGTGCGGCCGACCCGACGCCTACGACGAGCTGCGGGCCCGCCTGGCGGGCTTCGAGTCACACATCCGCTCCTGGCGCAGACAACTCGCCGGCGGCCACAAGCCCGTGCAGGACGTCCACAACCAGGCCCAGGCGAACTCCAAAGTCCTGCGCGCCTGGGAGTCCTCGTGGGTCGTAGGCGTCCTGCAGACCCCCGACTACGCCCGCACCGTGCTCACCCGTTCCGCCGAACTCCACCAATCCCCACGCGACATCGAGGAAGCCGTCCGCGCCCGCATACGGCGCCAGGAACTGCTCTACAGCGGGGACAGGCACTACCACATCATCTTGTGGGAACCGGTCCTACGCTCCCTTCTCTGCTCACCCTCGGTGCTCGCCGCCCAGCTCGACCGGCTGACCGGCGTGATCGGCATGGACACCGTGGAGCTCGGCATCGTGCCGCTCACCGCGTCCTTGAAAGTCCCGCCCGGCCTGGGCTTTTGGATCTACGACGACCGCCAGGTCGTCACCGAGACCTGGCACGCGGAACTCTGGCTCGACGACACCGACACCCTCGCCCTCTACCTGCGGACCTGGAAAACACTCCGCGAATCCGCCGTGTACGGGGCCGACGCCCACCACCTCATCAACACCGCCAGGCGCGACTTGAACCCGCGCTGACGGACTGACCTCCTGCGCCGCCCGGTGATCCCCAACGGCCTGGAGACCGTCGTCGACGCGGCCAGCGCTCTGGACGACACGGTCCAATTGATCCTCTCCGAGAGCGGCCTGGATGGTATTCACCCGATCGACAGCTGAGGGGCGCCAGCGCAGGTACGGTCAGCTGCACGGCAGGCAAGAGGGAACACACCACCGGACCCAGGGGGCCAATGGGCGTGGAGAACGGACCGCAGAGCATCCCTTGGGGTGGTGAATGGCGACGCTACCTCCGCTCCAATGCTGAGATGGATCTCGTGCGCTCGTGGATGCGCCGTGTCGAATGCCCGACCTGCAAGGCAGCCGCAGGGCGGGCCTGCCGCACTGCAGGCGGCCGCCCGACCAACGAACACCGGGCACGCCGTGACGCCATCGGCCCCATCCCGTACGCGAAGTGGCGAAAGGAGGGCCTCATCCCAGAGCAGCGGACGTACACGATCCCGGCCGTGCTCAAGGAGTCGGAGAAGGCCCGCGCCGACTTCAACGTGGACACCGCCCTGGCCGACGGTGTGGCGGTCGTCCGCATGTTCCCCGCCGACCGGCTCGGTTTGTTCCTCCAGCGTCGCGCCGCCACTATGCGGCGGGAAGGGGCAGAGCTGCGCGCTGCCGGGCCGGTGGGCGGCTGGTGAGGCCTGCGGTCGTGCGAGTGGCAGCCCCGGGTGCACGCCGCCCCTGAGAGTCAGTCCTCAGACTCTCAGGGGCGGATGTCAGGGTGTACCCATCACGTCCTGAGACCGCTCCATGTGGTCTGAGGGCGTGAGGGGCGGGGCACCTGGGTGGGGCAAGGTCACGGTGTTCCGTTGGCGCCGCTCGCGCAGGGGCTGCCCGCGCCGAACGTTCCGCCCGTTCCCCCGGTCCCGCCACGGAAGAGCATGCCCCCCGTGGCGTTGCCGCCGGCGCCGCCGATCCCGCAGGTGCCGTCAACGCTGGCACCCGACTTCACACCGCCATTGCCGCCGGTGCCTCCGTTGCCACCCGAGTTGGTGATCCCTCCAGAACTCACACCACCGGCTCCGCCAACGCCCGCGGCGCCACCGGGGTAAGCACCGCCGGAGCTGCCGTTGCCGCCCTTCCCGGCATTACCGCCCTTACCTCCGTTGCCGGAGGCGTTGGTGCCACCGGCGCCTCCGTTGCCGCCCTTTCCGCCGCCGTGGCCGATGCCGCCGTCGCCCGCGTTACCGCCCGCACCACCGCTCGATCCACCGACGCCACCCAGGCCGCCCTGGCCGCCGGCTCCGGCGCTGGCGCCGGAGTTCCCGCCAGCACCTCCGATGCCGCCCCCAGCGGCGTTGGTGCCCGCACCGCCCGCACCGCCCGCACCACCCGCGCCGTTGAGGCCGCCGGAGGAACCGGTGCCACCGTTACCGCCGGTCGCGCCGCTGGAGCCACCAGTGCCACCGGTGGCACCTGCACCGCCGGATCCGCTGCCCACGCCGATCCCGCCGTTACCGCCCGCACCGCCGACCCCGTTGGCGAAGCCGTTGCCGCCGGGGCCGCCGGCACCGCCCGCGCAGTTGCCCGTTCCGGTCGCAGCACCGCCTGCGGTGCCGGGGAAGCCCGCAGGGTGGGCGGCGGTGCCGTTGGCACCCGCAATGCCCGCAGTGCCCGCGGTGCAGGCCAGGGCAGAGGCCCCGGCAGGGGCACCGAAGAAGAGTGCTGCTCCGGTGAAGAGGGTCGGGAGGGCGAGGAGAGCGGTGGTCTGTTTCCGGTTCACGGTGTTTCCTCTGGCTCAGGTGAAGCAAGGGTCGATCCGGAGCGCGAAATCAGGCCGGCAAGGCACCCAAAAAGATTAATTTCCCTCGAGACATTTGTCTGCGCCGCATGCCGTGTGGCGGTCCAGAGGATTACGCGCTACTTCCATACGACACGCATGTCCAGATATTTGTAATAGAACAAGGTGTGCGATTTCCGTCAACAATCAACCGACAGGGCACTACGTAATCCACCGGAGGGGAAATCCCATCAAAATTTCGTTTAGTCGATATTCGCCGATGGGGCCGACCGGTACTGACGCGAAGTCGCCATTTCGAAGTTACTGGCTCCTGCGGGCTCTGAACTGCAGGTTCTGGTTATCGGCAGCCGAAGGCACTTGGGACCTCTGCCACCCAGGACCTGTCGAGGCGCATCGCGCGAGGTCGACGCAGGTAGGGCGAGATGAGACGACGACGGCTCGTCCGCCCCTGGCGGGCACGGAGTTGGCCGAATCCAAAGAGGTCTCGGCATATGCGGCCCCGTCTCTTGACGGGCAAGCGTACTCCTCATATGTTCCAGACGCAATTATGCCCAAAAATGCCGGGGGGTGAGGGCCGAGCAAGCGGCACCAGCGGCGAAAGTCGGGACGAGATGCCGGACAGATCGATGCCCTGACTCTGGTTACCGACTCCGACTCATCACCCAGGCGGAAATTTCATGTATCCCCTCCGTAGTGGGATGATGACAATTGCCAGCCCAGGAAGCGAACTGCTGCTGGATTACTAGTTTGACTCTGTCGGGGATCTTGGAGTTTCCCGGTGCGGCAGCATGATCGGCAGGCATTCTCGGGTGGTTCCGATGACCGATACAGCTGTCGAGGTGCCCGTTGTCCCTCCCCGTCCCGGTGAGCACGTTCCGTCTCTGATTGCGCCGCTCGCGCGGGCGAGCAACCTGGGTGGTACGACGGCGATATGGGTGCGCGACCGAAGGCGTCGTTGATGCGGTCCATGGCCTCCTCGCCCCGGAGGCCCAGCGGGCCGCCTCGCATGCCTCCCGCCCTCCGGCGCGGCCGCACGCTGTGGAAGCCGATCGTCCAGCTCCATGGCCATGGCATATTTGAAGTCGATGCGGCAGCGGACCGCCTCGGCGGTCTGCCGGTCCGACAGACCGAGCAGGAACTGCAGCACACAGAGCAGGTCCGCGCTTACGAGTTGCCCGCGACCGAGGCAAGCACGACGACCCGCGATGGCCAGCCTTCGCCCGCCGCTACGGCTTCGATCCCCGCCGCCCGGTGCAGTGGGAGGTGGAGGCGCTGAAGCCGGACGAACTGAAGCGCCTGGTCCTTGCCGCCGTCGACCCGTACATCGACCGCAACGTCCTCACCCAGCAGATCACCCGCGAGAACGAGCAGCACCGTGCCCTGACCGCCTTCCTGGACGGCTGGGACGCGGCGGGCGGGGGGGGGCGGCGAGTTGCTCGGCCGGGCGGTTCGAGGACTTGAAGGAGGAAAGGGGCTGAGGCGTGTCCGGTGGATCTTGTGATCGTTGTGGTCTTGGGGGT
>NZ_JBVJRV010000014.1:0-36036 GCF_055607265.1 Streptomyces sp. NPDC037013 | reverse complement strand
ATCATGCAGATTCTTCGCCAACGACCGCACCCGGTGCGGATCACCCGGCGTCGGATCCTTCTCCAGATCCAGGACATGCCAGTCCGACGGACGGTGACCCCCCATAGGACTTCCCCCGCATCACCAACACCCCCAACAACCCCGACCCCAAAGGAAGTTAGCGAAGAAGTGAGTGCTCGTGAAGGTGGCGTGAGGGAGCGAGGGCACCCCCAACCCCCTACCGGTTGACGGACTGTACCTCCTCCACCACCACGTCCTGTTCCGCGCCGAACTCCCCGTCAGGGAGCCGCTGTTCGTCGTTGACGCCCGTGCCCGTCCAGTGGATCTTCCATGTGACCGTCGCCTTCAGCGGGTACGAGTCGTCGCCCGAGGAGCGCAGGTACTTCACGCCGCAGGGCGGGGTCTCCTTCGCCTTGCCCTTCGCGTAGGGCGTGCCGATGTTCTTGCCTACGAGGTCGCAGACGCCGTTCGCGGGGTACGTCTCGGCGTCCGGGGTGCCGGGGTCGATCTTCAGGGAGACCGGTTCGGCGGTCGTCGTCGCCTCGATGCCCAGGACGTCGACCCTGGCCGTGACCGACACCGGCTTGAACTCCGCGCCGTCCAGCCACGCCCAGGTGGGGAGGTTCACCTTGGTCGCCGCGGCGGGTGCCAGCTTCACCTCGGTGCCGGGGACGCGGATCCTGGCGTAGGCGAGCTTGGCGAGGATCTCCGGGTCGATGGCCGGGATGCCGGGCGGCGGCGGCTCGTTCTCGTCGACCCAGAAGGTGTCCTCGTTGCACTTGTCCCAGCCCGGCGGGTACGTCTTGTTGGGGTACGACGTCCACCAGTAGCCCTTGCCGGCCTTGTCGAGGTTGAAGTTCTTGTACGGCTCGCCCTCGACGTAGCGCTTGCGCTGTTCCTGGTCCCAGGTGGCGCCCGTGGAGTCCACCGCCCAGACCGCCTCCCGCTCCTTCTTGAACTCGGCGGGCGTATAGGCGGGCCCGTACCAGCAGGGCGGCGGGCTGTAGTCGCCGGTCGGGGCGATCGTGCCGGACCTGGGGCCCGAACCGTTCTTGGACTCGTCGTAGCTGATGCCGCCCGCGGTGGCGGTCAGTGAGCCGTCGCCGCCGGCCTCGGTGGGGCCCTGGGCGTCGCCGTTCGTGGTGCCGCCGTGGCCGGTCCGCGCCGACGCGGCCCCCGGCATGAGCAGCGCCGCGGCCACCGCGACGGCCCCGGCGGCGGCTATGAGTGGCTTTTTCCTCATGGCTGGCATGTGTCGTTCCCCCGGTCGGATGTGGTCGTCTCGGTGATCCAGACGCCCTTGTCGTTCATGTGCAGCCGGCTGCTGTACAGGACGAAGTCGTCCTTGGACGGTGCGCCGGCCTCGGCGGTCCTGCCCGTCTTGAGGCTCTTGTTGAACGCCTTGCGCTGGTCCTCGCAGTAGACGAGCCCCGCCGTCCTGCCGCCCGTCACGTCGACGCGCGCGTTGTAGTACCGCTTGACGCCGGTGATCCGGTCCTTGTACTTGACGTACTCTTCGATGAACTTCTGGCTCCCGGCGGCGGCCTCGCCCTCCGCGTAGAAGCGGTAGGCCTCGTGCAGCGGCTTCTGCTCGGCGATGGCCATGTCGACGGCCTTCAGGTACCGCTCGGTGTCGGCCAGTACCGCGTCCTTCGTCTTGTCCCCGGTCCTGGACCACGCGAAGTCGTACGTCAGGTCCGACGGCAGCTCGATCTTCGGCCGGTCCGCCACGGGCCCCGCGGGCTTCTTCGGCGACGGCGACTTCTCGCCGCCCTGGTCCGCACCGGCGATCTTGTCGTCGCCCTTGGACGTGCCGTCGCCGCTGCCGCAGGACGTCAGGAGCAGGGCCGCGGACGCGGTGAGCGCGGCCGTCGCGAGGCGGAAGGGGCGGTTCACTGTCGGCTCCTGGCGGGTGGGGAGGTGGTGCGGGCTCAGCACGCTAATGCGGGCGCGGGCCCGTTGCCAGGGAGATGTGTGCCCACGAAAGGGGCGCCCGGGACGTATCGCCGCGAATTCATGTCACAGTTCTGTGTCCGGCGGACGGCTCCCCGGGCAAGTCGACTTTCAGCCCTTCACCGCGCCGCCCAGCGCGAACCCTCCGCCCAGCTTCCGCGAGACCAGCACGTACAACAGGATCACCGGGGTCGAGTAGAGGATCGAGAACGCGGCGAGCTGGCCGTAGACCACCGTCCCTTTGTTGCCGAAGAAATCGTTGATGCTGACCGACGCCGGCATCTGTTCCGGGGTGAGCAGGAGCATGAAGGGGACGAAGAAGTTGCCCCACATCATGACGAACGAGAAGACCGTCACCACCGCCACGCCGGGACCCATCAGCGGCAGCACGATGCGGATCAGGGACTGGAAGGAGGACGCGCCGTCCGTCCACGCCGCCTCCTCGAGCTCCTTCGGCACGCCGTCCATGAAGTTCTTCATCAGCCAGATGGCGAAGGGGAGTTGGGAGGCGGCGAAGAAGAAGATCGTGCCCTGCATCGTGTCGATCAGGTCGACCTGCACGAACAGCGCGTACACCGGGACCATGATCGCCGTGATCGGCAGGCTCGTCGCGAAGAGGATCGTGAGCATGAACGGGCGGTTCAGGCGGGAGCGGTAGCGGGAGAGCGGATACGCGGCGAGGGCCGCGCAGACCACCGTGAGCAGGGTGCCGCCGCCGCACAGGAGCAGGCTGTTGAGGAGCGGGGTGAAGGTGATCTCGGGGGTGAGGACCTGGTCGTAGTTGTCGAGGGTGAGGCCGCCCGGGACCCGCACCCTCAGGTCCGCCTTCGGGTCGAAGGAGGACAGCACCACCCAGGCGAGCGGGAGGACGAAGGCCGCCGCCACGACCAGCAGCCCCGCGTCGGCGGCGAGCCGGTGCTTGGTGCGGCGCGAACGGAGCGTGCGCGGGGGCCTGTTGCGCTGGGCCGTCTCGGTGGCGGGCACTCAGACCTCCGTACGCAGCAGGCGCATGTAGACGAGGGAGAAGAGCGAACCGACCAGGAGCAGGAGCAGCGCCACGGCCGTGCCGTAGCCGATCATGCTCTTCTGGAAGGCCTGCTCGTACATGAAGAGCGGCAGCGTCTGGCTGTCGTTTCCCGGGCCGCCGCGCGTCATCACCCAGATCAGGCCGAAGACGGAGAGCGTCTGCAGAGTGTTGAGCATGAGGTTGGTGCCGATCGAGCGGCGGATCATCGGCAGCGTGATGTGCCACATGCGGCGCCAGCCGCCCGCACCGTCGACCTCGGCCGCCTCGGTGATCTCCTTGGGGATCTCGTTGAGGGCGGCGGAGTAGACGAGCATCGAGAAGGCCGTGCCACGCCAGACGTTCGCGAACGACACCGCGAGGATCGGCAGCGTGAACATCCAGTTCTGGGACGGCAGATGGAGGAAGTCGAGCACCGCGTTCAGGGTGCCCTCGCGGCGGAAGAACGCGTACAGCAGGAAGCCCGCGACGACCTCGGGCAGCACCCACGCCGTCACCACGATCGCGCCCGTGAGGGTGCGGACCGGCTTGGAGGCGCGCTGCATGAGGGAGGCGAGGGCGAGGCCGAGGGTGTTCTGGCCGATGAGGGACGAGAGGACAGTGAAGACGAGGGTCAGCCAGACCGCGTTGAGGAACCGCTCGTCGCCGAACGCCTCGCGGAAGTTGTCGAACCCCACGAAGCTCGACTCGGCCTGGCCGGTGAGCTGGAGGTCGGTGAAGGCGATGTAGGCGCAGTAGCCGATCGGGCCCGCGAGGAAGAGGACCAGCAGGACGACGGCGGGGGAGACGGGCAGGGCCCGCAGCAGGCCCCGGCGGGCGCGGGCGCGGGGGCCCGGTGGGGCAGAGGCGGCGGGCGGGCGGCCGGGCGGCGTCTTGGCGACGCCGCCGGGGCCCGCGGGGGATGCGGTGGTCACGTACGGGCACTCACTCTCTGATCCACTCTCCGGTCGCGGCGGTTACGGGCGTACCCGTGGCGCTACTGGTGGACGACCTCGCCGTCCGTCGCCGACTCGACCTCCTCGTCGTATCCCTTCGCCGCTTCCTCGACCGAGCCGTCGCCCGTCGTCACCGTCTCCATCGCCTCCTGGATCGCCGTGGAGACCTTCGGGTACGCGGGGAAGGCGGGCCGGTAGTGCGTGACGGAGACCAGGTCCGTGAAGAACTTGATGCCGGGCTGCGCCTTCACGTACGAGGGGTCGGCCGCGACGTCCTTGCGGACCGCGATGCCCGAGTTGGCGATGTACCACTTCTTGGCGTTGGCCTTCGTCTGCATCGTCTCGATGAACTTGAACGCCAGGTCGGGGTTGTCGGCCTTGGCCGGGATCGACCAGGTCCAGCCGCCGGACATGCTCACCTTCCCGGGAGCCTGGCCGTGCTGGGTCGGCATGGCCGCGAGGCCCAGCTTCTTCGACCACTCGGGCCACTCGTGTCCGGCGCCCTTGCCCCAGTCCTGCGGCAGCCACGAGCCGTCGAGGTCGATCGCCAGCTTGCCCTCGGGCAGCAGCTCACCGCGGACCCGGGTGGCGAAGTTGGGGTCGAGGGCGTCGGAGACGTCAGGGCCGAGCTTCTCCTTGTACACGGTCTCCACGAACTTCAGGGAGTCCTTGAAGCCGGTGCCGCCCGTGACCCACTTCTTCGCCTTCGGGTCGTAGAGCGGGTTCTCGCCCGTGCCGTACGCGAGCATCTCGAAGCCCTGCATCGTCGCGGCCTCGCCCGCCGGCTTGCCGGTGTAGACGTTGAGGGGGGTGACGCCCGGGACCTTCTTCTTCACCGTGCGCGCCGCGTCGAGGACCTCGTCCCAGGTCTTCGGCCGCCAGTCCGCGGGCAGCCCCGCCTTCTCGAAGATCGCCTTGTCGAACCAGAGGCCGCGGGTGTCCGTCCCGTCGGGCACGCCGTACGTCTTGCCGTCGCCAGCCTTCGCCGCCGTCCTGGCCGTGTCGATGAACTGATCCCAGTCCTTCCACTTCTTCAGGTAGGGATCGAGCGGCTTCAAGTACCCGCTGGTGATGTCGGAGTTGATGAGGAAGGTGTCCTCGTAGACCAGGTCGGGCGCGGTCTTCGGGGAGCGCATCATCTGCTGCAGCTTGGTGTAGTACTCGGAATCCGGCGCCTTGATCGGCACCAGCTTCACCTTCTTGCCGGGATTCTCCTTCTCGAACTGCTTCTTGATGCCTTCCAGGTAGGTGTCCATGACCTTGATCTGGTTGTCCGTGGACTGCTTGAAGGAGATCTTCACGGTGTCGGGGTCGTCGCCGGAGCCGCCGCCGCACGCGGTGAGGGTGCCGGCGGCGAGCAGGGCGGAGGCGGCGAGGAGCAGCGGTGTGGTGGTGGGGCGCACGGGCACGACCTCCTACTGGCCGACGCGGCTTAAGTCGCCACGCGGGTGCGACGGGGTGCAGCGGGGCGCAACACGGGTTGCCCGGTGAACGTACGGGCGGGCTCGGAGCAAGGTCAATGCCCCTGCGGGGGCTGTGAATTGATGCTTGTCATCAACGTGACAACGTTGTTATCGGGGTTACGTTGGTGAGGCGGCCGGGGTGGGAAGGGGCGCCGCGCGACAAGTGCCCGGGGCCCGCCCGTCAGTCGGCGGCGGTGAGCCAGCGGTAGACCAGTTCGGGGCGGCCCACATGGCCGTACTGCGGGCTGCGGGCCGCGCGGGCCGTGTCGACCAGATGCTCCAGATAGCGGCGCGCGGTGATGCGGGACAGGCCCGCCGACCGGGCGGCGGCCGTCGCGGTCAGCCCTTCGGGGGCGTCGCGCAGGGTGCGGATGACCCGTTCGAGGGTGGGGCCGCTGAGCCCCTTCGGCAGGGCGGCGGGGCCCGGCGCGCGCAGCGTGGCGAGAGCGCGGTCCACCTCGTCCTGACCGGTGGCCTCGCCCTCCGCGGCGGCGGTGCGGAACTCCGCGTAACGGGTGAGGCGGTCGCGGAGGGTGGCGAAGGTGAAGGGCTTCAGGACGTACTGGACGACGCCGAGGGAGACGCCCTCGCGGACGACGGCCAGGTCACGGGCGGAGGTCACCGCGATCACGTCCGTCGGATGTCCCGCCGCGCGCAGCGAACGGGCCAGCTGCAGACCGTGGCCGTCGGGGAGGTGCAGGTCGAGGAGGATCAGGTCGACGGGGGTGCGGTCGAGGACGCGGCGGGCCTCGGCGGCGGAGTGGGCGGGGCGGTCGATGGCCTCGAAGCCGGGGACGCGGTTGACGTAGAGCACGTGGGCGTCGGCCGCGACGGGGTCGTCTTCGACGACGAGTACGCGGATCACTGGACGCCTCCCTCGTCGCTTCTGCCACCCGGGGCGCGGCCCACCGCGTCCTCCTCGACGCCCCCGTCATACGCGCCCGGCACCGGGGGCTGTGCCCACCCGTTCCGCCCTGCGGAACGCCTGCCCACAGCGGGAGCGGGAGCGGCCGTGGCGGGGGCGCCCACGGCAGCCATTGCGGAGGGAGCGGCCGTGGCCCCCGCCCCCGTCCTCAGCGTCACCTCGAATTCTGCGCCTCCCTCCGGGGACTCCCGCACCGTCAGCGTGCCGGCGTTGCGGGTGACCGTCTGGTGGACCAGGGCCAGGCCGAGGCCACGGCCCGTCGGCGCCTTCGTCGACCAGCCGCGTTCGAAGACCGTCCGGCGCTGCGCGGGGTCGACGCCGGGGCCCGTGTCCGAGACGCGGAGGAGGAGGCCCGCCTCGTCCGCGCGGGCCGTCACGGTGACCCGCGCGGCCGGGGAGCCCTGCGCCGCGTCGACGGCGTTGTCGATGAGGTTGCCGAGGACCGTGACGAGGTCGCGGGCGGAGAGCGCCTCGGGGAGCATGCCGTCGTCGATGCTGCTGTCGTGGGAGACGACCAGTTCGACGCCGTGCTCGTTGGCCTGCGCCGCCTTGCCGAGCAGGAGCGCCGCGAGGACGGGTTCGTTGACGGCCGCCACCACCTGGTCGGTCAGCGCCTGGGCCAGCTCCAGTTCGGCGGTGGCGAAGTCGACGGCCTCGTCCGCGCGGCCGAGTTCGATGAGGGACACCACCGTGTGGAGGCGGTTCGCGGCCTCGTGCGCCTGCGAGCGCAGCGCCCGCGTGAAGCCGCGCTCCGAGTCCAGTTCGCCGGTGAGCGCCTGGAGTTCGGTGTGGTCGCGCAGGGTGACCACCGTGCCGCGCCGCTCGCCGCCCGACACGGGTGAGGTGTTGACGACCACCACGCGGTCGGCCGTCAGATGCAGCTCGTCGACGCGGGGCTCGGCGGCGAGCAGCGCGCCGGTCAGCGGGGCGGGGAGCCCGAGCTCGGCGACGTTGCGGCCGATCACCGGCTCGTCCGTCACCCCGAGCAGCTCGCGGCCGCCGTCGTTGATGAGGGCGACGCGCCGCTGCCCGTCGAGCATCAGCAGCCCCTCGCGGACCGCGTGCAGCGCCGCCTCGTGGTAGTCGTGCATCCGGCTCAGCTCGGCGGCGTTCATGCCGTGCGTACTGCGGCGCAGGCGCGCGTTGATGACGTACGTGCCGATGCCGCCCAGCACGAGCGCCGCCGCCGCGACGCCGAGCAGCGCGAGGAGCTGGCCGCGGGCCTTCTCGCTGATCTCCTCGATGGTGATGCCGGCGCTGACCAGGCCGACGATGCGGCCGTCCCCTTCCGCGGGCCCGTCCCAGATCGGCGTGACCACCCGTACCGAAGGGCCCAGCGTCCCCGTGTACGTCTCCGTGAAGGTGCGGCCGCGGAGCGCGGCGGCCCGGTGGCCGAGGAAGCGTTCGCCGATGCGCCGCTCGACGGGGTGGGTCCAGCGGATGCCGTCCGGGTCCATGATCGTGACGAAGTCGACGCCGGTGTCCCGCTGCACCCGTGCCGCGTACGGCTGGAGGGCGGCGGACGGGTCGCGGCCGTGGACGGCCTCCCGTACCGAAGGGGAGTCCGCGACGGCCCGTGCCGCCGCGGTGGCCTGGCGGCGCGCGCCTTCCTCCGCCTGGTGCTTGTCGCTCAGATACGTGAAGAGGGCGCACCCGGCGACCACCGCCGTGACCAGCACGATCTGCATCGCGAAGAGCTGGCCCGCCAGGCTGCGCGGCAGCCGGCGCGGGCGGGCCGAAGGGGTGCGGGACATGCTGCCAGTCTGCCTCCTCGCACACCCGCTCGTATAAGCGCGAACTAAATGAACGCAAGGGTGACCGCCCTCACAGACCGGGAGATAGTCACCGGGATCGCCCGGGACGGGAACCGAAGCGTCCGGGACGGGAGCCGATCACCCGGGACGTGAGCCGCACGCACCGCAGGCACCACAACGCCGACGTCGTCGTTCAAGGAGGGCCCCGTGACCAGCACGGCCGACCCACACGCGGTACCCGCAGCCAGGCGGGACCGCACGCATTACCTCTACCTCGCCGTCATCGGCGCCGTACTGCTCGGCATCGCCGTCGGCTTCATCTGGCCGGACTTCGCCAAGGAGCTCAAGCCGGTCGGCACCGGCTTCGTGAACCTGATCAAGATGATGATCTCGCCGATCATCTTCTGCACGATCGTTCTCGGCGTCGGCTCGGTGCGCAAGGCCGCCAAGGTGGGCAAGGTCGGCGGGCTCGCGCTCGCCTACTTCATGGCGATGTCCGTCGTCGCCCTCGCCATCGGCCTCGTCGTCGGCAACATCCTGCACCCCGGCTCGGGCATGGACCTCACCGAGTCCGTGAAGGGCGCGGGCCACGACGCGGCCGACGAGGCGGACAAGGGCCTCGTCGCCTTCGCACTCGGCATCATTCCCAAGACCCTCGTCTCCGCCTTCACCCAGGGCGAGGTCCTCCAGACGCTGCTCGTCGCGCTCCTCGTCGGCTTCGCGCTGCAGGCCATGGGCCGCGCCGGCGAACCTGTCCTGCGGGGCGTCGAACACATCCAGAAGCTGGTCTTCCGGGTGCTCGGCATGATCATGTGGGCGGCCCCGATCGGCGCGTTCGGCGCGATGGCCGCCGTCATCGGCGAGACCGGCGTGGACGCGCTCAAGGCACTCGCCACGATCATGATCGGGTTCTACATCACCTGCGCGCTGTTCATCGTGGTCGTCCTCGGCACGCTGGTGCGCCTGGTGACCGGCGTCAACCTCTTCAAGCTGCTCAAGTACCTGGGCCGCGAGTTCCTGCTCATCCTCTCCACCTCCTCCTCCGAGTCGGCGCTGCCGCGGCTCATCGCGAAGATGGAACACCTGGGGGTCAGCCGCCCGGTCGTCGGCATCACCGTCCCGACCGGCTACTCCTTCAACCTCGACGGCACCATGATCTACCTGACCATGGCCTCGCTCTTCATCGCCGACGCCATGGACCAGCCGCTCGGCATCGGCGAGCAGATCTCGCTGCTCCTCTTCATGATGATCGCGTCGAAGGGCGCGGCGGGCGTCTCCGGTTCGGGCATCGCGGTCCTCGCGAGCGGCCTCCAGTCGCACAAGCCCGCCCTGGTCGACGGGGTCGGCCTGATCATCGGCGTCGACCGCTTCATGAGCGAGGCGCGCGCCCTCACCAACTTCGCGGGCAACGCGGTCGCCACCCTGCTGATCGGCACCTGGACCAAGGAGGTCGACAAGGGCCGGGTCACACGGGTCCTGGCGGGCGAACTCCCCTTCGACGAGCGGACGTTGGTGGACGACGGTCATGGGGCGGTGTCCGGGGACGCGGGGGACGCGGGCGGTATGGAGGACGCAGGCGGTACGGCGGGTGCCGGCAAGGAGGCAGTGAAGGTCTGACACCAGCTCGACCTCCCCGCCCTCATGCGCATGTCCCCGTACACGTCTGCCCCGCACGCCCCTGCGATGTCGTCGCGGGGGCGTGTGCCTTTCCTCAGGGCGGGGAGGCTTCCGTCGGCGCGGTGACACGGGGCCGCCGGGGCGGCGGCAGCGGGGGAAAGGGAGGCGGGGCGGCGATGCAGGGGCTCGAAACGGTACTGATCCGGCTGGCGGCGACGGTCCTGACGACGCTCGCCAAGTCGGTGGCGACACCGCAGCCCGGCGCCGGCCTCGTCACCGCGCGGGTGCGCCCGCTGCCGAAGCCGCCGGGACCGGAGCGGCTGGCCCGGGTGCTGGCCGGGCGGATCGAGGACACGTACGCGCGGCTGCCGGAGAATGAGCGGCTGGCGGCGGTCGCCGCCGTACAGGACACCTTCGCGGCGGCCGGACCGCAGGACGCGGACCGCCTGTTCGCGTTGGACCTGGATCCGCGGCGGCTGGCGGCCGAGATACGCCGCCCGGCGTCCGGCCTCACCGAGCGGGCGCGGCAGCTCTACGCGGAGCTGCTGGAATCGTGCTGCGCGCACGTGATCGAACAGCTGACGGCCCATCCGTCATTCGTGGCACGGGCTGCGGTGGAGCAGACGCGGCGCACCGGAGCGCTGCTGCGCGAACCGGAGCCCACGCAGGCCGCTGCGCTGGAATTCGAGCAGCGTTACACGCGGTTCGTCGCACAGGCCCACAGCCGTCTGGAGCTGTTCGGCGTCACCCTGGGAAGGCGGGCGCGTGCCGAGTGGCCGCTGGATACCGCATATCTGAGCCTCGCGGTCAGCGGGGGCCGTCAGCGGCACGGGCCACGGACCGACGAGGACGATGCGCCGGGCGGCGCGGACCGGCCGCCGCTGCGGGTGGAGCAGGCACTGGCGGAACATGATCGGCTGGTGCTGCGCGGTTCGGCGGGCTCCGGCAAGTCGACGCTCGTGCAGTGGCTGGCGCTGAACGCCGCGCGCCAGGGTTTCGGCCCAGAGCTCGCCGGCTGGAACCGCTGCGTGCCGTTCGTCCTGCGCCTCCGCTCCTTTCACCTGCCCGAGGGGCTCCCCGTGCCGGAGGACTTCCTGACCGCGGCCGGTGTGCCGCTGCGGGCCCCCGAGGGCTGGGTGCAGGGCCTGCTGGACAGCGGTCGGGCGCTGGTGCTCGTGGATGGCGTCGACGAGGTGCCGGCCAAGCTCCGCAACCGTACGGAGAGCTGGATCAAGTCACTCATCACGGCTTTCCCCTGCGCCCGGTATCTGGTGACCAGCCGCCCATCGGCCGTGCCGGAGGATTGGCTGGTGGGGCAGGGCTTCACGGCGCTCGACCTGCTGCCCATGGAGCGCGAGGAGGTCCGGGCCTTTCTTGCGCACTGGCACGACGCGGCCCGGCAGGAGTGCGTGGATCCGGCCGAGCGGGCGGCACTCGACCGGTACGAGACGGGCCTTGCCGACGCGGTGACGGCCCGGCGCGACCTGGGCCGTCTGGCGACCAACCCGCTGATGTGCGCGCTCCTTTGTGCCCTGAACCGGGAGCGCCGCATGCATCTGCCACGCGCCCGCAAGGAGTTGTACGACGCGGCCCTCGACCTGTTGCTCATCCGCCGGGACGCCGAGCGCGACGTGACGTCCGTCGAGGGCGTGTGCCTCTCGCGCGAGGAGCAGACCGTGCTGCTGCAGCGGCTGGCGTACTGGATGATCCGTAATGCGCAGGTCGAGGCGGACCGGGGAGACGTCCTCGCGATGCTGGACGAGTGGCTGGCGGCGATGCCACAGGTGCGCGCTCAGGGTGACACCGAGCAGATCTTCACCCACCTGCTCATCCGCAGCGGTCTGCTCCGCGAACCCGTCCCCGGCTCGGTCGAGTTCGTGCACCGCACCTTCCAGGACCACCTGGGCGCGAAGGCGGCGATCGAGGCCCGCGACTTCGGCGTGCTGGTGCGCAACGCGCACGACGACCAGTGGGCCGACGTGGTGCGGATGGCGGTGGGGCACGCGCGCGTGGCGGAACGTACGCGTCTGTTGCGGCAGTTGCTGCGCCGCGCCACCAAGGTGCGCCGGCACCGAGAGCGACTGGTGTTGCTGGCGGCGGCCGGCCTCGAACACGCGCCGGAGCTGGACCCGCACGTGCGGCGGGAGGTGGAGGATCGCCTCGGGGAGCTGATGCCGCCGCAGACCAATGAGCAGGCCGAAGCCCTGGCGAAAACAGGGGAGTTGGTGCTCGAGCTGCTGCCGGGGCCCGAGGGGCTGTCGGATCGGCAGGCCGCGGCGGTGGCGCGCACGGCCGGGTTGGTCGGGGGAGCGGCGGCGCTGCGGGTGATCACCCGGTTCCGTGCCGAGCGAGGCCGCCTCACGCGTTCGGCACTGGGTCACATGTGGCGGGACTTCGATGCCCATGCGTACTTCGAGGCGGTCCTTGAAGGCGCCGTGCAGCCCGGTGAGATCGTGTCCATGACCCGTACGGAGGAGTTGGCGTATCTCCCGCGCCTGCCGGGGCTGACCCATCTGAGCCTTCTGGGTGATCATGGTCTTCCGGAGATCGTGCTGGAAAGCGCCGGCCTGCAGTTCCTGCAGTTCTGGGGCAACTCCTCGCTCGCCGACGTCTCGCGGCTGAGCCGGTTGCCGCACCTGGAGACGCTGACCCTCAACCGCTGCCCGTCCGTCACCGATCTCGGTTCGCTGGCCGGTCTTCCACTGCGCCAGCTCCACCTCTACTCGTCGGCGGTTCCGCTGCCGCTGGCGCCGTTGGCCGAGCTCCCGGCGCTCCGCCATCTGACGCTCGACTTCGCCCCGGTGGAAGAGTCCCTGGACGAACTGCCCTTCCTCCACCGGTACACCGGTCTCGCGTTCTTCAGGCATGCGGCCCGTATGCGACTGGCCGGCCTGGAGGCGCTGACCTCGCTCCAGTGGCTGACCGTGAACGAGGACCACCAGTGGCGCAGCTTTCTGGCAGCAGGAGTCTTCTCCCCGCTGCGCACGCTGCAGATCCTGGACATTCCCCGGGTTGACCTGTCCGCGCTCGGCGTCCACCGGGAACTCGAAGAGGTGTACCTCGGTCAGGTCCCCCAGGTCGAGGGGATCGCGGCGCTCGCGGAGCTGCCCCGGCTCACCAAGGTTTCCTTCGGGAGGTGCGGTCCGCTCGACCTGACGCCCCTGGCCGGCCTGGACGGTGTGCGCGTCGAGCTCTACAGCTGTCCCCGGGTGACCGGACTCGACCTCTTTCCGCCCGAGCGTCTGTGGGTCGACTGAGGTCGCCGGCCTGGCGTCAGGTCACTCGAGCCCGGCGACGATCTTCTGGGCCCGTTCCACCGGAACCCCCGCCGAGAGGAGGGCGGTCGACGCCGCGGCCGGGCCCGCTTCCTTCGGGTCGAGCAGGCCGTCGTTGACGGCCTCCATCAGGCCGAAGAGCTGCTGTTCGTGGACGTACGCGAGGGCGGCCGGCGGCAGGGGAGAGGTGAACGAGCCCTGGGCCAGGCCGAGTCGGAGTACGTTCACGCACTCCGCGCGGACCGGCGCGAGGCGCTGTCTGATGCCCTCCATTGCGACGCTGCGCTGGGCGAGGGCGACGAGCAGACGGTAGCCGTCGGCGATCTCCCAGACGGCGACCATCGAGTGGGCGAGCGACTCGGCGGGGTCGTCCGACCGCGCCCGCCCGGAGGCGTGGGCCGCGGCGACCGCTTCGACCGCGCCGTCGATGAGCGCGCCGATCAGTGCCTCGCGGCTGGGGAAGTGCCCGTACACCGTCCGGCGCACGACGCCCGCGGCGCGCGCGATCTGGTCCATGGACGCGTCCGGATCGCGCAGCAGCTCGGCGAGGGCCACCTCCAGGATGCGGCGGCGATTGGCGTCGGCTCGGCTCATGGGCTCCATTGTGCACGGGCCCGCGCGGGGGGTCCGGCGCTCGCACAAGGACGCCGGTCGCCTTCTCTTCGGCCGGCTTACCGCCTTCCCTCAGGCCGGCTCGCCGCCTCCCCTCCGACCGACTCACCGCCTTCCCCCCCGGCCGGCTCACCGCCTTCTCTCCGGTTCGGTTCGCGACGTGTTCTCTGCCCCGTTTTGCACGACAGTGTGCAATGGCGTAAGTTGCACAGTCGTGTGTAATTGCACAGTGCTGTGCAAGACCACCGGGCAAGCAGAACGTATCTGGAGCAGGGAAGGGTGAGGCTTCGGTGGCTCTACTCATGAAGCAACCGGTCGAGGAGATGAAGGGACCGTACGCGCGCCGCTGGTGGGCGCTGGGCGTGCTGTGCCTGAGTCTGCTGATCATCGTCATGGCCAACACGGCGCTGACCGTCGCCGCGCCCGACATGACCAAGGACCTCGGGCTCACCAGCTCCGACCTGCAGTGGGTCATCGACGGCTACACCGTCCCGTATGCCGCCCTGATGCTGCTGCTCGGCGCGATCGGCGACAAGTACAGCCGGCGCGGCGCCCTGGTGCTCGGCCTCGTCGTCTTCGGCGCGGGTTCCGTCGCCGGCTCGCTGGTGGACAGCTCGGGCGGGGTCATCGCCGCCCGCGCGGTGATGGGGCTCGGCGCGGCGATGATCATGCCGGCCACGCTCTCCCTGCTCGCCGCGACGTTCCCGCGGGCCGAGCGGGCCAAGGCGATCGTGCTGTGGACCGCCACCGCGGGTCTCGCCATCGCGGCGGGACCGCTGGTCGCAGGCGCGCTCCTGGAGGACCACGGCTGGGCGTCGACCTTCCTGATCAACGTGCCGGTGGCGGCGCTCGCCATCGTCGGCGCCTTCGTGCTCATCCCGCCGTCCAAGGCCGGACACCACGACCGGATCGACTACGTCGGCGGCCTGCTCTCCGTCATCTGGACTGGCGCGCTCGTCTACATGATCATCCAGGGCCCGCACTTCGGCTGGGACGCCAAGGCGATCTCGGCGGCCGTCGTCGCCGGCGTGGGCCTGCTCGCCTTCGTGGCCTGGGAGCTGCGCCACCCGCACCCGATCCTGAACGTCCGCCGCTTCCTCGACCGCCGCTTCGCCGGCTCGAACCTCGCGGTGGCGCTCTTCTTCCTCGCGGTCTTCGGCGCCTTCTACTACCTGACCCAGCACCTGCAGTTCGTCCTCGGCTACAACCCGCTGGAGACGGGCGTGCGCATGCTGCCGCTCGCCGGCGCGGTCTTCGTCGGCTCGGCGCTGACGGGCTTCCTGACCCCGCGCATCGGCATGAAGATCACGGTGTCCGCCGGCATGGTCGCGGGCACGGTGGCGCTGGCGCTGCTGACGCGGGTCGACTCCGGTTCCTCGTACGGGGACTTCGTCGCACCGCTGATCATCCTCGGGCTGGCGATCGGCCTCGCGCTGTCGCCCTGCACCGACGCCATCATGGGCGCGTTCCCCGAGTCCGAACTGGGTGTCGGCGGCGCCGTCAACGACACCTCCCTGGAGCTCGGCGGCTCGCTCGGCATCGCCATCCTCGGCTCGGTGCTCGCCAGTTCGTACTCGTCGAAACTGGCGGACGCGGCCGCGGCCTCCGGGACGAAGCTGCCGGCCGGCACGCTGGACACGGCGCAGGACTCGGTCGGCGCCGGCTACGCGGTGGCGCAGGGCATCGGCGAGAAGGCGCAGGCGGTGGCCGAGAAGGCGGCCCACGCGAGCTCGCAGCAGCAGGCCGCCCAGCTGAAGGGCCAGGCCGACCAACTCGCGCAGGGCGCGGGCAAGATGGCCGACGCGGTCGGCTCCGCATTCTCGGACGCGGTGGCCCACACGAGCCTGATCGGCGCGGCGATCCTCGGAGTCGGAACGGTTCTGGTGGCAGTACTGCTGCCGCGCAAGGGCCACGGCGACTCGGGCGCCTCGGACGCCTCGGAGCGGAACGCCGAGGGCCGGTCCGCGGAGTCGTCACGGGAGCCGCAGCTGCAGCGCTGAGGCGACGCCGCGCGCGTAACGCCATGGAAGCCGGGCCGTCCCCTTGGGGCGGCCCGGCTTTCGCGTACCCGCGGCCACCCGCAATTCGGCTTTCGCTCATCCATTGACACCACTCCAGGTGGAGTACTACGGTCTGACCACTTCAGTCGGAGTGCTAAGCCCCGTCCCAAGGAGCCCCATGCGAAAGCTCGTGTACTTCATCGCCGTCAGCCTCGACGGGTTCATCGCGGGCCCCGACGGCTCCGACCCGACCGGCCCCGACGGGTTCTGGCCGGTCGCCCAGGACTACGTCCAGCACCTGGTCGAGACGTATCCCGAGACCCTGCCGGCCCCGGCCAGGGAGGCTCTCGGCGTCACCGCCGAGGGGACCCACTTCGACACGGTCCTCGAGGGCCGCAGGACGTACATGATCGGCGTCGACGCCGGTTTCCCGAACTGCTACCCGCACCTCCGCCACCTCGTCTTCAGCCGCACCCTCACCGAGAGTCCCGACCCCGGCATCGAGCTGGTCGCCTCCGACCCGGTCGAGCGGGTACGGGAACTGAAGCGGGAGGAGGGCAAGGACATCTGGCTGTGCGGCGGCGGCGAACTCGCCGGAGTGCTGCGCGACGAGATCGACCGGATCGTCGTCAAACTGGGCCCGCTGACGCTCGGTTCGGGCACGCCGCTGTTCTCGCGGGAGACGGCCTTCGACCCGGTGCTGTACGAGCGCACGGACGCCGTACTCCTCGACAGCGGCACGGTGTTCCTGACCTACGACAAGTCGGCGGCGACGGACCCGGCCGCCAGTCGGTGACCCTCTCCCGCCGCCGACCGCAGCAGTACGTCGGTCAGTTCGCCGGGAGTGGAGAGCATCGGCCAGTGGCCCGTGGCCAGTTCGAAGAAGGCCGCGCGCGGGTCGGCCAGGTGCTGCACGAGGGGCATGCCGGAGGCGACCAGGGCCTCCAGCGAGGCGATGTCCGTCGTCCCGCCCTCCGTGCAGAAGATGCCCGTCGTCGGCAGCGCGGCGACCGCCTCCGAGATCCGGAGCTTCTGCGCGTACGGGCCGGCCGGCGCGGGCGAGGCGAGGCGCACGAGCCGTTCGAACGCCTCGTCGGGGACGCCCGCGAGGTTCCCGTGGGTCCGCCACTCCGCCGGGGTGGGCGCCGGGATCCGCCAGCCGTCCTCGGCCCGTTCCTGCTGGGCGAGCGTACGGTCGCGGGCGGGCCCCGCGGGCATCTGCTCCCGCACCTGGTCGATCATGGAGTAACCGTTCTGCGGCATGGGGGAGTCCAGGTACACGAGCCGGGAGATCCGGTCCGGGCGCCGGTCGGCGGCGCCCGCGGAGGGATAGATGCCGTAGCAGTAGCCGACGAGGACGACCTCGGACGCGTCGATGTGGTCGATGAGTTGGGTGAGGTCCTCGATGTGGGTGTCGAGGTCGATGTCCGGGCCCGCCAGGTGGCGCCGGTCGCCCAGCCCCGTGAGCGTGGCTGCGTACACCTCGGCCCCCGCCGAACGCAGCCCCGCCGCCACGTCCCGCCACAGCCACCCGCCCGTGTAACCACCCGACACCAGCACGAACGTCGTCATGAGTCCTCCACTCCTCCTGCTGCGCCGCGATCCGAACGGCCCGACCGAGGGACCGCCCGCGTTCGCCGGTACGGTAGGAACTCCCCTTGAGGGAGGTTCAAGTCGTGAGGCCGGAGGGAACGCCGCAGCCCGGGACGCCGGCCGCGGAAGCGCCGTCACCCGGCGGGATGGGGTCCGGTCGAATGGGTCCCGGTGGGACGTCGACGTCGACCGGCGAGGTCCCGGTCGCAGGAAAGTCGCACGACGACATGTGGAGCATCGGGCAGCTCGCCGAACGGGCGGGCGTCACGGTCAAGACCGTCCGCTTCTACTCCGACCGCGGCCTGCTGCCCGAGGCCACCCGCAGCGGTGGCGGCCACCGGCGTTACGGGCCCGAGGCGCTTGACCGGCTCCGCCTCATCCGCTCCCTCCGCTCCCTCGACCTGCCGGTCCCCGCCGTGAGCCGGGTCCTCGACGAGGACGACGAACTGGAGGACATCGTCGCGGACCAGCTGCGGGAGATCGGTACGCGCCTGGCCGCCCTGCGCTGGCGCGAGGCGGCCCTGCAACTCCTGACCGGCTGCACCGCCGCGGAACGCGCCGAGCGGCTCCGCCTGATCGGTGCCGTCTCCACCCCGCCCGGCACGGACGCGCTCGCCCGCTTCTGGCGGTGCTGGCTGCCCGCGCGGCTGTCGGCCAGGGTGGTCGCGGCCGTCGTCGACCAGGCGGTACCGGCCCCGCCCGACGCCCCCACCCCCGCGCAGGTACTCGCCTTCGCCCGGCTGCAGGACTTCGTCACCAGCCCCTGCTTCGTCTCGGGCCCGCGCGCGCGTGCCGACTACGTCCGCCCCGAAGTGCACGCCCCCGGCAGGGGCTACCGCCCCGCCGTGCTCTACGAGGGCCTCCCGGAAGCGTACGAACTGGCCGCGGCGCGACTCCGCGCCGACCACGATCCGCACCCCGGCGAAGCCCTCGACTGCTTCGTCGCCGTCCACGCCGCCTCACTCAACCAGCGCGACTCCGGCGACTTCCGCCGCCGCCTGCACCACATGCTCGCCGCCGAAGCGCGCATCGACCGCTACTGGCAGCTCACGGCCGAGGTCCTGAGCCCGCCGTCGGGGCCGCCGGTGCAGACACCGGGCGCTGCGGACAACTGGCTGCGGGCGGCGTTGGGGGTGGGTGTTTGAGCGGGGGAGTTCTCCGGTCCTCAGCCCAGTCACCTGAGTGCGTCAACTTTCCCAAGGCGTACGGTGGTTGCGTGACCACGAACTCCGAGCCCGGCCGGGGCCGCGTGGGTGTGGACTTCTGGTTCGACCCCGTGTGTCCGTACACGTGGATCACCTCGCGCTGGCTGCGGGAGGTGGAGCGGGTGCGGGACGTCGACGTGCGGTGGCGGGTGATGAGCCTGGCCGTCCTCAACGAAGGGCTCGCCGTCGACCCGGAGGATCCGGAGGGGCTGTACGGGGAGTACATGAAGGCGCCCGGCCGGATCTGCGCCGCGGTGCGTGAGCGGTACGGGAGCCAGGCGCTCGGCCGGTACTTCGACGCGCTCGGGGAGCAGATTCACGTGCGGCAGGACTGGGCCGGTACCGCGGCCGCCCTCGCCGGCGCGGGGCTGCCGGCGGAGCTCGAAGCGGTGGCGATGACGACGGAGTACGACGCCGCCGTGCGGGCCTCGCACGAGGCGGGCGTCGCGCTCGTGGGCGAGGACGTCGGGACGCCCGTCCTCTCCGTCGAGGGGGCCGGAGCCGTCTTCGGGCCCGTCGTCTCCCCGGCGCCCCGAGGTGAGGCCGCCGGGCGGCTGTGGGACGGGGTCGTCCTGATGGCCGGAGTGGAGAGCTTTCACGAGTTCAAGCGGGCCTACGGTCAGCCGGACTTCACCTGAGCCGACGAGGCCCCCGAAAAGCCCTGGCCTTGACGCCCACGTCAAGGATTACCGTCAGGGTATGCGAATCGGCGAGCTCGCGGCGCGCGCGGGGACGACCACGCGGACGTTGCGCTACTACGAGTCCCGCGGGCTGCTGCCCGCGCGGCGGACCGGCAACGGCTACCGCACGTACGACGAGGACGACGTGCGCCTCCTGGAGCAGATCAGGACCCTGCAGGACTTTGGGTTCGATCTGGAGGAGACCAGGCCCTTCGTGGAGTGTCTGCGCTCGGGGCATCCGGAGGGTGACTCGTGCCCCGCGTCGCTCGCCGTGTACCGCCGCAAGCTGACCGAACTCGACGCGCTGATCGGCGAGTTGAGCGCGGTGCGGGATCAGGTCGGGGCGCAGTTGGTGCGCGCCGAGGCGGCACTCGCGGGCGGCCCCGAGCCGCGGTGCGAACTCACGGGATGAGGAGAGTGGGCCAGTGAAGGCAGCAGGTGTGGCCGAGGTGACGGACGCGGATTTCGGCGAAGAGGTGTTGCGCGAGGCGGACCGGCCGGTGCTCGTGGAGTTCACGGCGGACTGGTGCGGGCCGTGCCGGCAGCTTGCGCCGGTGCTGAGCGAGCTGGCGCGCGAGGAGGCGGACCGGTTGAAGATCGTGCAGCTGGACGTGGACCGCAGCCCGGAGACGGCGATCGCGTACAAGGTGCTCTCGGCGCCGACGATGATCGTGTTCCGTGGCGGTGAGCCCGTGAAGCAGATGGTGGGCGCGCGGGCCAAGCGGAAGCTGCTCGCGGAGCTGGCCGACGTGCTGTAGCCCATCCCAACAAGAAAAATCCCCCTGACGAATTGACGTCCGGGGGATTTCTCTGCGTATATTGGATTCTTTCGCGAAGCTCTGCCTATTTGTGCACCCATTTGCACATGGCGGCTTCTCGGAAAGTTTCAATAAGAGCACTGTAACTGGCGAGGGGCTGAATTGTCAACCGAGGAATTGCGGGAAGAGCAGCAATTCGTCTCCGGGCTGTACGCACGCCTGGACGCGCTGCGCGAGGAGGCCGAGGCCGCCGTGCAGACGTCGTTGTCGCAGGTGGGCACGGGTCTCCAGGCGCGCCTTGAGCGGGATGTGCTGGTGGCGGAGCAGTCCGGGCTGCTCGCCGCCTTCGACGCGGGGGAGAACGGCCTCTGCTTCGGCCGGCTCGAATTCCGTGACGGCCGCGACCATCACATCGGGCGCATCGGGATCCGCGCGTCCGACACCGAGCGCACCCCGCTCGTGATCGATTGGCGTGCCGATGTCGCGCGCCCCTTCTACCTCGCGACGGGTCACACCCCGATGGGCCTGCGCAGACGGCGGCACATCACCACCAAGGGCCGCGAGGTCACCGGTCTGCACGACGAGATCCTTGACCTCGCGGACACGACCCGCACCGGCCACGAGGGCGCCGACGCCGACGAGGTGCTGCTCGCCGCGCTCGACTCGGCCCGCACCGGCCGCATGCACGACATCGTGCAGACCATCCAGGCCGAGCAGGACCGCATCATCCGCGCCCCGCACCGCGGCGTCCTCGTCGTCGAGGGCGGGCCTGGCACCGGCAAGACGGTCGTGGCGCTGCACCGCGCCGCGTTCCTGCTCTACGCCCACCGCGAGCTGCTCGCCAAGCGCGCGGTCCTGGTCGTCGGCCCGAACCCGGCCTTCCTCGGCTACATCGGCGAGGTGCTGCCCGCGCTCGGCGAGACCGGCGTGCTGCTCTCCACGGTCGGCGAGCTGTTCCCCGGCGTGACCGCCACCGGCACGGACAGCCCCGAGGCGGCCGAGGTGAAGGGGCGCGCGGAGATGGCGGAGGTGCTCGCGGCGGCCGTACGGGACCGGCAGCTGACGCCCGAGCCGGGCCGGCCGATGATCATCGAGCATGACGACGGGGAGCTGATCCTCGACTGGACCATCGCCGACCAGGCGCGCGAGGCCGCCCGCGCCGCCGACGTGCCGCACAACCTCGGCCGTCCGCACTTCGCGTTCCGGATCATCGACGCGCTCACCGAGCAGCTCGCCGAGCGCATCGGCCACGACCCGTACGGCGGGCCGAACTTCCTGGGCCCCGACGACATCGCCCAGCTCGGCAAGGCCATCGCGGCCAGTGCCGAAGTCCACGCGGCCATCGAGGAGTTGTGGCCGACGCTGACTCCGCAGCGGTTCGTCGCCGAGTACCTGGAGGAGCCGACCGGGCTGGACGAGCGGGACGCCGCGGCGATCCGCAGGCCGTTCGACGCGCCCTGGACCGCCGCCGACATCCCGCTGCTCGACGAGGCCGCCGAGCTGCTCGGCCACGACGACAGCGCCGAGCGGGCGGCGGCCGAGGCCGAGCGGGCCCGGCAGATCGCCTACGCGCAGGGCGTGCTCGACGTCTCGCGCGCCTCCCGTACGTACGAGTTCGAGGACAAGGACGAGGACGACGCCGAGGTCCTGCTCGCTCACAACATCATCGACGCGGAGCGGATGGCCGAGCGCCAGGAGGAGGCCGACCACCGCAGCGCCGCCGAGCGCGCGGCGGCCGACCGCACCTGGGCGTTCGGGCACATCATCGTCGACGAGGCGCAGGAGCTCTCCGCGATGGCCTGGCGGCTGCTGATGCGGCGCTGCCCCACCCGCTCCATGACGCTCGTCGGCGACCCGGCGCAGACCGCGGAGGCGGGCGGCTGCGGCACGTGGGAGAGCATCCTCACCCCGTACGTCGGGGACCGCTGGGAGTACACCCGCCTCGGGGTCAACTACCGCACGCCCGTGGAGATCATGGACGTCGCCGCCGAGGTGCCCCGCGTGGAGCACCCGGAGTTCCGGCCGCCGAGTTCCGTGCGGTCCACGGGCGTGCGGCCCTGGGCGCGGCGCACGGACGACCTCGGCGCCGCCGTGGCCGACGCGGTGGCCGCCGAGGCCCGGGACGAGGGCCGCCTCGCGGTGATCGCCCCGCGCGAGTTCCACGCGGAGCTCGCCGCACACCTGCCCGGGGTGACGGCCGGGCAGGCCCCGGACCTGACGCGGCCGGTCGTCCTGATCGACCCGCGTCAGGCGAAGGGCCTGGAGTTCGACACGGTCCTGGTCGTCGAGCCGGCGCGGTACGGGACGAGCGACCTGTACGTGGCGCTGACCCGTGCCACGCAGCGGCTCGGTCTCCTGTACGCGGCGGAACTGCCGCCCGCGCTGAAGGGGTTGGACGAGGTGGGGTGAGCCGTCAGGCCGGCCGCAGCCACACCGTCGCCAGGGGTGGCAGGGTCAGGCGCAGGGAGGCGGGGCGGCCGTGGGACGGCACCGGTTCCGGCTTGAGGGGGTCGGGGTTGGTGACGTCGCCACCGCCGTAGCGGGCCTCGTCCGTGTTGAGGACCTCCTGCCAGGCGGCGAACTCGTCCGGCACGCCGATGCGGTAGCCGTGCCGGACGACCGGTGAGAAGTGCGAGACGGCGAGCAGCGGGGTGCCTTCGGTGTCCTCGGCGGGGTGGCGCAGGAAGGCGAAGACGTTGTCCTCGGCGGCGTCGCCCTCGATCCAGGCGAACCCGGCGGGGTCCGTGTCGCGCTGCCAGAGGGCGCCCTCGCGCCGGTAGACGGTGTTCAGGTCGCGGACCAGGTCCCGCACGCCCCGATGGTCGGCCTCCGCGCCGTACGCCGGGTCGAGCAGCCACCAGTCCGGGCCGTGGCTCTCCGACCACTCGGCGCCCTGGGCGAACTCCTGGCCCATGAAGAGGAGTTGCTTGCCGGGGTGGGCCCACATGAAGCCGAGGTAGGCGCGGTGGGTGGCGCGCTGCTGCCACCAGTCGCCCGGCATCTTCGACACCAGCGAGCGCTTGCCGTGCACGACCTCGTCGTGCGAGATGGGCAGGACGTAGTTCTCGCTGTAGGCGTACACCATCGAGAACGTCATCTCGTTGTGGTGGTGTTTGCGGTGCACCGGCTCCTTCGCCACGTAGTCGAGGGAGTCGTGCATCCAGCCCATGTTCCACTTCAGGCCGAAGCCGAGGCCGCCGAAGCCGCCGGGGCCCTGGTGGTGCGTCGCCCGGGTCACGCCGTCCCAGGCCGTGGACTCCTCGGCGATGGTGACGACGCCGGGCACGCGGCGGTAGACGGTGGCGTTCATCTCCTGGAGGAAGGCGACGGCGTCGAGGTTCTCGCGCCCGCCGTGCGCGTTGGGCGTCCACTGGCCGTCCTCGCGCGAGTAGTCGAGGTAGAGCATCGAGGCGACGGCGTCGACGCGCAGCCCGTCGATGTGGAACTCCTCGCACCAGTAACAGGCGTTGGCGACGAGGAAGTTGCGTACTTCCTTGCGGCCGTAGTCGAATTCGAGGGTGCCCCAGTCCGGGTGCGCGGAGCGGGCCGGGTCCTCGTGCTCGTACAGGGGCCGCCCGTCGAACTCGGCGAGCGCCCAGTCGTCCCGCGGGAAGTGTGCGGGCACCCAGTCCATGAGGACGCCGATGCCTGCCTGGTGGAGGGCGTCGACGAGGTGTTTGAAGTCGTCGGGGGTGCCGAGGCGGGCCGTGGGGGCGTAGAAGCCGGTGACCTGGTAGCCCCAGGAACCGCCGAAGGGGTGCTCGGCGACCGGCATCAGCTCGACGTGGGTGAAGCCCAGGTCGGCGACGTAGGCGGGGAGTTGCTCGGCGAGCTGGCGGTAGGTGAGGCCGGGCCGCCAGGAGGCAAGGTGCACCTCGTACACCGAGAACGGCGCCTCGTGGGCGGGACGGTCCGCGCGGCGCGCCAGCCACTCCTGGTCGTGCCACTCGTGGTGGGACTCGTGCACGACGGAGGAGTTGGCGGGCGGTATCTCGGTGCGGCGCGCCAGCGGGTCGGCGCGCAGGGTCGTCGAGCCGTCCGGCCGGGTGATCTGGAACTTGTACAGCTCGCCCTCGCCGACGGACGGCACGAACAGCTCCCAGATGCCGGTCGCGCCGAGCGAGCGCATCGGGAAGCCCACGCCGTCCCAGAAGTTGAAGCCGCCGACGACCCGCACGCCCCGCGCGTTGGGCGCCCACACCGTGAACCGGGTGCCGGTCGCGCCCTGGTGGACCATCGGCCGGGCCCCGAGCGCCTCCCAGAGCCGCTCGTGCCGGCCCTCGCCGATCAGGTGCAGATCGAACTCGCCGAGCGAGGGCAGGAAGGAGTACGCGTCGTGGATCTCCAGCTCCGTCTCCTCGTACGTGACGCGCAGCCGGTAGTCGTCGGGCGCGGCCCGCAGCGGCAGCACCGCGGAGAAGAAGCCGTCGCCGTCGTCGCGCAGCTCGGCCCGGAGGTCCTCGGCGATGACGGTGACGGCCTTGGCGTACGGGCGCAGGGCGCGGAAGGCGATGCCGCCGTCGACGGGGTGGGCCCCCAGGACGCCGTGCGGATCGTGGTGCGTGCCGCTGAGCAGCCGGGCGCGGTCCTCCTCGGACACCGGGGATTCCGTCACGGGGGGCGCGGTGACCGGCGGTTCGGTGGCGGGTGGTTCGGTGCGCGTCTGTTCGGGGACGCGGGACTCCGTGGTCTTGGGCGCGGTCTTGGACGTGGACTTGGGTGCCGCCTTCTTCGCCGCCTTCGGTTTGGGTTTGGGGGCGGCCTTCGCCGGTGTCTTCGCCGCCGCCTTCTTCGGGCTCTTGGGGGTCACGGGAGAGGCCTCCTCGGGAGGAATGGTCAGTGGGCGTCGTCGGCGGGGCCGTCCTGGGCGAGGCGGCGGACCGCGGCCAGGGGGACCGGCAGCCAGTCGGGGCGGTGCCGGGCCTCGTAGAGGACTTCGTAGACCGCCTTGTCGGTCTCGTGCGCGCGCAGCAGTACGGGGTCGGTGCGCGGGTCGCGGCCCGAGACCTCCGCGTAGCCCGCGCAGTACGCGGCCCGGCAGGCGTCGGCCCAGTCGGGCTCCCAGGTGCCGTGGGAGGCCGCGTAGTCGAAGGAGCGCAGCATGCCCGCGACATCGCGGACGGCCGGCTGCGGCAGGCGGCGCTCGGCGAGCGGGCGGGCCGGCTCGCCCTCGAAGTCTATGAGCGACCACTCGCCGTCCGGGGAGCGCAGGCACTGGCCCAGGTGCAGGTCTCCGTGGATGCGCTGCGCCGTCCACGACTGGCCCTCGCAGCCCAGGTCGGCCAGTGCCTCGAAGGCGGTGAGCAGTCCGGGCGCGTAGGGGCGCAGCGCGGGCACCGCCTGCGCCGCCGCCTGGAGGCGGCCCGCCATGGCGTCGGCGATCAGCTCCACCTGGGCCCGGCCCAGGGTGACGGTCGGCAGCGCGGCCGCGAGCGCCGCGTGCACCTCGGCGGTGGCGCGGCCGAGGGCGCGGGCCTCGCCGGTGAAGCTCTCGTCCTTGTCCCGCATCCGCAGGGCGAGCTCCCAGCCGTCCTCCGCCCCGGCCAGATACGGCTGGAGCACCCCGAGCCCGCAGGCCTCCCCGGCGGCACCGGTGCCGTGGTCGAGGTCGGCGAGGAACCACGCGGCGGGCGCCGGCACCCGCTCGCACCCCTCGCGGGCGAGTTCCAGGGGGAGTTCGAGGTCGGGGTTGAGGCCGGGCACCACCCGGCGGAACAGCTTGAGGATGAACGTATCTCCGTAGACGAGCGAGGAGTTGGACTGCTCGGTGCCGAGCAGCCGCGGGGTGAGGCCGGAGGGGATCTCGACACTCATGTCGCGCTCGAAGCGGAGCACGCCGTGCCGGCCCGGGATCCGCAGCCGTTCGAGCAGCAGCTCGGTGACGTACGCGTCGTGCAGCGCCTCGTACACCGTGTGCCCGGTGAGCGGCCCCTCGGTGACGTGGCCGATCAGGGCGGGCGCGAGGTGCGGGGGCAGGGACCGGCGTACGCCGAGCAGCAACTGGTAGCAATCGGCGGCCCGTTGGCCGCCGTCGGGCGGGGTGCCCTGGCCGGGCACGGCCGGCTGGCGGACCCGCAGGAGCAGGTGCAGCAGGCCCGACTGCGAGGTGCGCGGCAGGAGTTCGGTCGCCGTCACCGCTTCCAGAGCGCTGATCGGGCGGCCCTTCCCGGCGAACCACCGCTGCCGCGGCAGCCACGCGCGCAGCAGCGGGTCGAGCGAGGCGAGCAGCGCGGTGGCGTGCGCACTGGGGCGGGTGGCGGCTTCCGACATGGCGTCGCGTCCTTTCCGCGTCGCGGACAAGGCAGGGTGCGGGCGTGCCGATGGTGCGTGAAGGGGGTGCCGGTCGTGCGTAGGAGTGCCCAGGGCGGGGCGGAGGAAACCGCCCCGCGAGGGTGTCGCGCCGCAGGAGCCTACGCCGGTTCCTTGCGGAGCCGGAACCAGTAGAAGCCGTGTCCTGCGAGGGTGAGGAGGTAGGGGAGTTCTCCGATGGCCGGAAAGCGTACGCCGCCGATGAGTTCGACGGGGTGGCGGCCGTTGAAGGCCTGGAGGTCGAGTTCGGTGGGCTGGGCGAAGCGGGAGAAGTTGTGGACGCACAGGACCAGGTCGTCCTTGTATTCGCGCAGGAAGGCGATGACGGCCGGGTTGGTGGAGGGCAGTTCGGTGTAGGAGCCGAGTCCGAAGGCGGGGTTCTGCTTGCGGATCTCGATCATGCGGCGGGTCCAGTGGAGCAGGCTGGAGGGTGAGGACATGGACGCCTCGACGTTGGTGACCTGGTAGCCGTAGACGGGGTCCATGATGGTGGGCAGGTACAGGCGGCCCGGGTCGCAGGAGGAGAAGCCGGCGTTGCGGTCGGGGGTCCACTGCATGGGGGTGCGCACCGCGTCGCGGTCGCCGAGCCAGATGTTGTCGCCCATGCCGATCTCGTCGCCGTAGTAGAGGATCGGTGAGCCGGGCAGGGACAGCAGCAGGGCGGTGAACAGTTCGATCTGGTTGCGGTCGTTGTCCAGCAGGGGGGCCAGGCGGCGGCGGATGCCGATGTTGGCGCGCATGCGGGGGTCTTTGGCGTACTCCGCGTACATGTAGTCGCGTTCTTCGTCGGTGACCATTTCCAGGGTCAGCTCGTCGTGGTTGCGCAGGAAGATGCCCCACTGGCAGCCGGAGGGGATGGCGGGGGTCTTGGCGAGGATCTCGGAGACGGGGTAGCGCGATTCGCGGCGCACGGCCATGAAGATGCGGGGCATGACGGGGAAGTGGAAGGCCATGTGGCATTCGTCGCCGCCGCCCTGGAAGGCGCCGAAGTAGTCGACCACGTCTTCGGGCCACTGGTTGGCCTCGGCGAGCAGGACGGTGTCGGGGTAGTGCGCGTCGATCTCGGCGCGGACGCGTTTGAGGAGGTGGTGGGTGCGCGGCAGGTTCTCGCAGTTGGTGCCTTCCTCGGCGTAGAGGTAGGGCACCGCGTCCAGGCGGAAGCCGTCGATGCCCAGGTCCAGCCAGAAGCGCAGGGCGGAGATGATTTCTTCCTGGACGGCGGGGTTCTCAAAGTTCAGGTCGGGCTGGTGGGAGAAGAAGCGGTGCCAGTAGTACTGCTTGCGTACCGGGTCGAAGGTCCAGTTGGAGGCTTCGGTGTCGACGAAGATGATGCGGGCGTCGCTGTAGGCCTTGTCGTCATCGGCCCACACGTAGTAGTCGCCATACGGGCCGGTGGGGTCGGTGCGTGAGGCCTGGAACCACGGGTGCTGGTCGCTGGTGTGGTTCATGACGAAGTCGATGATGACGCGCATGCCGCGCTGGTGGGCGGAGTCGACGAACTCCACGAAGTCCGCCAGGTCGCCGAACTCCGGGAGTACGGCGGTGTAGTCGGAGACGTCGTAACCGCCGTCGCGCAGCGGGGACTTGAAGAACGGCGGCAGCCACAGGCAGTCCACCCCCAGCCACTGCAGGTAGTCCAGCTTGGCGGTGATGCCCTTCAGATCCCCGATGCCATCGCCGTTGCTGTCCTGAAAGGAACGGACCAGCACCTCATAGAAGACGGCACGCTTGAACCAGTCGGGGTCACGGTCCTTGGTGGGCGTGTCCTCGAAGGTGTCCTGGACGGGCTCATTGACGATCATGGTGTGGGTGACCCTCCGATCAACGGTGAGGACGGTCGCAGGACCCGGAAGACGTGCGCGGGCGCGACGCCCGGTTCCAGGCGCACATAGTTGGTCCTGCCCCAGTGGTAGGTGTCGCCGGTGAGCTCGTCGCGCACCGGTACGGTCTCGTGCCAGTCGAGGCCGAGTCGCGGCATGTCCAACGAGACCGTCGCCTCCTGGGTGTGGTGAGGGTCGAGGTTCGCGACCACCAGAACCGTGTTCGAGTCGTGCGCGGTGGCGGCGGACTTCGAGTAGGCGATCACCGCTTCCTTGTCGGTGGGGTGGAAGTGCAGGTCGCGCAGTTGCTGCAGGGCGGGGTTGGCGCGCCGGATGCCGTTCAGCGCCGTGATGAGCGGCGCGATGGTGGCACCGCTGCGTGCGGCCGACTCCCAGGCACGCGGGCGCAGTTGGTACTTCTCCGAGTCCAGGTACTCCTCGCTGCCCGGCCGCACCGCGGCGTTCTCGCACAGCTCGAACCCGCTGTAGACGCCCCAGGTGGGCGAGAGCGTGGCGGCGAGCACGGCACGCACCTCGAAGGCGGCCCGGCCGCCCTCCTGGAGGTAGGCGTGCAGGATGTCGGGGGTGTTCACGAAGAAGTTGGGCCGCAGGAAGTGCGCGGTCTCACGGGACAACTCGGTGAGGTAGTCGGTGAGTTCCTCCTTGGAGTTGCGCCAGGTGAAGTACGTGTACGACTGCTGGAAGCCGATGGCGGCGAGGGTCCGCATCATGGCGGGGCGGGTGAACGCCTCGGCGAGGAAGATGACGTCCGGGTCACTCGCGTTGATGTCCGCGATGACCCGCTCCCAGAACACCACCGGCTTGGTGTGCGGATTGTCCACGCGGAAGACGCGGACGCCGTGCGCCATCCAGAAGCGCAGCAGCCGCACGGTCTCCGCGATCAGCCCCGGCATGTCCTGCTCGAAGGAGATCGGGTAGATGTCCTGGTACTTCTTCGGCGGGTTCTCCGCGTACGCGATGGAGCCGTCCGCCCGGCGGCGGAACCACTCGGGGTGCTTCTCCACCCAGGGGTGGTCCGGCGAGCACTGCAGCGCGAAGTCCAGGGCCACTTCCAGGCCGAGCCGCCCGGCCTCCCGCACGAACGCGTCGAAGTCCTCCAGCGTGCCCAGGTCCGGGTGGACGGCATCGTGCCCGCCCTCCGGCGAACCGATCGCCCACGGCACACCGACGTCGTGGCGGCCCACGGACAGGGAGTTGTTCGGGCCCTTGCGGAAGGTGGTGCCGATCGGGTGGATCGGCGGGAGATAGACGACGTCGAAGCCCATCTCCGCGATGGCCGGCAGCCGCTCGGCCGCCGTGCGGAAAGTCCCCGACACCGGCGGGGCGCCCTCGCGGACGACCGCGCCCTCCGAGCGCGGGAAGAACTCGTACCAGGAGCCGAACAGGGCCCTGTGCCGCTCCACGACCAGCGGCAACTCCTCGGAGCGGGTGACGAATTCGCGCAGCGGATGGCGGGCGAGCGTCGCCTCGACCTCGGGGGTGAGGGCGGCGGCGAGACGGGCCGCGGGGGAGCGGTCCGTGTCGCGCAGCGCTTCGGCCGCGCCGAGCACGGCCGCCCGCTCGGCGCGGGGGACGCCGGCCGCGGCGCGCTCGTGGAGGCGGGCGCCCTCCTCCAGGACCAGGTCGGTGTCGAGGCCCGCCGGTATCTTGATCCGCGCGTGGTGGCGCCAGGTCGCGACGGGGTCGCCCCACGCCTCCACGGCGTACGTCCAGTTCCCCTCGGCGTCCGGCGTGACGTCGGCGCCCCACCGGTCGGTGCCCGGCGCGAGTTCCCGCATCGGCGTCCAGGGTCCCGGTCTGCCCGCGGGGTCGCGCAGGACGACGTTGGCGGCGACCGCCTCGTGGCCCTCACGGAAGACGGTGGCGGTGACCTGGAACGTTTCTCCCGGCACCGCCTTCGCCGGTTTTCGTCCGTGGTGCACGGCCGGGCCGACATCCAGGACGGGGATGGTGGGCTGTGCGGGTGAGCCTGGCGGGGTTGAGCCAAAAGCCATGTCTGACCGCTCCTGTCCGCGTGCACGGATACGTGGGTGGGCAGGGGTTCCGTGGTGCGTGCCGGCGCTGCGCCGACGTGCGTACCGCAGGAGCCTTCCCACACCCTTCGGGTGGGCAATCCGGCGCTTTGTTAACTACTAGTGCGTAAGGGCGCATGCAAGACCGGCCCCGCCATGAATGGCGGGACCGGTCCAATTCGCATATGCCTTATGGGGTGTTGACCTGTCGGCATATGCCCCCGTCCTCCTTCACCACCGGAATTCCGCGCCGCGGCGGTGCGGTACGCGCCGTGCGCGCCGGCCGGCGCCGATTTCCGTACGCGCACGGCCCCCGCCCAGACTGGCCGGAAATCCGCCCTCAACCGGTGCAGGTCGTGGTGATCCGTGACGCGCTGCGGCCCACCGCGGGAGGCGGTGGGCCGCGTCGGAGTGCCGGTGGGGTCAGATCGACTCGAAGCGCCACATCTGGCTGTTCTCGCCCCGCCACGGCTCAAGGGTGAGCTGGGTGCCCTCCTTCTCCGACCTGAGGGTCGCCACGCCGTCCATGTACGGGAAGTGGATGCGGACCTTGCCCTCGCCGACCGGCTCGATCGACCACCGCTCCATGAACGGCTGGTTGGCGATGAGGGGCGGGAAGATCTTGAGGTCGCTGAGGGCGAAGAAGGCCTCGTGGGAGGTGATCTTGCTCTTGATGACGTACAGGTTGCCGCTGGTGTGCACGACGTCCCACTGCTGGTTCTCGCCCTTGTGATAGCTCCAGCCGATGACGGGCACATTGGGTTCGGCGGTGCCGCCGCTCAGGTCGACGACCCGGTCCTCGTACGCCGCGTTCCTGATCACGTACACGCCGTTGGAGATGATCTCGGCCATGCATCCTCCTTGGGTGCGGCACTCGCCGGCGGGGGTGGTGCGCGTCGCCCGGCGGTGCCTCCTGATCGGACGCCCTCAACCTAGGAGGCCCCCGACCGTCCCGAAAGCGGTGGTTCAGGTCGTGACCTGGTGGTTTGGTGTGGCTGAAGTGCATCGTCCCGCATGTCACGCTTCACCCGGATCGCACTGAACTACCGCACACGGGCCGCCCGCCGCCCCGGCCCCGGGGCAGGACCGGCGGATCACCGGCAGAAGTGGAGGTCCGATATCCGCCGGTGCCCCGTCCCGCGCGGCGATCGGATGGGGACATGACCACGCAGAGAGATGCCCTGCCCATGACCGACTCCACATGGGTGCTGACCGGCATGTACGCGGCCGAGGCCCGGTATCTGGCGGCGGGCGGACCGGGCCGCGCCTCGTTCGACCTGCTCGTGCCGTACTTCTCGCCCGACGTCGTCCTCCACCAGGCGGCGGGCCTGCCGTACGGCGGGACATGGCGCGGCCACGACGGCATGGCACGGTTCTTCCTCGCGATGAGCGGGACCTGGCAGGCCTTCGACATCACCCGCCAGGAGTTCCTCGCCACCGGGCCCACGGCGGTGGTCCACAGCGACATCCGGGCCCGCGCCCGCGCCACCGGCCGCGAACTCGCCTTCCCGATCCTGCAGAGCCTCACGGTCCGGGACGGCCGGATCACCGAGGTCCGGCCCTTCTACTGGGACACCGCGGCCATCGCCGGGGCATGCCGGGCCTGACGGGGAAAGAGCCGCGATCCCGCGCCGCCGACGGGAGTTGACGCGGTTGCGCCGGGCGCCGAATCCGGTGTCGAGTGGCACCATGAGCGAGCCCCCGAGCCCGGCCGTCACCACCACCCACGGTCCCGTACGCGGCGAGCCCACCGCCCACGGTGTGCGGTTCCTCGGCATCCCGTACGCCGCGCCACCCGTCGGCGACCTCCGCTTCGCCCCGCCCCGCCCGCCCGCGCCCTGGACCGAACCGCGGGACGCCACCGCGTACGGGCCGACCCCACAGCGCCGCGGCTTCGGCGAGGACGCCACCATCCCCGAGCCCTCCGTCCCCGGCGAGGACACCCTCAACCTGAACGTCTTCACCCCGCACGCCGACCCGGCGGCGGCCTCCCCGTCCTGGTCTGGATCCACGGCGGCGGCTACATCGCCGGCTCCCCGGCCAGCCCCTGGTACGACGGGGCCGCCTTCAACCGCGACGGCGTCGTGGTCGTCTCGTTCGGCTACCGGCTCGGCATCGAGGGATTCCTGCACCTGGCGGACGCGCCGGACAACCGCGGGGTGCGCGACTGGATCGCCGCCCTGGAGTGGGTGCGCGACAACATCGCGGCGTTCGGCGGCGACCCGGCCGCGGTCACCGTCGCCGGCCAGTCCGCGGGCGGCGGCGCCGTCCTGACCCTGCTCGCCACCCCAGCGGCCGACGGGTTGTTCCGCGCCGCCCTGGCCATGTCCCCCGCGATGATGGAACCCCAGGAACGCGCGACGGGCCACGCCCTGTCCGAGCTGTTCACCCGGCGCACCGGCGTGCCCGCCACCGCGGCGGCGCTGCGCGACGTGCCGGACACCGAGCTCCTCGCGCTCCAGGACGCCATGAGCGCACCCGGGCCCGACCGGGACGCGCTGCCGGGCCTGCTCCTCGCCCCCTTCGCCGACGGCGAGTTGCTGCCCCGCTCCGCGCTCACCGAACTCGTCGAGGGGGAGCGGGGCGCACACGTGCCGCTGCTCCTCGGTCACACCCGGCACGAGTTCGACGCCTTCGGCGGCCGGGAGCTGACCGACCTCGTCTTCCGCCGGCCGACCCGCGCCGTGGCCGGGGCGCGCGCCGCCCGGGGGCGACCCGTTTGGCTGTACGAGTTCGCCTGGCCCTCGCCCGTCCCCGGCGACACCCAGGGCCTCGCCTTCCACTGCCTGGACCTGCCCTTCGCCTTCGACCTGCTGGACGCCGAGGGCGTGGCCGCCGCCGCGGGGGACGCGCCGCCGCAGCGGCTGGCCGACGCGATGCACGCGGCCTGGGTCGCCTTCGTCCGCGACCGCGATCCCGGGCCCGCATGGCCGCGCCACACCGCCGGGCGGCCCGCCGTGCGCGTCTGGGACGGCGACCCGCACCTGATCGAGGACGGCCCGGCGGACCGGTCCGACTGATGTGCTCCCCGTGCGCCGTGGTTGAGGAGGGCCGCACCCGGCTACCGTCGATGCGAGCCGTCGACACGCTCGCGCGCACGTACACGCCGTACGAAGGTGGAGACCGTGAAGGCAATCCGTCGATTCACCGTACGACCCGCCCTCCCCGGGCCCCTCGCCCAGCTCGCCGAGCTGGCCCGCAACCTGCGCTGGTCCTGGCACCCGCGCACCCGTGACCTCTTCCGCTCCGTCGACCCACGGCTGTGGGAGGCGTCCGGCTGCGACCCCGTGCGGCTGCTCGGCGGTGTGCCGGCCGCGCGGCTCGCCGAGCTCGCCGGGGACACCGGCTTCCTGCGGCGCCTCGAAGAGACCTCCGACGACCTGCGCGAGTACGTCACCGGGGAGCGCTGGTACCAGGCGCAGGCCCACGGCGAGGGCAACTTCCCGCGCGCCGTCGCCTACTTCTCGCCCGAGTTCGGCATCACCGCGGCCCTGCCGCAGTACTCCGGCGGCCTCGGCATCCTCGCCGGCGACCACCTGAAGGCCGCCAGCGACCTCGGCGTCCCCCTCATCGGCGTCGGCCTGCTCTACCGGCACGGCTACTTCCGCCAGTCCCTCTCCCGGGACGCCTGGCAGCAGGAGCACTACCCCGTCCTCGACCCCAACGAGCTGCCCCTCGCCCTGCTCCGCGAGCCCGACGGGACGCCCACCACCGTCGCCCTCGCCCTGCCCGGCGGACGCTCCCTGCGGGCGCACGTCTGGCAGGCACAGGTCGGCCGCGTACCGCTGCTCCTGCTCGACTCCGACGTCGAGGAGAACGACCCCGGCGAGCGCGACGTGACCGACCGGCTCTACGGCGGCGGCAGCGAGCACCGGCTGCTCCAGGAGATGCTCCTCGGCATCGGCGGCGTCCGCGCCGTCCGCGCGTACTGCCGCCTGACCGGCCACCCCGAACCCGAGGTGTTCCACACCAACGAGGGCCACGCGGGCTTCCTCGGCCTCGAACGCATCCACGAACTGGCCCTGCGCGACGTCGGCTTCGACGCGGCGCTCGAAGCCGTCCGCGCCGGCACCGTTTTCACCACCCACACCCCCGTCCCCGCCGGCATCGACCGCTTCGACCGCGAACTGGTCGCCCACCACTTCGGCCCCGGCGCCGAACTGCCCCGCATCGACGCGGGCGACGTCCTGCGGCTCGGCATGGAGACCTACCCCGGCGGCGAGCCCAACCTCTTCAACATGGCGGTGATGGGGCTGCGCCTCGGCAGCCGCGCCAACGGCGTGAGCACCCTGCACGGCGCGGTGAGCCGGGAGATGTTCGCCGGCCTGTGGCCCGGCTTCGACGCCGAGGAGGTGCCGATCGCCTCCGTCACCAACGGCGTGCACGCCCCCACCTGGGTGGCGCCCGAGGTCTTCCGGCTCGGCGCCCGCCAGATCGGCGAGCGGCGCACCGAGGACGCGCTCTCCGTCGGCGGCTCCGACCGCTGGGACGCCGTCGCCGACATCAGGGACGCCGACATCTGGGAGCTGCGCCGCACCCTGCGCGAGCAGCTGGTCCACGAGGTCAGGCGGCGCCTGCACGATTCCTGGCGGCAGCGCGGGGCCGCCACCGCCGAGCTGGGCTGGATCGACGAGGTGCTCGACCCGGACGTCCTCACCATCGGCTTCGCCCGCCGCGTCCCCTCGTACAAGCGGCTCACGCTGATGCTGCGCGACCGCGACCGGCTCATGGAGCTGCTGCGCCACCCCGAGCGGCCGGTGCAGATCGTCGTCGCGGGCAAGGCGCACCCGGCCGACGACGGCGGCAAGCGGCTCATCCAGGAACTCGTCAGGTTCACCGACGACCCGCGGGTCCGGCGGCACATCGTCTTCCTGCCGGACTACGGCATGGCGATGGCGCAGAAGCTCTACCCGGGCTGCGACGTGTGGCTGAACAATCCGCTGCGGCCCCTGGAGGCGTGCGGCACGAGCGGCATGAAGGCGGCCCTGAACGGCTGCCTCAACCTCTCCGTCCTGGACGGCTGGTGGGACGAATGGTTCGAGCCGGACTTCGGCTGGGCCATCCCCACCGCGGACGGCGCCGCCACCGACGACGACCGCCGCGACGAACTGGAGGCCGCCGCCCTCTACGACCTCCTGGAGCACCGCATCGCGCCCCGCTTCTACGAGCAGGGCCCCGGCGGTCTGCCCGACCGCTGGATCGAGATGGTCCGCAGGACCCTGACCCGGCTCGGCCCGAAGGTCCTCGCCGGCCGCATGGTGCGCGAGTACGTCGAGAAGCTGTACGTCCCCGCGGCCCGCGCCCACCGCGCGCTCGACACGCGGGCCGCCGTCGAACTGGCCGCCTGGAAGGCCCGGGTCAGGGAGGCCTGGCCGCGCGTCGGCGTCGACCACGTCGAGGCGTCGGCGAGCGGCGCCACCGCCGAACTGGGCGCCACGCTCTCCCTGCGGGTGCGGGTGCACCTCGGTGAGCTGACCCCGGACGACGTGGAGGTGCAGGCCGTCGCGGGCCGCGTCGACCCCGAGGACCACCTCGCCGACCCCTCGCCGGTGCCGCTGAAACCGGTCAGCGGGCCCGACGTGGAAGGGCGCCGGGTGTACGAGGGGCCGCTCACCCTGGACCGCACGGGGCCGTTCGGCTATACGGTGCGGATCCTGCCGGCGCACCGGCTGCTGGGCGGCGGTGCCGCCGAGCTGGGCCTCGTGGCGGTGCCCTCCGAGGCGACGGGGGAGGAGGCCGGGGTTCTGCTGCGCTGAGGGGGCACGGCGGTGGAGGCCGCCCCCGCGGGCGGCCCGCCGTCTGAGGGGTGAACTTCACATGGTGAAACCATGGGGCGCGTGGGTATCGTCTGGTCCCCCGAGAGACCCGCGCCCCACCAGGAGAAACACGTGAGCGGCGGGCGCGCGGGGACCGCTGAACGCGGAGCGCGCCCGGCACGCCCGGAGCGCGCGACTTTTACTAGCACGGGGGAATGAGCAGTGTCGTACCGTCCGTCGGACTGGCATGTCCTGGATCTGGAGAAGGATCCGACGCCGGGTGATCCGCACCGGGTGCGGTCGTTGGCGAAGAATCTGCATGAT
>NZ_JBVJRV010000013.1:2297-86740 GCF_055607265.1 Streptomyces sp. NPDC037013 | reverse complement strand
AGATCTGGAAGCCCGGTAACGGGTGGAGGTGACTGGTACTAATAGGCCGAGGGCTTGTCCTCAGTTGCTCGCGTCCACTGTGTTGGTTCTGAAACAACGAACAGTTGTGTCGGCTGAACAGCGTCACTATTAATTGAAAAGTGTGCTTGTTCGCTGCCCTGTTTGAGATCCTGCGTCTCCGTAGGATATTTCATAGGGTTTCGGTGGTCATAGCGTGAGGGAAACGCCCGGTTACATTCCGAACCCGGAAGCTAAGCCTCAAAGCGCCGATGGTACTGCAGGGGGGACCCTGTGGGAGAGTAGGACGCCGCCGAACAATTTTTGGAGGACCCTTGGTCCCAGCGTCCACGCTGGGACCAAGGGTCCTTTTGTTTTTGTCGAAGCGCGCCGGCCTGCAGGCTGCGCGAGAATGACTGCGGTACCGAAGACTAGGAGTCACCGATGTCCCCCAACTCTCCCGACGAGCGACCGGAGCGCGAGCAGCGCAGCCGGGACGGTGGTGACCGGGGCGGATACCGCGGGGCTCCCCGTCGTGACGACCGCGACCGCGGCGACCGCGGTGGTTTCCGTCGCGATGACCGGCGTGACGACAACCGTGGCGGCGGCTTCCGTGGCCGCGACGACCGCCGGGACGACCGGCGCGAGGGCGACCGTGGCGGACGTCCTCCGTTCCGTCGCGATGACCGGCCCAGCGGGCCGCGCCGTGACGACCGCGACCGTCGTGACGGGGACCGTGGCGGTTTCCGTCGTGACGACCGTCCCGCCGGCCCGCGTCGTGATGGTGACCGGCCTCCCTTCCGTCGTGACGATCGCCGGGACAACGACCGTCGCGATGACCGTGGTGGTTTCCGTCGCGATGACCGCCGTGACGACAACCGTGGCGGCGGCGGCTTCCGCGGGCGCGATGACCGTCGTGACGGGGACCGTGGCGGCTTCCGTCGTGACGACCGCTCCGGCGGGCCGCGTCGTGATGGCGACCGGCCTCCCTTCCGTCGTGACGATCGCCGGGATGACCGTCGGGACAACGACCGCGGCGACCGTGGTGGCTTCCGTCGCGATGACCGGCGTGACGACAACCGTGGCGGCGGCGGCTTCCGCGGGCGTGACGACCGCCGCGATGACCGTCGGGACAACGACCGCGGCGACCGTGGTGGCTTCCGTCGCGACGACCGGCGCGACGACAACCGCGGCGGTGGCGGCTTCCGTGGGCGCGATGACCGTCGTGACGGTGACCGTGGCGGTTTCCGCCGTGACGACCGTCCCGCCGGCCCGCGTCGTGATGGCGACCGGCCTCCCTTCCGCCGCGATGACCGGCGTGACGATCGCCGTGACGACCGTCGGGACAACGACCGCGGCGACCGCGGTGGCTTCCGCCGTGACGATCGCCGCGACGACCGCTCGTACGACCGCAGGGACGATCGGCGCGACAGCGGGGACCGCGGTGGGTTCCGTGGGCGCGACGACCGGCGTGACGACAACCGCGGTGGCGGTGGCTACCGCGGTGGGCGCGACGACCGTGGGCGCGGCGACGACCGCGGGTACGGAGGACCGCGCCGTGACGACCGCGGCGGGCGCCCCGGTGGGTTCCGTGGGCGCGACGACCGGCGGGACGGCGACCGGGGTGGATACCGCGGTGGGCGTGACGACCGCGACCGTGACCGCGAGCCCATCAAGCGGCTGCCGATCCCGGACGACGTCACCGGTCACGAGATCGACAAGGACGTCCAGCAGGAGCTGCAGAGCCTTCCCAAGGGGCTCGCGGAGGACGTCGCCAGGAACCTGGTGATGGTCGCCAAGCTCATCGACGAGGACCCCGAGCAGGCGTACGCCTACTCCCGGATCGCGCTGCGGCTGGCCTCCAGGGTCGCCGCGGTGCGCGAGGCCGCCGGCTTCGCCGCGTACGCGAACCAGAAGTACAGCGAGGCGCTCGCCGAGTTCCGTGCCGCACGGCGGATGACCGGCAGCGTCGAGCTGTGGCCCGTCATGGCGGACTGCGAGCGCGGCCTCGGCCGGCCCGAGAAGGCGCTGGAGATGGCCGGCGCACCCGAGGTGCACAAGCTCGACAAGGCGGGACAGGTCGAGATGCGGCTCGTCGCCGCCGGGGCCCGCCGCGACCTGGACCAGATCGACGCGGCCATCGTCACCCTGCAGAGCCCCGAGCTGGCGTCGAACTCCGTGCAGCCCTGGACGGCCCGGCTGCGGTACGCGTACGCGGACGCGCTGCTCGCGGCCGGACGTGAGGACGAGGCGCGCGAGTGGTTCGCGAAGGTCATCGAGTCCGACAAGGACGGCAGCACCGACGCCTCGGACCGCCTCGCCGAGCTGGACGGCGTCGAGTTCGTCGACGCCCTGGTGGAGGACGAGGAGCGTGACGACGAGCGGCCCGACGAGCTGGACGAGGACGTCGCGCGCGGTGAGAGCGGCGAGGACTCCGCGGAGCCGGTCCGCCGGGACGTCGACGAGGACTGACCGGACCGCCCGGCCGCGCGATGCCGGGCACCGGTGAGGTTGAAGAGTGAGAGGGCGGGCCCCCTGGGGGCCCGCCCTTTTTTGTGCTCCGTGACCTCGTCCGGACCTCGTCATGAGCTCCTCCGAAAAAGTTTCGGGGGATAGTGTCGAGAATCTCCGAGCGGCTCCGTCCCCGTAGTGAACGCGGCCAGAACGGGTCGCACAGCACCGAGGAGAACGACGATGGCGAAGTACCTGCTGCTCAAGCACTACCGCGGCGCCCCGGCTCCGGTGAACGACGTGCGGATGGACCAGTGGACGCCCGAAGAGGTCTCCGCGCACATGAAGTACATGAACGACTTCGCGGCCCGGCTGGAGAAGACCGGCGAGTTCATCGACGGTCAGGCCGTGGCTCCGGAGGGGACGTGGGTCCGGTACGACGGGGAGGGGCGTCCGCCGGTCACCGATGGTCCGTTCGCGGAGACGAAGGACCTCATCGCCGGGTGGATGGTGATCGACGTCGACAGTTACGAGCGGGCCATCGAGCTGGCCGGTGAACTGTCGGCCGCCCCCGGAGCCGGCGGCAAGCCGATCCACGAGTGGCTGGAGGTGCGGCCCTTCATGACCGCGACGCCCTCCACCGAGCAGTGCCCCCACAAGTGAACGAGGCCCTCCTCCGCAGCCTCACCCCGGGCGTGCTCGCCGTCCTCGTCCGCCGCGGAGCCGACTTCGCGGCCGCCGAGGACGCCGTGCAGGACGCGCTCGTCGAGGCGGTCCGGGTCTGGCCGGCCGAGCAGCCACGGGATCCGAAGGGCTGGCTGACCACCGTGGCCTGGCGGAAGTTCCTCGACGCGACCCGGGCGGACACCGCCCGCCGCCGCCGCGAGGACCGCGTCGAAGAGGAGCCGGTGCCCGGCCCCGCGCCCGCCGTGGACGACACGCTCCAGCTCTACTTCCTCTGCGCCCACCCGTCGCTGACGCCGTCGTCCGCGGTCGCTCTCACGCTGCGCGCCGTGGGCGGTCTGACGACGCGGCAGATCGCCCGGGCCTACCTGGTGCCCGAGGCGACCATGGCGCAGCGCATCAGCCGGGCCAAGCGCACCGTCTCCGGCGTACGGTTCGACCGGCCCGGGGATGTGGCGACCGTGCTGCGCGTCCTCTACCTCGTCTTCAACGAGGGCTATTCGGGCGACGTCGACCTCGCGGCCGAGGCGATCCGGCTCACCCGGCAGCTCGCGGCGGTGATCGACCACCCCGAGGTGGCGGGGCTGCTCGCCCTCATGCTGCTCCACCACGCGCGGCGCGCGGCACGGACCACTCCGGACGGCGGCCTCGTACCGCTCGCGGAGCAGGACCGCGGCCGGTGGGACACGGAGATGATCGCCGAGGGGGTCACGATCCTTCAGGGGGCCCTCGCCCGCGACCGGCTCGGGGAGTTCCAGGCGCAGGCCGCCGTCGCGGCGCTGCACGCCGACGCGCCGACCGCCGAGGAGACCGACTGGGTGCAGATCGTCGAGTGGTACGACGAGCTGGCGCGGCTGACCGGCAATCCCGTCGTCCGGCTCAACCGCGCGGTCGCCGTCGGTGAGGCCGACGGGCCGCGCGCCGGCCTGAAGGCGCTCGCGGAACTGGACGAGGCCCTGCCCCGGTACACGGCCGTGGCGGCCTACCTCCACGAGCGCGACGGTGACCTGGCGAAGGCGGCGCGGCTGTACGCCGAGGCCGCTTTGAAGGCGGGCAACCTCGCCGAGCGCGACCACCTGACGCGTCAGGCGGCCCGGCTCAATTCCCGCCGGTGACGCCGTCGTTCAGAACGTTCAGAACGTGAGGTCGCGCAGGACCAGGCCCGTCGCCGGTTTCGGCCCGAAGGACGTCGACTTGCGGGGCATCGTCACGCCCTGCCGGGCGAGGTCGCGGACGACCTCCTCGCGGACCGGGTGCATCAGGACCGCCGTACCGCCGTCGCGTTCGGCCTTCTCCACCGTCGCGGCGGTGTCGTGGATGTACGCGATGTGGTCCGGGGTGTCCGGGATCCGCCACACGTGATCGAGGAGGGTGGCGTGCAGAACGGTCGCGTCGAGGGTGCGCCAGGCCTCCGGGTGGTCGGCGGGCACGGTGCGCGCGAGGAGCTCCGCGGACGGCCGGTCGACGAGGTGGAAGGCGCCGTCGCCGGCGAGGACGAAGGCGTTGCCCTTGGCGGCGGCCTCGGCGAGGGCTTCCAGGGCGTGGTCGAGGGAGCCCTCGACCGTCCGTACCCGGAAGGACCCGTCGAGGGCGCGCAGGGCCTCGGAGACCGGCAGCCGGTGCAGATAGCGGTGGATGGCGCGGACGCGCAGCGGGTAGCGGGCGGTGTCCACCAGGAGTACGAGGCCGTAGTCCCAGGCGCTCGGTGACGGGTGCTCGGCACGCAGGCGCAGGTTGGTCGCCCAGCGGTGGTGGCCGTCCGCGATCAGGGCCTGGTGGCGGCAGAGGTCGGACCGGATCCCGGCGATCTCGGCCGGGTCGGTCACCGACCACAGGCGGTGGTGGAAGCCGTCCTCCGTGGTCGTGGAGAGGAGGGGCTCGCGCCCCGCGGTCTCCTCGATGACGGCCGCAGCGCTCTTCGGGGCACCCTCACCTTCGCTGCGGTAGGTGAGGAGCAGCGGCTCCAGGTTGGCCGAGGTCGCCCGCATCAGGGCGGCGCGGTCCCCGACGACGTGCGGCATGACGCCCTCGTGCGGCAGGACGACGCCGTCCGCGGCCTCGGAGAGGCGCAGCGCGCCGATGACGCCGCGCTGCAGTATGCCGTCGCCCTGCTGTTCGTAGACGTACAGACTGGGCTCGGTGTCGGGGGCGAGGATGCCTTCGGCGAGCCAGGTGTGCAGGGTGTCCGCGGCCTGTTGGTTGCGGGCCGCAGGGGTGGTGGCCTGCGGGAGGATCAGGCGGACGATGTTGTGCGGGTCGGCGGACTCCAGGTGGAGCAGGCCGTCCGGCCGCACCACCACGTCGTACGGCGGTGAGGTCACCGCGGCCAGACTGCCGACCCGCTCGGGGACATAGCGCACGCCCCGGAACGGGATCAGGTCGAGGCCGCTGTCGTCGGTGTGACCCGCTGTGTTCATTAGGGCATCGTATGTGTGTCAGTGGCATAAGCGATGATCGGGGGAGTGGGATCGAGCGAGGAGAGATGTGTAATGAGCCAGAGCGCGGACCGAAGTGCGGCCCGGGACGTCAGGACGCGGCCCGCGGGCAGTGGACGGCCGCTCAGTGAGGCCTACGACACGGCTCTGCTCGACCTGGACGGGGTGGTGTACAAGGGCGGGCGGGCCATCGAGCACGCCGTCGAGTCGCTCGGCACCGCGCGCGACGGCGGCATGCACCTCGCGTACGTCACGAACAACGCGCTGCGTCCCCCGGAGGCCGTGGCGGAGCACCTGACGGAGCTGGGTATTCCGGCCGACGGGTCGGACGTCATCACCTCGGCGCAGGCGGTCGCCCGGCTGGTGAGCGAGCAAGTGCCCGAGGGCGCGCGGGTGTTGGTGATCGGCGGCGAGGGGCTGCGGGTCGCGCTGTGCGAGCGGGGCCTGGAGCCGGTCGAGTCGGCCGACGACGACCCGGCCGCGGTGGTGCAGGGGTACGGCGGGCCGGAGTTGAGGTGGGAGCGGTTCGCCGAGGCCTGTTACGCGATCGCCCGCGGAGTGCCGTGGTTCGCGTCGAACACGGACCTGACGATCCCGAGCGCCCGCGGCATCGCGCCGGGGAACGGCGCGGCGGTCGAGGTCGTCCGGATCGCGACGGGCGCGGACCCGCAGGTGGCGGGGAAGCCGCTGCCGCCCATGCACCGGGAGACGATCCTGCGGACGGGCGCGAAGAAGCCGCTGGTGGTGGGCGACCGCCTGGACACGGACATCGAGGGCGCGTTCAACGGCGAGGTGGACTCGCTGCTGGTGCTGACCGGCGTCACGGACGGCGCGCAGCTGCTCGCCGCGCGCCCCGAGCACCGGCCGACGTATGTCGCCGCCGACCTGCGTGGCCTGCTCGCCGGGCAGCCGGAAGTCGCCCCGGTGGAGGGCGGGTTCGGCTGCGGCGGGTGGACCGCTTCGGTGCGGGACGGGGCGCTCGCGCTGGACGGTGACGGGGATGCTCTCGACGGCCTGCGGGCGCTGTGCGCGGCGGCCTGGACGGATGCCGGGGACGGCGTGTGCGGGCTGGACGCGGAGAAGGTGCTGGCGCGGCTCGGGGTGTGAGTCCGGGTGCTCGCGCGCTCCCGCCGTCGACGGGGCGCGCCCGCTGTGGTCGTACGCGGGCGGGTGGTCACACGGTCTCGCCGCTCTCGATGAGCTGGTCCGTCGTCGTTCCCTTGCGCCAGTACCCCGAGAACGACACCCTGCCGCGGTCGAGGCCGCGGTCCTGGACGAGGTGGCGGCGGACGGCCCTGACGGTCGCGGACTCGCCGGCGATCCACGCGTAGGGCGTGCCGTCGGGGAGGTCCGCACCGCGGATCGCCTGCACGGTGGCGCCCTCCCCGGTGAGCCAGTGGATCTCGGCGTCGGCCTTCGTGGGCAGATACTGGCGGTCGGCGAGGTCGCCGAGTTCGATCCAGACGCGGGCCGGCAGACCCGTGGGGAGCGTCTGGAGGATGTTCGCCACGGCGGGCAGGGCCGACTCGTCGGCGGCCAGGAGCAGCCAGTCGGTCTCCTTCGGCGGCCGGAAGTCGTACGCGGAGTTCTCCTCGTCGACCGGGCCGAGGACGCCGATGCGGGCGCCGGGCCGCGCCGTCCGCGCCCAGCTCGTCGCCGGGCCGTCGGCGGGTGAGGCGGCCGGGCCGTGGACGGCGAAGTCGATGGTCAACTCATGCGGGTCGCGGCGCAGTTCCCGGGTCGTGTACGTGCGCATGATGCCCCGCACCGACGGGTCGAGGGCGCACCAGGCGGCGTACCAGCCTGCGGTGTCCCCGGAGCCGGTGTCCGGCATGACCGGGCGGTCCTGGCCGGGGTGCGGCAGGAAGATCTTGATGCGCTGGTCGCGGCCCGCGGTGGCCATCTGCGGCAGACCGGCGCCGCCGAGAATGACGCGGATCATGGCGGGGGTGAGGCGTTCGGTGCGCAGGACCTCGGTGTCGAAGTACCGGTACGGGGAGCCGGTCATCGCGGGAGCCTCCCCGACTTCTCGCCGGCGCCGCCGGATATCCGGTGGCGGTCCGGGGCAGGCGGGGAGAGGTGCGGGCGCGTGGGCATGGGTGGCGCTTCTCTCGTCGAAGTCCAGTGCGAGGGTAGGCTAACCTAACCAGGTGTTGGTCGACAGTCCCCCAGAAGCGCGCGCGGAGGCCGCCTCCGCGCCCCCCAGCCGCCGCGCGATACGCAGCATCGGGTTGCTCGTCTCGGTGGCCGTCCTGCTCCTCGTCTTCCTGGCGAGCATCGCGGTCGGCGCCAAATCGATGCCCATGGACCAGGTCTGGCACGGACTGTTCCAGGACACCGGCACCTACGGGGACGTCGTCGTCGGCGAGCGCCTCGCGCGCAGCCTCCTCGGACTGCTCGCCGGGGTCGCCCTCGGCCTCTCCGGCGCCGTGCTCCAGGCGCTCACCCGCAACCCGCTGGCCGACCCCGGGCTCCTCGGCATCAACCTCGGCGCCTCCGCCGCGGTCGTCAGCGCGATCAGCTTCTTCGGCATCACCTCGCTGAGCGGCTACGTGTGGTTCGCCTTCCTCGGCGCCGTGCTCGTCGGCATCCTGCTCTTCCTCCTCGGCGGCACCCGCGGCGCGACGCCGGTACGGCTCGCCCTCGCCGGCACCGCGATCAGCGCGGCGCTCTACGGCTACCTCCAGGCCGTCATGATCATGGACGGCGCCGCGCTCAACAAGATGCGCTTCTGGACGGTCGGATCCCTGGCCTCGGCCAGCATGGACACCATCCAGCAGGTCCTGCCCTTCCTCGCGGTCGGCACCGTGGTCGCCCTCTCGCTGGCCAGGCCGCTGAACGCCATGGCCATGGGCGACGACACCGCCCGCGCGCTCGGCGCCCATCTGACGCGCACCCGCGCGCTCTCCATGGCCGCGGCGACCCTGCTGTGCGGGGCCGCGACCGCCTCCTGCGGGCCCATCGTCTTCGTCGGCCTGATGGTGCCGCACGTCGTGCGCTCCTTCACCGGACCCGACATGCGCTGGATCCTGCCGTACGCCGCCGTCCTCTCCCCGGTGCTGCTCCTCGGCGCGGACGTCGTCGGACGCATGGTGGCGCGGCCCGCGGAGCTCCAGGTGGGCATCGTGACGGCGGTCATCGGCGCGCCCGTCTTCGTCTTCCTCGTGCGCCGGCGGAAGGTGGCCCAGCTGTGAAGGCCCTACGCACCAGGGGCGGCCTCTCCGTCCGGCTCGACGTCCGTACGGCCGTGGTCGTCGCCCTGCTCGTCGCGGCCGCGCTCGTCGCGAGCGTCGTCCTCATCGGCACCGGCGACTTCGACATCCCGGCCGCCGACGTCATCCGCACCCTGTTCGGCGACGGCGACGCCGGGCAGGAGTTCATCATCAACGACCTGCGCCTGCCGCGGGTCCTGGTCGGGCTCCTGGTCGGCGCGGCCCTCGGACTCGGCGGCGCGCTCTTCCAGTCCATCGCCCGCAACCCGCTCGGCAGCCCGGACGTCCTCGGCCTCGGACAGGGGTCGACCGCCGGGGCGCTCACCATGATCGTCCTGTTCCAGGGGTCCGCCGTCCAGGTCGCGGGCGGCGCGCTCGTCGGCGGCCTCGTCACCGGCCTCGCCATCTACCTGCTCGCCTGGAAGCGCGGGGTGCACGGCTACCGGCTCGTCCTGGTCGGCATCGGCGTCTCCGCGTTCATCACGGCCATCAACGGCTATCTGCTCACCAAGGCCGACTTCGTCGACGCCGCCCGCTCCGTGGTCTGGATGACCGGCTCGCTCAACGGCCGTGACTGGGACCAGGTCTGGCCCCTTCTCGCGCTCTGCGCCGTCCTCGTACCGCTCGTCCTCGTGTACGGGCGGCCGCTGCGGATGCTGGAGATGGGGGACGACGTCGCCAACGCGCTCGGCGTACGGGTCGAGCGCACCCGGTTCGTCCTGCTGACCGCCTCCGTCCTGCTCACCGCGGCCGCCACCGCCGCCGCGGGCCCGGTCAGCTTCGTCGCGCTCACCGCCCCGCAGCTCGCCCGCCGCCTCACGCGTTCGCCGGGGCCCAATCTGATGCCCGCGATGTTCATGGGCGCCACGCTCCTGATCGTCGCGGACTGGGGCTCGCAGCGGGCGTTCGGCGCCGACCAGCTGCCCGTCGGCGTCGTCACCGGCGTCCTCGGCGGCGTCTATCTGCTCTGGCTGCTCCTCACCCAGCGCAAGGCGGGCCGGATATGACCGAGAAACACCCCAAGGACCAGGAGCGTGCTGCTGTGAACCGGCTCATCGCCGACGACGTCACCCTCGGCTATGACCAGCGCGTCATCGCGGAGAAGCTGTCCGTCGAGATCCCCGACAACTCCTTCACCGTGATCGTGGGCCCCAACGCGTGCGGCAAGTCCACGCTGCTCCGCGCCCTGTCCCGGATGCTCAAGCCGGCCGCGGGGCGGGTGCTGCTCGACGGGCACGTCATCCAGTCGATGCCGGCGAAGAAGGTGGCGAGGACACTCGGCCTGCTGCCGCAGTCGTCCATCGCGCCCGACGGCATCACCGTCGGCGACCTGGTCGCCCGCGGCCGCTACCCCCACCAGGGGCTCCTGCGGCAGTGGTCGGAGGAGGACGAGCGGATCGTCGGGGAGTCCATGGCCGCGACCGGCGTCCGCGAACTCGCCGAGCGCCATGTCGACGAACTCTCCGGCGGCCAGCGCCAGCGCGTCTGGATCGCCATGGCGCTCGCCCAGCAGACCCCGCTGCTCCTCCTCGACGAGCCCACGACCTTCCTCGACATCCAGCACCAGCTGGACGTCCTGGACCTCTGCGCCGACCTCCACGAGGAGCAGGGCCGCACCCTCGTCGCCGTCCTGCACGACCTGAACCACGCCGCCCGCTACGCCACGCACCTCATCGCCCTGCGCGACGGCGCGGTCATCGCCGAGGGCCCGCCGTCCGAGATCGTCACGGCGGAGCTGGTGAAGGAGGCCTTCGACATCGACTGCCGGATCATCGAGGACCCGGAGAGCGGGACGCCACTGGTCGTCCCGGCGACCCGCGCGGGACGCCGGAGCCCGGTCAGAGCAGGGATCTGAGCCGCAGCAGATCCCGGAAGCCCGCTTCCAGCTTGACGCGGCCCGAGGCCCACGCCCGCGCGAAGTCGAGCCGGCCCTCGACCATCGCGACCAGGTCGTCGCCGGTCATCGCGAGGCGGATCTCCGCCTTCTCGCGCGGTGGGCCCGGGTGGCTGTCCAGCACCGTGATCCGGCCGTTCTCGAGGCGGCCAGTGAAGGTCACGTCGAGGTCGGTGATGCGGCAGCTCAGCGAGCGGTTCAGGGCAGCGGCACCCCGCACGTCGCCGTCGGCCGACGCGAGGTTGTCCGAGAGTCTGTCGAGTGCCGTGCGGCACTCCGCCATGGTCGCCATCGTGATCGACCGTACCCCAGGCCTTCGGGGTAGCGTCGTGCCATGAGCGACTCATACGCGGGCCCCGGGCACGCGGGCCCGGACGAGAGGGAAACGGCGGAGCCGGAGGATCAGCTTCCGCCGGAGGCGGCCGACGGTCCCGTCCCGCCGGAGCCTTCGTACGACCCCGCCGCCCCCGCGCCCCTCGGCGTCGAGCGCACCCCCACCGGCAACGCCGAGGTGGACGCCGGGCTCGCCCGGCTCGGCGACGCCGACCACCTCGCCACGGACGGCCACATCGAGGTGTACGAGGATGTACACCGGGGCCTGCGCGACGCGCTGACCGCGCTCGACGCCCGCCCCGGCCCGCCGGCCCCGACCGGCGCGCCGTCATCCTCGTACGACAGGAACGACAGGAGCTGAACCGAACGTGGCAGGAGTGGCACGACGCCGCCTCGACGCCGAGCTCGTCCGCAGGAAGCTCGCGCGCTCGCGCGAGCACGCGAGCCAGCTGATCGCCGCAGGCCGGGTCTCGGTCGGCAAGACCGTCGCGACCAAGGCCGCGACCCAGGTCGAGACGGCCGCCGCGATCGTGGTCTCGCAGGACGACAGCGACCCCGACTACGTCTCGCGGGGCGGGCACAAGCTCGCGGGCGCCCTCAGCGCCTTCGTGCCGAAGGGCCTGGTCGTGGAGGGGCGGCGGGCGCTGGACGCCGGCGCCTCCACCGGCGGCTTCACCGACGTGCTGCTGCGGGCCGGCGCCGCGCACGTCGTCGCCGTCGACGTCGGCTACGGCCAGCTCGCGTGGTCGCTGCAGAGCGACGAGCGGGTCACCGTGAAGGACCGCACGAACGTGCGCGAGTTGACGCTCGAAGCCATCGACGGGGTCCCCGTCGACATCGTCGTCGGCGACCTCTCCTTCATCCCGCTCGGCCTGGTGCTGCCCGCCCTGGCGCGCTGCGCGGCACCCGACGCGGACCTCGTCCTCATGGTCAAGCCGCAGTTCGAGGTCGGCAAGGAGCGGCTCGGCAGCGGGGGTGTGGTGCGCAGCGAGGAGCTGCGCGCCGAGACCGTGCGCCAGGTCGCGCGGCAGGCGTGGGGGCTCGGTCTCGGGGTGCGCGGGGTGACCGCGAGCCCGCTGCCGGGGCCCTCCGGGAATGTCGAGTACTTTCTGTGGCTGCGTGCCGGGGCCGATGAACTGGACCCGGCGGACGTTGACCGTGCCGTGGCGGAGGGGCCCCGTTGACCCAGACCGGTAAGACCCAGACCAGAGCTCGTACCGTCTTCCTGCTCGCGCACACCGGGCGCCCCGCGGCGATCCGCAGCGCCGAACTCGTCGTCCAGGGGCTGCTGCGCAGCGGCATCGGCGTCCGGGTGCTGGACGCGGAGGCCGTGGACCTGCCGCTGCCCCCCGAGGTCGAGACGGTCGCGGAGGCCACGGCCGACTGCATCGACGACTGCGAGCTGATCGTCGTCCTCGGCGGCGACGGGACGCTGCTGCGCGGCGCCGAGTTCGCGCGGGCCTCCGGGGTGCCGATGCTCGGCGTGAACCTCGGGCGCGTGGGCTTCCTCGCCGAGGCCGAGCGCGACGACCTCGACAAGGTCGTCGACCGCGTGGTCACCCGGGCGTACGAGGTCGAGGAGCGGATGACGATCGATGTCATCGTGCGCCGCAACGGCGATGTCGTGCACCGGGACTGGGCGATGAACGAGGCGGCCGTGCAGAAGGTGTCGCCCGAGCGGATGCTCGAAGTCGTCCTGGAGATCGACGGGCGGCCCGTCACCGGCTTCGGCTGCGACGGCATCGTGTGCGCCACCCCGACCGGTTCGACGGCGTACGCGTTCTCGGCGGGCGGTCCCGTGGTGTGGCCGGAGGTGGAGGCGCTCCTGATGGTGCCGATCAGCGCGCACGCCCTGTTCGCCAAGCCCCTGGTGACCTCGCCCGACTCGGTGCTTGCCGTCGAGGTCCAGCCGCACACGCCGCACGGGGTGCTCTGGTGCGACGGGCGGCGGACCGTGGAACTGCCCTCGGGGGCCCGCGTGGAGGTGCGCAGGGGCGAGGTGCCGGTACGACTCGCGCGGCTGCACCATGCCTCGTTCACCGACCGGCTCGTCGCCAAGTTCGCGCTGCCGGTGTCGGGGTGGCGGGGGGCGCCGCAGTAGCGGGAAGCACGGAGGACCGAGTGACGCGGCGGGCTCCCGGAGCCCCCCGCGTCGCATCATGTCCGGTCATGCCGCGTCAGGCCGCGCCGACCACCGTGATCGCCCGGTGCCGCAGCACCGCGCGCACCGGGAGGCCGGTGGCGAGCAGGGTCAGCAGCAGCGTGCCGGCCGCCACCGAGACCGGCACCGCCCACGGCAGGTACGGCAGCGCGCTGCCGAAGGCGGAGCGCAGCATCGGCGCCAGCGTGACCAGCGCGATCACGCCGCCCAGCAGCAGCGCGGTCCCCGCCACGACCACCGCCTCCCAGGCCGCCATCACCCGCACCTGCGCGCGCTGACTGCCCACGACCCGCAGCAGCGCGACGTCGCGGCGGCGCTCGAACGAGATCATCGCGAGGGTGTTCGCCGCGGCGATGGCGGCGAAGCCCGCGTACAGGCCCGTGCCCACGTAGTCGAGCCAGACCTCGCCCGCGTCGCCCGCCGAGCCCGTGTGGTGCCGGGCCGTCGTGTGCATGCCGATCTTGGTGAGCCGAAGCCGACGACGAGGACGAGGGGGACGACCGCGGCGGAGAAACGGCGCGGCTGGGAGCGGACGTTGAGCATCGCCAGGCGCGCGCTCGGACCGAACCGGCCCACAACCGCGGAGACCAGCCGTGCGGCGGGCCCGATGAGGCGCGGCCCGAGCAGTCCGGCGCCCCCGCAGAAGAGGATGAGGACGAGGAACGCGCCCTCGCCCGCCTCGTCCGCGGGCTGCCGCGACAGGAGTACGGAGACCGCGCACGCCCCCGCCACGGCGAGGACGCCCAGCGGTGCCCGCAGGATGCCGAGGCCGCGCCGGCCCGTCGCCGCCTCGGCGAGCGCGCGCGCCGGGCGCAGCAGGGAGAACCGCAGCGCGGACAGCAGCGCGGCGAGCGTCGTCGTCACCACGGCCACGCCGAGGCAGACCGGCAGCGCGAGCCAGCTGAAGCGGAACGTGGCCTCCGTCGGCAGGAGTCCGTGGTCGACCATGCCCGCGTGCCACCAGCGGGCGCCGAAGCCGCCGAGGACGAAACCGGCGAGCGCGGCGGGGACCGAGGCGGCGAGCGCCTGGACCGCCACCGCGCGGCGGACCTGACGGGGCCTCGCGCCGATGGAGCGGACCATCGCGAGCTCGCGGTGCTGCTGCGCGACGGCTGTCCCCATCGTCGAGATGACCACGAATATCGACATGTAGATCGAACCGATCAGCAGGACGACCGCCATGTCGCCCACACCGTTCTCGGTGATCTGCCGGCGCGCGGCCGCGGAGAGCCCGCCGGTGGGCGTTGCGAGGTCGTCGCGGTCCGTGCTCGTCGTGCCGAGCATCATCGTCGACGCGCTCACCACGGTCGCCGCGAAGAGCGCGGCCACCGCGGTGCCCACGAACGCCGGGCGGTGGGCGCGCAGCGCGGCCCGTGCCAGTCCAGTTGCCATGTGGATCATGGTCGGGCAGGGGGCGGCGGGACGGCCATGTGGCGGGCCGGTGGATGGTGCGGGGGATAACCCCACCGACCGGGGCCGACCACCGGCGGCCTGGGTCCGGCGGCCCAAAGCCGTCCCCTCGGAGAGTGACGCTTCCTCTTCCGTCCGGTCGCCAACCTGCGCTTTGGCGGGCCGACACAGGGGTGACGTCGCGGGGCACCCGGGAAACCTCGTATGGTCAGGTGCGTGTTGGAGGAGATGCGGATACGGTCGCTCGGAGTCATCGACGACGCTGTCGTCGAGCTCTCGCCAGGCTTCACCGCCGTGACGGGCGAGACCGGGGCGGGCAAGACGATGGTGGTCACCAGCCTCGGCCTGCTGCTCGGCGGCCGCGCGGATCCCGCCCTGGTGCGGATCGGCGCGAAGTCGGCGGTGGTGGAGGGGCGCATCACGGTGCCCGCCGACGGCTCGGCGGCGGTACGCGCGGAAGAGGCCGGGGCCGAACTGGACGACGGCGCGCTGCTCATCAGCCGTACCGTCTCGGCGGAGGGCCGCTCGCGGGCGCACCTCGGCGGGCGGTCGGTACCGGTGGGTCTGCTCTCCGAACTCGCCGACGACCTCGTCGCCGTACACGGCCAGACCGACCAGCAGGGGCTGCTCAAACCGGCCAGGCAGCGCGGCGCCCTCGACCGGTACGCGGGCGACGCGGTCGCCGTGCCGCTCGCCAAGTACACCGCCGCGTACCGCAGGCTGCGGGCCGTCACCACGGAGGTCGAGGAGATCACCACGCGCGCGCGTGAGCGTGCGCAGGAGGCGGACCTGCTGCGCTTCGGCCTCGACGAGATCGCGGCCGTCGAACCGCGCCCCGGCGAGGACACCGAGCTCGCCGCCGAGGCCGAGCGGCTCGGCCACGCGGAGGCGCTCGCCTCCGCCGCCACCGCCGCGCACGCCGCGCTCGCGGGCAACCCCGAGGACCCCGAGGGCATCGACGCCACGGCCCTCGTGGCGGGCGCCTCCCGGGCCCTGGAGGCCGTACGCTCCCACGACCCGGCCCTCTCCGCGCTCGCCGACCGGCTCGGCGAGCTCGGGATCCTGCTCGGCGACGTCGCGGGCGAACTCGCCGGGTACGCCGACGACCTCGACGCCGACCCGCTGCGGCTCGCCGCCGTCGAGGAGCGCAGAGCCGCCCTGACGCAGCTCACCCGCAAGTACGGGGAGGACATCGACGCCGTCCTCGCCTGGGCGGAGGAGGGCGCCGCGCGGCTCACCGAACTCGAGGGCGACGACGACCGGTTGGGCGAGCTGATCGCCGAGCGGGACGCGCTCCGCGCCGAGCTCGCGGGGCTCGCCCAGGTGCTGACCGAGGCGCGCCGGGAGGCGGCGTCGCGGTTCGCGGCGGCCGTCACCGAGGAACTGGCCTCCCTGGCGATGCCCCACGCGCGCGTGTCGATCGCCATCAGCTGTACGGAGGTTCCCGAGGGCGGTGACGGGGTGGAGGTCGGCGGCCGCACGGTCGCGTACGGGCCCGCCGGCGTCGACGAGGTCGAGCTGCTCCTCGCCCCCCACCCGGGTGCCCCGCCCCGGCCCATCGCCAAGGGCGCGTCCGGCGGTGAACTGTCGCGCGTGATGCTCGCCGTCGAGGTCGTCTTCGCGGGCACGGACCCGGTGCCCACGTACCTTTTCGACGAGGTCGACGCGGGCGTCGGCGGCAAGGCGGCCGTCGAGATCGGCCGGCGCCTCGCGCGGCTGGCCAAGTCGGCGCAGGTCGTGGTCGTCACGCACCTGCCGCAGGTCGCGGCGTTCGCCGACCGTCAGCTGCTCGTCGAGAAGACGAACGACGGGATGGTGACCAGGTCCGGTGTGCAGGTCCTGGAGGGCGAGGACCGGGTGCGGGAGCTGTCGCGCATGCTGGCGGGCCAGGAGGACTCACAGACGGCGCGGGCCCATGCGGAGGAACTGCTCGCCACGGCGAGGGGGGACGCCTAGGCCCGCCCCCCGGCCCTTCAGGTCCCGTGTCGCGCGGCGAACAGGCGGGCGGGCAGGGCGTGTTCGTGGGGTTCGCCCGGCGCGGACGCCCGTGCCGGGTGCGGCCGGGGAGGCGTGGCGGGCCGGTCATAGGGTGACCGCATGATGTCGCGTGCGTCCCGTCTCGGGGCCCTCCTCACCGCCGCAGCCGTCACCCGCGCCGGCACCGCCGCGCTGCGCACCTTCCCGCCCGGCGGCGGCAGACGGTGGGAGCGCGTCAACCACGCGGGGCGGACCGTCGAGCTGTACGCGGGGCCCGCGGCCTGCCTCGGCGCCGCCGCCGGCGTCCTTGCGCTGCCCGCCGCACCCCGTACCGCCGTCGTCTCGGCCGTGCTCGCCGCCGGGGCCTGTGGCGCGTACGACGACATGACGGCCGTCGGCGACCCCCGGCGCGGCTTTCGCGCCCATCTCTCCGCGTTGCGGGGCGGGGAGGTCACCAGCGGCGCCGTGAAGCTGTTCGGCGTCTCCGCGGCCGGGCTCGCCGCGGGCGCGCTGCTCAAGGAGCGGCCGGGGGACAAGGTGCTTGCGGGCGTGGTGATCGCGGGGGCCGCGCACTTCGTCAACCTCGTCGACGTACGGCCGGGCAGGGCCGGCGCGGCCGTCCTCGCCCTGGCGGCGCCGGGGCTGCTGCGCGCGGGGCCCGGCGCCGTCGTCGCCGCCGCGACCGTGGGGGCCGCAGCCGCCGTGCTGCCCGACGACATCGGCCGGCGCGCGATGCTAGGCGACGCGGGAGCCCATGCCCTGGGCGCGGCGCTCGGTGCCGCCGTCGCCGTGGGCAACGGCCGGGCCGGCCTCGCCGCTCACGCGGCGGCGCTCGTGGCCGCCGCGTGCCGCGGGGAGAAGGTCAGCGCAGTGGCGGCGGGCGGCGGGGGCTGAGAGGACCGGGCCCGGCCGAAGGGCACCGCCGGTGTCGACCTCACCCGTGTGGGTGATCCCGTCCGGGGAGTTGCCCGTTCAATCGCGGAAGTGACCTTTCGGCAGTGCCGGAACGCCCGTGCCAACTGGCATCCTTGGCGCAGCATCTGCCCGAGTACCCGTCCGAGCACCCACGACGCAGACCCAGGAGCCCCCGCCACGTGAGCCACGTGAGCACCCACTCGCCGCACGGACAGACGCCGCTGCACACCGTGCAGGTCCTCGGCGGTGGCAGCGCGGGCAGCAGCGCGCACGTCAGATCGCTGGCCACGGGCCTCGCCGCTCGGGGCGTGCGGGTCACGGTGTGCGCCCCCGACGAGGCCGCCCGCGTCTACGACTTCACCGGCACCGGCGCCCGCCACGTCTGTGTGCCCCGCAGCGCCGACCCCGCCTCCCTCGCCGCTCTACGCACCGCCTGTGCCGACGCCGACCTCGTCCACGCCCACGGCCTGAACGCCGCCCTGCGCGCGGCCGTCGCGCTGACCGGGCGGCACACCCCGCTCGTCGTCACCTGGCACACCCGCGCGCATGCGGAGGGTGCCCGCGCCCGCGTCCTGCGTCTGCTGGAGCGCCGCGTCGCCAGAGCCGCGGCCGTCGTCCTCGGCACCTCGTCCGACCTCGTCGACCGGGCCCGCAGGAGAGGCGCACGCGACGCGCGTCTCGCGGCCGTCGCGCTGCCCGCGCCGCGCCGCCCGGACCCCGCGGAGGAACCCGACCACCTCCTCCACAAGGCCCGCGCCGAACTCGGCGCCGTGGACCGCCCGCTGATCCTGGCCGTCGGCGCCCTGGAGCGGAACCGCGGCTACGACGTCCTCCTGGAGGCCACCCGCACGTGGCGCCACCTGGACCCGCTACCGCTCCTGATCGTCGCGGGGGAGGGGCCCGAACGGCCCTTCCTGCAGCGCCGCATCGAGGACGAACAGCTCCCGGCGCGCCTCGTCGGGTGCCGCGACGACGTCCCCGACCTGCTCGCCGCCGCCGACCTCGCCGTACTGCCCAGCAGCTGGGAGTCGCGCTCGGTACTCGTCCAGGAGGCCCTGCACGCGCGTGTGCCGCTCGTGGCGACCGCGGTCGGCGGCATCCCCGAACTCGTCGGCGACGCGGCCGAACTCGTCCCGTACGGCGACGCGGAGGCCCTCGCCACCGCCGTCGTACGCCTCCTGGCCGATCCGGTGCGCCGGGAGGAGCTGAAGGAGAAGGGCACGGCCCAGGCGGCCACCTGGCCCACCGAGGACGACACGGTCACCCAGGTGCTCAGCGTCTACGACGAGCTGACCCAGCCCCTGCCGTACAGCTGAGCGGCTAGGCCACGTGCCGGCGCGCCCGCAGCGCCAGGCTCAGCGCCAGGACCGTCTGCGGGTCGTCGAGATCGGTGCCGAGCAACTCGCTGATCCGGGCGAGGCGGTTGTACAGGGTCTGCCGGTTCAGGTGCAGCTCGCGCGCCGTCTCCGCCTTGCGACCCGCGTGCGCCAGATAGGTCTGGAGGGTCGGCAGGAGCGGCGGCTTCGAGCGCTGGTCGTGGTCGCGCAGCGGGCCGATGGCGCGCTCCACGAACGCGGCGAGGACCCCGTCCTCGTCATGGCGGTGCAGCCGCCACAGCAGCAGGTCGATGTCGAGCCGCCGCGCGTCGTACCAGGGCCGGTCGGAGAGCCCCTGCGCGGCCGTCGCCGTCTCCGCCGCGTGCCGCAGCCCCGCCGACGCGGCGGCCCAGCCGCCCGCGACGCCCACCACCACGACCGGCGGCTGCGCCCCCGGCCGCTGCATCCCGGCCCGCTCCACACCGGCCCGCAGCGCGGCGGCGACCCGGTCGGCGACCGCGGTCCGCTCGGACTCCGACCGCAGCCCGAGCAGCAGCGGAACCCGGCCCTCCACGGGACGTACGCCGAGGAGCGCGGGCACCCCCACGGACGCCAGCTCCTCCGCGACAGCCCGCGCCAGCACCGCCCACCCGCCGCCGGTCGGCAGCCCGTCCGCCAGCCGCATCACCACCGGCAGGAGCGGGCTGCCCGCCGGGACGGGCCTGAAGCCGAGGACCCGGGCCTGCGCGGGCGCGTCCTCCGCGGCGATCCGGCCCTCCGCGAGGTCGGTGAGGAAGTCGCCGCGCCCGCGCGCCGCCAGCTCCTCCTCCTGGCGGGCCTGCATCAGGACCACCGCAAGGCTGCCCGCCGCCCGCTCCGCCGCGATGCGGTGCACCGGCAGCGGCGCCGACTCCACGGCGAGCAGCGCAAGCCGGGCCCGCACCGAGCCCGCCCCCGGGCCGCCGCCCGGCACGTCGACGATGACCGCGCTCGCCGGCGGACCCTCCCGGTCCACGGGACGGCCGCGCAGTCCCTCCCACACCTGGAGCGGGTCCGCGCACTCGGTGCCCGCCCCGGCGGCGTACAGGAGCTGCCCGTCCGCCGTCTCCAGGAAGACCGGGTTGCCGCTGAACTCCGCGAGGATCCCGAGGACCTGCGGGATGCCGCCCCCGCCGAGCAGCGCCTCCGTGCAGCGCCGGTGCACCTCCTCGGCCTGCTGGAGCAGCGCGTAGTGGCCGTTGACGATCTCGGTGTGCACCTCTTCGGTGACCGTCACGAACGGCACCTCGCGGTGCAGCTGCACCAGCGGCAGCCCGGCGGCGCGTGCCGTCTCCACGATCGCCGCGGGCAGCCGGGTGAAGCGCGGGCCCAGTTCGACGACGAGCGCCGCGATGCCCCGCTCGGCGAGGTTGCGCACGAAGGCGCGCTGTTCGGCCGGGCGCGCGCCGAGGCCGAGGCCCGTGGTGAGCAGCAGCTCGCCGCCCTTGAGGAGCGAGGCGATGTTGGGCACCTCGCCCGCGTGCACCCACCGCACCGTCCGCTGCAGCCGTTCCGCGCCCGCGACGACCTCGGGGAGCCCGCCGCGCAGCCCGGGGAGTTCCAGCGCGCGCTGCACGGTGATGCCGCCCTGAGTGCCCTGACTGTCCATGGCGCGGACGCTACCGGGACGCACGTTCGGGAAACATCTTCGGTCCCTCACGGCCGCCGCCACCGGACCCCGCTGCCCGACAACTGGGCACCGGCGCCGGGCACTTGCGGCCACCCCCGGCCGGTGTGGCGTGCATCACGTGCCCGGGTACGCGGACGGCGACGGGCCGCAGCCCGTCGCCGTCCGGAATCGAGGAGGCCCGCTACCCCCCGTACGCCCCCGAAGCCGTCAGCCGCAGCGCCGTGTCGATCAGCGGCACGTGGCTGAAGGCCTGCGGGAAGTTGCCGACCTGACGCTGGGCGGCGGAGTCCCACTCCTCGGCGAGGAGCCCCAGGTCGTTGCGGAGCGCCAGCAGCTTCTCGAAGAGCTTGCGGGCCTCGTCCACCCGGCCGATCATCGCCAGGTCGTCGGCCATCCAGAACGAGCAGGCGAGGAACGCCCCCTCGTCGCCCTCCAGGCCGTCCACGCCCTCGTCGTCACCGGCCGTGGGGTAGCGCAGGATGAAGCCGTCCGGCGTGGACAGCTCCCGCTGGATCGCCTCGATCGTGCCGATCACCCGCTTGTCGTCGGGCGGCAGGAAGCCCATCTGCGGGATCAGCAGCAGCGAGGCGTCCAGCTCCTTGGAGCCGTACGACTGCGTGAAGGTGTTCCGCTCCGGGTCGTAACCCTTCTCACAGACGTCCCGGTGGATGTCGTCGCGCAGATCGCGCCACTTGTCCAGCGGCCCGTCCGCGTCACCGGACTCGATGAGCTTGATGGTGCGGTCCACCGCGACCCACGCCATCACCTTGGAGTGCACGAAGTGGCGGCGCGGGCCGCGCACCTCCCAGATGCCCTCGTCCGGCTCGTCCCAGTGGTCCTCCAGGTAGCGGATCAGCCGGAGCTGCAGCAGCGACGCGTAGTCGTTGCGGGCCAGACCCGTCATGTGCGCCAGGTGCAGCGCCTCGATGGTCTCCCCGTACACGTCGAGCTGGAGCTGGTGCGCCGCGCCGTTGCCCGCCCGGACGGGCTGCGAGCCCTCGTACCCCGGCAGCCAGTCCAGCTCCGTCTCGCCGAGCTCGCGCTCACCGGCGATGCCGTACATGATCTGCAGGTTCTCCGGGTCGCCCGCCACCGCGCGCAGCAGCCACTCGCGCCACGCGCGGGCCTCCTCGCGGTAGCCGGTGCGCAGCAGCGACGACAGCGTGATCGCGGCGTCGCGCAGCCACGTGAAGCGGTAGTCCCAGTTGCGCGAGCCCCCGATGTCCTCGGGCAGCGAGGTGGTGGGGGCCGCGACGATGCCGCCGGTCGGCGCGTACGTGAGCGCCTTCAGGGTGATCAGCGAGCGGACCACGGCCTCGCGGTAGGGCCCGTGGTACGTGCAGTGGTCGACCCACTCCCGCCAGAAGTCCTCCGTGGCGGTGAGCGCCGCCTCCGGCTCCGGCAGCGCCGGCTGGTCCCGGTGCGAGGGCTGCCACGAGATGGTGAACGCGATCCGCTCACCCGGCGCCACCGTGAAGTCCGAGTAGGTCGTCAGGTCCTTGCCGTAGGTCTCGGCGGTCGTGTCGTGCCACACCGAGTCGGGGCCCGCGACGGCCACGGTGCGCCCGTCGACCTTGTGGACCCACGGCACCACCCGGCCGTAGCTGAACCGCATGCGCAGTGCCGACCGCATCGGCACCCGCCCGCTGACTCCCTCGACAATGCGTACGAGCTGCGGCGCGTCGGTGTCGCGCGGCGGCATGAAATCGATCACGCGGACGGTGCCGCGCGTGGTGTCCCACTCGGATTCGAGCACCAGCGAGTCGCCGCGATAGGAGCGGCGGGTGGCAGCGGGTGGCTGTGCGTCCTGGCCGTACGCCGGCCCGAGGCGCCAGAAGCCGTGCTCCTCGGTGCCCAACAGGCCGGCGAATACGGCATGGGAGTCGAAGCGGGGCAGGCACAGCCAGTCGACTGTGCCGTCCCGGCAGACCAGGGCAGCGGTCTGCATGTCTCCGATGAGTGCGTAGTCCTCGATGCGCCCGGCCACGTGCATCTCCAGTCGAACGGCCACGTTCGCCCCGCGGGGCGCTTATTGGTCAGCGGTCAAGTGATCGTTGACGAGCGCTTGTTCCGGGTGCAAGGCGGGATGGTGCCGTGTGCCGGAGGGGCTCGGCAGCGAGTGTCCGAGCAGGATACGACGCACGTCGGTGATCTGCGCGCCCCTCCCGGCAACGCGCCTCCGCCGAACGGGTGAGCGGCAGGTGAGAGGCAGTGTGCCAGGGAAAAGTGGGACCACGCACGTCTCGTGCCCCGAGTGCGGACGTGCCCGTTCCGTGACCGAGCCGTGTGTGCCCGATGGCGGAGCGTGGCCGGAAGCGGGCTCGTTCCGTCGCTGATACCCTGGTAGCCCGTGAGCCGGTGGTCATAGAACCCCCGAACCGCAGCGACGGCGCCTCCCCGAATCCCGGATGACGGCGCCGGTACGCACCTCCAGACCGCGACCACGGGAGCCCCCTCTTGGCCATGCAGCCCAAATCCAAGACGACCAAGCACATCTTCGTCACCGGGGGTGTCGCCTCTTCCCTCGGCAAGGGTCTGACTGCCTCCAGCCTCGGTGCGCTCCTCAAGGCGCGTGGCCTGCGCGTCACGATGCAGAAGCTCGACCCGTACCTGAACGTCGACCCGGGCACGATGAACCCCTTCCAGCACGGTGAGGTGTTCGTCACCAACGACGGCGCCGAGACCGACCTGGACATCGGCCACTACGAGCGCTTCCTCGACGTCGACCTCGACGGCTCGGCGAACGTGACCACCGGCCAGGTCTACTCCCAGGTGATCGCCAAGGAGCGGCGCGGCGAGTACCTCGGCGACACCGTCCAGGTCATCCCGCACATCACCAACGAGATCAAGCACCGCATCCGCCGCATGGCGACGGACGACGTGGACGTGGTCATCACGGAGGTCGGCGGCACCGTCGGCGACATCGAGTCCCTGCCGTTCCTGGAGACCGTCCGCCAGGTCCGCCACGAGGTCGGCCGCGACAACGTCTTCGTCGTGCACATCTCGCTGCTGCCCTACATCGGCCCCTCCGGCGAGCTGAAGACCAAGCCGACCCAGCACTCCGTCGCCGCCCTGCGCAACATCGGCATCCAGCCGGACGCCATCGTGCTGCGCGCCGACCGCGAGGTGCCGACCGCCATCAAGCGCAAGATCTCGCTGATGTGCGACGTCGACGAGGCCGCCGTGGTCGCCGCCATCGACGCCAAGTCGATCTACGACATCCCGAAGGTCCTGCACACCGAGGGCCTCGACGCCTACGTGGTGCGCAAGCTCGACCTGCCCTTCCGCGACGTCGACTGGACGCAGTGGGACGACCTGCTGGACCGCGTGCACAACCCGCTCCACGAGGTCACCGTCGCGCTCGTCGGCAAGTACATCGACCTGCCCGACGCCTACCTCTCGATCACCGAGGCGATGCGCGCGGGCGGCTTCGCCAACAAGGCCCGCGTCAAGGTCAAGTGGGTCACCTCGGACGACTGCAAGACGCCGGCGGGCGCCCAGAAGCAGCTCGCCGACTGCGACGCGATCCTGATCCCCGGCGGCTTCGGCGACCGCGGCGTCTCCGGCAAGGTCGGCGCCATCCAGTACGCCCGAGAGAACAAGGTGCCGCTGCTCGGCATCTGCCTGGGCCTGCAGTGCATCGTCATCGAGGCGGCCCGCAACCTCGCGGACATCCCCGACGCCAACTCCACCGAGTTCGACGCGGCCACCGCCCACCCGGTGATCTCCACCATGGCCGAGCAGCTCGACATCGTCGCGGGCGAGGGTGACATGGGCGGCACGATGCGCCTGGGCATGTACCCCGCCAAGCTCGCCGAGGGCTCCATCGTGCGCGAGGTGTACGAGGGCAAGGAGTACGTCGAGGAGCGCCACCGCCACCGCTACGAGGTGAACAACGCCTACCGCGCGGACCTGGAGAAGAAGGCCGGCATCCTCTTCTCCGGCACCTCCCCGGACGGCAAGCTCGTCGAGTACGTCGAGTACCCCCGCGAGGTCCACCCCTACCTCGTCGCCACCCAGGCGCACCCGGAGCTGCGCTCCCGTCCGACCCGCCCGCACCCGCTCTTCGCCGGCCTGGTGAAGGCGGCCGTCGAGCGGCAGCAGGGCCGGACCAAGCAGGGCGGCAAGTCCGGAAAGTAACACCGGCCGCGTTACGGTTGCCGGGGTGTGCGTCTCACGGGACGCGCACCCCGGTTTGTCGTTTGCACGTGTGGGAGGACAGGGCATGACGATCAAGGACACCGCCGAGGAGTGGCAGGTCACGGCGACGGAGACCCCGTTCGTCGGCAACAAGACCTCCGTCCGCACCGACGACGTGGTCATGCCCGACGGCTCCGTCGCCCGCCGCGACTACCAGGTCCACCCGGGCTCGGTCGCCGTCCTCGCGCTCGACGACGAGGGCCGCGTCCTGGTCATCCGCCAGTACCGCCACCCCGTGCGCCACAAGCTCTGGGAGATCCCCGCGGGCCTCCTCGACGTCCCCGGCGAGAACCCCCTGCACGCCGCCCAGCGCGAGCTCTACGAAGAGGCCCATGTCAAGGCCGAGGACTGGCGGGTCCTCACCGACGTCTACACCACCCCCGGCGGCTGCGACGAGGCCGTGCGCGTCTTCCTCGCCCGCGATCTCTCCGAGGCCGAGGGCGAGCGCTTCGAGGTCGAGGAGGAGGAGTCCGACATGGAGCTCGCCCGGGTGCCCCTCGACGAGCTCGTCCGCGGGGTGCTCGCCGGCGAGCTGCACAACAACTGCCTGGTGGTCGGCGTGCTGTCGCTGGTCGCCGCCCGGAACGGCGACGGCCTCGACGCGCTGCGCCCGGCCGAGGCGCCCTGGCCCGCCCGCCCCTTCGAGGCGTGAGGGGACCGATCCCGTCCGGTGTGACGATCCACTGATCCGATCGGGCGACTTGTGCGTGCTGCGCGACCGGGAGGGGCGCCGGGCCTGAACTAGGCTCTGAAAGCGTCCCGCCCGGAGCCCCGGCGGGTTCGTGCGCAGGCGGACGGGAGCGTGGCCCGTGACGGATCAGGCGGTCGACACGGACGGTGCGGCGGCGGGTGGTGCGGTGCCGGCGCCCGCGAGCGCCCCGCCGGAGTCGACGAGCGATCGGTTCGTCGGCAGGCGCCGGGAGCTGAAAGAGCTCCGCGCCGACATCGACCGCGCGGGGCTCGACACCCTCTCCGGCCGCAAGGCCCCCCGCGCGCGCGTCCTGCTCGTCGCGGGCCGCCCCGGCTCCGGCCGCACCGCGCTCGCCGAGGAACTCGCCCGCCGGCTCGCCGACTCCTACCCCGACGGGGTGCTGCGCGCCCACCTCACCGAACCCGACGGCAGCCCGGTGCCCACCGAGCGCACCGCCCGCGACCTCCTGGACGCCCTGGGCGTGCCCGCCCCGCCGGGGGCCGCGGAGGACGACCTCACCGAGACCCTCAGGGCGGCGCTCGCCGGCCGCAGGGCGCTGCTCCTCCTCGACGACGCGGCCGACGCCGAGCAGGTCGACGCGCTGCTGCCGGACGCCCCCGACTGCCTGGTCGTCGCCGTCGCCGAGGGGCCGCTCACCGGCATCCCCGACGTGCGGCCGTGCACGCTCGGCGGCCTGGACAAGGAGGCCGCCGTCGAACTCCTCGCCCGCGCCGCGGGACCCGTCCGCATCACCGTCGACCCGCGCGCCGCCGAGTCCCTCGTCGAGGTCTGCGCGGCCCACCCCGCGGCGCTCGTCCTGGCCGGCGGCTGGCTCTCCGAGCGGCCCAAGGCCGCCGTCGCCGACCTGGCCAAACGGCTGCTCGACCGGACCGAGGAGGGCTCGGCCCTCGCGCGTGTCTTCGCCCACACCTACGACTCGCTCTCCTCGCCGGCCGCCCGGATACTGCGCCTGCTCGCCCTCGCCCCGGCCGGCCACGTCGACCCGCACACCGCCTCCGCGCTCGCGGGGTGCTCGGTCTCCGGGGCCAAGGCCACCCTCGACGACTTCGTCGGGCTCGGCCTGGTGCGGGCCGTGCCGTCCCCGATCCCGCAGTACGAGGTGCCCGGCTGCCTGGTGCCGCTGCTGCGGGCCCGCATCGAGAGCCAGGACCGGCCCGCCGAGGTGCAGCTCGCCACGGCCCGGATGCTGGAGCGGACCGTACGGCTGCTGCAGTCCTGCCGGGCCGTCACGGAGCCCGACGGCTCCGCCGCCCGCAAGAAGATCGCCGGGCTGCCGCGCGCGCTGCGCTTCCCGAACCCCCGGGCCGCCGCCGAGTGGCTGCGGATCCGGCAGCCCGCGCTGCTGGCCGCCGCCCGGCTCGCGGTCGCCGACGGGGAGCTCGACACCCTGGCGCGGCGGCTGATGGCGGCGCTGACCCGGGCGCTGGTCGCGCACCGCGGCACCCAGGCCGCCGCTCCCGAGCTGTACGGCATCCACCGCCTTGTCCTCGACGTGGCCGAGCGGCGGAACCTGCCGCGCGAGCAGGCCGCGGCGCTGCTGAACCTCGCCGACCTGGACGCACAGACGGGACGCACCCGGGAGGCGCTGACCCGCTACCGGGCCGCTCTGGACGCCGGCCGGGCCGCGGGCGACCCCTACGCGACCGGCCGCGCGATGGAATCCGTAGGCGGCGCCTATCAGGAGCTGGGGGACTTCTCGCGGGCCTCCGACTGGTTCGGCCGGGCCCTGGCCCAGCGGCTGGCCCGCGGCGAGCGCGTCGACGCCGCCCGGCTGTACGGCCGGATCGGCACGGTGCACACCTACGCGGGGCGCTACGGGGAGGCGCTGCGCAACTGGAGTTCGGCGGTGACCGGGCACCGCAGGAACGGTGATGTGGCGGCCCAGGCGCGGGCGTTGAGCGAGATGGCACGTGTGCAGGAGTACGCGGGCCGGCCCGAGGAGTCGTTGCGCACCTGCCAGGAGGCCGTCGAGTGGGCGCGGCAGGCCGAGGACGTGCGGTTGCAGGCGGCGTTGCAGCTCCGTCTCGCGGACACCCTGGAGCGGCTCGGGGACCCGGCGGCCGCCCGGCTGCACCGGAGCGCGGCCGAGCGCATGCTGGGAGAAGAGCTCCCGCAGGTCGCGAGGCTTGAAAGGAATGGTGGAGCGGAGCCTTCCGCCTACGAAATCCGCAGTGCATCCGCAGAAGATTGAAGTATTGGAAGGCTAGACAGCGAGAAATCCTTCATTAGACTGGCTCCGCCGCGTACCTCCGCGGTGTCTCCCGTTGCGCCCCCACGTGCACCGGTATGCGTTGCACTGCCCGAGAAATCCCCTGAGCCAAGGACCGTGATCGACGATGAAGGTCGGCATCCCCCGCGAGGTCAAGAACAACGAGTTCCGGGTGGCCATCACCCCCGCCGGCGTGCATGAGCTGGTGCGCCACGGCCACCAGGTCGTCATCGAGCGGAACGCCGGTGTCGGCTCCTCGATCACGGACGACGAGTACGTCTCGGCCGGCGCCCGGATCCTGGACACCGCCGACGAGGTCTGGGCCACCGCGGACCTGCTCCTGAAGGTCAAGGAGCCCATCGCGGAGGAGTACCACCGCCTCCGCAAGGACCAGACGCTCTTCACCTACCTGCACCTGGCCGCGTCCAAGGAGTGCACGGACGCTCTCCTGGAGTCGGGCACCACCGCCATCGCGTACGAGACCGTGGAGACCGCGAACCGCGCGCTCCCGCTGCTCGCCCCGATGTCCGAGGTCGCGGGCCGCCTCGCCCCGCAGGTCGGCGCCTACCACCTGATGGCCGCCAACGGCGGCCGCGGCGTGCTGCCGGGCGGCGTCCCGGGCGTGGCCGCCGGCAAGGCCGTCGTCATCGGCGGCGGCGTCTCCGGCTGGAACGCCGCGCAGATCGCCATCGGCATGGGCTTCCACGTGACCCTGCTCGACAAGGACATCAACAAGCTCAAGGAAGCCGACAAGATCTTCGGCACGAAGATCCAGACCGTCGTCTCCAACGCCTTCGAGCTGGAGAAGGCCTGCCTCGAGGCCGACCTCGTCATCGGCGCCGTCCTCATCCCGGGCGCCAAGGCCCCGAAGCTGGTCACCAACGAGCTCGTCTCCCGCATGAAGCCGGGAAGTGTCCTTGTCGACATCGCGATCGACCAGGGCGGCTGCTTCGAGGACTCGCACGCGACCACGCACGCCGAGCCGACCTTCCCGGTCCACAACTCGGTCTTCTACTGCGTCGCCAACATGCCCGGCGCGGTCCCGAACACCTCCACCTACGCGCTGACCAACGCGACGATGCCGTACATCGTCGAGCTGGCCAACCGCGGCTGGGTCGAGGCCCTGCGCCGCGACCCGGCGCTCGCGCTCGGCCTCAACACGCATGACGGCAAGGTGGTTTACAAGGAGGTCGCCGAGGCCCACGGTCTCGAGCACGTGGAGCTCGAGTCGCTCCTCGGCTGACCCAGCAGGCCGACTCCGGTCGGTCTCACGACACTTTCGTCAACGAAAGTCGTCAATCTCACGCCCGCGGCCGGACCTTGAGAGGGGTCCGGCCGTATGCGTATCAGTGTGGACACGCTCAACTGGCCTTGAACGTAACCCTTTAACCGATTCGCGCACCCTCGAAACGTCGCGATGACGAGCCGTACACCCTTGACACAAGGGTGTTCCGTTGCCGACACATCGGGCCGGGTCCGGCGGATTGTGTTGCTGTGGAGCGGTGACACGCCATAGAGTCGCCAACCGTCGGCATGGTGCCACGCTGACCTATCGAGAAATTTCCTGGTCACCAAGGAGGTAAGACGACTTGTGAATGAGTCGACATTTGCTCCCGGGGGTGGTCAACCAGGAACGTCTGTGCGGGACCAGGGTCCCGTGGGGCTCGAGGCCGTCGGCTCGGTCGCTGTCCGCACCTTCGAAGCCCGGCAGAGCCCCCAGCCGACACAGTCAGCACCCCAGAGCATGGATGGCCATCACGTGAACGCCATGGCCGGCGACCGGAGTGGCGATAACACCCACACCCACCTCGCCGACTACGAGGAACTGCCCCAGGGGCACTTCTACGACCCCGACGCCGAGTACGAGCCCGATCCGGAGTACGCGGCCACGCTCGCGCCGGACGCCGCCCGTCAGCGCCGCGAGCGCATCGGCCCCACGGGCCGCCCGCTGCCGTACTTCCCGATCCCGGGCCCGCTGACCGACCACGGTCCCGCGAAGATCATCGCGATGTGCAACCAGAAGGGCGGCGTCGGCAAGACGACGTCGACCATCAACCTGGGCGCGGCCCTCGCGGAGTACGGACGCCGGGTCCTGCTCGTCGACTTCGACCCGCAGGGCGCCCTCTCCGTGGGCCTCGGGGTCAACCCGATGGAGCTCGACCTGACGGTCTACAACCTCCTCATGGAGCGCGGCATGTCCGCGGACGAGGTGCTCCTGAAGACGGCGGTCCCCAACATGGACCTGCTGCCCAGCAACATCGACCTGTCCGCGGCCGAGGTCCAGCTGGTGAGCGAGGTCGCGCGCGAGTCGACGCTGCAGCGCGCCCTGAAGCCGCTCATGCAGGACTACGACTACATCGTGATCGACTGTCAGCCCTCGCTCGGCCTGCTCACCGTGAACGCCCTGACGGCGGCTCACAAGGTGATCGTGCCGCTGGAGTGCGAGTTCTTCGCGCTGCGCGGTGTCGCCCTGCTGACGGAGACCATCGAGAAGGTCCAGGAGCGGCTCAACCCCGACCTGGAGCTCGACGGCATCCTCGCGACCATGTACGACTCCCGCACGGTGCACAGCCGTGAGGTGCTCGCGCGCGTGGTCGAGGCCTTCGACGACCACGTCTACCACACGGTCATCGGCCGCACGGTCCGCTTCCCGGAGACCACGGTCGCCGGCGAGCCGATCACGACGTACGCCTCCAACTCGGTCGGCGCGGCCGCCTATCGCCAGCTCGCCAGGGAGGTGCTCGCCCGGTGTCACGCCGAGTGAGTCTGCCCGGGGCCGACGAACTGTTCCGCACGACCGGGGGGATGGCCCTCCAGTCGTCGACGCCGCGGCGCCAGGCGAACGGCGAGGCGCGGGTGCCCGCTCCGGCGGGCGAGAGCGACGAGACGGCGGCGGCCGAGGACACGGCGGTCCAGGGCGACGGCGGCGAGCCGGCCGAACACACGGCCGCGGACGCGGAGTCCGGGGCCGAGTCGCGCAGCCGCGCGGCTGCGGAGGGCGAGAAGAACGCCGGGCGCCGGTCCGCGCAGGAAGGTTCGGCCGCCTCACCGGGCGGCAAGTCGGGCGGCTCGTCGACCGCGCAGGCGCGGCGCAGGGCCCGGGCGGCCAACCGGCGGCCCAGCGGGCGCGAGCGGCACGACGAGAAGATCACCGTGTACGTCTCCGCCGAGGAGCTGATGGACCTCGAACACGCGCGGCTCGTGCTGCGCGGCGAGCACGGCCTCGCGGTCGACCGCGGGCGCATCGTGCGCGAGGCGGTCGCCGTCGTCCTCGCCGACCTGGAGTCGCGCGGGGACGCGAGCATTCTCGTACGACGGCTTCGCGGGCGGTAGGGGTAGCGTTCACCGGCGATGCGCCTGAACGATGAATCCGCCCCGCCCGCCCGCCGGCGTGCTCTGGGGCGTGGACCCGGGTCCGCTCCCTCGGAGCCGGAGCCGGAGCCGGCGCCGGCCGCGGAGCCCGGGGCTCCCGCCGAGCCTGAGCCCGCGCCCGCCGAACCCTCCGAGCCCGCAGAGCCCGACGACGGGCGGTTCAAGGTCCGGCTCGCCAACTTCGAGGGCCCCTTCGATCTGCTGCTCCAGCTGATCTCCCGGCACAAGCTGGACGTCACCGAGGTCGCCCTCTCCAAGGTGACCGACGAGTTCATGGCGCACATCCGGGCGATGGGGGCCGACTGGGACCTGGACCAGACGACCGAGTTCCTGGTCGTCGCCGCCACCCTGCTCGACCTCAAGGCGGCGCGGCTGCTGCCCGCCGCCGAGGTCGAGGACGAGGCCGACCTCGCGCTTCTGGAGGCCAGGGACCTGCTCTTCGCGCGGCTCCTGCAGTACCGCGCGTACAAACAGATCGCGGACATCTTCAGCGGGCGGCTCGAGGCGGAGGCGCGGCGCCATCCGCGGACCGTGGGCCTTGAGCCGCACCACGCCGAGCTGCTGCCGGAAGTCGTCATCAGCATCGGGGCCGAGGGGTTCGCGAAGCTCGCCGTGAAGGCCATGCAGCCGCGCGCGAAGCCGCAGGTGTACGTCGAACACATCCATGCCCCGCTGGTCTCCGTGCGGGAGCAGGCCTCTCTGGTGATCGCCCGGCTGCGGGAGCACGGCGAGACGAGCTTCCGGGTGCTCGTGGAGGACGGGGGGGACACCCTCACGGTCGTCGCCAGGTTCCTGGCCCTCCTGGAGCTCTACCGCGAGAAGGCCGTCACCCTGGACCAGGAGGACCCCCTGGGGGAGCTCATGGTCCGGTGGACCGGCGGGGACGGCGCCGGGGAGCCGACCGTGACCGACGAGTTCGACCGGCCGCCCGAGCCGATGGAGGAGAAGGCGTGAGCGAGTACCCGGCGGGCGCGGCGACGGTCGCGGACCTGGAGCTGCGGCCCGCCCTGGAGGCCGTCCTGATGGTCGTCGACGAGCCGGCCACCGAGGACCACCTGGCCAAGATCCTGCAGCGGCCCCGGCGCGAGGTCGCGGACGCGCTGCGCGAGCTGGCCGACGAGTACACCGTGCAGCGGCGCGGCTTCGAGCTGCGGCTCGTGGCCGGCGGCTGGCGGTTCTACACGCGCCCCGAGTACGCCGCCGCCGTCGAGGGCTTCGTCCTTGACGGGCAGCAGGCACGGCTCACCCAGGCGGCTCTGGAGACCCTCGCGGTCGTCGCGTACCGCCAGCCGGTCAGCCGCTCGCGGGTCTCCGCGGTGCGCGGGGTGAACTGCGACGGCGTGATGCGCACCCTGCTCCAGAGGGGTCTGGTGGAGGAGGCGGGCGCGGAACCCGAAACAGGTGCGATCCTGTACAGGACGACGAACTACTTTCTGGAGCGGATGGGCCTGCGCGGCCTGGACGAGCTCCCCGAGCTCGCGCCCTTCCTCCCCGAGGCGGACGCGATCGAGGGAGACACACTGGAGGGTGTCCCGTCGTTCGATCCGGACGCACCCGATGCGCCGGGTTACGAGGACACAGTCGACTAGACGGAACTTTTGATGCGAAGCAGCAGCGGCAGGAACAGCAGCGGAAACAACGGCGGGAGCCGTGGTGGCAACAGCGGCGGCCGCGGCGGGAACGGCGGCGGCCGCGGCAACCCCCGCGGGGCCGGCGGCAACCGCGACGACAAGCAGGGCGGCAGCGGCCGCCCGAAGAAGCCGCGTCCGGAGGAGCGGCGCTACGACGTGGGCTCCGGCGGCACGCAGGACGGTCCGAAGTCGGGCCGTGGCGCCTCCGCCCGCGGCGGCGCGAAGGGCGGGCCCCGGCAGGGCCAGGGCGCCGGACGGGGCCGTTGGGCTCCCGCCACCTCGCGTGAGTACGACGCGCGGGCCGAGGAGCGCAACCGCGAGCGGTACGCGGGCAAGCCCAAGGTGAGCCTCCCCAAGACCTTCCCGGGCGCCGAGCAGGAGGGCGAGCGCCTGCAGAAGGTCCTCGCCCGCGCGGGCTACGGCTCGCGCCGTGCCTGCGAGGAGCTGGTCGACGAGGCCCGCGTCGAGGTCAACGGCGAGATCGTCCTGGAGCAGGGGCTGCGCGTGGACCCCGAGAAGGACGAGATCAAGGTCGACGGCCTGACGGTCGCCACCCAGTCGTACCAGTTCTTCGCGCTCAACAAGCCGGCCGGTGTCGTCTCCACCATGGAGGACACCGAGGGCCGCCAGTGCCTCGGTGACTACGTGACCAACCGCGAGACGCGGCTGTTCCACGTGGGACGGCTCGACACCGAGACCGAGGGCGTCATCCTGCTCACCAACCACGGCGAGCTGGCGCACCGGCTGACCCACCCCAAGTACGGCGTGAAGAAGGTCTACCTCGCGCACATCGTGGGCCCGATCCCGCGCGACCTGGGCAAGCAGCTCAAGGACGGCATCCAGCTGGAGGACGGGTACGCCCGCGCGGACCACTTCCGCGTCGTCGAGCAGACCGGCAAGAACTACCTGGTCGAGGTCACCCTCCACGAGGGCCGCAAGCACATCGTGCGGCGCATGCTCGCCGAGGCCGGCTTCCCCGTCGACAAGCTGGTGCGGGTGGCCTTCGGGCCGATCACCCTGGGCGACCAGAAGTCCGGCTGGCTGCGGCGCCTGTCCAACACGGAGGTCGGGATGCTGATGCAGGAGGTCGACCTGTAGACCGGCGGGACTCCCTTGCCCGAACCACCCCCCTCTCTTTATAGTCATCGAGACCATAAAGAGAGGGGGGTGGTGGCGCATGCAGGAGTACGACAAGTACGCCTTCGAGCCCTTCGCCGTCACCGTCGACCTGGCGGTGTTCACCGTCAGGGACGGCGTGCTGCACGTCCTGCTCGTCGAGCGCGGTCAGGACCCGTACGCGGGACGCTGGGCCCTGCCCGGCGGATTCGTGCTTCCCGACGAGTCGGCCGAACAGGCCGCCGCACGGGAGCTCACCGAGGAGACCGGCATCGCGGACGCCGGACGGCTCCACCTGGAGCAGGTCCGCACCTACAGCGACCCGGACCGCGATCCGCGCATGCGGGTCGTCTCCGTCGCCTTCGCCGCGCTCGTGCCGGACCCGCCCCAGGTGCGCGGGGGCGGCGACGCGGCCCGCGCCGCCTGGCTGCCGTACCGCCCGGCGACCTACCGGCCGCTCGCCTTCGACCACGACCGGATCCTCGCCGACGCCCACGACCGGGTCGGCGCCAAGCTGGAGTACACCGGCCTCGCCACCGCCTTCTGCGCCCCCGAGTTCACCCTCGGCGAGCTGCGCCAGGTCTACGAGGCCGTGTGGGGCGCCGAGCTCGACCCCGCCAACTTCCGGCGCAAGGTGGTCGGCACACCGGGCCTCGTCGAGGCCATCCCCGGCGCCGCCCGGCTGACCGGCGGCCGCGGCAAGCCCGCCGCGCTCTTCCGGGCGGGCACCGCCACCACCCTGCACCCGCCCCTGCTCCGCCCGGCCCCGGAAGGACAGCCCTCGTGAACGCCCCGAAACGTGCCGCCACCGGATCCCTCATGGGGCTCGCCCTCGGTGACGCCCTCGGCTTTCCGACCGAGTTCAACGACGTCCCCTCGATCCTCGCCAAGTGCGGCCCCTGGCGCGAGATGGAGCTGCCGCGGCCCGCGATCGTCACCGACGACACCCAGATGACGCTGGCGCTCGCCCGCGGCCTGCGCACCGCCATGGAGCGGGGCACCCTCGGCCCGAAGCGGCTCGAGCGGCCGCTGCGCGAGGAGTTCGTCGACTGGTACCAGTCGCCGGAGAACAACCGCGCCCCCGGCAACACCTGCCTGAAGGCCTGCCACCTCCTCAAGACCGGCAGGCCGTGGCAGGAGGCGAGCCAGCTGCATTCCAAGGGCTGCGGCGCCAACATGCGCGTCGCACCCCTCGGCCTCGCCCCCGGCCTGAGCGACGAAGAGCGGGCGGGCGCCGCCCAGTTGCAGTCCGCGCTCACCCACGGCCACCCGACGGCCCTCGCCGCCTCCGACCTCACCGCGCACGCCGTACGGCTGCTCGCCGAGGGCGCCGAGCCGACCGGACTCGTCGGACTCCTCCGCTCCTACGCGTACGACAACCGCGAGACCTACCACGAGCGCTGGCTCGGCGAGCTGTGGAAGCGGAGCGGGGCGGCCACGCCGCGCGCCTTCATCACCCCCGGCTGGGACGAGTGCCTCGCCGTCCTCGAACGCCTGGAGGGCGCCCTCAAACGCGCCAACCAGGAGACCGACCCGTGCCTGGCCACCGGCGAGGGCTGGATCGCCGAAGAGGCACTCGCCACCGCTCTGCTCTGCTTCCTGCAATGCGTCGACGAGCCGGTCACCGCAGTGCGCAGGGCCGCCTGCACATCCGGCGACTCCGACTCGATCGCCTGCCTCGCCGGGGCCTTCGCCGGTGCCCACCACGGCGCCGGCGCCTGGCCCGCCGAGTGGACCGGACGGATCGAGTACCGGGCCGAGCTCCTCGCCTTCGGGGCCCTCTGGGACGCTTGAGGGATGACTGTGGACCTGGGCCCCGGCCCGGACATCGACCTCGCCTCCGTCGTCGCCGAGCGACGCGACCGGCTGCTCTTCGCGACCGTATCCGGAGCGCACCTGTACGGCTTCCCGTCCCGCGACTCGGACGTGGACCTGCGCGGTGTGCACCTGCTGCCGACGGCGGACCTGGTGGGGCTCAGGGAACCGGAAGAGACCCGTACGAAGATGTGGGACCGCGACGGCGTCGAGATGGACCTCGTCACGCACGACCTGCGCAAGTTCGCCCGCCTGATGCTGCGGAACAACGGCTACGTCCTGGAGCAGCTGCTCTCCCCGCTGGTGGTGCACACCACCGACGCGCACGCCGAGCTCGTCGCGCTCGCCCCGGCCGTGCTCACCAGCCACCACGCCCACCACTACCGGGGGTTCGCCGGCACCCAGTGGCGGCTCTTCGAGAAGAACGGCGAGCTCAAGCCGCTGCTCTACACCTTCCGCGTCCTGCTCACCGGCATCCACCTGATGCGCAGCGGGCAGGTCGTCGCCGATCTGCCCACGCTCCTCGGGGAGGTGCCCGCCGCCCCCGCGTACCTGCCGGAGCTCATCGCGGCCAAGGGCGCGGCCGAACACGGCGCAGCCGACGTGGACCACGCGCGCGTGGCCGCCGACGTGGAGCGGCTGCACGCCCTCCTCGACGCGGCGCAGGCGGGGTCAGCGCTGCCCGGCGTCCACACCGCCCACGACGCCCTGCACGACCTCGTCGTCCGGGTGCGGCTCCAGGGCCCGCAGGGCTGACGCCCGGCGCGCACGGAACAGGAAGTCCTCGATCCGCTCCCGGTCCGGGCCGGCCGGGAGCGGACTGCGTGCCGCCGCCTCGTCGGCCTCGGCCGCCAGGCGGTTCATCCGGCTCTCCACCTCGGGCCAGGGGACCTCGCCGCGCTTGACCGCGAGCAGCGCCTCGCGGTGGCCGCCGACGTCGATCGTCAGTTCACCGGTGCGCAGCAGGTCCCGGGAGGAGATCAGCAGCCGCAGCAGGTGCATGGCGTGCTTCCAGCGCGGGGCGCCGTGGGTGCGGACGTCCGCCTCCAGCTTCTTGCGCTGGCCCAGCGCGTAGCGGGTGAAGGTCTCGTGGGCCTGCCGGGAGAGGAACGCGTCGCGCAGGGCGAGCAGTTCGCGGCCGGTGTCCGTCAGGCGCTCCACGATGGGGGAGTGCAGGCACTCCAGGACGTTCGGGTTGGCGCGCAGCGCGAGCTCGCAGAAGCGCTCGAGCTCCCAGCTGAACTGTTCGTCGGCCGGCCCGTCCAGATGCGTCGGCGGCTTCTCGAACCGCCAGAACAGCGGGGTGGGGGCCAGGAAGACGCCCCTGCGGTCGGTGTCGCTGCCCTCCGTCGCGAGCCCGAAGGCACGCGAGCCCATCACGCAGGAGTAGACCGTGTGGTCGCGTACGAGGGACAGGTCCTGGGAGTGCATGCGGCGAGCGTACGGGCCGGGTCCTGCGGGGCCTCGCGGGGGCCGGGCCCAAGGGGGCGGCGGCTCTGATCGCCCGGATAGGCTTGGGGCCGAGCCAGTGCGCAAGCGATACGAGGAGCGGTGACGTGGCGGTACGAGCGGTCCGGGGCGCCGTCCAGCTGGAGAGGGACGAGGCCGGACACATGGGCGAGCAGGTCGCCGCCCTGCTCACCGCGGTCCTCGAACGCAACGCGCTGACCGCGGAGGACCTGATCAGCATCTGGTTCACCGCCACCCCCGACCTGCGCTCCGACTTCCCCGCGGCCGCCGCCCGGGCGATCGGCGTCGTCGACGTTCCCCTGATCTGCGCGCAGGAACTGGACGTGGCGGGCGCGATGCCCCGCGTCGTCCGCCTCCTCGCCCACATCGACACCGAGCGGACCCGCTCCGAGATCACCCACGTGTACCTCGGCGCCGCGGCCGCACTCCGCAAGGACATCGCCCAGTGAGAACCGCCCTCGTCATCGGCACCGGTCTGATCGGCACCTCCGCAGCCCTGGCCCTCGCCTCCCGGGGCGTCGCCGTCCACCTCGCCGACCACGACCCGGCACAGGCCCGCACCGCCGCCGCCCTCGGCGCCGGCACCGACGAGGCGCCCGAGGGGCCCGTCGACCTCTGCGTCGTCGCCGTGCCCCCCTCGCATGTCGCCGCCACGCTGGCCGACGTCATGCGGCGCGGGGTGGCTCGCGGCTACCTCGACGTGGCGAGCGTCAAGGGCGGCCCGCGTCGCGAGCTGGAGGAGCTCGGCCTCGACCTCACCCCGTACATCGGCACCCACCCCATGTCGGGGCGCGAGCGCAGCGGCCCGCTGGCCGCCACCGCCGACCTCTTCGAGGGCCGGCCCTGGGTGCTGACCCCGACCCGGGACACCGACACCGAGGTGCTCAACCTCGCCCTCGAGCTCGTCGCGCTCTGCCGCGCCGTGCCCGTCGTCATGGAGGCCGACGCCCACGACCGGGCGGTCGCCCTCGTCTCGCACATGCCGCACCTGGTCTCCAGCATGGTCGCGGCCCGCCTTGAGCACGCCGACGAGACGGCGGTACGCCTGTGCGGCCAGGGCATCCGCGACGTCACGCGGATCGCCGCCTCCGACCCGCGGATGTGGATCGACATCCTCTCCGCCAACCCCGGGCCCGTCGCCGACCTGCTCGCCGCCGTCGCCGCCGACCTGGACGAGACGGTGACGGCGCTGCGCGCCCTGCAGTCCGCCGACGGCTCGAAGCGCTCCGAGGGCGCGGCCGGCGTGGAGAACGTGCTGCGGCGCGGCAACGCGGGCCGCACCCGGGTGCCCGGCAAGCACGGCGCGGCCCCGGCGTCGTACGAGATCGTCGCGGTGCTCATCGACGACAAGGCGGGTCAGCTGGCCCGGATCTTCGCCGACGCGGACCAGGCGGGCGTCAACATCGAGGACGTGCGCATCGAGCACGCCACCGGACAGCAGGCCGGTCTGGTGCAGCTGATGGTCGAGCCGACGGCCGCTCCGGTGCTGAGCGCGGCGCTGAGCGAGCGCGGCTGGTCGATACGGCGGTAGGCGGCGCGGCGGGCGCCCGCGGGCGCAGGGGCTGTCGGGGCAGGGTGTGCGAGCCAGTAACCTTGTGCGGGGCGTGTGCACGCCCCGCCTCCCGCCCCGAGTACTGCGAAAGGTGCCCGCCCCCCGTGGAAACCGCAGCAACCGCCAACCCGGCAGCCGTGATCGTCGCCATCGACGGTCCCTCCGGCACGGGCAAGTCGAGCACCTCGAAGGCCGTCGCCGCCCAGCTGGACCTCAGCTACCTGGACACCGGCGCCCAGTACCGGGCGATCACCTGGTGGATGGTGCACAACGGCATCGACCTCACCGACCCCACCGCGATCGCCGCCGTGGCGGGCAAGCCCGAGATCGTCTCCGGCACCGACCCGGCCGCCCCGACCATCACGGTCGACGGCACGGACGTCGCGGGCCCCATCCGCACCAGTGAGGTCACCTCCAAGGTCAGCGCGGTCAGCGCCGTCCCCGAGGTGCGTGCCCGCATCACCGAGCTGCAGCGCTCCATCGCCGCCTCGGCCGAGAAGGGCATCGTCGTCGAGGGCCGTGACATCGGTACGACCGTGCTGCCCGACGCCGACCTGAAGATCTTCCTCACCGCCTCGCCCGAGGCCCGCGCCGCCCGCCGCTCCGGCGAGCTGAAGGGCGCCGACGTCAAGGCGACCCAGGAAGCCCTGATCAAGCGGGACGCGGCCGACTCCAGCCGCAAGACGTCCCCGCTGGCCAAGGCCGACGACGCCGTCGAGGTCGACACCACCGAGCTCACGCTCCAGCAGGTCATCGAGTGCGTCGTCACCCTCGTCGAGGAGAAGCGGGCCGCGAAGTGAGCGAGGCTCCCTCCGGTCCCGGGCGGGGCGCCTCCGAGCGAGGTGCCTCGGACCGGGGTGCCTCCGAGCGGGGTGCCGAGGTCGGCCGCCGTATCGGCGTCGGACTCATGTACGGCCTGTGGAAGCCGCGGGTGCTCGGCTCCTGGCGGGTGCCGCCGACCGGCCCGGTGATCCTGGCCGTCAACCACTCGCACAACGTCGACGGCCCGATGGTCATGGGCGTCGCGCCCCGGCCCACGCACTTCCTGATCAAGAAGGAAGCGTTCATCGGGCCGCTCGGCCACTTCCTGCACGGCATCGGCCAGCTGAAGGTGGACCGCTCGGTCGCCGACCGGACGGCCATCACCCGGGCGCTCGGCGTCCTGGAGCAGGGCGGCGTCCTCGGGATCTTCCCGGAGGGCACCAGGGGCGAGGGCGACTTCGCCTCGCTGCGGGCCGGACTCGCGTACTTCGCGGTGCGCTCCGGCGCCCCCATCGTCCCGGTGGCGGTGCTGGGAAGCACCGAGCGCAACGGACGGCTGATAAAGCAGCTGCCCCCGCTGCGCAGCCGGGTCGACGTCGTCTTCGGCGACCCCTTCGAGGCGGGCGACGGCAGCGGACGGCGGACGCGCAAGGCGCTCGACGAAGCGACCGTGCGCATCCAGGAGCGGCTCACCGCCCACCTGGAAAACGCCAGGCGCCTGACCGGGCGCTGAGCGAGACTTATCAAGTAGTGCCCCGGTCCGACCCGAGAGGCCGGCGCACCGATCACCACGATGAACGACGAGGTACGGACTTCATGAACGACCAGATCCAGCCCGAGGGCGACGGCTTTGCCGAGCACGACCACGGGGCGCTCGGCGACGCCGAGTACGCACAGTTCATGGAGCTCGCCGCCGAGGAGGGCTTCGACGTCGAGGACGTCGAGGGCGCCATCGAGGAGGCGGGCCACGGCCCGCTGCCCGTCCTCGCCGTCATCGGCCGCCCCAATGTCGGCAAGTCGACCCTGGTGAACCGCATCATCGGCCGCCGCGAGGCCGTGGTCGAGGACCGCCCCGGCGTGACCCGCGACCGCGTCACCTATGAGGCCGAATGGTCGGGCCGCCGCTTCAAGCTCGTCGACACCGGCGGCTGGGAGCAGGACGTCCTCGGCATCGACGCCTCCGTCGCCGCCCAGGCGGAGTACGCCATCGAGGCCGCCGACGCCGTGGTCTTCGTCGTCGACGCCACGGTCGGCGCCACCGACACCGACGAGGCCGTCGTACGCCTGCTCCGCAAGGCCGGCAAGCCCGTCGTCCTCTGTGCCAACAAGGTCGACGGCCCCTCCGGCGAGGCCGACGCCACCGCCCTGTGGTCCCTGGGCCTCGGCGAGCCGCACCCCATCTCCGCGCTGCACGGCCGCGGCACCGGCGACATGCTGGACGCCGTCCTCGAGGCGCTGCCCGACGCGCCCGCCCAGACCTTCGGCGCCGCCATCGGCGGCCCGCGCCGCATCGCGCTCATCGGCCGTCCGAACGTCGGCAAGTCCTCGCTGCTCAACAAGGTGGCGAACGAGGACCGCGTGGTCGTCAACGAAGAGGCGGGCACCACCCGCGACCCGGTCGACGAGCTCATCGAACTGGGCGGCGTGACCTGGAAGTTCGTCGACACGGCGGGCATCCGCAAGCGCGTCCACCTCCAGCAGGGCGCCGACTACTACGCCTCGCTGCGCACGGCCGCCGCCGTGGAGAAGGCGGAGGTCGCGGTGATCCTCATCGACTCCTCCGAGACCATCTCGGTGCAGGACCAGCGCATCGTGACGATGGCGGTCGAGGCCGGCCGCGCGATCGTCGTCGCGTACAACAAGTGGGACACCCTCGACGAGGAGCGCCGCTACTACCTGGAGCGGGAGATCGAGACCGAGCTCGCCCAGGTCGCCTGGGCGCCCCGGGTCAACGTGTCGGCGCGCACCGGCCGCCACATGGAGAAGCTGGTCCCGGCGATCGAGGCGGCGCTCGAGGGCTGGGAGACGCGCGTGCCGACCGGCCGTCTGAACGCGTTCCTCGGCGAGATCGTCGCCTCCCACCCGCACCCGGTCCGCGGCGGCAAGCAGCCCCGCATCCTCTTCGGCACGCAGGCGGGCACCAAGCCGCCGCGGTTCGTCTTCTTCGCCTCCGGCTTCATCGAGGCGGGGTACCGCCGCTTCCTGGAGCGCCGCCTGCGCGAGGAGTTCGGCTTCGAGGGGACGCCGATCCACATCTCGGTGCGGGTGCGCGAGAAGCGCGGCCGCAAGAAGTAAGCAAAAGTAAGAGCGACGGCACGCACGCGCGTGCGCCGATGCCCGGCCCCCCTCTGGGGAGGCCGGGCATCGGGCTGTCCGGGGGTCCGGCGTGGTGCGCGGGCTCAGTGCTCGCGGCGCGGGCCCGGGGGCAGCGCCGCGGGGAACTGGTGGTGGCCCGTGGCGTGGTGCTCGTGCTGGCCGTAGCGGGCCACGTGGAACTGGCCGTACGAGCCGTGGCGCTGGTCGTGCCGCCCGTCCATGCGGTGCTGGACGCCGTACGGCCCCATGGTGCCGAAGCCGGTGAACCCCAGGTCCTCCTCGCCGGACCGGTCGCCCGGCAGGGCGCGGAAGGCCCTGAGGTACTCCGAGTACAGCGTGTCGTAGATGGGTGTGGCCGAGTGGCTGCCCGTCGGTTCCTGCGCCGTGCGCATGGAGGGGATGGGGGTCTGGTACGCCGGCCGGGGCCGGGAGGGGTCGTATGTGTGCACGTCTGTGCCAACGAAACCGGGGCCCTGCGGATGCGGGGGCAGTACGGCTTTCCCCGTCCGGCAGGAGTGTGACCGGCGCATGTGGGCTCCCCGCGGCTCAGGTGCCGGCGAGCGGCATCGAGGCGGCGACGAGCCTGCCGTGGGTCGCCGCCTTGTCCAGGGCGTCCCGCAGCATGTCCTCGCGCGGCTGACGGCCGATGGAGCCGGCGGGGGCCGCGAAGAGCAGCACGGTCTGGGTCTTGTTGGCCGCGGTCCGCCAGTCCTCGGTGACCTGGAGCGGGTGGTGCGCCTGCCACCAGGCGACCGGGGAACCGCCGCCCGTGCCGGGCTGCAGGATGGCGTGCAGCTGGCCCATGGCGAGCAGCACCGACCAGCCGGGCAGCGGCGGCGGGACGGTGTCGAGGGAGGCCACCGGCAGGAACCCCTGCTCGATCAGGAGCGGCAGGAAGTCGTCGCCGCCGCCCGGCGCGGCGCCGGGGCGGGCGATGGCGCCGGTCGGTTCGACGACGAGCGCGGGGCGCAGTTCGCCCTCGATGAGGACGAGGCCGCTGGTGACACCGAGGACGGCCTGGTTGGGTGCCGCGTCGGCCGTCGTCTCGCCGTCGTCGCCGGTGATCGAGCGCACGGCGCCCTGCAGCTGCTCCTCGGAGACCGTGACGATCTGCGAGGGCAGGCAGCCGGCGTGCGCGAAGGCGAGCACGGCCGTCTCGTCACCGACGAACAGGACGGTGCTCGTGCGCTCCTGTTCGGCGTCGCCGGGGGTGCGGCAGGACGTGCAGTCGTAGCTGCCCGGGGTGTTGTCTCCGGCGAGCAGCCGGTCGGCTTCTTCGTCGCCGATCTCGGCGCGTACGTCGTCGCTGACGTCGAGCATGCGCGGCACGGGTGGCTCCTCGGGATCGTCATCTGGGGTGCATGGGGAGGGTGTGACGGGCCGGACCCTGCCCGGCTCATAAGGAGACAACGGTCGATCAGTGGTGCAGGTCACGCGCGACGGGGAACGGAATCGAATCATCCGCAGCGGAGGGTGAGACGGGCGGCGGAATCTGTCACTCCGCGCCAACAGGTGCTGAATGCAAGGAAGTTGGGGCGGTGAGCTGAGTCACAGGCCGGCCGGGGTACCGCCGGGTAAATCCCGCTATCGGGCGATGAAGTGGGTGTCCGGAACTCGTTGCTACTCCGGGTAACACCGGACTGGCCTGGACCGACGGGGGCCCGGTTGATGGCGGGGCGCGCGGGCTCCTAGATTCCACCGCCGTGTGCAGCGAGCACCGCTCGGGTACGTCCGCCGACCGCACCAGCAGTCTTCAGCACGACACCGGCGGACGGGGCCGGCCGGACCCCGGACGCCGGATGCGCGAGGGGCCCGCACGGTCAGGGGGAGCCCGGGTCGTTCGAGAGGGAAATACATGTCCGCACGTCCCAAGAGCACGCGCAGGACGGCAGTGATCGGAGGGGCCGCGCTTCTGGCCCCGCTGGGACTGCTCGCCGCGACCGGCCAGGCCGGCGCGGCCGACAGCGGAGTGTGGGACCGCATCGCACGGTGCGAGAGCGGCGGAAACTGGGGCATCAACACGGGCAACGGCTACTACGGCGGGCTGCAGTTCTCCGCCGGTACGTGGCGTGCCTACGGTGGCGGGGCCTACGCGCCGACCGCCGACAGGGCGTCCAAGGCGCAGCAGATCGCCGTCGCCACCCGGGTCCAGCGGGCCCAGGGCTGGGGCGCCTGGCCCAGCTGCGCGGCCCGGGCCGGCGCCTACGGCGGCGCACCGTCCGCGGCGGCGCCGGTGCCGAAGGCCGCCAAGCCCGCGCCCAAGGCCGTCGGGCAGCGCCCGGCCGGGGCCGCGGACCGCTCGGGCCGGGGCGCCTCGCACGGCGCCTTTGGCACCTACACCGTCCGCTCGGGCGACACCCTCAGCCGCATCGCGGCCCGGCACGGCGTCGGCTGGCAGCAGGTGTACGCCGCCAACCGGCACGTCATCGGCGGCGATCCGAACGTGATCGTTCCGGGGCAGCGCCTCCAAGTCTGACCGGCTGATAGTCCGACCGGGTGGGGTCGGCTCCGCGGCGGCGCGGCACGTCTTCGGCCCGCCGCGGAGCTGCCTAGCGTGAACCGATGCACCCGAAGCTGACCAAGCGTGTCCGGTCCGTCTCCCTGGTCGTCGGCGCGATCCTGGCGGCGGGGGCCCTCGCGCCGGCCCCCGCCGCCGCGGCCCCGCCGCCGAGGCCGGGCGGCGCGGCCGGATCGTACGACTGCTCCGCCACCAAGGGTCCGTGGCACTGCCTCGCCCAGTGCGAGAGCAACGGCCGGTGGGACACCAACACGGGCAACGGCTTCTACGGCGGGCTGCAGTTCTACCAGCCCACCTGGGAGGCGTACGGCGGGCTCAAGTACGCGCCGCGCGCCGACCTCGCGACCCGCCAGGAGCAGATCAAGGTCGCCGAGAAGGTGCTGCACGCCCAGGGGTGGAACGCCTGGCCCGCCTGCTCCAGGAAGGTGCGGATCGAACGGTTCGACCACCGCGTCCACACGGTGAGGCCGGGGGAGACGCTGAGCTCGATCGCCCGCCGCCACCAGGTGAAGGGCGGCTGGCAGGCCCTGTACAAGGCCAACCGCGCCACGATCGGGAGCAGCCCCGACCGGCTCGCCGTGGGCACCGTCCTCGTCATCCCGGGGCGTACCGCGACCGGCCGGGCCTGAGCTCTGCCGGCTCCCCGCTGAACACCACCGCGCCCCGGCGCAGTTCGTGCACGACCGCCGTCCGCCCGCCGGCCTCGCGCACAGCGGGCGGCAGCCGCTGTTCGGCGAGGACGACGCAGGCCGCCGTGGCGGCCAGGAGCGCGTACGTACGGCTCGCCACGGCGGGCGACATGCCCTGCGTCGGCTCGTCCACGAGGATCACCGACGCCGCCGAGAGCAGGGCACGGGAGAGCGCCACCATGCGCTGCTCGCCCCCGGAGAGGGTGCCTGCGCGGCGGGAGAGCAACGGGCGCAGCTCGGGGTAGGCCTCAAGGGCCCGGGTGCGGTCGCCCGACGGGTGGGAGAGTTCGAGGTTCTCGGCGACGGTCAGGGAGGCGAAGACCGCCTGCCGGTCCGGTACGAAGCACAGGCCCTCGGCGGCGCGTTGGTGGGCGGGGCGGTGCGTGATGTCCCGGCCGTCGCGCAGGGCCGCGCCCGCGGAGAGCGCGACGGTGCCGGCCAGGGCGCGCAGGGCGGTGGTGCGGCCGGAGCCGTTGCGGCCGAGGAGGACGGTGACGGCGGAGGCGGGAGCGGCCAGGGTGACGCCGTGGAGTGCCTCGAGGGGGCCGTAGTGGACGCGGGCCGCGCGCAGTTCGACGCCGTCCATTCAGCGGACCTCCGCGAGGACCTGGTCCGCGGGGCCCGTGGTGACGATCCGGCCCGCCGCCATCACGTGCACGGTGTGGGCGAGGCCCGCCACCAGGTCGAGGTCGTGCTCGACGACCAGGACCGCCATGCCGTCGGCCGCGAGGGCCCGCAACAGGGTGGCCAGGAACCGCACTTCGGACGCGTCGAGCCCGGCGGCGGGCTCGTCCAGGAGCAGGGTGTGCGGGTCACCGGCCAGGGCCCGGGCCAGCTCCGTGCGGCGCAGGGTGCCGGTGGGCAGGTCGGCCGCCGGATGTCCGGCGAGGTCGGTCAGGTCCAGGAGGCGCAGGGCCCGGTCGGTGGAGCCGGGGGAGCGTCGCGGGGTCTGGTCCGCGCCCACCCGGACGTTCTCGGTGATCGTCAGTGACGGGAACACCGCCAGCTGCTGGAAGGTGCGGGCCATGCCGGCGCGGGTCCGGGCGTGGGCGGGGAGCGCGGTGATGTCACGGCCGCCGAGGGCGATACGGCCCCGGGCGGGGCGCAGGGTCCCGGCCAGACAGTGGAAGAGGGTGCTCTTGCCCGCGCCATTGGGACCCACCACGGCGGTGACGCGGCCTCGGGGGACGGGCAGGGTCACGTCATCGAGGGCGGTGAAACCGTTGTAGGTGACGGTGAGGTGGCGGGCCGTCAGGGTGGTACGGGGGTGCGGGGGTTCGGTCGGGTGGGGGTGCGGGAGGTGCGGGCGGGTGAGGTGCGGGGCCGTGGGGTCGGGGGAGGGGGCGGTGCCGTCGGGGGGCGGGAGCGTCAGCTTCTCGCGGGCCGCCGTGCCCGCCTGCGCGGTCCGGGGGTACGGGGGCGCGGTGGTTTCCGCGGGGCCGTCCTCTTCGCGTGGGTGCGAGACCGTGGCGTCGGGGGACGGGTCGGTGCCGTCGGGGGGCGGGAGCGTCAGCTTCTCGCGGTCTGCCCTGCCCGGTGCGGGCCGGGGGCGCCCGGGTGCCGTGGTTTCTGCGGGGCCATCCTCTTCGCGTGGGCGTGGGCGTGGGCGGCCGGGAGCGGCATCGGGGCGCGAGACCGTGGCGTCGGGGGGCGGGAGCATCAGCTTCTGGCGGGCCGCCGTGCCCGCCCGCGTCAGGCGCGCGGTCCGGTGGAAACGGTGTGACGCCGCGCGCAGCGCCTCGTACGGGCCGCCCGGGAAGCGGCCGACCAGGACCGCGAGGAGGCCGATCAGCGCCGCCGCCACGCCACCGCGCGTGCCCGCGTCCAGGCCGACCAGCAGGGCCGCGGCCGCCAGCGCCCCGAGCACGCTGTCCGAGCCGAGGACCACGACCGCCGCGAACCAGAGGAGCCCGCGCACGGGGTCGTACGCCCCGGCGTCGAACGCCCGCTGCCCCATGGCGAGCATGCCGCCGCCGAGCGCGGCGAGCGCCGCCCCGGTGACGAACGCGGTGAGTTTGAGGGCGGGGACCGGCACCCCGGCGGCCGCCGCGCCCGCCTCGTGGTCGCGCAGCGCCGCGAGCGCCCGGCCCGCGCGGCCCCGACGCAACGCCAGGACCAGGAGCAACGCCCCGGCCAAAAGGGCCAGTTCGAGCAGATAGTACGCGCGGTCGCCCGCGAACCCGGCGGGCCGGCCGAGGCTCAGCCCCGACGTCGCGTACGGCTGGGTGAAGACGAAGCGGCTGACGCCCACGCCGACCGCGAAGGTCGCCAGGGCCAGCGCGAGGCCGTGCCGGCTGATGGCGGGCCGGCCCGTGAGGAGGCCGAGGGGAGCCACCAGCAGGACCGCCACCGCGAGGGCCGGGACGTGCGGCAGCTCGGGGAGGCCGGGGAAGCGGCCCGCCGCGAGGAGACCGGTGAAGAGGGCGCCTAGCCCCGCGTACGCCGCCTGGCCCAGGGAGATCTGCCCGCCCCGGCCGGTGACGATCACCAGCGAGAGCAGGATCACCGCGAGCGCCGGGACCTGGACGGCCGTCGTCAGGTCGGGCCCGGCGAAGCCGAGCGGCAGGAGGAAGAGCACGCCCGCCACGATCCACGCGCCCGGCGGCGTCGGGACGCGGGCCGTCGCGGTGCGGGCGAGCGCGTCCCTGGCGCCGATGCCCGGCAGGATCAACGCCGCGACCAGCAGTGCGATGACGAAGAGGTTGGCGCCCGCGGTCTGCAGGAGCTGCTCGGACCGGCCCCCGGGGTGCAGGCGCGTCAACTGGCTCTGCGCCACGCCGAGGCCGAGCGCGACCACCACGGCGACGGGCAGGCTGCGCATGCCGGCCGCCACCGCCACGGCCACCACTTCCATGACCAGCAGGGGCATGCCGTACGGGTCGAGACGTACGTGCGGGGCGAGCAGGACACCGGTGAGCCCCGCCGTGAAGGAGCCGAAGGCCCAGCCCGCCGCGGCCACCCGGTCCGCGTCGATGCCGGAGAGCACGGCGAGGCGGCGGTTGTCGACCACGGCGCGCAGCTCGCCGCCGAAGCGGGTCCAGCGGGTCGCCGCCCCGACGGCCGCGGCGAGGGCGAGCGCCGTGCCCAGCTGGACCCAGGGGTCGGCGGGCAGGAGTTCGGGCGCGTCGTCGCGGGCCCCGGGGCCCCAGAGGAGGGCCGCCCCGCCGACGAGCAGGACGAAGACGCCGATCGAGGCGACCAGGGTCTGGGCCGGGTCGCCGCCGGGGCCTGCCGCCCGCGAGGACGCCGACCCGAGGACCGCGAGCGGCCGGAAGACGGCGCGTTCCAGGAGCAGGCCGATGCCGGGCGCCACCAGGAGCAGCGTGACGGCGGCGGCGAGGGGGAGCGGCCAGTGCCATGCGGCGGTCAACTGGCGCAGCACGTAGGCGCAGACCATCGCGACGGCGCCGTGCGCGAAGTTGAGGACGCCGGTCGCGCGGTACGTGACGATCAGGCCGACGCCGGTGAGCGCGGCGGCGCTGCCGACCGAGAGCCCGGCCAGCGTGAGGTCGTAGCTCAGGGACGCCACCGGGTCAGTGCTCCGGTGCCGGTTCGGGGGCGGCGGGCGGGGTGTCCGGCTCCGGGGGGCGGGGCGGTTCGCAGACCGGGCAGGGGGCCAGGGCGCCCGCCGCGAGGACCGTGGCGTCCGCGGGGGCCGCCTCCGGCTTCCCCGCGACCAGCGGGCAGTCCGCCCGGTGCCAGAGCGTGCCGCCGGGGACCATGAGGAGCGCCCCGCTGGTCGCCACGGGCGGCCGGGAGCGCTCCCCGGGCGCCGCGGGCTCCGCCGTCACGAGGAGGCCGTACAACTCCTCGACGCGGGACGCCGCCAGCGTGCTCCTGCCGTGGGCGAGCAGGACGGCACCAGCGACGATCAGCGCGGCGCCCGGCACCGTGCAGGAGGCGAGGTAGGGCAACTGCCGCTCGGCGAAGCGTTCCCCGGAGATCCCGTACCAGCCGATGACGCAGAGCACCGCACCGGTGGCGAGCGCCGCGCAGGCCGCCCACACCACGGGGTGCGCGCCGCGCGGCCGGGCCGGGCCGGACGCACCGGCCGTCGGAGCTGTCCGATCCCCCCGCATCGAGGCCCCCTGGGACGTCGTCGGTCACATCAGTCACGTCGGTGGGCTGTCCATGTCAGCCGATGGATTGCACTATGCCCTCTGGAAGCCGACCCTGAAAGCTCCGGGCCGTGACGGTCCGGACCGACACCGGTGGTGAGCCAGATGGTTCTCGGGAGCAGCTCCAGGCGGGGGACGTACCCCGGCGGGGGACGGGCGCGGAGCGCGGCGCTGGCGGCCGCCACGGTTCTGCTGATCGCCCCGGCCGCCGTGGCCTGCGGTGACGACAGCGGCGGCGGGGACGGCTCCGCGCCGCCCGAACCGACCGTGGAGAAGACGGCGGAGCCGACCGGCAAGAGCGCGACCGCCCCCGCCGATCCGGCGGCCGCGGAGAAGGAGGTCCGCGCCAACTGGGAGAAGTTCTTCGACCCCGAGGTGTCGCTGAAGGACAAGGAGAGCGTCCTGGAGAACGGCCCGGGGATGCGCGCCGTCCTCAAGAGCTTCGACGGCGACAAGCGGGGCGGGCAGGTCGCCGCCCACGTCGGGAAGGTCGCGTTCTCCTCGGCGACGGAGGCCGACGTCACGTACGCGCTGACCCTGAAGGGCGCCACCGCGCTGCCCGACGCGTCCGGGACGGCCGTCAACGAGGACGACACCTGGAAGGTCTCCGTCAAGACGCTCTGCGCCCTGGTGAAGCTGAGCGGGAATGCGTCGCCCGGCCCGGGCTGCTGAGGCGCTGCTCGCCGCCGTCCTCCTCGTGGCGGGCACCGCCTGCGGGAGCCGGCTCCCCGAGAGCGACTTCGAGGAGCGCGGCCCCGCGCCCGCCCCCGGCGGGGCGGCGCCCCTGAGGGTCGGCATCATCACCAGCGCGACCAGCCCGGTCGGCGGCGCCGCGTTCACCGGGCCGCGGGACGGCGCCAAGGCCTACTTCGACCGGCTGAACGCGCGCGGCGGCATCGCGGGCCGCCGGGTCGAGGTGCGCACGTGCGACGACGGCGGCAGCGGCGTCGGCAACAACGACTGCGTGCACCGGCTGGTCGAGGAGGAGAAGGTCGTCGCGCTCGTGGCCGGTTCCTCCCTGGACTACGCGGGCGCGGCACGCGTCTCCCGCGCCGGCGTGCCCGACATCGGCGGGCAGCCGATCGGACCGGAGTACGAGACCTATCCGCACCTGTACGGCATCTACGGGAGCCTCGCCCCGCGCACCGGCGAACCGGGCTGGGACGGCAAGCTGTACGGCGGGACCGAGGTCTACCGCTACTTCAAGCGGAAGCACGGCGCGCGGACCGCCGCGGTCGTCTCCTACAACCAGGCCGCATCCGCCGCGTACGCCGGGCTCGTCACCCGCGGCCTCAAGGCCGAGGGCTACAAGGTCGTCACCGAACAGCTCGACTTCGCGCTGCCCAACTTCCGCGCCGCCGCGGCCGACCTGAAGGAGCAGGGCGCCGACCTCGTCTTCGACGCGATGGACACGCACGGCAACGCCCGGCTGTGCGAGGCGATGGACGCCGTCGGGGCGAAGGTCACCGCCAAGGTCACCAACGTGCAGAACTGGACCTCGACCGTCGCCGACGACTACAAGAACGCGCCACGCTGCCGCAACGCCCTGTGGGTCACCGGGTCGAGCAGGAACCACGAGGACACCGGGCACCCGGCGGTGCGCGCGTTCCGCGCCGCCATGAAGGGCAAGGACCTCTCCCAGTGGCAGCTGGAGGGCTGGGCCGCCGCCATGTGGTTCTCCGACGCCGCGCGGTCCTGCCAGGAGCGCGGCGCGGGCATCACGCGCGCGTGCGTGGACCGCTTCATGAACCGGAAGGAGCCGTACTCCGCGCGCGGACTCCTGGTGCCCGTGACCTTCGAGCACCGTTCGGAGCCACCCAGGTCGCGTCGGACGTGCATCTCGGTGGCCCGCTGGCAAGATGGGAGCGGCTGGGTCACCCAAGGCGGCGAAATGACCACGAACTGCTTTGACGTCCCCCAGCTCTCCTACCAGCCTTGATGCGACGTTTCGCAGAAAGGTTCCCATTCCTGGCTATCGATCACGCATCTGTTCGGGAACAGGATGGTGAGGAAACCCAACCCTTGGCCAGTAATCCCCGTCTAACCCTTCGGTAGGCGGACGAGGGGGACTGTCCGCATGGAAGCGCGGAATACGGGGACGCATGCACATCTCTTTCCTGATTCACAACGCGTACGGAATCGGAGGGACGATCCGGACGACGTACAACTTGGCGAACACGCTGGCCCAGCAGCATGACGTCGAAGTTGTCAGCGTCTTCCGCCACCGCGACGTGCCGGTCTTCGAGGCGGACCCACGCGTCCGCCTCAGCCACCTCGTCGACCTCCGCAAGGACACCGCCGGCTACGAGGGCGACGACCCGGAGCACCTGACCCCTGCCCGGACGTTCCCCAGCGCCGAGGGCCGCTACGACCAGTACAGCGCACTCACCGACCGGCGCATCGCCGCCCACCTCACGCGCCTCGACGCGGACGTCGTCGTCGGCACCCGGCCCGGCCTCAACGTGCACATCGCCCGGCAGACCGCGCGCGGCCCGCTCCGGGTCGGCCAGGAACACCTCACGCTCGACAGCCACCCCAAGGAACTCCGCCGCCAACTGCGCAGCGTGTACCCGCGCCTCGACGTCCTGACCACGACGACCGAGGCCGACGCCCGCGCGTACACCCGCAAGATGCGGCTGCCCGGCGTGCACGTCCAGGCCGTGCCGAACCCGGTGCCCGCCCCCGGCATCGAGCCCGCCGACGGCTCCCACAAGTGGGTCGTCGCGGCCGGCCGGCTCGCCCCGGTCAAGCGGTACGACCTGCTGATCAGGGCCTTCGACAAGGTACGGCGCGAACGCCCCGACTGGCGGCTGCGGATCTACGGCGGCGGCAAGCAGAAGGAGAAGCTGCGCGCCCTGATCGACGAACTGGGCCTGTACAACCACGTCTTCCTGATGGGCCCCGCCCACCCCATAGAGCCCGAGTGGGCCAAGGGCTCCATCGCCGCCGTCACCTCCAGCCTGGAGTCGTTCGGCATGACGATCGTGGAGGCGATGCGCTGCGGACTCCCGGTGGTCGCCACCGACTGCCCGCACGGGCCGGGCGAGATCATCGACAACGGTGTCGACGGCAGGCTCGTCGAGGTGGGCAACGCCGACGCCATCGCCGGCGGACTCCTCGAACTGATCAACAACGACTCGCTCCGGCAGCGGATGGCGGGCGCGGCGCTCCAGGACTCGGAGCGCTTCGACCCCCAGCGCATCGCCGAGCGCTACGACGCGATGTTCTCCGGGATGCTCGCCCGCGGGGGCTCGCTCGGGGGCCGGATGCGCGGCTCCCTGCACCGCACGCGCGGCGCGCTGCTCGGGGGCGCGTACGCGGTGCGGGATCTCGGCCGGGTACAGACGAAGGGATCGACCGCATGACGGCCTTGGCCACCTCGCAAGCGGCAGCGCAGGCCAGAGACGACGAGGAGGCGGCCGCGGCGCCGCGCGCCGACTGCATCGCCGACTCCGCGGGCGGCCTCACCTTCGACGTCACGGACCCCGGCGAGCCCGAGGCCGGCGCGGCCCACCTGCTGTTGCGCCGCCGCGACGCCGACAGCCCGGACGACCATGTGCGGCTGCCGCTCTCCCCGTCGGCGGACGGCCGGCTGCGGGCCGCGCTGCCCAGCAGCGTCGAGCTCGCCGAGGGCCGCTGGAACGCCTACGCCGAGGTCGCGGGGAGCGAACCGCGCCGCTTGATGCCGGGCGTGAACGACCTGCGCTCGCTCGTCGACCGCGCGCCCAGCGGCAGCCGCGGCCATGTCGCGGTGCGCATCCCCTACGCCACCAAGCAGGGCAACCTCTCGGTGCGCAGCTGGCTGCGGGCGCCGCACGCCGAGACCGGCGAGATCGAGCTCGCCGGCGCCGCCATGACCGTGCGGGGCCGGGTGTATGGCACCGAACTCACCGACGCCGCGTACGTCGAGGCCGTCCTGCGCGCCGAGCCCGACCGCGTCCACCGCAGCGACATCACCACCGACGGCGCCGACTTCACCCTCGCGCTGGCCTTCGGGCCGCTCGCCGACGACGGACTCGGCCCCTGGGACCTGTGGCTGCTCCCCACCGGGGCGGACGGCCCCCGGGTCCGGCTCGCCCGCATCCTGGACGACGTCCCGGACAAGAAGGCGATCTTCACCTACCCCGTGACGGCCCTGCGGAGCGCGGCGCACGGCCCGGTCGACGCCGGCCCGTACTACACGGTCGACAACGACCTGTCCGTGCGGGTGCGCGAGGCGCGCGCCGAGGAGGAAGAGGCCGGGGCCGGCAGCTGACATCGCGGACCGTGGCTGTCCTGAATCGACGGCACAATCACGTCCATGTTGGAGACCTCGGCACGACTGCTCCGCCTGCTCTCCCTGCTGCAGGCCCACCGCGACTGGTCCGGCGCGGACCTCGCCGACCGACTCGGTGTCACCCCGCGCACGGTCCGGCGCGACGTGGACCGGCTGCGCGAGCTGGGCTACCCCGTCAACGCGAGCCCGGGGACCGGCGGCGGCTACCAGCTCGGGGCGGGTGCCGAGCTGCCGCCGCTCCTCCTGGACGACGACGAGGCGGTGGCGGTCGCCGTCGGGCTGCGGACCGCCGCGGGGCAGGGCGTCGAGGGCATCGGCGAGAGCTCGGTCCGCGCGCTCTCCAAGCTCGAACAGGTGCTGCCCGGCAGGCTCCGCCGCCGCGTCGGCGCGCTGAACGCGTTCACCGTGCCGATGCTGCGCGCCCCGCAGCCGCAGGGCGTCGACCCCGCCGTCCTCACCGAACTCGCCGACCTCTGCCGGGACTCGCAGCGGCTGCGCCTCGAATACCGTGACCACGGCGGCAGTTCGACCCGCAGGACCGTCGAACCGCACCGCCTGGTCTGCAGCGAGCGCCGCTGGTACCTGGTGGCGTGGGACCTCGACCGCGACGACTGGCGGACCTTCCGCGCCGACCGCATCACACCGCGGCCGCCGCACGGCCCGCGCTTCGCGCCGCGCCCCGGGCCCGCCGAGGACCTCGCCGCGTACGTCTCCGAGGGCGTCTCCACGCGGGCGTACGCGACCCGGGCCGTCGTCCGGCTCCTCGTCCCGCTGGCCGAGGCGGCCCAGCACATCACCCCCACCGCCGGCACCCTGGAGGCGGAGACCGGGACGAGCTGCCTGCTGCGCACGGGCGCGGCCAGCCTGGACGTGATGGTCTTCCACGTGATGTTCATGGGCTTCGAGTTCGAGATCGTGGAGCCCACCGAGCTCGCCGACCGGGTCAGGTCGGCGCGTGACCTGCTGACCCGGGCCCTGGACCGGGGTGTTCCGTCTGCGGATCCTGCCCGTCCCCGGCCGCGTACGCCGCGTACTCGGGATGGTGCAGATCGAACGCCGGGGACTCCGAGCGGACCCGGGGCAGCGTGACGAAGTTGTGGCGCGGGGGCGGGCACGACGTCGCCCACTCCAGGGAGCGGCCGAACCCCCACGGGTCGTCGACCTCCACCTTCGCGCCGTACTTCGCCGTCTTCCAGAGGTTGTAGAGGAACGGCAGCGTGGAGAGGCCGAGCAGGAACGCGCCGATCGAGGAGATGGTGTTGAGCAGCGTGAAGCCGTCCGCCGCCAGATAGTCGGCGTAGCGGCGGGGCATGCCCTCCGCGCCCAGCCAGTGCTGGACGAGGAACGTCGTGTGGAAGCCCACGAAGAGCGTCCAGAAGTGGATCTTGCCGAGCCGTTCGTCGAGCATCTTGCCGGTCAGCTTCGGCCACCAGAAGTAGAAGCCGCCGAAGGTCGCGAAGACGACGGTGCCGAACACCACGTAGTGGAAGTGCGCGACGACGAAGTACGAGTCGGTGACGTGGAAGTCGAGCGGCGGCGAGGCGAGGATGACGCCGGTCAGCCCGCCGAAGAGGAAGCTCACCAGGAAGCCGACCGCCCAGAGCATGGGCGTCTCGAAGGAGAGCGAGCCCTTGAGCATCGTGCCCGTCCAGTTGAAGAACTTCACGCCCGTGGGGACCGCGATGAGGAAGGACATGAAGGAGAAGAAGGGCAGGAGGACGGCGCCGGTGGCGAACATGTGGTGCGCCCACACGACCACGGACAGGCCGGTGATGGCCATCGTCGCGCCGACCAGCGGCAGGTAGCCGAAGATCGGTTTCCGGCTGAAGACCGGGATGATCTCCGTGATGATGCCGAAGAAGGGCAGCGCGATGATGTAGACCTCGGGATGCCCGAAGAACCAGAACAGGTGCTGCCACAGCAGCGCACCGCCGTTCTCCGGGGCGAAGACGAGCGAGTGGAAGCGCCGGTCCGCCTCCAGGACGAGCAGCGCGGCGGCGAGCACGGGGAACGCGATCAGCACCAGGATCGAGGTGAAGAGCACGTTCCAGGTGAAGACGGGCATCCGGAACATCGTCATGCCGGGCGCCCGCATCCCGATGATGGTGGTGAGGAAGTTCACCGAGCCGAGGATCGTGCCGAAACCGGAGAGCGCGAGGCCCATGATCCACAGGTCCGCGCCGATGCCCGGCGACCGCTCCAGGCTGTTCAGCGGCGCGTACGCGAACCAGCCGAACCCCGCGGGCCCGCTCGGCACGAACAGCGAGCCGAGCACCATCAGGCCGCCGAAGAGGAACAGCCAGTACGAGAGCATGTTCAGGCGCGGGAAGGCGACGTCGGGCGAGCCGATCTGCAGCGGCATGATCTCGTTGGCGAACCCCGCGAACGTCGGTGTCGCGAAGAGCAGCAGCATGATCGTGCCGTGCAGGGTGAAGGCCTGGTTGAACTCCTCGTCGGTCATCAGCTGGAGTCCGGGGCGGGCCAGTTCGGCCCGCATCAGCAGGGCGAGGCCGCCGGCGACCAGGAAGAAGACGAACGAGGTGATCAGGTAGAGGTGGCCGATCTTCTTGTGGTCCGTGGTGGTCAGCCAGTCCACGATCACCCGGCCGGGACGCGGGTCCCGCACCGGGTGTTCGGTCGCGTGCGCCGTCTCGGTCCCCATCGCCCGCCCCTTCGCCATCGCGTCCTGGGCCCGCCCGAAGTGGCTCCGGGCTCACGCCATGATGCTCGCGTCGGCCCGGCTCCGACAGGGGGCGTACGCGTCGACTCCGGTTGCCCCGCACGCGGGCAAGCGCCCCGGAATCAGTAATTCCCCTATGCCTCGTCACATCCCGCGAGAGGACCGGGATTCGGAATTGCGGAGGGGTCGTAAAGGGACGGTGTGGTTATTCGGCGAGAGGTTTTCCGCGGCTGCCGAAGACCGCTTCCCGGTGACCGGAAGAAGCCCGTGAATTACGCCGTCCCAGCTACGGAACCGCCCATACGTGTGACCCGGTCAGGCCGAAACGCGCGTGGTGATCCTGTGACAGAAGCGTGACCGGAGAGGTACCGGTGACCCATGGTGTCCGGCCCCGGCCTGGTCCGCCGGCGCCGCGCCGCCTAACGTGGCGGCCATGGCACCTATACCGACCCCTCCCACCGAGCCCCAGGACACCCCGGACGGCTACGTGGGCCTGCCGGCCGGCGACGCCGAGCGCACGGCGCGCGAGCGCGGCTGGTCCACCGTCAGGTCCCTGCCGCCGGGCACCGTCATCACCATGGAGTACCTCGCGGGGCGGCTCAACTTCGAGGTCGAGGCAGGCGTCGTCAGGCGCTGCTGGAAGGGCTGAGCCGCCTCCGGACCGCGGGCGACCGCCCGCACGACGTACGACGAAGGCCCCGGTTCCTGGACGGAACCGGGGCCTTCGCGGTGCGGGGGATGGGCTGTGCGTACCGCCCCCGCTGTCCCTGTGTCAGCCGCCCGCCACCGGCCGCGGCGACGTGGTGCCGCGCGACGTGCGGTCGGAGTGCGGCGGTCGGCGGCTGCCCGCCGGGGTGACCGGGGTGCGCTCGGAGCGGGCGGTGTGCGGGCCCGGCGCCAGGTACGCCGTCGGGCGTGCGGGGCGTCCGGCGCCGACCGGCTCGCGCGCCGGGATGCCGTCGTCGACGGCCGGGCGCTGCGGGACCATCGCGGGGGCGCCGACCGGCACGGGCTCCGGCCCCGGCACGGTGATGACGCCGGCGCGGCGGGCGCGCCAGGCCTCGCGGACGCTGAAGATGGTGGCCTCGACGCGGGCGATCAGCGTCTCGAACCAGGGCAGCGCGAGCAGGATGAGCAGGCCCGCGGCCCAGCCGAGGAGGACGTCGCTGAGCCAGTGCGTACCGAGGTAGACGGTGGTGAGGCCGACGCTCAGGGAGACCACCGCGGAGAGCGCCGACAGATAGCGGCGGGTGCGCGGGGTGGAGGCGAGATAGGCCAGGATTCCCCAGGTCACGACGGCGTTGGCGGTGTGGCCGGAGGGGAATATATCGCCGCCGAGCCACATCTCGTTCGAGCCGATCGCGGTGGCGTAGTGCGGGCCGAGGCGGCCCATGCCGAGCTTGGCGGCGCCCACGGTGATGTTGAGCAGGAGCAGTGCGGCACCGAACATCAGGAGCGGGCGCAGGGTGTGCTGCCGCCAGGAGCGCCAGCCGAGCCAGGCCGCGACCATGACGGCGGTCGGGCCGCGCTGGCCGAGGACGACCCAGTAGTCGAGGAAGGCGTGGATCTCCGGCCACTGCTGGTAGGGCCGGAAGAACATGACCTGCCAGTCGAAGCGGACCAGCCACGAGGTGGTCAGCACGGCGACGACGATGGCCAGGTAGAAGGCGAGGGTCGCGCTGAAGAGCACGACCCTGTGCCGGCTCATCCTCGGCACATCGAGGTGGGCCGGTCGTTCCGGCTCACGGTCCAGCCGGGCGAAGACCCGGTCAAGACGGGTGAGGTTTCGTTCGGTACGCACCCAATCGACGTTACAGCGAGTGAGTGGGGCACTAGGCCGAATCAGTGGCTTTGTGATGACGATGTGATGTGGGATTGATCTCAGGACGGACTTTATTCCGCGGGTTTCTTATTTCGCGGAGACCTCCTTGCCCAATTCGTTGATCATTTCCGGTGGCGTTTTATGGCTCTTATGAATTCGTTCACCGGGTGCTGGCGTGGAATTGGCCGTTCGGTCGCCGGCGGACCGCGGAAACGATCATGACGTGATCAGGGCGGGCCCGAGCCGTGCAGCCAGAACGCCCCGTAGACCGCGCTCACCACGGCCGCGCACCCCAGGATCAGCGCCGACCTGGACGTACGCAGCCGGGCCAGGGCCACCGCGACCGGCAGCAGGAGCGGGAAGGCGGGCATCAGGAGCCGCGGCTTCGAGCCGAAGTAGCCGGCCGCGCACAGCGCGAGGACGACGACGATCCCCGTATAGACGAGCAGGGGCAGCGGCTGCCCGCGACGCACACCGAGGACGTACAGCCAGACCACCAGGGCCACCCCGGCGATGAGGCCGAGCCCCGCGAAGGCGCCCGGCACCGACGTGAACTTCTCCCCGACGAAGCGGGCGAAGGCATAGCCGAAGTCGAAGCCGTTGCCCCAGCCCGCCTGGACGTCGAGATAGCCGAAGAGGCCGCCGCCGGTGCGGTGGCCGACCCACAGCACGTAGGCCGCGGCGCCGAGCGGGGCCAGCAGCACGCCGAGGACCGTGCGCCACGAGGCCCGCCGCTCGCGGCGGATCCGCACGGCCGCCGCCACCCAGACCGCGGCCACCACCGCGGCGCCCACCGGCCGGGTCAGCCCGGCGAGGGAGGCGAGCAGGCCCGCCGCCACCCAGCGGTCCGTGAGCACCGCGTACAGCGACCAGGCCGCGAGCGCCGTGAACAGGGACTCGCTGTACGCCATCGACTGCACGATGCCGACCGGCAGGACCGCCCACAGCGCCACCGCGCAGATCCCCGCCCGCCGCCCGTGGACATGGTCGGCGACCGCGAAGATCCCCGCGGCCGCGAAGAGCGAGGCGAGCCAGCTCACCACCAGACCCGCGTCGGCCCAGGAGAGGGGGGAGACCGCGGAGACGAACCGTTCCAGCCACGGCAGCAGGGGGAAGAAGGCGAGGTTCGAGTGGACGCTGCCGTCCGGGAGCCTCACCTCCCAGCCGTATCCGTGCTCGGCGACGCGGGTGTACCAGAGCGAGTCCCAGCGGGCGCTCAGCAGGGTGTGCGGGCTCTTGCCGGCGGCCGCGCCCCAGGCCGCGAGCGCGGCCAGGCCCAGTGCGCGCACCCCGGCGTAGACGAGGAGCGCGGGCGCGGCGCGGCGCGGCGCGTGGCCGGCCGGGGACGGCCGGAGGCGTTGATCAAGATCGGTCACGGGCTCGATTATCGGCCGCCGGGGGAACCGGACGCCGCCGCGGGGCGTGGACGAGGGGCAGGGGCGTGGCGCACACCACACCGCATCCGTGCAACCGTGAGAGGTCCACCACGCGCCCCCGGCGCGCACTCGCGTACTCTGACGGCTCACTCGCCTTTGTCTGCGCCGCCCGAGCAGGGAGTCCACACATCCCGCCCGCCGCCGACGCGAGGGACCACTGGGAGGTACGCACATGTCCGGGACGACCACGGCCGCAGCACCGCAGGGCCGTCGGGGATCCGGGGCCGGTGCCGGGGCCAACCGCTGGCTCGTGCTCGTCGTCCTCTGCGTCAGCCTGCTGCTGGTCGCCGTCGACGCCACCGTGCTGCACGTCGCGGTGCCCGCGGTCACCGAGGACCTGAAGCCGGGCGCGATCGAGCTGCTGTGGATCGTCGACATCTATCCGCTGGTCTGCGCCGCGCTCCTCATCCTCTTCGGCACGCTCGGCGACCGGGTCGGCCGCAGACGCGTCCTCCTCCTCGGCTACGCCCTCTTCGGCGTCGCCTCGGCGGTCGCCGCCCTCGCGGAGAACGCGCAGATCCTCATAGCGGCCCGCGCGCTGCTCGGCGTCGGCGGCGCGATGATCATGCCCGCCACCCTCTCGATCCTGCGGCAGGTCTTTCCCGACCGGCGCGAGCGCGCCCTCGCCATCGGCATCTGGAGCGCGGTGGCCGCGGTCGGCGCGGCCGTCGGCCCGCTGCTCGGCGGGTTCCTCCTGGAGCACTTCTGGTGGGGCTCGGTCTTCCTCATAAACATCCCGCTGATGCTCGTCAGCCTGCCCATCGGGCGCTGGCTGCTGCCCGAGTCGACGGGGGACAGGAACGGGCCGTGGGACGTGGTCGGCGCGCTGATGGCCGCGGCCGGGCTCTTCGCCGTCGTGCTCGGCGTCAAACGGCTCGGCGGCGGCGAGTCGCCGCTCGGCCCCACGACCCTCCTCTCCCTCGCCATAGGCGGCGCGCTGCTCGCCGGCTTCGTCCGCAGGCAGCGGCGGCGCCGGTATCCGCTGGTCGACCTGTCGATGTTCGGCCGGCCCGCGTTCAGCACCTCGGTGGGGTGCATCGTCCTCGCCATGCTCGCCCTCGTGGGGCTCGAGCTGATCGCCGCCCAGTACCTGCAGCTGGTCCTCGGCCTCTCCCCGCTGGAGACGGGGCTGCGCCTGCTTCCCCTTACCGTCGCCGCGATGGCCGCGGGCCTGGCCGGCTCGAAACTGCTCTGCGGCCTCGGCCCGCGCACCATGGTCTGCGCCGGCTTCTGCCTCACCGCCTTCGCCGTGGTGCTCCTCACCGGCATGGGCGGCCACGCCAACGACGCGCTGCTGCTCGCCGGGTTCGTGCTGCTCGGCTTCGGCCTGGAGACCACCCTCTTCGGTGCGTACGAGTCGATGCTGAGCGAGGCCCCGCAGGACCAGGCGGGCGGCGCGGCGGCGATCGGCGAGACCTCCTACCAGCTGGGCGCGGGCATCGGCATCGCCCTGCTCGGCAGCGTGATGAACGCGGCCTACGCGCCGGGCCTCTCCTCGGTGCGGGGCGTGCCGGCCGCGGACAGCGCGGCGGCGAGCCACTCGCTCGGCGAGGCGTACGACGTCGCGGCGCGGCTCGGCGGCGGGTCGGGCGCGGCGCTGCGGGCCGCGGCACGGGACTCCTTCGTCCACGGGCTGCACGTGACCCTGCTGGTCAGCGCCGGGCTGTTGCTGCTGGGGGCGGTGGCGGCGCTGCGGCTGCCGCGCGTCATGGAGTGCGGGGCGCCGGCGCCCCGGCCCGAGCAGGAGGTGCCGGCCCCCCGCGACTCCGGTCGGGTCCGGGCGGAGTCGCTCCGCTGAGGGACCCCGTCGGGGCGGGGTCAGGGCGGCCCGCCGGCCGGGGGCCCGCCTCTGGACGTGCGACACACTGCGTGCGTAACGTCAGCGCGAGCCGTTGACTACCACCGCTAGTTTTGTGTCGCCGGAGGCCCGCATGTCCGCAAGCGCCCGCACCCCTCTGCCGCCCTTCGACCCCGCCGATCCGCTCGGCGTCGACGACCTCCTGGACGCGGAGGACCTCGCGATCCGGGACACCGTCCGCACCTGGGCGAACGACCGGGTCCTGCCGCACATCGCCGACTGGTACGAGAAGGGCGAGCTGCCCGGCATCCGCGAGCTGGCCAGGGAGCTCGGTTCCATCGGGGCGCTCGGCATGTCCCTGGAGGGGTACGGCTGCGCGGGCGCGAGCGCGGTCCAGTACGGCCTTGCCTGCCTGGAACTGGAGGCGGCCGACTCCGGCATCCGCTCCCTCGTCTCCGTGCAGGGCTCCCTCGCCATGTACGCCATCCACCGCTTCGGCTCCGAGGAGCAGAAGCGGCGCTGGCTGCCCGGCATGGCCGCCGGCGAGATCATCGGCTGTTTCGGCCTGACCGAGCCCGACCACGGTTCCGACCCCGCCTCCATGCGGACGCACGCCAAGAAGGACGGGACGGACTGGGTCCTCACCGGGCGCAAGATGTGGATCACCAACGGTTCGGTGGCCGGCGTCGCCGTCGTCTGGGCGCAGACCGACGACGGCATCAGGGGCTTCGTCGTACCGACCGACGCGCCGGGCTTCTCGGCGCCCGAGATCCGGCACAAGTGGTCACTGCGCGCGAGCGTCACCAGTGAGCTGGTCCTCGACGAGGTGCGGCTGCCCGCGGACGCCGTGCTGCCCGAGGTCACCGGGCTCAAGGGCCCGCTGAGCTGTCTCTCCCACGCCCGCTACGGCATCGTCTGGGGAGCCATGGGCGCGGCCCGCTCCTCCTTCGAGGCGGCGGTGGAGTACGCGAAGTCCCGCGAGCAGTTCGGCCGGCCCATCGGCGGCTTCCAGCTCACCCAGGCCAAGCTCGCCGACATGGCGGTCGAGCTGCACAAGGGCATCCTGCTCGCCCACCACCTGGGGCGGCGCCTGGACGCGGGCAGGCTCCGTCCCGAACAGATCAGCTTCGGCAAGCTCAACAACACGCGGGAGGCGATCGAGATCTGCCGCACGGCCAGGACGATCCTGGGCGCCAACGGGATCTCGCTCGAGTACCCCGTCATGCGGCATGCGACGAACCTCGAGTCGGTGCTCACCTACGAGGGCACCGTCGAGATGCATCAGCTGGTACTGGGCAAGGCGCTCACCGGTCTCGACGCGTTCCGGTGAGCGGCCCTGCCCCTAGCTCTGGTTGAAGAAGCCGTCCGAGGGGCGGCTGGTGGCCTCGCCGTTGACGATGTGCGTGTCGGCGGGGGTGAGCAGGAAGACCCGTGTGGCCACCCGCTCGATCGAACCGCGCAGGCCGAAGGTGAGACCGGCCGCGAAGTCGACCACGCGCTTTGCATCGGTGGGCTCCATGGACGTGAGGTTCATGATGACCGGGACGCCGTCCCGGAAGAGCTCGCCGATGGCGCGCGCGTCCCGGAAGCTGTCCGGGGTCACGGTCCCGATCCTGCGCTCTTCCTCTCCGGCAGGCTCGGGCGCCACCCGCCCCCGCGGGTCGGTGACCCAGGCCTCCGGCTGGTCGGGCCCTTCGTCCCGGTCGTCTTCGTAGCCGTCGTCGTAGTAACGCTCGTTGTGGTCGTCGTCGACGAGGCCAAGCCAAGCACTCGCCTTGCGCACCGATCCCATGGACGCCTCCTCTCACAGCGGTTTCCCTGGATTCCGCATCCCTATCGTCGTCCATGATGCGGATGATGCGCCAAGTGGATAGTCGCCGCGCGGGGTTTTCGTGACGGTACTGGTGCAGAGTCAACACGCCGTCGTGCGGTGCGCTCCAAGGGTCGTGCTGTGTACGGCTGCTGACTGTGAGTGAAATATGATTCTTCACGGCGTATGGGTGACGGCCGGTGCGTACGGGTGAACGGAGCCGTCGCTACGATGCGCGGAGTTGATCGGATCCGGGCCTCTCGGGGGAGACGTCGTGTTCGGAATAGTCAGGCCCTGCAGTCATCGTCTCGGTGAGGGACTCAAGACCCAGTGGATGGCGCACCTGTGCGGGCTCTGCCTCGCGCTGCGCGGCGACCACGGGCAGTTCGCCCGCGTCGTGACCAACTACGACGGGCTCATCATCTCGGTCCTGACGGAGGCTCAGGCCGAGCGGTCCACCGGGTGGCGGCGCACCGCGGGGCCCTGCCCGCTGCGGGGCATGCGGACCGCCTCCGTCGCGCGGGGCGAGGGTGCGCGGCTCGCCGCCGCCGTCTCGCTGGTGCTCGCCTCCGCCAAGATCCGTGACCATGTCGTCGACGGCGACGGCCTCCTGGCGCGCAGGCCGGTGGCGGTCGCCGCCCGCCGCGTGGCCCGGGGCTGGGACAGGGCCGGTGCGCGGACCGGCGCCGATGTGGGCTTCGACACGGCGGTCCTGGTCGACGCCGTCGAACGGCAGGCAGGCCTGGAGGCCTTGGCCGGGCCCGGCACCTCACTGCTCACGGTCACCGAACCCACCGAGACCGCGACGGCGGCGGCCTTCGCGCACACCGCCGTGCTCGCCGGGCGGCCCGGCAACGCGGCGCCGCTCGCCGAGGCCGGCCGGCTCTTCGGCAGGCTCGCCCACCTGCTCGACGCCGTGGAGGACAAGGAAGCTGACGCCGCGTCGGGTGCCTGGAACCCGCTCACCGCGACCGGCACGCCCCTGCCCGAGGCGCGCCGGCTGGCCGACGACGCGCTGCACGGCATCCGGCTCGCACTGCGCGAGGTCGAGTTCACCGACGGCAAGCTGGCGCACATGCTGCTCGCGCACGAGCTGAGCAGGTCGGTCGACCGCGCCTTCGGCACCGACGGGTGCGGCCACGCACACCAGGTGACGGCGCATCAGGGCGACGGCGCGTTCGGGCCGCCGCAGCAGGGCGGCCCGTACGGTGCTCCGCCGCAGGGCGGCCCGTACGGGAACCCTGCCGGTGGTCCGTACGGGTCGCAGAATCCGTACGGGTCGCAGAATCCTTATGGGGGCGGAGTGCCCGGCGGCTTCGGTGGTCCCGGAGGCTCCGGGCCGGGTGGTCCGGGCGGCCCGGGTGGTCCCGGCGGCTTCGGCGGTGGGCCCGCCTTCGATCCGCAGCCGCCGAAGCCCGGCAAGCGGGGCTTCTGGGCGGGGTGTGCCGTCGCCATCGGACTCTGCTGCACCTGCAAGGTGTGCTGCGCCGACCATTACGAGGGCCCGTGGTCGCGCAAGCGGCGGGAGGGCTGCTGCAACAACTGCGACTGCGGCTGCGACGGCGGGTGCTGCGAATGCTGCGAGTGCTGTTCCTGCTGCGACTGCGGGTTGTAGCGGTTCGTGGGCGAAGCGGTCGTACGAGGGGAGGGGTCGCCGCCCCCGGGCAGGGGGCGGCGGGGCGTGCGTGTGAAGGCGCGGGCGACGGCGTGCGCGGGCACGGCCGTCGGACCGGGAGTGAAGAGGGCGCGCGGGGCGCGCTTGCAGCGCGGCGGGCCGGCTCAGGAGGGCATCAACAGGACGCCGACCACACTCGACCGAGGTCGATGTGGGAGCGCGTGACCAGCCACTGCTGCGAATGCATGGGCCAAGTGGAACAGCCATCCGGTTCCGCGTCAACTGCCGTGAGACGCAAGGCCCACATCCTGGACGGCCTTGACAGCGTACGTGCGGCGAACCGTAATCTCGGGACCGGATCGTGCTGAGGGGCTCGGTCCGTGTGAAGGCGTCACCCGTGTTCGATCCCTGGTATCCACGGAGCCTTCCGCATGCCTTCCCGCACCTTTGCCGAGGCGGCGACCGCCCCGGCGCCCCGCCCGGCACTCTGTCCGCCCCCCGCGGGTGCCCCGCCCCGCCGCTCCCTCGTGATCGTCGGCGCCGGACCCCGCGGCACCGGAATCCTGGAGCGCCTCGCCGCCAACCTGCCCGATTTCTACGGCGGTCCCAGGCGGGCGCCCGGCGCCGGGGCCGCGTTCGACCTGCACCTCGTCGATCCTCATCCGCCGGGCGGCGGGCGTGTCTGGCGCCGTGAGCAGTCCCCGCTGCTCTGGATGAACTCGCAGGCCCAGGACGTCACCATGTTCACCGACGACACGGTGCGGATGGTGGGCCCCGTCCGGCCTGGCCCCGCCCTCCACGAGTGGGCCGGAACCGACGGGCGCTCCTTCCTCGGCCGCCGCCAACAGGGCGACTACCTGCGCTGGGTGTACGAGAGAGCCGTCGCAGCCCTGCCCCCGGGCGTCACCGTCCACCACCACCGGCGCCGGGCCGTGCGTCTGACCGGGACCCGGGGCGGCCGCCAGGAGGTGTTCCTCGAAGGCGCCGCGCACCCCCTCGCCGCCGACCTCGTCATCCTCGCCCAAGGGCACCTGGACGCCGAACCCGACGCGGAACAGGCCGAGTTGAGCGCCTACGCCGAGCGGCACGGACTCGTGCACCTGCCGCCCGACTTCACCGCCGACAGTGACCTGTCCCGGCTCGCGCCCGGCGCGCCCGTCCTGGTGCGCGGCTTCGGACTCGCCTTCGTCGACCTGATGGTGCTGCTCACCGAGGGGCGCGGCGGACGGCACGACAAGGACACGTACCACCCCTCGGGCCGTGAGCCCGTCCTGTACGTCGGCTCCCGGCGGGGCGTCCCCCACCTCTCGAAGATCGGCTACGACCTGACGGGCGGAGCGCCGCCGCTCCCTCGTCACCTGGGGCCCGGTCAGATCGACGAACTCCTCGCCAGGCCCGGCGGGTTCGACTTCCGGCGGGACGTATGGCCGCTCATCGAGAAGGAACTCGGCTTCGCCCACTACCACCGCCTCTTCACCGCCCACCCCGAGCGCACCCGGACCGCCTGGACGGACTTCGACGAGAAGTACGAGGCCTGCCCGCCCGGCGCGCCCGAACTGGACGCCCTCATCGCCTCCGCCGTACCCGACCCCGCCGACCGGCTCGACCTCGCGGCGCTCGACCGGCCCCTCGCCGGGACGCGGTACACCTCGTACGAAGAACTGCAGGCCGGGATGCGCGACCGCGTCACCGCGGACCTGACGCGCCGTCACGATCCCGCGCACAGCCCCGACCTCGCCGTCTTCCTCGCCCTGCTCTCCGTCTACGGGCAGGTGGTGCGGCTCGGCGACATCGGACCGTGGTGGCACGGCTTCTTCAGCCGTCTCGCCTCCGGGCCGCCCGGGCCACGGCTGCGGCAGCTGCTCGCCCTCTCGCGCGCCGGCGTCGTGCGGTTCCTCGGCGCGGATCTCCGGGTGCGGGCCGAGGACGGGGTGTTCCGCGCCGAGAGCCCCACCCTGCCCGGCCGGGTCACCGAGGCCCGCGCCCTCGTCGAGGCGCGGCTGCCCGGCTCCGACCTGGCCCGCACCCGCGACCCGCTGCTGCGCGCCCTGCACGCCGAGGGGGCCGCGTCGACCGCTTCGGGGCTCCTCGCCGTCGACCCGGCCGACGGGCGCGTTCTCGACCGCGCGGGCACGCCGCACCCGCGCCGCTTCGCGCTCGGCCCGCACACCGACGCCCGGGGCGCGGGCGCCTTCACCCGGCCGCGGACCGACAGCCCCACGTTCCGGCAGAACGACGCCACCGCGCGCGCCGTACTCGCATTCCTGCGCGCCCTCTGAGCCGCCGGCGCGATCCGCCGCGGCACCCGCCACCCCCCTCCCGGACCCCGGCCCGAGCCCAGCCCGAGCCGCGGCCACCCCTCGCAGAAAGGTTCAGCCGATGACCCACCGAGGAACCTGCGCCGGACCCCTCCATCTCGCCGCGGCCATCGACGTACCCGGCGCGTACGACGCGGACTCCTACGCCGAGCTGGCGCTGCTCGCCGAAGACGGGGCGCTGGACTTCGTGACGCTCCAGGACTCCTTCGCGCGGCCCGGACCCGACGCGCTCGCCGTGGCCGCCCGGCTCGCGCCCCGCACCGCACGCGTCGGCCTCGTACCGACCGTCACGACCACGCACACCGAGCCGTTCCACGTGCAGGCCGCCGTCGCCACCCTCGACTGGGTCAGCCACGGGCGGGCCGGCTGGCGGCTCGACGTATCGGCGACCGAGGCCGAGGCCGCACTCTTCGGGCGGCGCCGCGCCGCACCCCGCGAGGAGCTGTGGCGCGAGGCCGGCGAGGTCGCCGACGTCGCCGCCCGGCTCTGGGACAGCTGGCAGGACGACGCGGAGATACGGGACGCGGCGAGCGGACGCTTCATCGACCGCGACAAGCTGCACCACGTCGACTTCGTGGGGCGCTCCTTCTCGGTGCGGGGCCCCTCCATCGTGCCGCGGCCACCGCAGGGCCACCCGGTGAGGGTCGTCGACGCGACCGTGCCGCAGGCGCGCGAGACCGCCGCCCGGTACGCGGACGTGGCCCTGGTCCGCGCCTCGTCCGCCGAGCGTGCCGGTGCCGCCCGGGCCGAACTGCGCGCCCTGGCCGCCCGGTTCGGCCGCGACCCGGGGACGCTGCGGGTGTTCGCCGCACTCGACGTCGACCTCGGCGGCGGCGAGCACGCGGCGGAACCAGGGCACGGCGGGGGACCGCTGCCCACCGCCGAGGGGCCCGCCTACCGTGGCGGCCCCGTCGACCTGGCCGACCTGGTCGCCGGCTGGCACCGCGCGGGCGCCGTCGACGGCTTCCACCTCACGCCCGTCGAGCCGCGCCGCGACCTGGAGCGGCTCGTCAACGGCACCGTCGCGCTGCTCCAGCACCGCGGCCTGTTCCGCACCTTCTACCCGGGCAGCACGCTCCGCGAGCACCTGGGTCTCGCCCGGCCCGCCAACCGCTACGCCGCGCTCACCGGGGAGTCCGCATGACCGGCCACCACCGGCAGATCCATCTGGCCGCCCACTTCCCCGGCGTCAACAGCACCACCGTCTGGTCCGATCCGCGGTCCGGCTCGCACATCGACTTCTCGTCCTTCGCCGCGCTCGCCCGCACCGCCGAGCGTGGCCTCTTCGACTTCTTCTTCCTCGCCGAGGGGCTGCGCCTGCGCGAGCACAAGGGGCGCATCCACGACCTGGACGTCGTCGGCCGGCCCGAGTCCCTGACCCTCCTGAACGCGCTGGCCGCCGTCACCGAGCGGCTCGGCCTCGCGGGCACCGTCAACACCACCTTCAACGAACCCTTCGAGCTGGCCCGCAGATTCGCCTCGCTCGACCACCTGAGCGCGGGCCGCGCAGCCTGGAACGTCGTCACCACCTCGGACGCCTTCACCGGCGAGAACTTCCGCCGCGGCGGCTACCTCGACCCCGCCGACCGCTACACCCGCGCCGCCGAGTTCCTCGCCACCGCGCGCGAGCTGTGGGACTCCTGGACGCCCGGGGGCAGGGCGCGGCCCTTCGCGCACCACGGGCGGCACTTCACGATCGAGGGGGAGTTCACCCTCCCGCGCTCCCCGCAGGGGCACCCCGTCGTGATCCAGGCGGGGGACTCGCCCGAGGGCCGGGAGTTCGCCGCGTCCGCAGCCGACGTAATCTTCACCCGGCACGGCACACCGGAGGCGGGCCGCGCCTTCCACGCCGACGTCAAGGGCCGCCTCGCACGGTACGGACGGACCGCCGACGAGCTGCTGATCATGCCCGGGATCACCTGGGTCCTCGGCGACACCGCGGCCGAGGCGCAGGAGAAGGCCGCCGAGATCCGCCGTGACCAGGTCACCCCGCAGAACGCGATCGTCGCCCTCGAACAGGTCTGGGGCGTGGACCTCTCCGCGTACGACCCGGACGGGCCGCTGCCCGACTTCGACCCGGACCCCACGGCCGAACTGGCCCGGGGCCGGGTGCGGATCGCCGACCGGATGGCGGTCGCCGGGAAGTGGCGGGCCCTCGCCGAGGCCAAGGGGCTCTCCATCCGGCAGACCGTCATCGAGACGACCGCCCGTCAGTCCTTCATCGGCACCCCGGACACGGTCGCCGCCGAACTGGTGGAGGCCGTGCGCACCCGCGCCGCCGACGGCTTCATCCTCATCCCGCACCTCACCCCCGGCGGCCTCGACGACTTCGTCGACCGGGTGGTGCCGCTGCTCCAGGAGCGCGGGGCGTTCCGGACGGAGTACGGCGGCACGACGCTCCGCTCCCACCTCGGGCTGCGTGAGCCGGTATGGAAGGGTTGATCCCCATGAGCACCGAGAACACCCACCGCGCCGCCGACGGGACCACGGACGCCGCGCGGGAGTGGCAGCACTGGCACGAGCAGCGGACGGAGACGGTGTCCGCCCCCTACGGGCCGCTCTCCCTCACCGGCACGCACTGGCTCGCCGACCATCCCGACGAACACCTCCCCGGGATCCCCGGCCGGTGGACGGAGGCGGGCGACGAGGTCGTCCTCGTCGCGGGCCCCGACGACGGCCTCACCGTCGACGGCCGCCCCCTGGCCGGCGAGGCGCGGCTGCGCGCCGACACCGCGCCGATCGCCGACGCCCGCGTCGCGCACGGCCGGCGCCGCCTCGTCGTCATGCGGCGCGAAGGCCTCTGGGCGGTACGCGACTTCGACCCGGACGCCGTCGCGCGCCACACCTTCCGGGGCATCGAGGCCACCGCGTACGACGCCCGCTGGGCCGTGCCCGGACGCTTCACGCCGTACGGCGAGGGCCGCACCGTCACCGTCGGCAACGCGGACGGCAAGGAGCGCGGCCTCGGTCTCGACGGCGAACTCTCCTTCCGCCTCGGGGGAGTCGAGCACACCCTCCAGGTGAGCGTGGAGGGCGACGGCTCCCTGTGGGCCGTCTTCGCGGACGCCACCAGCGGCACGACCAGCCACCGCTTCCGCTTCCTGCGGCCCGCCGCGCCCGGCCCCGACGGGCGCACGACGGTGGACTTCAACCGCGCGCTGCTGCCCCCGTGCGCCTTCGCCGAGCACTTCATCTGTCCCTTCCCGCCGCCCGGCAACACCCTCGTCACCGAGATCGCGGCAGGCGAGCGGAACCTCCGCGACGCCTGAGACGTCGGAGCCCACAAAGGGACGACTGCCCTGCCCCGGTGGCGTACGACAGGTACGGGACCCACCGGGGCGGGCCGACGTGTATCGGTCGGCGGCCGAAAGGCGCCCTTGTGCGGCCGGTGCCCGCCCCCCAATACTCCCGAGCAGCGCTTGTCAGGAGCACGGCATATCCGGAACCCCGGCTTGCTCTTTGGCTGCGCCTCACGGGTCTTCAACCCGCAAAGACCCACTGACTTCCCTCGGGAGGAACAACGTGAGGATCAAGCGCACCATCCCCCGCAGTGGCATATCGAGACACCCCCGCATGCTGGCCCTGGCCACCGGCCTCGTGGCCGCCGGAGCGCTCGCCGTACCCGCGGCCAACGCACAGGACGCCCCGGCCACCTTCAGCGCGAACCAGCTCGAACAGGCCAGCGACGCCGTGCTCGGCGCGGACGTCGCGGGCACCGCCTGGGGCGTCGACGCGAAGACCAAGAAGGTCGTCGTCACCGTCGACAGCACGGTCTCCGCGTCCGAGATCGCCGAGCTCAAGGACGCGGCCGGTGCCAACGCCGGTGCCCTGAAGATCGAGCGGACCCCGGGCAAGTTCCAGAAGTACATCTCCGGCGGCGACGCCATCTACGCGGACAGCTGGCGCTGTTCGCTCGGCTTCAACGTGCGCAACAGCGCCGGTACCTATTACTTCCTCACCGCCGGGCACTGCACCGACGGCGCGGGCACCTGGTGGGCCAACTCGTCGAAGACCACCGTGCTCGGCACCACGGCCGGCTCCAGCTTCCCGACCAACGACTACGGCATCGTCCGGTACACCAACAGCTCGATCACCAAGTCCGGCACCGTGGGCAGCCAGGACATCACCGGGGCAGCCGATCCCACCGTCGGCCAGACCGTCACGCGGCGCGGTTCCACGACCGGCATCCACAGCGGCCGGGTCACCGCGCTGAACCAGACCGTCAACTACGGCGGCGGCGACGTCGTCTACGGCATGATCAAGACCACGGTCTGTGCCGAGCCGGGCGACAGCGGCGGCCCCCTGTACGCGGGCTCCACGGCGCTGGGCCTGACCTCCGGCGGCAGCGGCAACTGCTCCTCGGGCGGCACGACCTTCTTCCAGCCGGTCACCGAGGCGCTGCGCGCGTACAACGTCAGCGTCTACTGATCCCCGCGCACGGCCACTGACCGCAGCCGGCAGTGTGTGAGCCCCCGTCCGGACCCCGGGCGGGGGCTCACTCCCGTCCACGGCCGGGACCCGCCCCCGCTCCCTGACGCCCCCTCCCTTTGTGTCCGGCGCGGGGCTACCTTCGAAGAGAACACCCAACACGCCCAATTCGGACCCTGGGGGCCGGCATGGTCGAGGAGCTGGTGGCGGCGGGAGCGGCCCTCGGGTCTGTCGGTGTGGTCTACGCGATGGCGGCGGCCCGCGTGATCAAACAGTACGAACGGGGTGTGGTGCTGCGCCTCGGCAAGCTCCAACGCTCCGTGCGCGGACCGGGGTTCACCATGGTCATCCCGCTGGTGGACCGGCTCCGCAAGGTCAACATGCAGATCGTGACGATGCCGGTGCCCGCGCAGGACGGCATCACGCGCGACAACGTCACCGTCCGGGTGGACGCCGTCATCTACTTCAAGGTGGTCGACCCGGCCGAGGCGGTGGTGCAGGTCGAGGACTACCGCTTCGCGGTCTCGCAGATGGCGCAGACCTCACTGCGCTCGATCATCGGCAAGAGCGACCTGGACGACCTGCTGTCCAACCGCGAAAAACTCAACCAGGGCCTGGAACTGATGATCGACTCCCCGGCCGTCGGCTGGGGCGTGCAGATCGACCGCGTCGAGATCAAGGACGTCTCGCTGCCCGAGGCGATGAAACGCTCCATGGCCCGCCAGGCCGAGGCCGACCGCGAACGCCGCGCCCGCGTCATCAACGCCGACGCCGAACTCCAGGCGTCCAAGAAACTCGCCGAGGCCGCCCACGAGATGTCCGAGGAACCGGCCGCACTCCAACTGCGCCTCCTCCAGACCGTGGTGGCCGTGGCCGCCGAGAAGAACTCCACCCTCGTCCTGCCCTTCCCGGTCGAACTGCTCCGCTTCCTGGAGCGGGCCCAGCAGGCGCTGCCACAACAGCAGCAGCCGCCGCAGCCGCCCCCCGCCGGAGGGGCGAGAACCGGACAGGACTAGTCCTCACAGGCTGACGACCGCTCCTTGCTCACGGTGTTTGCAACGGGAACCGACGTGGTGGGACCCGGCCTCGCCGACGGACCGGGAGCGCGCGGCCGCCCCGGGGCGCGCGACCTGAAGCAGACCTTGTGTGCCACGGGACGGCGTCGGAATAGTGGGCGGGGCCAAATTGACATGGACGCGGCTTCCGTGGCGCGGTACCTCCATGTCGCGCAAGCCTTACGACCCGTCAGGCCCCCACGCCAGGCGGGTCGTTCCCCCCACAGGAGGTCGTCAGTCTTGAAGCACCGACGCATACCCAAGCGGCGTGCCGCCGTGGCGGGCGCGGGCATCGCCGCGCTGGTCGCCGCGGGCATCACCTTCCAGAGTGCGAACGCGAGCGAGAACTCCCCGGCCCCCACGCCGGACGTCCTCTCGGTGGCGAAGGCCGGAAAGCTCGCCTCGTCCCTGGGCAAGGACCTCGGCGCGGACACCGCGGGCACGTACTACGACGCCAAGGCCAAGAACCTCGTCGTGAACGTGTTGAGCGAGAGCGCGGCCCACGCCGTCGAGTCGGCCGGCGGCAAGGCCAGAATCGTCGAGAACTCCCTGACCGAGCTGGAGAGCGCCCGCACGACGCTCGACGACAAGGCGGCCGTGCCCGGCACCTCGTGGGCGATGGACCCGGCCACGAACAAGATCGTGGTCACGGCGGACCGCACGGTCGGGGGCGCGAAGCTCGACAAGGTCGGCTCGATCGTGAAGAGCCTGGGCGGCAGGGCCGAGCTGCGGCGGAGCAAGGGCGAGTACAAGGCCTTCCTCGCCGGCGGCGATGCGATCTGGGGGAGCGGTTCGCGCTGCTCGCTCGGTTTCAACGTGGTCAAGGGCGGTGAGCCCTACTTCCTTACGGCGGGCCACTGCGGCAACGCCGTCAAGAGCTGGTCGGACTCCCAGGGCGGCGGGGAGATCGGCGCCACCGAGGAGTCGAGCTTCCCGGGCAACGACTACGCCCTCGTGAAGTACACGGCCGACACCCCGCACCCGAGCGAGGTCAACCTCTACGGCGGCACCCAGGCGATCAGCAAGGCCGGGGACGCGACGGTCGGCCAGAAGGTGACGCGCAGCGGCAGCACCACCCAGGTCCACGACGGCGAGGTCACCGCGCTCGACGCCACCGTGAACTACCAGGAGGGCCAGGTCGACGGCCTGATCCAGACCACCGTCTGCGCCGAGCCCGGCGACAGCGGCGGCGCGCTCTTCGCCGGTGACACCGCACTGGGTCTCACCTCGGGCGGCAGCGGCGACTGCTCATCGGGCGGCGAGACGTTCTTCCAGCCGGTCCCGGAGGCGCTGAGCGCTTACGGAGCCGAAATCGGCTGACCTGCCCGGACCGCTCGTGCCCCGCCCCCGGAAATCGGGGGCGGGGCCTTTTCCGTAAAACTTGTGAAAGTTTTCACAAGCTCGCAAGGGTCGAAAGTCCCGTGCCGAAAGGCCAGGTCAGAGCGGGTGAATGGAGAAATCCTCGCGCCCCTGGGGGACTTCCTGCCTGCTGGATCGGGCCTTATTCGGACCGTCGGGCGGAGCCTCCAGGTGTCGAATTGAGATGCACGGAAAAGGTCTCGGTCCCGACGAAGGAGCACCTGTCATGCAGGCCAAGGAGATGGTGGACCACCTGGTCACGAGGGCACTCGCCGCGCTCGGCCAGTTCGAGTCCTACGACCAGGAGCAGGTCGACCACATCGTCAAGAAGGCCTCTCTCGCGGCGCTGGGCCGGCACGGGGAACTCGCCCGGCTGGCCGTCGAGGAGACCGGGCGGGGCCTCTTCGAGGACAAGGCCGTCAAGAACCTCTTCGCCTGCGAACACGTGGTGAACTCGATGCGCGGCCTGAAGACCGCGGGCGTCATCTCCCGCGACGAGCTCAACGGCATCACCGAGATCGCCGAACCGGTCGGCGTCGTCTGCGCGATGACCCCGGTGACCAACCCGACCTCTACCACGCTCTTCAAGGCGCTCATCGCCCTGAAGACCCGCAACCCGATCGTCTTCGCCTTCCACCCGAGCGCCCAGCGGTGCTCCGCGGAGGCGGCCAGGATCGTACGGGACGCCGCGGTCGAGGCGGGCGCGCCCGCGGACTGCGTGCAGTGGATCGAGGAACCCTCGATGGAGGCCACCAGCCTGCTCATGCACCACGAGGGCGTCTCCACCATCCTCGCCACCGGCGGCAACGCCATGGTCAGGGCCGCCTACTCGTGCGGCAAGCCCGCGCTGGGCGTCGGCGCGGGGAACGTACCCGCGTACGTCACCCGAAGCGGCAAGCTGCGCAGGGCCGTTCACGACATCGTGCTCTCCAAGGCCTTCGACCACGGCATGATCTGCGCCTCCGAACAGGCCGTCATCCTGGATGAGGAGATCTACGACGAGGGGCTCGCGGAGTTCCGGCGGCTCGGCGCGTACGTCGTCACGGCGGCCGAGAAGACCAAGCTGGAGGAGTTCGTCTTCGGCACCACCGCGTTCGCCGGCAACTGCTCGGGGGCGCGGCTGAACGCGGATGTCGTCGGCAGGTCCCCGCGGTGGATCGCCGAACGGGCCGGGTTCGAGGTCCCCGAGGGCACCTCGGTCCTCGTCGCCGAGTGCGCGGAGGTCGGCGAGGGCGAGCCGCTCACCCGCGAGAAGCTCTCCCCGGTGCTGGCCGCCCTGAAGGCCGACACCACCGAGCACGGGCTCGAACTGGCGGCCCGGATGGTCGAGTTCCACGGGCTCGGGCACAGCGCCGCCATCCACACCGAGGACGAGGAGCTCGCCGAGGAGTTCGGCCGGCGCGTCAAGGCGGTCCGCGTCATCGTCAACGCGCCCTCCACCTTCGGCGGCATCGGCGACGTCTACAACTCCTTCCTGCCCTCGCTCACCCTCGGCTGCGGCAGCTACGGACACAACTCGGTGTCCGACAACGTCTCCGCGGTCAACCTGGTCAACATCAAGCGGATCGGACGGCGCAACAACAACATGCAGTGGTTCAAGGTCCCGCCGAAGATCTACTTCGAGCGCAACTCCCTGCGCCACCTCGGTGAGATGGAGGGCATCGAGCGCGTCTCGATCGTCACCGACAAGACGATGTCGCGGCTCGGCTTCGTGCGGCGCGTGACCGACATCCTCGCGGCGCGCCCCGGGCCCGTCGACGTCCAGGTCATCGACGACGTCGAGCCGAACCCGGAGCTGGCGACCGTGCGGGCCGGCGCCGCGCGGATGCGGGACTTCCGGCCGGACACCATCATCGGCCTCGGCGGCGGCTCGCCGATGGACGCGGCGAAGATCATGTGGCTGATGTACGAGCACCCGGAGATCGAGTTCGCGGAGACCAAGGAGAAGTTCTTCGACATCCGCAAGCGCGCGTTCAAGTTCCCCGGACTCGGTGAAAAGGCGCAGCTCGTGGCGGTCCCGACGACGTCGGGCACCGGCTCGGAGGTCACCCCGTTCGCGGTCATCTCCGACCCCGCGGCCGCGCAGAAGTACCCGCTCGCCGACTACGCGCTCACTCCGAACGTCGCGATCGTCGACCCGGTCCTGCCGATGCGGCTCCCCGCGACCGTCACCGCCGACTCCGGCTTCGACGCGCTGACCCACGCCACGGAGGCGTACGTCTCGGCGTACGCGAACGACTACACCGACGGCCTCTGCCTCCAGGCCATCAAGCTGATCTTCGGGAACCTGGAGCGGTGCGTCGTCAACGGCGCCGAGGACCCCGAGGCGCGCGAGAAGATGCACAACGCGTCGACGGTCGCGGGCATGGCCTTCGCCAACGCCTTCCTCGGCCTGGTGCACGCCATGGCCCACACCCTCGGCAACACCTTCCACATCGCCCACGGCCGCACCAACGCGCTGCTCCTGCCGCACGTCATCCGGCACAACGGCACGGTGTCCGGCAAGGCGACGCCGTGGCCGAAGGCGGAGGTCTACCGGGCGCCGGAGCGGTTCCAGGAGATCGCCCGGATGCTGGGCCTGTCCGCGGACTCCCCTCAGGAGGGCGTCGAGTCCTACGCCCGCGCCGTCGAGGAGCTGCGCGCCAAGTGCGGGATTCCCGGCTCCTTCCAGGAGGAGGGCGTCGACGAGACGGCCTTCATGGAGGCGCTGCCGCAGCAGGCGATGAATGCGTACGCGGATCAGTGCGCGCCGGCCAATCCGCGGATGCCGATGCTCTCCGAGATGGAGGCGTTGATGCGGAAGGCGTACTACGGGGACGGCAGGGACGCCTGATCCGCTCTGGCCGCCTCACCGCGTGGGCCAGTACCAGAGCGGTTCGTCCAAGAGGCTCTCCCGGCCCGCCACCGTCGTCCGGCCCGACTCCTTGACCAGTTCCATGGAGTTGACGTCGACGCGGTGGCGGGCCGCTCCCTTCGCCACCGCGTCGGCGAGCGGGCGGGCATGGGTGACCAGGACGATCTGTGTGTCCTTCGTCGCCGCGACGATCAGCTCCGCGAGCGGGCGCAGCAGGTCGGGGTGGAGGCTCGTCTCCGGCTCGTTCAGGACGAGGAGGGCGGGCGGTCGCGGGGTGAGCAGCGCGGCGGTCCACAGCAGATAGCGCAGGGTGCCGTCGGAGAGCTCGGCGGGGCCCAGCGGGCGCAGCAGGCCGCGCTGGTGCAGCCGGAGTTCGAACCGCCCGCCGTTGTCGGTGATCCGTACCGTGCTGCCCGGGAAGGCGTCGTCCACCGCCTCGTCGAGTGCCCGGTCGTCGCCGGTCTCGCGGATGGTCTGCAGGGCCGCGGCGAGGTCGGCGCCGTCGTGGGCGAGGACCGGGGTGCGGGTGCCGACGCGGGCGGCGCGGGCGGGCGCGTCGGCGTCGGTGCGCACGTGGTCGTAGAACCGCCAGGAGCGGATCAGCTCGCGCAGCCGCAGCAGGTCGGGCGCCAGCTGCGGGTCGGCGAACTCGCTCAGCATGCTGTCGTACGGCCGGATGCCCTGGGTGCGGTGCCAGCCGCCGTCGGCCGTGCGGGTGCGCACGGCGGGGCCCGCGCGGTCGCAGAGCAGCGCGGCGGGCCGCAGCACGGGCCCGGCCCAGGTGGACTCGCGCTTGATCTCGGGGTCGAGGGCGAACATGGAGGGGGTGCCGCCGGGGCCCGCGCCGCTGGACGAGGGGAGGCCGAAGTCGACCGCGTACCCGAACTCGTCGCCCGCGAAGCCCAGCTTCAGGCCCGCCGGCTCCGCCTTGCGCTCGCCCGCCCAGAGCGCGGAGGGCAGACCGCCCTCGCGGGCCAGGGCGGCGACCGCGCCGCCGCCCGCGGAGTCGGCGAGCAGGCGCAGGGCGCGGTACAGGCTGGACTTTCCCGTGCCGTTCGCCCCCGTGACCACGTTCAGCCGGTCGAGCGGGACGATCAGCTTGCGCAGGGAGCGGTAGTTCTCGACGGCGAGTGTGCGGATCATGCGCTCAAGCCTCGCACCCGGGTGTGACAGTCCCGCCGGTGAGCGGCCGCGCTCACCTCACGCGATGCCCCGGTAGCGGGTGCCGCTGAGATCGATCGAGCTGCTGTGCGGCGTCCTGCGGCGGGCGGAGAGCGCGAGGGTGACGACGACGCCGAGGACCGCCCAGGCGGAGAGGACGAGGAGCTCCCGGGTGACCGAGTTCCCCTCGAAGTACGCGATGGAGCGGGCCACCCAGGTGCCGGCGCCCGGCGGCAGCCAGGGCCCGATCGCCTGCCAGAAGGGCGGCAGCATCGGCAGCGGGAAGGCGCCGCCCGCGCTCGGGTTGCCCGCGATGACGACGAGGAGGACGGCGAGGCCGATGCCGACGATGCCGGTGAGGGCCTGCAGGGCGAGCGTGATCGCGCCGACCCCGAAGATCACCAGGGCGCCGAGGCCCCACAGTCCGAGGACGCTGCCGGGCAGGGCGCCGAGGATCGGCCCGATGATGACCGCGCCGCCGAGCCCGCCGACGATCGAGTAGAGCGCCATGGTGCCGAGCCTGATGACCGCGCGCGACAGGTTGGCGGCCCGGGAGCCCGCGCTGATGGCGAGGATCGACGCGCACAGATAGCCGCCGACGCACCAGCCGACGACCAGGTAGAAGGAGGAGAGCCCGTTGAAGTCCTGGTTCGACGCCGGGGCGACGTCGACGGTCTTCACGGTGCGCTTCTGTGCCGCGTCGACGTCGGTGGCGAGCGTGGTGAGGGCCCGGGAGAGCGCGGTGCCGCCGCCGGAGGCGACCAGGAGGGTGTCGGTCGTGCCGCGCGGGTCGACGAGGAGGGCGCCGTCGATGTCGCGGTTCTTGATCTGGCGGCGGGCCGCGGCCTCGTCCTTGAGGACGCGGGGGTCGAGCGGATCACCGGAGAGCTTCCCCAGCCGGTCGGCGGTCTGTTCGGCCGCGGGCCCCGGGGCGACGACCCCGAAGGGCACGTCCTTGGGTTTCGGGCTGTGCAGCGCCCCCACGTAGGAGGCGATGAACAACAGCTGCAGGGCGAGGACGCCGATGACGAGCAGGGCTGCTCGCGGAGTGACGGCGCTCTTGAATTCGTCGGCGAAGCTCATGCACCCCACGCTCGGGGGCCGCGGTCGTTCTCGCAGGTGGGATGGGCCGAACGGACGACGCCCCGTAATCGAACATACGTGTCGTACGTAAGTTCGAAACTGGTCTATGGTGGAGGTGGGGGATGTGAGATCGGATCGGTTCAGGGTTTCAGGAGGTGCGTGTGCCCGGGTTCACGCATCTGCACACCGTCTCCGGGTTCTCCCTGCGGTACGGGGCCTCGCACCCGGAGCGGCTGGCCGAGCGCGCCGCCGAGCGGGGCATGGACGCCCTCGCGCTCACCGACCGGGACACCCTCGCGGGAGCCGTCCGGTTCGCCAAGGCGTGCGCCAAGGCGGGCGTGCGGCCGCTGTTCGGGGTCGAGCTCGCGGTGGGATCGCCCGCCCCGGACCGGGGCGAGCGGCGGCGGGCACCCGTGCGCGGCGGTGCCTTCATCGACGAGTCGACCCCGCGCGTGACCTACCTCGCCAGGGACGGCGCCACCGGCTGGGCCGCGCTCTGCCGGCTGATCACCGCCGCGCACCGCGCCAGCGAGGGCCGGCCCGTCCTGCCCTGGCAGGAGAACCACGGCGAGGGCCTGACCGTGCTGCTCGGCCCCGCCTCCGACGTGGGACGCGCGCTCGCCGCGGGCCGCCCCGACCGCGCCGCCCGCCTCCTCGCCCCCTGGCGCGAGCGGTACGGCGACGCGCTGCGCCTGGAGTCCGTCTGGCACGGCCGCGAGGGCACGGGCCCCGGCTCGCTGCGGCTGGCCGCCCGCACCGTGGGCCTCGCCGCCGAACAGGGCGTACGGCCCGTCCTCAGCAACGCCGTCCGCTACGCCGACCCGGGGCAGGGCCCCGTCGCCGACGTCCTCGACGCCGCGCGCCGGCTCGTCCCCGTCGACCCGACCAAGGAGCTCGACAGCGGCGAGCGGTGGCTGAAGGGCGCGGACGACATGCTGGGCATCGCCGAGCGCGTCGTCGAGGCCGCGGGGTTCCGCCGCGACACCGCCCACCGCCTGCTCGACCAGACGCGGACGGCCGCCGCCGAGTGCCGCGTCGACCCCGAGGACGACATCGGCATCGGATCCGTGCGCTTCCCCGAACCGCGCCTGGTCGGCGCCGGACGGCGCACCGCACAGCGCGTCCTCGCCTCGCGGGCGGCGGCGGGCATGGTGCGGCGCGGCTACGACTCCCGGCGCGCGTACTGGGAGCGGATGCACCACGAGCTGGACATCATCGCCCACCACGGCTACGCCTCGTACTTCCTGACCGTGGCCCAAGTCGTCGACGACGTAAGGGAACTGGGCATCCGGGTCGCGGCGCGCGGCTCCGGCGCCGGCTCCCTCGTCAACCACCTCATCGGCATCGCGCACGCCGACCCCGTCGAACACGGGCTGCTCATGGAGCGCTTCCTCTCCAAGCGGCGGCACGTCCTGCCGGACATCGACATCGACGTCGAGTCGGCACGCCGTCTCGAGGTCTACCGCGCGATCATCGGCCGCTTCGGCACCGAGCGGGTCGCCACGGTCGCCATGCCGGAGACCTACCGCGTGCGGCACGCCGTGCGCGACGTCGGCGCCGCGCTCTCCATGGACCCGGCCGAGATCGACAGGATCGCCAAGGCCTTCCCGCACATCCGCGCCCGCGATGCCCGCGCCGCGCTGGAGGAGCTGCCCGAACTGCGGGCGGTCGCCGAGGAGTTGGGCGGCCACGACCGGCTGTGGGGGCTGGTCGAGGCGTTGGACGCCCTGCCGCGCGGGGTCGCCATGCACCCGTGCGGGGTGCTGCTCTCCGACGCCTCGCTGCTCGCCCGCACCCCGGTGGTGCCGACCAGCGGCGAGGGCCTGCCCATGTCGCAGTTCGACAAGGAGGACGTCGAGGACCTCGGCCTGCTCAAACTGGACGTGCTCGGCGTGCGGATGCAGTCGGCGATGGCGCACGCGGTGGCGGAGGTCGAGCGGGCCACCGGCGACGTCGTCGACCTCGACGACCCCCGCCAGGTCCCGCCGGGCGACCCGGCGACGTACCGGCTCATCAAGTCCACCGAGACGCTCGGCTGCTTCCAGATCGAGTCGCCGGGCCAGCGGGACCTGGTCGGGCGGCTGCAGCCCGCGACCTTCCACGACCTGGTGGTGGACATCTCGCTGTTCCGGCCCGGTCCGGTCGCCGCCGACATGGTGCGGCCCTTCATCGAGGCCAGGCACGGCCGCGCGCCGGTCCGCTACCCGCACCCCGACCTCGCGCGGCCGCTGGAGGAGACGTACGGCGTCGTCGTCTTCCACGAGCAGATCATCGAGATCGTGAACATCATGACCGGCTGCGGACGCGACGAGGCGGACCGGGTGCGGCGCGGGCTCTCCGACCCCGAGTCGCAGGGCCGGATCCGCTTCTGGTTCGCGCAGCAGGCGGCCGCCAGGGGGTACGACGCGGAGACGATCGGCCGCACCTGGGAGATCGTCGAGGCCTTCGGGTCGTACGGCTTCTGCAAGGCGCACGCGGTGGCCTTCGCCGTGCCGACGTACCAGTCGGCGTGGCTGAAGGCCCATCACCCGGCCGCCTTCTACGCGGGGTTGCTCACGCACGACCCCGGCATGTACCCGAAGCGGCTGCTGCTCGCGGACGCGCGGCGCAGGGGCGTGCCGATCCTCCCGCTGGACGTGAACCGGTCCGCGGTCGCCCACCGTATCGAACTGGTGTCCGAGCCTCGGCGGATGTGGGGGCTGCGGCTCGCCCTCTCCGACGTGCACGGCATCAGCGAGGCCGAGGCCGGCCGGATCGCCGACGGGCAGCCCTACGCCTCGCTCGTCGACTTCTGGGAGCGGGCCAGGCCCTCCAAACCGGTCGCCCAGCGGCTCGCCCAGGTCGGCGCGCTCGACGCGTTCGGCGCCAACCGCCGCGACCTGCAATTGCACCTGGCCGAGCTGCGCCGCGGCGCGCGCGGCGCGGCCGGGGCCCAGCTCCCGCTGGCCGGCGGGCGCGCGACGGCCCCCGCGGGCCTGCCCGACCTGGACGACGCGGAGCGGCTCAGCGCCGAACTCGGCGTCCTCGGCATGGACTCCTCGCGCCACCTCATGGGGGACCACCGCGCCTTCCTCGAGGAGCTGGGCGTCCTCGACGCCCGGCGCCTGCGCGAGGCCGAACACGGCGCGACCGTCCTGGTCGCGGGCGCCAAGGCCGCCACCCAGACCCCGCCGATCCGCTCCGGCAAGCGCGTCATCTTCACCACCCTGGACGACGGCACGGGCCTGGTCGACCTGGCCTTCTTCGACGACGCCCACGAGCGGTGCGCGCACACCGTCTTCCACTCCTGGCTGCTGCTCGTGCGCGGCGTGGTGCAGCGCCGGGGCCCGCGCAGCCTCAGCGTGGTGGGCGCCGCCGCGTGGAATCTGGCGGATCTGGTGGAGGTGCGCGAGGAGGGCGGTCTTGAGGCGGTGGCGCTGCGTCTGGCCGAGCCGGATGCGGGCGCCGCCCCCGAGGAGGGACAGGCCCCCGAGGAGGGGCGGAAGCGGGGAGGCGGGCGGCGCATCCGGATGGGCACGGGGTACGAGATGCACCCCTGGGCGGATCTGCGCCCGGCGGGCGAGGGCGCCGCGGGCGGCAACAGGAAGCTGTGGCACCAGAGTCAGGGGAGCGCGGGATGAACGACGGGACCACCACCCTCTACGTACGCTTCCTGCTGACGGCCGAGCGCGAGGCCGTGCTGCCCCGACTGCTCGCCCTGCTCGCCGAGTTCACCCCGCAGGTCGAGGCGCTCCCGCCGGACGCCGCGCTCGTCGACGTGCGCGGCGCGCGCCGGTACTTCCGGCGGGGGCCCGTCGAGCTGGCCGCGCTGATCCGGGTGCGGGCGCTGGCGCTGTACGGGGTGGAGTGCGCGATCGGCGCGGGCCCCGGGCCGATGCTGGCGCGGATGGCCGCGCGCGGCGCCGCCCCCGGGGTGACCCGCGCGGTGCCCGAAGGTCCGGACGGCGTACGGGAGTTCCTCGACGGCCGCCCGGTCGGCGAGCTGCCCGGCATCGGCCGCGCCACCGCCCGCACCCTCTGCGAGTACGGCCTGGACACCCTGGGGAAGGTCGGCGCCGCGCCCCTGTCCACCCTGCAGCGGCTCGTCGGCGCCCGCGCCGGCCGCGAGCTGAGCGAGAAGGCGCGGGGCGTCGACCGCACCCGGGTCGTGCCGAACGCCGCCGCCCGGTCGATGTCCGTCGAACGCCCCTTCCCGCGCGATGAGCTGGACCCCTTCCGGCACCGCAGGGCCCTGCTCTCCGGCGCCGAGGAGCTGGGCGTCAGGATGCGCGGAGAGGGGCAGGTGTGCCGCACGCTGACCCTCACCGTGCGGTACGCGGACCGCACCGGGTACGCGGCGCTCACCCGGACCAGGACCCTGCCCGAGCCGACCGCCCACTCCACCGCGCTGACCGCGGCCGCCTATCGCATGTACGAGGCGCTCGGTCTGCAGCGGGCCCGGGTGCGTGCCGTCTCCCTGCGGGCCGAGGGCATCGGTCCCGCCGAACGCGCGACCCACCAGCTGACGTTCGATCCGGCGGACGAGAAGGCCCGGCGGATCGAGGAGGTGGCCGACCGGGCCCGGGAGAAGTTCGGGCCGGGGGCGATCGTGCCGGGGACGCTGGCGGCGTGAGGCGCGGGCGCGCCGCCGCGGCAACCGCGCCGGTCAGCACTGGAACTTCTCCCGCCGCGCCGCTTCACTCTTCGGCTACCGGCGCGTAATTTGACGTGAGCACGGCATCCTGTCGATCCGGGTCACAGGGCGTATCCCCCCGCAACTCCCTTGAGCCGCAAGGAGATCACACGATGCTGCCCTGGAGACGCGCGCTGCGCGCGTTCGCCGCCGCCCTGCTCGTGACGGGCGCGGTCACCCTCGCCCCCGCGGCCACGGCGGCCACGCCGTCCGAGACGACCGCCTCGTCGAGCGGCTGGAACGACTACGGCTGCAAGCCCTCCGCCGCGCACCCCCGCCCGGTCGTCCTCGTGCACGGCACGTTCGGGAACTCCGTCGACAACTGGCTCGTCCTCGCGCCCTACCTGGTCAAGCGCGGCTACTGCGTCTACTCCCTGGACTACGGGCAACTGCCGGGCGTCCCGCTCTTCAACGGCCTCGGCCCCATCGACGAATCGGCCGGACAGCTCGACGCCTTCGTCGACAAGGTGCTCGCCTCGACGGGCGCCGCCAAGGCCGACCTCGTCGGCCACTCCCAGGGCGGCATGATGCCCCGCTACTACCTCAAGTTCCTCGGCGGCGCCGACAAGGTGAACGCCCTGATCGGCCTCGCCCCCGACAACCACGGCACCACCCTGCTCGGCCTCACCGCCCTGCTGCCGTACTTCCCCGGCATCGAGGACCTGCTGACCACCAAGACCCCGGCCCTCGCCGACCAGGTGGCGGGATCGCCCTTCCTGACCAAGCTCAACGCGGGCGGCGACACGGTGCCAGGCGTGCGCTACACCGTCATCGCCACCAAGTACGACGAGGTCGTCACCCCGTACCGCACGCAGTTCCTCGACGGCCCGGGCGTGCGCAACGTGACGCTGCAGGACCTGTGCGCCGTCGACGCCTCGGAGCACGTCGCCATCGGAATCCTGGACCGTGTCGCCCACCACGAGGTGGCCAACGCCCTGGACCCGGCACACGCGACACCGAGCACCTGCCTGTCCTGAACCGGACCCCCGACGCGCGAGGGCCGTCGCCTCCCCGGCCGCGGGGAGGCGACGGCCCACTCGGCGCCCGGCCCACTCGGCGCCCGGCCCACTCGGCGCCCGGCCCACTCGGCGCCCGGCCCACTCGGCGCCCGGCCCACTCGGCGCCCGGCCCACTCGGCGCCC
>NZ_JBVJRV010000013.1:0-2200 GCF_055607265.1 Streptomyces sp. NPDC037013 | reverse complement strand
CCCGGGCCGGTCAGCGGCCGTGCCGGCCCGCCGCGCGGCGGCGCGTCGTGGCGAACATCGCCGCGGCACCGACGGCGAGTATGGCGGCGCCACCGACCGCGATGTACGGCGTGGTGCTGTCGCCACCGGTCTCGGCGAGGTTGCCGTCGGCGGAGGAGACCGGCTTCTCGGCACCGCCGTTCACCTCGGGCCGGTTGTCGCCGGCCGCCTCGTCCGCGGCGGGGGCGGCCGGCGCGGGAGCGGTGGCCCCGGCGCCCGTGTGCGCGTCGGCGTCCCCGTGGCCGTGGTGCTCGACGGTGGACTTGTCGGCGCCCTCCTCGATCTCCTGCTCGGAGGGGGCGGAGGCGGCCGGGGCGGGAGCGGCGCCGCCCGAGCCCCCGCTGTCCTTGCCGAAGACGACGTCGGAGCAGGTGTAGAACGCCTCGGGGGAATCCGAACGCTGCCAGATCGAGTAGATCAGGTGGCGGCCCGACCTCGCGGGGATCTTCCCGTCGAAGACGTAGTCGCCGTTCTCCATCTTCGGGTCGGTGACCTTCACGAACGGCTTCGCCTCCAGGTCCGACCACTTGAGGGGCTTGGCGGGGTCGTACGACTCCTTCGTGACGTACAGCTCGAAGGAGCCCTTGTGCGGGGCGGTGCCCTTGTAGCGGAACGTGTGGTTGCCCGCGGACAGTTTGCTGGACGGCCAGTCGGCGCGCGGCAGGTCGAGCCCCTTGTACTTGTCGTTGCCGGCGCTGCACAGCTTCCCGTCGGGAATGATCTCCTTCGACTTCCCGGCGGCGTTGGCGATGTTCACCCCGTTCCAGTCGTAGAAGGCCTGCGCCCCACTGGCCGCGACGGCGGCCTTGCACGCGGCCGACTTCGGCGACTCCGGGCCCTCCTGGAAACAGGCGGAGACCCGGCTGACCGGGTCCGTCATCGAACCGTGCGCGGCGGCGGGCGCGGCCGACAGGGCGGTCAGGGCGAGCGGGACGACACCGGCGACGGCGATCGCGGCGACCTTGTTCCGTGCGGACATGCGGGTTCTCCTCAAACGGCGGTTCAGGGGGACACGGGGCGACGGCGAACGGCGGCACAGCCCCCCGATCACCAGCGGCACCGACGGTTCGTCATCGCCCCGGCGACCAGAAAGCTAGCCCCTGAAAACCGCGAAATCCCCTGCTGGGGGCGGGGGATGGTGATCCTTATGGTGCCTTTAAGGAAGAGCTAACCGGGGGCTCAGGCTGAGGGGGTGGAGGGCCCTCGTTTGACCAGCGAGGGAGCTAGGGAGCAGTCCGTGGGAGTCCATGAGGGTCCAGCACAGGTCGCCCCGTTTGGCTCCCTGTTTGGCTCCCTGTGTGGCTCCACCAGAGCTGGCTGGCAAAGGGTCCGACCTGCAGAAGCCGCACCTATGGTGTCGCTGACCCATGCATGGCCCGGGCTCTGCAAATGCGGAGCCCGGGCATTCCACGCCAGAGAGACCCCGCGTAGCCAGTGAGGAGACGCGTACCGTAGTAGGCACAGAGTCGCGCGCGATCGCGAGAGGAACGTCGATGAGTGAGCGGGACTGGACAATCGAGACCATCTGCGAGGTGCTGAGTGCTCCGGCGGCCAAGCAAAGGTTCCTTGCCGAGATCAATCGCGCACCGGTCCACGAGATCGTGACCGTGTTCGCCAAGTGGCAGGCAATCGCTACGAGCATGGCCGCCGCGGCTGAGCGCGGACGGGATCTCGCACGTATCGAGGCTGAGACGGGCGAGTTGCCCGGCAAATGGGTCGATGTGACTGACCGGATCCATGAAGAAGCCTTCCAGGCGCGCAGCCGTGGTGTCGCCTGATGGCCTTTCGGCTCAAGTACGGTGCCGACACCGAAGCTGTGCACGACGCGATGCCCGAAGCCGCGAGCGCCAGCCTCTCGCTCGCCTTCGCTGCGGCTTGTGACGACCCGATCGGAGCGACCGAGCCTTATGGGGAGGACGACGGTGTCGTCCGCGTACTCACGACAGACCACGTAATCGCGGTCTTACTGATCGGGGATCAGACGAAGGTCATCACAGTTCTGCAGCTCAGCTACATAGGCTGATGGCGACGGGTCTTAGGGCTTGTCCGGCGGAACAGAGCCCAGAGGGCGGAGATCCAAGCCCGCGACGGATGTCGAGGGCGGAGCGCCCTCGGTGAGTAGAAGCGTGGTGATGGCGTCGGCTGGGCCGGGCGTGAAGTG
>NZ_JBVJRV010000012.1:0-162694 GCF_055607265.1 Streptomyces sp. NPDC037013 | reverse complement strand
GCGCGCGGTCTGCTCCGCAGACACGCCGCGCCGCCGCTACGCGGCGGGAAAAGGGAATCGCTCCGCAATTCCGAATTCCGGCTCCGCCGGAATTCCTGCCAACTCCGTTGGCAGGGGCCCGAATTCGCTCCGCGATTCGGGCCCTAGAGAGGGATTCGCTCCGCGAATCCCTCTCAGGCTGGCTGCTCGGCGGAGTCCTAAACGCTCTCCGCTCTCCTCCGAATTTCTGATAGGTCGTCAATGCGGCTTGTCCTCCAGCCATCTGGGCGAAGCGGTCAAGGGATCGCTCCGCCCAGTGCTGCGTCGGCGTCGACACCCTCGATCGTGTACATGAAGTCACAGGGCAGTCCCTGCAGTATGTCCGGCCGACGGACTGTCGAAGGAGCAGCGGAGTTGGTGATCTCAGTCCAGGTCTGGTTGACGTTTGTGCCTGCCGCAGTCACCAGACCGATTCCCGTGATCACTGGTATCGACGGACAGCTCCTCCTCGATCACCAGCCGCAGTTCCTCGAGCGCGAGGGAGTCGATCGCGAGCTGGTGAAGCGGCATATCCGGGAGCACTGACGATGGTGAGAGCCTGAACATTCTGGTGAACAGGCCAGTGACGTGATCGGCAGTATCCAAGGCCGCTCCTCCTCGTTCCTCGCGCGGTCAACACCTACGTCACTGGTCGACGTCGCTTCCCAGGCGGAGTTACGCCTTGCACACCAGTGGTGGAGACGCGGTCGCGGGACCGAGCGGGCGAGAACGTAGGGCACCGACCTCGTTAGCGTCTTGCCGCGACAACCGGCCGGGGGGGCAGGCACGGCGCGGGTGAGGCCGGGCCCCACGCCTCCGCCGCCTTAGAGGAGCACGGTCGTAATGCCGGATTCGAGCATCCTGGACCTGAATGCCGTGGCGGGGTGGTGGTGTGGAGACGGTACGTACGACGGTCAGATCGTCCGCCTTGATGAATGGTCGGGTGTTATCAGGCATCCATCTCCCGCTGCTGGGCGGCGGTCGGCCAAGACCCGGGGTGGAGGTCATGGCCCGAGTGAATCCGGGGGCGGTCCTATGCTGCTGACGTGTGTGCTGTGCTCGTGGCGCGGATGTGCTGGCTTAGGAAGAGTGCTGCGCGGTCCAGTGCCTCGTCCGCCTCGTCCAAGACGCCGGCGAAGGACTGGAACACGTGCGGCACGTCGGCGGTGATATCCAGGATGACGTCCACTCCGGCTGTCCTCGCACGTGCGGCCAGGCGTGTGGAGTCGTCCAGCAGGACCTCGTTGGTGCCTACTTGGAGCAGCATCGGGGGGAAGCCGGTCAGGTCGGCGAGGACGGCAGGGCTGAGCAGGGGCTGATGCGGGTCGGCTCCGGCGAGGTACATGGCTCCGGTGTGTTCTAGGGCCTCGCGGGTGAAGATCGGGTCGATGCCTGTTTTGGTGTCCATGCTCTCGCCGGTTCGGGTGGCGTCGAGTCCTGCGGAGAACGCGACGAGTGCGGCGGGCAGAGGGAGGCCTGCGTCTCGGGCGGCCAGGCAGGTCGTCACCGCGAGACCGCCGCCTGCGGAGTCCCCTGCGAATACGACGGCCGAAGGGTCATGACCGCTGTCGAGGAGAGCGCGATAGGCGCTCAATGCGTCCTGTGTCGCGGCCGGGAACGGGTGCTCGGGGGCGAGTCGGTAGTCGACCGAGTACGCCTCGAAGCAGGTTTTGACGACAAGGTGTCCCGTCAGTGACAGCACGCTCTGTGGGGAGCCGTATACCCAGCCGCCCCCGTGGAAGTAGAGGATCGTCCCAGCGTGTGAGCGGTCGCTGTCCGGCTCGACGTGCAATGCGGGCCGGTTGCCTAGCTTCGCGGGTGTGGTGCGGATGCCGTCGGGCACGATCATCCGGGCCATCAGAGCTTCGAATCCGGCTCGGATCTCTGCGAGCGACCGGGAGCCCTGGGGCCGCGGTTGCCGCAGTATCGCGTCGACCTTCGCGCGCTGTTCCTTGCTCATAGGTGTGCTCCCGTCAGAGGTAGCTTCCATGGAAGTATATGCCTTGGAATGTAACGTAGACTATATGCCATGGCATCCACATCGAGCGGCGGAACGGTCGATCTCCCGGGCTTCTTCGCCGACCTGGTCCGATGCGAGACGCGTCTGTACAACGCCCTCAACGATCGGCTCCGCGAGCGGCACGGGATCGTCACCTCGCAGTTCGAAGCCCTGCGCTACCTGCGCGACCACTCAGGGTCCCGCGTGGCGGACCTCGCCGCCGAATTCGCCATCGGCATCGGGGCGGCCAGCAAAACCATCGACCGCCTGGAGAAGCAGGGTTGGGCCGCCCGACAGCCGAACCCAGCCGACCGCCGCTCGTCACTGCTGGTCCTGACCGACAACGGCACCCAGCTCGTCGACGCCGCAGAGAAGACCTTCACCGCCAAAGCGGCCGAGCTGATCGGAGGCGCTCTCGACAACTCCTCAGCGGCGGCCGCCGCACAGGCCCTCTCCAAGCTGCGCTCTGTGCTCGAACGCGACCAGATCGGCACACCCACGGGCTGACGAGCATCACCTCGGACCGGAGGGGCGATACCCGGGCTGTACGGGGTGCGGCGAGCGGTCCAATCGGGTCGGATGCGCGGGATCAGTCGCCTTTGGCGTCCTCGACGGCGTCGATGGCACGGAAAGGGCGCAGCCTCTGGCTGGGGCTGGTCGACTCTGCGGATACGGTCCCCGCCACCACTGACCGCCTGAAGGAGGCGGGGCTCGTCGCGTTCGAGGAGAACGACACGTCCTGCTGCTGGCCCGGGGTGTCGGGCGTGACGTCCAGGCGGCCGGTGTCGGCGTCGAACGCCATGCCCCGGGGCCGCCCGGCTCACCCCGGTCCGAGTTCGCCGAGGGTTTCGGATCCTTCGCCCGCATCTGTGCTGTCCGGCCAGTGCACAGAAACCCTCAACGCCTGGGTCAGGAAGGCCACTTGGTTCGTAGGGCCGCCGCCCCACGGCCCACTATGACGTCGGGAAGACGATCAGGCGCCCTGTCAGCAGCATCGAGTGCGACCGCCTCGGAGGTTAAGAGACAAGCTCAGGCGCGTTGGGTCCAGTCCTGGTCCAGGCGGTTGGTCAGGTCCGCGGCGGCGAAGGCTGCCTCCAGCTCGTCGCGGCCCTCGGTGAAGTGGGCCCAGCTGTCGTGGTGGACCGGGACGACACGGCGGGCGTCGAGAATCCGGGTGGCCTCGGCCGCCTGGGCGCTGTCCAGGACGATCAGGTTGCCGTCGAAGACCATGGGGAAACGGGGGGCGCCGGCGAACAGGAGGGCGGTGTCGATCGGGGTGAAGCGCTCGGCGATCTCCCTGACCGCGTCGAGTGAGGCGTTGTCGCCGCTGACGTAGACCGTCGGCAGTCCCTCCCCTGTCAGGACGAAGCCGACGACCTGGCCGGCGAAGGGCTCGACTTCCTCGCGTGCGCCGGGGCCGTGGATGGCAGGAACCCCGGTCACCGTGATGGTGCCGCCGCCCGGGCGTTCCAGCTCGATCGATTCCCAGTCGGCCAGGCCCTTGGCCTTCGCCCCCAGGCGCTTGCCGCCGCCGGGGGTGGTGAGGGTCAGGGGGGCGTCGGCGAGCAGGGCGCGGCCGGAGGTGTCGAGGTTGTCGGCGTGCTCGTCGTGGGAGAGCAGGACCACGTCGATGGGGCCGAGCTCGGCGGGTGTGGTGGCGGAGGGTGCGGTTTTGGTCAGGGTGGGGCCATCGGGTGAGGGGTAGTCGCCGGGGCCGTCGAAGGTCGGGTCGGTCAGGAAGCGCAGGCCGCCGTACTCGAACAGGGCGGTCGGGCCGCCGAAGGTGCGGACCGGGAACTGGTTGGCGTTGAGCTGAGACATCACGTCTCCGTTTCTCACGAAAAAAACCTGTGGTTAGCGTGATTGCAGGCTAGGCAGGCATCACGGAAAAATGCAAGAGCTACCATGAGAGCCATGGATGAGACCCTGGCCGCCGACGTGGCACCGACTGCTCTGCCCCCGGCACCGGGTGCCGACCGGTACCGCTCCCTGGACTTCGCCGACACCGCGGCCACCCTGCCCGCCGGCCAGAGCTACGACCTGCTCGCCGCCCCGGAATCCGCCATGCGTTGGCTCGCCGCCCACGGTCTGACCGCCCCGGACGTGCAGCTGTACGAGGTGTGCGCACAGCGGATGCGCACGCTGCGCGCACACATCCGCGCCCTGTTCGCCGCGCGCATCGACACCACCGCCCCGTCCGAGGAGTCCTTGCGCGCGGTGAACGAGGCCCTCACGGCCGTGCCCACCGCTCCCCTGCTCGCCTGGGACGGGGCCCGGGGGCTGCGCCGCATCCAGGCGCACCCCACCGACCAGGCCGTCAACCACGCACTGGCGACCCTCGCCGCCGACGCCGCCGACCTGCTCACCGGTCCCGACGCCGGCATCCTCGCCGCCTGCGGATCAGTCCCCTGCGACCGGTTCCTCCTGCGCACCCACGGCCGGCGCCACTGGTGCTCCACACGTTGTGGCGACCGCGCCCGCGCCGCCCGCGCCTACGCCCGGCGCAGCGGCGCCTCGGGCTGACGCACCACGCCCTGTACGCCGCGGCCGCGCCCGATGGGAGATGAACCATTCGAGGGCCTTGGCGGGTCGTAGAAATAGAACCGCGGCGCCAGGCGGGGCCACAGGCGTAGCTGGTACGAGGCGGCAGCCGCCTTTCCAGGCCGCCGTCACCGAGCACGCCACAGCCACTGGTCAGCCGTGCCATGAGGTCGAGCAGGCCGTGAAGAAGGTGCGGCACCTCGATGCGGTGGCGCCGGAGTATCTGGCGCGCGTTGCCGTCCTGTTCGGCCGGGCCGGCAACGCCGGCCGACCAGGACTCACCTGCGGATCGGCGTTCTCGTCACAGGCGAGGGAGGGCGGAGCGGTCCTGGACGGTGACGTGGAGCGTGTGCAGGGGCTGGGTGCGTGTGGGGCGGACGACCTCGAACCAGTGGGTGCCCTCTTGCAGGTGGTGGGAGATGCTGCGGTAGTGGCGCCAGCCGAATCCGATGCCGGTCTGCCAGGTGGTGTCGCTGTAGCGACTGCCGATGACCGGTTCCCCGTGCAGGTAGACGGAATCTAGAGGGCGGGAGGTGGCTTCGAGATGGGCGAGGACAGCCGCTGCGGCGCGGCGTAGCGGGCTCGTCTCGCTCCAGCGGGTGAGAGCCTCGAGGGCTGCGGGGTGGGCGGGTTCGGCGTCGGGGAGCTGGAGTTGGCGGATGGTGGCGGCTTTTCGGTCGACGAGATCGGTGAGATCGATGCGGACCGGGCGCGGGACCCAGCGGTCGATGCCGTCGAAGGCTTCGATCATGTGGTCGCGTGGAGCCCGGCCCGCCTCGGGGTCGGGGGTGATGGCGGTGAGCCGGGCGCGGGCGGCATCGACGGGTTCCCCCCGTGTCCACAGCAAGGTCAGCTCGAACCCTTCCGCTTCGAGGGTCTTGCGTTCACCGAAGTGGATCTGCAGGCCGCGGCTTCTGCCCTTGAGGGCGCGCTTCATCGAGGCGTAGGGGTCGCCGCCGTAGGACAGGGAGTGAAGGAACTCTGAGGTGAGGCGGTCGTCCCTGCGGTGCTCGACAACCAGGTCGACGTCTGAGGGGCTCAGTGCGCCGCGTGCGTAGGAGCCGAAGACGAGGATCTCGTCCACGAGGTCCAGCGGCCAGCCTCCCTCCTCCAGGCGGTCGAGCATGTCGTTGAGGAGCGTGGTGGCGCGCTCACGTTTCACGGAAGACCTCCGCTGGTGGGTTCAGGTGCCGGTGCACCTGGGTCTGTGGTTCAGCCGGTCTGCCGCAGGGGTGCCCGGCAAGGGATGTGGGTGCGGTGGTGTCCTACAGGGTGGTCGGCAGTGAGATCACCGGCTCGGAGATGGCCTGCGGGATGCAGGCGGGGACGGTGTGGCCCGCCTGAGTGCAGGCCAGGGTGAGGAGTTGGAGGTAGCCGAGGGAGACCGGGCGTCCGGGGAGCTTGCCCGCTGCCTGTTCGAAGCGCTCGAGCGTGGCGGATTTGATGCCCAGGTGCCGGGCGGCGTCGTGGAGATCGAGTCCCGTCGCTTCACGGGCCTGCCTCAGGAGTGGGGCGTTGTCGTGCCAGAGCTGTGGCGTCGTGTCGGTGATATTCCGGGCGACGGCCGCGCGGGCCGCGGCGAGGGCGGTGCTGATCCGGTCGTCGCGGGGTCCGAGCAGGAACCGGGCGAGGCGGGCGGCCTCGGCTGCGTGGTCGACGCCTTCGCTCCAGGGCTGGGAGGCTTCCTCGTACACGCGGGCCCGGGCTGTGGCGCAGTCCTCTCGCTCGCCGGATTCGGCGCCGTAGGTGCGGTGGCGGTCGCTGGTGCAGGCCAGTGTGCTGTCCTTCGCGAGGTCCATGTCGCGGTCCTCGTCGGCCTCGATACCGTCGATGGCGTCCCGGACCTGCTGACGTTCTTGTGGGGTCAGGACGCTCGCGAGTGCTTCTGCTGCGGCCTGGGCTTCGGGACGTCCGGCGGGCTCGAAGCTGCCGCCCCAGGTGTGGGAGGCGTCTTGTCCCTCCGCCTTCTGGAAGGCCACGTCGATGGCTTCGAAGGTGTGCGGGCTCCAGGCATGCATCATCAGGATGATTTCCTGCACGGCGCGCTGGGCGGCCGGGTCCGTCTCCCGTGCGGTAGCGCTGCTGTGGTGGCTGTGGTGGCCCCGGGTTCCGCTCATCCAGTCGGTGAAGGTCTCAGGCCGGCGGGGGTCGGACGGTTGGGTGGCCGTAAACCAGCGCGCTGCCCGCACGACGCAGGCATGTGCGTGCTGGATGGCGGCGTACCAGCCGAACAGTGCCTCGCGGTAGTCATCCGCATGACGGTCCTCGGCAAAGGTGCCGGTCTGGGTGCGGCAGTGCTGCGGGCATTCCGCCTCGTTCACCCGGTAGAGAGCGGCGCGGGTTTCGGGGAATGTCAGCAGAGCGATGTCCAGGTGCTCGTATTTGGGGCCGCGGTCGCGGCGCTTTTCGAGCCCGTGGTCGAGGAAGACCTGGAAACGGGGTTCCTCACGCCAGTTCACCGCGGCCCTGCGGACACGGGAGTCGCTCTGCCACGCTCTGGTCGCGATGACCTCCCGCAGGGCCGAACCCACATCCCGCCGCAGCGCCGCACCCCATGTGATCAGCACCGGCAGGCACTGGGGGTCACTCCCCAGCGCGGACATCACCAGATCGACGTCGTCATGACGATGAAGATGACGCTGCAACACGAACTCCCCACCTTGAGTGCAACAGTCCCCAACTGCCGCCGCACCGTGGTGTGGAGGCAGTCCTCCATCTTGCACGAGGGGTAGGACAACGCATCGGTGGATGGGGGACACCGGAGCTTAAGGAGTTCGACGGCGTCGTCACCGTCGAGGGCATCGTCGACCTGATAGGCCAGCACAGCCCCGCCAGATACACCCGTATCGCCCAACCCCTCCCCCCGGCGGTGTGGGAGGCGGGGGCAGGAGGCCGGGAGGGCGGAAGCTTCCCCGGGGCCATGAGGCGTAGCTTGGTGCGATCGGATCATCACGATGCGCTCGAACGGGCCAATCCCCCGCCACACCGACGCCTGCCGGCTCCAGGAAAGGGAGACCCGCGGCCCGGGGAAGTAGGCGGCCGACGGGCCGAGGACCGGACGGCTGCTGCGGAAACCCCCGCCCGGATCGGCGAACACGGGTTCTCACGCAACGTGACCGCCAGTCAGTCCCCTCGGGACCCCACACCGCTCAAGTTCGAAGCCGAGTTGTCTCTGCATGAGACAGCCGTCAGGTGTTGCTGAAGGAGGTCGCGGCCGGGGCGGCGACTCTACCGCCGCCCCGGCCGCGATCGCAGCACCAGTCTCAGGTGATCCATGTCCAGTACTGGTTGTTGGAGCCGCTGTCGGACCACAGTCGCTGGCGGTTGCTGTCCATGTCCAGGAGGAAGCGGTGGTTGTAACTTATTCTGTACGCTTCCAGGTTTTTGATGTGCTGGGTGTAGTTCACGTTCATCTTGAACCCCCACCTTTGTTGGCCGGTGCCGTTGCACGCCCACGTCTGGACAGCCGCGCCGCCGGTGAGGTTGTTGGCGTCCGCGTCCAGGCACTGCCCTGTGGCGACGTTCACCGCCTCGTACCAGGTGCCGCCCGCGCCTTCATCGCCTGCGGGGTAGATCGTCCATTTCTGCGAGTCGGTGTTGGCGCAGGGGGCCAGGGCCGTGCGTGCGCCGGTGCCGCCCGTCGCGGCGACGCAGTAGTTACCCCATCCGTAGTTCTTCAGCCGGAACGTCCCGATGGGGGAGGCCGCGCTGGCGCTGCCCGCACCTGCCCCCATCAGTGAAGCCAGCGCCATGGAACAGACCGCAGTGGTGAAGGCCAGTGTCCTGCGTACGCGCAGGTGAGAATTGCCTTTTCCCGAAGAGGGCTGGGACGCTGCTGCCGTGTCCGCGGCGTCGGCCGCGCGTCGGTTCCTGAGTTTCATGAGTTCCCCTTTGTGTGCGATCACATGGACGCATGGCTGGAGCGCAGCGGCACGATCAGGCTGTCGGGGGGCCGTGTGGGGTCTGGTTTCCCGTAGCGTCGTGCCGTGGTGTGTACGCATCGTTTCGGTTGCGCGCGGCCAGGGGTAGCTTTCGTCTTGCACGCGCAAAAGCCCTGATGGGGACGTCAAGTGCACGGGGGGCAATCTTGATACGGATTCACCTCGGGACAGCGGGCTTAGGCAGCGTCCGCGTCTGTACCTTTCCGGATTTCGATGCCGAACTGACCGCTGCCGGGGTGGCTTACGTCCGAAGTGGGCGGCCTCAGGCCTCGTTGGCGCAGCTCTATACGCGTAGCTTTGCGCCGGATCTTGGTGGCGGTGTCAGCCGCCTGTATCTTTCCCACTTGTTCGCCCGGCGCAGTCCCACGCCTTTCACCAAGGCCCTGGCCGAGGGTGAGGAACGGGCCCGCAGCGTCTTGGAGAACGCCGTTGCCCACGTGCGCAGTACCGCCATCGAGCCGTACCGTTTGGGCATTCGATCCGCGGTCGCAACCCGTGCCGTCGGTCTCTCCCAGACCTATGTCGGCAGTGGTGCCTCGGCAATGCTCCAGCACCTCGGACACGGAATCAGCTTCCGTCACGGGATCCTGGAACTGCCGACGGCCTTTGACGCGGACCTTGAACTCGGTGAAAGGGCTCTGCAGATTCAGGCGGTAGCCCTCAGCCGGCGGGTCACTTTGGCCGAGCCGGCCGGCGGTCAGCTGACCGTCCGGATCCCCGCAGGGCCTGCCCCGCGCATCGGGCCGGGACAACGGGCAGCCCTGCGCACGCTACTGGGCGCCGGCAGAGCGGAGGCTTTGGCGAGCATTGTCCTGTCCGGAGGCGCCACGGGGCGGCAACTGGCCTCCCTGCTCGGCGTATCGGACGCCGCGGCCAGCCGGCACGCCGCGGTCCTGCGGCGTGCCCACCTGATTCAGTCTCTGCGGAGGGGGCAGACCGTCACGCACGTCGCGACGTCCCTGGGCTACCGCCTGGCGCAGCCTGACGTGTCCTCCGCGCCGTGATCGCGACAGGGTGCGCCGGCGGCGGCGTTCGCTGTGGTGGCTCCCCCCGTTGGTCAGCCACCACGTGGGTGTGCCGCTACTTGCGGACCGGGCAGGCTCCCGGGGCGGCGACGGTGTTGTACAGGGGGGCGGCCTGGGGTGTCACCGTGGTGCTGCCGAGCTGGTTGAGGATCTCGTCGGAGAGCAGGTCCTGCTGGCCCTTGAGGGCGTCGGCGACCACGGTGGCCTTGGGGAAGACCATTTCCGCGGCGATGTTGTCCTGCACGATGCGCGCGAGGTTGTCCAGGGCGGTGAAGACGGGGTCGGCCGGCGGCTCGAGGCCGGGCAGGTCGATCAGGTGGGTGGCGACCTTCGCCGCATTCATGCAGTCCTTGATGATGATGGTGTTCTGGTTGAGCACGCTGGTGGTCCACTGCGAGATGACCACGCAGTACAGGTCGGCCCACGCCTTCTCGCCGACCTTGGCGCGCCAGGTCTTCATGATGTCCTGCACGCCCTTGATCTGGGCCTGTGAGGCATGCTCCATGTTGGTGCGGATGGCGGGGTAGACGCCGGCGGAGAACTGCTCGAAGGACGCCATGTCGAAGTGTTTGGCGGCGATGGAGTTCTTGATGAACGTCAGGGCGCCGTCGAGGATCGCGGCGCAGGACGTCTCCAGCGTCGCCGGCAGTGCGGCGGCGGCCAGGTTCTGGCGGGCGGTGGTGAGCTTGGCGGCGTAGGCCTTCAGGGGCTCGATCCAGGCGGTGGAGGTGTCGTCGTTGTAGGCGACCATCACCAGGTCGTGCGGGTCGATGCGGTTCGCGTTCGGCAGGTTGGGGATCTTGTCCGAGAGATAGGAGGCGATCACGGAGAAGATGCCGAGCGGGGTGTGGGCGATGGACTTCGCCAGCTCGAACGTCGGGGAGACGGGGTTGACGGACTCCTGGCCGCTGCTGGTGACGAGGGTGAACCGGCCGCCCTTGGCGTCGTTCTGTACGACGACCACCGGGGCCAGGTGTTTGATCAACTCGGCTTTGAGGGCGGCGTAGTTGGTGCGCATGCCCGCGTTCACCGCGAACATCGAGGCGCGTGCCTGTTCCTGGGTGACCGCGGCGGTGCTCGCCTCGTCGGCCGGGAGGGTGTCGGCGGCACTGGGGGTCGCCGAGTAGCCGAGGAGGGCGGCGGTGCTGACGCCGGTGGCGCTGCCTATGAAACTTCTGCGCGTGGCCATCTTCGTTTTCTCCGTAGTGCTGTTGAGATCGGTCTTGGGTGGTTGGGGGGGATTGCTTGCATGGGGGGATCTCCCTGTTGGGGGGATGGGGTGGGGGTGAGATGGGCGAGATGGGCGAGATGGGCGAGATGGGTGAGATGGGTGAGATGGGTGAGATGGGGGTGCGCACGAGGGCAGGGAAGAGCCTGGGATGGCCGCTTCCCTGCCGGGGAGTGCGCGGGTGCCGCGTGAGGGCGGCGGCGTGGTGCGGGGCCACGTGGGCCACCTGCGTGCGGCCCGTGGGCCCCTGCGTGGGGCGCGCGGGCTGAACGTGCCGTCTGCGGGGGCTACTTGAGGTCGCGCTGGTGGGGGACCACGACGCCGAAGCGGTCCTGGATCGTGGCGAGGGCGGACTCATGCACCTGCTTGGCCGGGATGCCGCGGGGGTTGCCGTTGACCGGGAGCGGACGGGTCGCCGAGGCGTCGCCGATCACGGTCGGGGCGTAGCCGTTGTAGACGGCGCCCTCGGTGGTGAAGAGGGTGCACATGTGGGTCATGAAGCCGGAGATGATGACGTTCTTGCGGCCGGTCTTCTTGAGTTCGGCGGCGAGGTTGGTGTCGTGGAAGCCGTTGGGGACGGCCTTTTCGACGACGGTCTCCCCCTTGGCCGGCTTGAGTGCCGGGATGATCTGGCCGGCCTTCGACTTGAGGTCGTAGCCCTTCTCCACGATGTGGATGACGGGCGTGTGCGCCTTGCGGGCCCTCTCCAGAAGGGTCTTGGTGTTCTTGACCGCCTCGCGCCAGCCGGTGAGCTCCATCGTGCCGCCGGTGTAGACGTTCTGGTAGTCGACCAGGACCAGCGTCGCGTCGGACAGCTTCGCGGGCGTCTCGTCCAGCTTCATCAACTGGCGCAGCGTCGTGGTGTCCTTGGCGTGGTTCTTCTCGTGGCGCTGGTCGCGGCTGTCGGTGCGCGTGGCGGCCTCGGAGTTTCCGCCGCAGGCGGTCAGGGTGGCGGCCAGCACGGCGGCGGCGCCCAGGGCGGCGGCCGAGCGGATCAGGGTGGTCTTCATCAGACGATGTCCTTGTGGGTGGGGACCACGACGCCGTACAGGTCGGCGATGGTGGCCAGCGCGCTGTAGTGCACCTGGCAGGCGTCGATGTCGGTGCCCGCGACGGGAAGTGAGCGGGTCGCGGTGGCCTCGGCGACGACGGTGGGGCGGTTGCCGTTGAGGAAGGCGCCCTGTGCGGTGAAGGCCACGCACATGTGGGTCATCCAGCCCGCGATGATGACGTCCTGGCCCTGGGTGAGGTGGGTGGCCAGGTCGGTGCCCACGAAGGCGTCGGGGGCCTGCTTGACGACGACGGGCTCGCCGTCCAGGGGGGCGACCTTGGGGTGGATGCCGCCGATCTCGGCGCGGATGTCGTACGGGGTGTTCTCGCCGCCGTCGTTGATGACGTGCACGATGTTGGTGCCGGCCTCGCGGGCCCGTGCCAGCAGCTGCGCGGCGGCCTCCAGGGACTTCTCCCAGCCGTCGAGTTCCATGACGCCCTGGGTGTAGGTGTTCTGAAAGTCGATCAGGATCAGCGTGGAGCCGGCCAGTGTCGCGGGCTCCTGGTCGAAGCCGTTGAGTTCGCGCAGCGTCGTTCTGGACATGGGTGTACCGCCTTCGGTGATGCGTGGGAGAGGTGCAGTGGCGGGTCCCCGCCGTGCTGCGTCTCCCACGCTAGGACCGGGCCGGTACGTCGGCAATGACATGTAACCTGCAGATCCAGACATGTGCCGGGCATCGCCCGCGACCCGGCCGACCAGGGAGCGTTCCGTGCCGGACACCGCCGCCCGACGGCTCATCGTCATCGTGCTCTTCGAGGGAGTCGACCTGCTCGATGTCACCGGGCCGCCCGAGGTGTTCTCCCTCGCCCTGCGCGAGACCGACGAGGCGGCGGGCTACCAGGTCGTGCTCGCCGCCGCGCGCATGGACCCGGTCACCACGGGGGCGGGCGTGCGCATCCTGCCCGACCTCACCTTCGAGGAGGCCGCGCGCCGCAGCATCGACACCCTGCTGGTGCCCGGCGCCGTGACGGTGGACGAGGAGCGCCGCGTACACCCGCTGGTCGATCCCGATCTCGTCGCGTGGGTGAAGGTCCTCGCCGGGCGTTCGCACCGGATCACCTCCGTGTGCGTGGGCGCGCATCTGCTCGCCGCGGCGGGGCTGCTGGACGGCAAGCGGGCGACCACGCACTGGTCGACCGCTCAGCAGCTGGCGGCCGACCACCCGGCGGTGGAGGTCGACGCCGACCCGATCTTCATCCGTGAGGACAACGTGTGGACCGGGGCCGGTATCAGTGCCTGCCTGGACCTCTCGCTGGCGCTGATCGCCGACGATCTCGGCGAGGCGGTGGCGCTGCGGGTGGCCCGCCAGCTGGTGATGTACCTCAAACGCCCCAGCGGGCAGAGCCAGTTCAGTGTGCCGCTGACCCAGCTCTCCACGACGCGGCGCATCGAGGACCTGCGCCACCACATCCTGCGCCGCATCGCCGAGCCGCTGACCGTCACCGAACTCGCCGAGTACGCGCATGTCAGCGACCGGCACCTGACGCGCCTGTTCAAGACCGAACTGGGCGTCACCCCGCACGCGTACATCGAGTCGGTGCGCGTGGAGAAGGCACGCCACGACCTGGAGTCCTCCGATGCCACGCTGGAGCGGATCGCGTCCGCCTGCGGTTTCGGCACGGTTGACACGCTGGTACGGGCGTTCCGGCGCCGCCTGAACACGACGCCCGGTGAATACCGGCGCAGGTTCCGGGTGCCGCAGATGCCCTGAGCCCCCCCCTACTCCCCTCCCCCGGCGCCCGGTCGCCGGTGCGGGGCGGAGCGGGGCGGGTGGCTGCGGGGTGGGGCGGGCGGCTTGGGGTTACGCGGCGGACGCCTTGTCGGCGATGACCCGCTCCTCGCCCGCGGGGTGGGTCACGTGGTGCACGAGCGCCGCGATGACGCCGCCCACCAGGGGGGCCACGATGAACAGCCACAGCTGGGACAGCGCCGCTCCCCCGGCGAACAGGGCGGGGCCCAGGCTCCGGGCGGGGTTGACCGAGGTGCCGGTCAGCGGGATGCCGACCAGGTGGATGACGGCCAGCGCGATACCGATCGGCAGCCCGTCGAAGCCGGTCACCGCCACCCGGTGCGTCACGCCGAGGACGACGAAGACGAGCAGGAAGGTCAGGACCACTTCCGCCAGGAAGGCGCCGCCCAGGTTGATGCCGACCTCGGAGCGGTCGTCGTAGCCGTTGCTGCCGAATGTCTCGCTCGTCTTCAGGCCCGGCACCTGCTTGGCGAGCAGGAAGAGCAGGGCCGCGCCCGCGATGCCGCCGAGGAACTGCGCGATCCAGTAGGTGACGGCGGTGCGGCCGTCGATGCGGCGCGCGACGAGCATGCCGAGCGTCACCGCCGGATTGATGTGGCAGCCGGAGATCGGGCCCAGGGTGTAGGCGAGGGCGAGCAGCGTGAAGCCGAACGCCAGCGCGATGCCGGGCGTGCCGATGAACTCCGCGCCGAGCACCGCCGACCCCACGGCGAAGAAGACGAGGAGCAGCGTTCCCAGGAACTCCGATATCACCGCTCTGATCTGCACAGCGACCACCTCGCAGGCTCGACGGGCCCCCTGGTCATCGTCCGCCTGCCCGCGTGTGCTCACCTGTTGTGCCGGGGCCTGAGCCCGTAACGTACGCCCATTCGAGTGATGGGCCGGCTGTGGCCGACGGCGGGATCGGCCGGCGCGGGGCCGGCCGGGGCGTGCGCGGTTTCCCGGCGTACAAGTGGTCGTGGGTGGGACCAATCCTTGCGGGGGTTCGCGCCGGATCATTCGTACACGTTGCCCCTCTTGCTGAAAGATCACCGATATGAACGATGCTGTACGCATCGGATCCCAGGCAGCGCCCGGGCCTGATCTCCAGGAGTTGGTCTCCTGCGTCGCGCGTGGTGACGAGGAGGCCTTCTCCGGCGTGTATGACGCCGTGATCGGCCGGGTTCTCGGTGTGGTGCGCGCGGTGCTGCGCGATCACGCGCAGTCCGAGGAAGTGGCCCAGGAGGTTCTGGTCGAGGTGTGGCGCACGGCTCCGCGGTACCGGCCTGATCTTGGGACGGCCATGAACTGGGTGCTCACCCTCGCCCATCGCCGGGCCGTGGACCGGGTCCGTTCGGTGGAGGCCTCCACCGCCCGTGAGCACAGAGCCGCCCTGCTCGAACAGGTCCCGGAGTTCGACGAGGTGAGCGAGCAGGTCGAGAACCGGCTGGAGCGCGAGCAGGTCCGCCGCTGCCTGCGCGCCCTGACCGAGCTCCAGCGCCAGTCCGTGACGCTCGCCTACTATCGCGGGCTGACCTACCGGCAAGTCGCCGAGCTGCTCGCTCTGCCGCTCGGCACCGTCAAGACGCGCCTGCGCGACGGGCTCATCCGTCTGCGTGACTGCTTGGGGGTGAGCGCATGAACAGCGCCGCGGACCTGCACACCCTTACGGGGGCCTATGCCGCCCACGCGCTGGAGGACGAGGAGCGCGAGGCCTTCGAACAGCACCTGGCCGTCTGCGCCCCGTGCGCCCAGGAAGTGCGGGAGCTGCAGGCCACCACCGCCCGCCTGGGCCTGGCCACCTCGGTCGTCGCCCGCCGCGCGATGAAGGACGAGGTACTGCGCCGGATCGCCACGGTCCGCCAAGAGGTGCCGCTCACCGGGGAAGACGGCCGGGACCGGACGCCTTCGCACCGCTCCCGTCGCCTCGCGCGATGGGCCCTGGCCGCCTGCCTCGCCGCGGCGGCCGCGCTCGGCGGCACCAGTGTGTGGCAGTACGGCCAGGTGCAGACCGCCCGGGACGACGCCCACCGGGCGCAGGAGCGGGGGCAGGAGCTGGCGGCGCTGCTGGCCGCCCCCGACGCCCGGACCCGTACGGGCAAACTGGCCGGCGGTGCCAGCGCCACGGTCATCGTCTCCGCCAGCCGTGACCGGGCCGCTTTCGTGGCCGCCGGCATGGCCAAGCCTCCTGCGGGCAAGGTCTACCAGCTCTGGTTCTCCGACAAGGGAGTCATGCGCTCCGCGGGGCTCATGAATCCCGCCGAGAGCACGCAGAGCGTGCTGATGGAGGGTGAACTGGACGGAGCGGCCGGGATGGGCGTCACGCTCGAACCAGCAGGTGGCTCCCCCCACCCCACCACCGCGCCGCTGGCCCTCATGGATTTCCCAAGTTGACCCGGTGCCCTGCCCCCTATGGGCAAGAGGAGTGAATGACCAATCCGGCGGCCTGGCGGGGACGTATTCCTGAGCATGGACGATGCAACGCGGCCGCTTCGCGGCCTCACACGGCTGGCACTGGGCGCGCTGAGCGGTCTGCTGGCGGCGTACGCGGCGATCGCGGTCGCCGAACTGGTCTCCTCGGCGGTACGGCCAAAGGCCGGTCCGGTCGTCGCGGTGGGCGGTGCGGCCATCGACCGCACCCCGCCCGGGGTCAAGGACTGGGCGATCCGGGAGTTCGGGACCAACGACAAGCTGATCCTGCAGCTGGGGATCCTCGCTGTGTTGAGCGCGCTGGCTCTCGTGCTGGGGGCGGTGGCCGCGCGCCGGCGGCTGGGCGGTTCGCTCGGTGTGCTGGCGTTCGGGGTCCTCGGGGCTCTGGCAGCACTCAGCAGGCCTGACTCGACGGGGCTCGCCGATGCCCTGCCCTCGGTGGCCGGTTCTGTCGCGGGCTCCGGCCTCCTCTACTGGCTCACCGGCCGACTCGGCGCACCCCGTACGGCCACGGGTGCGGCAGGGGGTGCCCTGAGTACGGATGCTGGCGGCGGGCCTGCCGGCGCGCCGGGTGGGTCCGAGGAGGCCGGCTGGGACCGGCGGGGCTTCATCCTCGCCGCGACCGCGGCGGCGGCCGCCTCGACCGGCGCGGGGCTCGCGGGCCGGGCGCTCAACGGCTCGCGGGGACAGAACGCCATCGCCTCGCGCAACGCCATCGTCCTTCCCGCGGTCAGGTCGGCGGCGGGCGTCGTGCCGCGGGGCGCGGCCCTGCCCCTCGACGGGATCAGCCCGTTGGTGACACCGAACGAGGACTTCTACCGTGTGGACACCGCCCTGGTCGTGCCCAAGGTCGACGCCACCTCCTGGAAGCTCCGCATCCACGGCACGGGTGTGGCCCGCGAACGGACGCTGTCCTTCGCCGACTTGCTGGAGATGCCGCTCATCGAAAGGCGCATCACCTTGACGTGTGTCTCCAATGAGGTCGGCGGGCCATACGTCGGCAACGCCCGCTGGATCGGTGTCCGTCTCGCCGAGTTGCTCGGGCAGTGCGGAATCAGGCCTCCCTCGCGAGGCGGGCCCGCCGACCAGTTGGTCGCCCGTTCCGTGGACGGGATGACCATCGGCAGCCCCGTCGAGGACGTCATGGACGGCCGCGATGCGATGCTGGCGCTCGGCATGAACGGCCGGCCCCTGCCGTTCGAACACGGTTTTCCCGTCCGGATGCTGGTACCCGGGCTATACGGGTATGTCTCGGCCTGCAAGTGGATCCAGGACATCGAGCTCACCACGTTCGACTCCTACGACACCTACTGGGTGAAGCGGGAGTGGGCGCAGCGTGCTCCCATCAAGACGCAGTCCCGTATCGACACTCCCCGGCCTTTCGCTCGTCCGAAGGCGGGCCGGGTCATGGTCGCCGGCATCGCGTGGGCCCAGCACCGCGGTATCGACAAGGTGGAGGTGCGGGTCGACGACGGGCCGTGGGTGAAGGCGCGGCTCGCGGCCGAGGACACGCGGGACACCTGGCGCCAGTGGTCCTACGCCTGGCAGGCCACCAAGGGAAATCACACGCTGACCGTCCGGGCCACCGACCGCACCGGTGAGACCCAGACCGCGGAACGCACTCGCACCATTCCCGACGGTGCCTCGGGTCGGCACTCGGTGGTCGTCACCGTCGATTGAGCGCGGCCGGCCGGCAGCACCCCCTGGTTCGTCGCGCGCTCACGCTTGCGCACTCTTTCGGGGACGGGACCAATCCGTCTGGCGGGCAGCTTCGGATTCCGTGTGATGAAGGCAGACCGGCCTTCTGGAACCGATTGAGGACCAGCCATGCAGATTCGAATCCGCCGTGTTGCCGTTGCCGTCGCCGCTGCCGCCGTGTTGCCGCTGGGTCTGACCGCCTGCTCCGACAGCGACTCCTCCAAGGACGAGGCGTCCGGCAATTCCTCGTCCGCCTCCTCCGAAAAATCAGCCGCCACCGAGCCGTCCGGTGATACGGCGGCTATGGACGAGCCGTTCGGTCCCGCCTGCTCTTCCGTGCCCAAGGACGGCAAGGGCAGCTTCGACGGGATGGCCAAGGACCCTGTCGCCACCGCGGCGTCGAACAATCCCGCGCTGTCGACGCTGGTGACCGCGGTGAAGAAGGCCGGTCTCGTGGACACGCTGAACAGCGCGGAGAACATCACGGTGTTCGCGCCCACCAATGACGCCTTCGACAAGATTCCGCAGAAGGATCTGGACGCGGTCCTCAGCGACAAGTCCCAGCTGACCAAGATCCTCACGTATCACGTCGTCGGGAAGAAGCTGGCCCCCAAGGATCTGGGGAGCGGCTCCTTCGAGACGCTGGAGAAGTCCACGCTCACCACGTCGGGCTCCGGCGAGTCCTACAAGGTCAACGGAGGCAGCAAGGTGGTCTGCGGCAACGTGAAGACCGCCAACGCCAACGTCTACATCGTCGACACGGTCCTCATGCCCAAGAGCTGACCATGACCGCTGACCGCTGAGTGCGCCAGGGGCGTGCTCGCCGCCTGAACCGGGTCACCTGTGGGGGTCAGGTGGGTTCGGGGTGGTGGGCGGCGTGGCGTTCGGTGGTGCGGCTGTTGTAGGCATCCAGGCGTTGCTGTGCCGCGGTGGTGGCCTGCGTGAAGCGTTTGACGGGGTCGGCGTCGTGTTCCAGTACGTCGCTCATCGCCTGGACCAGTTCGGCGTGCATGGTGGCCAGTTCACCGACCAGTGCCCCGGTTGCGGCCGGTGTCCCGCTGTTGGCGTCGAGTTGTTTCGGGGCCTGGAGGTGGTGCGGTTGGTCGGTGAACCAGCCTTCGGCTTCGAGCAGGCGGTGGGAGCCGTGGGTGACCGGGATGAAGCCGCTGGATCTGTGCCAGGCAGCGGCGTTTTGCGGGTTGAGCAGGTATTGCAGGAAGGCCAGGGCGCCGTCCTCCACCTCCCGTGGCAGGCCGGCGGCCAGGAAGAGGGAGTCGCCGCCCAGGACGTCGCCCGCGTAGGGGACGGCGCCGTTGTGCGGCAGGCCGGTGGTGGCGACGTCGATTCCCGCCCGGGTCGCGGCCGCCACCACGGGCTGGGCCATGACGGAGGAGTTGCACAAGAACGCCACCTTGCCCTCGGTGAAGGCCTTGAATGTCCCTGCCCAGTCCTGCGGGGTGCCGGTGTGGAGGTACAGGCCGTCCTTGTGCAGTCGCTGCCACCATGTGGCCCAGGCCAGAAGTTCCTTGGAGGCCAGGTCCACTTTCTGGGCGCGGCCGGAGCGGCCGTTGTCGTGGTCGGCCAGCAGGCCGCCCTGCTGGCACACCGCGCCCTGGAAGAACCAGCCGTCGTTGGCCCAGGTGATGGCGTGTGAGGGGCCGCCCGCGGTCTGTACGACGGCCCTGCACGCGGCCTCCAGGCTGTCCCAGTCCTGTGGCACCTCGGTGATGCCGGCTGCCCGCAGCATCGCCATGTTGGTGTACAGCAGGCCGGTGGAAACGCTGAACGGCATCGACACCAGTTCGCCGTCGTAGCTGTAGTAGCGGCGCGCGGCGGCGACGAGGTCGTCGAGGACGACGGGTTCGCCGAGGATCTCCCGGCGTGCGCCGATCGCCCGCTGCACCGGGGCGAACAGGGGCCCGCCGGTGGTGGCGCGGGCGTCGCGGGCGTGCTGGGTCTCGGTGAAGAAGACGTCGACGAGGGCTGGGACGCGGCCCTGGTCCAGGGTCCGGATGAAGTCTTCGCGGCCGGTGGGGGTCCAGTACCGGTAGGTGTGGATGCGGATCTCGTGGTCTGGGTGGGCTGCGCCGAACTCGGCGGCTCGTCGGCGCACCGGGTCCAGGAAGCCCTCGAAGGGGTGGTCGGCGAAAAGTACGTCGACGATGATGCGGCCGTCGTCCTTCACGGCTCAGCCCTCCCGCTCGGCGGTGAGGAAGACGAAGGTGCCCGGCCCGGACTCCTCGACCACGCGCAGTCCGGCGGCGGCCAGCCAGGACCGGATCTCCTGCGGTTCGAACAGCAGGTAGCCCTCGGGGCGGGCGGGGAAGATGTGTGAGCGCTGGAAGTAGCGGTAGACCGGGTCGTCGGCCCAGCGGAAGGTCATCAACGTCAGGATGCCGCCGGGCCGCAGGCAGCGGCCGATCTCGGCGATCGCCTGGGCGGCGTCCGGCATCGCCTGCAGGGCGTTCCAGCAGTTGACGGCGGTCAGGCTGCTGTCGGCGATGGGCAGTTCGAGGGCGCTGGCCCTGACCGCGGCCACCTGGGGCAGCCGGCCGCGCAGCCAGTGGAGCATGGCGTCGTTGAGGTCCAGGGCGATGACCCGGTCGGCGCCGACGGCCTCGGTGACCACCCAGGTCCAGCGGCCGGCACCGGCCGCAAGGTCCAGGACGGGGGCATCCCCGCGGGCGGCGGCCGCGCGCAGCCGCTCGGTCATGTAGGCGTCTTCGACGGCCGGGGTGATGCTGCCGTCCCAGTTCTGGCCCATGACGCGCAGGAAGGCCGGGCGCAGGCCGGCTTCGTAGTGCCCGCCGACGGTGCTCATGACGGCGGCGTTCTGCAGGACGTCGGCCTCGATGTCCTCGGCGGTCTCGCTCGCGCCGGCGCCGGGGTGCTCCCGGCGGGAGAGGTCGAGGATGCCGGCGGGGGTGAGGGGGTAGCGGGTGGCGCAGCCCTGGCAGTGGGCGGCCTTGTCCTGGAAGGTGAGGGGGTTTCGGCAGGCGGTGCAGCGCAGCGTGGGGGCGTGGCGGGCGAAGGTGCGGGGGTGGGCGGGGCCGGGTGGCTGGTGGGGGGCCGACCAGTAGGGGTTCTGGTCGGTGACCGGGGTGGGCATGGTGTGGGCGGTCACCGACCACAGGGCTTTGGCGCCGGCCGTGGCCCACAGGGTGCGGGTGTCGTCGTGCCAGGTGGCGGTGGTCTGCTGGGGTGTCAGGGTTTTGATCCAGGCGCGGTCGAAGTCCCGTTCCCGGTCGTCGATGTCCCAGTCGAAGGGCGAGGGCCAGGCCCGGCCCAGGTCGGGGTCGAGGGGGTTCAGCCGGGTCAGTCCGCGCTCCAGGCGGGTCCGGTCGTCGGGGTCCAGGGGTACGCCGTCGAAGGCGGACTGGATGCGGGTGCGGTCGTCGGGGAAGTGCGAGAGCAGGTAGAGCAGGGCCAGGGTCAGCGGTGTGACGGTGGTGGTCTCGCGCACTTCGTCGAGGAGGGGGTCCAGGCCCTGGCGTACGGCGGTGGCGACCGGGCCGGTGAGGGTGGGGTACTCGGCTTCGACGAGGAGGCCCAGGGTGATGGCCAGGTAGCCGCGGTGTGGGGCGTCGGTGTCGTCCCAGGCGGCCAGCAGGTCGGGGACGGCTTTGTGGGGTGCGGCGGGCTCGTTCAGTGTTCCGTCGGTCCAGAACGTGGCGACCAGGCGTCTGAACGCCTCGGCCAGCGCTTGGGAGTCGGCTGCGCGGAAGGCGGTCAGCGCTCCGGTGGCGGTGGTTGGCTCGGCGTTCGGGGCCATGGAGATCCTCTCTTTGGCAGGTGTGTCCCCACGGTGGCCCGCGCGGTGGCGGCCGACATCTTCGGGAATGCCCAACCCGTATGACCCTTCGCATCCTGCGAGAAGGGCCGGGGGTGTGAGGGTTGTTAGCGTCGGGAGGCGATGGGGCCGTGCGACGGCGGTGAGGCGCGCGCCTGCCCCCTTTCTTTTTCGCGGTGCGGTCCCTGGTCTTAGGTGGCTCGCGGGGCTGCGTCCGGGGACGTCGGCCCACCCCTTTTGAACTCGGGAGCGAGCATGAAGACTGCACTGCGGACGTGTCCTTTGTGTGAGACGTCGTGCGGGTTACGGCTGACTCTGGATGACGCCGGGCACGTACTGCGGGTCGAGGGGGATCAGGACGACCCGTTCAGCAAGGGGTTCCTCTGTCCCAAGGGGGCGGCGCTGGGTCAGCTCGACGAGGATCCGGACCGGCTGGCGCGTCCGCTGGTGCGGGTCGGGGGGCAGCTGCGGCCCGCCTCCTGGGAGGAGGCGTTCGCCGAGGTGGACCGGGGGCTCGGTGAGGTCATGGGGGCCCACGGCCGGGATGCGGTGGCGCTGTATTTCGGCAATCCGACGTTTCACACCATGGCCGGGTTCCTCTACCGGCAGCCGCTGACGCAGGTCCTTGGCAGCCGTAACGTGTATTCGGCCAGCACCGTCGACCAGATGCCCAAGCATGTGGCCAGTGGCCTGATGTTCGGCGATCCGATGGCCGTGGCCGTTCCGGATCTGGACCGCACCCACTACATGCTGATCCTCGGGGCCAACCCGGTGGAGTCCAACGGGTCGTTGTGCGTGGCGCCGGACTTCAAGGGCCGGCTGCGGGCCCTGCAGGAGCGGGGCGGCAAGGTCGTGGTGGTCGATCCGCGGCGCACCCGTACCGCCGAGCTGGCGGATGAGCATCTGTTCATCCGCCCGGGCACGGATGCGTATCTGCTGTTCGCCATCGTGCACACGCTGCTGGCCGAAGATTTGGTCTCGGTGGATGTGGAGGTCACCGGCCTGGCCGAACTGCACTCGCTGGCCGCTGACTTCACGCCGGAGGCGGTGGAGGAGGCCTGTGGGGTGCCGGCGGCGGTGATCGTGCGGCTGGCGCGGGAGGTCGCGGCGGCGCCCACGGCGTGCGTCTACGCCCGGATCGGGACCTGTACCGCGGAGTTCGGTTCGCTGGCGCAGTGGCTGGTGGATGTCATCAATGTCCTGACCGGGAACCTGGACCGGGCCGGCGGGGTGATGTTCGCCAAGACGGCGGGGCTGGAGATCTTCCGCAGCGGGCAGCCGTTCGCCACCGGCGCGTGGCACAGCCGGGTGCGGGGGCTGCCGGAGGTGCTGGGTGAGTTTCCGGTGGCGACGCTGGCCGATGAGATACGGACGCCCGGGCAGGGGCAGGTGCGGGCTCTGGTCACGGTGGGGGGCAATCCGGCGTTGTCGGCGCCGGGTGCTCCGCGTCTGGTGCGGGCCTTGTCCCAGCTGGACTTCATGGTCTGTGTGGATCCCTACCTGAATGAGACGACGCGGCACGCGAACGTGATCCTGCCGCCGCCGCGGATCCTGCAGAGCCCGCACTTCGATTTCCTGGTGCAGATCATCATGGTCCGCAACTACGCCCGTTTCTCCCCGCCGGTGCTCGCGCTGGGGCAGGAGCAGCGCTCGGAGGCGGCGATCCTGGCCACACTGCTGTTGATCTTCAGTGGTCAGGGTCCCGGCGCCGGCGCCGAGGCGGGTGAGGAGATGCTGCTCGGGCAGTTGCTCGCGGCCGCGCCGGGGCTGCGTGAGGGCCTGGAGGGTGCTGATGGGACCGAGCGGATCCTGGACGCGCTGCTGAAGATGGGCGGCTACGGTCTGTCGCTGGAGGCGATGCGCCAGGCCCCGCACGGGCTGGACCTGGGTCCGCTCCGGCCGCGGCTGGCAGAGATCTTGTGCACCGCGTCGGGGAAGGTCGATCTGGCGCCGGCGGCACTGGCCGCCGATGTGCCGCGTCTGCTGGGCCGGTTGGCCGGCCCGGCCCCGGAGATGGTGCTGATCGGGCGCCGGCATCTGCGGTCGAACAACAGCTGGATGCACAACGTGCCCTCGCTGGTGGGCGGCACCAATCGGTGCACGCTGCAGATCCATCCGCAGGACGTGGCCCGCCTGGGTCTCGGGGAGCGGGCGCGGGTGCGGTCCGCGGCCGGGGAGGCGGAGGTGGTGGTGGAGGCCACCGAGACGGTCATGCCGGGGGTGGTGAGCCTGCCGCATGGCTGGGGCCACCAGGACAGCGGGCAGACGGTGGCGCGCGAGAACGCCGGGGTCAACGCCAACGCGCTCACCGATGAGCTGGTGCTGGACCCGGTGTCGGGCAACGCGGTGTTCAACGGGGTGCCGGTGCGGGTGATGCCGGTGTGAGCAAGGGGGTGCGGAGCGGCGCCGTGCGTGGTGCACGGCGCCGCCGCGGGTTCAGTCCTGGTCGGCTCCGGCCGGGACGACGTTGACGTTCAGGTGGAAGATGTTGCAGGGGTCGTACTTGTCCTTCAGTGCCGCCAGGCGCCGGTACACCGGCCGGGGGTACACCGCCTCGACGTCCGCGGGGAGGATGTCGCTCAAAAAGCCGCTGTAGGCGCCGGAGGTGGAGGGGGCCAGGGCGGACCAGAACGCCTCGTAGGCGGGCAGCAGCGGCTCGTTGCTCTCGGGTGAGCCGAGCAGTACGCCCATGATCATGGCCTGGGTGGAGCGGTGGGGGAAGGCCGTCGCGTCCTTGGGCACCCGGTTCAGGGCGCCGCCGATGCTGCGGATCTCGACGTACAGGTTCTCGAGGTTGGCCTGCTCGGTGAGGATCGTGGTGGCCAGGTCCGCGGTCAGGTCCGGGGTGAAGCGGTTGCGGACGCGCGGGCGCCAGCCGGGGGGCAGGTCGCCGGCGGGCTGGAGGGCGTCGCCGTAGGGCATCAGGCGGACCTGGTCCTCCACGACGGTGCCGAGTTTGCGGATCGGGTCGATGGCGGCGTTGGCGGCCGCTTCGTCGCTGCCGGCGTAGCAGACGACCAGGGCCAGGGGCGGGGCGGCTTCGCCGAAGGTCGGCCAGCACATGGCGGTGGCGGTGAGTTCTTCGGGGGCGGAGTCCATGTGTGCCGCCCAGCCGCGCAGGACGGTCTCGGTCTCTTCGGGGGCGAAGGAGATCTGGCCGAAGAAGACCTGCGGGACCGGCTGTGCCTTCACGGTGAAGGAGGTCACCACGCCGAAGTTGCCGCCGCCGCCGCGGATCGCCCAGAAGAGGTCGGGGTTCTCCTCGGCGCTGGCCGTCAGGACGCAGCCGTCGGCGGTCACGACGTCGGCGGCCACCAGGCTGTCCTGGGCCAGGCCGTACTTGCGGGCCAGCCAGCCGATGCCGCCGCCGACGAGCAGGCCGCCCACGCCCACGGTGGTGGTGTCGCCGGAGGTGAAGGCCCAGCCGTGCGGCTCGAGCGCGTCGGCGACCTGCTCCCAGTGCGCGCCGGCGCCGAGGCGCACCAGGCGCTCGGATTCGTCCACCACCTCGATGGAGTTCAGGTGGGCCAGGTTCAGGACCAGGCCGCCGACGTTGGTGCTGAAGCCGGCGTTGCTGTGGCCGCCGCTTCGGGTGGAGATCTCCAGCTCGTGCTCGACGGCGAACGCTATGCCGCGGGCCACGTCGTCGTTGGTGCGGACTCGGATGATCACGGCCGGGTGCCCGGTGTGGACGATCAGGTCGGTGAGCTCGTCGTATCCCTCGTCGCCCGGCACGTAGACCTCGCCGGTGATGTCGGCCCGCAGGCACGCGATGTCCGCGGGGTCCAAGTCGCTGTTCATGATGGTCTCTCTCTTCTTCCGTTGAGCAGCACCCGTCGGCGCATTCCTCTTCCTACACCTGTCAGTCGGAGCCGAAGCGTGGATCAGGACATGCCCCGGCGTGCCGGCGCGCTGGCGGCGGGTGGCCGCCGCCAGCCAGGTTCTCGCGGCGTCTCAGCCTTCTTCGGGCATCTCGAAGTAGGGGCGGACCTCGATGGCGGACCACTGGGCGTCGGGGATCATGGCGGCGAGTTCGACGGCGCGCTCCGGGCCGGCCACGTCGACGATGTAGTAGCCGCAGAAGTACTGCTCGGCGTCGACCAGCGGGCCCTGGGAGGTGACGGTCTTGCCGTCGCGTACCCGCACCACGGTGGTCTTGTCGGGCTCGGCCAGGGCTTCGGCGGCGACGAACTCGCCGGCTTCCTTGATGACCTCCATCAGCTTGCCGTGGGCGGCGCCGACCTCGGCCTGCTGCTCTTCGCTCAGTGCCTCGTTGGCCTTGGGGTCCAGGTTGATCAGCAGCATGTACTTCATCGTGGGGCTCCTTGTGATCGGGCGCCCGGCGCGGGCGCTTTCCCCTTCTAGTCGGAGCCGTCTTGGGGAAGCGGACATCGCGTGCGGAACTTTTCGCCGGGCGGCCGGGGCCTGGTGGTGTCAGGGCCGGTTGATGAGGTTCTTGAGGTCGGGGAAGGATTCCAGGTCCGGGACCGTCCAGCCGTCCAGGTCGTACTCGGACATGCACTGCTCGGCGAGTTCCTCGTAGCCGGCGAGTTGGCCGGAGGCCAGCTGGCTGGCGTAGAGCTCGACGCGGGTGTTCTCGTGGTTGCCCGAGTAGTTGCGCTCGTACAGCTCGTGGCGGCTGCCGAATTCGCTGCCGATCGCGTCCCACAGGAGTTTCATGAGCTTGACCCGTTCCACGGCGGTGACTCCGCCGGAGCCGCGGACGTATTTGTCGAGGTAGGGCCGGGTCTGGGGGTTGTGGAAGTCCTCGGCGCTGGAGGGTACGTAGATCAGTCCGCTGGCCACGTCCTGGAGGATGATCTCCCGGATGCGCGGGTAGCCGACCTGCATGAACCACCGGTAGGCCATGCCGTAGTCCGCGTTGGGCAGAACCGCTCCGTCCTTCCACGGCAGCGGGTTGCGGGCGGCGGCGTCGGACAGGCCCCAGAACAGGTTGCGCCAGGCCAGTACCTCCCCCAGCCGGCTCTGTACGCCGCGGAAGTCCTGTACGCCGGTGATCCGCAGGGCCTTGGAGAGCAGGCCGGCCAGGAATTCCAGTTTCACCGCGAGCCGGATGCAGCCGTGGAAGGTGAAGCGCTCCGGGAAGCCGGAGCGGGCGGTGAACATCTGCACCTTGCCCAGGTCTCCGTAGATGAAGACGTTCTCCCAGGGGATCAGCACCTTGTCCATGACCAGGATCGTGTCGTTCTCGTCCAGCCGTGAGGACAGCGGGTAGTCGAAGGGGCTGCCGGCCACGGCCGCGGTGGCGGTGTAGGAGGGGCGGCAGATCAGTTTCACGCCGGGGGCGTCCATCGGCACGGTGGCCACCAGTGCGAACTGGCGTTTGCGGATGGGCAGGCCGTAGTGGGCGATGAAGTTGTAGTGGGCCAGTGCCGAGCCGGTGGCCACCACCTTGGCGCCGCTGACCACGAGCCCGGCGTCGGTCTCGGATTCGACGTGGACGAACACGTCGGCGACCTCGTCCGGCGGGCGGTCGCGGTCCACCGGCGGGTGCACGATGGCGTGGTTCCAGAACAGGACCTTCTCCTGCGATTCGCGGTACCAGCGCCGGGCGTTGTCGGCGTAGGGCTCGTAGAAGTCGGCGTTGGCGCCCAGGGTGCCCAGGAAGGAGGCCTTGTAGTCGGGGCTGCGGCCCATCCAGCCGTAGCTGAGGCGGGCCCAGGCGGCGATCGCGCCTTGTGCGGCGACCAGGTCCTCGGCGCTGCGCGGTGTGGTGAAGAAGCGGTGGGTGTATCCGTCGCCGCCGCCGTCGAGCGGGCAGGTCAGAACGGAGCGGTAGCGGTCCTCGTGCAGGGCGTCGTAGAGCCGGGCGGTCATGCGCACCGGGTTGTGGAACGCCGGGTGGCGGGTGACGTCCTTGACGCGTTCTCCGTATACGTAGACCTCGCGGGCGTCGCGGAGGCTTTCCACGTACTGCTCGCCGTTCATGGGCCGAGTGGCCATTGCTGTCCTGCCCTCCTGGTCGTCGGCGGGTCCGGGGCCGGCCGGTGGCGGTGTCACAGCAGTTCCACGCCGCATTCCTCGACGGCGGTGATGAACTCCCCGCGGGTCAGGGCGGCGGCGACGGTCTCGATGTCGTCGGCCATGTACCGGTCCTGGTTGAGCGGGGGGACGAGTGAGCGCACCGCGTCGTAGGCGGCGCGGCCGGCCGGTCCCAGGCCGTCGTAGCGTCCGGAGACGTCGACCGCCGAGGCGGCGGCCAGGAACTGGACGGCCAGGATGTGCTGGTTGTTGGCCAGGACCCGCCGGGCGTTTCGGGCCGCGATCAGGCCCATGCTGACGATGTCCTGGTTGTCGCCGTTGGAGGGCACGCTCTGGGTGCTGGCGGGGCCGATGGTGCGGTTCTCGGCGACCAGTGCGGTGGCCGGGTACTGGGCGCCGGCGTATCCGCTGCTCAGGCCCGGGTCGCCGGCGACCAGGAACTCCGGCAGGCCGTAGCTCAGGTGCCGGTTCAGGACCCGGTTGAGCTGCCGCTCGGCCAGTACGCCGAGCTGGGTGAGGGCGATGGTGGTGAAGTCCATGACGAAGGCCACCGGCTGGCCGTGGAAGTTCGCGCCGTGGAAGACCTCGTGGTCCTCGAAGAACAGGGGGTTGTCGTTCGCGGAGTTGAGTTCGGTGTGCACGCGGGCCGTGGCGTGGGTGAGGGTGTCGCGGACGCTGCCCAGTACCTGCGGCATCGCGCGCAGCGAGTAGGCCTTTTGCAGGTAGATCTCGGTGCGGGTGACGTCGCTGTCGTCCTTGGCGGCGGCGACCTGGCGGCGCAGGTCGGAGTGTTCCACGGTCAGTGCGCTGCCGCGCAGCAGGGCCCGCATGTTAGCGGCGGTGTCGATCTGGCCGGGGTGGGGGCGGGCGATGTCGTGGCCCTCGGGCTGGAAGGGGCCCATGGATCCGCGCATGGCTTCCACCAGCAGGGCGGAGGCGATCTCAGCGTGGCGCACCTGGTCCAGGGCCCGGTCCACGATCAGTGCGCCCAGGCCGGTCATGGCCGAGGTGCCGTTGATCAGTGCCAGGCCTTCCTTGAACTTCAGCTCCAGGGGGGTGATGCCGTGTGAGCGCAGGACCGGCGCCACCGGGCGTGGGCCGTCGGGGCCCAGGAAGTAGCCCTCGCCGATGATGGTGGAGGCGACGTGGGCCAGGGGGGCCAGGTCTCCGCTGGCGCCCAGGGAGCCGATCTCGGGGATCGCCGGGATCAGGTCGGTGTTCAGGTACAGGGCCAGCCGTTCCAGGATTTCGGGGCGGACCGCTGAGTAGCCCTTCGCCAGGGCGTTGAGGCGTGCGGTGACGATCGCGCGGGCCTGGTCGTGGGGGAAGAGCGGGCCGACGCCGGCGCTGTGGCTGCGGACGAGGTTGGTCTGCAGTTCGGTTTCGCGGGAGGGGTCGACGAGCATGTAGATCATTTCGCCGTAGCCGGTGGTGACGCCGTAGACGGGGGTGCCGGCGCGGACGACGTCCTCGAACACGGCGCGGCTCTTGCCGGCTTTGGCCAGGGACTGGGGTGTCAGGGTCACTTGGGCCCGCTGTTCGGCCACGCGGCGGACGGCGGGGATGTCGAGTGTTTCGCCGTCCAGGACGGCTGGGGTGGTGATGGGGGTGGTGGGCACGGGGTGCTCCTTCATCGGGTTCGGTCGATCAGGGCCGCCAGGGCCGCCAGGCTCTGATGGGCGTAGAACTGCGGGACGCTGACGTCGGCGGTGAAGTGCTGGTGGATTTGGTGCAGCAGCCGCGGGACCAGCAGGGAGGTGCCGCCGGCGAGGAAGAAGTTCTGCTCGGCGTGGCCTGGTGGGGCGCCGAGGAGGTCCGCCCAGATGGCCGCGAGGTCTGTCTCGGTGCCGGGTGCGGGGCGCCGGGCCGCGGCGTCGCGTTCGGCGGCGGCGACGGTACGTGCCAGCTGGGGGCGGTCGACCTTGCCGGTGACGGTGCGCGGGAGGTGGTCCAGGGTGCGGTAGAGGGCCGGGAGCAGGGAGCGGCCGAAGCGTCGGCGCAGGTGGGTGCGCCATTCGTTGGGTGAGCCCTGGGGTTGGCCGGCGGGCGGGCTGCGGGGGACGACGCAGATGATCAGGCGGTTGGGCAGGCCGTGGCGGTCGGTGCCGGCGACGACGGCGCAGTCGGCGACGGTGGGGTGCCCGGCCAGGGCGGCTTCGACGTCGGTGAGTTCCAGCCGGCTGCCGTAGAGCTTGATCTGGCTGTCCTTGCGGCCGCGGTATTCCAGGGTGCCGTCGGGGCGGCGGCGGGCGAGGTCGCCGGTGCGGTAGCAGGGGGCGTCGAGGTCGGCCAGGGGGGTGAAGGCGGTGTGGCCCGGCTCGGCGAGGTAGCCGTCGGCGACGTAGGGGCCGGTGACGACCAGTTCGCCGGTGACGCCGTCGGGGCAGGGGCGGTCTGCTTCGTCGATGAGGAGGACGCCGCGGCCGGGGATGGGGCGGCCTATGGGGACCGGGGCGGTGGCCGGTTTTATGGACGGGCCGGCTCCTGTGCCGGGTGGGCTGGTGGCGTGTGCTGTGCGGCGGGTGACCGGGTGCCAGGTCGCCGCGACGGTCTCGGTGGGGCCGTAGAGGTTGGCGATGCGGGCCAGGGGCAGTGCGTCCAGCAGTCCCTCGGCGAGTTCGCCGGGCAGTGCTTCGCCCATCAGGAGCAGGGTCTTGAGGGTGCCGAGGCGGTCGGCGCAACGGCGTTCGGTCAGGACGCGGAGCAGTTCGCGGGCGAAGCTCGGCACGGTCTGGAGTACGCCGATGCGTTCGGTGGCCAGCCACTCCAGGAGGCGTTCGGGGTGGGCGCGGATCTTCTCGGGCACCGGGCACAGCGTGGCGCCCGAGCCGAGGGCCGCGAACGTCTCGGCCAGGGCGGGGTCGTGTTCGGCGGCCACCCACTGTGCGACGCGTACGCCGGGTCCGATCTCGAATTCGGCGGCCATCCACGCGGCGAACTGCGCGAGGGCGCTGTGGCGGTGGGCGATGCCTTTGGGGACGCCGGTGGTGCCGGAGGTGAAGGCGACGTAGGCGCGGTCGGTCAGCGACGGCGGCGGGGTGGGGGTGGCTGCTCGCGGTGTGGGGTCGGGTTCTGTCACCGTGACGGCTCGGCCGCCGAGCGTCGTGCGGTACCAGGTGAGCAGGTCATCGGGGCCCGGGGTGGCCGGCGGGGTTGCGTTTGCCGCGGGGGCCACCAGCATCGCCGCCGGCTTCAGCTCCTGGAGGACCGCGCGGCCGCGGTCGCCGTTGTCGGCGGTCCCGAACCAGCACAGATGGGCGCCGGCCGCCCACACCCCGAGCAGTGCGGCGTACTGGCGCACGCTCACCGGCAGCCGCACCACGACCGGATCGCCGGCCCCCACCCCGGCGGCCCGCAGGTCCTGGGCGATGCGTGTCGCGGCGGCGTACAGCGCGCGGTAGGTCAGTGTGCCGTCGGGGCCGTCCACGGCCACCGCGTGCGGGTCCTGTGCCGCGCGCCTGCTGATCGTCTCCAGGATCGTGCGGGCGGGCGCGCCGCCGTCGGCCCGCCGGTCGGCGTCGGCGGCCGCGCGTGCCGCTCGTTGGGGGCTGTCGAGCCTCAGCTCACCGACGGTGGTGTCCGGGCAGTGGACGGCGTGCCGCAGCAGCGTGTGGAACTGCCGCAGGATCATCCGCGCGCTCTGCGGCTCGAACTGGTCCGCGTCGTAGAGGACGGTGACGGCCGGCCCGCTCTGGTGGTCGTGGACGCGCAGCACCAGGTCGGCCGGTGCCGGCCCGTGCTGTTGCGGGCAGGGTTGGACGAGTGTGCCGGGGATGGCCGGCACCGGCTGCTGTGGCCCGTGCCGGTAGTCGAAGACGACGTCGCCCAGCGGCACCCGGCGTGCGTCGCGCACGACCGGCAGGGCCCCGAGCACCCGTGCGAGTGGGACGGTGCGCCGGGCCATCGCCTGGGCGGCCAGTGCGGTGCCGCGCTCGAGGACGTCGCCAAAGCGCTGCCCGGCCTCGATGTCGGCGGGCAGGATCAGGACGTTGGTCGCCGGGTCTGCCCCGCCCTGGCCCACCGGTACCGCGACGGCCACCCGGTCGCCTCCGGTGTAGCGGTGCAGGAGGACCTGGAAGGCGGTGAGCAGCACGGTGAACGGGCTGCTGCGGCGGGCCTGGGCGCAGTGTGCGAGGGCGCGGCCGAGTGCTGGGTCGGGTGGGGTGCTGACCGTTCCCCACCGTCCCGAGGGGCGCTGGGGGCGGGGGCGGTCTGCGGGTAGCGGGAGTTCGCTGGGCAGCGGGGTCAGCGCATCGACCCACCAGGCCAGTGCCTGGGGCGGTGTGGTCCTCGCGGCGGCGCTCTTGCCCGGGCGGGGGGTGGGGGCCTGGGGTGTTCTGCCGGCGCACAGGTCGCCTAGTTCTTCGACCAGTGTGTCCAGGAAGTCCTCGTCGGCGAATGCGCCGGGGACCGCCAGCTGGATCTGGTGCTCCCGGGGCCCGCAGCGGGTGACCGTCAGCTGTGCTGTTGGCGTGCCGGCCGGGTCCGGGGCGATGCCGGGGGCCGGACCGGAGCGCCCTTGGCCGGGTGCTGCGGGGGGTGTCTCTTGGGCCGGTCCGCGGTCCGCCTCGCGGTGTAGGAACGCCTGCGGTCCCGAGTGGGTCCAGATCCTTCGTACGGGTGTGCCGTCCCGCAGGACCAGTGCCGAGCGCAGTGGTTCGTGCCGGTCCACGAGCGACCGCCACGCCACGGCCAGGGCCGCCACGTCCAGGTCGCCGACCACCCGGTACGTGCGGCTCAGGGGTGCCGGCTCCTGACCGAGCGCGCGCAGCAGCCACAGCCCTTGCTGCACCTCGGTCGCCGGCACGTGCCGGTACGCGGGGTCGGTCATGGACAGCCTCCATCAGCGGTTCGGCACGTGGTCGGGGCAGGGGAAATCGCCGGGCCGCACACGGGGGTCGGAGCGGGGCTGCTGATGCGCGGCGGGCGGCTTTCCGACTCCCCACAATGGCGAGCGCGGTCATCGGCGGCATCTCCTGGAGTGCGGCTGTCCTCGCCGCCCGCTCACGCCGGATCGGGGCAGGCCGCGGGCATCACCGGCGCCGGTGTTCTCTGGCCACTCGCCGCGCACACCAAGCTTCCTGACGGTCTGTCAGGGGTTGTTGTGTGGGGTGCGTCGGGGTGATGGGGGTGTGGTCAGAGGTGGACGGGCAGGGTGAGGCGGCCGTTCATGATGAAGGTGCCCTGGCCGGCCAGTTCGTGCGGCTTCACCGCCAGCCGCAGCCGGGGGAAGCGCGTGAACAGCTCCCGCACCGCGATGCGCACTTCCATCCGGCTCAGCGCCGGGCCCACGCACCGGTGGACGCCGTGGCCGAACGCCACGTGCCGCTTGTCGGTGTGCCGGGCGTCGAACTCCTGGGCGGCGTCGCCGTGCAGTTCCGGGTCGCGGCCGGTCGCGGCGTAACCGACCACCACCGGATCGCCCCGGGAGATGGTCACGCCGGCGATCGTGACGTCCTCGGTGGCGAACCGGAAGGGCAGGTGGGCAACGGGCGCGTCGGTGCGCAGCGTCTCCTCCACCACCTCTTCCCAGCCCACCTCGCCGCCCGTGGCCAGGGCGCGCTGGTCGGGCCGGGTCAGCAGCGCCAGCGCGGTGTTCGTGATGAGGTTCCTGGCCGGTTCGGCGCCGGTGTTGAGCATCAGCTGTGCCAGGCCGACCAGTTCGGCATCGTCCCCCTCCCCCGCCGCGGATGCCGGGCATTGACTTGGTCCGGCCGCGATCAGGTCGCTGATCAGGTCCTCCCCCGGCTGTCGGCGCTTGTGCGCGACCAGGGCCTGGATCTTGCTGCGCAGCGCGGCGAACTCCACGGCCGCCTTGCGCGGGTTCGGCTCGACGTATCCGGCGCGCTCCAGGATGGCGTCGGGGTCGCCGTCGGGCACGCCGAGCAGTTCGCCGATCACGCGGGAGGCCACCGGGTGGGCGTAGCGCGCCTTGAGGTCGACGGGCTCGCCGGGCTGCTCGGCCGCGTGGGCGGCCAGCTCCTCCAGTGCTCGCGCCACGACCTGCTCGACGCGCGGTCGCAGCATGGCGATCCGCCGCGGGCTGAACGCGCCGGCGACCAGGTGGCGTTGGCGGGCGTGCGGTTCGCCGTCGGCGGTGGACATGTTGTCCATCCGGGCCCAGGCGATCAGGGGGAAGTCCGGGCCGAGGGTGCCCTTGGCGTACGCCGGCCAGTGCTGCCGGGCGTTCTTGGCGAACCGCTCGTCCGCAAGGACCTGCCGGGCGGCGTGGTAGCCGGTCACCGACCAGGCCTCGACTCCGCCGGGCAGCAGCACCCGGGTGACCGGTCCGCGGGCCCGGAGCCGGGCCGCTTCGCCGTGGATGTCGCGCCCGGACGGATCGATGACGAAGAGCGGGTCGTCGTCCACGTCTGCCTCCTGTGAGGTGGGGATGGGTGCCGGTCACTCCCAGGGTGTCCAGTGGGCGGTGGTGCGGGCGTCTTCCACGGTGCGGACCCGGGATTCACCGAAGAGGGCCGGATCGCCGTGCCGGCGGTGGCCGGTCCCTTCCGGCCGAGCGGCCGCCTGGCCGCCGAATCACTCACGAGCCGCTGGTTGTTGATCTCGTACAGTGGCCTTTCATAGGGTGAGTGACGTGATCCAGCCGATCACTTCCACCGGACTTCACCCATTCGTCCGGGTCGTCGCACATGAGGCCCAAGGAGGCTGAAGGCTGACATGAAGTACCTGCTCATGATCTACGGCAACGAGGAGAAGTGGGCGTCGATCCCGGCCGAGCTGCTGGACAAGGAGATCGCGGAGCAGGACGCCTGGAACTCCCGCTACCGGGCCTCCGGGGAGCTGCTCGCGGCCTACGGCCTCGGCGACAGCAGCCAGGCCTCGCTGGTACGGAACAAGGACGGCGCCCCGTTCTCCACCGACGGCCCCTACCTGGAGGCCAAGGAGTTCGTCTGCAGCCTCTACCTCCTGGAGGTGGAGTCGGCCGAGCGGGCCCGCGAGATCGCGGCGGACATGCCCTGGGCGCGCGAGAGCCCGGTGGAGATGTGGCCGATCCTGCATGACGGGTTCGCGCCGAAGCCCGACGGCGACGCCTGAGCGCCCCGGCCGCCCCGGCCGTCAGTGCCGGGGCGGTCGGCGCCGACCGATCGGCTCTCCGGGCCGCCCGGCTTTCACCCTGACCCCCGCTTGACGGCTGCCTCCGCGGCGACCGCGCAACCAGGAAGATGCCCGCCTCTGCTGCCCCTGCGACCTTGGGGCAGGGCTCGGTCGATCTGGTCCCAGCGCGAGAGGAGCAGCCATGGAGAGCGCGGCAGCCACCGGCCCGACGCCGGAGATCGCCGAGATGTTCGACGAGTCGTCCGACATGTCGAGCGTGTTCAACGACGGCCAGGTGCATCTGGCCTACTGGTACGACGAGACGGACGAGGCCCCGCTGATCGAGGCGGCGCAGCGGCTGACCCGCAAGGTGGCCGATTCGCTGCGGCTGCGCAAGGGGGATCAGGTCCTGGACGTCGGGTGCGGCCTGGGGGCCCCGGCCATCCAGCTCGCCACCGAGTACGGGGTGCAGGTCACCGGCGTCAACATCAGCACCCGCCAGGTGGCCGAGGCGTGGGCGCGGGTCCGGGCGGCCGGCCTGGCCGGCCAGGTCACCTTCCGGGTCGGCGACTACAGTTCGCTGGACTTCCCCCAGGGCAGCTTCGACGCGGTGGTGGCGATGGAGTCCCTCGTCTACGTCGATGACCTCGGGGCTACGCTCGCCGGCCTGCGCCGGGCGATGCGCCCCGGCGCCCTGCTGTCGCTGACCGAACCCACCCGGGAAGGCCTCGGCCCCGCGGAGGCCGGGCGGTTCGCCGCCGCCTTCGGGGCCAAGCGGATGCTGTCGGTGGCCGAGTGGCTGGAGGCGTTGCGCGCGGCCGGGTTCGAGCCGGCGGAGTATCTGCAGTGCGGGCCGCGGGTGTTCGGGATGGGTCCCAAGTACCTGCAGGCCGTCGAGACGCGGCGCGAGGAGCTGGCCGGCCGGTTCGGCGAGGCCGCCGTCGACACGCTCCGCCAGACCCTGGAGACCTTCTTCGCACCGGGCGCGGACCAGATCGGCTACGCGGTCATCACCGTCCAAAACCCCCGCAGCTGACCCGCCGCGCCGGATCGCCCTCTTCGCGGGTGGGGCGCAATCCCGAAGATGCGCGGCCCTGGGGGCGGTAGTGAGAATCGGGACGCGGCCACGGAGCAGTGCCCCCGCCCAGTGGTGTCCGATCGCGCCGGCCGATGACGGTCCGCCCTCCTGCACCGGCCAGAAAAGCGGCCGCGGCGCGAACTGCCCCGGCCGGCTTCTTTGTTCCTGTTTGTTCCTGGTCGGCCACCGCGCCCGCCGGCCCTCACGCCGGTCGTGAAGAGCTGGAGGGCCGGTTCGTCCGGCCTGCACGGCGTGCCGCCCGGCGGCGACAGCACGCGGGGCCGTGGCCGGCCCGGCCCGGTCGCCGAACCCCGGTGCGACACGCTGATCGAAGTCCTCCACCACGGCAGCGTCCGCCTTTTCTGAGGAGAGATCCCACATGACCACGACGTCGGAAACCCAGCAGGCACCTGCGGCGCTCTCACTGCAGCAGCAGTTCCTCTGCATGTTCGCCCAGGGATTCAAGACCGGGCCGTTCGGGCCGCACTACACCGAGGCCTTCGCCTGGCGGCTGCACGGCCGCGTCGACGTGCGGGCCATGCGTGCGGCGCTGGCCGATGTGGTCGAGCGGCATGAGGCGCTGCGCACCGTGGTGCACCTGGACAACGGCGGTGGGCAGAGCGTACTGCCCGCCGCAGAGCCGGAGTTGGAGCTCATCGACCTGGACGAGGCGCATGGCGCGGACCGGGACCGGCGCGCCGAGCAGCTCATGATCCAGTCGGAGATCCGGTCGTTCCCGGCCGACCGGGTCCCGTTGCTGCGGGCCGTGCTGGGCCGCTTCGACGAGCAGGACTCCGTGCTGGTGCTGTGCGCCCACCACAGTGCCGCCGACGTCTGGTCGATCCAGGTGGTCCTGCGGGACCTGGCGGAGTGCTACACCGCTCGCGCGGCCGGCCACGAGCCGCGGCTGCCCGCGGCGGTGCAGTACCGGGAGTACGTCGCCGCGCAGCAGGAGCAGGCCGACGGTCCGGCGGTGGCCGCCTCCCGGGCGTACTGGCGTGAGACGCTGCGCGACGCCAGGATCCTGGTCGCGCCGGTGCACCCCACCGGGCAGTCCCCCGCGACGAGTTACCACCGCTTCACCACCGACGCGCAGCTGAGCGCGGAGGTGATCCGGCTGGCCAAGGCGACGCGCAGCTCGCCGTTCATGGTGCTGCTCGCCGCGTTCACCGTCTTCGTCCACCGGCGCACCGGGGCGACCGACCTCGTGGTGCCCACCTTCACGCCGGGCCGTGAGCGCCGCTTCCAGTCCACGGTCGGGTCGTTCTTCAACTTCTGCCCGCTGCGGGTGGATCTGGAGGGCTGCCGGACCTTCCGCGATGTCATCGCCCGCACCAGGACGGCCTGCATCGGCGCCTTCTCCCATGAGCTGCCGCTGATGCAGATCCTCGCCGAGGCGCCCGAGCTGATGTCCTCGGCCGGCCCCGAGGCGGTGCCGACCCTGTTCCAGGCCGTCCAGCCGCCCTACCTGATGCAGGGCGAGCGGATCGGCGACCTGACGTACACGGCGGTGTGGCGGCGGGTCATCCCCCAGCCGCTGGGCTCCGACACCCCGGACGGCATGATCTGGTCGATGCATCTGAGCGAGAGCGAAGTGGTCGGCGGGCTCAGCTTCAGCCGCCACTTCTTCGAGCGGGCCGAGGTCGAGGAGCAGGCCGCCGGATTCCTCGAGGTGGTCGGCGAAATGGTCGCCGCCGCGGACTCGGCGATCTGAGGGCCGGCGCCGTGAGGGAGACGGAGAACGCCGCGACGGGCGCGGCCATGCCCGGTGAGGACGAGGTCACCCCGGCCGTGCTGATCGAGCGGGCCAGGGCCATGGTGCCCGACCTGGTGGCGCGCCAGCACGAGACCGAACAGCGCACCTTCTACGCCGAGGACACCCATCAGGCATTCCGGGACGCCGACTTCTACCGCATCACGGTACCCAGGCGCTACGGCGGCCTCGAGCTCGGCTTCGACACGTTCTTGCGGGTCGCGATGGTCCTGTGCCGTGCCTGCCCGTCCACGGGCTGGATGTTCTGCCTGGGCGCCGCGCACTCGCTGTTCGCCGCCAGCATGTTCCAGGAGAAGGCGCAGGCCGAGATCTTCGCCGGCGGCGACTTCATCGCGCCGCTGGTCAACGCCCCCTACGGAACGGCCCGGCGCGCCGAGGACGGCGGCTGGGTCCTGGAGGGGGTGTGGCGGTACTGCTCCGGCGCGCCGTACGCGACCCATCTGATCGGCAACACCGTGATCGCCGGAGACGATACGGAGCCGCCGCGCCGGCTGCTGTTCATCGCGCCCCGCGACCAGTGGGAGATGCTCGACGACTGGGGCGGGCAGCTGGGCCTCAAGGGCAGCGGCTCGCACAGCATCCGCATCCGCGGCGGGCACATCCCCGATCACTTCGGCATCGAGGTCAACTTCGAGGAGATCTCGGTGACCGAGGGCACCCCGGGGCGCGAGCTGCACGCGCACCCGCAGTACGGGGGCGCGCCGGCGAGCTCGATGGCCCTGGAGGGCGCGCACATCGCGGTCGGCATGTGCCAGGGCGCGCTCGACGCGTACACGGAGCTGATGTTCTCCCGCACCACGATCGTGCCGCCGTTCCTGCCCAGGGCGGAGGATCCCGACTTCCAGCTCTGGTACGGCAAGGCCAGCGGCATGATCGACGCCGCCGAGACGCTGGTCCTCGCGGCGTCGCGGCGCTGGCACGAGCTGGCCGGGCTGCCGGTGGGGGCGTTCACGCCCGAGGAGGACCTGCGGATCGCGGTCACCTGCCGGGAGGCCACCGAGCTGGCCTGGCGGGCCGTCGACGAGATCCTCCAGCCGACCGCCGGCAGCCACGCCGTACGGGAAGGGACCCGTCTGGAACGAATCTGGCGCGACCTGTCCACCGGGCGTACGCACGTCAGCTCCGCCGTGCTGCTCACCACCGTCGCCAACCGGGGGTTCGCCCAGCTCAGGCTGGCCAGTGCGCGTCGCCGGGCCATTCAGGGGGGCTAGTCCCCCCGGGGGGCGCGTGCCGGTGGTCGGGGGCGGCCACCGGCACGGGCCGTCGGACAGCCGGGGCCGGGGCGGGTCACCCCGGCCCCGGCTTCTTGCTAGGAGTGGAATTCGCCCGCGTCGACGTTGAGGCTCTGGCCGGTGATCGCCCTGGCCAGGTCCGAGGCCAGGAACAGGACCGCGTGGGCGACGTCGCCCGGCTCGGGGAGGCGGCGCAGGTCGAAGGCGGCCGCGGTCTCGTCGTAGATGTCCTGCGGCGTCACCCCCCGCTCGGCGGCCTGGGCCGCGAACCAGCTCTTGAGCCCCTGGGCCCATATGTAGTTGGGCACCACGGTGTTGACGCGGACACCATGCGGGCCCAGTTCGGTGGCCAGGCTGCCGGCCAGTGAACGCAGCGCCGACTTCGACGCCTTGTAGGCGCCGAAGTGGGGGCGGGAGTGGTGCACCACCGCGGAGCCGACCAGCACGATCGAACCGGCGTGCCCGGTCAGGGTCGGCGCCAGGAGCTGGACCAGGCGCAGCGGGGCCAGGGCGTCCGTCTCCAGCGAGGCGCGCACGGCGTCCAGGTCCATCGTGGCCAGCTCGCCCATCGCGGGGGGCGCGAAAGCGTTGCTGACGAAGACGTCCACCCGGCCGAAGGTGTCCAGGGCACGCTCGGTCAGGGCCCGGCAGGCGTCCGGGTCGAGGATGTCGGTGGGAACCGCAAGCGCCCGGCGGCCGTGCGATTCGACCTCGGCGGCCACTGACTTCAGGACGGTTCCGGTGCGGGCCGCAAGGACCACGTCGGCTCCGGCCGCTGCGCCGCGGACGGCGATCTCACGGCCGAGGCCGGGGCCCACACCGGTCACCAGCATCACCTTGTCGGAGAGCATCTGTGCCTTCCTTCCTGCTTGAGAACGCGATGGAATACATGGCTCACGCCTGACCAGAGCTCCACGCGCGTCGTCTCCAACGCGATCGCGGGATCCATGGGCCCGGCGAACAGCGGGCGGCCGCCGCCGAGCAGCACCGGTACGACGTGCAGGCGCAGTTCGTCCAGCACACCGGCGGCCAGGGCGGCGGCGATCACCTGCCCGCCGCCCATCACCGCCACGTCCTTGCCCTGTGCCGCGGCCGCGGCACGGGCCCGCCCCACGGCCTGCGTGACGCCGCCGGTGACGAACTCGAAGCGGGTGCCGCCGGGCATCGCGCGCGGCGGCAGCGGCCGGTGCGTCACGACGAACACCGGTACGCCAAAGGGCGGTTCCTCGCCCCACGCCGGCACGCCGTGGTCGAACATGCGGCGGCCGATCACGGCGGCGCCGGTGCGGGTGAAGTACTCGCCCATGACGAGGTCGGCGCCGGCCCCCTGCTCCCCGCCCCCGGACCCGGACCCGGCTCCGGCCCCGGTCCCGGCCCGGGTGCGCCAGGTCTCGAGGGCGAAGAGCCATTGGTGGAGGCGTTCGCCGCCGACGCCCAGCGGGTTGCGGCCGGGGCTGTCGTCGGGGCCGGCGACGAAGCCGTCGAGGGAGACGGAGATGTCCGCGATCACCTGGGGCATGTCTTCGACGATCGCAGGGCACAAGGTGCCGGGCCTCTTCCTGCGTGCCGTTGTCAGGACGCGAGGAGGGTCTCCGGCATCGCGTCGCCCCGGAACAGGCCCTTGGGATCCACGCGCGCCCGCACCCGCTCGACCGCCCGGACGTCGTCCCGGGACAGGTGCCCGCGCGGCCGGTCCAGGCCCTTCACGAAGCCGGGCGCGGTACGGCCCGTGTCCCACGGGCCCAGAGCGGCGCGCACCTTGTCGCAGTGCCCGATGATCTCCTGCGGCGTGCCGCGCAGTTCGGGGACGCCGGCGCCCATGTAGGCCAGGCGCGCGTCCAGGTGGTTCAGGGCGCCGCCGGCCGGGTCGGCGGCGGCCAGGCGCCCGCCGAGCTGGCGCAGTTCGGCGGCGATCAGGGGCGAGCCGGAGCCTTCGCCGGTCAGCCGCAGGAACGCGGCGATCCCTTCGCGGCCCGGTTCGGCGAGCAGCAGGTGGTCGCCGACGAAGGTGCCGGGCTCCTCGGGGTCCATGTGGATGTCCGGGACCAGTTCGGGGCCGCAGGCCTGCCAGGTGTCGAGCACCGGCTCGCCGATCTTGCGCAGCGGCTCCAGCAGGTCGCGGGCGCGGTCGGCGGCCAGGGCGACGCCTGCGACGCACACCACCGGGCCGCCCTTGAGCATCGGCGGGATCTCCGGCAGGTCCGGCAGGTTCATCACGCGCAGGGAGGTGGAGACCTCCTCGGGCGCGTGCAGCGTCCAGTCGTACCAGGCGCCGACCACGTCCCGGGCTTGTCGCCACGGCCAGAAGGCGGCGCCGGCCAGGAGATCGGTCACCGGGAAGAGCCCGATCTCGACGGCGGTGACGACGCCGAAGCCGCCGCCTCCGCCGCGCAGGGCCCAGAAGAGTTCTCGGTCCTCGCCGGCGCTCACGCGGCGTATGCGTCCGTCCGCGGTGACGAGCTCGATGGAGCGGATGTGGTTGGCGGCCAGGCCGAGACTGCGGCCGTAGAGACTGATGCCACCGTGCAGCAGGTAGCCGATGGCGCCGACGGTGCCCGAGGTGCCGTGGGGCGCGGCCAGGCCGTGGGGTGCCGCGGCGTGGACGACGGCGCTCCAGGGGGTGCCCGCGGGGATGCGGGCCAGGCGGCGTTCGGGGTCGATCTCGACGCCGCCGGACAGGAGGGGACGGATCAGCAGGGCGCCGGTCATCGAGGTGGCGGCACCGGCGGAGTGGCCTGTGGTGTGGATGCGAATGCCCTGGCCGTGCGCCGCCGCGTGGCGGATCGCGGCCCGTACGTCGGCGATGTCGGTGGCGGTGAGCGCGGCGTCGGGGTGGGCTGGGCCGGCGAGGTTGAACACGCCGGTGGCGGCGGTGTAGAGGGGGTCGCCGGGCAGGGCGATGGGCGCGGTGTCGGGCATGAACTCCCCTTGGTGGTCCGGGCGGTCCTGCCCCTCAGGGTGCGAGCCGGGCGCCCGCGCGGGCATCCGTCAGAGTGCTCAGCCGGAGTGCGCAGCGACGGCGGGGCGGGCTCGAAGCCGCCCGGGGCCGCGGGGGGCGCGGGGGGGGTGGCGCGGGGCCACGGTGCCGGTCGAGCCGGGATCGCCGACCGCCGCGGCCGGCCGGTCGCGCGTCTATCCCGTCTTTTTCTCCAGGGCCGCCCCCACCCGTTCCGCCTGCTCCATGAGGAAGCGCTGTTCCGGCCCGCTCGCCGTCTGCCGGGCCGCGGTCCGGTATGCCTCTCGTGCCCGGTCCAGGCCGCCGTCCATCTCCAGGAGGTAGGCCCGCACGGCGCTGAGCCGGTGGCTGCCGGCCATCCAGCGGTCCTGCTCCAGCGGCTCCAGCAGCCGCAGTCCCTCGCGGGGGCCCTTGACCATCGCCATCGCCACCGCGCGGTTCAGGCGCACCGCCGCGCCGGGCGCGATCTGCTCCAGCAGGTCGTACAGGGCCAGGATCTGCGGCCAGTCGGTTTCGCCGCCCTCCAGGGTCTCCACGTGCACCGCGGCGATGGCGGCCTGCAGGCGGTAGAGGCCGACGCCGGGGCGGGCCAGGGCCTCCACGACCAGTGCCAGGCCCTCCTTGGCGAGGTCGCCGTTCCACTGGGAGCGGTCCTGCTCGGCCATCGGGACCAGGGTGCCGTCGGCCAGGGTGCGGGCCGGGCGGCGTGCTTCGGTGAGGAGCATCAGGGCCAGCAGCCCGGTGACCTCGCCGTTGTCCGGCAGGAGGCGGTGGGCCTGGCGGGTGAGCCGGATGGCTTCGGCGGTCAGGTCCGGGCGCAGCAGGTCGGGTCCCGCGGTGGCGGTGTAGCCCTCGTTGAAGATGAGGTACAGGACGTGCAGGACCGCGCGGGTGCGTTCGGGGCGTTCGGGTTCCGGCGGCATGCGGAAGGTCATGCCGACGTCCTTGATCTGCTGCTTGGCGCGGGAGATGCGGCGGCTCATCGAGGCCTGCGGGACCATGAAGGCGCGGGCGATCTCCTCGGTGGTCAGGCCGCCCACCGCGCGCAGGGTCAGGGCCACTTGGGAGGGCGGGGTCAGCGCGGGGTGGCAGCACAGGAACAGGAGCATCAGGGTGTCGTCGTCGACGGAGACCAGGCTTTCGTCGTCGGGGGCCGGGGCCACGGACGCTTCGGGCAGGGTCATCGAGGCGACGGTGGCCTCGCGGGTGCGGCGGGCCTGGTCGCTGCGCCAGTAGTCGGTAAGGCGGCGTCCGGCGACGGTCAGGAGCCAGGCTCGCGGATTGTCCGGGATGCCTTGGGCCGGCCACTGCGTGGCGGCGGCCACGAGCGCCTCCTGCACCGCGTCCTCACAGCCGTCGAACTGGCCGTGGCGCCGGACCAGGGCGCCGAGGACCGAGGGCCGCAGCTCCGCGAGCAGGTTTTCCAGGCGCTGATCGGAACGCACCAGCTCATTCTATATGCGGGGCACTCCACCGGCCGACGAAGTGCGCACACGCTGAGATGCCCGGCGCCCACCGGCGGTGACACGGTCGGGGCACAGACCGCGAACCGTTGAGGAAGGCCGCCATGACGGACACGATCGCCGCCGTCGTCACCCGTGACGACCCCCGCTACCCCGCCCTCGTCGAGGGCTACAACCATCGTTTCGTGGGCCGGCCCGAGGAGGTGCGTCTCGCCGCCGACGCCGCCGGGGTGCAGGCCGCGGTCCAGGCGGCCGTGGACGGCGGGCGGCGGATCGCCGTGCGCAGCGGCGGCCACTGTTTCGAGGACTTCACCGCCCATCCGGACGTCAAGGTGCTCCTGGACCTGTCCGCGCTGAACCACGTCGGCCATGACGCCGGGCGCGACGCGTTCGTGGTGGAGCCCGGCGCGCGCCTGGACCACGTCTACCGCACGCTGCACGACGGGTGGGGCGTGACCATCCCGGCCGGCACCTGCTTCGAGGTGGCCGCCGGCGGGCACATCGCGGCCGGCGGCTACGGTCCGCTGTCGCGGCGCGACGGCCTGGTGGTGGACCACGTCACGGCGGTCGAGGCGGTCGTCGTCGGCGCGGACGGCCAGGCCCGGACGGTGGTGGGCACCGACCGGCCCGGCGACCCGCACCACGATCTGTGGTGGGCGCACACCGGCGGCGGGGGCGGCAGCTTCGGCGTGGTCACCAAGTACTGGCTGCGCACCCCCGGGACGCCGGACGGCACCCCGGCCCGGCAGCTGCCCCGCGCGCCGCGAGCGGTGCTGCGCCGCGACACCACATGGTCCTGGGAGACGGTCTCGCAGGCCGACTTCCGCACTTTGCTGCGCAATTACTGCATCTGGTACGAGGAGAACAGCGCGCCGGGCGCACCGGCCACGGCGCTGTGGAGCAACCTGATCATCACCCACCGCTCCGGCGGCCTGTTCAGCCTGACCTCGGTCATTCCCGACGACGCGCCGGATGCGGCGGCGATCCTGGAGGCCCACACCGCGGCCATCACCCGCGGGATCGGCGCCGAGCCGGTGTCGGCGGCCTCTGAGACCTCCCCGTGGCTGGAGACCTGGCTGCCGTCCTACAGCTGGCCCAGCGATCCGCGGGGCCGGTACAAGAACAAGGCGGGCTATCTGCGGCGCGGGTTCTCCGACGCGCAGATCACCGCGATCCACCGGCATCTGTCGTCGCCGGATTACGAGAACCCCATGGGCTGCCTGGTGCTGACCGGATTCGGCGGCGCGGTGAACGCCGTCGCCCCGGACGCCACCGCGGTGGCGCAGCGCGACTGCATCCTCAAGGCCTCCTACAGCACCGGCTCCTGGACCGAACCGGCCGACGACGAGCGTCACTTGGCCTGGGTGCGCGCGTACTACCGGGACGTCTACGCGCACTCCGGCGGCGTGCCGGTCCCCGACGACATCAGCGACGGCTCCTACATCGGCTACCCCGACACCGACCTGGCCGATCCCCGGTGGAACACCTCGGGGGTCGATTGGCCCGCCCTGTATTTCAAGGGCAACTACGCCCGGCTGCAACGCGCGAAGCAGGTCTACGACCCGCTCGAGGTGTTCCACCACGGGCTGTCGGTGCGCCTGCCCTGATCCAGCGGGCAGCACAGAAGAGGGGCAGACCAGTCCGGACTGGTCTGCCCCCCCCTTTTCATGACCCCTACCTCAGCGGATTGGCACCGCGTGGCCTGGTGGCGAGCTCCTGCTGGGTCTGCTCAAGGAGCAGGAGCGGGTCCTGCGTCTCGACCTGGCCCAGGCCCGGCGGGCAGCGGTCCCAGCCCAGCAGCCGCTGCACCTCCTCTGGCAGGGTCAGCACGGTCTCCCGGGAGACGGCGAGATACTGGTTCTCCTCCTGGCGCAGGTTGCCCAGGTCGAACGCGACGGAGAGGCTGTAGCGCGGCGAGTCCGTGGTGTTGGCCCCGCCGCCGTGGTAGACGCCGCCCGGCCACAGCAGCGCGGAGCCGGCGGGCATGACCGCGGGAACCGCCTCGGCGTAGGAGGGGGCCCGCTCGTCGTCCCAGTGGTGGCTGCCGGGGATGACCAGGGTGGCGCCGTTGGCGGCGGTGAAGTCGGTCATCGCCAGCATCAGTTGCAGCCGGCACGGCGGGCCCGGATGCCGCCACAGGTGCATCGCGTCGTCGCGGTGCAGGGGCTGGCGGCCCTGGCCCGGATCGATCCTGATCGCCTGGGTGAAGCTGATCTGGATGCTGGGGGTCACCTCCATGCGGACCTTGCCGATCCACATGTGGGTGGTCTGCTGCAGCAGGCGCCGGGCCGCGCCGAGGAACTGCGGTTGGAGGACGACGCTGGTCATGGGGTGCGGCGAGCGCTGGAAGAGGCTGGAGAGCCGTTTGGTCTTCTTTCCGTCGTAGCCGCTCTCGCTGTAGCCGGCCGCCTCCAGGCCGAGTTCGAGGTCCGCCCGGAGCGCGGCGAGTGTCCGGGAGTCGACGAAGTCCTCGACGATCACCGCGCCGTCGCGTTCCAGGATCTCGACGACCTCGTCGAGCGGGGTGGCAGGGTGGACGTGGGTCAGTCCGGCCATCGCGCTCACTCCTCGACGCGGGCCAGTACGCCCCGGGTGAAGGTCTCCAGGTCCGGGTCCTCGAACAGGTCGCCGACGTCGAGCGTGATGCCCAGTTGCTCCTCGAGTCCGGCGACGATCCGCACGGCGGCGATGGACTGCCCGTTGAGCTCGACGAAGGTGGCGCCGGGCCGATCGGAGCCCGGGCCGAGGACTTCGGACCAGATCGCGGCGACCCGCTGGGTGATGTCCGCGGTGGCCGACGGCTGCTGAGTGGTCATGTCACTGCTCCTCACTGCAATTTCAGAGGTCTGGGATAAGAGAGATGAGGCAGGTGCGGCACCTGGTCCTGACGCCACCGGTCCCGACTTCGACTTCGGGTTCGGGTTCGGGTTCGACCTTCGCAGCCGTGGCCGCTGCGGAGCATCTCCTGAACTGCCCTTCCGCCCGGCCCGCATGGCCCCGGTCAGCGGGGACCCGGCCGGCTCGCGACGCCGGCCGGGCGCGCGGCGGCCGGGCCGCGCAGCGCGTTCAGCAGGACCCGCAGGATCATGCCGGGGCGCATCAGCTGCTCCGGCCGGTCGAGCATCCCGGCGGCGCGCATGTACCCGCGGGTCACCGTGCGGTCGCGCGTCGCCGCTGTCTGGACCATCGCCAGGTAGCGCTGGCCCATGCGCACCTTCAGGTCCCGCTTGCCCTCGACGCCGTCGAAGCCCAGGTCGACGGTGCGCGTCATCTCCCATGGCGGGTCGATGACCTCGCGCGCCAGGTCGCGGAAGTACTGGCGGGCGTCCGGTGTGGCGCCGGTGTGCAGGTGGCGGCGCAGGGTGAGGGCGGACATCGCCGCGACCGTCATGCCCTGGGCGTAGACGGGGTTGAAGCAGGACACCGCGTCGCCGATGACCAGCAGACCGGCCGGGAACCGGCCCATCCGCTCGTACCGTCGCCGCTGGGTGGTGGGGAAGCGGAAGGCGACCGGCTCGTCCAGCGGTTCGGCGTGCTTCAGCGCCTCGTGGACATCGGGGACCGGCAGGCGCTTGACGAACCCGTACAGGCCCTCCTGGTCCGTGGGCGGGTGGTCGCCGAGGATGCCGTAGACGGTCATCAGGGTCGTGTCGCCCTCGGTCTTGGTGAAGATGACGCCGCGCGGCACCTGGGGGGAGGCGACGGCGATGATCGCGAGGTCGCCGTCGTAGGGGTCGACCTTCATCTTGTAGTTCTGGGTGACGTAGCCCAGCCCGATGTTGGTCCGGTCCTCCTCGACGCGCGGGTAGCCCATCTCCTCGAGCCACACCGGGGTGCGCGAGCCGCGCCCGGTCGCGTCGACCACCAGGTCGGCCGCGATCTCCTCGGCGGGCCCGCCGCTCTCTTGGACCTTGACCCCCGTCACCCGCGTGTGGTCGGCGGTGGCGGTCAGGCCCAGGATGTCGTGGCGTTCGACGAACCGGACGTTCGCCAGCTCGGCGGTGCGTTCGCGGATCCGGCGCTCCATCAGCGGCGCCGAGGCCGGCACCGCGATGTAGCCGATGTCGGCGCGCTTGACCGGGCGGCCGCGGAAGTACCAGCGCACCGAGCCGGAGAAGTCGCCGGTCGGGGTTCCGTCGGCGATGAGCTGGTCGGTGATGCCGGGGTAGAGCTCTTCCATCACCACCCGGCCGCGGACGTGCATGGCGTTGATGTGCTTGCCCTGGGGGCGTCCGCGGCGCGGGCCGTCGACGCCGGTGACCGTGTCCCGGTCGACGACCAGGACCTCGTCGTAGGCATCGGCGAGCACGCGGGCCGCGAACAGCCCGGCGATGCTGCCGCCCAGCACGATGGCGCGGGTCGGGTCGCCGTCGGCTGCCGACCGGGGTGTTTCCTGGGGCATCTTGCCCACCTCCTGGGGATCGTGCCGGGGATGTCGGGAGTCTGCGGTTTCGGGGGTTGTCGGGGTTCTGGGGCGCGGTCGGCCGCCCGGCGTGCCGGCGGTCCGGGCCGGTGGGCGTGGCGTCGGGGCGGAAGAACTCCCGGGTCTGCCGCGAGCCGGTGCTCGCGCCGGGCATCGGGTGCGGGTACGGGCATCGGGTGCGGGTACGGCCTTGGGATCGCGGCATCGCCCCGGACCGCCGGAAACCGCTGAATACCGCCGAACACCCCGGGGCGCCGGGCAGGTTGCACACGCGCCGCCGTCGCCCTTGGGCTTCACGATGTGCTCTGGGGCCGGGGCCGGGCATCTCCTGGATTGCGGGCCGCTCGCCGCCGCGTCGGCCGCTGCCGGGGGCAACGACGCCGGTGAACCCGTTGCGGCGGGCCCGGGGCCCTCACAAGACAGCACTCACGAAGATGCCCGCCGCGGTCCTTGGATCCGATACTCGACCTGCTTTTCTCCCCAGCCGTGAGAGCCGAGGACAGGCATGTCTCAGAACAGGCAACAGACAGGCCTCCAGATGCCCCCTCCGGAGGACCTTGACACCGACCAGCGGCCCGCGGCACACGCGGAACGGCCTTGGTGGAAGAGGTACTACCCCTGGTACGCAGTCGTGGGCGGCGCCGTGCTGTTCAACCTGCTGTACTCCTTCCCCCACTACTTCGCCACGGACCCCGCGGCGTCCCGCAGCCAGCTCGACCCGGGCTTCCACCCGCATTTCGCGTTCCTGGTCGCCCACGTGGCCACCGGCAACCTGGCCCTGGTGACGATGATGCTCCAGGCCTGGCCCCACCTGCGCCGCACGCGGCCGAAGGTGCACCGCTGGACCGGCCGGGTGTACGTGTTCGGCGCGGTGGTCCCCACGACGCTCATCGTGCTGTTCGTACTGGTCCCGCACCGCGCCAACCAGGGCAGCACCGGCCTGGCCTGCGGCGCGGTCCTGTGGCTCGGCACGACGCTGTACGCCTGGCACAAGGCCCGTCAGCGCCGCTACGCCGAACACCGCCGCTGGATGATCTACAGCTTCTCGCTCGCGCTGTTCACCACCTACGGCCGCATCGTCGCCTGGATGATCCTGCACTGGGGCCTGCAGGTGAACATCCAGATCCTGATCGAGGCCACCAGCTGGGGCGTGTGGATCCTCCACCTGCTGATCGCGCAGGCGTACCTGGAGTTCACCGCGCGCCGGCGCGGGAAGGCCCCGCATTTGGGGCGGCTGGACGCGGCGACGGGGGCGGTCCGGCAGTAACCGGATCGCGCCCAGATCCACGGCCTCGGTCAGGACATCCCTCTCGCGGCCCTCCCATGTCGGTTTCTCGGAACCTGCTCCGACCACCGGGTAACGGCGTCATGCGCGAGTGCCACCCCCGGTGGTGAACGAGAAAGGATTTCCATGAGTGACACGACTCAGGACACGGCCCCGCTGGCCGGGCGCCGGGAGTGGCTGGGCCTGGCCGCACTGGCCCTGCCCACGCTGCTCGTCGCCTTCGACATCGGTGTCCTGTTCCTGGCCCTGCCCCATCTGAGCGCCGACCTGGGCGCGACCGGCACCGAGCAGCTGTGGATCACCGACATCTACGGCTTCATGCTCGCCGGCTTCCTGATCACCATGGGTACGCTCGGTGACCGGATCGGCCGTCGCAAGCTCCTCATGCTCGGCGCGAGCGCGTTCTCCGCGGCCTCGCTGCTCGCGGCGTTCTCGACCAGCCCGCTGATGCTGATCATCGCCCGTGCCCTGCTGGGCATTGCCGCGGCCACGCTGTCGCCCTCGACGCTCGCCCTGATCAGCAACATGTTCCGCAACCCCAAGCAGATGGGCACGGCCATCTCGCTGTGGGCGTTCTGCAATTTCGGCGGTGCCGCCCTGGGCCCGGTCATCGGCGGAGTCCTGCTGCAGCACTTCTGGTGGGGCTCGGTGTTCCTGATCAGCATCCCGGTGATGCTGCTCCTGCTGGTCGCCGGCCCACTGCTGCTGCCCGAGTACCGCGACGCCGACGCCAAGCGCCTCGACCTGTTCAGCGTGGTGCTGTCGATGGCCGCGATCCTGCCGGTGGTCTACGGCATCAAGCAGCTGGCGGCCGGTGACGACAGCTCGTCGGTGGGGGCGTACGTGGCCATCGCCGTCGGTGTCGTGTTCGGTGTCGTCTTCACCCGCCGCCAGCTGCGCCTGCCCAATCCGCTGCTCGACCTGCGGCTGTTCCGCAACATCCGGTTCAGCAGCTCGCTGCTCGCCATGTTGCTCGCCTCGGGGACACTGGCCGGGATGGGCCTGCTGACCAGCCAGTTCATCCAGAGCGTGCTCGGTCTCGAGCCGACCGAGGCCGGGCTGTGGCAGGCCCCGACCGGCCTGGGCATCGCCGCCGGCGTCCTGGTCACCCCGGTGATCGTGCGGCGGATCCAACCGCGCACGGCGATTCTCGGCGGACTCGTCCTGTGCGTCGCCGGCCTGGCCCTGCTCACCACGGTGAGCAGGAGCAGCAGCCCCGCCCTGATCTCGCTGAGCGTGGCGCTGGTGGCGCTGGGCATCGCGCCGATGTTCATGCTCGGCACCAGCATGGTCGTCGGGGCGGCCCCGCCGGAGAAGGCGGGCTCGGCGGCGTCGATGTCGGAGACCAGCAACCTCCTCGGCTCGACCCTGGGGCTCGCCCTGCTGGGCAGTGTCGGCGGTGCGGTCTACCAGTCCGGCATGGCCGACTCCCCGGTCGCCGAGGCCCGTCAGACGCTGGCCGAAGCGGTCGATGCCGCCGCCAAGCTCCCGGCCGGCCCGGCCCAGTCGCTGGTGGACACGGCGCGCAACGCCTTCACCGACGGGCTGAACGTGGTGGCCGTCGTCGGCATCGTGATCATCGCGCTCATCTTCGTCCTGGTGTGGACGACGCTGGGCCCGGAGAAGGCGACGCCGGCGCAGGCCACGTCCGAGGAGCTGGATCCGGTCGCCGAAAGCCCCGAGAAGGCCGAGACGGCCGAATCCTGATGCGGCCTTCCGCCCGGTACCCGTCAGGTCGGGGCCGGGCGGAGCGCCGGGCCCGGTTCAGCCCGTGGCCGTGGGGGCGTTGACCCCGTCGGGACCGACCGCGGGCAGCACCGGCGGGTGCGGCCGGGGCCTGGCCCAGCGGCGCATGACCGGCATCTCCACGAACCGGTGGAGCAGCCAGGCCAGGACGATGCTGAGGGCCAGGCAGCCCAGCAGGAACAGCACCGCCACCGGCGTGCTCCACGCCGCCCGGTCGAAGGCGCCGTATCCCATCCACTCCCCCTTGAACGCCGCCTGCGCGGAGTTCATCACGTTGAGGTGGATCAGGAAGAACGCGTAGGAGATCTCGCCCAGCCAGACCAGCGGGCGGCGGGCCAGTACTCTGCCGCGGCCCGCGAGGTCGTCGGTGGCGGCGGCCGCGACCAGCAGCCCGAGCGGGAATGAGTAGGGTGCGGCGAACGACCAGAGCTGGGGCAGCCACAGGGCCCCCACGTATACCGCGAGGACGCTCAGCGCGGCCGGGGCCAGGCCGAGGCGGATCCACCGTCCGCTCAGGACGATGCGGGCGAAGAGGATGCCGACGACGAACTCGAGGCAGCGCACCAGCGGGAACTGGTAGGCGAACCACATCTGCGGCCAGGAGAACTGGTCGTATGCCGGGAACATCGGAGTATCCGGCAGGAAGGTCTTCGACAGCAGCGGGACCGACAATGCCAGGGCCGACACGGCAATGGCCCAGTACCAGAGCCGGTTGGCGCGGATCTTGTTGAGACCGACAATCAGGAACGGGAACAGCAGGTAGAAGACGATCTCCGCCGAGAGTGACCAGGTGACCCCGTTGACCGCGAACATGAGGTTGTCCATGTCCGGCACCCAGGCGTTCACCAGGAAGAAGTTGGCCGTGGCGGGGCCGGCCTCGATCGGGGTGCCTGATATGAGCAGCATGGCGACGAGGATCAGCCAGAGCACGGCGTGATTCGGGAAGATCTTGAAGAACCTCCGGCGCCAGAACATGCCCTTCGTGTCGTCCGGTTTCACCGCCCAGGTCAGGACGAACCCGCTGAGCACGAAGAAGAACGAGACGCCGACCCCGCCGGCGCTGCTGGTGGTGAAGTCGTAGGCGTCCCGCACCGAGGTGTCGCTGAATATGCCCAAGTAATGTGCGTGGCAGACGAATACCAGGAACGCGGCAACGAATCGTAATGCGGTCAGGGAAGGAAGTCCGCCCCGACGGGGTGCCGTTGCCTCTGTCATGTGTACCTGCCTCGTCGTCGGAAGGCCCGGGAGAGAGCCACAACCGGTCTCGGAAGTGGATTGTCCGGGCTACGTCGCGGGCGGGCGTCTTCCAGAGTGCGGTATTTCTCGGACCAACTTCTCTGTGTGTGCTGTCAGTACGTCACGACGGCCCGGAAGCGGGCCTCTCCCTTCGCCGCCTTGTCGACGGCGTCGGTGATCCTGTCCATCGGGAAGACCTCGGTCATCGGGGTCACCGCGCCCTTGGCGACCAGGTCGAGTGCCTCGGTCAGATACCGCAGCCCGTCGTGGGTGGCGCCCAGCACGCGCTGGCCCCGCGCCCAGAACGGTGTGCCGGGGCCGATGGTGAAGGAGCCCGCCGGGTCGATGGTGGCCAGCACGATCCGCCCGCCGACCCGCAGCCCCTGCAGCGTGTCGGTGGCGGCCTCGTACGACGTGCCGGTCACCAGGACGACGTCGGCGCCGCCGGCCTCGCGCAGTTCCTCCCCGTCCCGTACGACGAGGTCGGCCCCGAGCCTGCCGGCGAGTTCGTGCTTGTCCGGCGAGCGGGTGAGGGCGATGGTCTCGAACCCGCAGGCCCGGGAGTACTGCACGGCCATGTGCCCCAGTCCCCCGATGCCGAGGACGGCGATCCGCTCGTGGGGCTGCGGCCGGCTGGCACGCAGCGCGCTCCAGGCCGTGTAGCCGGCGCAGAGGACGGGTGCGGCCGTCGCGTAGTCGATGCCGTCGGGGAGCAGCACGGTGCTCGCCTCGGCCACGCACAGGTACTCGGCGTGGCCGCCCTGGACGGTCAGTCCGGTCATCACGGGCTGCGCGCACATCATGCCGGACTGGCCGGTCAGCGGCAGGTTGCGCCGGCAGTAGGCGCATCGGCCGCAGGCGGCCTGGACCCAGGTGGTGCCGACCCGGTCGCCCACCTGGCGGGTCGTGGTCCCGGGGCCGAGTTCGACTATCTCGCCCGCCGCCTCGTGTCCGGTGATCGCCGGTTCGCAGGCCGGGAAGGGGAAGACGCCCTGGGCTACCCAGATGTCGTTGTGGCAGATCCCGCACGCGTGCACCTTGATGAGGACCTCGCCGGGGCCAGGGCGGGGGGTGGCGACTTCCCTGATCTCCCACCGGGCGTTGATCGCGGGAATGACGGCTGCTTTCATGGGCGTTCACTCTCCGGCTTCAGACGTTCGGGAAGGCCGCGCGAGCCGTACGCCGCGGTGTTCTGTCCGGGCGAGGGGGGCGTGCTCCCGTGGGCGGCCGGCTGTCGCGTGGCTGCGAGCTTCGACCGGCGTCAGCCTCACACCCGCCCGGGCGCCCGGCATCTTCTGGCGTGCTCTTGGCATCCGCGCCCCTCCCGGACCTGGCGCGAACTCCCCTTCCGCGCAAGGCGGTTGGGCCGGTGCCCGACAGCGCAAGCCGGGAGATGCGGCGCCCGGCGGTGCGCAGCAGGATGCGCTGAGAGATCAGCCGCTGGGTTCCAGAGGGACCGCGGCGCGGAGTTGCGCACGGCCGGCGTGACCACCTGCCCGTAACCCGCAACTCAGGAGATGTCTCGCACACCGGTGCCTGCGACGGTGATCCAGGACTTTCGGTCGCCGGGCGCCCAACGAACCCCCTGTCATCGCTTCCCGAGGAGAATCTGTGGACACCACCGAGCTTGCGGACTCACCCACCCGCGCCGACCTCGTTGCCCGCGCGGCGAAGCTGGTGCCGACGCTCCGCAAGAACGCGTTCTGGGCCGAGGAGAACCGCCAGTTGCACGAGGACACCATCAAGGCGATGGCGGAGGCCGGCCTGCTGCGCACCCGGATCCCCGCCCGCCTGGGTGGTTACGAGTCCGACATGAGGACGCAGGTGGAGGTGCTCGCAGAGCTGGCCAGGGGGGACGGGTCCGCGTCGTGGACCGCCGGCGTGTGGTCCATCAGCGCGTGGGTCGCCGGGCTCTTTCCCGACGCGGTGCAGGACGAGGTGTTCGCCTCCCCCGACGACCTGGTGAGCGGCATCCTCAGTCCGACGGCCACGGCGGTGCCGGCCGAGGGCGGCATCGTGGTCAACGGCCGGTGGTCGTTCAACTCCGGTGCCAAGCACAGCAAGTGGAACACCAACGCGGCGGTGCTGGCCATGCCGGACGGCGGCTACCAGCCCATCATGACCCTGATTCCGCTGGCCTCACTGGAGATCGACGACGACTGGCACACCGCCGGGCTGCGCGGTTCGGGCAGTGTCAGTACCGTCGCCCGCGAGGTGTTCGTGCCGGAGGGCCGGTACATCCCGATGGGCGGAATCCTCCAGGGGCACAGCGGCCACGGCAGTAACGCCGACGCGCTCATCAACCGGGCGCCGATCATGCCGACGGCGTGCGCCACTGTCAGCGCGACCGCCCTTGGCCTGGCCAAGGGCGCCAGGGACGTCTTCTTCGAGCGGCTGCCCGGCCGGAAGATCACCTACACCGAGTACACCGACCAGAGCGAGGCCCCGCTCACCCACCTCCAGGTCGCCGAGGCATCGGTCAAGATCGACGAGACCGAGTTCCACGTGTACCGCATCGCCGACCTCGTGGATGCCAAGAACGCCTCCGGTGAGCCGTGGACGCTGGAGGAGCGGGCCCGCGTCCGGCTCGACACGGGCGCGGCGTGCCAGCGGTCGAAGGAGGCCGTGGACATCCTGAACACGGCGAGCGGCGCCTCGTCGATCTACACCGACGTGCCCATCCAGCGCATCGAGCGCGATGTCCAGACGCTGAACCTGCACGCCATCATGCACCCGAACACCAACCTGGAGCTGTACGGCCGCATCCTGTGCGGGCTGACGCCCAACACCCAGTACCTCTGATCATCCTGCTTCTCTCGGCAGGGCCCGGGGGGGGCCGGGGGCCCGAGGGGGGCGGGGCCGGGGGCCGGGGCGGTGGCTGCGGCCCCGTTCCGGTCCCCGCCCTGTACGGGAAATCGAAAATCGTGCGGGGCGGCCCGGTCTCGTCGGCCTTTTTCCCGTGGTTCAGGTTCACCACCGCTTCTTTCTCCCGTTCGGCCCGGACCGGGCTCGTCATCCGGGCATGCTCGCGCGGAAACCGGCGATTAACCTCACTGTCACGGCGCCCTCACCGTTCGTGGGGAACTCGGGCGGTTGCGGTGGCGTGCACCGGACAGTGAATCGGGAAAGCCTCTCGGCTCGGGCTCCTGGCAGCGTCTCTCCAGCGCCTGCGGTCCTCGTAGATCGACTGGATCGTGGGGCAGGGCCGGCGCCGGATGAAGCCGCATTTATTTCGTATGCATGCGGCTGTTCGCTCCTCGGAATTCTCGCATTCCCCCGTATTTTGCGTCCCTTTCGGGCCTCTTCTGCCGTCTGCCGTATCGCTGTCCCGGAAATCCGGCGCGGCAGAATTTGCCGTACTCATGAGTACGGCCGGCAGGAGAGTGTTCCGGGAAATGTGAATGTGCAGCCAGGTAACTTGCGCTTTACGGCCCGGACCGGACCGTTCCGCGGGGTGACGGCATCGTCGGAGTTGTTCGGGGGCGAAGAATTTTGCCACGCTGTCGCGGAGCGGGAAACACGCGTACCAGAGGGAGAATTCAATGCCTAACACGACCAGTTCCACCCAGGCGGACCAGGCAGGTGCGGCGGAGGTTCCGCAGCGGATTGTCGCGGCGTGGGCGAAGCACGACGCGAAGAAGTTCGCTGCGGTATTCACGGAGAACGGCACGATGATCCTGCCCGGGACTTTCAAGAAGGGCCGCAAGGCCGTCGAAGAGTTCATGACCGAGGCATTCGCCGGATCCTACAAGGGGACACGCGTGACCGGTGAGCCGATTTCGGTCGAGTTCCTCAGCCCGGAATCCGCGATTCTCGTCACCGCGGGAGGCATTCTGCTGCCCGGGGAGAAGGAGGTCGCGGCGGAGCGGTCCATACGTGCCACCTGGGTGGTCGTCAGGGAGGGAACCGGGTGGCAGCTCGCCGCCTACCAGAACACTCCGGTCGGCTGAGACCACTTCGCGGACGGGCCGGGGGCTCGGGGCTGACCGGCCCCGGGCCCCCGGCCCTTTCCCCCTCCCCCCTCGCCACCTGCGGCCGGCTACCCCAGCACTTCGCTGAACTGCCCCGGACGGCGGCCGGGGCCCGCCGGACCGCGGTACGCCTGGGCGATGTCGAGCCACCGGTCGCTCTCGGGGCCGGTGGCGGTCAGGGCCAGGTCCGCGCGGTGGCGCCGCCGGGTGGCGAGCAGGCACAGGTCGACCGCCGGACCCTCGATGAGCTCGTCGGCCTCGGCGGGTCCCCTCTCCCACACCTCTCCCGAAGGCGCCGTCAGCCGGAAGCGGAACCCGGTCGTCGGCGCTGCGATTTCACGCGACTGGTAGCCGAAATCCCAGGTGACCACTACGAATTCGGCGATGTGGAGGATCCGGTCGGTGAACGTCCGCCGCACGCCCAGTGCGTCCGCCACGTCCTGGCCGTGGGCGAAGGTCTCCATCATCCCCGCCGCGGCGAGCACCCCCGCGGGGATGGGACGCACCAGCCACGGCACGATCTGCGCGGGCCCGACCGCGAACAGCGCCCGCTCGGCGGCGGCGCGCTGACTCCGCCAGCGCTCCAGCAGCCGGGCCGGGCCGGCCGCCAGGTAGGGGGACAGCCCCTGCTGGACCGCCGCGTCGAAGGACGTTCCCAGCCCGGCGACCTTGGCCTTGAAGGCCGGGGCGTCGGCGGCGGCCTTCTCCGCCAGCTCGAAGACCATGGCCAGATGTGCGATCTGATGGGCTATCGTCCACCCCTCCGCGGGGGTCGGCGTATCCCACTCGGCGTCGCCCAACTCCGCGACCAGAGCATCGAGCGCGTCCCCTTCCTCGACCAGATCTGCCAGGACGTCCCTCTGCTTCGCCATGGGGAATTCCCTCCACTCGTTGCGGATATGTTCCGGCACCCAGTGTGTGGCAGCCCGGCGTCCGGTCCTTCTCTCCCGATGCTCACTACGGAGAGCAATAGATCCGGTTGGAAGTCGGTCGAGAACCGCATCGTCGAGGAAGTCAAAGGAGCTCGTAACATCTCCGATGTTGCTGTTTTAAGGCACTCCAACGGGCGTGCGTATATTCCCATGGTTTATGCACTCGAAACATAAAACGGATGCTTGTTCGGCTGTGAGACGTACTGCTAACGTCCATTCCGCTGTGAGCGTTCTAGGTCGCCCCCCGTCCGGCCCCATGGCCTCGAATTCACCGACCTGATCGCCTTTTCACTGCCCTGGGAGGGTAAATGGAGAGCGGGAAACGCGCGGTGCCCACCATTGTCGATGCCGTCGAGCGATCCATCAAGACCATGCGGGAGAACCTCTCGGAGCCGCTGAGCATTGACGACATAGCTGGGTTCGCCATGTACAGCAAGTTTCATTTCTCCCGCGAATTCCAGAGGGTGACGGGCGTCTCACCGGGCCGTTTCCTGTCGGCGATGCGCATCCGGGAGGCAAAAAGACTGCTTTTGACCACCGATCTCACTGTCACCGCCATAAGTCACATGGTCGGGTACAGCAGCGTGGGAACCTTCAGCTCGCGATTTTCAGGAAGCGTCGGAGTATCCCCCTCCGTATACCGGAGATTCAACGGCTTCGTCACTTCGGTAAAGGTCGCGGGAAAGCAAGACGCCGGGGGTTCGGTATACGGTTCCGTCACCGCACCCGAGGGTGCGGATCTGGGATTATTATTCCTCGGCCTTTTCCCTACGCGGGTACCCGAGGGAAAGCCGGTGAGTTGCACCGTCCTCCCCTTTCCCGGACCTTTCGAAATCACCGAGGTTCCGGAGGGCACGTGGTTCCTGCTGGGACATTCCGTTCCGGGACACGCCTGCGAGGCCCTGACCGAGGACCAAGCGGTTCATGTGGGCTCCCTCGGCCCTCTGGAGGTGCGCCGGGACACCCCGCTCGGCCCGACCGACTTCCGGCTGCGGGGCATGCGCATTCTCGACCCCCCGATACTGGTGGCGCTGCAGCGCGTGCGGTCCGAGGCGTTCGAGACGGACATCGTCCGGGCCGCCGGATGATCCCGCGCCGCGGCCGGCGCACCGCCGGACCCACCCCCGCACCCCGCCGCGCACCCCCGCCGCCCCCGTGATCGCGGCAGCACGCAGGCCCGGAGCCTCCGTCCGCACCGCCCGGGAGATGGCCCAGCGCAAACGGCCTGCTCACCGGCGGCATCGAGAGAAGTGGGGAAAGCGCATGCGCATGGCCGAACTGAGCGGGAAGAGCGGGGTGCCGGTGCCCACGATCAAGTACTACATGCGGCAAGGGCTGCTGCACGCGGGCCGGCGGGTGACGACCACACAGGCGGAGTACGACGAGTCGCATCTGCGGCGCCTGCGCCTCATCCGGGCACTCGTCCACGTGGGGAAGATGTCCATGGCCACGGCCAGGGAAGTCCTCGCCGCGGTGGAAGACGAGTCCACATCCCCTCATCTGCGCCTGGAAACCGCCCTCTTCGCACTCCCCCCCGGCCCCGGGCCGCCGCCGATGGACCCGGCGACACAGGCCGCGCGCCAGCGGGTTGACACCCTGCTCGAGCGGTTCGGTTGGGACAACAGCGGGGAATCCGCGGCGAAATCGCCGACGCACGCGATGCTCGTGACCGCGATCGGCGCACTGATACGCCTCGGCTATCCGTGCGCCGTCGAAGACCTGACGCCGTACGCGCACGCTGCGGGTCAACTCGCCGCCCCCGTACTGGATGTGGCGGATCGGTACACATCTTCGGGCGAACAGCTGGAGGCGGCGGTCGCGCTGACAGTCCTGTATGAGCCGATCCTGCTGGGCCTGCGGCGCATCGCGGAAGCCGAGGAGGCCATCCGCCGGCACGAGACCAGGACCGGCAGCTGAATTCAGCCGGACCCCGGGCCGTGGAAGAAATCATTTCTGCGAAATTCCGGTGATCCGGGGGAAATACGCGGGAGAAGCGGCATTTGCCGCACCGGCCGCATCACCCCATACCCGGCCGCGGGGCGTATTCGCGCCATGTGCACGGCCGCCACCAGGGGTGCCCCCGCGTTCACCGCAGCACATCGAGGCAGCAATGACGGAGATGCCCGGCCCACCCCCACGGCGGAGGATCTGTGCGGAGTGGTTCTCGACCTGTCGAGTCGCTGCCGATTCCATGCCGCCCATGCGCCGAAATGGAGAAGGAATGCCACCCATTCAACCGCTGCCAGATCAGGACAGAGTCAGCACGTTGGAAGCATTCGCCGACACCATCGTCCCCGGTGCGAAACGGTACGAGGGCGACCGGGCGGTGGCCGGCGTCGTACCGGGTCCCGGCGCGGTGGCGGCGGGCGCCCTGGAACTGCTCCGCACCCCCGCCACCGGGCTGTCGGACTCCCTGGAGGACTTCGCCGACGCCCTCAACGCCCATGCCCGGCTGTACACCACCGATGACCCCGACGACACCGATGACACCGGCGAGGCGGTGCCGCCCTTCGTGGCCCTGTCCTACACCGAGCGCAGGCACCTGGTGGCCGTGCTGACCGCTCCGGGACACCCCGAGCGCGACATCTGGGTCAGTCTCGCCCTGTTCAGCAACATGGCCTTCGACACCGGCGCCCATCTGCACACCGCCGACGCGATCGCCGCGGGCCACCCGGGCCTGGCCGCCCTGGGTTTCGCGCCGCCCTCCGAAGACGGGCTGTGGCGCTTCTCCGAGTTCTCCTACGGCCGCCCCCTTGCCCGTCTGCACCCCGACACCACACCCTCCGGGAGCCTGGCGTGAATGCGATCGAGCAGACCGATGTGCTGATCGTGGGCAGCGGGTTCGGCGGGTCCATCACCGCGTACCACCTCGCCGCGGGCGGGGCGAAGGTCACCATGCTGGAGCGGGGCCCCTGGCTGGAGTCGAACGACTTCGAGCACGACTTCCTGCTCGGTTCCTCCTATACCCGCATCTTCGATTTCACCGTCGGCGACGGCATGAGCCTGCTCGGCGGCAACTGCGTCGGCGGGGGCAGCGTCGTCTACTTCGCCGCGATGCCCCGCGCGCCCCGCTTCGTCTTCGAGCGCACCGGCAGCATCGGCCGGCGCATGTGGCCGGCCGCCATCGACCGCGATGTCCTCGACCCCTGGTACGACGTGGTCAGCGAGGCCCTGCCCATCACCACCCAGAGCTGGGAGGACGTCAGTTACGCCGGCGGGCTCTTCGCCGCGGCCTGCGACCACGCCGGCCGGACCGCCAATCCCGTCCCCACCGCTGTGGACAACTCCAAGTGCACGAACTGCAACTGGATGATGGCCGGCTGCCGGTTCGACGCGAAACGCTCGCTGCTGCTGAACTACCTTCCCGCCGCGCGCGCCCACGGGGCGGAGATCCGGCCGCTGCACGAGGTCCAGAAACTCACGCGCACCGCCGACGGCGGCTACCGCGTCCACTACAACACCATCGACGACACGGACTACCGCCTGAGCAACGGCAGCGGTGTCATCGAAGCCAAGATCGTCATTCTGGCCGCGGGAGCGGGCGCCACCCCGGTCATCCTGCAGCGCTCCGCCGCCGACCTCGGCACGATGCCCCATGCCGTCGGACGCTACTTCTCCGGCAACGGCGAGCGGCTCAACAACGCGTTGATCGACGAGGAGCGGGCCCGCGACCTGCTGGGCCTCGACCGCGGCGGCGACATCGCCTACCTGGCCAACCAGATCGGCAAGGGGCCGGTGGTGGCCAGCTGGGACAACCTCGACGGCAGCCTGCCCGAGCACTCCCGCTTCTCCCTCGAACAGCTCTACTTCCCGCCGGGGTTCGGCACCATCCTCGCCCAGGTCCCCGATGCCCCCGAGCCCAGTTGGTTCGGTGCGGAGAAGACCGAGATGGTCCGGCGCTGGCGTTCCTGGCTGACCATCTTCACGATGGTCGAGGACGACAACGAAGGCGTCTTCGGGCCGCCCCCGCCGACCGGGAACGCCGTGCGGATCTCCCAGCAGATGCTCGGCCGGGGCCCGATCTCCTACCGGCCCAGCGCCAACACCCTGCGCGGCTGGGACGAATCCGACGCGGTCGTCAAGGACATCCTGGAACGCGACGGGCTCTCCCGCGTGACGCCCTGGACCAATGACGTGGTGGGCGCCTACACCGTCCACCCGCTCGCGTCCTGCCGCATCGGCGACGACCCGTACACCTCCGCCCTGGACGACCGGCACGAACTGCGCGGCCATCCCGGCATCTTCGTGACGGACGGCTCGGCCGTGCCGGGCGCCCTCACCGTCAATCCCGCGCTCACCATCTCCGCGCTCGCCGAACGTGCCGTTCCCGGCATCGTCCAGGCGGCCCGCGAGAGGGGCGTCGAGGTCACCTACGGCGCCCCCGCCCCCGACGGCAGCACCTCCGGGCGGGCCGGTGTCCGCGGGCAGCTGCCCCTGCTCACCCGCCCGCGGACGGCGGGCTGAGCAGGACCCGCCCGCAACGGGCGCAGGACTCCTGGGACGGGCTGCGCTCCCCCGCGCCCGTCCCAGGGCAGTTCCGCTCCCGCACCCGCCCGCCCCCGCCACCGGCCGTACGGCCGGTGGCGGGGGCGCGGCGTGGTGGTCAGGTCCGGGAGGAGTACTTGAGGAGCATCTGCTGGAGTTCGGCGGTGCACATCATGTAGCCGTCGGGGGCCGGCAGGTTCGCCAGGTAGTGGTCGAGGTCGGAGGCCAGGGAGAAGACCCGTACCGGGGTGCCGGCGGCGCGGGCGGACTCCACGACCCTGCGCACCCCGTCCAGGACGGCCGGGTGGCGGGTGCGGTAGGAGTCGGCGACCAGGTGGTTGCCCCGGTCCGCCGCGAGATAGAACTGCACCAGGTCCTTGATGCCGACGAACAGTTCGCTGGCGCCCGCGGCGCACATCGCCGAGGTGGCGTGCACGGCGGAGGGCGTCTCGATGAACGCCGAGAGGGGAACGCCGTCGGGCAGGTCGAGATGTGTCCTGAGCCGGGTGAACTCCCTCTCGTCGCTGACGAAGGGCACCGAGAGGCTCACCCGGTCGGCTTCGTCGCCGAGGCGGTCGCGCAGTGTGGACAGCACGACGTGCAGGGCGTCGCGGTAGGAGGCGCAGCCGAGCAGCCAGCGGGCGCCGTGCAGGCCCATCTCGGGGTTCGGCTCGACCGCGACGGGGGCGCTCTCGGTGACGTCGGCCGCGTGGTCGGAGCGCAGGTCGAGCATCCGCAGGACCAGGCGTTGGCCGGGCAGCAGCGCCTGGACGAAGCCGCAGAGCCTGCCTGCGATGGCCTGTCCGTAGGCGGTGATGTCTTCGGGGCCGCCGGCCAGGGCGTCGAGCGGGCTCAGGCCCAGTGCGAGGCAGAGGAACTCCTCGCGGATGAAGAAGGAGCCGACCTGTGCGGCGTTGGGCCCGCAGGCGTTGATGGCGGTGATGTCCTGCAGGTCGGCGATGACCGCGCAGGCCGAGCCGAGGTCGTCCAGGGTGGGGCCGTGGGGTTTGGGCCGGGCGGCCGGCTGCGCTCCGACGACGATCGAGGCGCTCTCCAGGTACAGCGTCACCTCGCCGACCAGATCGGCGAGGTCGGCCTCCTCGACGCGGAGCACGGGGATGCCTCTGCCCCGGCACAGGGACTGCATGTGTCCGGTCAGTCCGCCGGAGCCGCAGACCACCGCGCGGGCGGCGACGATGGCGTCGTAGAGCCCGGCTTCGAGGGAAGGGGCGACGAGGATGGTGCCCTCGCGTGGACTTCTCGTGCGGTTGCAGATGCCGTGCAGCACGCTTTCGGTGCCGCCGGCCAGGAGGAATCCCGCAATCCGCCGCCCGTTCCCGTTCAACTAGCCCTCCAGGTTCTCGGCGTTCTCGATCCCCAGTTGCCGACGTAACTGCCGTGGTGTCACGGAGACGTCGTTGAGGCGTTCCACAGCGACCCGGTTGACGACTGCTCTCATCAGGCGGTCGGGCCGGGAGACATCTCTCGGGAGGGCCGGGAGGCCGCTCAGGGAAAGGATGCTCGCGTGCAGGCGGGAGTCGAGTGCTGCTCTTTGCCGGCGTTCACGCGTGGCCAGCCTTCGCACTTCCAGTACCACAGACTCCTCCAGGGCCGCCCTGGCCGCTTCCTCCGGATTGCTGGCATAGCTGCGGTAATGGGGGTGTCGGGCCGCGATGTCGGTCAGGCCGTCCTGGCGCAGGTCCAGCTGCTCGACGACGTGGGCGGCGACGGACACCGAGTGGTTCTTGATGGCGGCGAGGTTGAAGGTGAACGCGCCGGTGCGGCCGTGCCGGACGATCTCGTCGCCCTCCCTGAGCGCGCCGACCGCGGAGATCGGTCCTGCCGGTCGCCCGTCGGCGCCCAGCAGCGTTCCGCATTCGTCGACCTCCAGGCCGCGTCCGGTGCGCTCGTGCGGGGTCGCCATGCCCTTGCGCAGGAGGTTGCGCCAGAGCGGCCGGCCGACCTTGGCGTAGTCGGACTCCCTGGCGAAGTTGGAGACCACCAGGTCGGCTTCGATGTCGTGCCTGGCCTGCTGGGCGGCGACCGAGACCCGCAGCCGTCCGGAGGGGGTGGGGGTGATCGCCCGCACCCTTCCGAGGAGCAGGTCCACCGTGCCGTGCGGTGGCCGCATGGCGTCTTTGATGACGCCCATCGTGTACTCCACGGCACCCACGCGCAGGGCGGCGATGGTGGTGGCGAACTCATCGAGCAGGAAGCGCAGTTCGCCGGTGGGGATGCGTGCGATGGCCTCGGGGAGGTAGGGCTCCCACGCCTTGGCGACGCGCTCGGAGATGATCGCGGAGGAGATGTCGGGGTGGTTGTCCCGGACCGTTGAGCATGCCGCCTGCCATGCGGTTTTGACCCTGGCCAGGAATTCCTCGCGGTTGCGGTAGGGCTCCAGCAGGGCGTCGGGGCGGGGCAGTCGCAGGACGCCGTGTTCGTGGGTGTGGGGGTAGGTGCGGAAGATCGTCCCGGACTTGGAGATGAGGTGGATCCGCCCGGTGTGGCCGTTGCGCAGCAGCAGGCCCGCCGAGTCGTAGGCGGTCAGGGCGGATCCGACGAGGGCGACGGTGGCGTGGGGGGCGAGGCGGGTGAGGGTGCGGATGGCGGTCGCGGAGTAGGGGTTGCGTATGAAGGAGGGGTGGCCTGCGACCTCCGCGGCGAAGGGCGGATCCTTCAGCTCCGGGCCGGTGGCCAGGATGACGTGGTCCGCGCGGAGCAGCTGGGTGTCCGGGCGCGGCCCGGGCCGCAGGCCCTCGATGCCGTGCGCGAAGAGGTGGCCCACGGTCACCTCGACGCCCCGCTCGCATGTGTCCAGGTCGAGTGCGTCTCCGTCCGCTTCGACGAGGTCGACGCCGGGGTAGGCCTCTCGTCTGGCTTCGGCCAGCCGGTCCTGGAGGTAGTCCTGGAAGATCCGGCGGGGCGCCGGGCCGTGTTCGGTGAAGTGCTGTGCGGCCCAGTGCGGTGGCCAGTCGCGGCGGTCGGCCTCGTGGTTGGCCCAGCGGATGAAGTCCAGGACGTCTTCCCGGAACACGGACATCCGGCCGGCCTGGATGTTGAAGACGTGGTCCCAGGGGTTGCCGTCCCGGTGGTAGGCGACTCCGGCGCAGCGGTAGTCGGGGCGCCGCTCCAGCCGGACGATCTCAAGTGGTCTTCGTGCGAAGTGGAGCAGCCGGATCACCGTGGCGGTGCCGGCCAGGCCGGCGCCCACGACGAGCACTCTGGGGCGCACGCCCGTTCGACTCATGAAGCCTCTCCGTCATCTGGACCCGATGGGGTGTCGGACCGGTTCTTCGGCCGGTGGGATCAGCCGTCGAGGCCCGGTGCGGCCGGGACGCTTCGCCCGGGTCGGAGATCCCTCAGCAAGCCCGGAGATGCCGGTCGGCGGGCGATCCTCAATCGTATCGGTGGGGTCCCTTCCCATGATTCGAACTCGGCCTGGTGGTGGATCCGTTCGTGCCGTCACCGGTCTTCGCCCGCCCTGCCTGACGGCGAAGGAAAGGAAGCGCTGATGACCGACGTGCGGCCCTACTACGAATTGCGCCATGTCGTCGGATTCGAGGAGACCAACCTGGTCGGCAATGTCTACTACGTCAACTACGTCCGCTGGCAGGGCCGGTGCAGGGAGATGTTCCTGCTGGAGAGGGCCCCCGAGGTGCTCGACGACATCCGTGAGGACCTGAAGCTGTTCACGATCTCGGTGAGCTGTGAGTTCTTCGCCGAGATCACCGCCTTCGACCGGTTGTCGATCCAGATGCGTCTGGAGGAGCTGACCCAGACACAGATCGTCTTCACCTTCGACTACGTGCGCCTGCACGAGGGCGGCGAGAAGCTGGTGGCCCGTGGCCGGCAGCGGGTGGCCTGTATGCGCGGGCCCAACGGCGACACCCGGCCCACGCGGGTGCCCGACGCCCTGCGGCTGGCGCTGGAACCGTACGCCGCGCAGGTGTCGGCCTCAGCTTCCGTCCGCGGGGGCTGAGGCGCCAAGAGGCAGGTCCGGGACGTGGTCCGGGGCCGGGCCCGTGCCGTAGCCGTGTCCCACGATGCGGTGTGCGGCCACGGCGTAGTAGTCCTCGGCCGGGATGTCGGTGGACAGGCAGCTGACGTAGCGGTTGTACATGCAGAAGGCCGCGGCGATCAGCACGGTGTCGTGGATGTCGCTGTCCTGGGCGCCTTCGGCGCGGGCCACGTCGATCGCCTCCTGGGACACCGGACGGGCGTCTTGCTGCACCTCGGCCGCGATGCGCAGCAGGGCGCGCAGCCGGGCGGTGACCGGTGCGCTGTCCGGGCCGGCGCACACGGCCCGGACCGTGTCCCGGCCGCCGTCGAGCTGGGCGGCGGCCGCCGCGCCGTGCGTGCCGGCGCAGAAGGGCGTGTTGTTCAGATGGGAGACGTAGGCCGCGATCAGCTCGCGTTCCCCGCGGCTCAGGGTGGCCGGCTCCCGCAGCAGCACGTTGGCGAGGTGGTTGAGCGGCGCGGCGGTGTCCGGGCGGTGGGCCATCAGACCGCGGATGCCGGGCTCGTCGTTGCCGATGTCGATGTGGGCCATGGGCGCGTCCTTTGTCGGTCGTCCGGGCGGTAGACCCGTCCATGTTCCTGAGGAGGGCGGCGGGGACCAACTTCCGTGTTGCTGACTTCGGCTCGGCCGCCCCGCCTTGAGCGCCCGCCCTGCTCCGCCGCGTTGGGCGTCCGCGGATTCAGCAACCTGGAACAAGAAACCGCCGCACGCCGCCCCTACGCTGTCGCCCGGATCCGACGGCCGACGAGGGAGCTCTGTCGTGGCAGACACCGATCACTTACCGGTTCGTGACAGCGGCGTCGGCAGCAGGAAAGAAGCCGGGGTGCGGCGGCGCGGACTGCTGCTGTTCCTCGGTGCGGCGGCCGGTTTCCTTCTGACCGTGGTCTGGTCGGCGGAGTTCGTCGACCAGACGGTCGGCGGCAACGTGGCCAGGTCGATCCTCGGCCGTGATCCGGAGACGGCCCCGCTCGCGTCGGTGGCGACCGGGATCGCCTTCGCCTTCACCTCGGGTCTGGCCGGAACCCTCACCGCGTGCAACATCGCGGTGTTCGGCACGGTCGCCCCGATGCTGGGGACGGTCAACAGCCGTGCGGGCCGGGCCGTCCAGGCGCTCAAGCCGCTGGCCTGGCTCTTCCTGGGGATGGCCGCGGTCTCGGCGGTGTACGGGGCGGTGGTCGCTCTGGTGGGGACGTCGATGCCGCAGTTCTCCGAGGCGCAGCCCGCTGCGGGAGAGCTGTCGGGGTGGTCGGTGCAGTCGATGGTCGCGTTCGGGGTGATCGGTCTTTCGATGTTCTGGCTGGGGCTCGGCGCGCTGGGCTACACCCGCGATCCGTTCGCGAGGGCGGCCCGCCGTTTCCCGCACGCCCAGACGGTGTTCATGGGTGTGCTGGTCGGCGGTTTCCTCATCGGGCGCCCGTATCCGCTCTTCCGCCGGCTCTTTCGCGACGCGGCCGACAGCGGCAACCCCCTGTACGGGGCGGCGGTGTTCGTGCTGCAGTCGCTCGGCAACGTGGTGATCATCGCGGTGCTCTTCTTCCTGCTGGCCTACTTCGCCGGCGGCCGGCTCTCCGCCTGGATGACGGCCCGTCCGGGCCGGATGGCGGCCGTGACCGCGGTGACCCTGATCGTCGCGGGCGTGTTCACCGTCCTGTACTGGGACGTCAGGCTGCTGGCGCGCCGCGAGATCATCCCCTGGTATCCGATCGCGCCCTGGGCGGCCTGAGCACCGGCGACGGCGCCGGAAGCGCGCGGCCAAGGGGTGTGCGCACGCCCGGAGATGCCCTGGTCCTGGCCGCCGATCGACGATGAGGCCCCCGCCACCCCCCTGGTGGCCGGCCGAGGAGGCGCCGCATGGCAACGGCTATGGGCTCTGTGCGCAGACTTCTGATGGCTCCGTCCCTGCGTGACGTGAGCTTCGCCGGGCGCGGGTTCCCGGTGACCGAAACCGCTGCCACCCGGCAGCTGGAGGCCATCCCGCAGGCCGTGGTGACCGGTTTCGAATGGGGCATCGAGTCCCGGGAGCTGTGGGAGGTCGAGCGGCGGCTCTCCCTGGTCGAACCGGAGGTGCAGGGTTTCGCCTACGAGGGCGCGACCATGGCCTCGGTCATCCGGGACGCGCTGCCCGGCCGCGGCGGACGCACCCGGGAGCTCCTGCAGGGCGCCGGACGGCACCACATCTTCCTCAACTACATCGGCATCGGCTTCGCCATGGCCAAGCTGCCCCGGCCGCTGTGGAAGAAGGCCGTGCCCGAGGAGCTCGACGGCAAGGAGTTCTACCCGCCGATGACGTGGCTGGCCGTCGACGGCTACGGCTTCGACCGCGCCTACTTCGACCACACCCGCTGGGTCGAGGACCAGCGCCCGGACACCCCCTACGCGTGGGAGGGGCACCCGGGCTACTTCCAGCGGGCGGTGGACCAGGGCATCGGCCGCGCCCTGTGGTTCATCAACGGTGCGCGGGTGGGGCAGGTCAGCGCCGCCGTGCGCAGGTTCGCCCACGAACGCCGGCCGGATCTGTGGTCGGGTGTCGGGCTCGCCGCCACCTTCGCGGGCTGCGCCACGGCCGACCAACTGGCCGCGCTGCGCGCGGAGTCCGGTGAGCTGTACGGGCATGTGGCGCAGGGCGCGGTCTTCGCGGCGAAGGCCCGCCACTTCTCCGCCACCGTCCCCGAGCACACCAGGACCGCGCTGCACGCGCTGGCCGGGATCACCGTCGAGGCGGCGGCCGCGCTGGCCGACGCCGCCGCGCCCGAGCCGGGCGCCTCCGGTGCTGTCCCGGCCTATGAATTGTGGCGCCGCGCGGTGCGCGAACAAGTTCTCACGCATTCCCGTCAAGCATTCCTGGAGTAGCCGCGCGGGTACCCCTGTCGAATATCTTCGTCTAGCGAACGGGAATTCAGGCAAAGGATCGAGGGGCGGTATTTCAGGTGTCCATGATGCGTGCGCTCAGGCGCCGGGTCCTCACGCCCAATGTGCGGGAAACGCAGCTGGAAACACGCGGGTTCCACATCAAGAACGCGGAGGCCAAGCAGCAGCTGGAAACGGTCGGCACGAGCTTCCTCCAGGGATACGCCTACGCGGTCGAGGCACGCTCCGCGGACCAGGCTGCCGACTGGCTGGAGACGGTTCCCCGGGCCTTTCGCGGTTTCGCGTACGAGGGCGCCGGGATGGGTGCCGTCATGCTGGACTCGCTGACGGGCGGCAGCAAGCGGCTGACCGGGATCCTGGAGGGCAGGGGCCGCCACCACAACTACATGATCCATGTCGGCGTCGGCTGGGCGATGGCCCGGCTGCCGCGGTTCCTGTGGCCCGACGTGACGCGTTTCGATCCGGTGCTGCGCTGGCTGATCCTGGACGGATACGGCTTCCACCAGGCGTACTTCAAGACCGACGCCTACGTCCGCGACCCCGGCCTGGAACACCCCTTCAGCTGGAAGGGCGGCCCGGACGCCTACAGTGCCCGCGTCGTCGACCAGGGCATCGGGCGCGCCCTGTGGTTCGTGGGCGGCACCGACCCGGACATCGTCGCCGAGCTCATCGACGCCTTTCCCGCCCACCGGCACGGCGACATGTACGCCGGCGCCGGGCTCGCCTGCACCTATGCGGGCAGCGCCGACGAGGACGAGCTGCGGCGCTTCGCCAAGCACGCGGGTGAGCACCGGCCCAACCTGGCGCAGGGCTCCGCGTTCGCCTGCGAGGCGCGCGAGCGGGCGGGGACGACGACCGCCCACACGCATGTCGCCGCCCGTGTCCTGTGCGGCGGGCGGACACCCGAGGAGGCCGCCCGGGTGTGTACCGACTCGGCGCCCGCCGGCTGCGACGGCGGGGACATTCCCGCATTCGAGATCTGGCGGCAGCACATCGCCGCAGAGATCACTTCCGTTCCGTACGCATAGAAAGGCGCCGGAATGACACACCCGATTTCCTGGCTGCGGAAGCAAGCGCCCGGAGTCATCGCACTCATTCTCATGGTCGGCACCTTTTACGCGGTGAAGCCGGACGAGTCGAGTGCCGCCGATAAAGCGGAGCTTGCGGAGAATTTCGCCTTCAAGCCGATGGCCATATCCATGCCGGGCGGATACACGAAGCAGAGTGTCCGCAAGGTCAACAAGGCCTACAAGCACATCGAGGCGTGGATCTCCTCGGTCGGTGCGGGCGTCGCCATGAACGACCTGGACGGCGACGGTCTGCCCAATGACCTGTGCATCACCGATCCGCAGATCGACCAGGCCGTGGTCACCCCCGCGCCGGTGCCCGGCCGCAAGAGCGCCTCGTACGCGCCGTTCACCCTGGACATGGCGCCGCTGCCCACGAGCAAGACGATGGCGCCGATCGGCTGCGTCCCCGGTGACTTCAACGAGGACGGCGCGATGGACCTGCTCGTCTACTACTGGGGCCGTACCCCGGTGATCTTCCAGGCGAAGAGGGAGCCGGGCAAGGACACCACCACCATGGATCCGAAGTGCTTCGAGCCCGTCGAGCTGGTCCCCGGCGACGGCGGCAAGGAGTACCAGGGCCCGCTGTGGAATTCCGATGCCGCGACCGTCGCCGACTTCGACGGTGACGGGCACAACGACATCTACATCGGGAACTACTTCCCCGACAGCCCGGTCCTGGACGACACCGTGGACGGCGGCGTGACGATGAACGACTCGCTCTCCCACGCCCAGAACGGCGGCGGCGGTCACTTCTTCCGCTGGACGCCCTCCGGGTACAAGCAGGTCGAGGACGTCCTGCCCAAGGGCATCGAGCACGGCTGGACGCTGGCGGTCTCGGCCACCGACCTGGACGGGGACCAGCGCCCCGAGATGTACCTGGCGCACGACTTCGGGACCTCGGCCCTGCTCTACAACGAGTCGACCCCCGGCACGTTCAAGTTCCGCCAGGTCAAGGCCGAGCACACCGCGACCACGCCGAAGTCCAAGGAGATCGGCCGCAGTTCCTTCAAGGGCATGGGCGTCGACTTCGGTGACCTGGACAACGACGGCCTGTACGACGCCTTCGTCTCCAACATCACCACGTCCTTCGGCATCCAGGAGTCGAACTTCGCCTTCATGGCAACGGCCCGCGACAAGAGGGACCTGCGGACCCGCTTCCGTGACGGCGTCGCCCCCTACAAGGACAAGAGCGCACCGCTGCGCCTGGCCTGGTCCGGATGGGGGTGGGACGTGAAGATGGGTGACTTCGACAACGACGGCATCCAGGAGATCACCCAGGCCGTCGGCTTCGTCAAGGGCAAGCGCAACCGCTGGGCCCAGCTCCAGGAGCTCGCCACCGCCAACGACTCGCTGGTCAAGCACCCCCGCTTCTGGCCCCGCGTGGAGGAGGGCGACGACCTCGCCGGCGACCAGCACATGCGCTTCTTCGCCCAGAACAAGGACGGCAAGGCCTACAGCGACCTCTCCGACGAGCTGGGCCTGGCCGTACCGGTGCCCAGCCGGGGCATCGCCACCGGCGACGCCGACGGCGACGGACGCCTCGACATGGTCGTGGCACGCCAGTGGGAGGACCCCGTCTTCCACCGCAACATCAGCCCGAACACCGGCGACTACCTGAACCTCCGCCTCACCGACAAGGCCGGTTCACCCGTGGTCGGCGCCCAGGTCACCGTGACCCTGCCCGACGGCAGCACCCGTCTGGGCCGTGTCGACGGCGGCAGCGGCCACTCCGGCAAGCGCAGCCAGGACGTGCACATCGGCCTCGGCCGGCAGGACCAGGGGCCGCTGCAGACCCACCTGAGCTGGCGCGACCGCACCGGACAGGTGCACACCAAGGATCTCCGGCTGGCACCCGGCCGGCACTCGCTGGAACTCGGCGCCGACGTGAAGGAGAAGTGACCGTGCCCGAAACCAAGGCGAGCGCGGCTGCCGCCCCCCGGCACGACGCGAAGGTCATCACCGCACTGCGCCGGTTCGCGATCTCGATCTCGATCCTCAACATCGCCGGGTACACCTTCCTCGGCTTCGAACAGCCCTGGCTGTGGCCGTTCATCGCGCTCCTGACCGCCTACACGGTGGAGATCGGGCTGGAGGCGGTCAGCGCCAGGACCGAGAAGCGCGCACCGCGCTTCGCGGGCGGCGGGGTGAAGGGGATGGTGGAGTTCCTCTTCCCCGCGCACATCACCGCTCTCGCGGTGAACATGCTCACCTACGTCAACGACCGTGTCTGGGTCCTGGTGTTCGGCGTCATCGTGGCCGTCGGCACCAAGTGGGTGCTGCGGGCCCCGGTCAAGGGGCGCATGCGGCACTACATGAACCCCTCGAACTTCGGCATCGTGGTGATCCTGCTGCTCTTCCCCTGGGCCAGCATCGCCCCGCCCTACCACTTCACCGAGTACCTGTACGGGCCCGCCGACTGGGTCCTCCCGGCGATCATCCTGGTCCTTGGCACCATGCTCAACGCGAAGCTGACGGGCCGTATGTGGCTCATCGGCGCCTGGCTGATCGGCTTCGCCCTGCAGGCGGTCATCCGCGGCCTGGTGATGGGGACCTCCATCCCCGCGGCGCTGGGCATGATGACCGGGGTGGCCTTCGTCCTGTTCACCAACTACATGGTCACCGACCCGGGCACCTCCCCCTCCAAGCGTTCCTCCCAGATCGCCTTCGGCGCCGGGGTGGCCACCATGTACGGGGTGCTGACCGGGCTCGGCATCGCCTACGGCATCTTCTTCGCCACCGCCCTGGTCTGCCTGATCCGCGGCGGCTACCTGTGGGGCCTGCACTTCATGGCCAAGCAGGTCGCGGCGGCGGGCGAGCAGCCGCCCCGGGCCCCGGCGCCCCCGGCCCCGGCAGAGCCCGCGGAGCAGGCCGCCGCCGTACCGGCCAATGGGGCCTCCCCCGCTCCGGACGCCTCCCCCGCCCCGGACGCCGCTCCCGTACGGGCGGCCACGATCACGGCGGTCCGCACCGGTGACCCGTGCCGGGACGGCACCTGCTTCCACGGCAGGTGCGCGTCCCAGCGGGCGGCGACCGCACGTCAGAAGAAGGTGGCGGTGCCCGGATGAGCCGCATAGCGATCGTCGGCGTGTCGTGCAGTTACCCCGACGCCACCACCCCGCGCGAACTGTGGGAGAACGCGGTCGCCGGGCGGCGCGCCTTTCGCCGGCTGCCCGACGTGCGGATGCGTCTGGACGACTACTACGACCCCGACCCCACGGCCCCCGACAAGTTCTACAGCCGTAACGCCGCCGTCCTGGAGGGGTGGGAGTTCGACCGCATCGCCCACCGCATCGCGGGCAGCACCTACCGCTCCACCGACCTCACCCACTGGCTCGCCCTGGACACCGCCACCCGGGCGCTGGCCGACGCCGGCTTCCCGGCCGGGGAAGGGCTGCCCAAACAGCGCACCGGCGTCGTCGTCGGCAACACGCTCACCGGGGAGTTCGCCCGGGCCAACATGATGCGGCTGCGCTGGCCGTACGTGCGCCGGGTACTCGCCGACGCCCTCAAGGGGCAGGACTGGGGCGACGAACGCCTCGGCGAATTCCTCCAGGGAGTGGAGGACGCCTACAAAAAGCCGTTCCCCGCCATCGACGAGGACACCCTCGCGGGCGGCCTGTCCAACACCATCGCCGGCCGGATCTGCAACCACTTCGACCTCAACGGCGGCGGCTACACCGTCGACGGCGCCTGCTCGTCCTCGCTCCTTTCGGTCACCACCGCCGCCACCTCGCTGCTGCACGGGGACCTCGACATCGCGGTCGCCGGGGGCGTCGACCTGTCCATCGACCCCTTCGAGATCATCGGCTTCGCCAAGACCGGGGCGCTGGCCAGGAACGAGATGCGGCTCTACGACCGCGGCTCCAACGGCTTCTGGCCCGGCGAGGGCTGTGGCATGGTCGTCCTGATGCGCGAAGAGGACGCTCTCGCCGCCGGCCACCGCATCTACGCCTCGATCGCCGGCTGGGGCATCTCCTCCGACGGGCAGGGCGGCATCACCCGCCCCGAGGTCAGCGGCTATCAGCTCGCCCTGGCCCGCGCCTACGAACGGGCCGGCTTCGGCATCGAGACCGTGCCGCTCTTCGAGGGCCACGGCACCGGCACCGCCGTCGGCGACGCCACCGAACTCAAGGCCATCATGGGCGCCCGCGCCCAGGCCGCAGCCCCCGGCGCCCCCCGCGCCGTCATCAGCTCCATCAAGGGCATGATCGGCCACACCAAGGCCGCCGCCGGAATCGCCGGACTGATCAAGGCCACGATGGCCCTGGACGCCGCGATGCTGCCGCCGGCCATCGGCTGCGTCGACCCGCACGAACTGCTCACCGCCGACTCGGCCAACCTGCGGGTCCTGCGCAAGGCGGAGGCCTGGCCCGCGAACGCACCGCTGCGCGCGGGGATCACCGCCATGGGATTCGGCGGGATCAACACCCATGTCGTACTCGACAGGACCGCACCCGCCAAGCGCCAGGCCACCAGCCGGCGCGCCGCCACCCTGGCCAACTCGCTCCAGGACGCCGAACTGCTGCTCCTGGACGCCCCATCACCGCAGGCGCTCAAGAAACGCCTGCTCCAGGTCGCCGAGTTCGCCGGCACGGTCTCCTACGCCCAGCTCGCCGACCTGGCCGCCACCCTCCAGCGCGAACTGCGCGAACTGCCCCACCGGGCGGCCGCCGTCGTCACCTCACCGCACGACGCCGAACTGCGGCTGCGCCAGCTGGCCGAGACACCCCACCAGGACGACGGCATCACGCTCTCCCCCGACGGGCGGACCGTCCTCGGCCGGGCGGCCGACGGCGCCCGCATCGGCTTCCTCTTCCCGGGCCAGGGCTCGGGCACCTCGACCGGCGGCGGCGCGCTCGCCCGCCGCTTCACCGAGGCCGCCGACGTCTACCGGCGGGCCAAGCTGCCCGCCACCGGCGACATGGTCGCCACCGACGTGGCCCAGCCCCGCATCGTCACCGGCTCCACCGCCGGACTGCGCGTCCTGGAGGCGCTGGGCATCGACGCCGACCTCGCCGTCGGCCACAGCCTGGGCGAACTCTCCGCCCTGCACTGGGCGGGCGCCCTGGACTCCACCACCCTGCTGGAGGCGGCCCGGGCCCGCGGCGCGGCCATGGCCGAGCACAGCGCGTCGGGCACCATGGTCTCGCTGGCCGCCACCCCCGAGCAGGCCGGGGAGCTCATCGCGGAGCTGCCCGTGGTCATCTCCGGCTACAACGGCCCCCGACAGACCGTCGTCGCCGGAAGCTCCGACGCCCTGGCCACCGTCACCGAACGGGCCGCACGGGCCGGGATCACCTGCACCGACCTCGCGGTCTCGCACGCCTTCCACTCGCCCCTGGTCGCGCCGGCCGCCGACGCCTTCGGCGACTGGCTCGCCGCAGCCCGCATGGACGAGGTCAACCGCCGGGTCGTTTCCACCGTCACCGGCGGCGAACTGGAGAGCGACACCGATCTGTCCAAGCTGCTGCGGCGCCAGATCACCGACCCGGTCCTGTTCACCCAGGCGGTACGGGCGGCCGCCCCCCAGGTCGACCTGTTCGTCGAGGTCGGCCCCGGCCGGGTGCTCACCGGCATGGCGGCGGCCACCACCGACGTACCGGCCATCGCCCTGAACACCGACGACGAGTCCCTGCGCGCAGTGCTCCAGGTCGTCGGCACCGCCTACGTGCTGGGCGCCCCGCTCATCCACGAGCGGCTCTTCAACGACCGGCTGACCCGGCCGCTGGAGATCGGCGCCGCGTTCAGCTTCCTGGCCAGCCCCTGCGAGCAGGCGCCCGATGTGGCCCTGCCCGCCCCGCGCGGCCCCCGCGCCGAGGCCTCCGGCGAGGGCGCCGGCACCCCGGCCACCGGCCCCTCGGGGCAGTCGGCGCTCAGCGTGCTGCGCGCCCTGGTCGCCGAACGGGCGGAACTGCCGCCCGAGTTGGTCGATGAGAACAGCAGTCTCCTGGACGACCTGCACATGAGCTCGATCACGGTCGGCCAGATCGTCAACCAGACCGCCGTCCAACTCGGCCTCACCGCCGCCCACGTACCGACCAACTTCGCCACCGCCACGATGAGCGAACTGGCCGAGGCGCTCACCACTCTCGCCGAGACGGGCGAGAGCGGCAGCGGCGCCCCGCCCGTGGTGGCCGGCGCCGCCGCGTGGGCCCGGCCCTTCGCCGTCGACCTCGACGAGGCCCCGCCGCCCGCCCCCGCCCCGGGCGAACACAACGGCTCCTGGGAGCTGTTCACCACCCCGGGCCACTCCTTCGCCCAGGAGGTGCGCCGTGCCCTGGAGAACGCCGGGGTGGGATCCGGGGTCCTGGTCTGCCTGCCACCGACCTGTAGCCGTGCGGAGATCGAACACGCGCTGAACGGCGCCAAGGCCGCCCTCGCGGGCGACCGCGAGCGCCGCTTCGTCCTGGTGCAGCACGGCCGGGGCGCGGCCGGACTGGCCAAGACCCTGCACCTGGAGGCACCCCACCTGCGGACCACCGTCGTCCACACCCCGGTGGCCGAGGGCGCCGCGCACCGGGTGGCCGCCGAGGTCGCGGCGACCACCCGCTTCAGCGAGGTCCATCTCGCCGCGGACGGCAGCCGCCGCGTCCCGGTGCTGCGCGCCCTGCCGGTGCGTGCCGCTCGCAGCGACCAGGTCCTGGCCGGCTCCGACGTCCTGCTCGTCACCGGCGGGGGCAAGGGCATCACCGCCGAGTGCGCGCTGGCCGTGGCCCGCCGCACCGGTGCCAAGCTGGCGGTCATCGGCCGCTCGGACCCCGCCGTGGACGAGGACCTCGCCACGAACCTGCGGCGCATGCGGGACAGCGGGGCCACGGTGCACTACGCCGCCGCCGACGTCACCGACCCGGCACGCGTCACCGAGGCCGTGGCCGAACTCACCGCCGCGCTCGGCCCCGTCACCGCCGTGCTGCACGGGGCGGGCCGCAACGAGCCCGCCTCCCTCACCGGTTTGGCCATGGACGCCTTCCACACCACGTTCGCCCCCAAGGTCGACGGGCTGCGCACCGTCCTGGACGCGGTGGGCGAGGAGAACCTGAAGCTCCTGGTCACCTTCGGCAGCATCATCGGCCGGTCCGGGCTGCGCGGCGAGGCGCACTACGCCACCGCCAACGAATGGCTGGCCGACCTCACCGAGCAGGTCGCCCGCGACCATCCGGGCTGCCGTGCCCTGTGCATGGAGTGGTCCGTGTGGTCGGGGGTCGGCATGGGCGAGAAGCTCTCCGTCGTGGAGTCCCTCTCCCGCGAGGGCATCGTCCCCATCTCGCCCGACCAGGGCGTGGAGATCCTGCTGCGGCTGATCTCGGACCCGGACGCCCCCGTGGTGACGGTGATCAGCGGGCGGACCGAGGGGATCGGAACGGTACGCCGCGACCTGCCGCCGCTGCCGCTGCTGCGCTTCACCGGGACCCCGCTGGTGCGCTACCACGGCGTCGAACTCGTCACCGAGGCCGAACTGAACAGCGGTACCGACCCCTACCTCGCCGACCACCTCCTGGACGGCAACATGCTGATGCCCGCGGTGATCGGGATGGAGGCCATGGTCCAGGTGGCGTCCGCGGTCACCGGACGCGGCGACGTACCGGTCATCGAGGGGGCGCAGTTCCTGCGGCCCATCGTGGTGCCGCCCGCGGGGAGCACCCGCATCCGGATCGCGGCCACCGTCACCGACACCGACACCGTGGACGTGGCCATCCACGCGGAGGACACCGGCTTCGTCGCCGAACACTTCCGCGCCCGGCTCCTCTACTCCGGCGCCGACCTGCCCGAGGGGCCTCCCGCGCAGGTCGCCCCGGACGTCCCGGGCGCCCCGCTGGACCCGGCGGCAGACCTGTACGGCGGGGTCCTCTTCCAGGGCGGGCGCTTCCAGCAACTGCGCCGCTTCCACCGGGCGGCCGCCCGGCACGTGGATGCCGATGTGGCGCTCGGCGCGCCGTCGGGCTGGTTCGCCGGGTTCCTGCCGGACACCCTGCTGCTGGCCGATCCGGGGATGCGGGACGCGCTGATGCACGGCAACCAGGTGTGCGTGCCCGACGCGACCCTGCTGCCGTCCGGCATCGAGCGGCTGTACCCGATGGCCGCCGGCCAGGATCTGCCGCAGGAGGTGCGCTACTGCGCCACCGAGCGCCACCGGGACGGCGACACCTATGTGTACGACATCGCGGTCCGCGCCGGCGAGGGCAGGGTCGTCGAACGGTGGGAGGGGCTCACCCTGCGGGCCGTCCGCAAGACGGACGGCTCGGGGCCGTGGGTCGCCCCGCTGCTCGGCTCCTACCTGGAGCGGGCCGTGGAGGAGGTGCTCGGCACCCATCTCGACATCGCCGTCGAACCGGATGTGCCCGGCGCCGGGGAGTCCAGGGACGAGCGGCGTGCGGCCACCGCACGGGCGGTGCGGCGGGCCCTCGGCGAGCGCGTCGAGGTGCGCTACCGGCCCGACGGACGGCCCGAACTCGCCGACGGCCGCCGGATCTCGGCCGCCCACGGCCTGGGCGTGACCCTCGGGGTCGCCGCCGACCGGACGGTGGCCTGCGACATCGAGGCGGTCTGCGTCCGCGGCACCGCCGAGTGGGCGGGGCTGCTGGGTGAACACGCCGAGCTGGCCGCGCTGGTGGCCAAGGAGACGGGCGAGGCCCCCGATACCGCGGCGACACGGGTGTGGGGTGCCGTGGAGTGTCTCAGGAAGGCCGGGCTGATGGCCGGGGCGCCCCTGACGCTGGTCCCGCCGGACAAGGACAACTGGGTGGTCCTGACCGTGGGCGGACTGCGGATCGCCACCTTCGTCACGGCGCTGCGCGACGCCCTGGAGCCGGCGGTGTTCGCCTTCCTCACCGAAGGCCCTGACGGCGCGGCCACCGCCGCCGGGACCCGGCCATGACCGGCCGGACGGGCCGCCGCACGGGCCGGCTCCCGGCCGCTGACAGGGAGGCAGAGATGAGCCCGACCACTGTTTCGTCCATGGAATTCGTCGACCTGGAGGACCGCAAACAACTGCGGGGCGCCTTTGGCACCTTCCCCACCGGGGTCACCGTGGTGACCGTCGGCGGGGACTCCCCGCGGGGCATGACGGCCAACTCGTTCACCTCCGTCTCCCTCTCCCCGCCCCTGGTGCTGGTCTGTGTCGGCAAGGACGCGCTGATGCACGGCAGCCTGGACGGTGCGCGGGCGTTCTCGGTGTCGGTGCTCGACGTCGGACAGGAGGCCGTGGCACGCCACTTCGCCGACCATTCGCGTCCCGTGGGGGCCGGCCAGTTCGACGCCGTCGGCTGGCAGCTGGGGCCGAAGTCCGGCGCACCGCTGATCGCCGGTGCCGTGGCGCATCTGGAGTGCGAGAAGAGGACGTTGTACGAAGGCGGTGATCACACGATTTTTCTCGGCGAGGTGCTCTCCGCGGTGCGCTGGCCCTTCCGTGAGGCCCTGCTGTTCTCCGGCGGCCGCTTCCGGCGCTTCGCCCCCGAACACGGTGGGGGCGAGGTGGCATGAGGATCGACCCGCCGGGCCCGCCGGTCAGTGCCCTGCCGGGGCTGCTGAAAAAGCTCGTGGTGGACCGCCTGGGGATGATGAGGGACGCGGCCGCCCTGGGCGACGCCGTGCGGGTCTCCATGGGGCCCAAGAAGCTCTACGTCTTCAACCGGCCCGACTACGCCAAACACGTGCTTGCCGACAACAGCGCCAACTACCACAAGGGCATCGGCCTGGTGCAGTCCCGCCGGGTGCTGGGCGACGGCCTGCTGACCAGTGACGGCGAGGTGTGGCGGGCCCAGCGCCAGACGGTGCAGCCCGCGTTCAAGCCCGGGCGCATCAACCGGCAGGCGCACGCCGTCGCGCAGGAGGGCAGCAAACTGGTCGCTCTCCTGCGCGCCCATGCGGGGCGTGGCCCGGTCGACGTCCTGCACGAGGTCACCGGGCTCACTTTGGGGGTGCTGGGCCGCACCCTGCTCGACTCCGACCTCACCTCCCAGGACACCCTCGCGCCCTCCTTCGAGGAGGTGCAGGACCAGGCGATGCTGGAGATGGTCTCCCAGGGAGTGGCGGCGCCCTGGCTCCCGCTGCCCGCGCAGGCCCGCTTCCGCCGGGCCCGCCGGGAGCTGTACCGGGTGGCGGATCAGCTGGTGGCCGACCGCGGCGCGCGGATGGCCGGCGGTGAGTCCGGCGACGACGCACTGGCCCGGATCATCGAGGCGGCCCGGCAGCGCGGCAGGCGGCCCCGGCAGGTGCGCGGGCAGCTCCGGGAGGAGCTGGTCACCTTGCTGCTCGCGGGGCACGAGACGACGGCCAGCACCCTGGGCTGGACGCTGCACCTGCTGGAGCGGCATCCCCAGGTGCGTGCGGCGGTCCGCGCGGAGGCCAGGAGCGTTCTGGGTGAGCGTCTGCCGGACGTGGAGGACCTGCACCGGCTGACGTACACGACGAAGGTCGTCCAGGAGGCCATGCGGCTCTACCCGCCGGTGTGGGTCCTGCCCCGGATCGCCCGACAGGCGGACGAGGTCGGCGGCTACGCGGTGTCGGCCAAGGCGGATGTCCTGATCTGCCCGTACATCATGCACCGCAATCCGCGGCTGTGGGAGGAGCCCGAGCGCTTCGATCCCGAGCGCTTCGATCCGCAGGCGGTGGCCAGCCGCCCCCGCTACGCCTACATTCCCTTCGGCGCGGGACCGCGCTTCTGTGTCGGCAGCAGCCTCGGGATGATGGAGGCGGTGTTCGTGACCGCGCTCATCACCCGGGACCTGGACCTGCGCACCGTCCCCGGGCACCGGGCGGTCGCCGAGCCCATGCTGTCGCTGCGGATGCGCGGCGGCCTGCCGATGACGGTGAGCGCGGCGCCCTGATGGACGAACGGGAACACCCGACGGGCCGCAGGCCAAGGCCCCTTCGCGTGCGGCTCCGCCCGCCGCGGGTCCGCACGGGCCGGGGGCCCGCCCCGGTGAGGGGGCAGCCCACCGGCGAGGGCGAGCAGGTGTCCCGGCCGCCGGCCGCACCCGACGCCAAGCCGGCGGCCGGCGCCGTCCTCGGCGCGGCGGCCCCGCCCGCGTACCACACGTCCACCGCTCAGCAGACGGCCACCGCGCTGATGCGTCTGCTGGCGGAGCAGCTGGGCTGGCTCCCGGCGGCAGCACGCCTAGGCAGCACCCCGAAACAGAGCGCGTCGAGGGCGAGCGGTCCCCGAGGAAGAGAAGCCGTGTGAAACAGGAGAGGGAGGAGTGGCGATGAGACCGCTCGTGCGGGCTGTGCTGCGGGGCTCTTTGCGGCAGGTGCGGTACGTGGAGGTGATCTCCCCGCGCCGTGCCCGGGGTCTGGTGGCGCAGGTGTACCACCGCACGGAGCGGGACTTCGGGGTGCTCGCACCGCCCGTGGCCCTGCACTCGCCGGCCGCCGCCTCACTGGCGGCGACCTGGCTGATGCTGCGTGAGACCCTGCTCGCCGAGGGGCTGGTGAGCCGCGCGGTGAAGGAGACCGTCGCCACCGCGGTCTCCCGCGCCAATGACTGCCCGTACTGCGTCGGTGTGCACCAGGCGATCCTGGGGACGCTGCCGCCGGACAGGACCATCGCCCCGATCGCCGCGTGGGCCGGGACGGCCGGGCGGCACGGCCCGGAAGACGCCCCCAGCGCTCTCCCGCTGCCGTTCACGCAGGATCAGGCGCCCGAACTCTGCGGCGTCGTGGTGACGTTCCACTACATCAACCGCATGGTGACCCTCTTCCTGGCCGACTCCCCCATGCCCGCCCGCACCCCGGTGCCGCTGCGCGGGCCCATCATGCGCACCACCGCTCTGGCCATGCGTCCTGCGGCCCCGGGTCCGCTGGCGCCGGGCGACTCGCTCGATCTGCTGCCCGCGGCGCCGCTGCCGCCCGGACTGGAGTGGGCCCTGGGCAGTCCTTGCGTGGCCGAGGCGTTGGGGCGGGCCTTCGCCGCCGTGGACGGCCGGGCGCGCTGGGTGCCCGAACCGGTACGGGAGCGGTTGCGCGCGCGCCTGGAGCGGTGGGACGGCTGTGCCCCGGGGCCGGGCCGCGGGTGGCTCCAGGAGGCCGTGTCGGGGCTGCCGGCCCAGGACGTGCCGGCCGCCCGGCTGGCGCTGCTCACCGCCTTCGCGCCGTATCAGGCCCTCCCGGAGGACATCGCGGCCTTCCGGAGCCGGTTTCCCACCGACCGTGAACTGATCGAACTGACCTCCTACGCCGCCCTGAGCACCGCGGTGCGGATCGGCGGGCGGATCCGCGTGCCCGGCGGGGCGCGGGGTCACAAGGGGTAGCGGACGCCGGTGAGGCGTTCGGACTCCTCCCACAGGCGGCGGCAGGCCTCCCGGTCGCGGGCGGCCCTGCCGGGGCGGACGAGGCCGGGTGCGCCCCGTGTCTCGGTCACGCCGAGCGGCCCGTAGTACTGACCGCCGCGCGCCCGGGGGTCGGTGGCGGCGCGCAGGCCGGGCAGCATCCCCAGGTGGGCGGGCTGGAGGAACAGCGGCGCGAGCGCGGAGCCGAACCTGCGCACGGGGGCCGGGAAGTCGCGGCCCAGGCCGGTCGCGGCCAGCCCCGGGTGGGCGGCGAGCGAGACCAGGCCAGAGCCCGACTCCGCCAGGCGGTGGTGGAGTTCGAGGGCGAACATGAGGTTGGCCAGCTTGGACTGGTTGTAGGCCCGGTACCGGTTGTAGCGGCGTTCGGCGTGCAGGTCGCCGAAGTCGATGCGCCCCAGCCGGTGGAGGTAGCTGCTGATGGTCACCACGCGTGCGCCGGGCGCGGCCCGCAAGGGGTCCAGGAGCAGGCCGGTGAGGGCGAAGTGCCCGAGGTGGTTCGTGGCGAATTGCAGTTCGTGTCCGTCCGGGGTGTGGGCCCGGTCGTTCCACATCACGCCCGCGTTGTTGATCAGCAGGTCGATGCGGGTGAACTGTTCGCCGAGCGCCTTCGCCCCCTCCCGTACGGAGGTGAGGTCGGCGAGGTCGAGCCGGCGGACCGTCAGGGCGGCCGCGGGCACTTGGGCCCGGATGCGGGCGGCCGCGGCCGCCCCGCGCTCCGGGTCGCGTACGGCCAGCACCACGTGGGCGCCTCGCCGGGCGAGTTCCTGCGCCGTGCACAGGCCGATGCCGGAGCTCGCGCCGGTGACCACCGCGGTGGTGCCTGTCCGGTCCGGGATGTCGGCCGTGCTCCACGTGCGCCGGGTGCTCATGCGTCAGCCCTTCCTGGAGGGGGTGGCTCAGCCCACGCCGCCGCGGAGTTCGCGGGACCACCCGGCGGCGCGAGGGTGTCGGGATGGTGGGCCGCCGTCGGGGCGCTGAGTACGGGGAGGTCGTCATCCGGTGCGAGGTGGGCACGGCTCTACCCCTTCTGAAGGGGAGAGGGGCGGCCGGTGAGAGCGGCGCGCCGCGGGACGAGCACCTCCTGATGCCAAAAAGCTAATGACCCCGGCCGTGCGGCGGCAACTGCGCGCCGGGCCCCGAAAACGCCCCGGTGCCCCCGCCGGAGCACCGGCTCGGGGGCGGGGGCAGGGAGGGACAGGAGCACCGGCCCTTCCCCGATCAGGCCGCTGAGCAGGAGCGTTCGCCCGGCGAGGGCGGCGTATCGCAGCCCCCGGGCGCGGCGCCTGACCGCCCGGCCGGTCCACGGACCTCCCCTTGCCGGTCCGGGGAGAGAGCACGGAGGAAGAAGCCCGCGTGCGCGCGAGCCTGGTGTGATGAGCCCCGGTTCCCCGACCGTGGAGGTTCAGGCATGGCCATCAGCACGGGAGTACCACCGCGTACGCTGCGGGGCGGAATCGACTCCCTCAACAGCAGCCACCACCAACTCGGCCTGCGCGTCTTCCTGTTCGTCGTCGTCGCGCACTGGGCGGAGCACCTGGTCCAGGCGTACCAGATCTACGTCATGGGCTGGCCGGTCCCCGAAGCGCGCGGCGTGCTCGGGATGCCGTTCCCGTGGCTCGTCACCTCGGAATGGATGCACTACGGCTACGCCCTGGTGATGATGGTCGGCCTGTTCCTCCTGCGCCCGGGCTTCACGGGCCGCTCGGGCACCTGGTGGAAGGTGTCCCTGGGCATCCAGGTCTGGCACCACCTGGAGCATCTGCTGCTCCTGGTCCAAGTCCTGGTCGGCGCGCACCTTTTGGGCAGGGCGGCGCCGACGAGTCTGATCCAGCTGGTCGCGCCCCGCGTGGAACTGCACCTGTTCTACAACACCGTGGTGACGATCCCCATGGTGGTGGCGGTCTACCTCCACACCCGTGCGAACCGGCCGGACAACGCCGCCGCGCGGTGTGCCTGCGCGCCGAAGGACTGACCGAATGGCCGTGAGCGGGAGGAAGCCCTCCGGGTTCGTGTCCCTGCTGCTCCTGCTGGCCGGAGTGCTGCTGTTCTGGCTGACCGTGCCGAATCTCGGCAACGCCGCCCGGGCCGCGACCGCAAACGGGCCGCGGGGCACCTTCACCGCGACCCGGCTCGTGTGCTCCGGACACGCCGGGCACCCCGGGCACTCCAGCTGCGAGTGGTCGGGGACGTTCCGCTCCACCGACGGCACCGTGCGGCTCGAGGGCGTCAAGCTGTTCGGCAGCGGCCGGGACTCGTTCACGGAAGGACAGAGGGCGCCGGCCGTGGACGTGGGCAACGCGGGACGGGTCTACGACCCGGCCGGATCGCGTACGTGGATCGTCACCGTCGTGCTGATGCTGCTCTCCTACGCACTGCTCGCCGCCGTGGCCCGCCGGCACCTGACACCAAAGGCTCGCGGGCTTGGCCCCGTTCCGCGCGAGAGCGGCGCGCCGGTCGCCCTCAGCGATCGGCTCGCCCTCAGGAAGTGAGGGGCGTCCGCCACGCGGACGTGGGGTGGGCGGTGGCGGTCAGGCGGCGAAGCCGATGTTCGTCACGTACTCGTACTGGCCCCACTGGCTGCCCAGGTCGGGCAGGACGCCGGTGGTCCAGGCCTCGTCCAGGGCGTGGCTGTCGTCGGTGGCCCAGGCGGTCACGATGCGGTCCCAGCGGCGGACGTTGATGTGCCGGTACTCCAGGGTGCGCTGGTGGGGCCTTGGCACCTGCGACTGGTTGAGGGGGTGGATCTCCACTCGGGTGCCGCCGGAGGAGTTGAGGCGCTTGAGGAGGTGGCGGGCGACGTTGTGACGGCGCACGGTGCGGTAGCTCTCTTCGATGCGCCGCAGGTTGGCCTTGGAGGGTTTGCGTGCGCCGGTGAGCCAGGCCTGCAGGGTGCGGTGGGTGACGGTCAGGCCGGCCGCGCGGGCGGCCTTGAGCGTCTTGGGTGACTTCGTCAGGTAGTGGAGGCGGGCCAGCAGGCCGCGCGGGGTGGTGACGGGCGTGGCGATGAAGTCCACCAGGGTGTCCAGCCGGCGGGCGACCAGGTCGCTGCCCCTGGTGCCGGCGGCCCCGAACTTCCCGAACTCGTGGTTGCGTCCCGGCATCAGCTCTCCCTCCCCGTCTCGGTCGCGGTGCCGGCAGCGTATGCGTCCTTCACCTTCACTTCGGTGACACCGCGGCCCTCGGGGAAGACCTTGCGCCAGTCGCCGATGACGTGCAGTTCGTCGGTGCCCATGGCCTGCACGACGGTGAGGCCCGCGTCGTGGGCCTTGAGGGCCTTCGTCCACAGATTCGCGAAGGCCTGGGAACGGATCAGATGCATCCAGTCCGGGCGGTAGAGCTCCCGGTTGTAGTTCGACTCGCCCATGGTGGAGACGAACTTGGAGTACATGGCCTTCACGTACTCCAGCGTCACTTCGTCACCCGTGGCGATGGCCGTCTCGCGGGCGTCCTTGAGTGCGATGCGGAACTTCTCCAGCAGGCCCTCGGTCGCGCCGGAGGTGAACGACTCGTGGATCTCGGGCGGCTCGCACAGCCCGTACTTCGGTCCCGACAGGCGCAGCAGCAGCCGCAGGGTGGGTTCGGTGACCCAGAGGGGGCCGGGCTCGTCGCGCTGCCCGATCGGGTTGGGCAGGACGTCTTCGTGGTCCCAGGGCGCCGGGGTGATCAGGTGGACGCCCGCGCGGCGGCGGTCGTGGTGGGGGCCGGTGGAGTGCTCCAGCTGTCCCAGGGGCAGGTGCGTCTTGAGGGCGGAGAGGTAGGCGCCGTTGATGTCCAGGGCGGTCACCTGGTGTTCGCCGGGCGGCAGTTGGGCGCGCGTCCATTTGGGGCGGGCCTCCCATACCTGGTCGGCGCCGCGTGCCGTCTGCTTCTTCAGGATGTCCGGCATCCACGGATGGGCGATCAGGTCGTACCGGCCGCCTTTGCGGGTGGCGTCCAGCAGAGCCATGGCGTCCGGGATCGCCTTCTTCACCAGTGCCGCTGTCGCCGCCGTGACGTCACCGCCGTGTGCCTCGAGTGCGGCGCTCACCGCGCGGCCGATCAGGTCGGCCGGACCGGAGGGCTGCTGGAAGGCGCGCCGGGCCGGCGGGTTGGGGCGGTGGGGGGCGGGGGGTGAGGAGGGGGTGGGAGTGGAGGTGGCGGGGGGCTCGGCGGATTTCGTGGGTGCTGTGCGTTCTGCGGGTGCGGTGGTGGTGCCGCACTGGGTGGCGTCCAGGTGCTGCGGGAAGCCCGCGACGCGGTGGGTGGCCGGTTGCCCGCACAGCACGCAGGGCTCGGGGCCGGTCAGTGTCTCCACGTCGTCGCCCGCATCGTCCCCCGCGTCCTCGTCCGCGTCGTTGCCCGCGTCCTCGTCCGTGGCGGGGGCCTCGGCTCGGGGATTTTTCTGGGCCGAGGCCGCGAGTTTGGCCGCCAGGCCGTCCAGCAGGTAGCCGTATCTGGCGCGTGCCTCTCCGGTGGGTTCGCGGCCTGCTTCCCAGGCGGCGAGCGTGGAGGGGCTGATGCCGAGGGCTCTGGCCGCCTGGGCTTTCGACAGGCGGGCCTGTTCGCGCAGTTCGCGGCGTACCCGGGGGGCGGGGAGCTCGGTCTCGGGCGTCACGGAGGCGAGCAGCGAATCGATGGCGTCGAAGTCACTCACCGCGTGTCCCTCTTCTGGTTGTCGTCGATGTAGGCCACGGGGTTACGGGAGAGGTGGGGGTACGGGCTGGGCTTGCCGATGCGGGGGTCGCCGTGCAGGAGTTCACCTTCGAGGGCGTAGCGGCCCTGGCATTTGGTCACTCCGGTGATCCGTGCGACGGCCAGGACGGTGCCTTCGGTGTTGATGATCTGGGCTTCGTGCTGGGCCAGGGCCCGGTCGGCCCGGAATTTCCACACGCCCCGGCCGGCTTCCCACGCCTCGTCTTCGCTCATGCCCTCGTGCCAGCCGAGGAGGGTGCGGCCCAGGCCGTCGCCGTGGGGCGCGGTCCGTCCCGGGCCGATCTGGATCTGTAGCACCGCCCCCCGCTTTCCTCATGTTCCTCATGCTTTCCAACTTGTTGCAAAGTTACCATTCCGGGAGGCTCGGGGATGCCTTGGAGGAGGTCCTCGGGGTGTCTCTGGTGGGGGGTCAGGCGGGGTTCACAGCCACGGGTCGAGGGCGTGTTTGCCGTGGGTCCGGCCTGCTTCGAGCTCCTGGAGGACGGCGGGTCCCGCGGCCAGGGGGTGGATCTCGGGGGTGCCGGGCGGGTACACGCCGTCGGCGATGAGTGTCCTGAGCTCGGTGAGCAGGCTGTCGTAGAGGGCGGGGGCGGCATCGGCCAGTGCACCGATGTGCAGGCCTTTGATCTGGACCTGGTGAGTGAAGATCAGGTCGTGTGTGGTCAGGGCGGCGTCGCCGGAGGCGGCTCCGAAGACGATGACGCGGCCGGTGAAGGGTTTGGCGGCCGCCAGGCTGGCCGGGAATGTGGCCCGTCCCACGGATTCCAGCACCAGGTCCACGCCGCCGCTCAGGTGACCGATCTCCGTGGCGAGTTGGGGGTGGGTGCTGTCCAGGACCGTGTCGGCACCCAGCGCTTTGAGGGTGTGGTGCTTGGCGGGCGAGGCCGTGGCGATCACGCGTGCGCCGTAGTGGCGGGCGAGGCGGACCGCGGCCTGTCCCACTCCGCCGGCCGCGGCGTGGATGAGGACCGTCTCGCCCGGCCGGAGTTCGCCCAGCGGCTTCAGGGCGGCCAGCGCGGTGACCCAGTTCAGGACCAGGCCGAGGGCCTGGGCGTCCGTCCAGCCGGCGGGGACGGGAAGCGCCTGGGCGGCCGGCATCGTCATGTACTGCGCGAAGGCACCCGGGCCGGTGCCGATGACGTGGGTGCCGGCCGGGAGGGGGCGGGTGATCCCCGGCCCGGCACCGACGATCTGGCCGGCGGCTTCGAAGCCCGCCCCGTAGGGCGCCAGGGGTCCTGCCGCGTAGGTCCCGTGGGTCTGCAGGACGTCGGCGAAGTTGATCCCGGCCGCGCCGACGCGGATCAGGTACTCGCCCGGGCCCGGGGTGGGGCGGGGCCGGTCCGTGGTGAGGCTCAGGTGCTGGGGGCCCTGGTGCGAGTGCTGGATCAGGGCCCGCATGGTCATGGTCTGTTCGGCGCCGGGGCGCTGCTCGTTGTTCTCCATGGAGGGAACGTAGGAGCTTCACACCGGCGTCAAGGTCAAGCGGTGATCATGGGGTGGTGGTCCGGGCCCGGCGCAAGTAGGCGTCGAGTGCGGCCTGTTGGGTGTGGAGGTCGGTGATGCGGACGGCCAGACGGTCGCGGTAGCTCTCCACCTCGCGAAGGAAGGGTGCGCATGCCGCGTGCGTGGCATCGCCGCCGCCCTCGCCATCGCCATCGTCCGGGAGGTGGAGCAGGAGTTCCCTGATCAGTCGCACGGGCAGGCCGGATTCCAGGAGTGCGCGGATGGTCCGGATCCGGTCGAGGGTGGGCAAGCAGTAGTCGCGGTAGCCGTTGTGGGAACGGCCGGGGACGATCAGGCCCTCGTCCTCGTAATACCGCAGGGATCTCGCACTGGCGCCGCTGACCTTGGACGCTTCACCGATCTTCATACTCGGGAGCAACGCCGGTGGGCAGCACGGACTTCCCGCCACTCCCCCACCGCGGAGGGAGGCGGGGGACGAGGCGGGGACCCTGTCCGCGAGAAGGCTCCGGGAGGGCTCCGGGAGGGCTCGGGGTTACGCGGTGTAGGCGGTGATGTCGTCGATGGTGGTGTTGCCGCCGCAGATCACCAGGCCGAGGTGGGTGTCGTCGCCCGTCTTGGCCAGGACGCGGCGGGCGGCGGGCAGAAGGCAGCCGGCCGCGGGTTCGGCCCATACCTTGGCGTGTTCGGCCAGTTCGCGTACGCCGGTATAGGCCTCGGCCTCCGGTACGACCAGGACCTCGTCGACCATGTCGCGCACCATCGTGTAGGTCAGCGGGGAGACGGTGGGCGCGCCGAGTGTGCTGATGCGGGAGTTCACATCCACCTGGAGCGGGCCGCCGTGGGCCAGGGCCTGGGACATGGCGTCGGCCCCGGTGGTCTCCACTCCCCACACCCGTACGCCGGGCCGGCGCGCCTTGAGGGCCGCCGCCACGCCCGCGATCAGGCCTCCGCCGCCGATGGAGACGAGGACGTCGGTCAACTTGCCCGCGTCCGCGGCCAGTTCCAGTCCCACGGTGCCCTGTCCGGCGATGACCACCGGGTCGGCGAAGGGGTGCAGCAGGGTGAGTCCGTCGGCCTCCAGCCGTTCCATGAGCGCGAAGGCCTCGGCCATGGTGGGGGTCAGGCGGACATCCGCGCCGGCGGCCCGGGCGATCTCCACGGAGCGGGCCGGGGCGGTGCGGGGCATGACGACGGTGGCCCGTACGCCCAGGGCGGCGGAGGTCTCGGCCACCGCGACGCCGTGGTTGCCGCCGGAGACGGCGACGACGCCGGCCGCGCGTTGTTCCTCGGTCAAAGTGAGGAGCTTGGCGACGGCGCCGCGCGCCTTGAAGGAGCCGCTGCGCTGGAGCAGTTCGAGCTTGACCGTGACCGGTACGCCGAGCAGTGCGCTCAGGCCCGGGCTGGGCACGGTGGGAGTGCGCACCACGTGGTCCGCGATGTGTGCCGCGGTGGCCTCCAGCTCCTCGACACCGATCATGGTGCTCCTCCGGGGTGTGGGTCGTCGGTCGTATGACGTGTTCGGTCGCACGATACGTGGAGGTGGGCGGGTGGGGGCAGGGAGTGATCCGGCAGCTCGGCGATCATGACGACGTCGCCCTTCTCCGTTGACTGCGAGGTGGATTCGCTGACTTCGCTGGATTCGCTGGATGCGCCGCCGGCCTCACCGCCCACAGGGGCGCCGTTCACGTGGGCGCCGTCGCCATCGGCGGTGTGCGGTGTGCGGTGCGCCGGGTGGCGCTCACCCGCCCTTGCCGCCGCTACCTCTTGCGTGACTCCACGCGAGCCGTCACCAGGTTCGCCGTGATGCCGAGCGCGGTGGCGGCCACGGCAGGCAGCCACACCTGGGTGGCGTGCAGGCCGGGGGTGAACTCCAGGACGAAGACGGCGGCGAGGAATGTCGTCAGGCACGAGGTGAGCGCCTCGGCCACCTGCCGGGTGCGCTGCGTGGGCTGGTTGAGGCGCACCACCAGGCGTACGGGAGTGGTGAAGATGCCGGCGAGCAGTCCGCAGGGCAGGCACAGCAGGGCGGCCCAGAGCGGGGTGGACGGGCCGTCGAACTCGATCACGTCGCTGAACGCGGCTGTGACGAGGAGGACCACGAGCAGGAGGACGAGCAGCAGGAGGGTGGCGACGCCGAGACCGAGGCCGGTGAGTCCGGCCGCGGCCAGGATCTTCCCCTTGGCGGATAGGGAGCTCCATGTCGGCTCTTCGTCGTTCCGAGCTCCGCAGTCCTGGTGGTCGTGGTGGGGTTGCTGTGTGCTCATCGCGCGCTCCTTTCCTGGCCTGGTGCGTCCGGGGCTCCTGACGAGGGGCCGTGCCCCCCCGGCGGGGACGCCCTCGCCGACGAGGTCGCCCCCGCACCCGCCCCGATGATCACCACTGATGCCGCGTCACCTTCCGTGGGCGGCCCCTCGGTCACCGGTGCGGTGCGCGGTTCGGGCGCGAGGCGGCGGAGGGGGGTGGGGGCGCTCTTCAGCCCACGCGTCCAGAGCAGAAACGAGACGACATGGGTACTGGCCGTGGCGCCCATGCCGTGCTCTGGTGCGAGCTCGCCCGGTGTCGTCGATACCGGATCAGCCACAGGGTCAGATACGCGATGAGGGCAGCAGCGAAGCACCGACACGGTGATGCGCAGAGCGAGCCAGGCGGGGCCGGACGCGTCCCATAGTGCGTCTGCCAGGTTCAGCGAAACCGCCAGGCAACAGGAGGCACACCTAGTCGGCCGCTGACGTGGCTGCTTGCATGAGGATCTCGTACGACAGGGCCCGGTGGGAGAAGTTCTCCATGACGGTCAGCGCGATGAGTTCATCCAGGGCCAGGTCGTTGGCGTATCGGTGAAGGGCTGCTTCGGCCGTGGACCTGTCACCGCAGATCCAGTGCTGGGCCTGGCTGTCGGCCATGCCGTGTTGATGGTTGGTCGATTCTGTCGCCTGTGGCACGCGCCTTGGGTCGATGGGCGTGCGGTTCCCCCGCCTTTCGGCCAGGACGTGCTCCGCATAGGTGCGGGCGAGTTGGGCGGCCTGGTTTCGGGTCTTCGCCAGGTACACGCCTGCACTGGCCATGGTGTACGGGTGAGGGTGTTCGGGTGAGGGCCGGTACGACTGGCGGTACGCCGTCAGTGTCTCCTCGGCCCCTGCGGTGTCGAGGTGGCCTGCGAAGGCGAAGGGGAGGCCGAGGCCGGCCGCTGTCTGGGCGGCGGGGATGCTGCCCCCAAGGATCCACACGGGGACGGGTGCGTTGTGGGCCTGTGCGGTCGGGGTGGTGTGAGAGAGGTATCGCCGCAGTTCCTCGATTTGGGTGGCGAACGCGGTCGGTGAGGCGGAGGGGAAAGTTCCCCGAAGGGCGGTGCTCAGTGTCGGGCTACCGGCCAGGGCACGGCCAACGCCCAGGTCGATGCGGGAGCCGAACAGGGCGTGCAGAGTGGTGAAGGCTTCGGCGACACGCAGTGCCGAGTGGTTGGGGAGCATGACGCCGCCGGATCCCACCCGGATGGTGGTCGTGGCGGAGGCGACGCCCGCTACGACCACCTCGGGTGTGGTGGCCGCCGTCGCGGGATTGTCGTGGTGCTCGGCTATCCAGTAGCGGGTATAGCCCAGCGCTTCTGTGTGCTGCGCCAGTTTCACGCTGGATTGCAGCGCCGCAGCGCCGGTGGTTCCTGCGAAGACAGGAGCGGTGTCGAGGACGGAGAGTTTCATGGTCGGTCACCTTTCCCGGGTGACGCGATCGGCTCGGGCCAGCATCGGCACGGCTGCGGTCGCCGCGATCGCCGCCCACAGGGCTGCCCAGAGCAGGCCTGAGGGATCGCCCGACCAGGTGCCGCGCAGCCAGGCGACCTGGTAGGTGAGCGGGTCGGCGTGGGCCAGGGCACGCAGGTAACCGGGTGCGGAGTCCAGGGGATAGAACAGCGGTGCCGCCAGAACGACAGGCAGTGCGGTGACGGTCAGCAGGAAGTCGCGTGTGGCGTAGGACTGCACGCGGGCGGCGAGGGCTGCTCCTGTGGCGATCCAGCCGGCGTCGACAAGGAGCGCAGTCAGCACCGTGGTCGTCAAGCGCGACGCCGGCACGTCGGCGAGGCCGCCCAGGAGGGCGGCGAGGGCGACGACCAGTGCGAGTTGGGCGAGGAAGACCGTGCCGAGGATCGTGACGATACTCGACAGGTATCCGGCCGGGCCGCCTCCGTGCAGAGTGTAAAAGGCGAATACGCCCCATTTGCGATCGTTGGCGACATCGGAGATGGCAGCGGTGCCGGAGCGGAACGCGAGCATCGCGAACATGCCGGGGACGACGAACTCGAGATAGGTGCCCAGACTCTGGTTGTGCCCGGAGGCCACCGCTCCCCCGATGCCGGCGGCGAGGAAGAGCAGGTAGGCGATCGGCTCGATGATCCGGCCGTAGTAGACCTGCCGCCAGTTCCACAGGGAGAGCCAGTGGAAGCGGACTGCGATCATGGGGCGGGCGAGACGGTGGGGCAGCGAGAGTGCCCGCAGGCTGCTCATGGGTGCACCACCTCGGTCGACGGGAGCTGGGACGTGGTGGAGGACTGCCGGGTGAGGTGCCGGTAGCCGTCCCACAGGTCGTCGGACTCACCGACGGGGGCGAGGAAGGCCCGCACCGGCTGGTCGGTGAGGAGACGGCCGGCGCTGAGGGCCAGAACGCGTGTGCAGTATTCGGCAAAGCGCGAGGTGTCGTGCGTACTGACCAGGATGGTGGATCCCTTGTCGGCACTGTCCCGCAGGTAGTCGAAGACTTGCGCGACAGCGTCGGGGTCCAGGCCGGTGGTCGGCTCGTCCAGGATCATCAGGCGGGGCCGGCCGGCGATGGCACGGGCGATCTGGCAGCGGCGCAGTTCGCCACCGGAGAGCGTCTCGGCCTGGCGGTCGAGGAATCGCTCGAGGCCGACGACCTCGCAGACCTCCTCCGCCAGGGCACGCACACCACGCAGGGTCCCGCGGCGGAACGCCAGGCCCATTTCGACGTTCTGACGCGTGGTCAGCGACCAGTCGATGATCTCTCGCTGTGGGCACCAGCCGAAGTCGGCTGCGCCCACTGAACGGTTCGCCGTGCCCGAGTCGGCCTGCTGAAGCCCGCACAGGATCTCGAATAGGGTCGATTTTCCCGCCCCGTTGTGTCCGAGCAGAGCAACGACCTCTCCTTCCCCGATGCGGAACGAGACGTCGGACAGGGCCGGGGCGGAGGCGCCGGCGTAGGTCTTGGAGACGGCGTCGGCGGTCAGCAGGTCACTCATAGGGCGCTTTCGAGAAGGTCTGCGATCTGAAGGGGCGAGGCCGCCTCCGGCACGGGTACGACCGTGGTCTTGCCGGGAAGGTGCCGGGCGATTTCGTGCCGGTGAGCACCGGAGAACCAGGGAGACAGGTCGGTGTCCGTGGTGTAGGGCTCAGCGGGCGAGGCGTGGCGTTCGAGGTGCACGATCTGGTCGACCGTGGCCTCGGTGAGGTTGGGGACGCCCAGAAACTGCGCGGGAGGCACCAGGAGGACCAGACCGGTGTCGGGGGAAACGGTTTCGCGATGGACACCGTCTTTGATCTTGTGCAGGTGGTGCCGGCGGCTTCCCCTGCGGAAGCCGAGGGGACTGTCATGGCGACGGAACAGCCCCGTGTTCAGGTCGAGTACGGCGAGGCTGTCGCTCACCAGGCGCGCTCCGCGCTGGCACAGCACCAGGGCGGTCGAGGTCTTGCCGACGTAGTTGGCCCCGGTGACAAGCAGTCCCTGGCCATCGGGCAGTACCAGACAGGTCCCCGGGCCGACCGCAGTGGTTGTCCACAGGTCGGAGTAGCGGAAGGGCGGGAGCGGTGACGGTATCTCGGACCAGCCCGTGAAGGTGTGATCGGCCACGCGGATCCAGGTGTGGTCGGCACGCCGGTCGACCTCGATGCGCTTGGCCAGGTTGTCCTTGCGGAGCAGGCTGGTGAAGAAGCCGCGCTCGGGCCATTCAGTGCAGCTCAAGGTCACCACCACATCGGGTTCACCTTCAGGAGGCCGTGAGAGGTGCTGATCCCCGAAGGAGAACAGGGCCTCGTCGACGTCGGCCGGCACCACCCGTAAGCGGGTCGTCACCCCGTAGAAGTCGAAGTACAGGTTCTGGATCATGAACGGTCTCCGGTGAGTTCCGTGATGATGTCTGCGGCGGCTCGCCGTATGTCCCGTCTCGAATCCAATGCGATCTTCAAATGGTTCTCCGCGAGGCGGGTGACGTGGTAAGTACGGGAAGGGAGCAGAGTGACGGTCCAGGTCCAGTCAGTCGCGGACGGGGACCGCTTGACCGGCAAAAGGTTCACATGGACAGCCCAGGTCTTCCCGGTCGGCGTGGGGAAGCTCGGGGCCTGCGCGATGTGCGCATGCAGCCAGGGGTGGATCTCCAGCGTCGATTCCCTGACACCGATGGGCCGGGTGTAGGAGAAGATCGTGCGCTCGTCGTGCAGCAGTGCGGTGTCGTCGCAGACGAAGTGCCAGCCCAGCCGGATCAGCTCCAGCAGGATGGACGACTTGCCGGCCTTGGAGGGGCCGTGCAGCAGGACTGCCCGGGAGGAATCCTGCGGCGACGCAACCGCGCTCGCGTGCACGGGGCGGACGATGGAGTTCAAGGGTGGCAGCAGGAACGGCGGCAGGGGTGTCGCCCGGTCCGGCTGTCCCGCGTACCTCTCATAGAGCTGCCAGGAGTTACCGGCCAGCCGGACGTGAATGCTTTTGCGGACGTCGGTGGCCCCGTCGATGAATCGCCCCTCGGCGGGCAGGAGGGCGAGTGAGATGCCGGCACGCGTGCTGCCCAGAGGCCGCAGGTAGTCCTGGAAGTAGTAGCGGACGTGGTCACGGTCCTTGGGGTGCCGGAGATGGACATCGACCGCCACACCCCAGAAGTCGAACGGAATTACCTCAGCCTCATCCAATCCTGTTGGGCGTTCGCCCACGGTTCGCTCCCCCCGATGAACAGAGTCGTCCCACTGTGACTGCTGGAAATCAGGGAGTCGATGTCCCGGATCGTCGCATGGCTGACCTGGGGGGCCATGTCCGGCCGCCAGGAAGAGAGAACCGCCGCAACCCCGCGGTCGGCCGGATAGATGTCCTGAAGTCTGCGAGCGAGCGGGGAGATCCGCCCGTAAAGATCACCCGACTGTCGAAGTCGATTACTGTTGAAGCTTCCAAATTGTGCCAGGAGTACAGGGAAACGCGTATCGGGCCTGACATCATGCAGATAGAACAGGTTCGCGTCATACGCCTGGACGGCATTGTCGAAGCGAGCCCCGAGATCCACCAGGACCGCATCCAGGAATGAAGTGGCGGGAAGAGCCTTGACGGAGATTCCTTCAGCCTTGGCCGCCTCCATGAGAATCCAGGCCGAGTCGACGAGATACATGGGGTGCCCGTACGTCAGAAAACAGACGGGCCCTCCGCGCCGCTCTTTGACCGCATGGAGCACCTGAGCCGCCATCTCGTGGTAGGTCTGCACCGGGTTGGGGTCAGCTCCGTACACGGACTCCAGGTCGACCACCGCCGCCCGATACATGTGCCTCAAATCGGCATCAAAGGCGGTGTGATGGAGAATCACACTTGCGCTCCGCAGCACCTCATCCGCTTCCACGGTCCTGCGCTCAAGTCCACCGATGCCCAGACCGACCAGGTAGAGGTCGGCCTGAGCGTCGGGGACGCGAAGGTCTTCGCGCCTTACACGCACCCGATGAATCCCTTGCTATCGATTGTCAGAAACTCAGCACACGACGCTCAGGCAGCCACCCTGACGGTGGGCACCACTGGCGGTGACAGTCTCCTCAATCGTCGGAATGTACGTCGGGATCAAGTACCCCTTCTCCTCCTCTGGAGCACCGACATCGGAAACGGGCTTCGGGTCGACGATGAGATCTGAGAGAACGGTCATTCGCTCCTGCTTTCCTATCGCTGCATCTCGCAGGTCGAGACGAATCGACAGTAGAGGGCATCACCACCTTGATCAACACCAAAAGAGGAGATCGCCCATCCGGAAACAAGAGTGACACGTTCCAGACATATTAGAGAAAAGCTCTATACATAAAACTTTGGTCACCGCAGGCGACCTGGATTCACTTTCCAAGCGGACAACCTTGCTCTGCAACCGGCTTGAGGCCGCGTCACAATCGGAGCCGTTCGGGCAGCGAGCCGATGCGGCGGGTGGACGCGTGGGCTGCGTGTGCGTCGGCAGGGGTTCGTCGTCGACGCTGAAGCGGACCGCACAATGTGCAGCGGAAAGGACGGTCGCTCGGTGCCGACAGAACCGACGACGGCGCAGAGGCCAACCGAGAAGGGTGAAGGCCAGGGGCCGGGCGGGCCGAGGCCGCGGGGGTGAGTACGCGTCACATTGCGTGTCCGATGCGTGAGTTGCGCGCGCTCACCGACTTCACCGACGCCAACTGGGCCTGGCTGGACACCGCTTTGGGCCTCGACGAACAGGTGCTCCTGGAGGCGCTGAAGAAGGCCAGGGTGCGCCCCGAGGGCGTCGACGCCGTGTTCAGCACTACGGTCACCGAGCCGGCCACACCCTCCATCCGGAGGCGTTGGCGCAGACGCGCAGTTCCCGCGCCCCCGCGGGCGCCCCGGGCCTCATCGCCACCATGGGGCCGGGATTTGCCGTGGGCTCGTCCTGGCCCGGTGGTGGCGGCAAGAGGCCCGGGCCGCCAGGCCGGCGGGCGTGCTCAGACGAAGAAGGCGTTCATCCCGGGTACGTCGGAGAGGTAGGTCTCGATGCTCGCGATCCTGCCGTCGCGGAGCCGGCAGACCGTGGCCAGGTACTCGTCCAGCACGGCGTCCCCCCGCCGTGCGGTGTTGTGCAGGGAGAGCGCCATGTTCTCCCGGCTGACCAGCAGGTGCAGCAGCTCGAAGTTCAGGCCGTACGCAGCGATCTGCCGGGCGCGCGCCACCACGGCGTCGGCGCCCTCGGCCGTGCCGGAGATGGTGTTGTCGCCGGGCAGGGTCCAGGTGGCGTCGTCGTGCAGCAGGGCCCGGAGGCCGTCCCAGTCGCCGGCGACGAGGGCCTGGTGGAAGCTGCGTCCGAGCGCGAGCGCGGCGGACTGGTCGGTGGACACGGTGGACATGGTGATCCCTCCAGAAGACGCTTAAAGCGGTGATCTGTGCGTTAGTTGCGTCAGGGCGACTCTAGACCACACCGGCCACTAAGGCGCAAGTCTTTGCTTTAGAGTGGGGTGGTGAACACCGACGCACCCACGAGGCGGCCCGGAGGCCGCAGCAGCCGCGTCCGGGCCGCCGTCCACGGCGCCGCGGTCGCGCTGGTGGCCGAGCGCGGCGCCGACCAGGTGACGCTCCCGGCGGTGGCCCAGCGCGCGGGGGTCAACCCCAGCACCCTCTACCGGCGTTGGGGCACGCTCGCCGCACTCCTGGCCGACATCGCCGAGCACCGCGGCGAGTCCGGCGCGCCCCCGCTCGTGGGTGAGCTGCGCACCGACCTGGAGAACCAGGCGCTGTGGACGCTGGCAGAGCTCTCCCGGCCCGGCGGCATCGCCTTCTTCCGCGCCGAGGTCGCGCCCGACGTCGACGAGCGGCACGAGGGACTGCGCGAGTGCCTGCGCCGGGTCACCGAGCGCTTCGCTCCCGTCCTGGAGACGGCGCGGGAGCGCGGCCAGAGGCCGCCGTCCCTGGAGCGGGTCCTGGACCGGATCATCGCGCCGCTCTACTTCCGGGTGGTCTTCTCCCTGCCCGGTACGGACGAGGCGTACGTCCGCGGCCTCGTCGCGGAGCTCATCGAGCAGTCCTAGGGCGTGTCCGCGAAGTCGCGTGGTTCGCCCGAAGGGCGTGGCTCGCGGCGTCTGGTGCGTGTGATCGCAAGGCGGAGGGTCGCCTTCGTACCGGGCGTACTCGGGCGGGCCCGACAACGCGGCGAGCGCGCGCGTGCCAGACGCCGCGGGCCGGACGCGACTTCGCGGACACGCCCCAGGGCGCGTTCGGCCGCGGCTCAGGCCCGTACGAACCAGGCGCCCAGCGCCTCCTCCAGGTCGGCGGCACCCGCGTCGGCCCCGGTGCCCGCGGCCCAGGCCACCACGCCGTCCGGGCGGACCAGGACGGCGCTCAGGTCGGGGTGGTCGATCGAGGTCACCCGCGCCACGGTGAGGGTCGCGCGCCACCGGTCCGCCAGCTCCTGCACCTGGGGCAGGCCGGCCGTGTGCAGCAGGACGGGCCGGCCGGGCTCGGCGAGGCGGGCCAGGGTGCTCGGCGTGCCCGTACCGCCGGGCCCTGCCGTGTGCAGCCGCAGGTCGGGGCAGTGGGTGCCGGTCAAGCGGTGCGCGCGCTCGTCGGCGTGGGGCAGTTCGTAGCGTGTGCCCAGGCCGCTGAGCAGCCGGCCGAAGTACTGGTTGACCTCGGTGATGTCCATGAGGTCGGAGACGATGTCGCGCAGCGCGTCGGTGTGCGGGCCGGGCCTGAGCAGCGCGGACTGGGCCCGGGTGTTGTGCAGGGTGGCCGCCGCGACGGGATGGCGTTCGGCGCTGTAGCTGTCGAGCAGTGCGTGCGGGGCGCGCCCGAGGACGGTCGCCGCGAGCTTCCAGCCGAGGTTGGCGGCGTCCAGCAGGCCAAGGGTCAGCCCCTGGCCGCCGTTGGGCGAGTGGACGTGCGCGGAGTCGCCTGCCAGCAGCACCCGGCCGTTGCGGTAGGAGGTGACCTGGCGGGCCTGGTCGCTGAAGCGCGTCCCGCCGCGCAGCCGGCCGACGGTGACCTCGCGGCCGCTGACCCGCCTCAGGCTCGCCTCCATCTCCTGGGCGGTGAGCGGGAGTCGGGGGTCGACCAGGACGTCCTCGAAGTCGAAGGTGGCCACCGTGCCGGGGGCGTGGAAGAGGGTGCCGGTGGGGGTGCGTCCCGAGGGGGGCAGGCCCTGGGGGCACTCGACGTCGGCCTCGGCCCGCCGGGCGATCATGAGGGGGTCGGTGCCCGGGAAGTCGAACCCCGCCAGCTTCCGTACGGTGGAACGGCCGCCGTCACAGCCGACCGCGTAGGCCGCGGTGAAGCGCCGTTCGCCGTCCGGGGTACGGCACAGGACGGTGACGCCGTCCGGGTCCTGCGCGACGGCGGTCACCCGGTGCTCGCGGCGCACGCTCACGCCCAGCCCCGCGAGATGGTCCAGGAGGATCTGTTCGAGATCGGGCTGCCAGATCAGGGCGCCCACCCGGTCGGGTTCCGCCTGCACGCTCTGGTCGATCTTGTGGATCCAGGCGAAGTGCCCCTTCTCGCTTCCGTGGTCACGCACCCGGTCGGCGCTGCCCGCCGGGTGATGGGCCGTCACCCGCTCGCCCAGGCCACGGCGTTGGAGCGCCTCGAAGGCGAGCGGTCCGATGCCGCGTGCGCGGGGCTCGTCGGTCGGTTTGGCCAGTTGCTCCACCACCAGGGGGCGCACGCCCGCCAGCCGCAGCTCACCGGCGAGCAGCAGGCCGACCGGCCCGGCCCCGACCACAACGACGTCAGCATCCATGGAAGCTCCCGCAGAGAACATCCCCTCACCATGCCGAGTGAGCCCGGCCCCGCCCCGCCAAACAGAAGGCCTTCACCCGGACGGGGACGCAAGGCGCAAACGAGACGGGGGTGAGGTCCGGCCGAGGAGCTCCGCCGCAGGCGGCACGCGCGCGTGCGGGCCCGTGAACTGGGGTGCCCGTCAAGCGTGTTCGGCCCGCCGGCCCGTCGCGTGGGAGCCGGTCTCGTCCGGTTCCTCATGCCCGGTCCGGCCCTCTCCGTGCCGGTCGCCTCCCGCAGCCCCGCCTGTGACAGAACGAAGACGAGGCGGAAGAACGCCTGTGACTCGGTGCGGGATACAAATATTTCCGACCGCACTCACCGCCCTACTTCTGGGGGAAACCATGAAGCACACCCGTACCTCCGCTCTCGCCGTCCTCGGTGTCGCCGCCGCCCTCTCGCTCACCGCCTGCGGCGGTGACGACTCCGGCACCGACTCCTCCTCCAAGGGCTCCTCCTCTTCCTCCTCTTCGTCCTCGGGCGGCGGTTCGCAGGCCGGGAGCGGCTCGGGCTCCGGCAGCGGCTCCGAGGCCGGCGACGACGCCAAGGGGGGCTCGGGTGAGGAGACCAAGGCGCAGGCAGGCGGCGGCACGGCGAAGACCGGCTCCAAGGTCACGTTCTGCAAGACGGCGGACCTGGCCATCGACGCCAAGGACGCCGCGCCCGACGCGAACACCGGCAGGATCGACATCACCATGGTCAACCGCGGTTCGGCGACCTGCTCGGCGACGGGCTTCGCGGGCGTCGACATCAAGGACGCCGACCACACCTCCAGCCCCATCGAGCGCGGCCGGGCCCAGCCGCGCGTCACCACCCTGAAGCCCGGCGACGCCGCCGTCTTCAACCTCGCCTACGACATCGACACCAGCGGCGACAGCCTCACCTCCCCCACCGACATCCTGGTGACGCCCCCCAACGAGACCCACAGCGTCAGCCTGAAGTGGCCCGCCGGCGCGGGGGCGATCAAGGGCGCCTACACCGACGTACAGGTCTACCCGACGCACACCACCAAGTAGCGGCGCGTGCGCGCCCGGCCGCGGCAACGGGCGGCGCGGGTGCGGCCGTTCAGCGGGGCGGGCGGCCCTTCCTCGTGCCGCCGCCGCGTCCGTTCAACGGGATCAGCGTCTCCAGCCGGGCTCCTCTGACCCAGGCGCCCAGCAGATCGCGGTGCAGCGCCACGACGTCCTGGCGCACCGCCAGATCCAGCGCGGCCCTGGTGAAGGCGCGGGCGGTGGTGACGAACAGGGCGATGTCCGCCCCGTGTTCCAGGCGGGCGGTGCCGACGAACTTCTGCATGTCCGACGAGGACACACTGCGGTGCGGCGCGTACTTCTTGCACTGCACGACCAGGGTGCGGCCGTCGGCGAGACGGCCCACGACGTCGGCGCCCAGGTCGCCGCTCCTGCCGCTGACCACGACCCGGGTGCAGCCGTCCCGGCGGCACAAGTGGGCGACGTAGTGCTCGAAGTCCTGCCAGGAGAGCGCGTCGACCTCTGTCATCGACAACTCCCGCGCCTTCGCCTCCTCCTGTTCCTGCCACTGCCGGTGCCCGGTGACCGCGAGCCGGTGTGCGTGCCACAGCCGTCGGCCGGCTGCCCCCGTCGCGGCAGCGGTGAGCACCACCGCTACGAGGAGGGGCCACGCCGTCGCCGTGTGCACGGCCGCCCCCGCCACGACCACCACTGCCCCCGCCTCCCGGCTTCCTGCCGTATCCGCGTGGGGTATTCCTGCCCCGGGCCCGGCCCGGGAAAGCGTGCGCCCGGCACGGTGACCGGCGCCGGTAGGGTGGGATCTCCTGCGGCCGGTCCCCGCCGCACGCAGCGGACTTTTGACAAATGCAGAGGTGTGACGAGCGTATGAAGCGACCTGTTCGTCGGTGGAAGGTACCCGGGCCGGGCCGGCGGCTGGCCGCCTCCCGGGCCCTGGTGGGCCCCGCCCGCAAGGGCACCTGCGTGTCGCGGCTGCTGCGGGCGGCGGTCGAGCACGACGCCGTATGGCTGGGGGCCGCGGCCGTACTGGGGCTGGCGGGCGGCAGGAACGCCCGGCGGGCGGCGCTGCGCGGAGTGGGCTCCGTGGCGATCGTCACGGCCGTCAATCACGCCCTGGCCAAGCCGGCCGCCCGCAGTGCCCGTCCGGTACTGGACGGGCTGCCGTCCCTCTTCCCGCGGCCGCGCACCTCCTCCCTGCCCTCCAGCCCGGCGGCCGCGGCCACGGCCTTCACCTCGGCCGTCCTCCTGGAGTCCCCCCGCCACGGGCTGGCGGTGCTGCCCTTCGCCGCGGGACTGGCCTACGCGCGCAGCCGCCACGGGCTCGACCACCGGGGCCGCGCGGCGGCCGGAGCACTCATCGGGATAGGCGCGGCGCTGCTCACCTGCCGCTGGTGGCCCGTGAAGCCCGCCACGGCGGCCGCCGCCGCGCCGCCGCGCAGGCCGGCCCCCGCGCTCAAGGACGGCCAGGGCCTGCACCTGGTGGTCAACCCGTCCTCCGGTGTCGCCTGGAGCAGGGACACCGCGGAAACCCTGCGCACGCTGCTGCCCGAAGCGAAGATCACCGTCTTCGAGCCGGGCGATGACCTGGTGGCCCTGCTGGAGGCGGCCGCCCGGCGCGCCGAGGCGGACGGCGGGGCGCTGGGGGTGTGCGGCGGCGACGGGACCGTCAACGCGGGCAGTGCGGTGGCGGCCCGGTTCGGGGTGCCGCTGGCCGTCTTTCCCGGCGGGACGTTCAACCACTTCGCCGTGGACCTGGGCAACGTGAGCCTGGAAGACGTCGTCCGCGCCCTGACGGCGGGCGACGCGGTCAGCGCCGACGTGGGGCGGGTCTGCGTGGCCCGGCCCTCCGATGCCCCGGGCACCCCCGGGGCCGGGAGCATCCGGGCCGACGACGGCGGGCGGACCCCGGTCGGCGGTGCGGCCGTGGCCGGCGGGCAACAGCAGCTCTTCCTCAACACGTTCAGCATCGGGGTGTACTCGGACCTGGTCCATGCCCGCGAGCGGCTGGAGAAGCGGATCGGGAAGTGGCCCGCGCTCGTCATCGGTCTGGCCAAGGTCCTTGCCACCGGCAGTCCGCTCTCGGTGGTCATCAACGGCCGTCCGCGCCGCATCTGGCTCCTGTTCGCGGGCAACGGCATCTACCACCCGGCCGGTTTCGCCCCCACCTACCGCACCCAGCTCGACGACGGCCTCCTCGACGTGCGCGCCGTGGAGGCCGGCACCCCGCTGGCCCGCACCCGGCTGCTCGTCGCCGTCCTGACGGGCACCCTGCACAACTCGCGGGTCCTGACCACCGCCCAGGTGCGCAGCCTGCGCCTTGAGGTCCTGGAGGGAGAACCGCATGTGGCCTACGACGGTGAGGTGACGGACGCGACGTACGAACACCTCGTGCTCGACAAACTCCCCAAGGCCCTCACCCTCTACCGGCCCGCCGATCAGGACCAGTGGCTGCGCTGAACCGCCGCTAGGGCCAGTGGCGGATGACCAGTGCCGGGGTGCGGCGGGTGAGCCAGGCGGCGGCCAGGCCGATGGCGGCGCCGGCGGCGACGTCGCTGGGGTAGTGGGCGCCCGACTGCACGCGTTCGAGGGCCACCAGGGCGGCCGGCAGCGCGCACAGGGCGCCGGCGGCCGGCCAGGTGGGGGCGACGGCCGCGGTGAAGGCGACCGCGGCCGCGGTGTGCCCGGAGGGGAAGGACGAAGAGTCGGGGCGGTCTTCGACCTCGTCGTGCGGGATCCACTCCGCGGGCGGGCGGGGCCGGTCGGCCAGTTGCTTGCACAGGCCGTTCGACATCAGCTGCGCCACCACCAGGGCCCCCAGCCCGGCGGCCGCCGCCGTGCGTCCCCGCCAGCCGCCCAGCCAGGCCATCGCGCCGGCCGCACCGCACCACAGCTTCGTGCTCTCCGCGGTCTCCTCCACCGCCGAGAGCACCTTGGCCATGCCCGGCGGGATACGGGAGGCGGCCCTTTGCGTCAGCACCCGGTCGGTCTCATACAAGCCTGTCAGCAACCTCATGAACTGCGGTTATCCCCATCTCCCCCACCGTAATCAGCCCCCGGGCGGCGGAACTTCGCGCATCCCGGGCGGTACGGGTCGCGCGCCCGCGGCGCCTCCGCGGGCGCCTCCTGCCCCTCTGCTCGACATGCGCCTCACGTCGGCACTGCCCAGACTGAAAGGCGAGTGCCTGGCCCCCGCACCGAGGAGTTCGACGTGCTCGAAGAACTGCCGCCGACCGCCTCCCCGCCGCACGAGGCCCGCCCCCAGGACGAGATCGGGACGCCGGAGATACGGGTCGCCTCCGTGCCCGCCGGCCACGTATACGTACGCCACTGCTCCCTGCCGCACGCCGACGGCGTCACCCGGCTGTCGGACCCGCGCCCCAACGGCGCGCCCAGCACCTCCCAGCGCTGGTGGCCGCCGGTGATGCTGCAGCCGCAGTGGGTCGGCGCGCACCACCGGGACTTCGACGTCTTCCATCTGCACTTCGGGTTCGACGCCCAGAGCCCCGCCCAGCTCACCGCGCTGGTGGACACGCTGCGCCGGCACAACAAGCCGCTGGTCTACACCGTGCACGACCTGCGCAACCCCCACCAGGCGGACCCCTCGGCCCATGACGCCGCCCTGGACGTCCTCGTCCCGGCCGCCGACCGGCTGATCACCCTCACCCCCGGCGCGGCGCGCGCCATCCGCGGCCGGTGGGGGCGCACCGCGACCGTGCTGCCGCATCCGCACGTGGTCGAGGCGCCGCTCATCTCCCGGCCCAGGCCCGAGCGCGGGCGGTTCCGGGTCGGGGTGCACGCCAAGAGCCTGCGGGCGAACATGTCCGTGCTGCCCGTGGTGGGCGTCCTGGCCCGGGCCGTGGCCGAACTGCCCGACGCGGAGCTGCAGGTGAACGTTCACCGCGAGGTGGCCGACCCGCACAGTCCGGCCTACGCCCCGCAGCTGATCGGGCCCCTGCGCGAGCTCGCCGGGCGGGGCCGTCTGACCCTGGCGGTGCACGACTACTTCGACGACGCGCAGCTGTGGGACTACCTCACCTCGCTTGACCTGTCCGTCCTGCCCTACCGGTTCGGGACGCACTCGGGATGGCTGGAGGCCTGCCACGATCTGGGGACCGCCGTCGCCGCCCCGGACTGCGGCTTCTACGCCCAGCAGCGCCCCTGCCTGACCTACGGGCACAGCCAGGAGCACGGCCTGGACGAGGAGTCCCTGCGCGAGGCCGTGCTCGCCGCCTTCGCGGGGGCGCCGGCGCCCCGGGCCACGGTGCGAGTGCGGGCACAAGAGCGCGCCCATGTCGCCGCCGCGCATCGTGACCTCTATGCCGACCTGCTGCGATGAGCTCCCTGCGGGTCGCCCTCATCGCCTCCGCGCGCCACCCGATCACCGAACCGTTCGCGGGGGGCCTCGAGGCCCACACCTGGGGGCTCGCGCACGCGCTGAGCAGGCGGGGGCACCGGGTGGAGCTGTTCGCCGCGCCCGGCTCCGACCCGGCCCTGGAGGCGCGTGAACTGCCCGTGCGCCGGGTCGTGTTGAGCAGTGCGGCCCGCGCGGACACCAGCATGCCCAGCAGCACCTGGCTCCAGGAGCACCACGCGTATCTGAGTCTGATGCTCGATCTGGCCCGCGACGGTGAGCACCGGTTCGACATCGTGCACAACAACAGCCTGCACTACCTTCCCGTCGCGATGGCGCCGGCCCTGCGGGTTCCGGTGATCACCACGCTCCACACGCCGCCCACTCCCTGGCTGGAGTCGGCGATCCAGACGGCCGACAGCTGCCCGGTGGTCTTCACCGCCGTCAGTGAGTTCACCGCCTGCGCCTGGCATCCCGTGGTGCCCGCCGCGCGGGTGGTGCGCAACGGCATCGACACGGACTTCTGGCGGCCCGGGCCGGGCGGCCACGCGCTGGTCTGGTCGGGCCGCCTGGTCCCGGAGAAGGGGCCGCACCTGGCGATCCGGGCGGCCCGTGCCGCCGGCGTGCCGCTGCGGCTGGCGGGGCCCGTCTCGGACCGGCGCTACTTCGATGAGCAGGTCGCGCCGCTGCTGGGGGACGGCGCCCGCTACGTCGGTCACCTCGGACGCCGGGAGCTGGCCCGGCTGCTGGGCACCTCGGCCGCCGCGCTGGTCACCCCCAGCTGGGACGAGCCGTATGGCCTGGTCGTGGCCGAGGCTCTGGCCTGCGGCACGCCGGTCTGCGGCTTCGACCGCGGGGCGCTCGGGGAGATCCTGGCCCCCGACTGCGGGCTGCTCGCCCCGCCGGGCGACGTGGCGGCCCTGGCCGCGCTCATCCCGCGCGTCATGCGCCTGGACCGGCGGGCCGCGCGGCGCCGGGCGGAGCGGTTCTGTTCGCTGGCCCGTACCGCCGACGACTACACCGCGCTGTACCAGGAGGTGGCGGCCCGGTGATCGGCTACTACGTCCACCACCAGGGGCGCGGGCATCTGCACCGGGCCCAGTGCATCGCCGCCCACGTGCCGGGCCCGCTGACCCTGCTCTCCTCGCTGCCCCGGCCGGACACCTGGCGGGGCCGGTGGGTTCCCCTGCCGGCGGACACCACGCCCGGGCCGCTGGACGCCACGGCCAACGGACGCCTGCACTGGGTGCCGCTGCACCACCCCGGCCACCGCGAGCGGATGGGGATCATCGCCGAGTGGATCCGGCGCGAGAGGCCGGCGCTGTTCGTGTGCGACGTGTCGGTGGAAGTGGCCGCGCTGGCGCGGCTGATGGGGGTGCCGGTCGTGGTGATGGCCATGCGCGGCGACCGCCGGGATGCCGCGCACCGCCTGGGCTACGACCTCGCACAGGCCCTCCTGGCCCCCTGGCCGCACGCGCTGCCCGAGCCGCACTGGCCCGCACACTGGCGGGCCAAGACCGTGCACACCGGCAGCATCTCCCGCTACGACGGGCGCCCCCACCCCGCCGCCGGGGACGGCACGCCCCGCAACGAGGTGGTCGTGATGTTCGGGGCGGGCGGCAGCGAACTGAGCGACGCGCGCCTGCAAGAGGCCCGGCACGCCACCCCCGGCTGGTCGTGGACCGTCCTCGGCGGCCCCGGGGCGGCCTGGCTGGAGGACCCCTGGCCGGTGCTGTGCCGGGCCCGGGTGGTGATCACCCATGCCGGGCAGAACGCCGTCGCGGAGTGTGCCGCCGCCCGGGTGCCCACGCTCGTCATCCCCCAGGAGCGGCCCCACCGGGAGCAGCACGCCACTGCAAGGGCCCTGCGCGCGGCGGGTCTTGCGACGGTACGAGAGAGCTGGCCCGAGGCGGCGCAGTGGCCCGCGCTGCTGGCCGAGACGGCCGCCCGGCCCGACCGGTGGGCGGCGTGGTCCTTCGGTGACGGCGCCCGGCGCGCGGCCGGGCTGCTCACCGAGCTGGCGTCCCGCTCCCCGAGGCAGGCCGCGTGCGCACCGCGGTGATCACCCTGTGCGCGGGCCGGCACCGCCATCTGCTGCTCCAGCAGGACGCGCTCGCCGCCGGCCTGCGCACCCCGGATCAGTATGTGGTCGTCTCCATGGCCGATCCGCGGATCGGGCCGCTGACCTGTGGCCGCAGGCCCACCGCCCAGGTGGTCACGCTGCCCCTGGCGCAGGGGCGCCTGCCGCTGGCCGCCGCCCGCAACGCGGGGGCCGCACGCGCCCTGGCGGACGGCGCGGAGCTGCTGGTCTTCCTCGACGTCGACTGCGTGCCCGGGCCCACGCTCCTGGAGCGCTACGCCGCTGTCGCCGAGGACGGCGCGCTGCTGTGCGGCACGGTCGCCTACCTGCCGCCCCCGCCGCCGGGCGGCTACCGCCTGGAGGCCCTGAAGGGCTTGGCCGCGCCGCACCGGGCCCGGCCGGCCCCGGCGGAGGGGCAGGTGGTGCGCGGGGGCGACCCGGAGCTGTTCTGGTCGCTGTCGTTCGCCGTCACCGCCCGGACCTGGGCCCGTATCGGCGGCTTCTGCGAGGCGTATACGGGATACGGGGCCGAGGACACCGACTTCGCCGCGACCGCGGCCCGCCGCGGGGTGGGCGTGTGGTGGGTGGGCGGGGCTCCCGCCTACCACCAGTACCACCCCACGCAGCAGCCGCCCCTGCAGCACCTCGACGACATCCTGCGCAACGGGGCGCTGTACCGGCGGCGGTGGGGCAGCTGGCCGATGGAGGGCTGGCTGCGCGCGTTCGCCGAGCTGGGGAGGGCGGAGTACGACGAGGCGAGCGACGTATGGCGCAAAGTGCCCTGATCCGGACGGCGCCCCGGACGGCTCAGTTCATGTGTTTGCCGGCAGGGCAGGGGGTACCGGTCGTCACGCGATTGCGTCCCTGCCCAGTGCCACCGGCCCCTGCTCGGCAGGGTGCTGTCCCCTCCGATGATCGGAAATGCCAGTGAGCGAGAAGAAGAACCCGGTGACGGCCGCCGTGGACAAGGTCGTGGAGAAGGTGGAGCAGGCCATGCGGCCCGGGAATGAGATTCCCGGCGCACCCGGCCCGCAGGACGCGCCGGTGGAGGAGCCCACGCAGCCGCGCGGACCGCTGCCGCCCAAGCCCGACCAGCGCGGCCCCGACACCTACGGCCCCACGGGGCAGCCCACCGGGGCCCCGCAGGACAGCCTCGCCCAGGACGGCGCGTATCTGACCACCGCTCAAGGGGCCCGCCTGTACGAAACCGACCACTCGCTCAAGGCGGGGCCGCGCGGCCCGGTGCTGCTGCAGGACCACCACCTGCGGGAGAAGATCACCCACTTCGACCACGAGCGCATCCCCGAGCGGGTGGTGCACGCCCGCGGGGCGGCCGCGCACGGCGTGTTCCAGGCCTACGGCTCGGCCGCGGGCATCACCCGGGCCGCCTTCCTCGCCGAAGGCGTCGAGACGCCGGTCTACGTCCGCTTCTCCACGGTCCTCGGCTCGCGCGGCTCCGCCGACACCGTGCGCGACACCCGGGGCTTCGCGACGAAGTTCTACACCGGCGAGGGCGTCTTCGACCTGGTCGGCAACAACATCCCGGTCTTCTTCATCCAGGACGCGATCAAGTTCCCCGACGTGATCCACGCCGGCAAGCCGCACCCGGACCGGGAGATCCCGCAGGCGCAGAGCGCCCACGACACGTTCTGGGACTTCGTCACCCTGCACACCGAGGCCACCCACCACACGCTGTGGAACATGTCGGACCGCGGCATCCCGCGCTCCTACCGGATGATGGAGGGCTTCGGCGTCCACACCTTCCGGCTGGTCAACGCCGAGGGCGCCACCACCTTGGTGAAGTTCCACTGGAAGCCCAAGCTGGGCGTGCACTCCCAGGTGTGGGAGGAGGCGCAGATCACCGGCGGCATGGACCCCGACTTCCACCGCCGCGACCTGGCCGACGCCATCGAGGCCGGCGCCTTCCCCCAGTGGGAGCTGGGCGTGCAGACCTTCCCCGACACCGAGGATCAGATGTTCGAGGGCATCGATCTCCTCGACCCGACGAAGATCGTGCCCGAGGAACTGGCGCCGGTGCGGCCGATCGGCCTGATGACGCTCAACGCCAACCCGTCGAACTACTTCGCCGAGACCGAGCAGGTCGCCTTCCACCCCGGCCACCTGGTCCCCGGCATCGACGTCACCGACGACCCGCTGCTGCAGGGCCGCCTCTTCTCCTACCTGGACACACAGATCAGCCGGCTGGGCGGCCCCAACTTCGGCCAGCTGCCCATCAACCGCACCCACGCGCCCGTCAACGACATGACCCGGGACGGCATGCACCAGAGCGCCGTGCACCGGGGCGCGGCACCCTACCGGCCCAACTCCGTCGACGGCGGCTGCCCGTTTTTGGCCGGCGCGGACACCGGGGCCTACATCGAGGTGCCGGCCGCGGTGCCCGCCTCCCGCAAGGTGCGCGAGGCACCGGCCGGCTTCGAGGACCACTTCAGCCAGCCCCGCCAGTTCTGGCTGAGCATGAGCCCCACCGAGCGCGAGCACATCATCGCCGCCTACACCTTCGAGCTCGGCAAGTGCTGGAACAACAGCATCAAGGAGCGGGCGCTGCGGGTGCTCGCCAACATCGACCCGCGGCTGTGCTCGCAGGTCGCCACCGGCCTCGGCCTGCCGGCACCGGAGCCGTCCGTGGAGCCGGCGGCCGTGGAACCCAGCCCGGCACTCTCCCAGCTCGGCCGGGAGTGGCCCGTCGACGGCCGGATCATCGGCATCGTCACCGACGGCACCAGTGACCTGGCAGGACTGCGCACGGTACGTCAGGCGGTCCTGGACGCCGGGATGGTGCCGCTGGTCATCGCCCCCACCGGCGGCACCCTGGACGCGGACGGCGATCCCCTCCCTGTGCAGCGCACCTTCACCACCGCCCGGTCCATCGAGTTCGACGCCCTGCTGCTGGCCGGGGCGCCGGCGCCGGCCCCGGACGCCTACGGGGCCCGCGACGCCAAGGCGGACGACCTCGCGGGGCGGGCCACCGGGGTCGAACCCCGCCTGCTGCTGATGATCACCGAGGCGTTCCGGCACGGCAAGGCACTCGGGGCATGGGGGCCCGGGGCGGCCGTCCTGGAGACGGCGGGGCTGCCCACGGCCGCCGCCGGCGTGGTGGTCGGCGAGGCCGGCACCGCGGTCCTCGACGGGGTCGTCACCCTGCTGAGGGCACACCGCGCCTGGGAGCGGTTCGCCCCCGCCCTCTGACCCGCCGGGCCCCTCACATCCGGGGCCGCACGGCGAGGGTGCCGGGCCGGGCGTGTGGCCCGGCCCGGCACCCCGCAGGTCAGCTCCCGGCGTCGAAGTAGGCGCGCGTGGTGGTGCCGGCCGGCCCGGTGTGCGTGCGGACCAGGTCGGACAGGACGTTGACCATCAGCAGCCCGCGACCGCCGCTCTGTTCCTTTGCCACCACCCGGCGCCCGGCCAGGGGGTCGCTGTGCTGTCCGGCGTCCTGGACCTCGCACACCACCTGGCCCTCGGCGTACCAGGTGCGCAGGGTTCCCGTGCCGCCGCCGTGCACCACGCTGTTGGTGGTCAGCTCGGCCGTCACCAGTTCCAGGTCGGCGGTGCGCTCGCGGGGCAGCCCGAGCCGGGCGGCAGCGGCGAGCGCGAAACGGCGGGCGTCGGACAGCAGTTCCGCGTCGAAGGAGAACTCCGCGGCGCCGTCCGGCGCGACGAGGGGCTCGTTGTAGCGGGTGATGATCTCCTCGGGCGCGTAGGCGGGGCTGGGCAGCGTCTGCCCGTTCTCCACGACGGTGGGGTGGGTCGCGTACGCGTCGGCGACGGTGTCCGGGTGCAGCCGGGCGGTGTCGTAGGGGCACAGGATGCTCACGGGACGGCCCTGGAACGCCTTGTTGATCAGCGCTTCGTGCTGGGCGCACGCCGGGTACTCCGTCGCGGTGCGCCCGGCCCAGATGGGCTCGCCGATGATCCGCACCCGCCGGGCGGGGTGCCGGTCGGCGAAGTCGCGCAGCACGCGGGGGATGATCCGTCCCGGGTTGCGTCCGGCCTGGGTCATGTCGAGGAAGCGCACGGGGGCGCCCGCGCTGCCCAACTCCTCGCGCAGCAGCCGGAGGTTGTCCCCCGGTACGGCCACCGCGACGGGCTCGCCGGCCGCCAGCCCCTGGCGCACGAACGACGCCGTGCCGGCCACGTACTCCTCGCTCGTCCGGTAGAACAACGCCGGGTGCAGGAAGTCCCTGTCCGTCCCTGTACCGCTCACTGCCTCGCCACCTCTACCGCCGACACGTTGGGCCAGAGCACCTCGAGCAGGCGCTGGAGGCTGGAGGGAGGCCGGTGAAGGACGATGCGGCTCCCCTCCTCCAAGGTATGGGATGCGGCCACCAGGGCTGTGGCCCCGCAGACGTCGACGAAGCTCACCGCGGACAACTCCAGGTGGACGGCCCGCTGGTTTCCGGCCACCAGGTCCCGCAGCATCCGCTGCCACTTCTCCCGCGTGGCCAGAACGATCTCACCGCTCACGCACAGCCCCGGCCGCCCTGGCAGCGGGCGGCTCTTCAGGTCCGGTGGGACCGAAGCGGGAAGAGGCTCTTCTGGGTGCCCATGTCGCGGTCCGTCCACATCGCCGCCCTTTGCTCTTGCCGGGTTCGGGGCCAGTATGCCCTCTCCGCGCGGGGTCCCGGGCCGCCGGGGGGGCTCTCAGGAGTCGAGCACCGCGGCCACGGCCTCGATCTCGACGAGCTGGTCCCGGTAGCCGAGCACGGTGACGCCCAGCAGGGTGCTGGGCACGTCGTGGTCGGCGAAGGCGTCCCGGACCACCTCCCAGGCGGCCACCAGATCCTCTCTGCGGGTCGAGGCGACGAGGACCCTCGTACTGATGACGTCCTGAAGTGAGGCGCCGGCGGCGGCGAGCGCGGTGCGCATGTTCTCCACGGCCCTGGCCGCCTGGCCCGCGTAGTCCCCGACCGCCACCGTCGCACCGTCGTCGTCGAGCGGGCAGGCCCCGGCGAGGAAGACCAGGCGGGCCTCGGCGGGCGCGGTGGCCGCGTAGGCGTACTCGGCGACGTCGGACAGGGAGGCGGAGCGGATCAAAGTGATGGCGCGGGCCATGGCGCGGGTCCTTCCCTCAGGGGGCGCAGGGCGCCGACATTGTGCCCGGGGCCCACCCTCCTTCGCCTTCTCTTTTTCCGCCGGCCCCCTGGGCCCGCTCGGGGCGGCTCAGCGGCGAGGTGCGGGACGGGGCGGGGCGGAGGCTATGCGGGCGGGCGGGCGTGGTCGGCGTTGTCGGCGTTGTCGGCGTTGTCGGCGTTCCAGGCGATCGCCCTCATGATCTGCCCGAAGTCGAGTCCGGTGGCCTGGGGAAGGTGTTCCGGGTCGATCCTGCCGTGATGCGCGCGCAGGGCCCTGGCCACTTTCCCGGCCCACAGTTCTTCCTCCACGAAGGGGCGGCGCAGGTAGGGCGCTGTCAGCAGCGACAGATGCTCCTGGCCGCAGGCGAGCAGCAGACGCCGGCCGTCCTGGCGGGCCGAGGTGGGGTGCACGGCCGACGAATCGGCCACCACGGCCAGGGCCATGCCGGTGCCGTCGAGGTCGCGGCCGCACCAGTCGCAGAGGTCCACCGGCTCGGGCGGCCGCGCCGGCCGCTGGAGCTCGTGCTCCTCTCCCATGGATCAACTCCCCTGTCCTTGCCGCGCGTTCTGTTGCCCGGCGGGATGCGCGTCCGGCGGATGCGCACGCAATTGATCGGTGGTGCCGCAAGGGCGCCCCGGTCAGGCCGCGCCGGCCACCGGCATGGGCTCCAGCGGGCCGAGGGTGACGATGGAGGCGGGATCGTCCGAGGCCCAGACGGTGTCGCAGACCGCGCAGGTGAACCGGCCGGAGAGACCGTCGGTGTGCCGGCCGCACATGGGGCACCGCTCGGTCGTGAAGTAGGCGTCCACCTCCCCCCCTCCCCTCCCGCGCGCTCCCCTCATACGGTTGCCCGGACACGCCGGTGGCCTCGCGGCCCGCACGCCGTGCCTGATGTCCGCGCCTTCCCCGTGCCCGGGCGGGCCGGGGGCGGTGGGCTCCTCTTCCTCATGGTTCCCGGTCCGGGTCGCTGTCCGCGTCCGAGCAGGAGCGGGCCAGCGCCTCCCGCAGAGCGAAGAGCGCGGGCAGGTCCGCATCGGCCACGAACCGCTCCAGCAGGAGACCGACGCGCCGGCTCTGGCCCTCGCGTACCGCCCGTACGATCTCGGCGATGGCCGCACTCTGTCCGGCAGGTTCTTCCACCCCACGACTCCGGCCCTCACGCAAGGCCCGACACAGGTCCTGCTGGAGTAAGTCCCCTCGCCGGCCGCGCTTTCCGCGCACGGCCCCGCTCCTCGCCTTCCGAACCGGGCGGGCGGCGAACATCGGCGGCCCGCACCCGCGCTCCTGCTCACCCTAGGGCGACAGTTGTCCTAGGGCAACATTCCCGGGGCCTACCAGTTTCGTGGAGGAGATCTACAAGTGGGCAGCAGTGAGGCGGACGTTCGCCGGCGCGTGGCAAAGGCGCTTCACGAACGGGCCGACGGCATCGCTGAGCGCTGGGTGCAGGACCGGCCGGAGTCCGGGGCCGGGGCCGCCGGGCGGGAGCTGCGGGAAGAGGCCGATGACGTGGTCGCCGCCCTGATCGCGGCGGTGGACGGCGCGCTGCCGGTCGCCCGCGCCGTGGACGGCCACGGGGAACTGAACCGGGCGGTCGGCGAGTTCTCGCCGCGCCGGGCCCGGGCGCATGCGACGCCGGCCGCCACCTCGCCGGCCCTCCTCTCCCTCAAGGAGGCAGACCTCCCGGGTCCCGCCTGCGCCCCGCTCATCGAACTGCACTCGGAAGAGGACCTGCTGACGGCCCGTCACGCCGTGCGCGCGGCGACGCTGAGGGCCGGTTTCGGCATCGTCGACCAGACCCGTGTGGTGACCGCGGCCAGCGAACTGGTCCGCAACGCCTACGTCCACGGTGGCGGCGGGACGCTGTCCATCGCCTGCCTGCACCGGGAGGGCGTGCGCGGACCATACGAGATGCGGGCCCCGGCATCCCGGACCTGGCGGCCGCCCCCACCGACGGCTTCACCACCGGCGCCGGGCTCGGGCATGGGCTCGGCGGGGCACGCCGTCTCATGGACGATTTCGAGGTGCGCTCCCGGCCGGGGCACGACCGTGGTCGCCGCCCGGTGGGCCCGCCCGTGACGCCGCCGCCGGGGGGGGCGCACGTCGAACGCCCCCGGCCGAGGCCCGGATCGGCCGGTTCAGGGGCGCGGGTCGCGGCCGAACCAGTCGAGACACACCACCAGCGCGTCGTCCTCGGCGTCGGCGTCGAGGTAGGAGGCGAGTTCCTGCAGGATCGCCCGGGGCACCGCGGCGGCCGGAAGAAGCCCCGCGGCCTGGATCGCGAGCGCCAGTTTCCGCTCGCCGTACGCCTCTCCCACCTCCGTGGCGGCACTGTAGACGCCGTCACTGACGAAGATCAGCCGGTCCCCCGGCAGGACATCGAATTCCTGCGCCACATACTCCGTCTCCTCGAACATCCCCAAGGGGAACTGCGCCTCGAAGCGCACCCGTTCCACACGCTTGTCGCGCTGGCGCCACAGCTGGGGCGAGCCGGCGTCCACCACCTGCACGCGCCCGGTCGCCAGCTCGAAGGAGAGCAGCAGGCTCGAGACGTACTCCTGGCCCCCATGCTGCGCATACAGCGCCTGGTCGGCCAGGGCGGCCTGGTCCGCGATGCCGATGCCGGCTCTTCGGGCGTTGCGCAGGGCGTTGACCGCGAGGTTGGTGAGGAGGGAGGCCTGGATGCCCTCGCCCATGCCGTTGGTGACGCTGAGGGTGAGCGTCTTTGACGTCGTGGCCCAGTCGAAGTTGTCGCCGTGGATGGCGTACGCCGGCTCCAGCTGCGCGCCGATCGCGTACTCCGCGCGGCTGCACGCCCGCCCGGGCAGCAGCTGCCACTGCATCTCGGCGGCCAGGGTCAGGCGGCTGGCGCGGCGGGCCTGGAGGTAGAGGTCGGTGTCCCGCTCGGCGACGACGATCTCGTGCCCCAGGAGTTCGGCGACCGCGGTCAGCTCCTCCACCGTGGCGGGCGTGCAGCTGTCCTGCGGGATGCGCGCGGAGAGGATGCCGAGCCGGTCGCCGCGGACGGTCACCGGCAGGTACAGGTCGACCAGTCCTTCCTGGCTCACGATCCGCTCGTAGGCCTCCTGGCTGCCGAAGGCGTGCCCTTCGGGGCTGCTGTAGACCGACAGCGGCTCGGCGGTGTGCGGCAGCGCCGTGACCGGCTGCAGGACGGTGAGGCTGTAATCCGCCAGGAGCAGATCGACCTCGGTGGCGTCGTAGTGCTCGACCAGGGCCGCCCGCACCGCGCCGAGGAGGTCGTGGGGTGCCGCTGTCCGCACGGCGCGTTCCACAGCCAGGAAATTCGTCACGGTGAGGCCTTCTTCATCGGATGGGCGGGACATCGAGTGACGGAATACGACCGCAGGGATCGGCCGTCCGGTCGCTCACTGCCCAAGAAGAACGCTCCTGGCGGCGTGCACGCCCTTCACCGACTGACCCAGACCGCGGTGCCCCGCACAGCGCGGTCTGCTGAGACCGAGCAAGACTTCATGGCGCCGCGACTATTGCTGTGCGGCAACTGTTGATCCTACCGTTCGGCGGGGCCGGAAAGAGCAGCCCTTCCCGGCCGGGCTCCGCCGGCCCGCCGTGGGGGCTTTTCCCGCCCTGCGGAGGCCCTGGCTCCCCTTCCGGTGCGCGAGGGTGCGCCGGAACGTCGGGGGGCGTGCGCAGGGGTGGAGATCTCCCGCTGGGCGGCCGGCTTTTTCCGCCCGCGGTCTTTTCGTGTTCGTTTGCCGTGCGCGGGGCGCGGCTATGCGGTGGCCGTGGTGGGCCCCTCGTCGGAATGGGCCGCGCGCATCAGACCTATGTGCTCGCCGGCGGCTTCCCGGAAAAGCTCCAGCCCTTCGGCCAGTGTCGCCAAGTGCCCCGGTGACATTGTCGCCAGGACGGCTTCGACTTCCCGTACCCGCGACCGCCGGAACTCTTCGAGGACGGCGGCGCCACGGCGGCTCAGGCACAGATCGACTTCACGGCGGCTGGTGGTGCTGGGGAGCCGCTCGATGAGGCCGGCGGCCTCCAGCCGGTCGCACAGCCGGCTCACCGCCGACGGTCGCGAACCGAGCGCTTGCCCAAGGGCCCGCTGATTGACCTTCCGCTGCTCCTTGATCACCGACAGCGCCCGGAACTGCGAAGGCGGCAGGGGCCCCGAGGGTGCGGCTTCCTGACCACGCCCCCACAACACCTCCAGCAGGTCCGACACACTGCACGCAGCATGTGCCGCCCGCTCAAGGCTGCGGGAAGGAGGAAGGCTTCGGGGCATTCAAACACTCTCTCACTAGAAGGGGGGCTTGTCAGCCACGGTGCCCGCCGGGGAACCATCCCGCGAGAAGCGGCCGGCCGCGGTGCGGGCGCCCATCCGCCAACTCCGGTGACACCAGAGCCTGTCCGCACCGGCCTCTTTGGCACTCCTGGAATTCGCGGCCTTCTGGTGAGGCGACCCAGGCCGGGAGGGAAAAGGCGGGCGGAGAATAGGACGGCGTACAGAATTGACCACTCCGGGGCCAAAACAGTTCCGTAAACGCCCCCCGGAAACACGGGCACTCCGCCGGTCAGGCCCGAACGCTTCGGCGGTCTCAGAGACCGGTTCGGGCCGGAACTCGACCGCGTTGCGGCGGGGCGTGAACTGAAGGCCCGTGTACGCCGGTTCGTCGACTGTCCCGGCGCCGCCGTCGCCCGGGCCAACCGCCTGCTGTGGCAGCCGGCCGTCGCCCGCGGCTTCCCGGCCGATTCGCACGCCCGCCAGGTCGAAGCGCTCTCCGTGCACCATCCGCGCCGCGTGGAGGGCGCCCGCCTGCTGCACGCGGCGGCGCGGCAGGCCGCCGCCGGGCAGGGCGAACCCGAGCGGATGCGCCAGGCCCTGGTGGCCGGCCGGCTGCTCTTCGATGAGCTCCTGGCGGCCCCGGCGCGCCAGGAGCGTGCGGGCACGGCAGGGGCACAGCGGCTGCGGAACGTTCCGGCGCAGCGCGCCCTCGGCCGGACCCGCAGCCTGGGCTGAGCCGCTCCGCAGAGCGTGGGGCGGGGGCGGGCCGACGGGCCCGCCCCCGCCTTTCACCAGCCGGTCTGCGGTGTGCGGCAAGGGCACGACCTGCACCGATCGCGTGAGATGGGTGATTCCCGGGAAGAAGGGGCGGCAGACGAGGGAGGTTGCCATGGACGGTGGAGATCTGGAACTGGGCGAGCTCCTGGCCGCCGCGGAGTCGGCGCCGCCCGGGGAGTCCGTCGGGGTCATAGCGCACGACCTGCGCAAGCGCTTCGGCGCCGAGAGCGTGTCCTTCCTGTTCGCCGACCTCATGGGCCAGCGGCTGCTGCGCCTGAGCGCACCCGCCGAGGGCGGGACGTGGGACGCCGGGGAGCGGATCGACCTGCCCGGCAGCATCTACGACACGGTCCTGCGCAGCCAGCGCCGGCACGTGGAACCGGACGGCCAGGGCGGCCGGCGCGTGATCCTGCCCGTGACCAACCGCGGCGACTGCATCGGGGTGCTGGAGGTGACGCTGCAGTACGCCGACAGCACGGTGCTCGCCCAGCTCGGCGAGGCGGCCCACGCGCTGGCCTACATCATCGTCACCGACCGGCGCTTCACCGACCTGTACCAGGCGGGCCGGCGCACCACCCGCACCAGCCTGGCCGCCGAGATCCAGCATCAGCTGCTGCCCTCCGCCGCCTGCTGCGAGGCCCCCCAGTTCACGCTCGCCGCCGGGCTGGTCCCGGCCGACGACATCGGCGGCGACACCTACGACTACACGCTCGACCGCGACACCCTGCACCTGTCCATCACCGACGCCATGGGCCACGACACCGACTCCGCGCTGCTGGCCACGCTGGTGACCGGGGCGCTGCGCGGCGCCCGCCGCACCGGGTGCGACGCGCTGCAGCAGGCCGGCCGCGCCCATGAGGCGCTGCTGACGCACGGGCGCGGTCTTGCCACCGGTCAGCTGCTCTGCGTCCGCCTGGAGACGGGCACCTGCGAGCTGGTCAACGCTGGCCATCCCTGGCCGCTGCGGCTGCGGGCCGGCGCCGTCGACGTCGAGGAGGTCCAGCTCGCCGTCAACCTGCCGTTCGGTGTGCCCTCGCCCGCCGGCTACCGCCTCCAGGAGCTCCAGCTCCTGCCGGGCGACCGTCTGGTCCTGCTCACCGACGGCATGCAGGAACGCGGCGCCGCCGCGGTCGACCTGGCCTCGCTCGTACGCGAGAGCCGCGACTGCCACCCGCGGGAGGCCGTACGCGCCCTGACGACGGCCGTCCTGGAGGCCTGCCGCGGCAACCTCAAGGACGACGCCACCGTCATCATCCTGGACTGGCACGGCGCCGCCCGGCGCCAGGACGGTGCCGGGCGGCCCGGGGCACGGCGCCGGGACGCCGTGTCGGGGTGGGCCGGAGGTCAGCAGGGGTGCGGCGGTGACTAAGATGCTCTGTCATGTCGAAGCCTGACGGACTGCTCGTGGACATTGCCGCCCTGGTGGAGTCCAGGCACAGCAATCAGATGTCTCTGACTGTGGTCGCCGGGGGTGCGGTCATCACCGGCCGCCTGGCCCCCGAAGCCGTCTGGAGGCAACGGGTGTCGGAGGTCCTGGCCGACTCGGCCAGCCTGAGCGACTTCTCCGCCGCGTTCACCGCCTCATCCGGTGACGAGGGCCCGCCCACCCATCTGCACTTCCACGTGGCGCGGATCCTGCAGGGCACGGTGGGCATCCCGGAGACCGGCGGCATGTACCGCGTGCCGATCGCGGACGTCAGCGCCTGGACCATGGGCGACTTCAGCTACTCCGACCACTGAGCCACCGAGAACCACCGAGCCACTGAGTCACTGATTCACTGGGTCTTCTTTCCCGGCCTTGGACCGAGGCGTGCCGGGGGGGGCGGTGTGGGCTGAGCCCGCTCACCCCTCGCCGGCCGCCCGGTCCGCGGCCTCGTTGGCGTGCTCGATCTCGGCCATGTGCTCCTCCGCCCAGCTCCGCAGCCCGGCGAGCGCGGCCTCCAGGGACAGCCCGAGTCCGGTGAGGCGGTAGAAGACCCGCGGCGGTACGGCGGGTTCGACCCGGCGCGCGACCAGCCCGTCGCGGGTCAGGCTCCGCAGCGTCACCGACAGCATCTTCTGCGAGACGCCCGGCATCCGGCGGCGCAGCTCCGCGAAGCGCGTCTCCTCCGGTGCGGCGTCGGCGAGCGCCTTGACGGCCATGGACGTCCACTTCGTACCGATACGGTCCAGCAACTGCCGCGTCGGGCAGTGGGGGTCGAACAGATCGCCGCGCGCCCCGCGGCCGGCGGCCCCGGCTCCCGAGGTGGTCACCTGCGGCTCACCACCTTCCCTGAAAGTGCCGTCTGGGAACCGGCCGGCAGGTTACCTATCGTGACGTGGTCACCTATGGTAACCAGCCGGAGGAGCCGTCATGGCCACCACCACCGCACCCCGCCTGCGCCGCGTCACGGCCAACGGCGTCGAACTCAACGTCGCGATCGCCGGGGAGGGACCCGCGGTTCTCCTGTTGCACGGCTTCCCGCACACCTGGCGGCTCTGGAGCGCCATCATGGGCGAACTGGCCGCGCACCACCGGGTCATCGCCCCCGACCTGCGCGGTCTCGGCGCCAGTGCGCGGGCCCTGGACGGGTACGACGCGGGCACCCTCGCCGCCGACGCCGAAGGGCTGCTCGAGGCGCTCGGCGAGCCCTCGGCGGCGGTGGTCGCCATCGACGCGGGCACCGCCCCCGCGGTCCTGCTCGCGCTGCGACGGCCCGGCCTGGTCCGGCGCCTGGTCGTGATGGAGGGTTTGCTGGGCCGCCTGCCCGGAGCCGAGCACGCCCTGGCGGGCGGCACCCCGTGGTGGTTCGGCTTCCACGCCGTCCCCGGCCTCGCCGAGACCGTCCTGGCCGGCAACGAAGCCCCCTACATCGACTGGTTCCTCGACGCGGGCACGCTCGGGCGGGGCGTGCCCGAGGAGATCCGTGCCGCCTTCGTGACCGCGTACACCGGACGGGAAGCGCTGCGCTGCGCGTTCTCCTACTACCGGGCCCTGCCCGTCAGCGCGGGCCAGCTCCAGGACGCCGCGGCGACGGGCCGGCTGACCATGCCCACGATGGCCGTCGGCTCCCACCCCGTGGGCACCGCGCTCGAACGCCAACTCCGGCCCCTGGCGGATGACCTGAGCGGACACCACCTCCAGGACTGCGGCCACCTCATCCCCCTCGACCGCCCCCAGGAGCTGCTCGCGCTCCTCGCCCCGTTCCTCCGCGCCGGCCTGCCCGGCTGACGGGGCGTTCTCCGCGGCGGTCTGCGGCGGTCTGCGTCCTGCCTTGCGTGGTCAGGGGCCGGCCAGGAAGGCCCGTACCCCTTGGGAGACGCCGTCGTCGGTGAGCAGGTCGTTGTGGGCCAGGCAGCCCGCCGGGTGGTTGGCCGCCCCGCTCAACGGGACGCTGGCGTCGGGGTTGATGACCTCGTCGCAGTTCGACCACCACGTCGCGTACGCCACCGGGCCCGGCGTCTCGTCGCCCTCGGCGAGCCGGTCGGCGACATAGGAGCCCGGCGTCATGTCCCGGCACGCCTGGGACCACGCCGCGCAGGCCCAGGCGGTCAGGGTGCCGTGGTTGGGGCCGGCCAGGGAGGCCCAGTGGGCGACGGCGGGCGCGCCGCCGCCGAACTTCACGTACCAGCGGGTGACGAGGCTGCCGAAGGAGTGGGCCACCAGGTCGACGCGGTCGGCGCCGGTGCGGGCGCGCACCTGGGCGACGTAGGAGGCCAGTTGGCCGGCGAGGACCTCGTTGACCGAGCGGCTGGTGTCGTAGCCCCAGGAGAAGAGTTCGTCCTGGCCGTATCCGGCGGCGACAAGGTCCTCGCGCAGCGAACCCCATACGCCGGGGTCGGCGTTGTAGCCGTGCACGAAGATGACGGGCCGGTGTGCGGCCGGGGCGCTGTGCGCCGTGGCGGCGGGCGTCGCGACGGGCAGGACGGCGAGCAGGCCCAGACAGACCAGCAGACGTCCGAGCAGACGTCCCGGCGACCATCTCGGCGGGCGTGTGGTCCTGGCCATCGGCATGGGCCCTCCTGTGCGGCGGACACGGCACGGCGCAGGGTGATTGTGGGGGCGCGTGCCGCAGATGAGAAGAGGCTGGTTGCCGTGCGCCTGGCGGGGGTTGGGGGCGGGTGGGTGTCAGCCGGTTTCGGGCAGCGGGTGTCCGCAGCGGGTGCAGTAGCGGGCGTCGCTCTCGGCGGCCAGGCGCCCGCAGTGGGCGCAGACCCGGTCCAGCAGGCAGGCCGGTTCGCCCGCCGCGGGGGCGGGGGCGGGGGTGCGGCGGCGGTGGGCGGTGGTGTAGGTGAGGCCCTGCTCCCCCGCGCGCAGGGCGTGGGGGGTGTGCGCGGGCAGCCAGGCCAGGGCGCCGGGCGTGAGCGGCAGAAGGCCGTCGGGCAGGCGGAGTTCGCCCGCGCCGGCCAGCACGGTGAGCAGGAGCGCGAAGCCGTGGCCGGCGGGTTCGCCGGTGTCCGCGCCTGCGGCCAGGCGTACGACGGCGGCGTCCAGGTCGCGGTCCTCGCCGCCCAGCGCCCACAGCACGCTGGTCCGGCCGGGCCCTCCGGTGAGGGTCCGCTCCGCGGGGACGAAGAGGGGGACGGCGAAGTCCGGCTCGCTCATGGGGACGTGGCTCCTTCGGCGGAGGGGGCGGGGGCGGGTGGTCGTGTTCGGGTCCTCCGCAGTGTGCGGCAGTGGGGCCGTGCGGGGCGGACGGACGAGGCCGGCGGCCGGGTCGCCGACCGGGCCAGGGCGCGCACCGGTTCGGTATGGCTGCGTGCCGCACGGGCGGCGCGGCCGGGTGCTGGGGCCCCGGGACACCGTCGGAGCGCCTCTGCTGACCGCTCTGGCGTGTGGCCCATCAGGCGCCGACAGCCGAAGGGGTCCCGCCCCTGAGAACTCGTCTTGGAACCTTCGAAGCCCAGGGTTGTGCGCGGAACCGGGCATCTCGAGCGGGAAACCTTCTACGGGGTGAGCCCTCATCCGCCCCGACGCGAAGTGCAACAACACGGCCTGCGCCTGCGGCCTGTTGGCCGGCTTCCGGGGATCCCAGGCGTTCACTGATCGGCATGCACGGTGCGAGGGAGTATCTATGCTGCTGGCGGATCACTACAGGGAGGGCCACGGTGCGCCGCAGGCGGTCGATGACAGAAGCGTGGGTGGCTGCGATAGCCGCCGTGTGGCTGACGGCGGTTGGATGTAGTGGCGAGGCAGATGAACATGCCGACAACGACCCGAGCACGCCGAGTTCGGCCCCGCCGGTTGCGGATCTGGCAACGCCCCTGAACGCCTCGCAGCTCAAGCAAGCGTTGCCGGATCTGCAGAGCATGCCCATGGGCTGGAAGGTCGGCAAGGCTCGGCTCGCTGGTAGTAATACCGCCAAGGATGCGCCGTGCCGAATGCCTCCTCATCCCACGTGCGCGGGCAGGAAGAGCTATGCGGAGGTGCAGTACGACAACGCTGACCTCACGGGCAGCGTGTACTACGCAGTCGAGGGGTTCGACAGCGGTCGGACCGCCCGGGACGCCTACCAGGAGCGTAGGGCCTCCTTCGCGGGCAAGGTGGATCGGGAGATCTCCATGCCGAAGGTCGGCAATGAGAGCGTGGCACGCACCGGCATGAGCAAGTTCGGAGGCCACCCGAATGTCTCGACCGTCATGCGCGTGGGCACCGTGGTGGTGGCGATGGTCTACACCCATAAGGAGAAGGCCGATCCACAGGTCCTGCTGCCCCTATCGCGGATGCTGGCCGAACGGATCGAGCAGGTGCAGCAGGGCAAGGCCCCGACGGCCACCGCTCACTGAGCGCGTCGCCCCGTCTCGGAACCTGCGCTTCGACGGTTCCGAGACAGGTTCTGAGGGCCTTGGCCCGCACGCCCCGAACGGCCGCCGCGCACCAGCGCCTTGAACCGCCGCCCTGAACCGCCACCTTGCACCGCCGTCGTGCACCAGCGCCGTCAGTCGGCGCCCCGTGCCGCCGCCTTGACCCGTCCGCTGCCCTGACCGACTGCTCGCTCGGCCCCCCGCCTTCTTGGCCTGCCCGCCTCCTTGGCCTGCCCGCGCCGGGAGTTGTCCGTGAACTCTCCCGGAATTGTCCGTGATCGGTAACAGACGCATCCCTTCGGCCGCACCTCTCGTCCTGCCAGGTGGCCACAGGGTGGCAAGGGGCGGCGAGGCATTTTTGCGGAAGGGGCGGTCATGGCACGGCACGGCGGCGGGCGGGGCTGGTACGGCAAGGTTCTCGGGGCGGCGCTGGGGGTGACGGTGCTGGCCACCGGCGCTTCGGTGTGGACGGCGCAGGCCGGTTCCGTGGACGGCCCGGCGCCGAGGGCGAGCGCCGCCGCGCCGGGCGGTGACCTCGAGCCGGTCGAGGCGTCCATCGTGCACGCATCCGACCGGGGCAAGGGCGGCATCAACCTCACCATCGACGACGGCCCCGACCCGAAGTGGACGCCGCAAATCCTGGACCTGCTGCGGGAGTACGGGGTCAAGGCGACGTTCTGCATGGTGGGCACGCAGGCGCAGGCCCACCCGGAGCTGGTGAAGAAGGTGGTGGCCGCCGGGCACCGGCTGTGCGACCACACGGTGTCGCACAACACCGCCATGGACAAGGAGTCCCAGGCCTACCAGTCCCGGCAGATACTCGATGCCGAACGCATGATCACCAAGGCGTCCGGGGGTGTGCGGCCGATGTACTACCGGGCGCCCGGCGGTGCCTTCACCCCCGCCAGCCGCAAGCTCGCCGCGTCGCGGGGCATGCGCCCGCTGGGCTGGAACGTGGACAGCAAGGACTTCGAGCGCCCGGGTACCGACGTCATCGTGTCCACCGTCGAGCGGGAGCTGTCCGGCGGGCCCACGCTGCTCTTCCACGACGCGGGCGGGGACCGCTCCCAGACCGTCGAGGCCCTGCGCCGGCTGCTGCCCCGGCTCAAGGAGCAGGGCCACTCCTTCGGTTTCCCGGTGCGCTGAACCGCCGTTGAGTGCCCGGAGCCGTTCCCGCCGGCCGCGGCGCCGGCCGGGTCCTGCCCGTCCCCTTCGGCCGGGCCCGGGGCGTGCCTTCAATGAACCTGCACATCGAATGTGCACTCCGGTCACGCAATTCGACTCCTCCTCCCCGTTTATTTCCGTGCACGAACCACAGGAAGTGCTCTTTGGAGGGAGAGTGTCCGATTTGTTGGAGAGGGATCCGGGCGGTCGCCCATTTCCTTCTGTGAATCTTGTGAAGGAGCTGCCGCCGCGCGGTGAAACCGCCTGCACGCAGCGGTGATTCGATGCCGCAACCGTGACCGAGGGGCCCCTCGTCGATTGGATGTACGAGCTGCGAACGTGCTTTGATCCTGGCCGACGCGGAATTCTCATCCCAGGTTCCGCGGAGTTGGAAACACCTTTGCACCATTCATGAGAAGGGCAGCTCACACCATGAACCACACCCCCCAGGTCGAGACCCTCGAGATTTCCGACGCCGACCTCGACAACGTCTCCGGCGGTCTCGTCGCCGGTGTCGCGAGCAACGTCACCAGCACCGTCGACTCCATCGCCCCGGTCTCGGGTGTCGTCGGCGGCGTCGTGGGCACGGTCGAGGGTGCCACCGGCCTCAACACCGGTGCCGTCACCGGCCTGGCCTCGGGCCTGACCGCCGGTCTCTGAGCCTCCCGCTCACCGGAACACCATGATCCGCGAGCCCCGGAACCCGCCAGGTTCCGGGGCTCGCGGACGCCGCAGGCACAGTAAGGGAAGCGTTCCGTGCAGTTCCGCCAACAGGCCCTGTCCAAACTGCAGTCGCCCGAGGAACTCGACCTGCCGGTGCGCTACGCCCGCCCCCAGGGCCTGCTCGTACTGGCCGTCACCCTCCTGGCCATGGCCGGTGCCGGCCTGTGGGCGGTGACCGGGTCCATCGACTCCACGCTGCGGGCGCCGGGCATCCTCACCCACGGCCAGGGCAGTTACGTCCTGCAGAGCCCCGTCACCGGGCAGGTGACCGCCGTCCTGGCCGAGGAGAACAAGCGCCTGGCCGCCGGCGCCCCGGTCCTCAAGGTCCGTACGCCACGCGGCGAGAAGGTGGTGCGCGCCATCGCCGCGGGCCGGGTGAGCACCCTCCTCGCCAGGATCGGCACCGTGGTCACCACCGGCGCCGACGTGGCGACCCTGGAGCGCGTGGCGCACACCGGCGACCCGCTCGTGGCGATGCTCTACGTGCCCGCCGGCAGCGCGGCCACCCTGCCCGTGGGGGCCGCCGTGGACCTGAGCGTCCAGTCCGTGCCCACCCAGGAGTACGGCACCCTGCGCGGACACGTGAAGGCCATCGGGCGGACCACCCAGACCCGCCGGAAGATCACCGGTTTCCTCGGCGAGGGGGAACTGGCCGCGCAGTTCACCAAGGACGGACCCGTCGTGGCCGTACTCGTCACCTTGGAGAAGTCCCCGGCGGCCGCCTCGGGCTACGCCTGGTCCACCGGCGGCGGGCCGCCCTTCGCTCCCGCCTCCCTGACCCCGGCCACCGGCGCCGTCCACCTCGCCGCGCAGCACCCCATCGATTGGCTGCTTCCGTGAGCGCACCGCACCCCTCCCCCGCCCGCCGGCAACAACTGCCGCCCCCCGGCGGACGCCGCAGGCACCGCCCCGAACCGCCGCGGCGCACCCGGCGCGCCCCGGCACGCCCCGCCGCCCGGGGCCGGCGCCCGGGCACCGTGCGCACCCCCACCGTCCTGCAGATGGAGGCCGTGGAGTGCGGCGCCGCCGCCCTGGCCATGGTCCTGGCCCACCACGGGCGCCACGTCCCGCTGGAGGAGCTGCGCATCGCCTGCGGCGTCTCGCGCGACGGCTCCAGGGCCAGCAACGTCCTGAAAGCGGCGCGCGGTTACGGCCTGACGGCCAAGGGCATGCAGATGGAACCCGCCGCGCTCGCCGAGGTCACCGCCCCGGCGATCCTCTTCTGGGAGTTCAACCACTACGTCGTCTACGAGGGCAGCGGGCGCCGCCTGGGGCGCCGCGGGGTGTACATCAACGACCCGGACAAGGGCCGGCGTTTCGTGTCCGCGCAGGACTTCGACACCAGCTTCACCGGGGTCGTCCTGGTCCTGGAACCGGGCCCGGACTTTCGCCCGGGGGGCCGCAGGCCCGGCGTCCTGAGGGCGCTGCCGGCCCGGCTGCGCGGCACCACCGCCACGATGCTCGCCGCCCTCCTGGCCAGCCTGCTGCTCGTGGCGGTCGGCGCGGCGCTGCCCGCACTCAGCCGGACCTACATCGACCTGTTCCTGGTCGGCCACCAGACCTCGCTCCTTGGCGCGCTGTTCGCCTCGATGGGCGCGATGGTGGCGCTCACCGTGGTGCTGACCTGGCTGCAGCAGGCGAACCTGCTGCGCGGGCGCATCATCTCCTCCACCCTGTCCGGCGCCCGCTTCCTGCGCCATCTGCTGCGCCTGCCCGTCACGTTCTACGCCCAGCGCAGCCCCGCCGACCTGGTGCAGCGCCTGGCCTCCAACGACACGGTCGCCGAGACCCTGGCCCGCGACCTCACCGCCGCCGGCGTCGACGGCGTCGTCGTAACGCTCTACGCGGCCCTGCTGTGGACCTACGATCCGCAGCTGACCCTCGTCGGCGTCGGCATCGCCCTGCTGAACATCGTGGCGATGCGCGTGGTGATCCGGCTGCGCGCCACCGGCACCCAGAAGCTGCGGGCCGACACCGCCCGGCTCACCAACACCTCCTACACCGGCCTGCAGTTGATCGAGACGATGAAGGCCACCGGCGGCGAGAACGCCTACTTCCGGCGCTGGGCGGGCCAGCACGCCACCACCCTGGAGGAGCAGCAGCGCCTGGGCGTGCCCAGCGCCTGGCTCGGTGTCGTCGCGCCGACACTGGCCACCCTCAACAGTGCGCTGATCCTGTGGATCGGCGGGCTGCGCGCGGTCGAGGGGCACCTGTCCATCGGCCTGCTCGTCGCCTTCCAGGCGCTGGTGACCCGCTTCACCGCGCCGATCACCCGCCTGAACGGGGTGGCGGGCCGCATCCAGGACTTCGCCGCCGACATCGCCCGCCTCAAGGACGTCGAGAACTTCCCCGTGGACACGCTGTACGCGCGCCCCGAACCGGCCGCCGGCACCCGCCGCCTCAAGGGCCACGTCACCCTGGAGGACATCACCTTCGGCTACAGCCCGCTGGACAAGCCGCTGCTGTCCGGCTTCTCGCTGTCGGTCGGCCCCGGCCGGCAGGTCGCGCTCGTCGGCGGCTCGGGCAGCGGCAAGTCGACCGTCTCCCGCCTCATCTCGGGCCTGTACAGCCCGTGGCAGGGCACGATCCGCATCGACGGGCAGCGCCTGGAGGACATTCCGCGCGGCGCGCTGGCCGCCTCCGTCTCCTTCGTCGACCAGGACGTCTTCCTCTTCGAGGGCACCGTGCGCGACAACATCGCGCTGTGGGATCCCTCGATCACCGACGACGCCGTGGTGGCGGCCCTCAAGGACGCCTGCCTGTACGAGGTGGTGGCCCGCCGCCCCGGCGGCATCCACGGCCGCGTCGAGCAGGACGGGCAGAACTTCTCCGGCGGGCAGCGCCAGCGCCTGGAGATCGCCCGCGCCCTGGTGCGCCGCCCCAGCATCCTCGTACTGGACGAGGTGACCAGCGCCCTGGACGCCGAGACCGAGCAGCTCATCATCGACAACCTGCGCCGTCGCGGCTGCGCCTGCGTGGTCATCGCCCACCGCCTGAGCACCGTGCGCGACAGCGACGAGATCGTCGTCCTGGACCACGGGCAGGTCGTGGAGCGCGGGCGCCACGAGCAGCTCGTCGCCGCCGGCGGAGCCTACGCCGACCTGGTCAGGGAGTACTGAGGTGACGTCGGTACCGGAGCAGTACGCGTACACGCCCGACCCGGTCGCCGCCGCGGTCGGCGCGCTGGGCACCCCGGTGGACTGCGCGGGGCTGCGCAGCGTGCACCTGGAGGGCCCGCAGGTGCTGTGGCTGGTCGTGGCCGGCGCACTCGACCTGTTCGCCGTCGACGCGGTGCAGCAGGGCCACTGGCACTACCTGGGCCGTCTGGAGCCGGGCACGCTGCTCCTCGGCCCGGTCGAGGGACCCCAGCACACCCTGGTGGGGCGCCCCCTGCCCGGCTGCGCGCTGCGCCGCATCCCGCTGCGCGAGCTGTACCGCCCCGAGTACGGCGAGGGGTGGTCCAACCAACAGCCCTGCCCCACCGGCTACGACACCCAGGACGCGGCCCTGAGCATCCTGGAGCACGCCTTCGCGCTGGGCGTCGGACGCGGCCACCGGGTGCTGTTCGAGGCGCCGCTGGACGGGCGCACCATCGGCGAGGAGGTGGTGGCCGACGACGACATCCTGTGGATGCCGGTCGCGCCGGGCAGCGTGCAGTACGGGTCGGCCTACAGCGAGCAGGCCGCCGGCGAACTGCTTCTCGACGCGGGCCTGTGGCAGCGGATGGTCAACCAGCAGTACCGGCTGCTGGCCGCCCTCGACCGGTGGATCGAACGCCTGGAGCGGGCGCACGAGGACCGTACGGCGGCCGGCATCAGGGCCGGCGAGAGCGTCCGCGAGCAGGCCGACCGGACTTTGATCGCCTCCATCGGCCGGCCGGGCGGGCGCGGGGGGCGGCGAGTGCGGGAGGCCGGGCACGACGCGACGTACGCCGCCTGCAAGCTGGCCGCCGAGGCGGCGGGCATCACCCTGGCCGGGCCGTCGGCGGGCGGCGCGGTGAGCGAACGCGTCGATGCGGTGGAGCAGGTGGCCATCGCCTCGCGGCTGCGCACCCGCGCCGTCCGGCTGGAGGGACGCTGGTGGCGGCGGAACGCGGGGCCGCTGGTGGGGCACCGGGCCGCGAGCGGCGCGCCGGTCGCGCTGCTGTGGCGGCGCGGCGGCTATGAGGCGGTGCACCCCACCTCCGGGCGGCGCACCCGCGTCCAGGCGTCCAACGCCGACGAATTCGAGCCGCAGGCCGTCATGTTCTACCGGCCGCTGCCCCAGCGGCCGTTGACGCCGTGGCGGCTCTTCCTCTTCAGCCTGCGCGGCACCGGCGCCGACATGCGCAACCTCGTGCTCGCCGGGCTGGTGACGGTGACGGCCGGCGCCCTGGTACCGATCGCGACGGGACAGGTCCTTGGGGTGTTCGTGCCCCGCGGCGAGAAGAGCCTCATCGTCCAGGTATCGCTGGCCGTGATGGTCACCGGCATCGTCTCGGCGTCGTTCATGCTGCTGCAGAACCTCACCGTCCTGCGGATGGAGGGCCGCATGGAAAGCGCCCTGCAACCGGCGGTCTGGGACCGCCTGCTGCGGCTGCCCACCCGCTTCTTCGCCGCACGCTCCACGGGTGAACTGGCCGGCGCCGCCATGGGCGTCAGCGCGATCCGCCGGATCCTGTCGGGCATCGGCCCGGTGGCACTGCAGGCCGGTTCGCTCGGCGCGATGAACCTGATCCTGCTGCTGCTCTACAGCGTGCCGCTGGCACTGGCCGCGCTGGGCATGCTCGCCGTCATCGCGGCCGTCTTCCTCACCCTGGGCCTGTGGGAACTGCGCTGGCAGCGGCGCCTTGTGGAACTCGGCAACAAGCTGAACAACCAGGCGTTCCACACCCTGCGCGGCCTGCCCAAACTCCGGGTGGCCGGCGCGGAGAGCTTCGCGTACGCCGCGTGGGCGGGAGAGTTCGCGCGCAGCCGGGAGCTGCAGCGGCGGGCCGGGCGCATCAAGAACCTCACCACCGTCGTCAACTCCGTCTATCTGCCGCTGTGCACGCTGGTCATGTTCGTCCTGCTGGCCGGCCCGGCCCGGGGCAGCCTGAGCGCGGGAGAGTTCCTCACCTTCAGCACCGCCGTGACCATGCTCTTGACCTCGGTCACCCAGCTGACCGGGGCGCTCATCTCGGCGGCCGCGGTGCTGCCGATGTTCGAGCAGATCAAACCCGTCCTGGACCAGGCGCCGGAGGTGCGCGCGGGCAGCACCCAGCCGGGCGAGCTGCAGGGCGCGATCGAGGCGCGGTCGCTGTCCTTCCGCTACACCGACGACGGCCCCCTGGTCCTGGACGACGTGTCGCTGAAGATCGCGCCGGGCGAGTTCGTGGCCGTGGTGGGGCCCAGCGGCTGCGGCAAGTCGACGCTGCTGCGCCTGCTGATCGGCTTCGACGAACCGGCCTCGGGCAGCGTCCTGTACGACGGCCAGGACCTGTCGGCCCTGGACCAGTCGGCGGTGCGCCGCCAGTGCGGGGTGGTCCTGCAGAACGCCCGGCCGCTGTCCGGCTCGATCCTGGACTGCATCTGCGGCGCCGAGTCGTTCACGCAGGAAGAGGCGTGGGAGGCGGCGGCCATGGCGGGCCTGGCCGAGGACATCAAGCGCATGCCGATGGGCCTGCACACGATGATCTCCGGCGGCGGGGCCATCTCCGGCGGCCAGCGCCAGCGCCTGATGATCGCCCAGGCGCTGATCCGCCGCCCCCGCGTCCTCTTCTTCGACGAGGCCACCAGCGCCCTGGACAACGAGACCCAGCGCACGGTCATCGACAGCACCCGCGCCCTGAACGCCACCCGCGTGGTGATCGCCCACCGGCTGTCCACCGTCATGGACGCCGACCGGGTGGTGGTGATGTCCCAGGGCCGCATCGTGCAACAGGGCCCACCCGCCCAACTCCTGGCCGACACCACCGGCCGCCTGCACGAACTGGTACGCCGCCAGATGAGGTGAGCGCCGGAGACGGTGTGAAGGGCGGGGTCGGGGCGGTGGGCCCGGTGGGGGGCCGGTGATTTTGCCGATGTGTTGGGGGGCCGGTCGGGGCCACGGTGGGGGCCCCTGCCTGTGGCGGCGCCCCCGGGAACGTAACCGGCCGCGTGCTCCGCCCTGACCGAGAGGACCCTCCGTGCATCCGCATGTCTTCTCCCGCCCCCTGGTGCGGGCCTGTCTGGCCGCCGCGCTCACCACCACCGCCCTGGTGGGCACCCATCTGGCGCCCGAGGCCCGGGCTGTCGCGGACAATCCCTATGAGCGCGGGCCCGCCCCGAGCGTGGCCAGCATCGAGGCGCCGCGCGGCTCCTACGCCGTCTCGCAGACCGGCGTCTCCCCGCTGTCGGTCTCCGGGTTCGGCGGCGGCACGGTGTACTACCCGACGTCCACCGCGGACGGCACGTTCGGCGCGGTCGTCATCGCGCCGGGCTTCACCGCCTACCAGTCGAGCATCGCCTGGCTGGGGCCGCGGCTGGCCTCCCAGGGCTTCGTGGTCTTCACCATCGACACGCTCACCACCCTCGACCAGCCCGACAGCCGCGGACGTCAACTCCTTGCCGCGCTGGACTACTTGACCAGATCCAGTGCGGTGCGCGGCCGGATCGACGCCTCCCGCCTCGGGGTGATGGGGCACTCGATGGGCGGCGGCGGCACGCTGGAGGCGGCCAAGAGCCGCACATCGCTGAAGGCGGCGATCCCGCTGACCGGCTGGAACCTGGACACCACCTGGCCCGAGGTGCGCACGCCCACGCTGGTGGTGGGCGCGGACGGCGACACCGTCGCCCCGGTCGCCGGGCACTCCGAGCCGTTCTACCGCTCGCTGCCCGGCTCGCTGGACAAGGCGTATCTGGAGCTGAACAACGCCACCCACTTCACGCCGAACTCGCCCGACACGACGATCGCGAAGTACAGCATCTCCTGGCTGAAGCGGTTCATCGACGACGACATGCGCTACGAGCAGTTCCTGTGCCCGCTGCCCGCGCCGGGCCCCACGATCGAGGAGTACCGGGGCAACTGCCCCCACACCAGCTGAGCCTGACGCTCTGTCATAGTCGTTTCGGTGGGGGCTGGTTGTGCCTGTGCACACCGGTGGGCGGGCGGCGCTGGGGGTGTGCCCAGAGCGGCGGATGCGGGGCTTCCGGAGGGCATCAGGCGCCCCTAGCGTGCGGGCGTGGCTCCTTCGACGTCCCGCTCCCCCGCCCCCACCTCCCCCCTCCTGTACGGGCGGCAGGAGGAAATGGCCGCCGTACAAGGGCTGGTGGGCCGGGCCGTCGCGGGCCGGGGCGGCGTGCTGGCCCTCAGCGCGCCGCCCGGCTTCGGGCGCACCGCGCTGGTGGAGTACGCGCGCCAGATCTGCGGCCCGCTCCCCTGCGTCGAGGCGGACACCGGGATGGCGGGTGCCCCGATGGCGGGTGCCTCGATGGCGGGCGGGGCCGGGGGGCCGCTGCTGGTCCTGGCCGATGACGTGCACCGCTGGAATGGGCCCGCCCGGGCGGCGCTGGGCGCGCGAGCAAGCGGTCCGGCCGCGGCGGGGCCGGTGTCCGTGCTGGTCACCTTCGCCGAACACGGCGGCGCGGAGCGGGAGTTCGCCGACTGGCCCCGGGTGCGGCTGGGCCCGCTGGAGGAGGGTGCGGCCGGCGCGCTGCTGGCCCAGGTCACCCGGGGGCGCGCCGATCCGGTGGTGGCCGGCTGGCTGGTGCGTGAGGCGGCGGGCAATCCCCGGCTGCTGACCGCGTTCGCCGCGGCGCTCACCGACGACCAGCTGGCCGGGCGCGCCCCGCTGCCCGATCCCCTGCCGGGCGGGGAGGACGTCCTGGACGCCTACGTGGCGCGCCTTGGGCCGTTGCCCGGTGCGGCCCGCGCCCTGCTGCTGGCCGCGGCGGCCTGCGAGCACGAACCGGAGGGGGCGGGGGCCGAACTCGCCCTGGTGCTGCGGGCCGGCGGGAAGGCGGCCGCGCTCGCCTTGGCCGAGGAGGCCGCGCTCGTGGTCGCGGCGGGCGGGCGCATCCGCTTCACGCACCCGCTGCTGCGCCGGGCGGTGCTCGGCCGGGCCCCGCTCGCCCGCCGGGCCGCCGCCCACACCCGGCTGGCCGCGGCCTGCCCGGATCCCTTCGCGCGGCTGGTCCAACTCGCCTGCGCGGCACAGGGACACGATGCGCGGCTGGCCGCGTCGCTGGCCGCGGCGGCCGCCGGCCGGGCGCCGGGCGAACGCGGTGGGGCGCTGGCGCGCGCCGCGGCGCTGAGCGCCGATGCGGCGGTGCGCACCGACCGGCTCGCCGAGGCCGCCGACGCGGCCCGGCTGGCGGGAGATCCGCTGTGGGCCCGCGCCCTGCTGGCGCGGGCGGGTGCCGGGCACGCCCACGGGGAGGTGCACCGGGTGCGCGGCCTGCTCGCCCTGGCCGACGGGCCGGCCCACGACGCGCGCACGTCGCTGCTGACCGCGGCCGGGCTGCTGGCGCCCAAGCGGGCCCGCCGGGCGCTGATTGGGGCGGCGGAGGCGTCCTGGGCGATGGGAGACGCGGCCGGCTACCGGGCGGCGATGACGGGCTGGTCCTGCGCCGAGGACCCCTTCCTCGAGGCCTACCGGAGCGGGATGTGCGCCGTCCTTGCGGGCCGGACCGCCGAGGGGCACGCTCTGCTGCGCCGCTGCCTGGCGGGGCTGGATACGGCGGGCGGGCCGGCCGGGCTGCTGCGGGCGGCGGCCGCGGCCCTGGTCGTCGGGGAGGTGGCCACGGCCTGCGAGGCCGGTGCCCGGGCGCTGGCGGTGCTGCGCGCGCACGGCCCGCAGGTGCTGGTGCCGCGCGCCCTGGAACACCTGGCCTACGCGGAGTTGCGCGCGGGCCGGCACACCGCGGCCCGCACGCACGCCCTGGAGGGACTGGGGACGGCCCGGCGCGGGGGCCAGCCCAATGCCGCGGCCGCTCTGCACGCCGTGCTCGCCCTCGCCGCGTCCGTGGAGGGCGAGATGGAGGCCTGTGGCCGTGCACGCGGCGGCCGCGGCGGCGGGCGCGGGCCCGCACGGTCTTGCCCAGCCCGCGAGTCTGGCCCTGTGGGCGGTGGCCCGCGCGGAGCTGGCCGCGGGGCGGGCGGCCGAGGCGGCGGCGCGGCTGGCCCCGCTCATCGCGCCGGGCCCGCGCGGCGGGCACTTCGCGGTGCGGATGCTGGCGGTGCCCTGCTTCGTGGAGGCGGCCGTCCACAGCGGGCGCACGGCCGAGGCCCGGCGGGCCGCGGCGGCGTTCGCGCGCTGGGCGCACAGGACCGCCGACCCGCTGGCCCCGGCCCAACTGGCGCGCTGCACGGCCCTGCTGGCCTGCCCCGGGCAGGCGGCCGCGGCGTATGAGCGTGCGCTGGCCCACCATGAGCGGCTGGCGGGTGAGTTCGAGCGCGGCCGTACGCAGCTGCTGTACGGCCAGTGGCTGCGCCGCCGGCGCCGTACGCGTCAGGCGCGGGGCCCGCTGCGGGAGGCGCTGGTGTCCTTCGAGCGGTGCGGGGCGCGGGTGTGGGCCCAGCGCAGCCGCGGTGAGCTGCGGGCCGCGGGTGAGGCGGTGGCGGGCACGGTGGTGGGGCCGGGGCCGCTGGCGGCGCTGACCCCACAGCAGCAGCGCATCGCGGCGCAGGTGGCGGAGGGGGCCACCAACCGGGAGGTGGCGGTGCGGCTTTCGGTCAGTCATCGCACCGTCGATCACCATCTGCGCAATGTGTTCGCCGTGCTGGGGGTGCGCTCGCGCGTCGAGCTGTCGCGGCTGCTGGCGGACGGCCGGCAAGGGGTGGCGGGCCGGGGGTGAAGCAGGGTCAGGCGGGGTGGGCCCGGCGCCAGGCGGCCATGGCCAGGTTCCACTGCTGGCCGTCGAGTGCGGTCAGCGAGGCGGGGAAGAGGCCGTCCTCCTCCTTGGCGATGTGCCGGTGCAGTTCGCCGACGGCCTCGGTGAGGCGGTCCACGTCGGCGGGGTCCGACAGGTCAAGGGCGGGCAACAGGGCGGCCAGGTCGCGGTGTTCGCCTTCCAGGGCGGCGATGTAGGGCGCGTACTCGGGGTCCGCGCGCATCACCGTGAACAGGCCGTCCTCCTCGCCCCGCCAGTGTGCCGCCAGCTCGCGGGCCATGGCGTCCACCAGGGTGCGGGCGCGGGCCGTGTCGCCCCGGTCCAGGGCGCGCAGGGCATCGCCCGCGGCGTCGGTGACGCGCTCGTGTTCGGCGATGAACTCCTTGATCAGCGGGATCTCTCGGCAACCGCAGTAGTGGCACATGGGGGTGTTTGTAGGCGCGGGCCCCGCCTTGGGGCGCGCTGCCACGCGCGGGCGGGGGCCGGTGTCACCCGCGCGCGGGGGGGCCGGGCTCACAGGGCCAGCAGGGTGGTCACCAGGCGGTGGGCGTAGGCGGCGTCGTGGCCGCCGGGGCGGAAGAGGATGCGGTACATCATCGGTGCCACGACGTGGTCGAGGACGGTCTCGGTGTCGGGTGCCCTCTCGCCGCGGGCGGCGGCGCGGGCGAGGATGACGTCGATCTGCTGGGCCGCGTAGGCCGAGCACTGGCCCGCGTTGGTGCCATCGGGGTCACCGAGCAGGGCGTCGCGGATGTAGGCGCGCCCGGCCGGGGAGGCCATGTCCTCGAGGAACTCCTCGGCCCAGGCCCGCAGGTCGCAGCGCAGGTCGCCGTGGTCCTGCGGCGGTGTCTCGGGGCGCAGGCGCTCGACCGCGACGTCCGAGAGGAGGGCCTGCAGATCGCCCCAGCGGCGGTAGATCGTGGAGGGGGTGACCCCGGCGCGGGCGGCGATCTGGGGCACGGTCAGCGCGTCGCGGCCGGCCTGCGCCGCGAGGTCGCGGACCGCGGCGTGGACGGCTTCCTGGACGCGGGCGCTGCGCCCGCCGGGGCGCGCCATCGGTCTACGGCTCACAGGCATCACCTTAAGCCGGTCTCCGTGCCCCCGGGACGCGGCCCCGGGGGCGGCCGGCAAAGGCCGGGCGGGCATCAGGCGGGCGCGGGGCGGGTGTCAGGCGGCCAGGGGCGCGGGGGTGTGCCGGTGGGCGGGCACGCTCTGTTCGTAGGCGCGGCCCACCCGCAGGAGCAGCGCCTCGGCCAGTGGCCGGCCCAGCAGCTGCATGCCGATCGGCAGGCCGGCGCGGTCGCGGCCGACGGGCAGGGACAGGGCGGGCAGGCCGGTGATGTCGGCGGGCGCGCAGAGGCGGACGTAGGCGTCGGAGACGCTTTCGTGGGTGCCGTCGGGCCAGGTGAGGGTGGTCTGGCCGGTGGGGACGGCGGTGGTGGGGACGGTGGGGGCGGCGATCACGTCGGCCTGTTCCAGCAGGCGCAGCCAGGCCTGGTGCATGAGGGTGCGGGCGCGCCGGGCGCGCAGGTAGTCGCCGGCGGGCATCAGTTCGCCGGCTTCCAGCAGGATCCGCACGTCGGGCCCGTAGCGCTCGGGCGCCGAGCGCAGGGTCGGTGCGTGGTAGGCGCTGGCCTCGGGGACCATCAGGCCCCACTGGGTGGCCTGGATGTAGCGGGTCATGGGGATGTCGACGTCGACGAGGGTCGCGCCCAGGGAGCGCAGGTGGGTGAGGGCGGTCCGCACGGCGTTTTCGATGTCTACGTCGACGTGGTCGAAGTAGTAGGTGCGCGGGACGCCGACGCGTATGCCGGTCAGGTCCGTGGCGGGCGGGGGCGGGCCGGCCGGGCCGCGCGGTGCGGGGCCGGTGAGGGCGGACAGGGCCAGGGCCGCGTCCTGGACGGTGCGGGTCAGGGGGCCGATGTGGTCCAGCGTCCAGGACAGGGAGGTCACGCCGTCGCGGGGGATGAGGCCGTAGGTGGGTTTGAGGCCGACGATGCCGTTCAGTGCGGCCGGTACGCGGATGGAACCGCCGGTGTCGGTGCCCAGGGCGAAGGTGGCCGCGCCCGCGGCCACCGCGACGGCCGAGCCGCCGCTGGAGCCGCCGGCGACCCGGTCCGGGTGCCAGGCGTTGCGGGTCTGGGGGGTGGTCAGCCCGTAGGCGAACTCATGGGTGTGGGTCTTGCCCAGCAGGGCGGTGCCGGCCGCGGCCAGGCGGGCCGCGACCGTGCTGTCGCTCTGCGCCCGGTGCCCGGTGCGGACCGCCGAGCTGGCCGTGGTCGCCACTCCGGCGACGTCGATCAGGTCCTTCAGCGCCACCGGGATGCCGTGCAGCGGGCCGGTGAAGTGCCCGGCGGCGGCTTGGCGTTCGGCTTCGCGGGCGGCTTTGCGGGCCCGCTCGGCGGTGACGGTGACGTAGGCGTTGAGGGCGGGCTGGGTCTGCTCGATCCGCTCCAGTACGGAGTCCACCAGCTCCACCGGGGAGAGCCGGCGCGCCCGTATCTCCTGTGCGGCGTCGGCCAGGGTCAGCTCAAAGGGCCGCATGGGGCTGCTCCTCCGCGGTGGAGTGGGGGGCGGGCGGGGTGTCGGCGAAGTCCAGTTCCCGCAGGACGGCGACGACGGCGTGGATGTGCTCGGCGGTGGCGGCCACCGCCTGGTGCCGCTCCGGCGGCAGCAGGAGTCCGGCGCGCGCCGCCCAGCGGGCGGCCTCAGGGGGCGTCAGCCGGGGCGTGAGTGGGGGTGCGGGCTGGGGTGTGGGCTCTTCAGGGGCAGGCATGGGGTCCTCAACGGGTGGGCGGGGACGGGGTGTTGCGGGAGTGCGGTCCGCCCCACCCCCGCTAAAAGCTAAGTGTTTGCGTTAGGTCACCGTAGGACCTACGCTCACTTAACGCAAACACTTAGCTTTTAGCGTTCGTGTTCCCGGGGAGAGGACCCAGCCATGCAGAGCCCGACCACCGTCCGGAGCGGGCCGCCGCCCGCGGCCCCGTACTGGACCGTCGGCGACATCACCGTCCACCGCATCGACGAGACGCCGCTGCCGCCCGCCACCGGGCCCTGGCTGCTGCCCGGCGCCGGCCCCGAACTGGTCGCCCGCCAGCAGTGGCTGCGCCCCGACTTCGCCGACCCCGCGGGCGTCCTGCGCCTGGACAGCCACAGCTTCGCGCTCACCGTGGGGGGCCTGCGGGTGCTGGTCGACACCGGCATCGGCAACGGCAAGACGCGCGCCAACCCGGCCTGGCACCACCTGCGCACCGACTACCTGCGGCGCCTGACCGCCGCCGGGTTCCCACCGGAGAGGGTCGACCTGGTCGTCCTGACCCACCTGCACACCGACCACGTCGGCTGGAACACCCGCGCACGGCCGGGCGACGGCGCGTGGGTCCCCACCTTCCCCCACGCCCGTTACGTCACCTCCCGCGCCGAACGGGACTTCTGGGCCGGGTACGCCATGGACGAGCCGCGGCGGCAGATGTTCCGCGACTCGGTGCACCCCGTCGAGAACGCCGGGCTGCTCGACCTCCTGGACGTCCCGCCGCAGGGCACCGAGCTCGCCCCCGGCCTGAGCCTTGTGCCCACCCCCGGCCACACCCCCGGCCACCTGGCCGTCCGGCTGAGCAGCCGCGGCCGGGCAGCGCTGATCACCGGCGACCTGATCCACCACCCCGTCCAGCTCCCCCACCCCCACCTGGGAAGCTGCGTCGACACCGACCCCGGGCAGGCCGAGGCCTCGCGCCGCGCCCTGCTCGCCTCGCTCGCCGGCACCGACACCCTCCTCCTGGGCACCCACTTCCCCGCGCCCACCGCCGGCCGGGTGAGCGCCCACGGCGACGCCTACCGGCTGACCCCCCTGCCACCGTCCGCCCCGCCCACCGCACCGTGACACCGGCCCCCCCCGCAGTGACGGCCCGTCAGGCACCCCCGGGCCCGCCCCCTCTCCCCCGGCCCTCTCCCGTACAGGGACATGCGCGGCGGCGGCCAGCTGTCGCGGGGCGGGCCGCCGCGGGTGAGACTGCCTGGAAAGAAGCGGCCCGCTCCCCCGAGACCGAAACGAGGTACCGGCGCACGTGAGCGACAGCGAAGAGGCCCCCCGGCCCGGCCGGCACGTCCTGGTGACCGGAGCCACCGGCTACATCGGCGGGCGCCTGGTGCCCGAACTGCTCGCGGCGGGCCACCGGGTGCGCTGCCTGGCCCGCACCCCCCAGAAGCTGCGCGACCACCCCTGGGCCGGACAGGTGGAGATCGTCCAGGGCGATGTGACCGACCCCCGGTCACTGGCCGAGGCCCTGCGGGGCATCGAGGTGGCCTACTACCTGGTGCACGCCCTGAACTCCGGGCCCGGCTTCGAGGAGACCGACCGGCGCGCGGCGCACACCGTCGCCGAGCAGGCCCGCGCGGCCGGCGTAGGGCGCATCGTCTACCTGGGCGGGCTCACCCCGGCCGGCGTACCCGAACAGGACCTGTCGCCGCACCTGCGCTCGCGCGCCGAGGTGGGCCACATCTTCCTCGACTCCGGCGTCCCCAGCATCGTGCTGCGCGCCGCGGTCATCATCGGCTCGGGCTCCGCCTCCTTCGAGATGCTGCGCTACCTCACCGAACGCCTGCCGGTCATGGTGACGCCCAGCTGGGTGCGCACCCGCATCCAGCCCATCGCCGTGCGCGACGTGCTGCGCTACCTCGCCGCCTGCGCCCACCTGCCGGACACCCTCAACCGCGCCTTCGACATCGGCGGCCCGGACGTCATGACCTACCGGGACATGATGCGCACCTATGCCGAGGTCGCCGGATTGCGGCACCGGCTGATCGTGCCCGTCCCCCTGCTGACCCCGGCCCTGTCCAGCCACTGGGTCGGCCTGGTCACCCCCGTACCCCGTGGCATCGCCCGCCCGCTGGCGGAGTCCCTGCGCCATGAAGTCGTCTGCCAGGAACGGGACATCGCCCGCTACGTGCCCGACGGCCCCGGGCGCCCGCTGCCCTTCCGCCAGGCCCTGCGGCTGGCCCTGCAGCGCATCCAGGAGGCCCAGGTCACCACCCGCTGGTCCTCGGCCTCGCTGCCCGGCGCGCCCAGCGACCCGCTGCCCACCGACCCCGACTGGGCCGGCGGCAGCCTCTACACCGACCACCGCCAGATGATCGTGGACGCCACCCCCGCTCAGCTGTGGCGGGTCATCGAAGGCATCGGCGGGGACAACGGCTGGTACTCCTTCCCCCTCGCCTGGGCGGTGCGCGGCTGGCTCGACCGGCTGGCCGGCGGCGTCGGCCTGCGCCGCGGCCGCCGCGACGCCCGCCACCTCAGGACCGGCGACTCCCTGGACTTCTGGCGGGTGGAGGAGATCGAGGCGGGCCGGATGCTGCGCCTGCGCGCCGAGATGCGGCTGCCGGGCCTGGCCTGGCTGGAGATGTACGTCGAACAGGACGGGCCACCGGCCAAGGACGGGACGACACCAAAGCACGGGCAACACGGGCAGCACCCCGAGAACACATCCGGCGCACCGGACACACCCGGCGGGCCGGGGCGCACCCGTTACCGCCAGCGGGCCCTGTTCCACCCGCGGGGCCTGCTCGGGCATGTCTACTGGTGGTCGGTGGCGCCCTTTCACGCCGTCGTCTTCGGCGGCATGGCCCGCAACATCGCCAAGGCGGCGGGCCGGGAGAACACCTGAACCGGCAGCGGGCCGCCGGGCCGCTCACCGCACCCTGGGCAGCGGGACACCCGGCCGGGGCCTGGCGTCCCAGCCGCTGTCGCCGGAACCGCGCAACCGCACGGGGGCCTCCTTCTCGCCGGCCGCGACGCCGTCACCGTCGCGGAGTGGATGCGCCGCCTTCAGGCCGGGGCGGGTGCCAGCCGCTCGGTCAGGAAGGCGAGGATCTCGTCGCGGGCCCGCACCGTGGGATGGCCGGCCTCATCGACGAAGTGTGCCGTGACCACGCTGTGGGCGCAGCCGACGATGTCGCGGAAGAACGGTGGGGGATTGGTGAGGGCCGCCCCGGCGGGCAGGACACGGCCCTCGAAGGCGTCGCCGAGCAGCGCCCGGTAGGCCGCGAACCGCCGGCCCGTGCACCACCGGTCGCCCTCGAAACGGTGGGCGAGCACCTTCAGTTCGTCCCGGGCGACGCGTTCGGCCAGCGCGGCGGCGTCCGCCGCGCCGATCTCCAGGGCGCCGGGGTCGTCCAGCGGCAGCGAGGGATGGTTGACCACGGGGGCGATGACGGCCTCCTCCAGCGCCATGGTCAGCGCGAAGTTGCCGGTGAAGCAGAGCCCGACGGTGCCCACCCCCGGCCCACCGCGTTCGGCGTGCGCGCCGCGGGCCAGACCGCGCAACCAGCCCACGACCGGGCTCGTGCCGCCCCCGGCGAATGCCCGGAACTCCGCGCTGACACAGGCGCGCCGCACGATCGCCTCCCCCTCCCCGGCCCGCGGATAGGCGCCGTCGACGCCGAAGAGGGAGGGCACATACACGCTGAAGCCGGCCTCGCGGATCCACCGGGCCAGGCGCGCCACGTCGGGGCTGATGCCCGGCATCTCCGGCATCAGGATGACGGCCGGGCCCGCCCCGGTGACGTACACGGTCTTGGTGACGCCCTCGACGGCGACGGCCCTGCGCTCGAAGTCCTCCAGCGGGTCGTCCTGCGCTGCGGCGGTGTCTGCTGTGGTTGTCATGGGCGAAAGGATGGCGAGAGGCTGGCGGGGGCGAGAAGCTGCGGCACCGCCGGTTTCGCGGGCGATCTCGCCACCCGCTGGCGGCCAAGGGCATCGGAGATCGTGTGAGTGCGCTGCGCGTCAATGTGCTGGCCTATCCCGGCTGTTATGCCTCGCAGGTGTTCGGGATCGTCGATCTGCTGAGCATGGCCGGGCACGTCGCCGCGGCCCGGGGCGCGCCGGAGCCCTCCTATGAGGTGGCGGTCGTCTCGCCGCGCGGGCGGGTGCGCGCCTCGGGCGGGGCGGGCATCGAGGTGGCGGCGCTGCGCCCGGCGGATGTGCTGGTCGTGCCCGGCTTCGAGGTCTCCCCCGCCCTGGGCCCCGAGGCGGCCCTGGCCCGTCTGGAGCCGGAGACGGCGGCCCTGCGCGCGCAGGCCGAGACGGGCAACGCGCTGGTGTCGGTCTGTGTCGGCGCCTTCCTGCTCGCCGAGGCCGGCCTGCTCGACGGGCGCCGGGCGACGACGTCGTGGCTGTACGCGGAGGTGTTCGCGCGCCGCTACCGCCGGGTGCGGGTGTGCTGCGAGCAGCTGGTCGTCACCGACCGGGGCGTGACCACCACGGCGGCCTTCAGCGCGATGTACGACTTCGCGCTCGGCTTCATCCGCGAGCACGACGGCCCGAAGGTCGCCCGCGGCACCGCGCGCATCGCCCTGCTGGACGAGACGCGCTCCAGCCAGGCTCCTTACGTCGACGCCGAGTTGCTGCCCGCCCCGGGCCGGGGTTTTTCGCGCGGCGTCAAGCGCCGGCTCGAGCAGAACCTGCGCGAGCGCTACGACCTGCCCGCCCTGGCCCGGGAGTTCGGGGTCAGCACCCGCACCCTGCTGCGCCGCTTCGGCGAGGAGACCGGGCAGAGCCCGCTGACGTATCTGCACACCGTCCGGGTGCGCCGGGCCCGGCACCTGCTGGAGATGACCGACCGCACCCTGGCGAGCATCGCCGCCGAGGTGGGCTACCGCGATACGGGCGGCTTCAGCAAGGTCTTCGCCCGCCACACCGGCCACCGCCCCGGCGCCTACCGCACAGCAGCCCGCGCCGCCGCAGCACACCGGGACACCTGACCCCTCCCCCGCCCCCGTCGCGACTGACGGAACGTCAGAGGCTGTACGGGGCGGGCGGGTCCGGGCCGCCGGGCCGGGGGCGACGGGTCGCTGCGGCGGGTGTGGCGCCGCCTCAGGTGCCCCCTTGCGCGTCCGGGCCGGGCCGGGGTGGGCCGGCTTGTCCGGGGCGGCCGCCGCGGCGCGGATGCCGCGCACCTACTCACCGTCCCGGGGGGCGGGTGTGGGGGTCAGCGCCTCTTGCGCCCGTTCATGTACCAGGCGAGGGCGACACCGAGGACGACGAGGACGATGAGGATCTTCATGGTGTCCGGCTTTCCTCGATCCCGGCGGACATGCCTGCCCGGCCCCGACGGGCCGTGACGCCGCGTTTTGCCGCTCGGACGGCCGGGCACCCGAGGGCCGCGCACGGCGGGCGCGGCCCGCCCCCGGGATCTTCCGGTGGTGGGCCGGCCCGCTCTTGACGAAGGTGGGCACGAGGCGCGACGGGGCCCGGCAGGGCGCCCGCGCGCCGTCCGCACGACAGCAGGGAAGGCGGCAGCAGATGAAGGACACTCCCGGGAAGCAGGGCCCGCAGGACCCCACCGACAGGGGGCCGCGGCCCGACTTCCCCCAGCAGGACCAGGAGCCGCCGGGCTGGACCGGCCCCATGGACCCGCCGCCCGACCACGGCGAGGAGTCCTACCGCGGCTCCGGGCTGCTGCGCGGGAAGGCCGCGCTGATCACCGGGGGCGACTCCGGCATCGGGCGGGCGGTGGCCATCGCCATGGCCCGGGAGGAAGCGGACGTGCTGTTCACCCATCTGCCCTCCGAGGCCGAAGAGGCACGGGAGACCGCGCGCTGGGTGGAGCAGGCCGGACGCCGGGCCGTCGCGGTGCCCTGCGACATCCGCGAGGAGGAGCAGTGCCGGCGCCTGGTGGAGCGGGCGGTCGCCGAGTTCGGCCGGATCGACGTGCTGGTCAACAACGCCGCGTACCAGATGTCGCAGCCCAAGGGCATCACCGACATCTCCACGGAACAGTTCGACCGCGTGCTGCGCACCAACCTGTACGGCATGTTCTGGCTCTGCAAGATGGCGGTGCCGCACATCCCGCGGGGCGGCTCGATCATCAACACCACGTCGGTGCAGGCCTACAAGCCCAGCCCGCACCTGCTGGACTACGCCATGACCAAGGGCGCCATCGTGACCTTCACCCAGGGGCTGGCGCAGATGCTGGTCGAGGACGGGATCCGCGTCAACGCGGTCGCGCCGGGGCCGGTGTGGACGCCGCTGATCCCCGCGACGCTGCCGGACACCGCGGAATTCGGCAAGCAGGCTCCGATGGGCCGTCCCGCGCAGCCCGCGGAGATGGCACCGTCCTACGTCTTCCTCGCCTCCCAGCACGCGAGTTTCATCACGGCCGAGATCGTCAACGCCACGGGCGGCACCCCCCTGCCCTGAACCGGCCCGGCCCCGCGCGAGGGCACCACGCCGCAAGACACCGGAGGACCGGTGCCCCCGCGCCCCGCGTCCTTGAGGAGGACCCCATGATCGACAACACGCTGCCTCTGCTCGCCCAGGGCTACACCTGGCTGCCCGACCTGAGCCGGCGCGCCGGCCCGGGCCCGGTGCGCACCCGGCTGATGGGCAGGCCCGCCATCGCGCTGCGCGGCCCCGAGGCGGTGGCCTTCTTCTACGACGAGGACCATGTGCGGCGCCGGACGGCGCTGCCGGGGCCGGTCCTCAGCACGCTCTTCGGCCAGGGCGCGGTGCACACGCTGGACGGCGAGGAGCACCGGGCGCGCAAGGCGTTGTTCGTCTCCCTGCTCAAGGACGGGCCCGGCATCCGGGCGCTGGCCGAGCGGGTCGGTGAGGAGTGGGAGCAGGCCCGCAAGGAGTGGGCGGACCTGCCCCAGGTCACGCTGTTCGACGAGGTGAGCGTGGTGCTGACGCGGGCCGTCTGCCGGTGGGCGGGGATCCCCTGGGCGGACCGTCCCGGGGCCGGGGCGCGGCAGATGGCGCGGGATCTGGTGGCGATGGTCGACGGGTTCGCCACCGCGGGGCCGCGCCATCTGCGGGCCCGGCGGGCCCGCGGCCGGCAGGAGCAGGCGCTGGCCCGTCTGATCGAGGCGACCCGGGCCGAGCCGGACCGCACGGGCAGCCCGGGCGATGCCGTGCACACGGTCGCCGCCCACCGGGACGCCGACGGCCGGCTGCTTCAGCCGCGGACGGCGGCCGTCGAACTCCTCAACATCATCCGCCCCACCGTCGCGGTGAGCTGGTTCACCGTCTTCGGCGCCCACGCCCTGCACCGCCACCCGCAGTTGCAAGAACGCCTCGCGCGCGCGAAGGACGGCGGGGACGGCTATGCGCGGGCCTTCGCCCACGAGGTGCGCCGCTTCTACCCCTTCGCGCCGTTCGTGGCGGGCCTGGCACCGCAGGACACCGTCTGGCAGGGGGAGCCGATCGCCCGCGGCACGCTGGTCCTGCTCGACCTGTACGGGCAGAACCACGACCCGGCGCTGTGGCCGCGGCCCTACGTCTTCGACCCCGAGCGGTTCACCGGCGGCGAGCCCGGCCGCGACGTACTGGTGCCCCAGGGCGGCGGCGAGGTCGCCGGGGGGCACCGCTGCCCGGGCGAGGACATCACCCTGGCCGTCCTGAGCACCCTGCTGCCCCGCCTGGCCCGGCTGGGCCACCGGGTGCCGCAGCAGGATCTGCGCATCCCGCTGCACCGGATGCCGACCCGGCCGCGCAGCGGTTTCGTCATCACCACGGGCCCCGGCGGCCAGGAGCCCCTGGCCACGCCCTGACCCGGCACTCCGCACAAGCGGCCGGCCTCTACGGCGCCGGCCGCACACCCCCTCCGAAGGGAGATCACCATGCAGGACAACCAGCACGACCACGGCGGCCACCGCGAGCACGCCCCCGCCCAGACCGCGGCCGGTGAGGTGTTCAAGGAGGTGGAGGAGGCCGAGGAACAGCCCGTGCCCGAGGAGGAGCGCGGGCGGGAGAAGGACGGCGAGGCCGGCGACACGCTCACGCCCAGCCCCGAGGCCCAGGAGGAGATCCACCACCAGGACGGCCGGCGGCGGGGTTGAAGGGCTGCCGCCGGGGCCGGCCGGCCCGGCTGGTCCCGGCGGTTTCCCCGGCCGTGCTCACCGGCCGGGCGGCCGCCACTCGATCATGAGGATGGTCGCGTCGTCCCGCAGCCGGTTGCTCTGGGTGTCCATGATCGAGTGGACGAGGCGGCGCAGGGTCTCGGCGGCCACCTCCCCGGCGCTGGAGGCGCGGATGACGAAGTCGGCGAAGCGTTCGAGGCCGAACTCCGTGCCGTCCGGCAGCCGCGCCTCGGTCATGCCGTCGGTGTACAGCAGGACGCGGTCGCCCGGTTGCAGGGTCGTCTCGTGGACCTGGCGGTCGCTGCCGCGCAGGTCGGCGGGGAAGCCCATGGGCGGGTCGGGTTCTTTTTCCAGGGCGCCCTCGACCAGCCGGTCGTCGCGGATCAGCAGGGGCGGCGGGTGGCCGCAGTTGCTCCAGCGCAGGGCGCCGCTGGCGAGGTCCAGGCGGGTGAGGACGCCCGTGCAGAACTGGTCGGGCAGCCACTGCTCCAGTGCCGTGTCCACGGACTCCAGAAGTTCGGGCAGATCCGCGCCGGTGCGCCGGCCGTTGCGGCAGGCGGCCAGGGCGACGGCCGTGGTGAGGCCGGAGAGGAGGTTGTGGCCCATCGCGTCGACGATGGTGGCGTGCAGGTCCGTCCGGGTGAGGCAGTGGTCGAAGGCGTCGCCGCCGATCTCGTAGGCGGGTTCCAGGACGGCGGTGGAGACCACGTGGGTGTTGCCGATGGTGCGCGGCGGCAGGAAGGCGCGCAGCATCTCGGCGGGCAGCTGCATGGGTTCGGCGCGGGTGCGCTGGACGAGGTTGTCCTTGTAGGCGCGCTTGGAGGTGATCATCATGGCCAGGAGGTGGGCCAGTGCCTTGCTGCGGCGCAGCAGGGCGCCGTCGAGGAAGGGGGCCTGGACGGCGACCACGCCCAGGCGTTCGGCGCCGTCCAGCAGGGGCAGCCAGGCGGTCATGCCGCCGATGGGTGATTCGGCCACGCGCAGGGAGAGGGTGCGGTAGGCCCAGCCGGGCAGGGTGCCGTCCATGGCCAGAGGGATCTCGTCCTCGCTCAGCGGGACCAGCCGGCGCTGCTGGAGGTCGGCGAGGTAGACCGTCGCCTGCTGCAGGCCCAGGGCCGTGGCGCACCGGCCGGCCGCGGTGGTCAGGTCCAGTACGGCGTTGTCGGGGTCCGCGAGGAATTCCTCGAGCGCGCCCGGGGGATCGGAGGCCGGCACGTCTTCTCCCTTCCGCGGCGGGGGCGGCGATCAGCAGCAGTCTCACACCGCTGTGCCGGCTCCGCCCGGCCGGCCGGGGCGGCGGGCAAGGGTGGGGGCGGTGGTGCATCCGTGTCGCCGATCGGGCGCGGGTGGTCCACGGTGATCAGTACGAGTTGTCCTGCCCTGCGCGGGTACCTGCATCCCAGCCCCGGGTGGCCGGCCGCAAGGGCCCGGCGTTCTCTGGGCGCAAGCGCTCGAGAGGAGACATCGCGATGAGTGAGCAGGTACCGGCCTCCCCCGGCGCGGACGGCAGCACGCCGATCCCCAGGGATCTGCCCGACCAGCAGGCCGACGGCGGCGAGGACCGCTGGGAGCCGCGGGAGCAGGAGGACGGGAAGGACGAGGACGGCAAGGACACCGGCGGCGCGGCACAGGATGTGCCCGACACGGACGAGGCCGGTACCGGCCGGCGTGCTGCTTCCGGCGGTGCCGGTGAGCGCCCGGACGCGGTGCAGGGGGGCGGTACGGACCGGGAGCCGGTGCCGGACGAGCCCACCGGGTGAGCCGGTTCTCGGGGCGGGGCCGGCCTGGCTGTGCCCCTTTGGCAGTACGACGCGAGGAAAGGAACGACGGTGAGCGGTGCGGGAGATCCCTCGGCGCAGGTCACGGTGGAACTGAGCGGCAAGGCGGACGATGCCGGGAGTGTCTTCGCCGTGCTGAAAGCGGCCTTCGCCTCCGACCGGCAGGACGGTTCGGCGCCGCGGCCCTCGCCGGCCGACGGGCCGACCGTGTGGAGCGGTGTCTTTGACACCGGGCGTCCGGCGGGCGGCGGGCCCGGCGGGGTGCCGCGGCTGAGCGGTCCGGTGACCGCCGCCGTGCAGGGCGGTTATGTGGCGGTCGACCAGGTCGTCACGGTCCTCTCGGCGGCCTTCGCCGTCGCCGAGGAGGGCTCGGCCTCGGGCGATCAGGAAAAGGATGTGACGCTGCGCCTGGAGAACCGGTGAAACACAGGCGCTGAACGCGGTGGGGCCCGGCCGAGTGCGGCCGGGCCCCACCGCGGTGTCTGGCCCTTCTCAGGCCCGGTGCTCGCCCGGGATGCGCTCCAGCAGGCCGCGCAGGTCGTCGGCGTGCTCCTCCTCCTGGGCGAGGAGTTCCTCGAAGACGCGGCGGGTGGTGGGGTCGCCCTCGCCCAGCCACTGGGTGATCTCGGTGTAGGCGGCCACGGCGACGCGTTCGGCGACCAGGTCCTCCTTGATCATTTCGATCAGGTCGGTGCCGGCGTGGTACTCCGCGTGGGAGCGGGCGGTGAGGGTGTCGGGGTTGAAGTCGGGCTCGCCGCCCAGCTGCACGATGCGCTGCGCCAGCTTGTCGGCGTGCTCCTGCTCCTCCTGGGCGTGTTCCAGGAACTCCGCGGCCACCGGCTCGGAGTAGAGGCCGGAGGCGGTGTAGTAGTGCCGCTTGTAGCGCAGTGTGCAGACGATCTCCGTGGCCAGGGCCTCGTTGAGCACGAGCAGGACGCGTTCCAGGTCCGCGCCGTAGGCGTCGGTCACCGGGCCCTTCTCGATCTGCCGGCGGGCCCGCTCGCGGATGGTCTTGATGTCGGTCAGGAACTCGGCCATGGCAACTGCTCTCTCCTCGGTTACGAGACAGCGGGCGGACCGTCCGGTGACCCGCTGACCCTGAACGTACCCGTTTACACCCCTTCGTCCCGTGGGGTGTTCCGGCGTGTGGGCGCGTCGGGCCGCGGGAAGGGGGCGGAGGGTCCGGGCAGGAGAGGGCGCAGGGCGGTGGTGATCCCTGCGGGGGGCCCGCCCGATCCGAGGGGTGAGGCGGGCAAGTCCCCCGCAGGGACGTCTGCGGGCCGCGCGGTGCGGGCCCGTGGTGATCGATCTCCACCGGTACGACGGGACAGGCCCTTGTAATGTGAGGTGCGGGCGCCGCCCGGACGGCGGTGTCCCCTCGCGCCGGTGGGGGCGGGCGTGCGGCGGGGAGTTGAGGGAGTTGGCGAGACCATGAGCATGCGGCCCGATCCGGAAGAGGCCCTCTTCGGTGCGGGGCGGGGCGTGGTCCTGGGCGAACGGCCCCGGCTGATCAATCTCGCCTACCGCTTCCTGGGCTCGCTGGCCGATGCCGAGGACGTCGTGCAGGAGACGTACGCGCGCTGGTATGCCATGTCCGAGCAGCAGCAGGCGGCCATCCGCTCGCCCGGCGGCTGGCTGACGAAGGTCGCCAGCCGGATCTGTCTGGACCTGCTCGGCTCGGCGCGGGCCCGGCGGGAGAAGTACGTGGGGCAATGGCTTCCCGAGCCGCTGCCCGATCGCACCGAGTGGGCGGCGGGGGCCGGGCAGAACACCGCCGATCCGGCCGACCGGGTGACCCTGGACGAGTCGGTCGGCATGGCCTTCCTCGTGGTGCTGGAGGCGATGACCCCCGCCGAGCGGGTCGCGTTCATCCTGCACGACGTCTTCCACTACGCCTTCGCCGAGGTCGCCGAGATCGTCGGCCGCACCCCGGCCGCCTGCCGCCAGCTGGCTGCTTCCGCCCGCCGCCGGGTCCGCGCGCACCAGTGCCTGGCCCCGGACACCGGCCGGCGCGCCGGTGTGGTGGGCGACTTCAAGCAGGCGTGGGAGAGCCAGGACATCAAGGCCCTCATCGGCCTGCTTGATCCCGATGTCACCATCGTCTCCGACGGCGGCGGCCTGGTCCGCACCCGCCTGCACCCGCTGGAGGGCAGCGAGCAGGTCGCGCAGGCCCTGCTCATCGTCTCCGCGCGGGCGCCGGGGGCCACGATCGTGCAGCGCAGCGTCAACGGCCAGGCGGGCCTTGTCGTCCAGCACGAGGGCGCGGTGCTGTCCGTGCTGGCCTTCGACATCGCCGAGGACCGCATCCAGCACATCTGGGTCATCCGCAACCCCGAGAAGCTGCGGCCCTGGGCGGCCTGAGCCATTCCTTGGCCTCGGCCGCCCGGACCCCCTCGGTCAGGCGATCTTCGTCGCGGACAGGATGGCCTGGACGGGGATGACGTCGCGGGGGATCTCCGCGGCGTCCTTGGTGATCGCCTTGGTCACCTTGAACCCGCTCTCCTCCAGCCAGCTCTGATACACCGACAGCTTCTGCGGGCCGCCCTGGCCCATGGCCGCGCCGATGAAGAAGGCCGGGAAGAAGTCGACGTTGTAGTTGTCGGTGTCCTTGATGTTCTCCGGATACACCGGCACCAGGATGTTGACCGTCCCGCCGACCTCCAGGGACTTGTTGACGCCCGAGAGGATCTTCAGGACGTCGTCCTTGTCGAACATGTCCAGGAAGTGCTTGATCAGTACGGTGTCGAAGCCCGTGGGGATCTCGTCGAAGACGTTGCCGCCGATGAAGGACAGGTGCTCCTCCAGGCCGTGGGCCCGGAAGTTGGCCAGCGCCTCCTCCTGCTTCTCCGGCAGGTCGAAGGTGGTCACCCGCAGTCCGGGGGACTTCTTGTGCTCGAAGGTGTGGATCGCGCCGAGCCCGGTGTTGCCGGCCAGGTCCAGCACCCGCGCCCCGGCGGGCACGTCGATGTTGGCGAAGAACCAGGGATCGATGTTGGCGGTGACGGTGTTCATCAGCTTGAGCCAGGCGTCGTTGAGGTCCTGGTGGTCGGCGACCGCGTCATAGAGGGTGCCTTCGGCCCCGTAGAGCTCCTTGAGGCCGACGATGGTGCGGCTCTGCACGCTCTGGGTGAGGTAGAACAGCTGGCGCAGCGCGGTGACCTTGATCAGGTTCATGTAGCGCAGTGCGCGCTTTAGGTCGCTCTCGGCGACCTCGGCGAGCGCGTCGAGGGAGTAGCCGGCGGAGTCCTCGTCGTAGGCGACGAAGCCCTCCTTGACCATCAGGAACAGCAGCTGCTCCACGGCGTCGGGCTTGGCGCCGACGGCCTCGCCGAGCTCTGCCGCGCTCAGGCCGGGCCGCTCGCGCAGCCGGTCGATGATGCCGAGCTCGAAGACGGAGAGCAGGGTCATGAACCGCGAGGGCCCCACCATGTATTCACGAAATCGTGCGAGCGTGGCGTCAGAGGTCATTGCGGGGATCCTTTTCGGGTCGGTTGATCGGCGTGGCTGGGGCGGGGTGCGGGCGGCCGCGGTTCATGCCTGCTGGGCGCTCTGGTGCCTGAGCCGGTCGGCCAGGGCCAGGCGCTGGACCTTGAGGGTGGCGGTGCGGGGCAGTTCGGCCTGCGGGATCTGCACCGGGTCGGCCAGCTGCGGGAAGGCGGCCACGGCCTTCTTCCAGCGGGCCCGGTCCAGCGGTGTGTCGTCGGTGGTGCAGATGACCGGGACGGGCTCGGCGCCGGGGCCCTCCACCACCACGAGTTCGCTCAGTTCGGGCAGCCGGCCCAGGACGGTGTCCTCGATCTCCAGGGAGCTGCGCACTCCGGCGATCATGTCGACCTCGCGGTCGAGCAGGTGCAGGCATCCCAGGCGGGTGCGGTAGCCGACGTCGCCGGTGCGCCACCAGGGGCCGTTGAGGTTGGTGTCGTAGCGGTCCTGCTCGGCGAAGTAGGTCTTGGCCAGGCCGTCCCAGGCGACTTCGATGAAGCCGGGGCTCTCCTCGGAGGGTGTCTGGCCGCCGCGGGGCACCACCCGTACCCTGGCCGCGCCGGCGGGCATCGCCCAGCCCACGCAGCGGCCATTCGCCTTGTGTGCGGAGCGGCGGAAGTAGGCGCGCCCCACGGCCGGGCCGACCTCGCTCTGCCCGTAGATCTGGAAGAAGAGGGCTCCGCGGCGGTCGGAGGCGTTCAGCAGGCGGCTCATCGTGGAGGGGTGGATGGCGTCGAAGGTGCTGCTGAAGACCTTCACCGATCCGAACGGCGCCCGCGGGTCCTCGCTCAACTCCTCCCATTCCATGAGGGAGTTGGGCAGGGCTTCGATGAGTACGGGGCGGTGGCGCAGCAGTTGCTCGCACACCTGCGCCGGGTCGGACTGGCGCATCAAAAGGACCGGGAACTCCTTCAGCAGCGCAAGCGACATCGCCGCGACCATGCGGGAGTGCACGAAGGGGACGTGGATGGCCACGGTCTCCTTCTTGCGCATCAGTGACAGCAGCCGCCACTGCGGCAGCAGCCGCAGGCCCTGGGTGCGCGGGGTGTGGACCACCAGTTTGGGGATGCCGGTGGTGCCGGAGGTGTGGGTGATGACGGCGGCCTCGTCGATGGGCCGGATCACCGGGGCCACCCGCGGCGCGCCGGCGAACCCGGCCAGGGCGAGGGTGCCTTCGCGCTCCCCCGCCGTGCAGATCACCCGTTCGGTGAGGTCGCTCAGTGCCACGTCCGCCAGGACGTCGAGTTTGGCCGCGTCGGTGAGCAGGGTGGGGCGCTCCAGGCGCTTGAGCAGGACGGCGACGGTGGCGGCGTCCAGGGCCGGTGACAGGTTCACCACGATGGCGCCGATGCGCGAGACGGCGCAGGCGAGCATCCAGTGGTCGGCGTTGGCCTTCTTGAACAGCACCACATGCTCACCGGGCCGCACCCCGGCCGCCCACAACCGCGCGGCCAAATCGTCGACGTGGCCGGCGTACTGGGTCACCGTCAGGCGCCGTCCCGCCTCCGGCAGGACATCCAGGTCGTGATCGAGCGTGATCGGCGTGGACGGGTTGACGGCCGCGGCCATCTCCGGCAGCAGGCCGATGTGCAGACCGCGCTTTTGTATGGATCGGTAGGCTGTAGAGCCCTTCATGGGGTGTGTCTCCTTTGGGCATGCTGCGAGGTCGGCGATGTGCGCGTACTCCGGGGATCAGGGGGTGCGCCGCGGTGGGGGCCGCCGGAGCATCGCCAAGGCTTTGTCCGGCGGTGAACTCCTGGGCGGCGGCCAGGCGTTGGCCCTTCGTGCCGGGTCCCCCTTTTTTTTTGCGCCGTGCGGGTGCCTGGCGGGCGCGGGGCCCGGCGTCGCGGCGCGGCCGGGGTCGGGGGCGCTCAGGCAGGGGCGGCGACACCGCAGGGGGCAGCAGCCCGGCCTGGGCGGTGCGCGGGGCGGTGGAGGGGGGTCGTCAGCAACTCACTGCCGCGTCAACGGTTTTGGGCAGGAAAGACGTGCAGAAACAGTGACACGGATGGCGCCTTCCCGCCAAGAACCCCCGGAAGTGACGTGGGTCACCTTGCCGGGGGGTGTGCGGTGGCCTCACAGCCGGGTGCGCTGTCTCGTCTAACCCGGTGACGGCGGTTGCGACGTGAGGAGATGCCGACACCATGAGCACCCGACCCCCGCGGGGAGACGACCGGCTCGACCCGCACCTGGACACGGTCATGAGCGAGCGGCGTCAGCTGATCAGTCTCGCCTACCGGCTGCTGGGTTCGCTGGCCGACGCCGAGGACGTGGTGCAGGAGACCTATGTGCGCTGGTATGCGATGACGCCGGCGCAGCAGCGGGCCATCGCCTCTCCGGGCGGCTGGCTGACGAAGGTGGCCAGCCGGATCTGCCTGGACCTGCTGGGCTCGGCGCGGGCCCGGCGCGAGAAGTACGTGGGCGAGTGGATCCCCGAGCCGCTGCCCGAGCGCATGGAGTGGGGCGCCGGGCGCCTGGAGGGCACCGCCGATCCGGCCGAGCGCGTCACTTTGGACGAGTCGCTGAACATGGCCTTCCTGGTGGTGCTGGAATCACTCACCCCGGCCGAACGCGTCGCGTTCATCCTGCACGACGTCTTCCGCTATCCCTTCGCCGACATCGCCGACATCGTCGGGCGCACCCCGGCCGCCTGCCGCCAGCTGGCTACTTCCGCCCGCCGCCGCATCCGCGGCTCGCAGCAGGCCCCGGCGCGGCCCGGCGGCCGGCAGGCCGCGGTCATCCGCAGCTTCAAGCAGGCCTGGGAGTCCCAGGACATCGGCGCTCTGATCGGGCTCCTGGATCCGGGGGCGGTCTCGGTCGCCGACAGCGGCGGCCTGGTCGAGGCCGGCTCGCACTCCGTCCAGGGTCCCGGGCACATCGCGCGCGGCCTGGTGGCCCTGATGCGCCGGCTGCCGGACCTGAGGATCCTGGAGCGGATGGTCAACGGCCAGCCCGGGCTCGTGGTCCAGCAGGACGGAATCACCGTGACGGTCGTGGCGTTCGAGGTCGCCGAGGACCGGGTCACCCACATCTGGGCGGTGCGCAACCCGGACAAGCTGCAGCCCTGGAGGGCGCAGGCGGAGGGTTGAGCGTCCCGGCCGGGCCCGGCCGGCCCCCTGCGGGTCGCGGGGGTGCTCAACGGGCCCTGGGCGTAGGGGGGTTGGTGGGCGGGTTTCCGGCCCCGGCCCGTGGACGGGGGCCCTGGGGCGGGGCCGGAAACCTCAGGTGGAGAGCGAGGGCCCCATCGGGCGCCTGTCGGGGGAGCAGGATGAACTCGGCCTCCGCCTGTTACGACGACGTAGCCCCGCGCGATGTGAGGCGGGCGGCCACTTCTTTTTTCCGGGCGGAGTGCGGCGGGCGGGGCATGGCGAGCGGGGCGGCCCGGAAGGGGGGCCGCCCCGCTGCTGCGCGCGCCGCCGCGCCGCGCCGCCAAAAAGCCCCGGGCCGCGGCCGGGGTCCTTGAGCCGGGTCAGCCCTGCGGGGGCCCGGCGGGGGTGATCATGTAGCTCTCCAGGCTGCTGATCAGGTCACCGCGGAAGGTGAAGAAGTCGGAGAAGAGCATCTCCAGCTGCCCGTTCGGCAGGGGCACGACGACGGTGCCGCTCACGGCCACCGTGTCGCCCTCCTCGACCATCCGCTCGACCTTGTGGACCGGGCGCGGCTGCTCGCCGATCTCCTGCTTGACGACCTTTTGCGCGGCGCCGTCCTTGTTCTCGATGACGGCGCGGAGTACGTCCTTGCCGCGCAGGGGCGGCTGGCCCTTCTTCTCCAGCAGGACGTCGTCGGTCACCAGGGGAAGAACCGCTTCCGGGTCGGCGCGGTGAACCCCGTCGAGGTACTGCCTGATGATGTCTTTGTGATTACTCATGCCAAATTATCAGCAGTCCCGGCTCGACCGGATCTGGAATTCCACTGGAGACGGCGGACATTCGCGGACGTTCCTCGCGCGGGGCGGGAAACAGCGGTCCGGTAAACAGAAATCGGACGGCCCCGGGATAACCGGGGCCGCCCGATTTCGGGGCGGGCGGGCGGCCCCGCGGATCCGGGGTGGCGCGGATCGGCGGGGCCGGGTGCGGGGGGCTCAGACGCGGTCGGCCACGACCGGTTCGGGCGCCGGGCCCACGGCCGTCTCCGGGGTGGGCAGGGGGCCGCTGCGCAGCAGGGCGGCGGCCACCAGGGCGGCGAAGGCCAGGGTGCAGCCGGCCAGGCCGAAGACGGTCGAGTAGCCCTCCAGGGCGGCCTGCTGGATCTGGCCCTGGGAGGGCGGGCCGGACTCGACGTGGCCGGCCAGCCAGTCGGCGGCCTTGTTGGCGGCGATCGTGTTGAACAGCGCGGTGCCGATGGCGCCGCCGAGCTGCTGGCCGGTGTTGACGCAGGCCGAGGCGACGCCGGCGTCCTTGGGCTCCACGCCGGAGGTGCCGGTGTTGGCCACCGCGGAGTAGATCAGGCCCATGCCGATGCCGATCACGATGAGCGGGCCCAGCAGGTCGGCGGCGTAGGTGGAGTCCATCTCGATGAACCACAGCCAGCCCAGGCCGATGCCGCTGACCAGCAGGCCGGCGGGGACCATGGGGCGGGGGCCGACCTTGGGCACCACCTTCGAGCCGCCGACGCCGGTGACCAGGATGGTGAAGGCGACGGTGGGCAGCATGGCGCAGCCGGCCTTGATCGCCGAGTATCCCAGGATGGTCTGCATGTAGTAGACGAGGAACAGCAGCAGGCTGAAGAAGCCGGCCCCGACGAACAGCATGGTCAGGTAGGCGCCGCCGCGGTTGCGGTCGACGACCACGCGGGGCGGCAGCAGCGGGTGGGCGGCGCGGGTCTGCCAGGCCGCGAAGATGATCAGCAGGGCGGCGCCCAGGACGAGGAAGCCCCAGGTGGAGAGGTTGCTCCAGCCGTCCTCGGCGTTGGAGAAACCGTAGACCACGCAGAACATGCCGCCGGAGGCGGTCAGGACGCCGGGGATGTCCAGCCGGGCGCCGGCCTTGGCCTGCTTGGGCAGCAGGGCCACGGTGCCCAGGAACGCCACGCCGGCGAAGAGCAGGTTGATGTACATGCACCAGCGCCAGTTGAGGCTGTCGGTCAGCGCGCCGCCGACGATCAACCCCAGGCCGCCGCCGGCGGCCATGACGCCGCCCAGCGCGCCGAAGGCCTTGCCGCGCTCCTTGGGGTCGGTGAACGTGGTGGTGACCACGGACAGGCAGGCCGGCGAGAGCAGGGCGGCGAAGGCGCCCTGGAAGGCGCGGGCGGTCACCAGCGTGCCGAAGCTGTTGGCGGCGCCGCCGATGGCCGAGGCGGCCGCGAAGCCGCCCAGTCCGATCAGCAGGGCCTGCTTGCGGCCGATCAGGTCGGTCAGCCGTCCGCTGAACAGCAGCAGGCTTCCCAGCGGCAGCGCGTAGGCGGTCACGATCCACTGCCGGTCGCCGTCGGAGAAGCCGAGGTCCTGCTGTGCGTCGGGAAGTGCGAGGTTCATGACGGCCAGGTCGAGACCGACCATGAGGTAGGCACAACAGATGACGGCCAGGAGGAGCCACCGCTTGGGATTGACGGCCGCGCCTGCCCCCGGCCCAGCCGCGGGAGCTGCGCTCTGTGTTGCCATGATCTTCTCCTTGTTCCATGGGTCGAACTCTCGGGCCTCACCCCTTACGACGACGCAGCGGCCGGCTTTGTGAGGTGGGCCTTGCAAGGAGTGCGGGCGGCCGGGCGCCGGGGCGGGCCGAAGGGGGGCTCAGGCGTCCTGGGGCTCGTCGGAGCCGGGGCTCATCATCGTGTCCAGCCAGGGCTTGAACTGGTAGTACACCTGGAACTTGTAGACCTCTTCGCCGGTGGAGGACATGGCCACGTAGTAGACGAAGCGGTCGCCGGTGGCCTGGTCGCCGATGGAGGCCAGGAACTTCGCGATCTCCGGTTCCATCGCCACCGGCAGGTCCGCCGGGTCCGTGCCCGGGATGGTGAAGGCGAACCGCTCGATCTTGGCGGAGTCCCAGCTCAGGGTGGCGTAGGCGCCGATGGCCTGCTCGCTGAGCTTGAGCAGCCGCTCGCTGGGCTCGGGCAGCTCCAGGTCGCGGAAGATGGCCCGGACGCTGTCGGGTTCGAGGGTCTTGGCGGAGAGCCCGTTGAAGTACACGTTGACGGTGCGGTCGCGGTAGTCGACCGCGAACATGGGCATCTGCGCGCGGTCCATGCCGTGGCGGGCGAAGAAGTCGTAGTTCCCGGCGACGCTTGCGGGCATGGAGGGCAGGTCCAGCAGCCGGGACAGCGGCTCCATGTCATCCGGCGGGAAGGCCACGTACAGCTTCTTCAGGCCGCTGGCGGTACCGAAGTCGATGCCGTAGCAGTGGACCTTGCACCGCTCGAGGACTTCCAGGTACAGGGAGGATATGGGGTGGTCGGTGGCCTCGAGCAGTCCGTTCGCCAGGGCGACGGTGTAGGGGTCCACGCCGCCCGCGTCGGAAATCGGGAAGCGCCAGTCGATGTCGCTCGAATAGCGTGCGCCGGTGCCCATGCGGAAAGCGATCGGCGTCGTCGGGGTGATCGCGTCCTGGTACGCGGTCAGGACGGCTCGCACCTTGTCGTGCTCGTAGGGAACCTCGTGCACTCGCGCCGATTCCTCAATGGCTGCGTAGAGATCTGCAAACTCGCCGGTCTCAGGCATTTATCCTCCGCTAAATCCACGAGATTCAGGTACGAAACCTGATTATGGGGCGGATGGCTGGAGTCCCGGTTGAGTACTGCTGCGGCTGGCGGGAGATGGCGGAATTTCCGTTTCACTCCTGTCGTTCGCTCCGCCACTCCCGCAGTTTGTCGGGATTGCGCATGACCCACATGCCGGTGATGCGGTCCTCGCCCGCCTCCATCGCCAGGACGGTGACGACGACGCCTTTCCGCTCGATCACCAGCCCGGGCCGGCCGTTGACCATCCGCTCCCCCAGGGTCAGCTCGGGCCGCCTGGCCAGCAGGGCGACCAGGCCGTACGCGATCGGCTCAGGACCCTCGATGGAGCGGTCGCCGCTCGCGGCGAGGCCGCCGGTGTCGACGACGGCGACCACGTGCGGGTCCAGAAGGCCGATCAGCGCGCCGGGGTCGTGGGCTTCCCAGGCCTGTCTGAAGTCGCGGACCACACCGGCCTGTTGGCGGGCGGGGCGGGCCGGGGTGCGGGCGTCGCGGATGCGGCGGCGGGCGGAGCCGGTCAGCCGGCGGCAGGCGGCCGGGGTGCGCCCGACGATGTCGGCGATGTCGGTGAAGGGGTGGCCGAAGACGTCGTGCAGGACGAAGGCGACGCGCTCGGCCGGGGTGAGCGATTCCAGCACCACCAGGAAGGCCATGTTCAGCGACTCGTCCAGGGAGATCCGCTCGGCCGGGCTGTCCCCGGCGCCGGGGCGAGCGGCCCACTCCATGCGCTCGGGCAGCGGCTCGGGGATCCACCGGCCCACATACCTCGCGCGCCGCTCCCCCGCCGAGCCCAGCAGGTCCAGGCAGATGCGGGCGGCGGCCTTGGCCAGCCAGGCGCCCGGGGAGGCGATGGCCTGCTGCTGCGCGGGCGTCATGGCGTACCAGCGCACATAGGTCTGCCGTACGGCGTCCTCGGCATCGGCCAGGGAACCCAGCAGCCGGTAGGCCAGGCCGATCAGCCGGCGCCGCTCGTCCATGACCGTGGTCAGGCTCGGATCGGGCCGGTCGTCTTCCCGCGGGGGCCGGCTGCTCATGCTCGGGGCATCTCCTCGGATCGCGGCTGCCCTCACCCGGGGGTGTGACGCGAGGGCCTGGGGGCGGTGAGGCGGGACGGCGGGCCATACGAGGGCGGCGGCGCGGTCCCCGCAAAGCGGATCGGGGACAGCAAAACGCGGTCACGGCGGGGAAGCCGCCGTGACCGCGGGGCGCATGAGGTGCCCGGTGCGCCGCCGGCCCGCCTCAGCCGGCGGAGCCGGTGTTCTCCGCGCGCAGGGTGAAGCTCCGCAGGACCAGTGCCGTCTCCATCGCGCACAGCGCCACCCCCAGGGTGACGTGGGCGGCCAGCGAACTGTGCAGGCCCAGCAGGGTCTGGGTGAAGGCGGCCACCAGAAGACCGATGGTGGCCTTCAGCGGCCAGGTCAGCCAGCGGTTGCGGCGCCACACCAGGACGGCGGCCACCACCTGGAGGAACACCACGAGTTCAAAGAGATAGGCGTTGAAGCCGTGCGGGTCGATCGAGTCGACGTCGCCGTTGAGCAGCATCCCGGCCAACAGGCCCTGCACCAGGGTCTCCAGGCAGCCGATGGCCGCCAAGACGCGCAGCAGCGTGACCGGGCCACGACCGTCCACCACCCGGGCCGCGGGGCCCACCGTGCCCGCCCCGACGTGGGAGGGCGCACCCTCGGAAGAGGTGTCGTGCATCGAAGTCTCCACTTCTTTCAGTAACCAGGCCTTTCGGCACACTTGACTGACGACGCGGCACCCTGGTTTGTGAGGTCGCCGGAAACCGCGCCGGGCCGGCAGGGGCGTGTGTGGCCCGGCGCCCGGCCGTGTGGGGCGGGCCGATCGGACGGCCCGACGGGCCGGGGAATCCGTGCGCCGGGCAGCACCGTACCGCCTTGGGCCAGGCCCCGTCCTTGATCGTCGAAGTGCCTCAACCGGCGCTCGAGGCAGCGGCGTTGGCGCCCGGTGGGTGCTTCGGCGCTCTTGTCACGGCCCGCCCGGCCGTGTCACACTGTCCGCACGCTTTCCCTGCCCGAAAACGCGCCGAGCGGTGGTTGAGGTTCTCCTCCCGCCTTGCTCGGCGTTCTTCGTCTCCCCCCGGAGCATGCGGCCCCTTCGGGCCGGGCCAGGGCGTGGCTCCGGCGCACCTTCGCAGACCCTTTTGCCTCCGCACGCGCCCTTTGGCGTGCCGCGCGATGGTGGCGCGCCACGCGCTGGCGGCCCCTCGTGGCCCTTTTGCGATCCCCCGCCCTTCTCCCCCTGTGCCCGGCCACCCCCGGCACCTGCCGCCGCACGGCCTTGGCCCGTGCGCTGGGACATCCGAAAGGAATACTGAGCATGAGTGATCGTCTGATCGACCCCATGACCGGCTCCGCCCCCCTGCCCGTGGCAGCGGGCGGAGCCGGGCAGCGGTCGGGGGCCACGGCGGTGCGCGACCGTGTGGCGCGCCATCTGGCCGTGCAGGTGGACGGCGAGGGCGCCCTCAAGGACCGGTGCGCCGGCAGGATCATCGAGTCCGCGCTGCTTCTGCTGCTGCTGCGCAAGGAGCGCGCGCTGCCCCGCGCGCAGAAGGAGCTCGAGGACTACCTGCACCGCGCCCGGCCCCAGGGCATCCTGGAGCGGGTGGTCGTCGACGCGCTGCTGGGCCGCCCGTGCGACCCCGACGACGTCATGGAGGGCCTGGGCCGCTCCCGGCACGGCACCGGCGCGCGCAAGCGGCTGCTGCTGGAGACGATTCTGGGCCTGTGCGGGCTGCTGACGGACGGCGCGCGCCCCGACCCGCGCGACATCGGCCCGCGGCCGCAGGCGGTGTGGACGGAGCTGACGCTGTGCGCGGCCACCATCTTGCACGCGCACTGCGGCTGGGGTGAGCCCGGTGCGCCCGAAGAGGCGACCGCCCAGCAGGAACTGATCGAGCATCAGAACCTGCTGGTGCGGCGGCTCGCCGCCTTCCCCACCGGCCGGGTGTGGGAGGGCAACGCGCTGGCGCACCTGGTGGCCCTGCACGCCCTGCACATGTTCCGGCCCGGCTGCGACCTGATGCGCGAGGGCATCGAGACGCTGGTGCGCCTGCGCGGCCCGGACGGCGGGGTGCCCTTCATCGACGGCCAGGAGGTCTTTGTGACCGCGCTGGCCGGTGTGGCGCTGGCGCCCGCGCCCGGCCACGAGCGGCTGGCGGCGCGGATGGGCGAGTACATCGCCTCCCGCCAGCACGCCGACGGCGGCTGGGGCTACAACGAGACCACCACCCAGACCGACGTGGACGACACCGCCCGGTGCGTGGAGCTCATGCGGATGCTCGACGCCCGGCGGTTCCGCCACGGCATCCAGGGCGGCGAGGCCTACCTGCGGGCGCGGGCCAACGAGGGCGGCGGCTTCCCCACCTACCTGCGGGGCCACCCCTGGGACCTGGACATGACGGCCGGGGCGGTCATCGCACTGCCCTGGGAGCACCACGCGGACCTGGTGCGCCCGGCCGTCGAGGTCCTCATCGGCGCCCAGCGCGAGGACGGCAGCTTCGAGCCGGGCTGGTCGCTGAGCATGCCGAGCGTCATCGTGCGCGTCCTGGACGCGCTGGCCCTGGTGCCCGCCGGTGAGGAGGATCTGCGCCGGCGGGCCGATGCGTGCATGGCCAGGGCGCTGGCCTTCCTCACCCAGGCCCAGGGCGGCGACGGCGGGTGGGGGCACAGCCCGGGCAAGGACAGCGACGTGCTCTCCACCGCCCAGGCGCTGTGCTCGCTGGCCCGCCACGCCCCGGGGGCCGACCTCGCCAAGGCGCTCGCCTATCTGGAGGACCAGCAGCACGCCGACGGCGGCTTCACCTCGATCCCCGACCAGGTGGGCCCGCGTCCGCTGCCCTTCGACTTTCCCGTCCTGGCCGACGTGCACGTGCTGACGGCACTCAACCGCCTGGTCGCCAGCGGCGTCGCCTGAGCCGGCCCGGCACCGGCCGGCAGGCCGCGCGTACGGGGGCCGGTGGCCCCCGTACGCGCCCGCGGCCGGTGCCCGCGGCATCCAAGACACCAAGGGCGGGCGGCGATCTGGCCGTCGCCGGCCGCCTGGCACACGAGAGGCAAAGGAGGGGGAAAGCACGTCCCGTCACGCGGTCAGGACCGGCCACGTCCTGACACCCACCGCCCGGTCCCGGGCACACGCGTGCCCCGGCCGGGGAGTTCGGACGAATGAGAGAAGGACTGGACGATGGCAGTCACACACTCCGGGGCCTCAGAGGGCCCCGGCACGATCAGCACCGCACGGGCGACGGGCGAACTGCTCGAACTCGCCCTGGGATACGTGTATTCGGCGGCGCTGAACAGCGCCGCCCGCTTCCAGATCGCCGACCATCTGGTGGATGGTCCCCGCACGGCCGACGAACTCGCGCGGGTGGCGGGGGTCCACGCGCCCTATCTCTACCGGCTTCTGCGGTTCCTTGCCACCAAAGGCGTCTTCCGTGAGGACGAGGCACACCGCTTCCACCTCACCGCGCTCGCCCAGCCGCTGCGCGCGGACGCCGAGCGGTCGGTGCGCGACTACATCACGGTCTGCGGCGAGCCGCCCTTCTGGGACCCGGCGGGCCGCCTGCACGAGGCCGTGCGCACCGGCACCACCGCCTTCGAGGGCATGTACGGCACGCCGTTCTACAACTATGCCGCCACCGAGCGGGAGTTCGGCATGGCCTTCAACTCCAGCATGGCCTCGGTCTCCGAGGCGCTCAGCGACGACATCGCCGACGCCTGCGACTTCTCCACGGCCAAGAGCGTGGTGGACGTGGGCGGCGGACAGGGCGGCCTGCTGCGCACCATCCTGCGGCGCAACCCGCACCTGACGGGCACCCTGTTCGACCTGGAGAACGTGGTGGCCGGGCATGTCCTGGACAGCGCGGACCTGGCCGGCCGCTGGCGGGCCGAGGCCGGGGACTTCTTCGTGGCGGTGCCCTCCGGCGCCGACGTCTACATCCTCAAACAGGTGCTGGCCAGCTGGCCCGACGAGCAGTGCCTGCGCATCCTGCGCACGTGCCGTAACGCCATGCCCGCCCACGGCCGGCTCCTGGTCGCCAACCCCATGATCCCGGCGGGCAACGACCCCCACCCGGGAAAGACCATCGACATGGTGATGATGACGGTCCTCAACGGGCGCAACCGCACCCGCGCGGAGTACGAGGAACTCCTTGCCCAAGCGGGCTTTGAGGTCTCGCGTTTCCTGGAGCCCTCACCGCACGCCTCCGCGCTCGAGGCGGTGGTGACCGCCGCGGCCTGAAACACCCGGGGGCGGAACGGGCCGGGCCGTGCGCCGTGTTCCGTGCTCTCACCATCGGCCCGCGCACTAGAGCTGCGGTCGAGTCCGGCTGCACGGTGCACGCCCGGTGCGAGCTGCACTTCTTGCCCCCGGCGCACATTCCGGTACGGCACCGCCGCCGGCCGCCGGAACACGGCTGCGGGGAGCACTGCTCAAGGGCTGCGGGCGGGATCGCCAGGGGGCGGCTCGTGTCACCTCACATTCCGGCGGCCTGCGTCGTCGGACTGGGCAGAGGTCGACACACGGTCCGGGCCCCATCCCCCGGCAGCCCGATCCGCAACTCCCGATCTCTGACACCGGCTTCGAGCCTGAAGCCGCTCACCCCTCGGTCAGGAGCTTTCTTGTGAACGTGCCTTCCATTCGCGGATCACCAGCGGGCCGGCCGCTCGCCTGAGAGCGCCGCCGCCGAGACAGGGGCCGTCGACCATCCGGTCGGCGGCCCCCCTTTTTTTCTGTTCCCGGCCACCCCGCGCAGGGGTGGGGTCAGGGTTGGAGGCGGGTGGTGTGCCAGCCGGTGGGGGTGTGGTCGTAGCGCAGGCGTTCGTGGAGGCGGTCGGTGCCGTTGGCCCAGAAC
>NZ_JBVJRV010000011.1:0-214524 GCF_055607265.1 Streptomyces sp. NPDC037013 | reverse complement strand
GCGGGTCGCGCGCGGGCCGCACGACCTGGCCGGCTTCGTCATCGAAACACCCGACCCGGCAGCATCCGCCACGTGGTTGGGCGAGCTCCTCGGCACCCCGGTCGACCAGGCGAGGAACGTGGTGCCGTTGCCTGGCGGGGAGGTGCACTTCACGCCCGGCCCAGCCGACGCCATCACCACGCTTCTACTCACCGAGGGCGCTCCGCCCTCGACATCCGTCGCGGGCTTGGATCTCCGCCCCCTGGGCTCTGTTCCGCCGGACAAGCCCTAGTCATCATCGTCTGGCTATGAGAGGTCGTTTCATCCCGGCGTTTCATCCCTTGATGCGTTTTTCATCCGGTTGTGTCGGGTCGCGCCAGGAGATGGTGCTCTCACCGGTGAGCCGGCGGGCCATGAGGTCGGTCATGGCCAGGTGAATCATGGCTTCGGAGCGAACCGGCAGGGCCTCGTAGTCGCGGGCCAGGCGGCGGTGCAGCATCAGCCAGCCGTAAGTCCGCTCAACCGCCCACCGCTTCGGGATCGGGACGAAACCCCTGGCCCCGGGGGTGCGAGCGGTGATTTCCATGTCGATGCCGAGGGCGGCGGCGTGCTCGACGAAGTGCTTGCGGTAGCCGCCGTCGACCCAGACCTTGCGCAGGCCGGGCGGGTCGGAGGTGACCTGGCCGAGTAGGTGGGTGCCGGCCACGGAGTCCTGGACGCTGGCCGCGGTGACCAGCACCGCGAGCAGGAGGCCGAGCGTGTCGGTCACGATGCTCCGCTTGAGGCCTACGATCTTCTTGGCGTTGTCCGTGCCCTGACTCGCGGCAGGGACACTGGTGGAGGTCTTCACGCTCTGCGCGTCGATCACGCACGCCGAGGGCTTCGCGTTCCGGCCCTCCTGCTGACGCGCCAACTCCCGCAACAGGCCGTTGAGCTGGGCGAAAATGCCGTCCTTCTGCCAGTTGGCGAAGTAGCCGTAGACCGTCTGGTGGGGCGGGAAGTCGTGCGGCAGGTAGCGCCACCGCACCCCGGTGCGATCGGCGTACAGGATTGCGTTCATGATCTCACGCAGGTCGTGTTCGGGTGGTCGACCAAACCCCAGGGCCCGGCCGTGGCGCTCGTAGTGCCACGCGGACAGCACCGGTTCGATCAATTCCCAGCGGGCATCGGACAGATCACTCGGATACGCACGACGTTCCGTCATGACCTGGGCATACCGCCGCCCAAGGGCGTGCGCCCAGGCGCGTGTCCGGCCGCATCGAAGCACGGGACGAACCCGGGCGTCCTGGAATGAGACAGGCGCAAGCCGACCCCCGTCCCAGGAGGCTCACCATCTTCCCCAAAGACCGCAATCAGCCCGAGGGCATCATCCGCTCCAGACCTGTCGACGTCATAAATACGGCTAATCCACTGCACTGCTGAATAAAACGACCTCTGAGAACCCGTATCTGAACCCTGCGCGCGGGGCTGTTGGGGCTGGTTGAGGCCGTGGTGGCGGGGTGCTTTGGCCTTGGGTTGCTGTGGATCTGACAGCGGGAGAAGGCTGCTGGGCAGGAGGCCGGGGTTCGTCGCTGGCGAAGTGGTTCCGCCGCACCTTGGTCTTCTGGGGGTGGGCGCGGTGCCTGCTGAGAAGAAGGTCGGGTGTGTGACCCGGCAGCGTTACGAGGAGATCGTGGCCGAGCTGCGGGAAGTGGTCGAGCAGCAGTCCAAAGGGCAGTTCCGGATCGGTGACCTCGCTCTGGAAGTTGAGCCTGCGCGTTCCCGCGGGGGCGCGGTGGGCGATGCGCAGTTCTCGGTGCAGCGGTCCCTGACGGAGCTGGCCGAGGACATCGGGTTGAAGTTCAGCACGGTGCGCAACGCGCGTTGGACGGCGTCGCGGTGGCCGGAGGAGCACCGGCAGCCGGGGACTCCTTCACGGTGCACCGCATCCTGGGCGGGATCGAGGGCGATGAGGAACGCTTCGCCGCGATCAGGACACCGCCGAAAGGGAAGAGCCGGTGGACGCCGGATGACGCCAGTCGGCGGGTGGGCCGCCAGGTAGAGACTCCGGTCTCACCGCAGGAGAAGGTCACCGCGATCCACTCGCTCGCCCAGGACGACGAGGTCGCGGCCCAGGTGACCGGTGATCTGCTGCGGCGGCCGGAGGTGGCGACCAAATTCCCGGCGGAGGAGAAGGCCCGGGTGGTCGAGGAATTCACCCGTGACGAGGGGCTCGCCACCAAGGCGGCCACGAACCTGCTGCGCAGGCCCGACATCGCCTTCAAGGCCATGAGCGATGACCGCGCCCGGCAGCAGGTCAATCACGCTCAGGCCGAGCGGGGCCGCCAGGCCCACGAGGAGTTCGAGCGAACTCACGAACTGGCGCCCGTGGTCAAGCACTTCGAGCGCACGGCCGAGTTCCTGGACCTGATCACCGCCTGCCACGCGTTCGTCGCCAAGGCCGGCCGCACTGTCCCCGGTCTGCGCGACCGCCAGCTCGGCGAGGACGAGCGTGACCTGGTCCATGAGCGGATAGCGAAGGTGCGCGCCACCTGCGACTGGATCGAACATGCCATCGATACTGGCGAGGTGGACATGGACGCCGAGCTGGCCCGCCTGCTCAAAGAGGAGTAGGCCATGGCACGGCGCCCCGGCGGCGGGCGGCGTAAGGGAGACGCCGCCCGCCGGCATGCCGAATGCATCTACCGGATCCTGATGGAGGCCCGGCCCGCAGGGCTGCACACCCCGCAACTGCTGGCCGCCTGCGAACTCTCCCGGCGCCAGGCCCAGGACGGGCTGGCGATGCTGCGCGACATCATCACCGAGATGAACTGGCCGCCCCTGATCTGGACCCCGGTCGACGGCTACCAGTTCACCGTCGACGGCGACGAGCTGGAGCGCTACGAGGTGGCGTGGCTGCGGGTGAAGGTCACCGATGTGCGCCGGTTCATCACCGCCACCCTCGCCCCGAACGCCCAGCTGGCCCCGGACGACAAGCGGGTCCGCGTCCTGGTCACCCACCTCACCTCGATCGAGGCCACCCTTGACCTGATCGCCTGACTCCTTTGCCCGGCCCCCAGGCGGGGCCGGGAGAAAGGCACGCGTCATGCGCCCTCGCCGCTGCCCGTCCGACACCACGGACGCCGAATGGGCCCTGGTCGAGGGCCTGCTGCCGCCACCCGCGGCCCAGACCCGGGCCGGGGGACGGCCCGAGGCCCACTCGCGCCGGGACGTCTTCGACGCCATCCGCTACGTGGTCTCCGAGGGCGTCCGTTGGAGGGCCCTGCCCGCGGACTTTCCGCCTTACCCGACTGTGTATGGCTTCTTCGTGCGATGGAGCCGGGCCGGAGTCCTCGAACAGGTCCGTGACCAGTTGCACCGCCAGGTGCGGCGCCGCATGGGCACCTCCCCGCACGGTGTCGCCACGGTCATCGACAGCCAGTCCATCAAGGCCGCCGAGACGGTCGGTCGCGACACCTCCGGCTATGACCCCGGAAAAAGGATCACGGGCCGGAAAAGGCACGTCGTCGTCGACCTGACCGGCCTTCCCCTCCTCGTCGGCGTTACCCCGGCCGACGGCCACGACAGCCAGGCCGCCCGCACCATGCTGACCCGGCTGCGCCGCGCGTACCCGGAGATCACGATCGTGTGGGCCGACCGCGCCTACGCCGGAACCCTCGTCAGCTGGGCCAGCGCCACGCTGAGCCTGACGGCCAAGACCGTCTCCCGTCCGAAGGGCTCGCAGGGCTTCGTCCTGTTGCCCCGCCGCTGGATCGTGGAGCGGAGTCTGGCGTGGTTGCAGCACGCAAGACGCCTGGTCAGAGACTACGAACGCAGACCAGCCCACGCTGAAGCGATGGTGAATCTCGCGGTCATCACGCTCATGACCCGCCGCCTCGCCCGGCCCGACTGCCACCCCACCGCAGCACCACCACGTCCCGCGGCGGCGTTGCAAGCAGCGTGAACACGCACTTCAGAACCCGTCGAGCCCCTCCTCATGCGCGCACCCTTCGGCCCGCAACGCTGGACGAACGAATCTCACCGGCGAGCTTCACGGAGGCGCCTGGTGACACGGGTGAAGATCTTTTCCGAGAAGACGCGCTTCACCCCGGCCTCGGCGAGCGAATCGAGCTGTGCGTCGAGGGACTGCCGGGCGGCCGAGGCGCGGGCGTAGCCAAGACGGACTGGCCGACCACCTATAGAAACGCCCTGCACTCGATCCGCCAGCCGCCTGCCTCCGGTTGCTGCATCGCCCGGCCCACCCACGCCAACATCCTGGCTCGGCCAACGGAGGGCGCCACAACCGCTATGCGGACCGCGCCCGTTCCAAGTTCGCCCGCACCAGCGCGATCCAGGGATGGCTCGGGCTCAGTACTCGCTCGCAGTCTGCCAGGGTCTGTTCGTACAGGGGGATCGCCCGGCCTACGCCGTGATCGAGCGCGCCCTCCAGCCAGTCCACCGCGGCACGGCACCAGCCGGCGCCCGCACCGCCCGATACGGCTGGCTCGCCCCCATCCGCCCCCAGCCCCCAGCCCCCAGCCCCCAGCCCCCCAACAGTTTCCTCACAGTTCCTCAGCCCCCGCCGGGAATTTTCATGCCGCAGACATATGACAAATCGCGCTTGCCCCCACTCTGTGCCACGCTGATTGAGGCTCCAGCGGACGGGTTGTTCCGGGTAGTCGCCCCACCCCTTTCCGTGCCGTTCCAGCATGGTCGGCTTCCGGCCTCGTCAAGCGTCCGCTGAGGTTCAGCCGTACGACGGACATCACCTGCGCCGCTGTCGGCACCAGGTCGAAAGGACGTCCATGAACGGGACCGATGCGCCCATCGCCCACGAGGCCGACGTACTGATCATCGGCAGCGGGCCGGTCGGGTGCACCTTCGCCCGGAAGCTGGTGGAGGCCGGCCGGAGCGTCCTGATGATCGACGCCGGAGCCCAGCTCTCCCGTCGCTACGGCGAACACCTCAAGAACAGCTACCTGTTCCAGAAGAACATCGACCTGTTCGTCTCCGTCATCAAGGGCAACCTGCTCCCCCTGTCGACCGCCACCAACAGGGAGCCGGTGCTCACGCTCGATCCCGCGGCGTTCTCGTACGATCCGGACAAGTACGCCGGTTTCTCGCTGCGCAATCAGAACCCCGAGCAGCGCAAGCACCTGAACCTGCCCGCGGCGGCGGCGACGTACGCGGTGGGTGGCATGGCCACCCACTGGACCTGCGCAGTGCCCCGCTTCCACCCCGAGGTGGAACGGCGGTACGCCGGCCAGGACTACCCCATCGACGAGAAAGAGATGGACAAGCTCTACGCCGAAGCGGAGTCCCTGCTGGCCAGGAACACCTCCGTCTTCGCCTCCTCCGCCCGGCACCTGCTGGTCAAGCGCGTGCTGCAGCGGGCAGGCGAAGGGCTCGACGACGTGACCGAACTGCCGCTCGCGGTCAGCGACCGCGCCGATTCCGCGTACACGTCGGCGGTGACGTGGTCGGCCGCCGACACCGTCCTCGGTGAGCTGGCCGACCCAGGCCACACGCCGCCGCAGGGCTCGTTCACACTGCTGCCGGAGCACCAGTGCGTACGCCTTGAGATCTCCGGTTCGGGCAAGCACCAGAAGGTCCGGCACGCCGTGGTGCGCAACCTGCGCGACGTACGCGAAGAGGTGCGGTTGCGGGCCGAGACGTACGTGGTGGCGTGCGGCGTCATCCCGACGCCGCAGCTCCTGTTCAACTCCGGCGTCACACTTCCCGCGCTCGGCCGCTACCTGACGGAACAGCCCATGTCCTTCTGCCAAGTGGTGCTGCAGCAGGAGCACATGGACCGCATCGAGGAGATCCTGCGAGCCGAATCCGGCGCCACGACCGACACCACCCCCGACACCACCCCCGGCACCACAACCGGCGGCGACGATCCGGCCTCGACGGCCGCCGACCGCGTCGCCCGCTACCGCGCCGCCCAGTTGAAACGCCTGCACTCAGGCGACAAATGCGCCGACCCGGTGCCCTTCCCACCCGACGAGCGCGACCCGAACCTGGCGTTGCTGGTGACCGAACAGCGCCCCTGGCACTGCCAGATCCACCGGGACGCCTTCACCTACGGCGCCGTACCGCCCAACGTCGACCCCCGACTCATCGTCGACCTGCGCTGGTTCGGCATCTCCAGGCCCCGGCCGGAGAACAAGGTCACCTTCTCCCGCTCCCTGCGCGACACCTTCGACATGCCGCAGCCCACCTTCCACTTCTGCCTCGACGAAGCCGAACGGAAGGAGACGGACCGGATGAACGAGCACATGCTGCGCACCGCTTCCGCGCTGGGCGGTTTCATGCCCGGCTCCGAGCCCGTCTTCCTCACCCCGGGCCTGCCGCTGCACATCGCGGGCGCCACCCGCATGGGAACGAATCCGCTGAACAGCGTCGTCGACGAGTTCTCCAAGGTGTGGAACATCGACAACCTCTACCTCGGCGGCAACGGCCTGCACCCCTTCGGCAACGCCTCCAACCCCACGCTCACCAGCGTCGCCACGGCCGTGCACGCGGCCGACACCATCGTCAAGGGCCACCCCGGGCACTGACCCCGGCCACCGGTCCCCGACCATCCCCGACCCACCCCTGGACCCCACCATGCCGGCACGCTTCCCCCCGCCCCCGGACGGCATCCACCTGGGCATCACCCCCACCTGCTGGACCAACGACGACTTCCCGCTCATCGGCAACGACATCCCGATGGAGCAGTGCCTCAGCGAGATCGCGCTCGCCGGGTTCGAGGGGTGCAGCATCGGCCACACCTTCACCACCGACGTCCACGCGCTGACCGCCGCGATGCACCTGCGCGGCCTGAGCGTGAGCGAACCGTGGGTGAGCACGTACTTCACCGTGCCCGACGGCGCTGAGCGCAGCGCCCGCGAACTGCTGAAGGTCCTGGAGTTCCTCAAGTCGTTCAACGCGGGTGACCCGCCGGTGCGGACCCGCACCATCGGCGTCGCCGAGTTCGGCAGGTCCGTGCATCTGCAGGCGCTCAGCCTGCGCAGCAACAAGCCGGAGTTCACCGACGAGCAGTGGGCCGACCTGTGCGACGGACTGAACAAGCTCGGCGAGATCACCGCGAGCCAGGGCTTCACGCTGGCGTACCACCCCCACATGGGCACCGGCGTGCAGACCGAGCAGGACCTCGACCGGCTCATGCGGCACACCGACCCGCGCCACGTCGGCCTCCTCCTGGACACCGGCCACCTCACCTGGGCGGGGGCCGATCCGACGGAGATCATCGAACGGCACCGCGACCGCGTCGCCCACATCCACCTGAAGAACGTCCGCGGCACCGTCCACGCGGACCGCACCCTGGCCGACGGCAGTTTCCGTGAGTACGTGGAAGGGGGCATCTTCACGGTGCCCGGTGACACCGATGGCGACGTCGACTTCGACGCCGTCCTCAAGGCCCTGCGCCCGGGCGACTCCTACCGCGGCTGGCTGGTGGTGGAGGCCGAGCAGGACCCGCAGGGGGGATATCCGCCGCTCCATTACGCCCAGACCGCCCGCGCCTACCTGGCCGAGGCTCTGGGCTGACGATCCGACCACCCTCTTTCGGAAGGCACCCTCATGGGCGTCGCAAGCTCTCCCCTGAACATCCGCGTCCCCCGGTTCACCCGGGAGGTACTCCAGGACAACCTCATCGAGGGCTACTGGCTCGAGGCCCCCGACATCGACGGCGACACCCGCCCCGACCTGGTCGGCCACGGCCTCTACCTCGGCGAGATCTACTGGTACCGAAACCCCGGCTGGCAACGGCAACTGGTGGCCGACGGCTTCCACATGCCGATCGGCGCCCACTTCGGGGACATCACCGGAAACGGCTACCCGGATCTCGTGGTCTGTTACGAGCTGTACGGCGAGCGTGGGCGGATCGACGACCCCGACCCCGACGGCGGGAAGATCGACTGGATCGAGAACACCGGGAAGTTCGACTCCCAGACACGCTGGAAGCGGCATTACATCGGTCGTGAGACGGCCATGCACCGGCTGCGCCTCGGCCATTTCACCCAGACCCGCAAGCTCGAGCTGATGGCCCTGCCGACCGTGGGGGGCCGGCATGTCCACGCCCTCGTCCCTGTCGTGCTGTTCAGCCCCAACAACGACATACGCCAGCCCTGGGACAAGCGCGTCATCGACGACAGCCACTTCCGCATGATCCATGGAGTGGAGATCCAGCGGAATCCGCTGCCCGGCAGCGAGCACCTCGACTCGATCCTGCTCGCCTCAGAGGAGGGCGTGACCTGGCTCCATTACGACGTACGAGAGCACCGGTTCACCACCACGCGCATCGGCACCGGCGAACAGGAACGGTTCGAGCAGACCGGGTTCAAGGGCAGCGGTGACGTGGGCGCCGGACGGATCGGCGACGACCCGCACGCCTACGTCGTGGCCACGGAGCCCTTCCACGGCAACACCGTGGCGGCGTACATCAAGGAACGCCCGGGCACCCCCGTGGCCGAGGCGAGCTGGCGCCGTATCGTGCTCGACGTCTTCGGCGACCCCAACGAACTCGGCGAGGGACCGAGCCACCAGATCATCTGCGCGGACTTCGACAACGACGGCGACGACGAGTTCCTGGTGGCCCTGCGCGGGCCGCACCCCTGGCAGGGCGTCTTCTACTACAAGGCGCTGGACATCGCCGCCGGCGTGTTCACCAAGTGGCGGGTGTCCTCGGACAGCGCCGCGCGGATCGCCATCGGCGATTTCAACGGAGACGGCCGGCTCGATTTCGCCACCATCGCCTACAAGGTCGACAAATACTTCCTCGCCGAGGACGCCAAACTCTGCCTGTTCCACAACGACACGTGAGTACATCGTCATGAGGAATGACCGAAAGTGATGAGACATGACCGGTCGTGGTGGCCCTGGCTGATCGGAGCGGTCGGCTTCGCGGCGCTCGCCACCGTGGTCGGGCTCGTGATCGGCTCGGGCGCGCAGGCGGCCGCGACCTCGCTGAGCGTCCTGATCTCGGCCACCGCCGGCCTGCTCAGCTGGTCATGGCACCGGACGCGCCCCGCCGCGCCCGCCACCAAGGCGGAGCTGGAACAGGCCGCTGAGGCGCTCGCCGCCATGGTGCGCCGCCAGTGGACGGAGGAAGCCGCCGCCCAGGGCCTGCTGGACCCCCACCCGCTGGCCGTGCGCTGGCACAGCGGCCAGGCGGAAGCCGGCGACCACGCGCGGATGGTCGGCCGCACCCTCGCCGGTCGCAGCGACAACATCCACGCCTTCGCCGAGGCCTTCCGTGCCCTGCCGCGCCGGCGTCTCGTCATCCTCGGAGACCCTGGCACCGGCAAGACGGCCCTCGCGATCCTGCTTGTACGAGAACTCCTGCGCGCCCCCGAACCCGGCGAGCCCGTCCCCGTCCTGCTGGACCTGGCCCCGTGGAACCCCCGCAAGGAGCCCCTCCTCGACTGGATGGCGCGCCGCATCCACGAGGACTATCCGGCGCTGCGCAACCACGAGACGTATGGTCGCGACGCGGCGCGCAAACTGGTCGCCGAGCGACGCGTCCTGCCCGTCCTGGACGGCCTCGACGAGCTGCCCGCCCAGTCGCGCCCCCAGGCGCTGGCCGCCCTCAACCACGCCATCGCCGTGCACGGCCCGATGATCCTCACCTCGCGCCAGGCCGAATACCGTCAGGTGGTTGCGGAGAGCGATGTGATCACCGCCGCCGCCGTCGTCATCGCGAAGCCGGTGGAGGCGGGGGACGTGGCCGACTACCTGCGCTGCGCCGTCCCGCCCCGGCGCAGCACCGCGTGGCAACCGCTGATCGACGAACTCACACGCCACCCCGAAGGCGCCGTCGCCCAGGCACTGTCGGTGCCGCTGAACATCTGGCTCGCCCGCACCGTCTACACCTCACCGGCCAGCGACCCCGCCGAACTGACCCGCTGCACCGACGCCAAGAGCCTCCAGCACCATCTGCTCGATGCGCTGGTCCCCGCGGTCTTCTCCGCGGAGCCGACCGCCGCGGACCCGTCGGTCCCCGACGTACGCCGCACCGCCGCCGCCCGCTGGCAGCCCGACGACGCCCGCACGGCACTCGCCTTCCTCGCCGCACACATCAAACGGCAGGGCACGGACGACATCGCCTGGTGGGAACTGCACCGCACGCTGAGACCGGACCCGGCGGGTCCGCTGTCCGGCCCGGTGGCCGGTGCGGTCCTGGGCCTCGGGGCGGGATGCATGGCGGGCGAGTACTTCCACTGGGCGCTCTCGCCGTTGGCGCGCCTTGTCTGCTTCCTGACCATCACGCTCACCACCGGCGTCGCGGCGGCAGTGGTCATCCGGCTCACCCGGGCGCCCGGCGCGGGGGTCGTGCGCCGCCTGGGCATCGGATGTGCCGTCGTCCTTCCGCTCTCCGCAGGGGTGGGAGCCGTGATCGAGCACTGGGCCAGCGCGGTCGCCCGCATGGGCGCGGACATCCAAGTCGGTGTGGCGCCGTACACGGGGCTCAGAGCGAGCGTCGCCTGGATTTTCTTCATGGCGCTGCTGGCCCTCGGCGCGCTGTGTCTCTCACTGCTCTGCCGACGGGTCAGGTGGCGGCCGGGCGCCGCGGGACACCGCGCCGAACGGGTGCGCAGAATCCTGGGGTTCGTCCTGCTCTTCTGGCTGGGCGCCGAATTCGCCGGTCTCCTTTCGTACCTGTCGGTGCGTCAGGTGACCGGGCGGCCGCTCACGGACCTCTCGTTCATCGACCCGTCCGAGGCGGTGACCTTCGTCAGTCAGCGTGCGGCCTTCCGTGCCTGCGTCTTCCTGCTGATCGTCGTCATCATGGCCGGCCTCCAGCTGACCGACAGCTCGTCCCGCCCCACTCGTCTCGACTTCCGCGCCCCGAAGCGCCTGTTGTGGGCCATGCTCCCCGCAAGTCTGGGCCAAGGGGTGCTGCTGGGCATCAGCCTGGGGGTCGCGCTCGCCTTTGTGGCGCCGTGGACGTCCGATCTGCCCTGGTGGGTGCGGTGCACCGCGACAGGCGTCCTCGGCGTATTCTTCGGCGCCCTCTTCGGGGCGGGCCTGGGAATTCTGCGCTGGGCCCGGGTCCCCGCCGACCTCGAACAGGAGACCCCGCAGTCCACCGTGCGCGGCGACCGCACAGTGGCCGTCGCACTCATGGTGTTCGCGGTGGTGCCGCCGCTGGTCAAGTGGGTCATCACGGTCTGGTGGGACCTGGAGAACAGTGACATCCCCGGCGTGGAGGTCGTCGGCGAGTGGCTGCTGACCCTGGAGGCGAATCTGGCGCTCGGGCTCGCCGCCGGACTCGTGGCCGTTTCGAGCACCGCCTACTTCGCCTACCGGGAGGCCGGCCTACGCCTCGCGGCGGCCCGACGGCTGCCGCGCCACCTGTTGTCCTTCATGGAGGACGCCCGGGTGCTCAGCGTCCTCAGACGCGTCGGTCCCGTGTACCAGTTCTGTCATGCGGAGTTCAGGGACCGCATCGTCACTGGTGCCACTGCGACGGGAGATACGGCCGGGGCGGACGCCGCCCGTGCATGACCCCTCACGTCCCGCTCTCGGCCCACATGCGGCCCTCGGCGATCCGCCGTTCGACCTCCGCCGGAGCGACCAACGTGACCTGCATGGCGTCCCCTTTGGGAACTTCGACCAGTGTTCCCTCGGGCACGATCAGACAGCTGCCCCCACAGCTTCTGAGGCACTTCTTCCTCGTGTGCCACGCGGAGTGCTCAGGGGCCCAGGCGAGTATGTCCCGCAAGGTCCATTCGCCGTCGTCCCTGTGCGGCAGGTCCACCTGGACGTCGCACACGCTGATCGTGAAACGGTTGTCGGCGGCATCGTCCGTCATGCGTCTGCCTTCCTCACGGCTTCATTCCGGCTTCCTCCGGGCGGATCTTTGGCCAACGCTAAGGCTGCCTTCAACACCCCGCCACCAGAGGCGAACAGGCGGTCACCGGAACGGCTGACGCCCCCCAGCCTCCATGTAGCGCTCGGCGCAGAGGACGTCGACGACGGCCGCGGCCGTGTGCGCCCGCTGAAGCTCCCCGCCGAACGCCCCGCTGCGGAGCATGGGCCAGGCGTCGGAGAAGCGGGCCTGCACCCGCGCCGCGACCCGGAGCCGTCCCTCGCCGTCCCAGCGGTCCGGAAGAGTGAAATCCCCCAGTGTTGCGGGGATTCCCGACAGGTCGCCCTGAAGGAGCGCGGAGAGGTACTCGTAGCGGTCAAAGGCGTCGGAGATCGTACGGTCGCTGTCGGCGCCGGGTTCGGCGAGCACGTCCCGCAGCTGTTCGCGCAGCCACGTGCTGTGCGACGCCTGGACGAGTGACGGCGGATGCGGCACGGCAACCAGGGCGTTGAGGAGTCCGGCGTCGCCGAGGACGTCCGCCGTGCGCAGGGCGAGCACGGCGGGCTCGGGCTCGGTGACGGCCCGCCCGGACCCCGAGCGGGGCGCGGAGGGATGCGGTCCGGCGGGGTGCGCCAGGACCGGTTCGAGCAGCAGCCGCCCGAGCAGATCGTCGCGGTCGGCCAGTACGGCGGCGCTGCCGGCGGCGGACAGGGCGAGCAGAGCCGGGTAGAGATGCAGCCCGGACCCCGCCCCCTCTTCCTCACCGCCCTCCCCGGGTACGTTCAGCAGCCGCTGCAGCACACGAACCCACACCCGTGCGTGCGCCCCGCCCTCGTCGTGGAACACGCCCACGGCCAGCAGGTGCAGCAGCGTCTCGCAGTCGTTCCGGTACCGCTCGAGCCGCTCCCGGTACGCGGCCGGGTCCGTGGCACGTTCGCCGGGCGGGTACCGGCCGCCGTCAGAGAGGCGTTCCACCACCCGTGTGACCTCGGCGTCCACCAGCTCGTGGAGATCGATACGGCGTACGGGGTCGGGCAGCGCGCGCTTGAGGCGGGCCACGGACAGCTCGCGGGTCGGCGCGGGTTCTGTCAGGTGGTCCAGGGCCTCGACCCGGGCCAGCAGACCGGGGAAGAGCACCTCCGCGGTGACGCCCTGGACCACCACGGCCCCATGCCGGGCGACGAGTTCGGCGGCCTTGCCCTGCGGGCTGTGCGGTGCGGCCCAGAACACGGGGTACCGGCGGGTGGCGCGGCGGTCGAAGCAGGCGGCCAGCGCGTGGTCCCACTGGGCGGACCACCCGCAGACGATCAGTCCGTACTCGTCGAGCACCTGATCCACGAGACCGGCCCAGGCCGCCGGGTACTCGCCCAGTTCCCGCTCGGTGTTGCGGGCCTCCAGGTCGGTCACGTCGCCGTGCAGTTTGACCACCGTGGCCCGGGCGTGCGCCAGCGGCGTCATCCCGCGCAGGCTGTCGGGACTGTGGATGACCTGCGGCTGCACGCCCACGGCTGCCAGCGCCTGCTCGGTGAGCCGGTCGAAGTTGGTGGTCAGGACCACACGCACCGAGCCGCGCGCCACCAGCCGGGCCGCCGCGTGATGAGCCGCCCCGGGCCGCTTGCGCCCGTCCGCCGGCTCCTCGTTCTCCCGCCCTTCGTTCTCTCGCCCATCGGCACCCGGCTCGAAGTAGCCGCGCAGCAATTTGTGCCGGGCGGCGGGGGTGTCGCCCAGCGCCTCCAGCAGCGCGGAATAGCCGAGTGGTCCCCCGTCCCCATGGCGGGTCCACCAGGCCTCCGGATCGGCGACGGCGAGCTCCTCGTCAGCGCCCCGCGCGACGGCGGTCCGGTGCACCAGGTCCGTGACGATCTCCCACCCCGTGGGCACACCGGCGGCCCGCGACATGCCCGCACCCAGCAACAGCGCGTACACACCGGGCCCGGCGTGCACGCACATGGCGAGCGAGACCATCGGATCGAGACCACGCACCGCCGCTGCCACCGTTGGCCTGCCGTCGTCCTGCATGCCCTCCACTGTGCGCCGCGGGCCACCGGAACGCCTCTTGGATACGGCGCTCGCGGGCGCGGGTATGGGTGACCCCATGACCACACAAAAAACTCAAACAGCGGAAGCAACACAAAACGCCATCAACTGGCCCGAGAGATATCTGCCCGGCACCGGCGACAACTTCGTCTCCAACGAGGTGATCGTCCAAGGCCTCACCGCCGCCCAGATCTGGCGGTATCTGACAGACACCTCCACGTGGGAGTCGTACTACGACAACATCACCGCCATTACCTTTCCGGCGGGCGGCGGCCCCGCGCTGAAGGACGACGTCACGTTCACCTTCGACCCCGTCGGCTTCGAGACCGTGCGCACCCAGAACGCCCGCGTCGTCGAGTACCAGGCCCCGGCGGAAGGCGTCCCCGGCCGGCTGTCCTGGACCGCCGACCAGGACGGCACGCCCGAGGAACGGCTCGACGTACTGCACGCCTGGCTGGTCGAGGACCTGCCCGGCGGCCGGGTACGGATCCTCACCCAGGAGACACAGATCGGCCGGCCCGCCGCCGAACTCGCCCGGCAGCTCCCCAACCCGATGCTCAACGGCCACCAGGCCTGGCTGACCGGCCTGATCAAGGCGGCTTCCGGCAGACCGGACGCCTGACGGGCGGCCGTGGTCCCCCCGGCCCGCGCGCTCCACCGCGCTGCCCACGGACGGCGGCGCCAGGCCGCGAGCGGCGGAGGACGGGGCTACCGTCGACGGTATGGACGGTGATCTTCGCAGCTGGCGCCGGTGCCTGCTCAGCGGGGCGGTCTTCGCCGTATGCATGGCCGGCACGACCCTCCCGACCCCCCTCTACGGCCTCTACCAGCAGAAGTTCGACTTCTCCGAACTCACGGTCACCGTCGTGTACGCCGTCTACGCGGTCGGTGTCATCGGAGTACTGCTGTTCGCGGGCAATGCCTCGGACGCCGTGGGCAGACGGCCGGTGCTGCTGTGGGGCCTGGGGGCCGCGACGGCGAGTGCCGTCTGCTTCCTGTGCGCGACCACGCTCGGCTGGCTGTACGCGGGGCGACTGCTGTCCGGGTTGTCCGCCGGCCTGTTCACCGGAGCCGCCACGGCGTACGTGCTGGAGCTGGCACCGCACGGTCGCACCTCGCGGGCCACGTTCCTCGCGACCGCCGCCAACATGGGTGGCCTCGGCTGTGGCCCACTGCTCGCCGGGGTGCTGTCGCAGTACGCCGACAAGCCGCTGTACCTGCCGTTCGCCGTCCACCTCGCCCTGGTGGCCTGCTCGGCCGTCATCCTGCTGCGGCTTCCGGAGACCGTACGGGAGCGGCGCCCGCTGAGAACCGTCCGGCCGCAGCGGCCCGGTCTCCCCCCACGGGTGCGAGCAGTCTTCGGTCCCGCGGCGACCGCCACCTTCGTGGGGTTCGCCCTGTTCGGTGTCTTCACATCGGTCAGCCCGTCCTTCCTCGCTCAGTCCCTGAACGTGCACAACCATGCCGTGAGCGGGTCGGTCGTCGCACTGGCCTTCTTCGCCTCGACCGCGGGCCAACTGGCTGTCGGCCGAATCGGCCTGCGCCGATCACTCCCGCTGGGCTGCGCCGCACTCCTCGCCGGCCTCGCACTGCTGGCGGGCGCGTTGTGGTGGGAACTGCTGCCATTGGTAGTGCTGAGCGCGATCGTCGGCGGAATCGGCCACGGCCTGGCGTTCCGCGGTTCACTGACCGCGGTGGCCGAGGCCTCCGACGCGAACCAGCGGGCAGCGGTGATCTCGGCCTTGTTCGTAGTGGCCTACACGGGCATCTCGGTACCGGTCATCGGCGTAGGACTACTGGCAGGCCCCATCGGCCTGGAGGGCGCAGGACTGGTGTTCATCGCCTGCATGACTGTGCTGGTGGCGGCTGCGGGGGTCTATCTTCTGCGACGCCCGGTACGTATGAAGGAAAGCACCCCGTGACCGCGTTACAGCCGGTCAGGGGTCAGGGGGTCATCATGCAGAGCCCAGGGGGCGAAGCCGAAATCGCCGCCTTCGAGCCCGCTCCCGACGATGAACAGCTTGTTTTCATCGGAGCGCCAACGCCCGTACGTATGCCAGCCGTTGAGAGGTCTTTTCACGGATCTTCGCGGGGGCGATGGGGGCAGATGGGCAGGCCGGGCCAAGTCTGGATGGCGCGACTGTGCAGGCCCTCACCAGTCCCTCCCAAGACGAAGCCGCCCCCTGTCCAAGGGTGGCAGGGGGCGGTTGGTGATATGTCCGGTCAGTCGATGCGCTTCGCGGACTTGATGTAGACCGGCTGGGCAGGGACGTCCCGCATGCCCTTCTTGGTGGTGGTGGGACTGTTGACGATCTGGTCAGCCACCTCCATACCCTTGGTGACCTTCCCGAAGACGGCGTAGCCGCGGTCGCTACCGGGGTTGAGGAAGTCGTTGTCGGCGATGTTGATGAAGAACTGGGAGGTCGCCGAGTCCGGGTCGGAGGTGCGGGCCATGGCCAGGGTGCCGCGGGTGTTCAGCAGTCCATTGTCGGCCTCGTTGCGGATCGGGTCGCGGGTGGTCTTCTGGACCAATTGGTCGGTGAGGCCGCCGCCCTGGACCATGAAGCCCGGGATCACGCGGTGGAAGATGGTGTTGTTGTAGAACCCTGAGTCGACGTAGCCGAGGAAGTTCTTCACCGAGATCGGGGCCTTCTCGGCGTTCAGCTCGATCTCGATCTGCCCGAAGCTGGTGTCCAGCAGGACATGCGGCGTCTGGTCGCTCATAGTGTCTCCGCTCAGGTGTGACGATCAGTTCGATCATCGTAAGGAGCTCTGGGGGACGCGGTCGTCGCGTTGAGGAGATCGGCTTCGAGGGCGGCGATGCGTTTCTCGGCGAAGCGCAGGTTGGAGCGCGCGCCTTCGAGTCGTTCCTGAAGTGAGCGATGCTCGTGCGTGATCTGGACCAGTCGGCGCTTGAGGGAGGTGTTCAGGGTGTGTCCTCGGTGCGAAGGGCCGGGACGGAGTCCGCGGGAGCTGTCTGCTGGACGTCGCGCAGCTGGTCCATCAGTTCGCCGATCCACTTGCGCTGGGTGAAGACGGTTTCCTGGGTGCGGGCGAGGGCCTCCCTCCTCGGCGTTGAGTGCGCGCTCGCGTCAGGAGGCTTCGTTGCGGTCACGCTCTTGCTGGGCCCCTTGATCACGACGTTTCCGGGCGTCGGCAACGGCTGCTTGGACCAGGGTTCGCTCGTCCGCGTTTTCGTAGCAGAAGGTGGCGGACACTTCGGCTCGCTCGGCGATGGCACGGACCCGAGGAGCTCGTGGAAGTAGTACGACGGTCGCGCTGTCCGGGACGCCTGGACGGACCGTGGCATCCCCGATCCACTAACGACCTTCGACAGAGATCCGATACGCGAGCTCGACATCCCGGCTGGTGACCGCCGCCCGGTCCAACGACTGCAAAATATAGACAGCACGATCGGACGGACATCAATCCGGAGATGGCGATCCGCATCATCACCACATACCGCGACAGCCTCCGCCGCCAAGCTGACCGCTTGAGCCGCCGTCTCGACGGGAACCGATGTTTGCAACGAGCCCAGCAAATAGCGCCCCCCGTATTCCTGGACCGCCTCCGAAGCTTCCAGCCGACTCAATACCTACTCCTTGACCGCATCCTTGCAGCCTCACGACCAGTACCCGCCCCGGCCCAGCTCGCTGCGCTCGCGGTTGCGGTCCCTGCCCCCCTCATCGGTCAGGCTGAGCGGGCAGCACTCTGCTGCCCGCTCAGACATCTCACCTCACTCCCCTGCTACCCCCCTACTACTGGACCCCGGCGCCTCCGCCCCTTCCGGCTCCTTCAATTGGTACAACTCAGGCACCGACACCTTGATCGGCTCCTGCGTGGTCCGTGCGATGACGACCACCGCCGGCTCCTCTGGGTCGGGGTTCTCCTCCCGGTGTGGCACGAACGGCGGCACCAGGAAGAAGTCGCCGGGGCCCGCGGCGACCCGTACCTCCTGAGTGCCGTCGTGGTAGACGAACACCGGGTGTCCGCTGACCACGTAGATCCCCGCTTCCGACTCACCGTGATGGTGGTTGTCCGTAGCGCTCAACGGCGGGTTCTCCACCAGGCCCATCCAGAGCTTCTTCGAACCGACCGTGCCTCCGCTGATGGCGGCGTAGCCATCCAGCTCCCCGGCACGAACATGGTGGACACGATTGCCCAGCGATTCCTTGCCGCCCGTGCCCGACGCTGCCCTGCCGTTTGCCTCGCTGCTCATCGCGTAACTCCTCCCCCGGTCACGTCCCTTGACGTTGCCTCAGGTCTGCGTCAACTGAGTCCCAGCGTGCAACGAGCACCTCCACTACGGCAAACAAACTTGCTGAAGCGGCAATGCCTGTTGATCCAAGGCGTTGCCGATCGATGCCACGAACGCCTATCAACTAGCCCTCTTCTGGAGCGAGGTGACAGGACACCCCTTGCATCCGGAGGATCGAAAAGGCGACCACGAGACGCAGGTCATGCTGCCCACGGGGCCTCTCCTCCACTTCAATCAGGCTCTCGAGCCAAAGGCGACGAAGAACAGAGTTCATCTGTGTCTAAGTCCGCAGACCACACGTGAGGCCGAGGTCGAACGACTGCTGGCTCTGGGCGCGACCATGGTCATCGACCGCCGGCAAACCGATGGCTCGGGATGGGTAATCCTCGCGGTCCCCGAAGGCAATGACTCCTGTGTGCTGCGCAGCGAATCCGACCGCGCAACCGCCCCCCCCCCCCCCGCCTGATCACGTGGCGTTCGCTGGAGGGAGGCTGCCGTCAAGAGCTAGCCAAGAGCCTGCACCTCCGTCCCGACCGTCACGTACGAGGAGACGGATCCTCGTGGTGGATGTGCCACGGTACGTCCTCGAACCGGCCCGTCATCACCAAGTTGCCGTCCTGGCCACGCAATGCGACCACTCCGCTGCGGAAATAGCCCTCAGGCGTGAAGGAACGTGCGTTCTGGGCAGGTGCGCGGTAATAGCCCCGCGGGGTGCCCGGACCGCGGGTGAGGAGCGTGCCTGGCTTTCCGTCGGGCAAGTCCTTACCCGCGCCGTCGACAATGCGGATTTCGTCGTCGAGCGACAACGGACTTCCGTGCGTGCCAACTTCGGCTGTTGGCCCGTCCGAGTCGGTAGGCCTGGTGAGAGTCAGGAGCCCCTCCGACGTACCGAACACCCGCTGCAGACAACAACCGAGCTCGGAGCCAAGCCGTTCGACCACCGTCGGCGACAAGGACGGCGAAGACGGCGGGAGCGATGTGGAAGAAGTGCCCGTGATCGGCAGCGTGAGTGGGCCTTCGACGACCTGCACCAGGCGCAGGCTGCTTACCCTCGCATCCGTCGGCAGAGTGGGGAGCGCGTCGCCCCACAGTGACGCGGCCGCAGGTGTCAGCGAAGTGATGGTCACCCGCTCCCGCCCGATGAGCGGAAGGCACTCCGCGGGGTCCGTGCTCTCGGCCAGTACGACAGTGCCGCCGACCGAGAAGGTGCCGATTATGCCGGGGCAGCCGAACGCGAAGTTGGACTCGGCCGGAAGAGCCGCGAGGTATACGTCGTCCGCAGTGAGCGACACCGCCTCGCCGGCCGCCCGCGCCTGGTAGGCGTAATCGTTGTGGGTACGCGGGGTGAGCGGGGCGAGTGTGGATGCACCTGTCGCGCCCTCACCCAGCAGCAGGAACGCCACCTCGTCGCCGCTCCGTGTCCGCGCCCGCTCGGGTGGGGCGTCGATGGAGCCCAAGGGGAAGTAGTGACAGCTCGACGTGTCGATCGTGAGTCCGCCGTACGGGGATGACGTACCCGGCGGCTCGAACGTGAACACCCGCCGCAAGAACGGCCCTTGTGCCGCGATGTCCGCGGCCATCGCCGTGTGGTCGAACCCCTCGTGGGTGGCGGGGCCGACGTACCCGCTCGCCTCAGTCACCCGTACGAGCCGGGACACATCAGGAGCACGGTGCGAAAGAGAGCAGAACACGGGGATCGCGCCGGCGCGCATCAACGCGAACACAGTGGTGACGAACTCGGGCACGTTGGGCAGTTGGACGACGACCCGCTGCCCGGGTCGGAGGCCGCGCAACCGGAATCCGGCGGCCATGCGGTCCACGCGCCGGTTCAGGTTCGCGTACGTGAGGCGAGTGCCGCCATGCACGAGCGCCGTCCGTGTTCCGTACTGCAGGGCCCAGCCGCGCAGCAAGTTGTCCAGCGTGTTGCCGCGCCAATGCCCTGCGGCCCAGTAGCGGTCGACGAATTCCTCGGGCCAGGGCGTGCAACCGTCGAGCATGGATGTCACTCGCTTCCTTCTGTCGTCACCGGATCGCAGGTCCGCAGCAGCGAGCAGCGCAGAGTCCCGTCCGTCGGCTCGCGGTACGAACCGCCCCGCCTCCTGATCTCATCGGCCATCCAAATCGTCCGGGTCCGGCAAGGACAATGCGCATTCCCCACCACGACAGCCGGGCTTCCTCAGCTGAAGATCCAACAAGTACATCCGACCAGCGGGTATGAAGGATCCTCCAACACCCGCGCCCGGCCGTCTGGCCCTCAGGCCACGCGGCCACCCGCCCCCTCCCGCCGAGTCGAAACGGGAAATCCCGGTGCGTATGAGCTGCTATACGTCCGTATACTCATGCGAACCAAGCGAACGGGGGGAAGACAGTGAAACTTGCTGAAGCACTCGCGGAGCGTGCAGAGGCGACGCGTCGCGTAGAGCAGCTGCGGGCACGCGTCGTCGGCAGTGTGCGGTACCAGGAGGGCGAGACACCTCCCGAGGACGCGGCCCAGCTGCTGGCCGACGCCGACGACGTGCTGGACACCCTCGAGTCGCTGATCCGGCGGATCAACCGCACCAACGCCGCGGTCGACCTCGGAGAACACGGAACGCTCACCGACGCTCTCGCCCGCCGGGACGTCCTGCGGTTGCGCCACTCGGTGATCACCATGGCCGCGGACGCGGCGGCGGGCTCGGGCGACCGGGGATACGGCCGCCAGTTGCGGTCGGAACTGATGATGCTGTCCGCCCTCCCGGTCGCCGAACTGCGCAGTCAGGCGGACGCGCTCGCACGGGACATCCGTGAGATCGACGTACGGATCCAGCGCGCGAACTGGGAGGCGGATCTGCTGGACTGACCGGCCAGTCGGTCAGCCATGGTGCCCTCTGTAAGCGGGCGACGCGGCGGACGGGCGGGTAGGCGGAAGGCGATGGGGAGCAGGTAGCTGTTCCGGAGGCGTGCACAACCGAGGGTCGGCGGTTCCGGCCCACGCCTGGCGCGTGGAGAGCAACGCAGGGGTTCGATTCCCCATCAACAGTGCAGCTCAGCACCGCGTACAGGTGATAGTGCACATCGCACAGCACATCACCACGTGCAGATCCGGACAGTGAGGGTGGGTACGGGGTTTCCTTCATCGCAGATCCATCGCAGATCCACGGAAGCAGCAGCGCCACCGCCGCCACGGCCCACCGCCGCGCTCGCCGCGATGGGTGCCCCGCTCCCTCGCTAGCGACGCACCCGGTAGAGCAGGTGCAGCACCCGGTTACCGGCAATGATCGTGTCCGGGTCCTCGAGTAGATGTTGCGTCTCGACCGACCCGAAGTACCTTTTGCCCGACCCGAAGACCACGGGCACCACATCCATCGCCACCTCGTCGACCAGGCCGAGCCCGAACGCCTGCCCGCCCACCTCGCCGGCCGCCGCGGCGACGATGCGCTCCCCCGCGAGTTCCTTGGCCTTGGCGACGGCCTGGGCCACGTCGTCCACGAAGTGGTACGACCCCTCGGGATGCCAGTCCTCCGGCTTGGGCCGGTGCGAGACGACGACCACGTGCTCACCCGTCGGGGGGCACGCCTTCCCAGCCGTTGGTGAGGTCGAACAGACGGCGCCCGATCACCATCGCGCCGACGTCGGGCCCATCTGGTCATGCGTGTCGGCGATGAAGCCGTCGACGGAAACGACGTTGCGCATGACCACCTTGCTCATTCGCATCTCCTCGACAGCATGAGCGCTGCACACAACGGCGTCACAACACCCGGCAACGGGCCCGGCAATCCGGTCCGGAACACACTACCGACCCCCTACTCTCCCTGCTTCACTCCTGCCTGTCGTCGTCTCTCCTGCCGTCACTCCTCACCGACCTGAGTGATCCGCTCGTCCCCCAGCCGCCGTTGGACATCCGCAAGAAGGGTGCCGAGCAGTTCGGTGAGCTGGGCCTGCTGCTCAGAGGTGAGGCTGGAGATCAAGTCGGCTTCCCTACCGAGCACTTGGTCCACGGTCGCCTCGACCAGGGCATGTCCGGCCTCGGTGAGGGAGACCTCGACGGTACGGGGTCGGCCGGTGCCGGGGCGGCGGGAGACCAGGCCCTCGCGTTCGGCGCGGGCCACGCGTTGCGAGACGGCGCCCGCGGTGACCATGGAACGGCGGCCCAGTTCGCGGGTGGTCAGCGTGTAGGGCGTACCGCTGCGACGCAACACGCTGAGCAGGTCGAGGGTCGCGGTGTCCACACCGGCACGGGCGAGAACCCGTCGACGGTCGTCACCGAAGAGCTTGGCCAGCTGCCAGATCGGCGTAACGATGCCGATCGATGTGGCCGGAGTGCCGGGTCGCTCACGCTCCCAGGCGGCGGCGATGTCGTGCGCGGTGAACGGGACGGTGGCGTCGCTCGCCGCGCCTTTCCCCATCTCTCCCTCCGCTCCTGCCCCTCCCTCTCCTCCCGCACCTTCCTCTACGTCTCCCATGGCCTCTCCTATCGATGGTACGTTTAGATCTAAATTTAGGCCTCAATGAATGTTGGAGCTCAGCTTATGGCACGCACCATCCTGATCACCGGTGGCGGCACGGGCATCGGCCGTGCCTCCGCCCAGCACTTCGCCGAGCGCGGAGAGACCGTCTTCGTCACGGGCCGACGACGCGAACCGCTCGACCGGCTGGCGGCGGAGACCGGCGTACGCGGCCTCGTGTGCGACCACACCAGGCCCGAGGCGGTCGCCGCGCTGCTCACCGAACTGCCGGAACAAGTCGACGTCCTGGTCAACAACGCCGGTGGGAACACCGACTTCGACGCCGACCCGCAGCCGGGCATCGAGTTCGGCACCGAGGCCGATCTGGTCGCGTACGCGCAAACCTTCCGCGCCAACCTGGACGCGAACCTCGTCAGCGCCGCCCTGACCACCAGGGCTCTGGACAACCGACTCGCGGCCGGCGGAGCGGTCATCCACATCGGGTCCATCGCCGCGAACCGCGGCTCCGGCTCTTATGGGGCGTACGGCGCTTCGAAGGCCGGTCTCTCCACCTGGAACCTGGACCTGGCGCGCACGCTCGGGCCTCGCGGCATCACCGCCAATGTGGTCGCGCCCGGCTTCATCGAAGACACCGAGTTCTTCAGGGACCATCTCCAGGACGAGAGGCGTGAGCAGCTCGTGGCCGCGACCGCGACGGGCCGTGCAGGCAGGCCCTCGGACATCGCGGAGACCATCGCGTTCCTCGCGTCCCCCGGTGCGCGTCACATCACCGGACAGGTGCTGCATGTCAACGGGGGTGCGTACACGACTCGTTGACCGATTGACCTGATGACCCCTCGGCTGGCCGCGGTGTTCGCAGACGTACGGGCCGCGCCGTCACATGCGATCTCGTAGGTGATCTCGTATGCGCCCTCGCACTCCCGACGCGTGGCGCGAATCCGACCTTGACCGCGGCCCGCCGAAGTCTATGGTCCGGACTAATCGGCAGTCGCGAAACTTCTGACCCCACCCCTCTCTGCCCCCACCCCTCGGGGCCGCCACCCGCATCGCTACGTCCTCACGCTCACCCCGCATCCCGCATCCCGCATCCCGACGCCCCCTCCCCCACGACCACGCCCGCCCCCCTCAACTCACAACTCTTACCCCCACGAGAGCACTTCGCGCTGCACCCCCATGAAGCAATGCAGTGAAGGAGTACGTACGCATGGACAAGAAGCGGAAGATAGCCGCCGTGATCGGCGCCGGGCTTGCGCCGGTCCTGGCCCTCACCCTGCCGACCGGTTCGGCGAGCGCGCACGGTTACGTCAACGCACCGGCGAGCCGTCAGGCGCAGTGTGCGGCCAGAACGGTGTCGTGCGGCGAGATCAAGTACGAGCCTCAGAGCGTCGAGGGCCCGAAGGGGCTGCGCAGTTGCAGTGGCGGCAATGCCCGGTTCGCGGAGCTCGACAACGACAACAAGGGCTGGCAGGTCAGTAACGTCAGCAGGACGCAGACCTTCACCTGGACGTTCACCGCCCGCCATCGCACCGCGAACTACGAGTACTTCGTCGACGGCACGAAGGTCGCGACCATCGACGGCGGCAACCAGCAGCCGCCCGCCACGGTCACTCACCAGGTCAATCTCGGCAGTGCCACCGGCCGACACAAGGTCCTCGCGGTGTGGAACATAGGCGACACCGCCAACGCGTTCTACGCCTGCATCGACGTCAACATCCGCTGAGAGGCGGGCTGTCTCCGCACTCCCTCGCCCCCACCGGGCCGCCGCCCGGTGGGGGCATCGTCCGTACGTATACGTACATACGCATACGGGGCCCTAAGCCCTGAGCCGCCCGCAGCCCGCAGCTCGCAGGCCGCAGCCCGCTCCAAATTCGTACGTCCTGATGACATGAACTGGTGTGCTTCACACGATTGTTGCCAAGTAGGTTGTGCACGGAACAGTTCACGCCACGGTTGAAAGACGGACGGTATACCCATGACCGACTCTGCCACGCCGCCACCGACGACGACACCGATGACCACGCCCGACTCGGCGGCAGCACACCAGAAGATCGACACGTCGGTGCCGCACTCGGCCCGGATCTGGAACTACTGGCTGGGAGGGAAGGACAACTACCCCGTCGACGAGGCCGCGGGCGACGCGTACAGCGCCGTGTTTCCCGGCATCGTCACCGTGGCCCGCAGCAGCCGCGCGTTCCTCCAGCGCAACATCACGCACCTGGTCGGCGAGGCGGGCATCCGGCAGTTCCTCGACATCGGGACGGGCCTGCCGACGGTGAACAACACCCACGAGGTGGCCCAGCGCCTCGCCCCGGAGGCCAGGATCGTCTACGTCGATCACGACCCGATGGTCCTCACCCACGCCCGCGCGCTTCTCACCTCGACGCCGGAGGGGGCGACCGCGTACGTCGACGCCGACCTCTCCGACCCCGACCGCATCCTCGCGGCCGCCGCCGAGACCCTGGACTTCAGCCGCCCCACCGCGCTGATCCTCAGCAACATCCTGGGGCACATAGCCGACTACGACGACGCGCGTGCCATCGTCGCCCGGCTCATGGACGGGCTCCCGTCCGGCAGCTACCTCTCCATCAACGACGGCTCACGCGGCATCGACGCCACGTACGAACAGGCTCAGGACGCCTATAACGAGACAGGGGCCGTCCCGTACTTCCTGCGCCCCGTCGACAAGATCACGGCGTTCTTCGACGGCCTCGAACTCCTGGACCCGGGGGTCGTCTCCGTTCCCTTCTGGCGGCCGGACCCCGGCTCCCCCACCCCGGAACTCATCGGCGAGCACGGCGGTCTCGCCCGTAAGCCGTAACGTTCCGGCCGACTGGCTGACGGCCGGCCGGTCGATCGGTCAATCGCCCGGTCGTCCCGGCCACCCTCCTCACCGGAACCCCCGTCGGGAGGATGGCCGGGGCGGCGGCCAGGCATTCGGGTCGCGGCGGTCAGACCTGCCCGCTCAGACCTGCCCGCTCAGACCGTTCCGCTAGACCGTTCCGAGGTCCGTCGAGTACCAGCGTTCGGGGCGCAGGTAGAACACGACCTGCTCGCCGTGTTCCTTGGACGCGAACTCGACGTACGGCTCCACCTTTTCGGCCGGGAGATAGCGGGCCGACATCTCCCTCAGCTGCTCGATGGTCGCCTCCTCCGTGCGTACGACCGGGCCCTCCACGGAGACGTAACGGATGGTCGGCTCCAGACGGTCGACCATCAGCGAGAAGCGCCCCGCGGCCTCGATCAGCTTGCCCTTCTTGGAGTCGCGGCCGGTCATCACCCACAGCTCGCCACCGGGCGTGTACTGGTACCAGATCGGCAGTGTGAGCGGCGCCCGCCCCTCGCCCGCCTCCACTGCGAGCGCGCCGATGTGCGGCTCGGCGAGGAACTGTTCGCGTTCTTCGACACTGAGAGGCATTGCGGATCTCCTTTGATCGTGGGGCGGGGGTGGTCCGGTCATGATCTCCAACTCGCCCTCCGCAGGGGGTATTCCGCAACGCCGTGTCCTCGGCGCGTCACGCCTCCGTCCTCTCGGGGCTGACCGTGGCCGGATCCGGCGTGACGGCGGGGGTCGCCGTGGCGGGGGTCGCCGTGGCGGGGGTGGTCACGGCAGGGCGGCGTGTGCGTGTGGTCGCCAGGTGCCAGAGCAGGGCCAGGGCGGTGATGCCCGCCGCCGCCGGGCCGAGTCCAGACGCGGTGAGCCCGATCCACTCCTGCGCAAGGCCGCCGAGTCCACCGCCGAGGGCGATCCCGACGTAGAGCGCAGAGGAGTTGAGGCCGAGCAGGACCGGGGCGGCGGCGGGGCTGTGGGAGATGAGGCGGTGCTGCTGGGGGACGACGACGACTCCGACGGTCACGCCCCAGGCCACGGCCCAGACGAGGGCGGAGGCAAGGGAGCGGATCGCGAGTGGGGTGAGTGCGAGGGCGAGAGCCGCGAGAGTGAGGGCGCCGGTGAGGACGCGCGCCGGGTCGTAGCGGTCGACCAGCCGGCCGGCGGCGATGTTTCCGACCAGGACTCCGACGCCCCAGGCGAGCAGGATCAGGGTCAGCAGGGATTCGCTGCCTCCGGTGGTGTCCCGCAGGGCGGGGCCGATGTACGTGTAGAGGGTGTAGGTGCCGAGGAAGGCGAGTGAGGTGACCGCCAGCAGCGCCAGTACGTGGCCCTGCTTGAGGGGGCGCAGGCGGTCGGGCAGTGAGGCGGCGGGAAGAGTCACCTTGGGGAGGCCGACGGCGATGCCGACTGCCGCCAGCAGGCCTATACCGGCAACCGTCCACAGCGTGATGTGCCAGTCGGTGCGGCCGATCAGTGTGCCGAGCGGCAGGCCCAGCGCGGTGGCCAACGTGAGGCCGCCCAGGACGAAGGCGAGTGCCCGGCCGCGGCGTTCCGGTGGCACGAGGGCCGCCGCGGTGCTGGAGGCGGCGGAGTTGATGATTCCTGCTCCCACGGCGGTGACGACGCGGGCGGCCATCACCACTTCGTAGCTGGCTCCCAGCGCGGTGACGACGTTTCCGATCACGAAGACGGCCAAGGCGATCAGCAGGGCGGAACGCCGGTCCAGGGCGCTGGTGAGGGTTCCCATGACCGGCGCGGACACCGCCATGGTGAGGGCGAAGACCGTCACCAGCTGACCGGCGGCCGGGGTGGAAACCCCCAGGTCGGCGGCGATGGCGGGGAGCAGACCGGCAATGACGTAACTGTCGGTGCCGACCGCGAAGGTCGCCGCCGCCAGAGGGAGAAGTCGTCTGAGCATGGATCGTGCCGTCCTTCCGGAGTGGAGCGGAGCGGTGGTGGGTGATCGGCACTGTAAGCAATACATGGATGCTTGTCCATGCATCAATGTGTGGCTAGTCTGTACCTCTGTCACGGACGGAGGGAAGCGATGCGCGAGGTGTCTCAGCCGGCGACCGAGGCGATCCGGATGGTGGAGGTGCTGCGCGCACTGGCCGATCCGGTACGACTGGAGATCATCCAGAGGCTCGCAGTGACCGGCGAGGAGAGCTGCAACGCCATCGGCGGCGACATGGACGTCCACCAGACGACGCTGTCCCACCACTACCGGGTGCTGCGCGAAGCGGGCATCACCTGGACCACCGTCCAGGGGCGGACCCGTTTGATACGACTGCGGCGCGACGACCTGGACGCCCTGTTCCCCGGCCTGCTCGACTCCGTACTGAACGGGGCTCGCCACCAGCAATCCACCACCTGAGCTCGAGGCTGAGGTGACGGCGGCCCGGGGATGTCGAGAACGTACGACCGGCTCCGTCCCAGAGACATCAGCGGCCACCACCGGCCGTACGGAGAAGAGGGAGCAGCCATCATGGCGATTCAGCGGATGGACAACGTCGGCATCGTCGTCGAGGACCTGGACGCCGCCATCGCGTTCTTCGTGGAACTCGGTCTGGAGCTGGAGGGCAGGGCGGAGGTCCAGGGACCCTTCGCCGACCAGTGCACCGGACTCGAGGGCGTCCACTGCGACATCGCGATGGTCCGGACGCCGGACGGTCACAGCCGGCTCGAACTGGCGAGGTACCGCAGCCCTGCCGCGATCCGCGAAGAACCGCGCAACCGGCCGCACAACATCCTCGGCACACACCGCGTCATGTTCGCCGTCGACGACATCAAGGACACCGTTGCCCGCCTGCGACCCCACGGTGCCGAACTCCTCGGCGAGATCGCCCGGTTCGAGGACAGCTACCTGCTCTGCTACGTCCGCGGGCCGGAGGGCATCATCGTCGGCCTGGCCGAGCAACTGGGCTGACGGGGAGGACGGCTCGCCCTGGGCGTAGCGTGCCGCCCAGGTGACCATCCAGGGAGCGGGAGAATCTGTTACCTATAGGCCACAGATTTAGGGCTGGTCGGTCGGCGCGTTCACTCTTTGGGGTGGCTGCGTGAGCGCCTGACCGGTCCTAGACTTTTGGGCCGTGGGATATGACACGGAACAAGTCACGCGTCGTCTCACGGCCGCTTTGCATCTGCCCTTGCCCCGTGACGCCGTGGGGGAATTACTCTCCCGCGAGGTCGCCTCGCGGGTGCCACACGAGGCGATGAACCTGGTGGGGCTCAACCCCTGCACCGGAACAGTTTCCTTCGGTTTCTGGCACCGCTATCCGCGCGACCTGGCCCGCGCGATCATGCTCAACTGCTACTGGGGCGATGATCTGATGCGCCCGGTCGACCTTGCTCGCCAACGCGTACCCATCGCCATGGCATGCGCCGCCGGAGACCACGTACCAGATGGCCCCGCAGTCACACCGAGCGGAACGGCGCGCTCCCGGCAGATCCTCCGCGAGCACGGGGCCGGTTGCGAGCTGCGTCTACTGCTGCGCGACCGCCGCTACACGTGGGGCGTGTTGTGTCTTCTCCGTGAGAACGGCAGACGTCCGTTCACAGCGCAGGACGCGGACCGGCTCAGAACTCTCGCACCGGCGCTCGTCGCCGGCCTCCGCTCCTACGTACAGGCAGGTCGGTCGCTGCCGACCAGACCGCCCCCACCACCGGGCGTCATCCTTGTCGACGCCGACCACGCGGTGCAGGGCGTCACCGCCCAAGCACAGGACTGGTCGCGGGAGTTACGGACGGCAGGCGTGTCCGAATGGCTGTCCTCCCCGCAGTGGTCCGCGGCCGCCCTGGCAGCCGAGGTGCGGTCGGCCGTGAGTGCCCGGCCCAGTGAACGGCCGGTGGTCTGCGTGCCCGCGACGCATGCCGGCCGCTGGGTCGCGTTACATGCACAGCCCCTCAACCCGCACTCCGCCGAATCGCCTCAGGAGGCGGCGGAACCCCGCTCCCCGCGAGCGGGTCAGGTTCCGGAACACGTACCGGAACAAGCCGCAGGAAGTAGTGGTGGTGGAACGGCTGTTGTCGTCCAGGCCGCCACGGGAGACCTCCTGTTGCCCGCGTTCTCCGCCTGGTACGGACTCACTCCCCGCGAGCGCCAGATCGTCGAAGCCTCCACAGGGGCGCGCACTTGCCGACAGGTGGCCAATGCGCTGGATATCTCCCCCTTCACCGTCAACGACCACTTGAAGGCCGTCTTCCGAAAGACGCGTGCCCGTGGGCGGGACGAACTCATGGCCCTGCTCGGTTACTCAATGTGAATTTCAGGGTCCTGCTTCTCCTGCTGGATCTGCTGTACATCCCTGATTTCAGGGATACTCCCCCGCCTCCGCATGAGACACGCTCATATCCACAAGGCGCATGCCCGGCACATGGCCTACACGTCATCACGTCACACGCTGAAGGCAGTTGCGCTCTGGAACAGGGAGGAAGACAAAGATGGCGACGAAGAATTCGGAACCGGTGGACGAGACCGGCGGAGTCACCGCGGTCAAGGCGGGGCACGCTCCTGAGGCCGCGGAGGCGGCCGCCTCAGGAGCGTGGTGGGCCTTCTTCAGCGCACACCGCATCTTCAACCAGCGGATCAACATCCCCGTCGTACCCGGGAGCCTGCTGTGGGTGTCCCTGACAGAGTGCGCGCCGGGCAGCAACACCCCGTTCCTCGGGAACGCGACCATGCACACCTACAACGTCGTTCCCTTCGACGGCTACATGCTGCTGCGCGGGGAGATCGACTGGGACGAAAACCTCCTCGTCCGCGCCAGCATCTACATCGGCTGACGAGGCAGGCCGACAGCGGTACTTACGCTCCGGCGCCGTCATGGCGCCCACACCTGCCCCGGCTGCGGCGGTCGATCCGCGACGCGCCGCAGCCGGCGCAGGCCGTGGCGCTGAACGCGTACATCCACTCCATCGTCGCGTTCCGGCTCGCGCCGGTGGTGGAGAGGCCGGGGCGGCCTCCTTACAGGTTGGCAGTCGTCACCAGTACTGGACCATCACCTTGATGAGGATGATGACTCCCACCCCGAGGATGCCGACCCCCAGGGCCGTTACGAACATGTCCTTGCCGGGCTGGGGTTCGGAGGCGGTGGCCTTGTCGGGCTCGTCGTCCGCGTAATACACGAGCGTCTCGTGCCCCGGCTCCCGGCTCGGCGGTCCGCCGGCCTCCTTGAAGCGGATGACCGAACTGTCGGCCGTGGTGAAGTCGTACTCGTGCCATTGAATGCGCCGGGCAACGTTGTTGACCATCTGGACGGTGACCCAAGCGCGTACCACCCGCGCCCGGGCGGTGAGTCCGCTCTCCCACGCCGAGCGCCGCTCCCGTGACCGGCGCACCAGCGCATAGGCGGCCCAGACCGACACCACGATCAAGAGCGGGAAGAGCATGTGGAAGACGGCATCCATGCGGTACGTACCCCCGTACGTGAGGAAGGGAACCCTGCGCGCGCCAGCGACCGATCACGGCGCACGCGGACCCTACCCGACGACCAACTGGGCAGTTGATCGACATGGCCTCAGTGGAGACGTGGGCGGCAGCGCTGTAGTTCCGTGGAGGGAATGCCGGTCACGAGTTCGTCCGCGATCAGCCGTCCGACGGTGGGCGCCAGGGTGATGGCGGAGTGCATGACCGCGACGTAGACGGACCGTCCGTGCGTCGCGTATCCAACGACAGGTCCGTTGCTGGGCATGGGGCGCATCCCGGTGGCGTAGCCCAACAGGCGGCACTGGTCGCTTTCTTGGAAGGCCGCTTTCAGATGCTGCAGCGCAACATGAACGGCCCGCTCCAGCTCTGCGGCTGTTCCTTCGACGTGCGGCACGACCAACAGGAGGTTGCCGCCCTGTACCTCGCGGACTTCGAAGTCAGGGCAGGCCACGATGCTCTTGACCATGCCCGGTGGCGCTGAGACCCGCGCGAGGGTGGCCGGGGAGGCGGTGATGGCCAAGTCGATTGGCAGAGGTCCGCAGAGCTTGGGGACGCGTATTCCGGCAGCGAGCAGGACGGTGGTGGCAGGGAGGAACCCGGTCGTTGTCAGTACTCCCTCGACGCGTCCATCGGTCATCTGCAAGGAGGACACAGCGGTGTCGTAGAGCACGGTTGCCCCATGGGCGATGGCGGCTGCAACGAGTGCGTGGGTTAAGGCAGTTGGGTCGACGCCTGCGTCGCTCGGGGTGTGGATTGCCCGGTCCGGCGGGTTTCGGAGGTTGGGCTCCAGTGCTGCGGTGTCGCTTCGTCCGATACGGGACTGTCCTGGCCCCGGCGGTGAGCTCCCGGAAGGGGTATCGGCCCAGGACAGCGAGCCGGTCCAACGCATGGTGACCCCGGGAACTTCGGCCTCCAGGCGCCGGTAGTCCGCCAGGACGTACTCGCGGAGATCTTGCGCGCCTCCGGGCCAGTGGCCGCCCGCGCTGCGGATCCAGGCGAAGGAGTCTCTGGTCACTCCAGTGGCCGGTCCAGGCCCTTGCTCGAACAGGGTGACCGAAACATCCCGACGGGCAAGGTGGTAGGCCACGGAGGCGCCGACAATCCCCGCCCCTACAACAACAACGGCTGACATGAGGCCCCTTCGCCAGGAGATGACTCTTCAGGCTGTAGCTGCAGCCGTAAAGACACAGTCAGGCCGGGGCTGCGACCGCGCAACGGGAATTTGCTGCACGTTCCGGGGCCTCTTTCTCTCGTTCGGGGAATGTTGGAGTCAGCGGGGGCGCAACAGCCGGGGCCGTTGCGCCCCCGCAGGGTCAGTCACCGGTGAGATGTTTGATCTTTTCGAACGGGTAGGCCGCCACGATCACCACGGCCGTGCCGTAAAGCGCGAAAGCCACCAGCCCCCATGTGGAGACTGACTTTCCGCCGCCGCTCAGGATCACCGCGCCGATCGGCACAAGTGGTGCCAGGCTGAGCAGCGCCGCGCCAGTGCACCAGAACGCCAGCAGCTGATTGGCACGCTTGTTGAGCGCGGGATCGGCCTTCACTTTCGCTGGGACGTCGTACCCGATCGCCCTATTACAGGCCTCTCCCCGGTATCCGACGCGGGCGGCCAGGAAAGTGGTCACCGCCAGTAGGCAGAAGCAGCCGAAGAGGAGCATGTAGGCCACGGGTACCTCTGTCTCTCGTGTCGATCGTGTTTCTCGTGTCGCTCGTTTCTCTCGTCGGGCGCTAGCGGATGTACTTGATGATGAAGGCGATGACCATGTTGACGGCCTTGTTCTTCACCCAGTTCGGCAGGACCTTCCAGGCCCAGCCGCCGATCTCGCCACCGAGGCATCCGATGATTGCGTTGCGTACGTAGGTCTTCTTGCTGGACGCTTTGCCGGCCGCGATATCGCTGAGTACCGACGTGGGGATGCTCGCCACAGCGCCCTTCGCGCACCATGCCGCAGCGCCGATGGCGACCGCCGCTATGGGAAACGCGCGGGCTTGCGGGCCGTTCCCGCCGGCGGGCTGCCGGCTCATGGCGTTGGAGATCTCAGCGAGAGCCTCCGGGCCCATCCCGTCCTCGATGAACTTCCATTGCTCCGCAGTCAGAGCAGGCGACGCCGATTCGCCCGCGGCGGCGGCACTACGTCCGATGACCGGAATGCCGGCGCTGTCGGCGGCCATGGCAGCGGGTGCCACGGTGGCGAGGAGTGCTCCGCTGGTGACGGCGGCGATGCAGGCCAGAGATAAACGTCGCGTTGCGGTGGTGCGCATTACTTCTCCTGTAGTGGGAGGAAAATGGGTGCCAGGTATGGAGCTGGCTGGGAGCGGCCGCGGCAGGTACCGAAGCGCAGCGAGGAGCCGACGCAGACACGAGGAACCCAACGGTCCCCCTTGCCCTCTAGGTTACGTATGAACAGCAGCTCGCCAGGTCCGCCTGACAGGCAGTCAAGAACTTATGAAGGTCTGACGCCACGGAGCTCCGCCGAAAGTCCTGACCTTTCGGGACCTCTGGCCTGTATTTGCGTAGCTGAGAGCCCGGGCGGCATTTGAGGGGCCCGGAGCAGCTGCGCCGCCATCGCGGCCGCTCATGCGCGTGACGCCCGCGGTTCACCCGGTCGCGAACCAGATCGAGCCACTTTCGCACGCGCCAAATCTCGGGGCACAGAGGCGAGTTCGAGAATCCTTTCTCCTTGCATCGCACCAGTTGAACGCTGTGCTTTGCACAGTCCCCGTCCTGCCGCCGCCCCGAGCAGACATGACCGGATCGCGGTGCCGGCCACCGCCGGTTGTCAGTGGCGTGGGCGAGGGTCCCTCCGCAGAGCACGGCTCCGCGTGGCCACGCCATGCCCCACCAGGGCGTGCCCCACCACGGGTGCTCTGCCCGATCCACCAACCGAGGAGAATCCGTGAATCCCGTCCGCCTGCTTGCCGCCCTTCACCCTGTGTTCGACAACCCTCCTGCTGCGGCCGTCGAGGCCCTCGCGTTCCGGCGGCCCGTCGACGTACGCCGCGTTCTGTTCGCCGCCGCATCACGACCGTCATCGGGGTGGGGGGCATGACCGACGAGACGAACGTCGGTTGCGGGACCGACTGCGCGCCGGTGTCCCTCCCGGCGGCGCGGGCCGGTGCCCCGCGGCCATCGGCGCCGCCCGAGCTCGACTACAACGGGCGCAAGCATCGGCGGGCGATGGACGAGGCGAGCCTCTGGGACATGGCCCGTCGCATCCCCGCGGCCCTGATGCAGACGGCCCGACTGGCATGGAGCGTCGACCGGCGCATGGCGCTGACGATCGTCGTCTGCCAGCTGCTGTCAGGGCTCGGCACGGCCGTGATGCTCGGCGCGGTCGCCGAGTCCCTGCCGCGGCTCATGGTCTCCGATCCCCGAAAGGGCCTGGCCCACGCGTGGCCGGCGCTGACCGTCGCCGTCGTCGCGATGGCCACCGGCGCGGCCATGTGGATCCTCGCGGACTGGGCTACCCGGCGCCTGAACCCCAAGATCGCCTCCGCCGCGGACCTGCAGCTCGTCGATCTCCATATGCGGGCCGAGCTCGCCGCGTACGACGCACCGGGGTTCGGGGACCGCAGTCAGGCGGCGGAGATCGGCGCGATGCGTGCGGTCGACCTCGCCGACGACGCCAAGACCCTCACGAACGGGTTGGTGCAGCTGCTGTCCGCGGCGACGGTGCTGACCTCTCTGCACCCGCTGCTGCTCGGGGTGTTGTTGCTGTCCGTCCTCCCACGGGGCATGGGCGGGGTGATCGCCGCGCGGGTCGACTATCGGGTCCACGACCAGACGGTCTCCGCCCGCAACGTCCGCGGAATGATGCGGTGGTGGCTGACCACGTCCGATCTCGCCGACGAACTCCGCGCCAACACCATGCGCCCGTATCTGCACTTCTGGTACCGGAGCATGTGCGACCGGGTTGAATCGAGAGAAGTGGCCGGGGCCCGCCCGTATCTGCGGATCACGCTCCTGGCGGCCTGCCTCGGCGGCCTGTTCACCCTCGGCATGTGGGCCTCGCTTGCCGCGCTGGTGCTCACCGGCGCGATGACGACCGCCCTTGCGGGCACCGCCGTGGTCGCCTCCCAGACCGCAGGACGGGCGCTCAATTCGATCATCCGGTACAGCACGGTCATGTTCCATCACGGCCTCTACCTCTCCGACTACTACACCTTCATCGACGAGGTCCGCGCCATGACCACCGCGCGCGGCACCGTACGCGTCATGCCTCCACGGCAGGTCCGGCTGGAAGGCGCCTCCTACACCTACCCGAGCAAGGAGACTCCGTCCGTACAGCCGATCACCCTCACCTTGAACCGCGGCGAAGTCGTCGCCCTGGTCGGGGAGAACGGCGCCGGCAAGTCCACGCTGATCCGCATGCTCACCGGCCTCATCGTGCCCACCGACGGCAAAGTGCTCTGGGACGACACCGACTTGGCCGCCGCCGACGTGGACACCGTGTGGCAACACGTCGGCCTGGTCCCCCAGAAAAATGGTCATTGGCCGCTCGCTGCCCGGGAGAACATCACCTTGGGCCAGCCGCGCGAGCACGGTGACCATCGGATCTGGGACGCGGCCGAGCGGGTGGGCATGACCAAAGCGCTGCGTGACCTCCCGGATGAACTGGAGACGTTGCTCGCGCGTTCGGTGTGGGGCGGCCACGAACTGTCCGGCGGGCAGTGGCAGAGGTTGGCCTGCGCGCGGGCGATGTACAGGGAGCCGGCCGTACTCGTCCTGGACGAGCCGACCAGCGAAATGGACGCCCGAGGAGAGCACCAGATCTTCCGGGAACTACGGGCCATGGCCCCGGACCGGATCACCGTGGTCGTGACGCACCGGCTCGACAACGTACGTATGGCCGACCGGATCATCGTTCTGGACCAGGGTGCCGTACGCGAGGAGGGGTCCTTCGACGCGCTCGTCGCCACGGAGGGGAGTTTGCTCGGAGAGCTGTACGCCCTCTCGCAGGACCGCTGACCAGAGGTCACCACGGGTCGGCCACCGCGGGGTCGCGCAGCCGGCGCGGCCCCGCCAGCGCTGACGTACGGCAGCGTGGGGCAGCGCGGGGAGGATGCGCCGGACGTCGCGGACAGCTGTGGTCACGCGCTCGGCAGGCCCGGGGACCGGGCGGCGTCGTTCAGCGGGTCGAGGCCGGTGGCGCTGAAGTCGGTCGCCTGAACGGTGAGTCCCTGGCGCGGGCGAAGTACCGGGGCGTCGCGGCCGTGGCCGGCCTCGCCGGTGTCGAACAGCGCGCATACGGAGTCGACGGCGATGTAGGGCGCGAGGGCGAAGAAAGAAACGGCGATGATACGTAGCGTCCTCTGCTCCCGGGCCTCTCGGACGACGCGGTCGCGGGCGGAGAACTGCCAGGCGACCGCCGTGGCCGAGGAGACCTCCACGACGGAGTCGAGTCCGAAGCCGATCAGGGCGGTGGAGGTGGCGAGGGTGCCCACGGTGATCGCGGCGATGGCCTCGATCACGTTGTAGGTGATCGTGGCGGCGACCAGCAGGCGTATCCGGCGGGCCAGGGCATCGCGGCCGGCCGTGCGATGTCGCGGCCACTCAGCAGCAACCCTTCTCGTCGGCCTCCAGGCAGGTGCGGTCGGTCTCGACGACGACGACCGCGGTGCGCAGGTCGTCGACTGACGACCAGGCCGCAGTCGTAGGCAGGCAAGGTGGTTGGACAGACGCGTGCGGGAGATCTCGAGCGCGTCAGCGAGGTCGGCGGGGTAGGCCGGCGCCTCGCGCAGGGCGAGCAGGATGTGGTAGCGAATGGGGTCGGCGAGGGCACGCCCGAAGCGCGCCAGCATCTCGATGTCGGTGGCGGTGGTCAGCACCCTCTGGCAGTACAGCACACCCTGAATTTCGCGGAGCGCCAGCCAGTATTCGACGGCCACCCGCATGCACCGGTAGAGCCTTGGACTGGAGCCGCGCGCGATCTCACGAACAGTCTGAGCGGTAGGCGAAGGGCCTGTCGGGGCAGGTCGTGCATTCGAACAGGTAGATGCCGCCCATGTCACCGAGCATGAGGCCATGAGGGCGCTGGATTTCGGTGCGTCGTTCGTAGGGAAGGTCCCAGATCGTTCCCGTGGCCGGGGTGTCCTCGACGGGCAGCCACGTGCGCCAGCTCTCGCCGTCGAACTCGGCGCTGTTGACCGTCAGCAGATGTTCCATGCGCACCCTGCATGTGGCGCACGTCGGCCAGTTGGGCTCTTGCGTCCACGTCGGGTACCCGCCGACCTTGACGCCGTCCGACACCGAGAGGTGGGACCAGTAGGACCAGCCGGTTTCCTCCTCCAGCTCTTCGAACCTGGCTTCGAGCGCGTCGGCCACCTCGTCCGGGAGGTCCCAGTTCGGGTAGTCGGTGACGCGCTCGGGGTGCAAGACGCAGGGGTGAGGCAGGTAGTCATCGTGAGGGCCTGTCGGGCGGGGCGGATCGGCCGGGCGCAGGTCGCTCAGGGAGCTGTCCCGCCAGTACACCTCGGGGCGGGGAACATAGCCGTCCTCGTGGTCGAAGGGGCACCAGAGCACCTGCAGCAGATCGGCGCCGCTGGGGAGGGCCAGGTCAGGTACGTCGGTGGCAAATATCTGGAGGACCGGGACGAGCGGGATCGGCCCCTGTTCGGGGGGAGAGAACGCCGTGCGCGGGTGGTCGTCCACGCAGTGGGGCCACGGCTCCAGGAGCGGCCAGAGCACGGGTCCGCCGAGCGAGCTTTGCCGCGCGCTCGGATCGCCGGGGCGCGGATGCAGGCGTACGGCCGTCTTCCGGTGGTCGGCCACCTCGGGGAAGAGCGTCTCGACGTCGAGCGGACGCGGCGGGGTGGTACGAGCCATCGAGCGTGCTCCTCACAGACCAAACGTTGTTCACGACCACGACCACGATCGAGGCCGCGGTGGGCTGAGATTAACCGCCCGGTCTGTCGGATCCACCAGCAGGCCCCGTTCCCGCCCAGGGCCCGGGCCACGGCCACAGCCACAGGGCACCTCGCGCGGTCAGCCTTGCCAAGCCCCACCCCCCAGGTGTGCCGCAACGTTTCTTCGGGTGAAACCGGCGCCCAGCCGGGTGAGGGAGAGCCCCCTGTGCTGTCGCGCCGGGTGCCGCAGAAGCTAGATACGTTGCCTGTGATCAAGAGGCAGCCCGGGGCCCGCGCGCCCCTCCGCCCGTGGAGGCCCGAACACCTGCCGGTCCAGCCTGCTGCGGGCCGTGCGGCTCTCGCGGCCCGCACCTTTCTGGCGTACTGCACGCTCCTGGCGGGCTGCGCCCTCCTGTCGGGGTGTGCCGTCGGACCCGGCCCCCGGACACCCGTTCTCGCACCGGACGATCTGATCAAGGCGGCCACTCAGCGCCTCACCGACGCCTGTCTGACGCGCCGGGGGCTCACCCCGCCTCGCGGTGGGCACAGCCGGCCGACGGGCGCGGACGACCGGCGGGTCAGCGCGGCGCTCTTCGGGACCGGGCCGGCCGAATTGTCCCAGGCCCTGCCCACCGGCTACGTCGTACGCGCCCACACCGACGGCTGTCTCGCCGCTGCCCAGCGGCGGCTCTACGGGGATCAGCCCGGCTGGTTCCACGCCTCGGTCGTCGTCAACAACCTCCGGCCCGAAGCCGCACAGAGCCACCGAAACCTCGCCGAGATCCGGGCCCGCCACCGCGCCGAGATCGCGGCCTGGAAACGGTTGCGTGCCCACGCCCGTACCGAAGCCACCAGCGTGCTCAAAACCCCACCACCGAAGGGAAACTCGTCCCCATGAAGCGCCTCGCCGCCCTCCTCGCGACTGCCGCCGTCTCGACCGCCGCGATCCTGGTCACCTCGGCGGCAGCCGTAGCCGCCGACTGCCGCAGCGGATACTTCTGCGTCTGGACCAACGCCAACTTCGACGGCATGAAGATCGAGCACAGCGGCGACGACCACTGGTGGGAGGGCGACATGTTCAAGCACGACTCCTCCTGGGCCAACCACGGGGTCTCAGGCCCGGGCGTCCCCGACCACGTGAAGGTGTATCAGGGCCGCAAACTGCTCGGCCGGGTCACCCTGTGCCTGGCGCCCGGCCAGGAGGTCGGCTACAACGCCGGCGCCAATGACCAGGGAGGTTCCCACACTTGGACCAGGGGCTGCTGAGGCCGTCCCGCAGCCGTCGCCGCGCCACCGGGTCGGCTCGCTTTTGCTGCCGAATCGGGTCCCTACCAACTGCGGGACGAGTACGGACCCGACAGCCCCCTCCCCCCCCCGCCCCGGACGCCGAGGCGTCCCTCGATCACGTCCCGGTCCGTCCCTACGCGGCGACCGGGACGGCGGCGTACGCCGGGAGTTGCCAGGCCCCGCCGCGATCCTCCTTCGCGAAACGCGCCACCAGCTCAGGGAGGCGGAAGAAGCAGGCCAGGGCGGTGGCGTTCTGGAAGGCGCTGATCGCGTGCCTGCTCATGGGCATGCCCACACGCAGCAGGCGGGGGTTCACCTCGGCCTGGATCTCGTCGACGAACGGCCGCAGGACGCGGTCGTATTCGGACAGTGCGGTGGGCAGGTCGTCGGCGTGCCGGTTGATCTCACCGGCCAGGACGTAGGCGCCGATCAGGCCGCCGGAGATGCCCATGCCACTGTAGGGAGAGGCGCAGTGCGCGGCGTCGCCCGCCAGGACCACGCGGCCGTTGGACCAGGTATTGGTGCGCACTTGCGCGATCTCCTGGGAGTAGAAGAACGGGCTCGTCTTCATGCCGTCCACGAAGCGCTGGGTCTGCCAGCCTGCGTCGCGAAAACGGTCGACCCAGAACTCTCGCTGCCGATCGACGGGTGCGCGGTGGATCGCGGAGGCTTCCGCCGACTCCTCGCGCAGCACGAAGTACACCTGGGTCTCGGTCGCGTTGTGGCTGCGGCGCATGATCTGGCGGCCGCCCGGGACCATGTAGGTGTCGCGGATATTGCTGTCGGAGGCGATGCGCGGGACGAACCAGTAGGCCATGTGGATGCCGACGCGCCAGTACGGGTCGGCCCCCGGCGGAAGCAGCGCCTGCCGGATGCGTGAGCCCTGTCCGTCCGCGCCGATCAGCAGGTCGTACTCGCCCGAAGTCCCGTCCGAGAAATGGGCGGTGACGTGGTGCTCGTCCTGGTCGAAGCCGTCGACGCTGGTGCCGAAGACGTACTCGGTGTCGTCCCTGGTCGCGTCGTGGAGGATGCGGACGAGGTCGCCGCGCATGATCTCGTACTCCGAGGTGAGGGCCTGGCGGCCCCTGCCGGAGGTGTTCGCCATGATCGTGGCCTTCGGCTTTCCGCGGGCATCGACGAACGCCACGCCCGCCTCGTCCACCAGCTGACCGCGCACGGTGTCCAGCAGACCCATGCGTTTGACCGCCTCGATGCCCTGTCCGCGCAGATCGACCTGCGCGCCCGTCGCGCGCAGCGCGGGGAAGCGTTCGGCGACCGTCACCTGGTGACCATCGCGGGTGAGCCAGAAGGCCAGCGCCTGTCCGGCGATGCCGCCGCCTGCGACGAGGATCCGCAGAACCCGCTTCGGGGTCTCTTTGTCCGGCATACCGGCTCACCTTCCGAAATCCATCGATGGAATCTATCGGTGATTGTTTTTCTCAGACTCTTCTATCACCGATAGATTGTCAACGTGACCAAGATGAACCGTGCGACCGTCGTCACCGAGGCGCTGGATCTGCTCGACGAAGTAGGGCTGGACACCATCAGCACCAGGCGGCTGGCCAAGCGTCTGGGCGTCGAACAGCCGTCGCTCTACTACCACTTCCGGACCAAGAAGGACCTCTTGGCGGCCATGGCGGAAGCCGCCATGGCCCCACACGCCCGCGCGCCGCTCCCCTCCCCCACCGACGACTGGCACGCATGGTTCCTGGAGAACTCGCGCAGTTTCCGGCGCACTCTGCTGCAGCGCCGCGACGGCGCACGCCTCCACGCCGGCAGCACCCCGACCGGCGACCTCGACCGGATCCGACACAAGATTGCTTTCCTCGTCGATTCCGGCGTTCCCGAGAAGGCGGCACAGATGGCGATGCTGGCCGCCGGCCGGTACACGGTCGGCTGCGTGCTGGAGGAGCAGGCGGATACGGGTCCGAAGGAGGACCTGCCGGCCGACGTCCCGGTCCTCGACCATGAGGCGGCGTTCGAGGCCGGCCTCGCCCTCATCCTGGGCGGACTCGTCCAGCACACCGCCGCGTACAAGAACTCCACGGGCAGCTAGCCGAGCTTCTCGACCACGAGGCGCGGGGGCCACGGTGAAATTGGGTTGGCCGACTCGACTCCCGTTGTCAGGATCTTGGGCATGGTGTCCCCACTCGGCGATTCCGCCGGTCTGTCCTGGCTCGGTCCTCCCATCGACGCGCGCGGTCTCTTCGCTGCCGAGCAGGCTGCGCTGATGGAGACTCTGCGAGGGCTGAAGCCTGCCGACTGGCGGGCCGAGGCCGTGCCCGGGTGGACCGTCCGCGACCTCGCCGCCCACCTCCTCGGCGACTTCTACGGCCGCCTCAGCCGCGATCGCGACGGCCACCAGGAGGGGCCCGCTCCCGCGTCAGATGAGCGGTTGGAGGCATTCATCCACCGCATCAACCAGGAATGGGTCGAGGCTCACCGCCGGGTGAGCCCCGCCCTCCTCGTCGACGCACTCGACCTGGCCGGCGCCCAACTGGCCCTGCACTTCTCCGGTGTCGACCTCGACGCGCCCTCCCTGGGCGTGTCCTGGGCGGGCGTGGACCCCGCCCCGATGTGGCTGGACTGCGCGCGCGACCTCACCGAGTTCTGGACCCACCGCCAGCAGATCCGTCACGCCGCCGGCCGTCCGACGGACACAAGGCCCCGCCCGTTCGGAGTGGTGCTGGACACCTTCATGCGAGCCCTGCCCCACACCCTGCGGAACGTCGACGCCTCGCCCGGTACGCAGATCCGCGTCGACGTGGACGGCGCGACCCATGGCACCTGGACCGTCACCGCAGGCGACAACGCCTGGCCCCTCGCCCCGCCCACGCCCGAGATGGCGCGTCCCGCTGCCCGGGTCGTACTCGATGCGGAGTCCGCGTGGCGTTTGTGCACCAGGAAGATCACTCCGGAGACCGCCGTCGCCACGGCCCGTATCGAAGGCAACCGACGCCTGGCCGAAGCCGCTTGCCAGATCGTGTCCATCGTCCGTTGAGGCTGCTGACTCGCTGACTCCCCCCACGGTCGTCCGCTCGGTTCATCGCCTGCCGACGTGATGCGACGATATGACTCTTTCCGATACGGGCGGAGGGCCCTTGTTCGTTTTTGTCTGTGTGGGGTGTGGTGGCGAGTTGACCGCCCCGTTGTCCGAGGTCGCCCTGCCGGTCCATGCACGTCAGAATTACGGGAACGGGATCCAGCTTCCCGTACTGATGGAGTCGGGGACGTTCGCGGTGGACCCGGAACCCTGGGGGCCTCCGTGGCGGCGGTGGGACGAGGCAGATCCGGCCGAGGCCGAGGCGCGCGGCATCTACGCGCCGGTCCATGCCCTGCCCGACGGCCCTCCAGGCTCGATCGTGATCGCCCCCGGCGACCTCCGCGGCACCCGACTGCTCCCCGAGGAACGAGGCGGCGCCTGCTGTGGCGTCGACGGCAGGGACGGTCCCAACCTCGCCTGTCAGGCGTGTGACCTGCGTGTGGCCATCAGGATCGACGACTGCTCGCTCTGGCAGGCGGTGTGGTTGGCCCCACATGCCGTGCGGCGCCTGCCTGTTGAGGGCGCCGATGTCGCTCCGCCCTCCTGGGACGAGTTGTTGCGGGAGGACAAGCGGACGCCCCCGCTCGAACCCATCGCCACCTGGGGAGGTGTCGGCGGATCGAGTCACTACTGGTCCTGGAGTCCGCAATGGGAGGCGGCAGCGGGCCAAGCCCTCGCCCACCTGCTGGCAGCCTCCGACCGGCGGCCGGTGAAGGTCCCCGACGGTCTCACCGCCGACGTGTTCCGGCGTGCCCTCGATGCCCTGCTGCCCGCCGGCTCGCCGCAGCGGCACGCCGTACTGGCCGGACCCGGACGGCCGGTCCCCGAGGATGACGCCGACATCCTGCTCGTACCCGTACATCCGCGGACGGGCGAGACCTGGAGCCCCGACGGACCCGCCGCGTCGGCCCCTTCGGTGCCGCTGCCGATGGGGATCTGGATGTGGCTGGCCTTTCCCCGGCCGGCCGTGTCCCTGCCCACGACGGGACGGGTGCCCGACGACGTCCTCCGTGACGACCCACCGCCGCCGCGCCCCAACTCCCTGTTCCGGGCCGACCGCCGGACGTTCCAGCGCTCGTTGGTCCGACTGCCCGTCGCGCGCCAGGCGTGGGTACGGGCGATCCTGGAGAACCTCACCCAGTACGCGTCCGGCGGCCTCTTCTAGCGTCCGCGCCCGTCCGGCCTACGTGTCACGCGCAACCCACGTGTGGGATGCCACAGGTGCGTGTGGGCGCCGGTGCGGGGTGCCTGGAGTGCTGTGCAGAGGTGTGGTGCTCCGGCCGGGTGCACCTCGCCATCGACGCGTTCACGGCAGGCCCATGTCGACGTCGTACGACCGAAGTGTTCAGTGGGCGGTGAGCCCGCCGTCGACCACCAGTTCCGCGCCGGTGACGAAGGAGGAGTCGTCGCAGGCCAGGAAGAGGATCGCGGGTGCGATCTCGTCGGCGCGGCCGGCTCGGCGCATGGGGGTGCGCTGGATGTCCGGCTGCTGGTCGCCCTGGTCGTCCAGGAGTTCCTGGATCATCGGAGTGGCGATCACCCCGGGATGCACGGAGTTGATCCGTACTCCCTGCCGGGCGTACTCGACCGCGGCCGTCTTGCTCAACAGGCGCACGGCTCCCTTGGACGCCTGGTAGGCCGCGGCCGCCCCGCTTCCCACCAGGCCGAGCACTGATGACGTATTGATCACCGACGCGTTGCCGCTCGCACGCAGGAGCGGCATCGCCGCCTTCATGCCGAGCCAAGTACCTTTCTGGTTCACATCGATGACGCGGTCCCAAGCCTCTTCCCGCGTGGCCTCGATGCCCGGCCAGTCCAGGATGCCGGCGAGGTTCACGAGCACGTCCAGCGTTCCGAACCGGTCGCGTACGACGGTGATCACTTCGTCCCACTCCCGCGCGGAGGAGACATCGAGGCGAGCGGCGACGACCTCCGCGCCGCGTGCCCCGATCCGGTGGGACAGGTCCCGCAGGGGGCCTTCGGCGATATCGGTGATCACCAGCCTGGCGCCTTCGCGGGCGAAGAGTTCGGCGGTCGCCGTGCCGAGGCCGCCGGTCGCGCCCGTGATCAACGCGACCTTGCCGTCGAGTCGTTGTCCTGTCATGGAGGGGGTTCTGATTCTCGTTGCTGTCAATTGACTGAGTGTCCGACTGGGGACTTGGCTGTCTCACTGATTGGCCCGCCTTTCCCGGCACCCAGCGCAGCCGTGGCCCCGCCCCCTCTACGCCGACTTCCGCTCCCGGTAGAGCACGAGGTGTTCGTGATAGAGCACCCCGCCCCGGATGTCGCCCGTGGCGGTGAACCCGGTGTCGTCGACGTAGTCCAGGTGGCTGCCGGTCACCGTGTACCGGCCGGTGTACGCGCTGCGCCGCTCGCCGCGGGCTTCGTCGTAACGGCCGTCCGACAGCAGCTCCTGTCGGATGTGACCATCCGCGGTCACCCACATCCCGACCACGTCGACGTGGTCGCCCTCAACTGTCCCGGCCATGGCGGACTCCTCTCCTCGCATGGTGTGGTCCTTGTCGCTCCACCGAGTCTGGGCAGGTCAGCGACGGCCAACCAGGACGCGTACTGCCTGGGTGTGGCACACCCAGGCAGCGCACCGGGCCGCCGCCTAGCCTGAACACATGGACGACAACCACCTGGGAGCCTTCCTGCGCACGCGCCGCGACGGCCTGCGGCCGGAAGACGTCGGCATGGCGAGCCACCGGGCCCGCAGAGTCGCCGGACTGCGCCGCGAGGAGGTCGCCGTCCTGGCCGGAGTCAACGCCGACTACTACTCCCGCCTGGAACAAGGCCGCGAGCGCAGCCCCTCGCCCCAAGTGGTCGACGCGCTCAGCCGCGCGCTGCGCCTCGACTCCGACGAACGCGCGCACCTGTACCGGCTGGCCGGGGCCGCGCCGAGCGACCGGCCCTCCGTCCACGCCACCGAGCGGGTCAGCCCTTCGCTGCGACAGCTCATGGACGGCTACCCGAACACTCCGGCGTTCGTCATGAGCCGGACCCTGGACCTCCTCGCCGTCAACGCCCTGGCCGCTGCCCTCTACGCCCCGTTCGAGCCGGCGGACAATCTGGTCCGCATGACCTTCCTCGATCCCGCGGGCCGCACCTTCTACACGGACTGGGACCGGGCGGCACAGGCCACCGTCGCCAACCTTCGCGAGGCGACCGGATTCGACCCGGACAGCGCACGGCTACGCGAACTCGTGCGCGACCTCACCGAGCACAGCGCGGAGTTCACCCGCCTCTGGAACGCCCACACCGTGCGCGGCAAGACCCGGGGCGCCAAACACCTCCTCCATCCGGAGGTCGGCCCCCTCACTCTCGACTACCAGGCTTTCGACGTACGAGAAGCGCCCGGCCAGCAGCTCGTCATCTACCACGCCGAACCGGGCAGCCCCAGTGCCCACTCCCTCGATCTGCTCGGTTCCCTCCACGCCACCCGGAGCCGGCCCGACTCCTGGCTCCACCGCTGAGCCGCCGAGCCGCCGAGCCGCCGAGCCGCCGACGGAACATCGGCGGCCGGAGGGTCGGCGGCTACCGGTGCGCGGCCAGGAACGGCAGGACGACGGCGGCCATCTCGTCAGGCACTTCCTCCGCGAGGTCGTGGCCCGCGTCGAAGACGTGCCCGGTCACGTCGTGGGCCACGAACCGTGCCTGCTCCGCGTTGCGCTCGCCGATGAAGGCGGAGCCGCCGAGCGCCAGGACAGGGATGTCGAGCTTCTTCCGGGCGGCCTCCCGGTTCTGCTCGGCGTCGGTGAGCATCGCCCGGTAGACGGCGAGCATGGCGCGGATGCCGCCGGGCATCGAGTAGCAGCGCGCGTACTCCTCGACGGCGTCGGGGGTGGCGGTGTCGGGGTGGCTGCGCTCGTTCTTGATCATGTAGGTGATCAGTTCACGTTCGTGCCCGGAGATCAGCATCTCGGGCACGTCGGGCTGGAAGTAGAAGCCCAGGTGCCACAGGTGCATGCCGGAGACGTTCTCGGGGGTGAGGGCGGTGTGGTCCTCGAAGCCGAAGCCGGGGAGGAGGGCTTCGGCGAATACGAGTGAGGTGACGTGGTCGCGGTGGCGGGCGGCGAGTTGGTAGCCGATCACCGCGCCCCAGTCCTCGCCGACCACGGCGTACGTCTCGTGTCCGAGGCGGGCCATCAGCTGGGCGATGTCGTCGCTCATCGTCGCGGAGTCGTACCCGTCGGCGGGTCGGGCCGAGTCGCCGAGACCGCGCAGGTCGGGCACGACGACGGTGTGGTGGGGCGCCAGCTTCGGGACCAGGTGGCGCCAGTGGTAGCCGGTCTTCGGCACGCCGTGCAGCAGCACGACCGCGGGGCCGGAACCGGCGGTCCTGTAGTGCAGGCTCGTTCCGTTGACGGTGGCACGGCCGGTGCGCAGAGGCGCTCCGTCATGGTCGTACATCATGGGACATCCACTTTCTTGAGCGTACGTTCCAGAATGAGGGCACAGGAACCGAACGTCCGACGGGGATCGCGAGGACCGTCAGTCGAGCGTGGTCAGCGCGACGTCGACGAGGGGTTCGAGGGCCCGTGCGTCCGGGGTGATCTTCGAGGAGACCAGCAGACCGTTGAGGAAGGTGACGAGGAAGGCGGCGACCGCGTGCGGGTCGTGCCGCTCCGCGATCTCGCCCCGCTCCCTCGCCGCCCGCACCACCTCGGCCAGCGCCTCCCGGCTCGCCTCCTGCATGTCGCGCACGGTGCGCCGGGTCGCTTCGTCCGGCGGCAGCCGCTCGCAGACGGCGTTGACGGCGAGGCAACCCCGGCCGCCGCCACCGACGGCGATGCGGATCCGCTCCGTCAGCAGCGTACGGATCGCCGCGCGGGCGTCCGCCTCCTCCTCCAGGTCGCGCAGGGCGGCTGCCGCGAGGGTGGTGCGGTAGTGCTCCAGCGCGGCCCGGTACAGGCCGTCCTTGCCGCCGAACGCGGCGTACAAGGATCCCTGCCCGATCCCCAGGTGCTGGGCCAGATCGCGCACCGAGGTCGCCTCGTAGCCACGCTCCCAGAACAGCTCCATGGCGCGGCTCACCGCCGCCTCGGTGTCGAACTCCCGGGTTCTTGCCATGACTTCACTCTAAGCTATCTGGATCGCTCGCTCAAGAATCACGAGCCCGATCAGCTCCTCAGTTGCTGTGGTTCACGCCACACCAATGGGCGGGAACTCAGGGGCTGTTCGCGGCGACTGCTGCCGAAGACCCGGGAAATGCCGCCGGGGTGGAGCAAGGGTTCAAGGGCTTAGGAGGACGCCGGTGGCGGCGGAGCAGAGTGAGATCCGAACCACGGCCGACGGCCGCCCAGCACGGGGCACCGAGGCCATGACCGCGCTGCTGACCTGCGCCATGGCGTTCTCGATGATGCAGTTGTTCCTGCTGGGCGCCCTCGGACCGCGGCTCGTGGACGACCTGGCCGTGTCGCCGACCGTGCTGGGCCTGACCACGACCGTCGGCTTCGGGGCCGCCGCCGCGCTCTCACCGATCGGCGGGCGGGTGGTGGACAGGTTCGGCCCCCGGCGCTGCCTGGTCGCGCTGCTGATGGTGTCGGCGGTGGCGCTCGCGCTGATCGGGTCGGCGCGCGGGGCCGGATTCCTGCTGGCGGCGGTGGCGCTCGGTGGGCTGCCGCAGGCACTGGCGAACCCCGCGACGAACAAGACGATCCTGGCGGCGGTCCCCGCAGAGCGCCGCGGCTCGGTGACCGGAATGAAACAGTCGGGCGTGCAGCTGGGCGCGTTCGCCGCCGGGTTGCCGCTGGCCGCGCTGGCCGGGATCGTCGGCTGGCGGGGCGCGGTCTGGGCAGCTGCGGGGACGGCCGTGGTGGCCGCGGTCTGGGCAGCGCGTACGCTGCCCGCCGATCCGCCGCCGAAGTACGCGCCCGCCTCATGGATCCCCCGAGGCACCATCGCCTGGCTGGCCGCCTTCTCGCTGCTGCTGGGCTGCGGCATCGCCTCCGTGAACACCTACCTCGCCCTGTACGGCGTGCGTCGGCTCGAACTCGGCCCGACGGCGGCCGCCGCTCTGGTGGCGGTGCTGGGTGTCGCGGGGATCGGCGGGCGGGTGGGGTGGTCGAAGGTCGCCGGCCGGCCGGGGCGTGCGCTGTGGCTGCCGGGTGGGCTGGCGGCCGGAGCGGTGGGGGCGGCGCTGCTGCTCGCGGCCTCGGTGTACGCACATCCGCTGGCGTGGGTCGCCACTGTCGCCGTGGGCATCTTCGCCGTCTCCGCGAACGCGGTCTCCATGGTGCTGGTGATGCAGCGGGCGGCGCCCGGCCAGGCAGGCCAGGACTCGGCCCTGGTGTCGGCCGGCTTCTTCGCCGGGTTCGCGATCGGTCCGCCACTGTTCGGTCTGCTGGCCGCTGCCGGGCGCTACGGGGCGGGATGGCTGCTGGTCGCGGGTGAGTTCATGGGCGCGGGCGTGGTGGCGCTGATCTGGGCGGTGCGGGAGCGGCGATCGGTCGTACGGCGATGAGTACGGCGCGTGCAGACAAGGGATCCCTGGAAACGACCGCTGCCGTCCCCGGCTGGGCCGGCCCTGCCCTGTACTCCGTCCTCGACCGGGTGGCCACCACCCGGACCCAAGTAGGCGACCGCTTCCCGCTCTTCGCGGACCCCGGTGACGGCCGGTGGACGACGACCGGGCGGGGCTCGTGGACGGGCGGCTTCTGGGCAGGACTGTTGTGGCTCCGCGCCCGGCAGACGGGGCAGGAGGCCGACCGAGAGGCCGCCATGCGGTTCACAGGCCGGCTCACTGACTGGGTGGACGCCGACACCGCCACGCGCGGACTGATCTTCTGGTACGGGACGGCGCTCGCCGACACGCCTGAGGCCGCCGCTCTGCGCGCGCGGGCGGCCCACGTCTGCCGGGAAGCGTACGACCCCGAACTCGGCCTGATCCCCTGGGGATCGGCGTTCGGCGGCCCCCGGCTCCTGGCACGCGTGGACGGCGTGCCCGGCATGGTCCCGCTGCTGGCCTCGGTGGACCCGCAGGCGGCAGCGTCACATCTGCGGGTCCACCTTGAACTCTGCTTGGGCAAGGCCCCCTTGTGCTGGTCCTCGCGGTACGAGCGGTCTGTCGGATGGGCTCCCTGCGACGATCCACCGCCCGGCTGGAGCCGGGGCCGGGCCTGGCTGCTGCTGGCTGTCGCCGACGCCGCGCACCGTCTCGACACCGACGACCGCGCGGAAGCCGTGAGCCGCCTGCTCCAGGAGCCGGCTGTGCCGCCGGCCGACGAGGCACACCCCGAAGGCCCTCCCGACACCTCCGCCGCCGCCATCACCGCGGTGGCCCTGCTCAAGCTCGGCCACCGCGAGCGGGCCGTGGCGCTGCTCGACGAACTGGTCAGCACCCATGTCACGGCGGACGGCCGTCTCGTGAACGGCTGCTACGACCTCGCCTCGGGGACGGCGACGCGACACGAGCTGGTCTGGGGCGACTTCTTCCTCGCGTACGCCCTCGCCGCACTCACCGGCCTCGTCGGCCCTCACGACGCCTAGTGTGATGCGCCAGTATTCCTGAGGGTTGGTTCTTCTCTGTTTCCCGGCGCGTCCCGCTGGGCGCGCAGGACCCGGCGTGCGACCGACGTGATGTGCAGCTCGTCCGGGCCGTCGAGGATCCGGGCCGCTCTGCCGGTGCGAAACAGTGCCGGCAGCGCGGTGTCCGGGCCGAGGCCCGCCGCGCCGTGTACCTGGATCGCCGCATCCGCCACCTGCTGCAAAGTACGCGCGGCGGCCACTTTGGCCAGACCGACCTCGACGTGGGCGTCGAGTCCCGCGTCCAGGCGGGCCACGGCTTCGTACACCAGCGGACGGGTCGTGCGCAGGGCGAGCAGCGATTCGAATACGTGGTTCTGGACGAGCTGGAGGTCGCCGAGCGGGCCTCGGGAGCGGGTACGGGTCACCGCGCGCTCTCGCAGCAGGTCGAAGGCCCGGCGTGCCTGCCCGAGCCAGCGCAGGCAGCGCAGGGTGCGGCCGAGTTGGAGCCGTTCGCCCGCAACGGCGAGAGCCTTGCCGCGCTCGCCGATGAGGTGGTCACCGTCGACCACGACCTCGTCCAGGGCAATCTCCCACTGCCCGCTCGCCCCGAACACCGGCAGCTCCCGGACCACTCGGAAGCCGGGTGAGCCGGTCGGCACCAGAAGCAGCGACAGCCCCTCCCGGTCCGTCGCTTCCCCGTCGGTGCGGGCGAGCACCGTCACCAAGTCGGCGTCCGCCGCGCCGCTGGTGAACCACTTCCGCCCGCTCACCCGCCAGGTGCCGTGCTCCCCCGGTACGGCGCGGGTGGCGGTGAGGAAGGGATCCGTGCCCGGTGTCTCCGGCTCGGTCATCGCGTAGCAGGCCCGTATCTCCCCGGCGACCATGCGCTCGGCGTACCGGTCGCGGACGCCGGGGCTGCCGTGGCGCCACAGCATCAGCGCGTCGAGCAGGGATGCCGAGCCGAGCACGGCCGGTCCGTGGTCGCTGGTTCCCTCGGCCTCGGCGACATGGGCGTACGAGCGCAACGGCAGCCCCTGGCCGCCGAGTTCGGCGGGTAGCGGGAGCGCCCACAGCCCCTCGGCTTTCGCCTCCTGTTGCAGTCCGCGCAGGAGGGTTGTGGCCTCCGGCCCGCCGGCGTCCAGCACCGGCTCGTGGGGCGTCACCCGGTCGCGCACGAATGCTGCGACGCGATCTCTCAATGCCGCTGTGTCCGGCGGACAGTGCGGCACGCCGGTGATGTCCTCCATGCGAATTTTCCTCACTTCTCTCAGAGGTCACGGGAACCCGGGCCGTCGACCGTCCGACTCCCTCTTCCGTGGAACTGGTCGGGGGCGATCGCCCCCGGGTTCCCGCGCGTCAGGAAAGGAGAGGCATGGCAACTCCAGCCACATCGGCAACCGCACGGACGGCCGGACCGCTCGACGGGCTCCGCTTCGAGGGTTCGGGTCCGCCGGGCGTGGCGGACCCTCTGGTCGCGGAGCATCTGAGGCTGCTCGGCGCCCGGCCTGACGGCAGTTCGGGAGGCCGGTTCACCGTCACCGGGCGAGACGTCGGCGAGGTCTCCGCTCGCACCGTTTGGGGTGAGACCGCGACCGACGAGGCCACCGTCCAGGCAGCGACCGGCATCATGGCGGTGCATGGCCGGCGCGACGGCGCCCCGCGTGGCCTCGCGGTCGACTACGCCGCCACCGTCACCGGCGTGCTCGCCGTGCAGGGGCTGCTGGCCGGGCTGCTGGCACGGGCCCGTGGCGGCGGGCGCGTCACGCAGGTCGAGGTGAGTGCCGAGCGGGCCGGTCTGCTCACGGTCTCCCAGTACCTGGCCGCCGCCGGGGCCGACGAGGACGAGGCCGCGGAACTCGCCCCGGGCGGCCCGCCGTTCACGTCCGCCGAGGGAACGGTCTTCGAGTTGGAGACGCTCGACCCGGGCGTGTGGGCGGCCTTCTGGCGAGCCCTGGACGCTCCCGAGGATGCGATACGGCGGGGGTGGCGGCCCTTCCAGTTCCGGTACGCCACCGCCTGCGCACCCTTTCCCCAAGTCCTGCATGCGACAGTGCGAGCGAGCGGTTGGGAGCGGATCCGGAAGGCCGCCGTCTCATCCGGCGCCGATGTGTGCCCGTTGAGGTCGCTGGCCGAGAGAGCGGCCGAGTACGACGGGGCCGCGCCCTGGGAGCTGACCCCGCACCACGCCACGTACCTCCCGCGCGGAATCCCCGATGGCGGGCCGCTCGCCGGGTTCACCGTCCTGGAGGCCGGTCGCCGTATACAGGCCCCGCTCGCCGCCCACATCCTCGGCCTGCTGGGGGCGGAGGTGATCCGGATCGAGCCGCCGGGCGGCGACCCGTTGCGCGGTATGCCGCCCGCCTGTTCGGGCATTTCGGCGCGGTGGCTCGCGCTGAACCGGGGCAAGAAGGCCGTCGAGGTGGACATCAAGTCCCCCTCCGACCAGAAGCGGTTGCGTGAGATGGCCGCCGACGCCGATGTGTTCCTCCACAACTGGGCGCCGGGCAAGGCCGCTCAACTCGGCCTCGACCACGCGGACCTGGCCAAGGCCAACCCCTCGCTCGTCTACGCCTACACCAGCGGCTGGGCCGACCGATTGCCGGGCGCCCCCATGGGGACCGACTTCATGGTCCAGGCCCGCACCGGAGTCGGTGAGGCGGTACGGCCCGCCGACGAGGTGCCGGCGCCGTCCCTGATGACGCTGCTCGACGTGCTCGGCGGGCTACTCGGTGCCGAGGCGGTCCTGGCAGGCCTGCTGCTGCGCGAACGCACCGGCTGCGGAGTGCGGGTGGACTCGTCGCTGCTCGGCGCCGCCGACGTACTGACCGCCCGCGCCCGGGGCCGGGCCGCCCAGGGACTCGACCCGCGCCAGCCGTCCGGTTTCCGCCGCCCGCTCCGCACCGCCGACGGCTGGATCGCCCTGCCCGACCACTCCGCGATCCCGGACGACGTGAGAGAGACGTCGACGGCTATGAGCGAAGTGTCGACGGTTCAGGCGCTGGCGCGGCTGCGCGACCGCGGTCTGGCCGCCGTCCCGGTCGTCACCGACCTCGCCGATCTTCTCTCCTCCGGCTCGATCAGCCGCGATGCCCACGGCGCCCCCGCCGTCCCGATCCCCTGGAGCTTCGTATGACCGTAGATCTGCACGACCTGCTGCCCGCCGAGCTGCGCCGCTCCTGGGCGGTCGACGGCACCTGCCCCGACCTCGATCTGTACAGCCTCTTCCGCGCCCGCCAGATCACCGATCTGCACCGCACGGCGGTCCTCGATGCCAAGGGAAAACTCTGTTACACCGCGCTCGACCGCAAGGTGCGATGTCTCGCCGCCGGGCTGTCCGGGCTCGGCATACGCGCCGGTGACGTGGTCGGCATACAACTGCCCAATGGGCGGAACGCGGTCATCGCCGATCTCGCGCTCGCCGCCTTGGGCGCCGTCGCGCTGCCCTTCCCGGTCGGCCGGGGCGGGCGGGAGGCGGTCTCGCTGCTGCGCAGAGCGGAGGCGGTCGCCGTCATCGCAGTCACCGAGCACCGCGGCAACCGGCACGCCGCCGACCTGCTCGCCCTGACCGGCGAATTGCCCGCACTGCGCACCGTGATCGCCGCCGGATCCGGCACGGCCCCGCACGACGCCGTCGCCTTCTCCACACTGCTGCGCACCGATCCGAAGTCTTTCACCGCGGCCCGCCCCGACCCCGACTCGGCCGCCCGGATCCTCGTCTCCTCCGGCTCCGAGGCCGAGCCGAAGATGGTGGCGTACTCCCACAACGCCCTGGCCGGCGGCCGCGGCAACTTCCTCGCCTCCCTCATCCCCGACGCACAGCCGCCACGCTGCCTCTTCCTCGTACCGCTGGCCTCCGCCTTCGGCAGCAACGGCACCGCCGTCACGCTTGCCCGGCACGGCGGCACCCTCGTCCTGCTGGACCACTTCACCCCGGAGGCCGCTCTGGACGCGCTCGCCACGCACGAGCCCACCCACGTCCTGGGCGTGCCCACCATGATCCGGATGATGCTGGACCGGATCGCGGACGGCCACCACCCGGCGTTCACGCCTCCGACGGCCGTCGTCGTCGGCGGCTCACCGCTCGACGAGGCCACTGCCGAGGAGGCCCGCCGGGTCTTCGGCTGCCCCGTCGTGAACCTCTACGGCTCGGCCGACGGCGTCAATTGCCACACCGGGCTGGGCGACGAACCCCTGAGCGGAGAAGGACCCGGCATTCTCGCCGGACACCCGGACCCACGTGTCGCCGACATACGCATCGCCGTCTCCGACGCCCCCGAGTTCCAGGAGGCGCCGAAGGGTTCCGTCGGCGAGATCGTCGCCCGCGGCCCCATGACCCCGATGTGCTACGTCGCCGCCCCTGACCTCGACGCCCGCTACCGAACCGCCGACGGCTGGGTGCGCACCGGCGACCTCGGACTCATCGAGGAGGACGGCACCCTGCGGATCGTCGGCCGCCTCAAGGACGTCGTCATCCGGGGCGGGGCCAACATCAGCCCGGCAGCGGTGGAGATCGAACTTGCCACGCACCCGCTCGTACGGGATGTGGTGTGCGTCGGGGTGCCGGATCCACTCATGGGCGAACGGCTCGCGGCCTGCCTCGTCCCTCGGGGCGACGCCCCCGCACTGGAAGACCTCTCCGCACACCTGGACGCGCGTGGCCTGGAGCGCCGCAAGCATCCCGAACGCCTGCTGATCGTCGATGAGTTGCCACTGACTCCGGCAGGCAAGCCGGACAGGGCTCTCCTGCGCGAGTGGTGCTCCGCACAGGCACCGGACTCCCTCGCCCAGGCCGTCTGATCCGGAGAGCCTTGAACGCAGCTCGAACAGTGCGCCGGTAGGGCCGACGACGCGGGGCCGAAGCCATCTCTTGTGGCTTCGGCCCCGCGTCGTGGGCTCGGGCTCTCGTCCCGCGCTCAGCGGGCAACGGTCTCGATGCTGGGAGTGATGTCCGCCGCTACGAGGCCATGGCCTTTTTGATCGTATCCGCCGCGTTCTTGTAGACCGCCATCAAGTCCAGGTCCTTGCCGGGGTAGTTGACTATCTCCACCTGCTCGGCCCCCGAGTCCGGCAGCACCTTGCCCGTCGTCATGTGCGCGTTGTCGAAGACGTACGCGGGCTTCTTCTTCGCCAGGTCGGACAGCTGTTTGGCGGACACGGCCTCAGGACCGTACGTACCCGCCACGTGCGCGCCTGCCAGCTTCGCCGACCAAGCGGAGAAGACCTGGGCGACTACGGTCGGGGCCTTGCCGTTCGGCCACGCCCCCTTCAACTCCTTCTGCAACGTGCCGTACTCGCTCTTGAAGGACGCGTCCCACTTCGCGGCGGCGTCCTCGGTGCCGAACAGCCTGCCCAGCCGCGCGACTTCGGCACGCGCCTTGCCGGCGTCGTTGTCGAGTTTCACCTCGACCAGCTTCGCGTCCGACCCGGCGGCTTCCTTGATCTTCTCCGCGTACGGCTCGAAGGGCGCGTAGAGCACGAAGTCGGCACCCGCGACAGCGGTGAGGTCGGACGGCTTGGGGTCATGGTCCGGGGCGTGCTGCGCGGACGACGGGACGATGACCTTCACGTCCTCGGCGCCGGCGGCCTTGGCGTATGCGCCCTCCCACGTGGTGGTGGCCACGACCACGGGGGCGTCGTCGTTCTTCTTCCCGCTCGTGCCCGTGTCCGCGCTGTCGGCCTTGTCGGAACCGCACGCGGTGGCGGTCAGGACGAGCGCCGCGCTCAGGCTCAGTGCGAGGGCGGAAGGGACACGGGCGATGCGGACGCGGTTGCGCGCCATGAGGTGATTCTCCGTTCGGGGATGAGATGGACCGCCAGGACGACGAGCCCGGCGGCCAGGACGAGCACGGGTCCGGGCGGCCAGTCGAGCTTCAGCGCGACGAGGAACCCGGCGAGGTTCACGACGACACCGATGCCCACCGCCCAGGCGGTGATGGATTTCAGGGACGTGCCGAGCCGCCGCGCGGCCAGCGCCGGCAGCAGGGTGAGCGCGTCGACGAGCAACGCGCCGGTCAGCTTGATGGCCCCGGCCACGGAGACCGCGACCAGGACGAGCAGCAGGAGGGTGAGCAGGTCGACGCGTACCCCGGAGGAGAGGGCGAGTTCCCGGTCGTAGAGCAGGAGGGCGAGGTCGCGGTGCCGCCACCAGAACAGGGCCGGCACGACGACGGCAACCACGCCCAGCAGCCACAGGTCGGCCGTGCCCACGGACAGGATCGACCCCCACAGCAGCGCGAAGGCACCCTGAGCGTTGACTCCGGAGACGGACAGGACCAGCAGCGCGGCGGCGATCGCCAGACTCATCAGCAGACCCATCGCGCCCGACAGCCCGCCCGGCGTACGGGCGAGGGGCGCAACCCCGGCCCCCGACAGCGAGCAGGCGACCAGCGCGCACAGCATGGGATCGAGCCCGGTCAACAGCCCCACTGCGATGCCCAGCAGCGCGACGTGCATCATCGCGAACCGGACCGGCATGATGTCCAGCCCCACGATGACGACGCCGATCACGGGCAGACCGATCGCGGCCAACAGCAAGGCGGCACCTGCCCGTTGGACGGGTATGAGCTGGAGGAGCGGTCCGATGTCGGCGGCGGCAAGACTGTTCACCGGGCCTCCCTCAGGCTGCCGGCGGCCATCTCCAGCACTCTGTCGCAGCGGTCGGCCAGGGCGCGGTCGTGCGTGACGACCACCACGGTCACCGGCAGCGACAGCAGGACGTCCGCGGCCTCCTCCTGCCCGGCGAAGTCAAGGGCGGCGGTGGGCTCGTCGGCCAGCAGCACCCCCGCCCCGGCGGCGACACAACCGACCGCTCGGGCCAGATACATGCGCTGCAACTGCCCTCCGGACAAGGTGTGCAGCGGCCGTCCGGTCAACGCTCCGACGCCCAGCTTCCCCGCGGCCTCCACGGCTTCGGCCCGTGCTCCGCCACTGGCCAGCAACTCGTGTGCCAGCAGCGGAAAACGGCCCACCGCGGGCTTCTGCGGAATCCAGGCACACGCCCGGCGCCGCCAAGCCCACTCGGCCGCCGACCCGGTGCCCCGCCCGCCGACCGTGATCTGCCCGTCGGCCTGGCGGTGCAGGCCCAGCACCGCTCGGATCAGCGTGGTCTTGCCCGACCCGTTCGTACCGGTCAGCGCGACCCGTTCGCCGGGCCCGATGTCGAGATTCACACCCTGTACGGCCTCGACGCGACCGTGCCGACAGGCGACTTCCCGCATCCGCACATCCAGACCGTCCATCCCACCTCCTGTATCGCTTCCCGAGAGGAGTCGGAGAGCGAGGGCGGTGAGTTCCCGACGCACCAGGTGAATTCACGAAGCCTTGCGGTATCGCTCCTCCACGCGTCGGCCCGCCGGGCACGAACTCGATGCGTTCTGCCGGGCTCGTTCCGACCGAGACCGGACCCCGTGACCGCAGGTCGGAGTTGAGTGCGGGCACCCTCACGCACCGAACCCGCCGGGGCGGACCACGACGGCCAGCACCTTGACCGGCCCGCTGCGCCGGAAGTGCAGCGTGAACGGCACGAAGTCGAACTCGCGCCACCCCGCCTTTGCCCGCAACGTCACGTCCAGACCGGACGGAGACATGGCAAGGCTGCCGCCGGCGGGGACCTCGGCAGAGTTCACCGTCTCCGCATACGCCGCCCTGTTGTCGGCCATGCGGTGCCGGCTGAGCGAGGTGGCGCCGTCCGCGCCGGACATCGTCACCTTCAGCAACCGGTCGTCGTCGCCTCCGGAGTTGGTGATCCGGAAGAAGGCGGCGGTTTCCTGGGTGTTCCCGTACGGCAGGAAGACGCGTGCGTCCGTGACAGCGATCCGCGCGGGAGTGCCGGCATTGCCGGAGGAGGTCCAGACGGTCAGGCCGCCGAGGGCCACTCCGCAGGCGGTGACGGGCGCGAGCGCGGTGAGCAGGGCGTCGGCGAGCCGACGGGGGGCCAGGCGCCAGGGGTGCACCATCATCGTCCGCCTCTGGTCGTCGTCATGGCAGGGTGGCCAGGCGGGGCCTGCCCGTGAACAGGCGCGGAGCTGGAGATCATTGTTCCCCCCTCGGGACAGGCGAGGGTCGCCGCTTCCGCACGGTGGAGGGCTGCCAGGCCCGCAGCCGCAGGCTGTTGCCCACCACCAGCAGCGAACTCATCGACATCGCGGCCGCGGCCACCATCGGGTTGAGCAGGCCCACCATGGCGAGCGGCACCGTCACCACGTTGTAGCCGAAGGCCCACACGAGGTTGACCCGGATCGTGCCCAGGGTGCGCCTGGCGAGCAGGACCGCGTCCCCGAGGGCCTCGATGTCGCCGCGCACGAGCGTCACGTCGGCGGCGCCGATGGCCGCGTCCGTGCCCGTACCCATGGCGATGCCCAGGTCGGCACCGGCCAACGCGGCGGCGTCGTTCACGCCGTCGCCGACGACAGCGACCCGGTAGCCCCGCTCCTCCCGCAGCTCGCGTACGAGTTCGGCCTTGCCTTCAGGCGTGCAGCGGGCGTGCACTTCGTCGATGCCGAGAGCAGCGGCGACGGCCCGGGCCGGCGCCTCCCCGTCTCCGGTGGCGAGTACAGGTCGTACGCCGAGACGCCGCAGCCGATGCACGGCTCGGTAGCTTCCCGGTCGTACGACGTCGCCGACCTCGATCAGCGCCTCGGCAACCCCGTCGACCTTCACCAGGACGGGCGTGTGTGCCGCGGTCTCCGCCGCCGACAGTGCTTGCGACAGTGCTGGGGGCAACTCCTCGTCCGGAGTGACGACTTCGACCAAGCGCCCCTCGACACGCCCTCGGACTCCGCGGCCCGCCTCGGCGCTGAAGTCGCTCAGTCCCGGCAACCGCCGCTCGGGCAGGGTCCGGCGGACGTACGAGATGATCGCCCGGCCCAGCGGATGCTCCGAGCCCTGCTCGACCGCCCCGGCCAGCCTGAGTGCCGCCTCCTTCCCCGGTCCGTCCGGCACCGTCGTGACCCGGGCAACGCTCATGTGCCCGGAGGTGAGGGTGCCGGTCTTGTCCAGCACCACGGCGTCGAGGTGCTGGAGCCCTTCCAGTGCCCGCGGCCCCTTGATCAGCACACCCAGCTGGGCACCCCGCCCGGTCGCCGCCATCAACGCGGTCGGCGTCGCCAACCCCAGCGCGCACGGGCAGGCCACGACCAGCACGGCGACGCACGCCGTGATGGCCGCCTGCGGATCGGCCCCGGCGCCGCGCCAGAATCCGAGCACTGTCACAGCCAGCGCAAGCACCACCGGGACGAAGACCCCGGCCACGGCGTCAGCCAGCCGCTGCGCCTTCGCCTTCCCGGCCTGCGCCTCGGTCACCAGCCGGGTGATCCGGGCGAGCTGCGTTTCCGCACCCACGGCCGTGGCCCGCACCAGCAGCAGTCCACCCGCGTTGACGGCCCCACCGATCACCGCGGAGCCCGGCTGGACCTCGACCGGCTCACTCTCCCCGGTGACCAGGGACAGGTCCACGGCGGAACCGCCCTCCACCACCTCCCCATCGGTGGCCACCCGCTCGCCGGGCCGCACGACGAAGACCTGCCCGACCCGCAACTCCTCCATGGCGACGCGCTGTTCGGCTCCGCCCTCGCGCACCGACACGTGTTTGGTGGCGAGTTGGGCCAAGGATCGCAGCGCGGCACCGGTCCCCTGTCGTGCCCGCGCCTCCAGGAACCGCCCGGCCAGCACGAACAGCGGGACACCCACGGCCGCTTCGAGATAGATGTGCGCGACGCTGTCCGAGGCGGAAGGCACCAGGCTGAACGGCATCCGCATCCCCGGAACGCCCGCGCCCCCGAGGAACAACGCGTACGCCGACCAGGAGAAGGACGCCGCCACACCCAGGGACACGAGGGTGTCCATGGTCGCCGTCGAGTGCCGCAGTCCCCGGGCGGCGCGCACGTGGAACGGCCACGCTCCCCATACGGCGACCGGCGCGGCGAGCACGAAACACAGCCACTGCCAGTTCCGGAACTGCCAGGCGGGCACCATCGACAGCACGAGCACAGGCACCGCCAGCAGCGCGGTGATCAGCAGCCGGTCCCGCTCCTGCCGGACCTCCCCCGTCTCCCCTTCCCCACGGTCGTCCTCGCGTTGCCGCTTCTTGGGAGGCTCGGGGAGCGCAGCCACGTAGCCGGCCTTCTCGACCGTCGCGACGAGGTCCTCGGGACGGATCTCCACCGGATGGCTCACCCGGGCCCGCCCGGTGGCCAGATTGACGGTCGCCGTGACCCCGTCGAGCTTGGCGAGCTTCTTCTCGACCCGTCGTACACAGGCCGCGCACGTCATCCCGCCGACGGTCAGGTCCGTGGTCACCAGAGCGAGCGCAGGTTCCGTGCCCATCAGCCGCCGCCCCCATGCATGCCGGGCATGTCGTGCCCGTCCTGCGTGTCTCCCGTGTCCGTGCCCCCACTGGTCCGCGTGGTGCCGTGCATGCCGGGCGCGACCGGTCCTGCGGCTGCACCGACGGCGTACGACGCCGCGAACATCAGCACCAGCAGCAGAAGGAAGCCGCACAGCGCGGGCGGCGGCACCAGCATCCGCGGCGCCGTCTCCCCGCCGGAGGAGGGGGTTTGTCGGGACTCGTCCATACCGGGTCTCGTCTCCAGTCGCCTCGTACGGCGTCGGTCGGATGTGGGTCGTGGCAGTTACAGGAGTCGGAGCCGGACACGAGCGTGTTCCCCTGCGGCTCTATGGCGTGCGTCACACCGGGCCGGCCCGACGCCTTCCGGCAATTTGGCTTCGCCCGGTCGGATTCGTCGGCGGCAAGCCGACCGGCGTACGGCTGGTCGGTTCGTCTGGGACTCCTTACGTCGCCTCGGGAGCGCACAGGAGCGAGAGAGGGGGCGTACGGGCGTACGTACGCGCCACTCGGCCCCGTCCCGTGCCAGCATGACCGTCCTAAGCAGCCGACCGTCCTGCTCAACCGCACCACGCCAGGCACACCGGAATCAGGGGTGGCGGGCGCGGAGTACCCCTCCGGGCCGCCCGGGCAGCCGCCCGGCCCGGGACCCGACCGTCCTCCTCACGACACCCAGCCGCACGGGTCCCCCACGACCGCCGGTCCACGACCACATCGGGACGGGGCGCGGGCAGCGGTGCGGCGCCCTCCGAACGAGATGGCGCAGCCTCGCGACCGCATCAGACGTGGAGTGAACTCGTGGCACTGATCGTGACATTCACCGGCAGGACACCTCTGGGCACGGCGGGCGGCGGCCTGCCGCACCAGATCTGGTCCTACTCCGTACAACCCGGCATTGCGTCCGACCTGCGCATCGGCCAGCGCATCGCCCTGGCGATCCCGGCGGACGCCGATGTGCGCGACCCCCGACTTTTCCCCGGCGTGGCCGCCCTGGAGGGCATGTTCGTCGAACCCGACGGCGGCCTGAGCCGCACCTATACGGGGCGGGTCATCACTTCACTGGGCACGCAGACCCTCGCCTTCGTCGCCCCGCCCGCCCAGCAGGAGCGCGAGCTGTTCCTGGTGACACGCTCCGGTTCCACCCCGTGGACGGTGACGCCCTTCGCCAAGGCGCCGGGCGACGACGTGGGGAACACCCAGGTGCTTCCCGCCCCCGCCCCGACCCCCAGGGCCCCCAACGGCCGCCCGGTCACCGAATTCGCCGGGACCCTGCCTTACGCCAGCGAACTCTTCGGCGTCTACCAGCCGCTGCCCGGATGGCTCGGGTACTCCAACAGCAGTCGTCTGGCCGAGGTGGGCGGCGGCGAGCGCCCCGCGCGTGAGCTGTTCAGCGGCGAGGCAGCACGTGACCTCGACATCCCTGGTCTCGGTCCCCTTCTCTGGACGCCAGACGATGCCGGGGGCTCCGCACTCGCGCTGCCGCAGCCGCCCACCGAGGGCATCCTCAGTCCGGTGGGCCTGGTGGACCTCTTCCGTGAGTACTTCTTCGAGTTCGACACGTTCCTGGGCGCCCCCGTCGGCCACCTCTGGCTCAGCCCCGGCGGCACCGTGGAAGTGGTGGAGACCTCCACCCGCCGCACCCTCGTCGAGCGCAGCGCAGAGCAGTCCGAGGAGAGCGTCGTACGCACGGAGGAGTCCCTGACCGACCAGACCGACGTCGCCGACGCGGTCAAGGAGGACAACGCCAGCGAGACCTCCCTCGGCGTCACCGCCAACGCGGGCGCGAGCTATGTCGGCATCGCGCACGCCGACGTCAGCACCAGCTACAGCACCAAGAACACCACCAACAGGTCCTCGGAGGTGACGCACAAGCACAGCAGGACCCAGAGCTCCAAGGTCAGCAGCGAGATCCACCGAAACTTCAAGACCACCTTCAAGACGGTGACGGAGACCACCGACACCTCCAGCCGCCGCTACGTCGTCCAGAACACCACCGACCGGCTCGTCAACTACGAGCTGCGCCGCAAGATGCGCAAGGTCGGCGTCCAGCTCCAGCACATCGGCACCCAGATGAGCTGGCAGGTCTTCGTCGGCGACCCGGGGCGCGGCCTGGGCCTCGGAGAACTGCTGCACGTGGTCGAGGCACCCGACCTGACCTCGCTGAAGAAGCCGGTGCCGCCGGACCCGCTGGGCCTCACCCAGACCGGCTACACCGACATCTTCCCCGCCCAGCAGCACCCCACGAGTGAGAACGCGCCCCATCTGGCCGAGGACTGGACCCCTCAGCAGGGGTTCGACCGGCTCTGGCACGGCCACTCAGACGAGTACCTGATCGCGCACTTCGACTTCACCCCGGTCTCTCCCGGCCCCGGGTACAAGCTCAGCGCCAAGGTCGAGAAGCCGATCCGGCTGAAGGAGGCGAAGGCGGGCAATGGCAGCGGCACCAAGTTCCTCGCCGACTACGAGATCATCGACCGCGACTCGGGGCAATTCCGCGTCAACTGCAAGCTCGTCAACTTCGCCACCAGCAACTACGTCAGCCTCAGCTTCATCATCTTCTGGGACCCGCCGGACGTGAACCCCGCGCAGGCGGCCTACGAACGCGATCTGGCCGAGTACCGCAAAGAAGTGGCCAAGCTCCAGCGTGCCGCGTACGCCCGCGCCGTACGGGAACGGGTGGAGCTGGTCAGCAAGGTGCACAGGCGCCCGCCGGAGGAACTGCGGAAGGAAGAGCGCCAGTCGGTCTTCGCCAACCTGATCACCCAGCTCGACCTCTTCCACGGACGCCGCCCCCATCTCGGCTCCGAGCTGATCCGGCAGATGTTCGACGTCGACCGCATGCTCTACTTCGTCGCCCCGGACTTCTGGCGGCCCGGCGCCGCGTCCGCCGCAGGCGAGCACTCCCAGGGCCGGGTCCCCGTGCCGACGCACAACTGGGACCTCACCGAGGGCGATCCGCTCGCCGGCGCGACCGTGCCCAGCCACTACGCGCACACCAGCGCCAACAACCCGCCGGAGGCCGCACACCCGGTCAACCTGGGCAAGCCCGAATGGCGCATCAACTACCCGCTCACCGAGAACGCGCAGGCCGCGCCGATGGGAAGCTCCCTGGGCTGGCTGATCCAGGCCGACGGCGACGAACGCCGCAACGAATTCCTCAACTCCGCGTGGGTCACCGCCGTCCTCCCCATCCGGGCGGGGCACGAGGTCGAGGCCCTCGGCTGGCTGATGGGCGCACACGTCGAGGGCGAGGCCGCACTCGCCAAGCCCTACCCCTGGCAGACGGGCGACCCGGACACCTACCGGGACAAGACCATCGGCCAGGTCCTGGAGCTACGCGCCAAGGAACTTCAAGAGAAGAACACAGACATCGCCAACACGCTGCGGGCGGAGAAGGTCTTCGAGACCGGCTTCGACCCGCTCGACGGCGGCTTCCGGCCCGCAGAGCCGTACAAGGTCTTCGACCAATGGGTGGAGGTGCTGCCGACCGACCAGGTGGTCGCGGTCGAGGTCCAGTACGACCCCAAGACCGGGCAGCAGCGGTGAGGCTGCGCATCTCCTGGGCCGACCGGCCGCACTTCCTGCTCCAGGGGGCGGTGGCGGAGATCCACCTGGACCCGCCCTTCCCCGACTGGTGGCAGAGGGGCACCGGCCGGGCCGTGGCACCGCTCTCCCAGGATGCCACGGGCGTGGTCTTCGACGTCCCCGCCAAGACGCCGATGCGACTCGACGTGCGGGTCACCCCCTCGGCCGCAGGCCGCACCGGTCCCGTCGGCCTGGAAGTCGTCCAGTTGCTCCGGCTCACCGAGCAAGGCGTGCCCCTGTACGACGGGCACGCCATCAACCGCACGGTCGTGGCGATGCGCAAGACCCACCCCGGCGATGACGTCGTACCGGGGCAGAAGCCCGTCGTGCTCCCGGATGGCGGCCCCGCGCAGGTCTTCACCGGGCCCCACCCGCTCCTCACCACGGGCCCCCGCGCCGCCTCACTGCGCGTCGCCGCCGACTTCCTCGACATCACCGGCCTGTGGTGGGAACTGCACCACAAACCGACGCTCCGCAGGGAAGTGCCGGGCTCCCCTGCCTCCTACCGCCGGTGGCACTTCAACTCCTGGTACCTCGATCCGGACTGCGCCGGGCAGCCCACCCGGCTGCGCGTGCTGGCCAGCACCTGGGGCGTGCCATTGGTCTGGTTCGCGGCCCTGCCGCCCACCGCGATGGGCCCGCTCCCCGCGCAGACCCGGGTCGGCGGCGCGGTCTTCTATCGCCCCGTCATCAGCGCCTACCCCTACCCGTCGGACCGCGAGAAGGGTCTGACCTCCCCCGTGCACAGCCTGCTGGGCATGGAACAGCTCGCCCGGTATCTGCTCCAGGGGCGCAACCGCTCCCAGGCCCGGCGCATCGGCTTTTACTCCCCGTACGACATCCTGCTCCTGGATCACTTCCGCAGGTCCGAGGAGGCGGAGGAAGAGGTCGGACCGCAGACCTGGCCGAGCAAGCACATCGTGAACCTGCCCGTCGCCCTGGAGCACCAGTTGGCCCGTTCCGCCGCCCGCCTGAAGGAAGCGGACAACCCCGAGCAGCGGGTACTGCTGATGCCCTGGCCCGCCGCGCCCGGCGTCGACGGCGCCTACAACCACACGATGCGCGCGGGACTGGCCCCGCACATCGCCCAGGCAGTGGCGCTGCTCTGGTCGACCGGGGCACTCGGCGGCCGGGGCCAACCGTTGTCCGTTCGCGGTCTCACTCCCATCGCGTTCCACGGCGGCTCCTCCGCGCCATTGCGGCTGGACCCGCTGCTGTGGATCGCGGGCTACAGCCGTGGCGGGGACGCCGTCACCAGGACCGTGGAGAACAACGGCGAGAGCCTCGCCCGCGTGATCTCGGTCGACGACGGCCGGATCGACCGCCACCGCGACGGCTTGCTCCGGGCCGCCGCCTCGGCGGCCCGCGCGGGGCGGCGCCTGCGGGTGTTCGTGGTGAAGTCCCCGCACACCGGACCTGTCCCCCGCTCCCTGCTCGACGCGATGACCCGCGCGAAGGCCGACGTCACACTGCTGCCGGGCGGCGACTACACCGCCTTCTGGGCACGGTTCCCCAAGGGGTCGGCCTGGCAGCGCTACTTGTTCGCCGACTGGGACAAACACCCGGATGACGTGGCCAAGGACCTGGCCGCGGAGACCCGCGCCGCCGCGCGGGACAAGGAGTACGAGAACCAGTACGACGCCATGCGGCACATGCTGGCCGTCGTCGGCGGCCAAATCTTCGACACGGAGCCCCAACACCCGTCCAGCCGCGGCTTCCTGGAGGAGTGCTTCGGCCCCTGACTGGGCGTTGCGCCGCTGGTACATGAGCCGGCCGACGCTCCGCTCGATCGTCCAGCGTCTCGGAATGACCGTGAACTCACGTACGCCCGGCGACAGGACGCTGATGCGTTGGCGGGCGAGGCGGAGGGGGCCCGTATGGGGCCCAACCACCGTCCGACCGCATTGGTAGGAGTGTGTCTGTTCTCAGGTGCGTCGGCGGCTGTTGCGAGAGGCCTCTTGCAGGACCTTCCGGTAGAAGGTCACGTAGCTCTCCTCGGTGTGCGTGGCCCACTTCTTGGCCAGCGGATGGCGCTCCGAGAGCCGGTTGATCGGGACGACCATCGCGGCGTGGTGCTCGACGTGGAAGTTGTTGCCGTTGGTGAACCACTGGCTGAACCGGCTGCCGCTGATGGTCCGAGTGTTGCGCAGCACATCGGTGCTGTCGTTGTCGCACAGCACGTGCTCCGGCAGTTCGAGCAGGAAGTGCATCGGAATCGACAGCAGGAGCGGTACGACCCACAGCACCAGGACGGCGTAACCGTGGCCCGTGGCCGTCAGCCCCACGGCGGCCAGGACGAAGACCGCGAACAGGCGGTACTCGGCGATCACCTGGCGCTTGGCTCGCTCGGCGATCTGGCCCATGGTGTACACCCAGCTGCCGCGGCAGCTCTTGACGACGTCCACGCCGACCTGCCCCAGCCGTGCGGGGCTGAAGGTGCCCCGGAGCAGGACGCCCCAGGTCAGCGGAGCGCGGGAGTCGAAACCGAAGAACTCGGAGTCGTCCGGAGTACCGAGGTACTTGTGATGCTGGAGGTGCTGGACCCGGTAGTGGCTGTACGCGGACAGCAGCGGCAGTCCGAGCAAGAAGCCGACCGGACGGTGCGTGGCGCTGCGGCGGAACGCGGAATGATGCAGGCACTGATGCTGGAGTTCCACCATGTGCGTGTAGATGGCGGCGAGCAGGAACTCGCCGAAGAGCACCGCCCCCCATCCGCCGTTCAGGGCGAGGAACCCGCCCAGGGCGCAGCTGAGGAGTGCCACGGCGATCTTCAGGAGAAAGACCCGCTCGTCCCGGGATGAGACTCGTGCTCGGGCGAACAGCGCGTCGGCTGCGTCTCTATCAGTGTTCATGATCTCTCTCGTGGGCGGATCCGAACCGACTACTGCCAGGCCACCGTGGTCGTGCCGGCATCCGTGCGGTACACCTCGCGGCCCAGCACGGAGTTGATGATCTGAGCACTGCGCCAGGCGCCGAGGCTGAGCACGGTGTCGTTGAGACCGTGGCTGTACTCTCCGAAGCTCTGGACGTAGATGCGCAGGCCGTCCGGCCCCGTCCAGTCCAGCGAGTAGTCGGGGCTGATCCGGAACCGTCCGTCCTCGACGGGCAGTTGGTCCTGAAGCGGCTTGAGGTACTCCGGGATGCCGGCGCGATAGCCCGTGCAGAAGATCACCAGGTCTGCAGGGACTTGTTCGACCGCGTCGTGGTTGAGGTCGTTCAGCGCGACCGTGTACTGCTCGCCGTCCTGCTCCAGGCCGACGGCCCGCCGATGCGTGAGCAGCCGGTGGCGCAGGCCGGATTCGAGGACGTAGTCGAGGTGGTAGAGCCGCTGGTAAATAGAGGCCACCAATTGGTCGGTGATCCCGTCACCGCCGGACTCGCGCTGCTCCCTGACGATCTCCGCACGGCGTGCGGCGGGCAGAGCAGTGAAGTAGTCGACGTAGCTGACCGAGAACCACTCGTTGTTGAACGGCGAGTCGTCCAGCGGCTGGAAGCCTGCCCTGCTGGACGTCCACGTCAGCGAGGCGGGCAGGTTGTGCTCGTCGGCGAGCATGTGGTTCACGATCTCGGCGCCGCTCTGTCCGGCGCCGACGACCACGACCCGCCGGTCCCGCCACTCGGGGCGGGCAGCGGCCATGTTGCTGCTGTGCAGGACGCGGCTGCCCTCGAAGGGCTTCGCGAAGTCGGGCATCCGGGGTTCGGACCCCGAGCCGAGGACGAGTGTCTTCGAGGTGCGGGATTCGCCGCCGCCGGTGGTGACCTGGAAGCCGTCGTCGGTGATGGACACGGACTCCACGCGCTTGTCCCAGCGGATGGAGGGGAGTTGCGCCGCCGCCCACTGGTAGTACTGCTCGAACTCCCGGCGGGAACAGCTGAGTCCGTTGGCCTCCAGGAACCGGAACGCTCTTCCTTCCTGCACGATGAAGTTGAGGAAGGAGAACCGGCTGGTGGGGTCCACGAGCGTCACGAGATCGCGGAAGTAGGTCACCGTGAGCTGGGAGTCGGGCAGCATCAGCCCCGGGTGCCAGCGGAACTCCGGTCCGGCTTCCAGGAATTCGGCGCGGACCTCGGTGAGCGGGGCGGAGAGCGCCGCCAGGCTCAGGTTCGCCGGTCCCACACCTATGCCGATCAGATCAAGGTCAGGCATTCCATATCTTTCGTTCAGAGAGCGAAGTTCTGCCGTTGGGTGCTACGGCGCCGGTCCGGCCGTGGGGAATGACCGCGGGGCGCCGCTACCGCCAGTACTCGTTCTGGATGCAGGCGATCCGGTGCGTGAGGGAGTCGTCGTCAGGGGCTTTGATCACGTAGGAGTCGAGGAAGTCGGTGGAGTGGCGGACCCCGCCCCGGCCGTTGCCAGCGCTGTTGTGCTGGATGTGCTCGACGACGCCGAGCTCGTTCATCCGCGCGGTGTCGATGCCGCGCGCTTCGCCGCCGCCGGGGTAGTACGCGATGAAGCCGCACGTCCCCTGCGCGTTCTCGGAGCCGGTGCCGAGCGGGACGTCGAGCCCCGCGTCGATACGGATCTGGGCCTCGACGATGTTGAAGCCGTACTGCCACTGGAGGACGGGCGGGATGATGCCGCCCGGCGGGCGCCCGGCAACCTCGCAGAAGACGAGTTCGTCGCCCGGGGTGTGGAACACCTCCAGGTGCGTGGTGCCGTCCTGGAGTCCCAGCGCGGTGAGCACCCGGGCGTTGAGTTCGGTGATCCGCCGCACCAGCTCGCCCTCGCGCACCAGGACGGTGCCGAAGATCCCGCCGGGTGAGTAACTCGCCGGGTCGGCCAGGTATTTGCCCACGCTGCTGAACCTGATCCGCCCGTCCCGCACCACGGAGTCGCAGTGGTAGATCTGGCCGGTGACGAACTCCTCGATCTCGTAGCGCGAGCCCGACAGGTCCAGGCCCGCGGTGATGTCGCGTGCCTCTTGGAGCGACTCGACGATGTAGAGGTCCTTGGCCGCCAGTCCCCAGCGGTTCTTGATGACCTTGCGTCCGGTGCTCCAGTCCACCTTGGTGAGGTCGTCCGGGAAGTCGAGCGCGGCGAAGGCGGGAACCTGCGCGGCGCCGGCGGCACGCACGGCCTCCTTCATCCGCACCTTGTCCCGGAAGCGCAGCGCCGTGTCGTGGTCCAGGCCGGCCAGCCCGAACTTCGAGCGCATCTCGGCGGCCAGGAGCACCGCGCGTTCGTGTACGGCGATGACCCGGCTGATGGGCTGGGTGCGCAGCGTCCACTCACAGACCGCCCGCCACCGGTCCTCTTCCTCGGCGTCGCACACCGCCACATGGTCGAGGGGGTGGTCGGCCAGTCCGCTGACGCCGCCGTGGTACTGGTTGCGGGTCACCATGTGGATGTCGATCTCGGAGGTCGGCAGGATGTAGTCGCCGCCCCGGTTGAAGTGCGAGTAGGGGTGGTTGTTGATGAAAAGGGCGGTCGGCTTCGTCGGCGCAGTCGTCATCGTGCGTCCCCCTCCACGGATTCCCGGCGGTCGTCGCAGTCGGCCTCTCGCAGCCCCAGGGGCCGGCCGAGAGCCCAGCGCGTCAGGTCCAGGCCGGTCAGCCGCCGGAGCAGCGCTGCCTCTTCGTCGTCGCCGGGGAGGTGCTCGGCGGCGGTGACGCGGACCTCGCCGTCGTTCGCCCACAGGCGGATGCGGGCCGGTCCGTTCTCCAGCCCGGTACTGCCGAGGAAACGGTTCAGCGCGGTTTGTGCGGCGCCGTACTCCTGCGGGGAAAGGCACTGCTTCGGTACGACGTCCTCGGGCCGCCCCGGCGTCGACCGGCTGTCGATCACCGCCGGCCAGCGGTGGGTGCCGTCACAGGTGAAGGTGTACGCGGTGAGCTCCCTGCCGCCGCTGCCCGCCTCGGTCACCCCGGCGGCCATGCGCTTGAGCACCTCGACCGGCGTGCCGGGCGTGCCGAGCAGCGCGTTCGCGACGGCAGCAGGCATGAGGCCCCGCGCGCTCAGGGAGACCACCGCGGCGGGGGCCAGCGGCCGCAGCACCGCCTCGACGAAGCCGGCGAAGCCCTCGCCCGTCTCCCCGTCGCCGAACGTCTCGGCGAAGTCCACCGTGTAGTACCCCGAGTAGTCGTCCACGAGGTCCTGCACCGGCGCGCCGGGGGACTGCACGAAGACGGTGTGACAGTCGAGGGAGTGCGCGATCCTCGCCGTGCGCACGCTCGCGTCGATGACGACCAGACGCCGGTCGGCGAGCTGTGCCCTCGTGTCGGCTCCTATCACTGCAATCCTCCGTTGTCGTATGGCGATGCCGCGGCGAGGCCCGAGAGCTCGTCCCTTATCGACGCCGCCTCCCACTCCTCCCGGCTGCGGACATACCGGGGGAGCTCGGCGACGATGGACGTGGTCGACGTCCGCGCGCCCGCGAGCCGCCACTTCACGGACCCGGAGACGGGCGCCACGGCCTGGGTGATGAAGGCCTGGCAGGCGACGCGGAGTTCGCCGAACCACCGTCCCTCCAACACCTCGCGGACCCAGAGCTGCTCCATGTGAAGCTTCTCCCGCAGGAGTTCGGCGTCGAGCGCCGCCGTCTCCAGGTGGCGGCGCGAGGCCAGCATCAGCCAGGCCGCCGGCATCTCGCGCACTTCGAGGACCTTGACCCCGCCAGGCAGATGCTCCAGACCGGTGTGCCGCCCCAGTCCGTGGGCGCCCACCTGCATGTTCAGCCGCTCGATGAGCGTGGCGAGCGGCAGCTCGCGTCCGTCCAGGGCGACGGGCACCCCGGCTCGGAAGGTCACCTCCACCTCCTCGGACGGGCTGGTCTCCCGCTCGGCGCTCCAGCGGAAGCAGGACTCCGGGACGGCGTGGTCCTCGGGGTCGTCGAGGGCCCCGGACTCGAACTCCCGACACCACAGGTTGGAGTCGCCGCTGGCCGAGCGCTCGGCCATCTCGTCCAGGCCGATGGCCCGCAACTCCTTGATCTTCCGCTCGCGGTCCACCGGTTCGAGGTCGTAGGGGCTGCCGAAGTGCCCCTCGAACCCCAGCTGCTCCAACGCCCCGTTCAGCCTGCGCAGGGTGTTCTGGGAGCGGTTGGCGGTGTGCAGGATGACCTCGGCGCCCAGCTCCTGGGCCAGCTCCGTCGCCGTGCGGGCGATCAGCGGCCGGCTCAGCGAGGAGCTGACGGGGTGCGTGTCCAGGTACACCGCGTGGGCGGTGATCGCCGGCCGGACGAATTCATCGGCGAAGGCCGTGAGCCGGTCGAGGGCATGGAGCCGCACCCCCATGGCGTTCGCGATCCGCCGGAGATGGGGAAGGCTTTCGTCACCTCCCACCCCCACGCTCAGGGCGTGCACCTCGGTGGCCCCTGCCTGCACCAGACGGTGCAGGAGGTAGGAGCTGTCCAGACCTCCGCTGAACAGCGTCACCACGGGACGCCGCAGGTCGACATCGCCATGGATGATGTCGCGGAAGGAACGGATCCTCCTCCGGCTTGTCTTCACACCATACGTCCTTATCGTTCAGCCGGTTCCGGCAGTGAGGGTGGTCGCGGCCAGTGGCGCCGCGGCGTCGGCGTTCAGGAAGAGACGGCGGCGGCGTCGGCCGTGCAGTCCTTGAGGAAAGAGAGCTTCGAATAGAAGTTCCGCTCGGCGGCGATGCCGTCCTTGGCCAGAAAGGCCTCCACCAGGCCGGTCAGACGCCCCAGTTCATCGTCGATGGAGGAGGAGTCCATTCCCTCGTGCCGCCGGGTTTCGAGATACTCCATCTCGACCTGCCGGAGCTTGCGTCCGCCGGGTCCGTCCACGGTGGTCTCGTCCGACTCGATACCGAAGCAGTGCCCGGTGGCCAGTGACTGCACATTCACGTCGAACCGGGTGCGGCGGAAGCTCGGCAGACGCCGGAACGCCAGGTGGGGGAACTCCCGGGACAGATACTCGTCGAAGTTCTGGTCCGGCACTTCCACACCCTTGCGGAATATCTCCGTCCGACGCAGGGCGTCTGCGGGAAACGTCTTCATTTTGAGCTGGTACCGGCCGTCCGGATTCTCCTGGAAGGCGTAGTGCCCGGCTTCCTCGGCCGGGGCGACGACTTCGTAGTTGTGCTGGACGAAGTGCCACCGGGTGAGTTCGTATCCGGGGTCGGTGATGAAACCGGGAAATTCGCCGTTCTCGACGGACGTCCAGATGTCCTTGGAGAGGGACCAGATGGACGCGTCGTCCAGGAGTGTCACTTTCTGTTCGATCTCGACGCCCTTCTCGTAGGGAAGGTAGGCGTTGTTCTCGATGCGAAGGTAGTCCTGGAGTGCCGTGCGATGGCGCAGGGCCTCGGCGATGATTTCGGGAAGTCCGGCATCGGCGGCATGGTGGAATCGGGCCGCCCGGACGAACAATGTCCCCATCGTGCGAACACGGGCGCACATCAGCACTTCCGTGAAAGGCCGGTCCGCGACCGTATGGGTGCGGAGCAGCATCAGCGGTGCGAGCGCTGCGTGGAGGGAACGGGCTGAGCTGAGGGCGCGGCTCAGGTAAGCGGTGAACTCCTCGGGGAATCGGGTGCACGCCCAGGTGGTGAGGGGTTCGGCCGGCTGGGGAAGCGGCCGGGCTGCTCCCGCTTCGTCGATCAGGGAGATCGCCTGTGACGTGGTGTCTTCCTGGCGCAGCAGTTCCATGGCGCGGGTGCCGATGCCCGCCGCCGGGGCCAGTTCGGCCACGACGACCGGCGTGCCTTCCGTCCGTGCGACGGAGTACTGGTGGGCAATGTCCGCAAGGACGAGACGCCTGGTGACGCCGGTGCCGGGCCCCGCAGTGCTTTCGGTCGACTGCACTGTCAAAGCAACTCCTCGAATCGAGATACTCGGGGCGACAGACGAGTCTTCGGCAAATCCCTTGAGGCGGCAGGGGAAAGAGCGGAGCGGAAGGGCCGAATTCTCGATGGGACTGACGCGCCTGACCGGAATCCGCCTGGCCCGGGTCGCTGCCCGCAGGATTACCGGAATCAGGAATTCCGGAAACGGATGAGCGGGTTTGCCAGGCGGGATGACTCAACCCTCAGGGGCCGAGAAGATCACAACGAGGAGGCACACTAGGCCGGTTTGCGGACGAGAGTCAACGACAATTTCCGAAGCCGCATCGGCGGCTTCCGTGCGATCCGGCCCTTAGCCGAGTGATTCACTTGAAAAGTATCAAAACGGTCACACAATGTCGCCGCCGCTCACCTAAAAAATTCCCCCTTGACGCTTACTGTTCATTCAGCGAGGCTTGCAGCGATCTTGCCCGGCCCAGTTCGTCAACAGTGGAGGATTCTCGTGGGTGACACAACGCAGCGCCTTGTGCTGCTTGTGCTGGATGGGTTCGGGTGGGCCCCTGAGGGCAGACACAATCCACTGACGGAAGCCCACATTCCATTTCTCGATGGACTGGCCGAAAAGTGTCCCCCGACACTGCTGGAGGCGTCAGGTTCGGTGGTCGGACTTCCCGCTGGACAGGTCGGAAACTCCGAAGTCGGACATCTGACCATCGGGGCGGGGCGCACCATCAAGCAGGCGGTGGTGAAAATCGGCCAGGCCGTCGCCGAAAACGGCCTCCGGGGCAGCGCCGAACTGGCCGAAGTCTTCGCCCGGTCACGGGCCGCCGACACCCCGGTGCACGTCGTGGGCATCGCCTCCCACGGCGGCGCCCACGGCCACATCGACCACATCGCCGCCGTGCTCGACCTGGCTGCGCACTACGGCTGGTCGGAGCGGACCTATGTGCACGCGATCAGCGACGGCCGCGACGTGCCGGCCCGCAGCGCCCTGGACGACCTCACGCAACTGGAGGAGAAGGGCGCCCGGATCGCCACCGTAGTCGGACGCAAGCTGGCCATGGACCGCTCCGGCCGCATGGAGCGCACCGCCACCGTCATGGCCGCGCTGACCGGGCAGGACGGGTCGGCCGCGACCGCGACCCACTGGCGTGACGCGGTCGCCGAGCAGTACGGCGCCGGCCTCAAAGACGAGGATCTGCAACCGATCGTGACCGAGGCCCCCCGCGTCGCGGCCGAGGACGAGATCATCCTGACAAACTTCCGCCCCGACGGCCTGCGCCAGCTAGCCACACTGCTCGCCAAGAGCGGCCGCCCGCTGACCACGATGACCCGGTACAGCGACGACATCCCCGCCTCCGTGGTCTTCGACCAGGACCGGGTGGAGGGCACCCTGGCTCAGGCGGTCGCCGAGGCCGGCCTCGCCCAGGTGCACATCGCCGAACGGGAGAAGTACGGCCACGTCACCTACCTCCTCAACGGCTATACCCAGCAACTCCAGCCGGGGGAACGGCACATCCTCGTAGACAGCAGGACGGACGTGCCGAGCTTCGCCCAGGCCCCCGAGATGTCCGCCCGGGAGATCACCGCCGAGCTGGTGCGCGAACTCGCCTCTGGCGAGGTCCAGTTCCTGGTCGCCAACCTGGCCAACGTCGACACCGTCGGGCACACCGGTGACTACGACGCGGTCCGCCAGGCCGCCGAAGTGGTCGACAGCTGCCTTGCGGAGATCGCCCGGGCCGCCGAGGACCATGGCGCCTTCCTGGTGATCACCGCCGATCACGGCAACGGCGAGAGCATGCGCGAGGCCGACGGCACCACGCCCAGCACCCGGCACACTGCCAACCCGGTGCCTCTGTGGGTGCTCGGACCGAACCGCACGTTGGCGCCGACCGGGGACCTGCGCGACATCGCGCCCACCTGCCTCCACCTCCTGGGCATCCGCCCCCCCGCGGCCATGTCCGGACAAGTTCTGTAAAGGACCCCAGATGACCAGGCGTCACGCCTTCGACCCGGTGCGGTTCGAACTCCCTTCGCACCTGGCGAAAGGAGCCACCCGCGAAGCCCTGCGCGCCGAACTCCTGCCCCACGCGCAGCGCTGCCTGGACGGCAGCCCCGGCTGTTTCGTCGTTACCGGGCTGAACCACCTCGACGAGGAGGAGTACCGCCAGTTCGCCCTCACCGCCTCCGCGGCACTGGGCGACCTGGTCCCCCAGGACAGCAAGGGCACGCTCCTGCGCGAGGTCCGCTACCGCGGCGTGGAGCTGGGCGAGGGTGCCACCGGCCGCTACTCCGACTCCCGCACCGGCGGCAGCCTGCACACCGACTCCCCGCACCGGCCGACCGCGGTGCCCGATTACTTCGCCCTGGCCTGCGTGCACCAGGCCGCCGTGGGCGGCGACCTGGTCCTGGTGCGGCTGTCCGACATCCTGGACCGGCTCAGCGACCGGCCGGACGTGATCGAGACGTTGCGCCGGCCCGTGCACTTCGACACCCGGGACGACACCCCGGGAGCCCCCCGCACGGTGCTGCGCCCCGTCCTGGAACGACGCGCGGGCCGGGACTACGTGCACTACCTGCGGGACTACATCGAGATCGGCCACCGCCGACCGGACATCCCGCCACTGACGGACGATCAGATCCGCGCGTTCGGAGCGCTCGACGCCCTGCTCGACGACCCCGAACTGCGGTCCCAGGACCGGCTCGAGGAAGGCGAGATGATCTTCATCGACAACCGGTGGACCCTGCACGGCCGGGTGGAGTTCCGTGACAGCGAGCACGGCCACCAGCGCCTGATGCTGCGCACCTGGATCGCCGCCGCCACCTCCTGAGCCCACCCCGCGTCGCCGCACAGCTCCACCCGCGACACCCTCCCGGTCCCGTGGCATGCCCCTGCGTGCCGCCGGCCCTTCCCCTGCCGTCGGGGAACCGCCCTGCGGTCCTGTCTCCGACGCCATTCAAAGGAGCAGCAAGCTTGACCTCTCATCGGTCCTTCCGCGAACTCATGGCTCAAGGCGAACTGGTGCGGGTCGCAGGCGCACACGACGCCCTGGGTGCCACCCTGGCCCAGCAGGCCGGCTTCCAGGCGGTGTGGGCGTCCAGCTTCGAGGTCTCGGCCTCGCGGTGCCTGCCCGACGCCAGCATCCTGACCATGACCGAGTACCTCGCCGCCGCCGCGAACATGCAGAAGGCGATCGACATCCCCGTCGTCGCGGACGTGGACACCGGCTACGGCAACAACCTGAACGTCGCGCACATGGTCCACGAGTACGAGGCGGCCGGCATCACCGCCGTCTGCATCGAGGACAAGCTCTTCCCCAAGGTGAACAGCTTCGCCGCCACCTCCCACGACCTCCTCCCGCTGCCCGACTTCACCGCCAAGCTGCGCACGGCCAAGTCGGCCCAGCAGGGCGAGGACTTCTACGTGATCGCCCGCACCGAGTCCCTGATCAACGGCCTCGGCGTCGATGAAGCCCTCGAACGCTGCGCCGCCTACGCCGACGCCGGTGCCGATGCCGTACTCATCCACTCCAAGAAGAAGGACGAACGCGAGGTCGTCGAGTTCCTCGACGGATGGGACGGACGACGGCCCGTGGTGATCGTGCCGACCACCTACCCGCAGTGGTCCGCGGCGGAGGCGACCAAGCACGGGGTCTCCGTGGTCATCTACGCCAACCAGGGGCTGCGCGCCACGGTCCAGGCGCTGCGCGACACGTTCCGCACCATCTATGACGACGGCACCTCGCTCGGCGTCGAGTCCGGCATCGCGCCGGTCTCGGACGTATTCGCCCTCCAGCGTCTGGACGATTGGCTGGCCCTCGAAGCGTGATATCCAACGACGAATTCTGCACAGCCCTCACCGAACGCGGTTTCGACTTCGTCGCCGGCGTCCCGTGCTCCTACTTCAGCGGGCCGATCGCCCGGCTTACCCGCGAGGGCGTCTACCTCCCGGCCGCGAACGAGGGAGCCGCGCTGGCCGCGGCGGCGGGCGCCGCAGTCGCCGGACACCGAGCGGCGGTCATCGCCCAGAACTCGGGCCTCGGCAACCTCATCAACCCGCTGACCTCCCTGACCCGGACGTACGACATCCCCGTCCTGGTCTTCATGAGCTTGCGCGGCTGGCCCGACCCTGCCCAGGACGAGCCCCAGCACGCAGTGATGGGCACCTCCACGCACCGGATCCTCGACGCGGTGGGCGTGCCCCACATCACCGTCCCCGCGACCGCCGACGCCGCCGAATTCCGGGCCGTCCTCGACCGCGCGGAGGAGGAACTGGCCGCGCGCCGGACCGTGTTCGTGCTCACCCAGAAGGGGGCCGTCGAGAAGTACACGGCGCCCGCCGCCGCCGAAGCCCCGGCCGACCGGCCCAGCCGTATCGACGTACTGCGCGCCATCGAGCACCTCCTGGACGGCACCGCGGTCGTGTCGACGACCGGCTACACCTCCCGCGAACTGTTTGGGGTCACCGGCTCGAAGAACCACTTCTACATGCAGGGCTCGATGGGGCACGCCACCGCGTTCGGCCTCGGCGCCGCCCTGCGCACCCCCGGCCGCGCCGTCGTCGTCCTGGACGGCGACGGCGCGGCCATCATGCACCTGGGCACGGTCTCCTCCGTGGGCGCCGCGGCACCGCACAACCTCGTCCACGTCATCTTCGACAACGGCACCTACGAATCCACCGGCGGGCAGGCGACCACCTCCCCGTCCACGGACTTCGCCGGCGTCGCCGAAGCCGCCGGCTACGCCTCGGCCCGCGTCTGCGACACCGTCGAGGACATCACCTCGGCCCTGGCCACGGCACTGCGGGGGGACGGCCCGCACCTCGTCGTCGCCAAGGTGGCCGGCAGCGGCACCGCGGCCTTCTCCCGGGCCACCGCCGCCATGACCACGACCGACATACGCGAGGGCTTCGCGGCACAGCTCCGCAACGAAGGGACATCCCGTGCCGGATGACCTCTCCACCCTGGGCGGCACACCCAAGGTGCTGTTCGGAGCGGGCGCGGCCGACCGCCTCGACGCTCTGGTCGCCGACCACGAGCCGCATCGCGTCCTGGTGGTAGCCACCGAACGCGGCTTGGAGCGGGCCGGGTTCGGGCACTGGCGGACGAGCCCCGTCCACCGCGTGTTCTCCGCGTTCCGGCCCAACCCCGATCTCCAGGACGTACTGGTCGGCTGCGCCCTGCGGGACAGCTGGCAGCCGGACCTCGTCGTCGGCCTCGGCGGCGGCAGCTCCATGGACGTGGCCAAGATGGTGCGCGCCCTGCCGGCCGACGGTGCCGCCGCCCGCGCCTGCCTGGGCGCGGGCCCGGCACACCTGGCCGCCGGGCCCGGGACATTGATCCTGGTCCCCACCACCAGCGGCACGGGCAGCGAGGTCACGCAGTTCGCCACGGTCTTCGACGGGGAACGCAAGTACTCCTTCGACCATCCCCTGGCCGCCGCCACCTGCTCCGTCGTCGATCCGTCACTGACCGCGACCTGCCCGCCCGAGGTCACGACGAGCTGCGCGATGGACGCCCTGTGCCACGCGGTCGAATCGCTGTGGGCGCGCCGCTCCGACGACGGCTCGCGCGCCCTCGCTCTCCGCGCGCTGCAGGGCCTGACCGGACCCCTGGCCGAGGGCCTGAAGGACACCTCGCTGCCCGTCCGGGAACAGCTGGCCCGCTCGGCGGTGGAGGCGGGATGGGCCATCAACGTCACCCGCACCACTGCCGCGCACGCCTTCGCCTACCGGCTGACCAGCCACCACGGCGTCCCGCACGGGGTGGCCTGCATGGTCAACCTGCAATGGCTGTACGCCTACAACACCCAGCACGTCGACACCCACTGCGACGACGACAGGGGCGCCGCCCACGTCCGGTCCCAGCTGAACACCGTGGCGGCCGCCTGGGGCCTGGAGCCCGGCCAGGTACCCGGACACCTGGCCCGCCTGCTGTCCGACCTGGGCTGGTCACCACGCCTGTCCGACTACGGACTGACCGAGCGCGAGCTGCCGACCTATGTTGCCGCGGGCCTCGGCTCCACGGCACGGGCCGCCAACAACCCCGTACGACTGGATGAATCGCTGGTGCTGATGGCGCTGCGCGCCATCCACTGACGTGGAAGGAAGAGGGCATGAGACGGGCCGCTCCCTATGGGGCATGGACGTCCCCCATCTCCGCGGCGGACGTCGCCGCCACGGACAGTCACGCCAACTGGCCCGGGTTCGTCGGTGACGAGATCTGGTGGTCCGAGCGCCTGCCCCACGAGGGCGGCCGGACGACGCTGGTGCGTGCGGTCGAGGGCGGCGGCGCGCGCAGCGTGCTCCCGCCGCCCTGGAACGTGCGCAGCAGAGTCATGGAGTACGGGGGCCGCGCCTGGGCGGGGGTGATGACCGGACGCGGTCCGCTGATCGTGTTCGTCCACGCCCAGGACCAGCGCATGTACGGCTTCGAGCCCGACGTCCCCGGCGCCCTGCCCCGGCCGCTCACGCCCGCCGCCCCCGACGGACCCGCGCTGAGCTGGGCCGACCCCGTCCTGCGCACCGACGCCGCGGGAACGCCGAACGAGGTGTGGTGCGTACGGGAGAGCACCACCTCGGGTGACGCCCCCCAACGCGACCTGGTGGCCGTCCCGTTGGACGGCCGGGCCGCCGACGACCTCGCCGCCGTACGCCCCTTGGCCTCCGGCCACGACTTCGTGACCGGACCGCGCATCTCGCCGGACGGCCGGCACGTCGCGTGGATCGGCTGGGACCACCCCGCCATGCCCTGGGACGAGAGCCGGGCCTGCGTCGCACGGATCCACGAGGACGGCACCCTGTCCGCCGCCCGCACCGTGGTCGGCGGGTCCGAGGAGTCCGTGGCACAGGTCGAGTGGACCGACGACGGCAGCCTGTACGTCATCACCGACCGCTCGGGCTGGTGGAACGTCCATCGGGCCGACCCTGCAGGAACCGCCTCGGACACCGTCAACGTCTGCCCGCGCGAGGAGGAGTTCGCCGGTGCCCTGGGTAAGCTCGGGCTCACCTGGTGCGCTCCGCTGCCCGGCGGTCGCCTGGCGGTCATCCACGGCACACACTCCACCCGCCTGTCGGTCCTCGACCCGGCCACCGGTGAACTGACCGCGCTGCCCGGCCCGTTCACCGAGTGGAAGCCCCTCCTGGCGAGCCGCGGCGACCAGTTGGTCGCCGTAGGGGCCAGCACGGACCGCGACTTCACCGCCGTACTCGTCGACACGTCCGACGGCACCTGGACCGCCCTGTCCGAACCGCGGGCCACCGCCCGCCCCGACCTGCTGCCCCGCCCCGAGGGCAGAACGTTCACGGGCCCGGACGGCCGCCAGGTGCACGCCGTAGTCTTCCCGCCGCACCACCCGGACTTCACCGGGCTCCCCGACGAGCGGCCCCCGTACGTGGTGTTCGCGCACAGCGGCCCCACCGGCCGCTTCCCCATGGCCTACGACTTGCAGATCGCCTATCTCACCAGCCGGGGCATCGGCGTCGTCGGCGTCAACTACGGTGGCTCGACCGGATATGGCCGCGCCTACCGCGACCGGCTGCGGCACGCCTGGGGCGTCGCCGATGTCGCGGACTGCGCCCTCGTGGCCGAGGCCCTGGCCGCGGAGGGCAGCGCCGACCCCCGGCGGCTGGCGATCCGCGGGGCGAGCGCAGGCGGCTGGACGGCGGCCGTGTCGGTCACCACCCTGGACACCTACTGCTGTGCGGCCCTGCACTACCCCGTTCTGGACCCCGTCACCTGGCGCAACGCCCAGAACGGCGGGTTCGAGGCCCACTACCTGGACACGCTCATCGGCCCGTGGCCGCAGGCCGAGAGGGAGTACGTGACCCGCTCGCCCGCCCACGCGGCAGCCCGCGTCGCCGTGCCCTTCCTCCTGCTCCAGGGCAGCGCCGACCCGATCTGCCCGCCCGCCCAGGCGGAGATCTTTCTGGCCGGTGTGCGTCCCGAGGCGGCCCCGTACCGGCACCGTGTGTTCGACGGCGAACGGCACGGCTTCAAGCGCGCCGCCACCATCGTGGAGTGCGTCGAGGCCGAACTGGCGCTGTTCCGCAGCGCCTTCGGCGTGCCGGAGGACGCCATGCCATCCGGACCGACAGAGCTCGTCGACGCTTTGGTCGACGCCCAGGCGCGGTGCGCGCCCGACCACATCGCCGTCCGGGACGCGACCGGCAGCTGGACCTATGCCGAGCTGCTGGCACGCGCCGACCGCCTGGCCGACGCCCTGCGCACGGCCGGGGCGCGCCCGGGCGACCGGGTCGGTATCCACCTGGACCGCTCCCGCGACCTGGTGGCCGGGCTCCTGGCCGTGCTGCGCGCCGGGTGCTGCTACCTGCCGCTGGACCCGCAGTACCCGCCGGACCGCCTGCAGTTCATGATCGATGACGCCCGTCCCGCCGCGACCCTGACCAGTCGCACCCTGCCCGCCCTCCCGCACGGCGGCGGGAGGCGGCTCGTGCACGTCGAGGAGGTCGGCGACGCCGTCACTGCACCGGACGAGCGGGCACCGGCGACCCGCGGCCCGGACGACCCCGCCATCGTCATCTACACATCCGGTTCCACCGGCACGCCCAAGGGAGTGGTGCTCCCGCACCGGGGCATCGCCGCCATTCTGCGCCACAGCCGGGACGCGTTCAGCTTCACCGAGGACGACTCGGTGCTGGCGCTGGCCGCGTTCTCGTTCGACTTCGCCCAGCTGGAGATCCTGCTGCCGCTGATCAGCGGCGGCACCGTGCACCTGATGGACCGGGCCGTGGCCCGCGACCCGGAGCTGCTCGAAGCGGCCATCCAGGAGTACGGCGCCACCTTCGTGATGGGCACGCCGTCCATGTTCAGCGCGCTCACCGCCTTCGGCTGGCGGCCGCCGGGCGGACTGCGCATCGTCTCGGGCGGGGAGAGTCTGACCCCCGCCCTCACCGCGGCCCTCAGCTCCGCGGGCGCACTGTGGAACATCTACGGCCCCACCGAGACGTCGATCTACTCGCTGTACGAACGGGTGGTGACGGGCGCCGCGCCGGTGGACGTGGGTGTGACCATCGGCCGGCCCGTACCCGGCACGACCGTCGAGCTCCTGCGGGACGGTCAGCGGTGCCCGGACGGCGACATCGGCGAAATACACATCGGCGGCCCCGGGGTGGCCACCGGCTACCTCGACCGTCCCGAACTGACCGCGGAACGCTTCATCGGGGATCCCTTCCGGCCCGGCGAGCGCCTCTACCGCACCGGCGACCTCGCCCGCCGCCTGCCCGACGGACGCTACGCCTACGAAGGCCGCGCCGACGACCAGGTGAAGATCCGCGGACACCGGGTGGAACTGGGCGAGGTCGAAGCCCGGCTCGCCCGGCATGACGACGTCCGTGCGGCGGCCGTGGTCGCGGAACAGGGTCATCACTCCCTGCGGCTGGCCGCCTATGTGGTGATGGCGGACGGCGTGCGCGCCGACACCAGCGGCCTGCGCCCCTACCTGGCCCGGTATCTGCCCGAGTACGCGCTGCCGCACCGCATCGTAGCGATCCCCGAGATCCCGCTCAGCCCCAACGGCAAGACGGACCGCCGGGCACTGCGCGCGGCGGCGCACGCCCGGCCCGCTCCGGCGGAGGGGCTGGCCGGGGTGTGGCGTGACGTGCTCGGCGTCGCGGACGTCGCCCCCACGGACAGCTTCTTCGCCCTCGGCGGCGACAGCCTCAGCGCGATGGAGGTGACCATCCGTGCCCGCGACCTCGGCATTCCCCTGCGCCCCGCCGACCTGTACCGGGGCGGCACCCTGGGCGAGGTGAGCGAGCTCGTGGCGGACCGCCACGGTGCCGCACCGGGCGCCGATCTGCCCACCGCGCTCTCCCCGGCACAACATCGCTTCCTCGACTGGGGCTACCGGGAGGCCGACCACTACAACACCTCGCTGCTCCTGGACGTGGCCGACACCGTCGACCGTACGGCTCTCGAAGAGGCCCTGACCCGGCTCGCCGAGCGGCACCCGGCACTGCGGCTCCGGCTGCACGGCACCACACCCGTGACCGACCGGGCGGTGCGAGCCCCGCTGTCATGGCACGAACTGCCCACAACGCACAGCGAGGAGGAGACGGAACGCGCCTTCCTCAAGGAGGCCGAGCGCGTCCAGCAATCCTTGAGCCTGCGCGACGGCCCGGTATGGCGGGCTGCCTTCTTCGCCGGGCAGGACGGACACCGACTCCTGCTGGTCTTCCACCACTTCATCGCCGACGGCATGTCCCTGAAGATCATCGCCCGTGATCTCAGCGCCTTGTACGAGCCCGTCGCCACCCCGGGCGCCATGACCGGACCGCCGCGCGCCGCGGTGTCCTGGTCCGTGCACGCCGGAACCCTGCACCGGTTCGTCAACGGGCCGCTCGGCGAGCACTTTCTGCGCCGCTGGGAGGCCCTGCCATGGCCGTCCTTCAGCACTCTTCCTGCCGATCGCCCGGACGGCAGCATGCATCTGAGCCACATCAGATCCTTCTGGACCGACCTGCCGCTGCCCGAGGGCAACGCCCTCCGCCAGGAGGAACTGCTCATCGCCGCACTGGCCGCCGCGGTGGCCGGAGCGACGGGCAGCGGCACCGGCGCCGTCGAGGTGTGCCGCCACGGCCGCACCGACCCGACCGGCGGACCCGGCTACGCCGACACCGTGGGCTGGCTCAACAGCATCGCGCCTTACCTGCTGCGCCTGCCGGAAGCCGCCGGGGACGACCGGATCGCGGCGGCGCTCGCCCACCAGATCGCGGAGATCCGCGACATGGAGCAGACCTGGGGCGCCCTGCTTCATTTGCACGACGACGCGACCGTGCGCGACCGGATCGCCGCACTGCCCGCACCAGACGTCTACCTGAACTTCCTCGGCGCCCGCATGCACGACGTCGAGCTGTCCGGACCGTTCCGGCCGCGCGGCGGGGAGGTCGGCACGGAGATGACGCCCGACCGCACCCAGCCGTACCGCATCAAGATCTACGCGGAGACAACCCCCGACGCCCTCCGGCTGCAGTGGCAATACAGCTCCGACGTCGACAACGAGGACAGGATCCGGCACATCGCGCAGGACTGCACCCGCTGGCTGGACCGCCTGTCCCGCCGCCCCTGACCGCCCTTCCGCCGCCCGCACTGGAGAAACACACCGCATGCAGCACGTACTCATCGCCAACCGCGCGGCGATCGCCGCGCGCGCCGCGCGCACCTGCCGCGGCATGAACCTGGAATCGACCGCGCTGTCGGCCCACACCGACACCCAGAGCACGCATGTCTCCTGGGCGGACCACGAGATCACGGTGGCCGGCCACGGTCTGCCCGACACCTACGACTCGGCCGAGAAGGTCCTGGACGCCGTGGACCGCAGCGGCGTCGACTGCGTGTACCCGGGATACGGATCGCTGGCCGAGAACGCCGAGTTCGTCGCGGGTCTGGAGGAGCGGGGAGTCACCTTCGTGGGGCCGTCGGCGCAGGCCCTGCGCCTTGCGGGCAGCAAGGCCGAGGCAGCCGAGGCCGCCCAGCGGGTCGGTGTTCCCGTGCTCCCGCACGCGTCCGGCCGGGGCCGCGACGAAGTTCTCGTCCAGGTCCGCGAGATCGGTCTGCCCGCCGTCCTCAAACCGGAGTTCGGCTACGGCGGCCAGGGAGTGCGCATCGCCCACACCCTCGCTGACGTCGAACAGGCCCTGGCGGCGAGCCCGGTCGGCACGTCCTGGTACGTGGAGAAGTACCTGCCCGTCAACCAAGTGGTCGGCATCTCCCTGGCCATCGACCGGGACGGCACCGTGCTGCCGCTGGGCGAACGCGAGAGCCTGCTCGTCGCCGACGGCCTCAAACTCCTGGAAGCGTCACCCGTCGCCGACGTGGACGCCCCGACGCTGGCCGCGATGCGCGCGGACGCGGCGAGCATCGCAAGGGAGTTCGGCCTGTGCAACGTCATGACGGTGGAGTTCATAGTCGGCCCGGACCGCTACTACTTCCTGGAGGTCAACGGCCGACTCCCGCTCGCCTACCAGATGTCTGAGAGCCAGATGGACATCGACCTCGTCGAGCTTCAGCTGCGGATCGCCCGCGGCGAGCCCGTCCCGGCCGACGCGCACCCCGTCGACCGCGCCCGGCACTGCCTGGAGGCACGGCTTTTCGTCCACCCGTCGGAACTGGGCTCGTTCCCCGACGTGGGCGCGCTCTCCCGGTTCGAGATGGCCGAGGAGGCGGGAGTGTCATTCACCTGGACGGTCGATCCCGCGCGTCCGGTCACCTACGAACTCATCCTTGCCCAGGCGCTCGCCGCGGGTTCCTCGCGCGCCGCGGCCGCCCGCCTGCTGCGCAAGGGCCTGGAGGTGTCCCACGTGGAGGGGCTGCGCTGCTATCGGCAGGAGATCCTGCACCGCCTGAACGACGAGTGCTGAGACGCCCACGCGCACGCACAACACGGCCGACCCACCGGAGGAAATACATGAGTCAAGGACTGACGGTCGCCTTTCTCGGCATCGACGGCATCGGCAAGAGCACGCTGTGCCGTGCCTTCGAGGAGCACGTCCGCGGCCGCGGACACGAGGTGGTGACCGTCACCTGGCGCTCCGCCCTGGAGGAGACCGGCGAGCCGTGGCCCGCCGTCCCGCTCCAGCAGTTGTGGCTCGAATCGTTCCGCACCCTCTACGGGGCGGGCGTGCGCGAAGGCCGGCCGCTGGACATACCGCGCGGATACGACGAGTGGCGGGACAACGACTGGGAGCGCCGCCTGGCGGCGGAACCCGTGATGGAGAACCGGGCGTCGGGGGCTCTGGCGGCCGCTTTCGTGGAGATCGCCGGCAACGTACTGCTGGCCGCTGAGGTGACCCGCCGAGCCCTGGCCCGGGGCGCGATCGTCGTCCAGGAGTCGTATCCCATCAAGCACGTCCTGAAGGAGCTCGCGGTGGCCGAGCGGCTCGCCGCCGAGGGCGGGGACGACGACCCGGCCGCCGGCGCCGTCGGTGAGCTCGTCGGCGTCGTACGGGGCCTGCTGGACACGGTCTTCGGCTCGTCGCTGCTCCGTCCCGACATCGGCATCCTCGTCGACGGCCCGTCCTCGTACGCCTACCGCTGGCGCACCGCGCAGAACGGCGCGGTCGGTGCGCTGGAGGACTACGGGGTGGCCGGAGAACGCAGCGAGGAGTCGTTCAGCCGCTTGCAGGACGAGACGGCCAAGCTCTTCCGTGAATACGCCGACTCCTGGGGCTGGATCGTCCACGAGGTCGACGACAGCGGCGTGGCTGCCAACACGGCCCGTGGCCTGGACGCCCTGTGTGCACACCCCGAGCTGGTACGGCGTCTGGCCACCCCATCGCGCCCCGGCGACGTGATCACATGACGGCTTCCGTCACGACGCCGGTGGACACGCGTGTGCTGCGGGTCCTGGTCACGTCGTCGATGCTCTCGAAGGTCGCGGACTGGCAGCTCGGCATCGTCATTCCGCTGGCCGTGCTGGCGGAGTCGGACTCCGTGGCCTTGTCCCTCGTCTCTTTCGCGCTGCGCGGCGTCACCTATGTGGGCTCCCCGTTCCTCGGCGCTCTCATCGACCGCTTCGACAAACGCACGATCTTCGTGCTCGCCCAAGTGCAACAGGCCATGTGCCTGGTGCTGCTGGCGGCGACGCTGGCCCACCCGCTGACCGTCGCCGCGCTGGTGCTGCTTTCCGGCCTCGGCGGTGTCGCGAGCACCATAACCGGACAGTTCGTCCTCATCCCGAAGCTGATCACGGCGCCCGCGCGCCCGACGGCCGTGGCTAAACTCAACGCCGCCGTCGAGCTGTCGAAGGTCATCGGACTCGTCTTGGGCGGAGCCGCCTTCAGCCTGCTCGGTGCCGCCCCAGCCGCCCTGAGCATCGCCCTGCTGTACCTGGCGGCGGGCTGCGTCGCACTCCTGCTGCCGAAGGTGGCGGCGAGTCACGGCCGGATGGACATCCGGCGCGACCTCGCGATCGGATTCCGCTGGGTCGGGAAGCGCGGGATCCTGTGGCTCGTGGTGACCATGTCGATGACGAACCTCGCCATCGGCCAGCTGGAGCCAGCACTCATCACCGAGTTCGGGCACGACGGGATGAACACCACCCTCATCTCCGTGGCCATGGCGGTCGGCCTGCTCACAGGTGCTGTGGCCAGCCGCCTCGCACCGCACATCTTTCCGTCCCTCAGCCCCGAACAACGCATCCTGGCCGCACAGGTGATGGGCCTGGCAGGTCTGGCCCTGGTCGCCACATCGGCGCTGCCCGTCCGGCTCGTCGGCTTCATGGTGGAGTGCTTCGCGGTGGCGGTCAGCAACGTGGCCTCGATCACCTACCGGCACGAGACGATCCCCGCCGACATCGCGGGCCGGGCCAACGCCACGATCCGCATGTTCATCACGGGAGCCACACCGCTGTCCGGATTTCTTTACGCCTGGTCGAGCCGATTCAGCGGCTATCGCTCCTGGCTGCCGGCCCTTGCCCTGTGGACCGTCGCGATCGCCATCTGGGCCGTGTACACGTACCGCGCCGAACACGCCTCGGCTGCACCGCCCTTGGAAAGAGAAGCCCATGGAGATCACTGAACAGGACCACGTCATCATCGCCCAGGTCAACCGGGAGGAGGCGGAGTACCAGACCTGGAAGAAGGTGGACACGCCCATCGACATCGTCAGGCTCACCGACTCCGAGATCCTCGACGAGGCCACGATCTCCGACCTGGGCTTTATGGCCCGCCCGAAGTGGCTGAACTGGTGTGCCCCCACGCGGACTTCCCAGCAGGACTTCGAGGCCGCTCTCTCTGGCACCGAGCGCAGGAACATCCGCTTGGGCCGCAGAGCCGTGCAGGACCAGGGTATGCGCATCCAGATACAGAAGGGCCTCACCGAGGAGTACATGGACGAGTTCCTCATCGTCTACGACCGCCAGATCGCAGGAATGCAGCGCGGCAAGAACTTCGCACGCCGATGGCGAGACCGTCTGCTCGCGGCAGCTGGGGAACATGTCAGCGTCAGCGTGTACCAGGGCACCACGATGATCGTCGGTTCGCTCTGGTGGGCCCGGCACGAGCCGTCAGTGCTACAGATGCGGTTCTCCGCGGCGGCGCCCGACGCCCGATCAGGCCGCGTGATGCGGGTCGCCTACACGGAAGCGTTCCAGTACGCCCGCGAACAAGGGCTGGCCCATGTCTCCCTGGGCAACGACCCCTCCCTTTTCGGGCACGTCGTCCAGCCGGGCCTGTTCAACTTCAAGAGCCGCTTCGGCTTCGCCCCCGTACCCTCCCAGGTCCTCGACCCTTCCCTTGCAGGCGAGTTCGCTGACCTGATCCTCAGACTCGACGCCCTATCGGATCCCGCACTCGTCGTCACCTGGGGCAGCCACCGAGGGACACCGCCGTCCTGGCCCGACGCTGCGCAGAGGCCCGGACACGACTTGGTCGTCCTGTCCCACGCCCCCGACACCGCACCGGCCGACTGCTTCCGCACGGAAGGATTCCGAGAGGTCCGCTCGGTTTCCGTCGCCACAGGAGGAAGTGCCTGATCCTCGGCGGATCTGATCACCAAGCAGACGTCTGAGACGGGACTCGTCCCGAGCGTCGATGGAGCAGCCCACGACGGCTGGCCCGAGAAAGCATCCTCGACGGCGCACAGGTACGGTTGCCCCCGCCGGTCGTGTGCTCGGTGATGTCCGTGAGCCGCAGCCGGTTCGGCCCTTCGGCGGTGAAGTTCCACCGCACCAGTTCCGCTGCCCGCGGAAACCCAGCAGCCCAGTCGCCATGCCACCGCTGGATGGCCAACCGGTTCGCCGGGACGGCGCGGCCTGGTCTGGCCCGTCAGTACTCCGGACGGCGGCCGGCCCCGCAACTCGGGTGCCGTGCTGTCGGCGTCCGCTTCGTCCGGGTAGCGCTGCCCACCCCGACCCGTCCACGCTCCACAGGCCGGCTCACCCGGCACGTGAAGCGTCACAGACGAAGACACATAGGCCGACGGTCACGGTCCCTCGCCCGTGCTCATCCTGTGACGTCCACGGGCTGCGCCACCGGCACGGCTTCGGTCCTGGGCCAGGCTGTTCCGGACGCCGCCGGCAACACGGCGGGGCCGGTCAGCAGGAGAGCCGGGCTCGCTTTGTCCCAGCCCACGTCGCCGGTGCCCGTGCCGGCCAGCACGGCCTCGGAGTCACCGCCACGGCCGTCCAGCCAGACAGCCACCGCCGCGCCCTGTAGTACGCCGAGCACGCCCGAGACGGGTCCGTACAGGGGGGGACGGGTCGTGGACGGCGCTGCCCGCCCCGGTGCCCAGCCGCGCCGCTGGAGCTAGGCGGATCAGGCGGTCACCGCCGTCCACCCGGCGCAGGTGAGCTGTCCGAACGCAGCAGCGACTTCAACCGCGTACGGCATCGAACTCCATCGGCATGGAGGAGACCATCGGCGCGCCGACCGTGGGCAGGACTTCCCCCCCGGTGACAGCTGGTTCCCGCCGTCCTGGCTCATGCGCAGGCCGTGAGGTGTACCGGCGGTGCCGGTGGTGCGGCTCGCGCGCCCTGGTTTCAGCGGCGGGCCGGGCGGGCGCAGCGTACGTTCCCGGAGCTGATGGCGTTCCGGGGTAGGGCTAGGCCGAAGGCGCGTTCCAGGCCCTCGAAGAACAGCGCGATGTCGTCCGTCCAGTTGCCGGCCTTCTCCGCGATGCGCAGGTGCAGGTTGAGGAAGGACAGTGGCGCTTCCGGAGCGAACGGCGCCTCTCCCGGTGTGTACCAGATGAGTTCGTACATATCTTGCCGGTCTTCGGCGCCGATCTCGAGGGGGAAGGGGTTCTGGTACAGCCCGTCCTTGAAGTAGCTGAAGGTGTATATGCCCTTGGCCGCGGTCGCGCCGAGCGTGATCTGTTGCTCGGGGGGCGGGTCGAGGGAGCGCGTGAAGGCGTGGTCGAAGTCGTGGTAGCCCAGCCACGTCCAGCCGTTCTCTTCCCCGAAGGCCAGCACGCGGGGGAGGTCGTCGGTACCCTCCCGTGCGTCTTGCTCCTCGACCTGGCGGAGCAGCAGTCCGTCGGCGATGTCCTGCGCGTCGGCCCCGTAGGCGAGGGCGACCTCCTCGGCGGTCGCTCCCCTGATGAACACGAGTTCCGTGAAGGGCTGTTGCCACCGCCAGCTGTCGGCGATCCACGCCACGCCATCGCCCGCCGAGCCCTGACGGGCGAGGAACTCCTCGAAAGCGGCCGTCTGTTTCGGGGACATGTAGCCCTGGCGGGCCGAGGCTGCCCTGGTCTCGAGCCAGTCGAGCTCCGCCACGGACCGCAGCTCGGCCACTACCATCCGGTCCCGCACGAAGGTCATCCGCTCCCCGTCAGCGTGCACGTATCGGATATACGGGCCCTGCGGGTCCGGGCCGAACGGGTGCCCCTGCACTGATTGGGATCTGGGCCGGGGGCGCACTCCGCTGTGGGCCCGTTGGGCAAAGTGTTCCAGCTCGGCGAGTTCCGCTGCCGGGAGGAGCACACTCGTCGGCTCGCCGGCGTCGACGACACATACCCTCTCGCCGGTTTCCTCGACGCGACCGACGAGACCCGCGAAGTCCGCTATGGCGTCGCTCAGTTCAACGTTGTCCATACCAGAGGACACTAGTGGCCGCCATACACCAGCCCACCCGGGGACGGGTTTTGCACCGTCTCTGCACCACAGAGCGCCACCGCCTCGAGGCCAGACCAGACCACCGACCATCGAGGTACTGGTACTGGGGCACGCCGTCGGTGGGCAGGACTGTCCGCTCCGAAAGTGGTGAGGCCCGAGATTGTCCTCGCCCTCAGTCGCGGAGGTAAGACCAGTGACCGCCAGGAGCAGCAAGCCGAGAGGTCGATGCTCTTCAAGTGCAGGCGGATACGATGACTGTGGTGGTGAGGGAACTGCAGGGCGCGACCGCCGCCAACCGTCCGCTGTTGGAGGGACCGGGCCGGGCGCTCCCGCTGACGCGGCTCCTGCTCGCTTTCACGGGTGGCACCACCCGAGCCCGCATCGCCGGCAGCACGGATGTGCAGAGCGGGCCGGTGGGCATTGGGCAGGCGGCTGAGCCGTTGAGCTGGGAACGGGTGGCCAACGAGGAGACCATGGCCGCCGTGCGGGAGCCGCTCGCGCGGGGCGCCACCGCAGCCGCACCACTCCTGCGCTGCCACGATCCGGCCATCATCGTTGCCGACGAGCGGCCGCTGAGCGCGCTGAGCTTGTGCTTTAACCTCTCGCTGACGAGGTGGACGAGGCCAAGGTTTCGACCGGTTCCTCTTCGGCGGCAGCCCGGCCGAGGTTCCGGAGCGGTACCGGCGGGCCAGCCCGCTCACCTATGCACACCGCGTACGGTGCCCGGTACTGATCATTTCGGGGCTGCGCGACACCAGCGTGAAGGAACTCTTCCGGCTGCGGGACGCGCGGTTCCTGATCCTGGCGAACTGTCTCACCGTCTTCGGCGACACGTCGCTGCTCCTGGTCCTCGCGATCTGGGCCAAGGAGCTGACCGGCTCCACGGGTGCGGCCGGCGGCATCTACATCGCGGTCGTTGTGCCGTCCGCCTTGGCGCCGCTCGCGGGCCCGTTCATCGACCGGCTGCCCCGCCGCCTCGTGATGGGGGTGGTGAACATGGCGGCCGGTGGCTGCGTCCTGGGGCTGCTGCTCGTCGATTCCGCGGGGCGGGTGTGGGTCCTGTTCTGCGTCGCGGCCCTGTTCGGCCTCGCCCTCGTGGTGTTCCAAGGCGCTCGCACCGGCCTCGTCGTCAGTGTCGTGCCGCCCCACCTCCTCGCCCAGGGCAACGCCGTGTTGCGCACCAGCAGGCAGATGCTCAGCCTGGCCTCGCCGCTCATCGGGGCGGGTCTGTACGCAGCGGTCGGCGGCCGGGTCGTCGCGGTGATCGTCTCTGTGTCGCTGGTACTGTCGGCGCTGTGTCTGCTGCCGCTCGCACACGTCGAGGAAGTGCTGTACCAGGGAAGTGAGCCGATCCGGCGGCAACTGGGCGCCGGGGCCCGGCATCTGCTCGGCCATGAGGTGCTACGCCGACTCCTCGGAGTCCTGTGTGTGTCCCTGCTGGTGACCGGCTTCTACGAGATCGCCCTTTTCGACCTCGTCGACACGCTGGGCCGCTCCCCCGCGTTCGTGGGAGCGCTCGTCTCGGTCCAGGGGGCCGGAGCCGTGGTCGGAGGGGTGACGGCGCCAGTGCGACGTTGCGCCGGTTCGGCGACGTCACGCTCGTCGCGACGGCGACGCCTCCTGTACCCGAGCCCACACATGCCGGACTCAGCGACGCCAAGTCGCCGCAGTACGTGTGAGTTTGGCGGTGCCCAGGATCTGGCTTGATCTTGTCTCGGCGCCGGTGAAAGAGTGTCCCCGTACCTTGCAACGCGCATGTATTCGCAGACAGGAACGTTTGTCATGAGCACTCTCGGGTTTGCAGGAAAGTCATCCGTCGCCGTCGCACTGGCCTGCGCAGCCACGCTGTTGATGCCTGCCTCTCCGGCCGCCGCCTCGGACTGGGACCGGAACTGCTACAGCATCTCGGCCCCGTACAAGGGCATCAGCGAGATCATCGGCAAGGCCGGCAAGACCCGCAGCGGCTGCACGGATGCCACCATCTCCCTGCAGCGCCACCGCTGGTACGGCTGGGAGGAAGTGGACTGGACCCCGCTGGAGAGCGGCACCAAGATGGCGTGGTGGACCTGCACGGGTTCCGGCACCTACACCTACAAGACCGTCGTGGGCGTCGACTCCAACCTCGCCACCTACGAAAGCGCCGAACGTCGGCTGACCTGCTGAGGCGCCAGTAGCTGAGCTTCGAGGCGGGGCGGCGGGCACGCGACGGTGGCCGCGGCACCCGGCACACGCCGGGCACGGAGCTTCCGGCACCGGGTGATCGCGGGCGCAGTGCTCGCGCCCCCCTCCGCTCACCGCAGGTCAGATCGGTGAACAGTCAGGCTTGTCGGTCCACCCCGCTTCGCACTCGTAGAGGGTGAAGCGGGTGTTGTAGCCGCGGGCCGCGCCGAGCTTGTTGTATTCGTCCACGGTGATCCGCTGCGCCACGTAGTGGTCGGTCGCCGTGCCTTCGGCGGTGTCGGAGTAAGGCGGCTGGGTGCTGGTCGGCGTCGGGGTCGGGGTGCCCGGGTCGCTCGGGGCCGGTGTGGGCGAGCCGGCGTCGTCGATGCCCCAGAAGCGGACGAGGTGGTACGCGGAGCAGATGTTCACGTCCAGGATGTAGGCGCCGGCGGTGCCGCACCGAGCCGTCCCCGTTCCCGGGTCGACGGGCTGCCCGTGTGCCATGCCGGTGAGGTCGTAGGTCTCCACCGTGCCGCCGTAGACCCGGTGGGGGTAGCCGCCGACCGTGTCGGTGGTGTCCGGTGTCTGATCGGTGCCGTTCGCGTCGGTGAACTGCTCCATGATTTCGGTGGCGTTCATCGGCTTCACGGTCGTGTCTGCGGTGCCCTGCCAGATCGAGACCTTCGGGCGCGGTCCGGAGTACGACGGGAAGGCCGCCCTGACCTTGTCCCCCCACTCCTTGGGTGACTTGTTGACGCCGGGGCTCATGCAACTGTAGGCCGAGACAACGGAGTTGGCGCACCCGTAGGGCAGCCCGGCGATCACGCCCCCGCCGGAGAAGACGTCGGGGTAGGCCGCCAGCATGACGGAGGCCATCGCCCCGCCCCCCGAGAGGCCGCTGACATAGGCGCTCGTCGAGCTGTTGTCCTGCTTCGCGCGGTCGACCATCTGTTTGATCGACAGTGCTTCTCCGGAGCCGCGCCGGATGTCACCGGGTTCGAACCAGTTGAAGCAGGAGTTCGCGTTGTTCGACGACTGCTGCTGTGGCAGGACCACAGAGAACTTGTACGTGTCGGCCAGTTGCAGCCAGCCGGTGTTGGTCCCGTAGGTCGAGGCGTCCTGGGTGCAGCCGTGCAGGGCGACCACGACGGGACGCCCTTCGGGCAGCCCCGGCGGCACGTAACGGAACATGCGCAGGTTGCCCGGATTGGATCCGAAGCCCGTCACTTCTTGCGGGGTGGCCGCTGCGCGGGCCGGGCCCGAGAGCGACACGACGGACAGCACGGCGAGCAGCAGGACGGCCAGCGCCGCGGCGAACACCTCGGCTGGTGGACGGCCTGCCGCGGGCAGGAGACGGGGACGTTGTGGCATGGGGGGAGACCTCTCCACGTTCGGCTCTGTGATGACGGCCCTCACGGGTTGTGTGGAGGTTAGGGGCGTGCCCGCCGTCCGCGCCTTGGTTGGGGCCACCACAATGTCGATCACGCCAGTGGTGCCGGGCCCCATGGGTGAACGTCGTCGCCGCCGGGCCCACCGCTCACAGTTCTCTCCTTGCGGCGCCGGCGCGCTCAGGGCGCGGTGTCGGTGGGGGGTGCCGGGCTTGCGGGGCGGGCCTCGTGGCTGCCCAAGCGGTGCAGTCTCAGGGCCAGTTGGAGTTCGAGGGCCCTGGTGGGGGTGTTCCAGTCGGGGCCGAGGAGTTGGGCGACCCGGTCCAGTCGCTGCACGACGGTGTTCACGTGCACGTGCAGGGCGTCCTTGGCCTTGGACAGGCTCGCGCCCTGCGTGTAGTAGGCGTCGAGCGTCTGGACCAGTTCGGTGCCGCGCTGCTGGTCGTACGCGAGTACGGGGCCGAGGTAGCGCCGGACGAAGCCGTCGATATCGGAGCGGTCGCCGAGCAGGACGCCCAGGAAACCGAGTCCGGCGATGTCGCTGCCGTCGCCGGTGCGGCCCAGGGCGTGCAGGGCGTGCAGGCAACGGCGTGCTTCCGTGTACGTGCCCGGCAGCTGTTCGGGGCCGGTGGCGGGCCCAGCGGAGCCCACGGTGACGGGGACGCCGACGGCCTTCCCGAGGTCCCCGGCGAGTTCGGCGGCGAGTGCCCCGGGGTTGGACGACGGTACGAGCAGGACGATGTGGCCGTCGTGGATTCCCGCGAGCCCGCCCAGCGAGCGGGCACTGCGCACGGCTTCCGCGAACAGGTGCGAGCGCGGTTCGTCGTCCGTGTCCAGGGTGAGGAGGGCGTGGGGCCGGGAGAGGTTGATGCCGAGTCTGCGGGCACGCAGGGTCAGGCTGCCGCTGTCATGGCGGTCACCCGGGCGGTGGCGCGTGAGCAGGTCGTCAAGGAGTTCTCCGCGGACGCGGTCCTCGGCCTCGGCCATGGTGCGGCGCAGGAGCAGGAGGAGGGCGGCGACCAGGGCGGCGCGTTCGAACAGGCGTCGGTCGGCGTCGGTCAGGTCCGCGCGTCCGGTGAGGACGATGCTGCCGAGGAGTTCGGAGCCGGCCAGTACGGCGCACACCCACGTGCCGTCCACCGGGACGGCACGGCCGCCGGTGCGGGAGGCGGTGATGCCCTGCGGCGAGGGGGTGAGGGGGTCGGTGCCGGCTCGGGCCATTTCGGTGCCGTCGGGGTCATGAAGGGCGAGGCCGCCGCCGAGCAGCGCGGCGATCTCGCGGACCAGGTCGTCGACGGTCGCGCCGCGCAGAACCAGGTCGGTGAGCCGGTCGTGGGCGTCGGCGGCACGGCGCAGTGCGGTGCTGTGGGCCCGCGCCGTTTCGTTCGCCGTGTTCAGGTCGACCAGGGCGGAGCGGGTTTCCTCCAGCATGCGTGCGCTGTCGATGGCGACGGCGGCGTGGTCGGCGAGCGAGGTGAGCAGGGCGATGGCTTCCGGCGGGAAGTCACGTGGCGTGCGGTCGGCGGCGAAAAGCACACCGATGACGCGCTTTCCGACGCGCAACGGCACGCCGAGGATGCCGCCGAGCCCTTCTTCGAGTACCGCTTCGTCGATGGGGCGGGTGTGCTTGAAACGGCCGTCGGTCTGGTAGTCCGCGCTGGTGTAGGGGCGGGCGGTCTGGGCGACCAGTCCACCGAGCCCCTCGCCCATGCCCAGGCGCAGTTGCTGGAAGCGGGCCGATACCGAGCCGTCGGTGACCCGCATGTAGGTGTCTTTGGCGACGGGGTCGTTGAGCGTGAGGTAGGCGGCGTCGGTGCCGAGCAGCGTTCTGGCCCGGTGGACGATCGCGCGCAGGACCGCGTCCAGGTCGCGCAGGGCCGCGAGGTCGCTGGCGGTGTCGAAGAGTGCGGCCAGCTCGGCCTCGCGTCTGCGGTGCTGGTCGAGGGTACGGCGGATCTCCAGCGCGATCTTGGTGGCGTCGTCGAGGAGTGCCCGCTCCTCGAGCGGGAGCTGCGGGGTGGCGGCGTCGCCCGAGGGACGAGTGAACTGGTCGGCGGGTGCTCCGGAGGCCAGCAGGATGAGCAGTTGTCTGAGAGCCGCCATCGCGCTCTGTGCCGCTGCGCGGTACGTGCGGTCGCTCATGCCGGTCATGATGGCACTCCTTCTCTCCGGGCGGGCTCCGGTCGCGGGCGGGACGGGGCCGGCGAGGCGGGAGAGGGCGCCTGTCCCGCTTGCCCGTTCGGTGGGTGTCCGGTCGGGTGGGCGGGCTCGTCGGATCAGACCCTGTCGGCGCCGACGGGCGGGTGCGCCTCACGGTAGGACCGGTCCGTGCCGTCGGCGGTGGTGGCGACCGTGAGGTCCCGGCCGCGGGTTTCCCTGGCGAGGGCGACGGTGATGGTGGTGACGACCGCGGCCAGGCAGAGGTACAGGGCGACGGGCGTGGCGGAGTCGTACTCCTTGAGGAGTTCGACCGCGATGATCGGTGCCAGGGCGCCGGCCACGATGGAGGCGAGCTGGGAGCCCATGGAGGCCCCGGAGTAGCGGACCTTGGTGTCGAACATCTCGGAGATGAAGGCGGCCTGGGGGCCGTACATGGCGCCGTGCAGCAGGAGGCCGACGGTCACCGCGAGAGTGATCACGGTGAACGATTTGGAGTCGAGCAGGGCGAAGAAGGCGAAGGCCCACAAGGCCATGCCCGCCGACCCGATGAGGGTGACCGGCCTGCGGCCGATCCGGTCGGAGAGCGCGCCCCACAGGGGGATGGTGACGAAGTGGACGGCCGAGGCGATCAGGACGGCGTTGAGCGCGGTGCCCTTGGGCAGGTCCAGGTGGTTGGTGACGTAGACGAGGAGGAAGGCGGTGAGGACGTAGTACGAGATGTTCTCGCCGAACCGGGTCCCGATCGCGGTCAGGACCTCGCGCCAGCTGCGGCGGAACACCTCGACCACCGGGGGCTTCTCCTTGATGCCGCGGGCGGCGTCGGCCTGGGCCTTCGCCTGGGCGGCGAGGAAGACGGGGGACTCCGAGACGGATATGCGGATCCACAGGCCGATCAGGACCAGGACTCCGGAGAGCAGGAAGGGAATGCGCCAGCCCCACGCGTTGAAGGCTTCTTCCGACTGGACGGCGGCGAGCAGGGCGAGGACGCCTGTTGCCAGGAGGTTGCCGCCCGGGGCCCCGGCCTGCGGCCAAGAGGCCCAGAAACCGCGGCTCTTGTCGCCGCCGTGCTCGGAGACGAGAAGGACCGCGCCGCCCCACTCGCCGCCCAGGGCGAAGCCCTGGACCAGGCGCAGCACGGTGAGCAGGATCGGGGCGCCGACTCCGATGGTGTCGTACGTGGGCAGCAGGCCCATGGCGAAGGTGGCTCCGCCCATCATGAGCAGGCTGATCACGAGCAGCTTCTTGCGTCCGATCTTGTCGCCGAAGTGACCGAAGACCACGCCGCCGAGCGGCCTGGCGGCGAACCCGATCGCGTACGTGATGAAGGCGATCATGGTGCCGACGAGCGGGTCGGCGGTGGGGAAGAAGAGGGTGTTGAACACCAGCGCGGCGGCGGAGCCGTAGAGGAAGAAGTCGTACCACTCGATGGTGGTGCCGATCAGGCTCGCGCTGACGATCCGGGCGATGCCGGGGGAACGACCTGGCGGGGTGGGGCCGGTGGCCGGGGCGTCGGACATGTGTCACCTCGTGTACGGAAAGGGGCGGGGCGGGGCGGGAGGAGGGGCGAGGACGGGGATCGGGGCGAGCGAGCGGAATCAGCTCGCTCCCCAGCCGCCGTCGAGGGGCAGCGAGGCTCCGGTGATGTAGCTGGTGTGCGGCCCGCACAGCCACAGGGCCGCAGCGGCCACCTCTTCGGCCTCCAGAAGCCGCTTCATCGGGGCGCGGGAGAGCAGGACATCGGAGAGGACGTCGCCGGCGCTGATGCCGTGGGCCGCGGCCTGGTCCTGGATCTGGCCCTCGACCAGGGGGGTGCGGACATAGCCGGGGTTCACGCAGTTGCTGGTCACACCGTGTGGGGCGCCCTCGACGGCGGTGACCTTGCTCAGGCCCTCCAGGGCGTGCTTGGCCGTGACGTAGGCGCTCTTGAAGGCGCTGGCGCGCAGTCCGTGGACACTGGAGATGTTGATCACGCGGCCCCATCCGGCGGCGTACATGTGCGGCAGTACGCGGCGGATCAGCAGGAACGGGGCGGTGACCATCACCTGCTGGATGAGCGCGAAGCGCTCCGGCGGAAACTCGTGGAGCGGGGCGACGTGCTGCAGCCCGGCATTGTTGACGAGGACGTCGATGTGCGCGGGGAGCGTGTCGATCACGTCCGGGTCGGCCAGATCGGCGGTGTGGGCCACTCCCCCGATGGCCTCGGCGACCGTCTTGGCCTTCTCGGCGTCGACATCGACCACGTGGACCTCCGCGCCGGCGACGGCGAGGGCGGCGGCACAGGCCATGCCGATACCGCTGCCGCCGCCGGTCACGAGCGCGGCCCGACCGGACAGGTCCACGCCGCCCGCGGCCGACAGGGTCGAGGCGGTCGGCCCCGACGGATGAGAGGTTGCAAATTCCCTGGTCATGGCCGGAAACAGTAGAGACACCTGGTCGGCTCGCCTATGGCGACGAACCCCACAATGGCCCGCCCGGGGGTGGCGGATGCTTCCATGTCCGCGCATGACGTGAGGGGGTTGTCCCTGGCGGTCGGTGCGGCCGAGGGGGCAGGTGGTCAACAGCGCGGCCGCGCGTCGGCCCCGGGCAGGCGGGGTAACGTGCGTCCGGCCGGGCCGACGGCAGGTGGGAGTGGTTCAGCTACCCCTCCAGGGCGATGAATGCCGAGCGGCGGCGGGACGAGCGGCCGCAGCCGGTCGGGGAAGGTGCCCACCACGGAGTCGGTGTGGGTGCCGCCCTCGACGCGGTAGGAGCGGTGCAGCCCGCCGGCCTGCGGATCTACCGCGAAGAGATCCGCAGCGCCCCCGTACCGGCGTGCCCCATGCCACGCCGTCCGTGAATCTCTTGGTCAGGTGCTCTCGTAGGCCCCGCTACCGCGGGTCCGGGTCCGGGTCAACGGTCGAGGGTCGCCTCCGCCCGTTTCAGCGCTTCGCTCTGGTAACCCGCCAGCTCGGCCAAGGTTGCCTGGTCCTTCCTCGGGAGAGTGGCGATGAGTGCGTGTCGCACCCGTACAGCTGCTCCGGGGAGATCGGCCTCGATGGCGCATTCTCCGTCGGCCACGGCGACTTCCTTCTCGCGCTTCCGGAATTCTTCCTTCGACGCCCGCTTGTTGTGCTTGTTCTTCAGGAAGCGCCGAGTGAGGGAGTCTTGTGCCTCCTCCGGAGTTCGGTACGCGTACCCGCGTTTCGCCATGCACGAATGCCAGGCGGACATCGCGGCTGTGTACTCCCGGGCTCTGGGCACCTTGGCGTCGAGGCGGCCGTTGAGGGCTTCCGGCGTGTAGTACATGCGGGCCCACACCGTGACGTCACCGGTCAGCTCGCGGCGGGCCTCGGCGTCGCAGCCCTGCCGACGTACGCGTACGGTCCCGGTGCCCGTCGAGACGTCGACGTCGCCGGAATCCGCGGGGCCGGAGAAGGCCAGGTCGAAGGAGCGCTTCCGGGCCGGTGACAGGTCGGTGTAATACGGGGCCGGTGGCGGCCCCGACTGCCGGGGGGTGGTGGCGATGGCGTAGCCGTGCCTCCTACGACCCGGGAGGTCAACGACCGCGGTGGTGTCATCGAGCGACGTGGGGAGCGGGGCCCGTTTTGCCGGGTAGGCGAAGCCCTTGTCCTTCATGCACCGGTGGACGAGCTTGTTGACCGCTGTGTCCAGGGTCTGCTGGGCTCGCGGCCACGTCCCCGACCGGGTCACCATGTCGAGTGCCTCGGGACTCAACCGCCCGCTGAACGCGGGCGGCTTCGGCAGCGGCGTCGCCGCGGTGTCCGGCTGCGCCGAGGCGCAGCCGGACACCGCGGCAAGGGCCGCCATGGTGAGCCACAGCACCCTTGGGGGACGCCTCATCACTTCGGCGTGCACCAGTGGTTGGAGCTGATCTGGTCGTTGAACGCCGGGTCGTTGTATCCCACCGGCGGCGCCGCCCCGAAGTCGGGAACCTGGTCGTTCCTGCCCAGGCTGTGATAGCGGCCCTGGTAGTCGGCGTCCGTCCAGTAGTAGACCGTGCACTCCCTTCCACGGTTGGCGATGGAACTGATGCAGTCGTTCCAGGTGCCGCTCCTGCACTGACTCTGCGCGAAACGCGTGAAGTTGCGGTTGTCGCCCGCGACGTGGCCCCGGGCCCCGCCGTAGTTGCTGTTCACCCAGAAGCACGTGTCTCCGGCCGCACAGGTGATGAGCGGCTGCGCGTTTTCGTCCGAGTTCGCTGTGGCGGGCGCTGCGGTGAGACCACCGAGCACCAATAGCGTGGATCCTGCGGCTGCGGCAAGTGTCTTTCGCATGGCTGTCCTCTCTTTTCTGTGGAGGTGTGGAGGCGTGGAGGCTTGGCGTTGTGGAGGCGTGGAATTGTGCTGCACGCTTTGCTGCTCGGTGTTGTCGAGGGCAGGGTCGTGTTGGCGCGTGGTGCCTGCGTGGTGCGTGGTGCGTGCGGAGGCCTGAGCGACGAGCCCAGGGCCTGGATCCGGTATCACGGCGGCTCTTTCGTGCCCACAAACTGGCTGGGCAGCCCCTTTTGACATGGCGGGGCCACCGAGAACATCGGTCGTGTTCGTGCGCTCCATGCTCGCCACTGCCTATCGGAGGCTGCGATGGTTTCGGTTGTGGCCGAACTGTCCCTGGGGGAAAGGCAGTTGAAAGCGGCGCTACCCGTTTGACCAATGGGGGGAGGACGTTTGCTGCGGCTGCACTTCACTGCCGAAGATCTGCTACGAGTGACATTCGCGGCCGATCCCGCGCCGCTGATGGAACTGGGCTTCGCCGTGGCGTTGCTCCAGCGAGGGGCGGTTGCACAGTTCGCGCGCTGGCAACGGAAGACGCGGGAGGTCTTTCCCCAGGAGGCGGCCGCCCTGTTCGGTCTGGTGCCTCCCACGGCGCGAGGCCCGATGTTCCTCGACCCACTCAGCAAAGGGCTCGAGGAGGGGCTCCACCGGATCCGGGCGACGCCCCCCGCCCGCGTGCGGGCCGAACTCGACCGGGTGTGCCCCACGCACCGGCCGGTCACCCCATGGATCAAGGATCTCGCCGCTCAGGAGCGGGAGGCCTGGCAGACCCTCGAACAGTCCCTGCGTACGGCCCACTCAGCGCTGATCAACGAGTCCTGGAGCCGTATCGAGGCCGGCTTTCAGGCTGAACGCGCCTGGCGTACCCGGCTTCTGGCCAGAGATGGCATCCGTACGACACTGGCCGGACTCGTGGGTGGCGGCAGATGGGAAGGAACGACGCTCGTCTTCCCCCGGCCCGATGACGCCGAGGTCGCCCTGGCGGGTCACGGAGTGGTGCTCCTGCCGTCCGTCCTGTGGTCCAGGCCGATGGTGGCTCTGTACGACGACGCGCCCAGCATCCTGATCTACCCGGGCGTCACCGCGCTCCCGTTGCTGGAAGAGGCCCCCGCCGATCCCCTGGGCGTCCTGCTGGGCCGGACGCGGGCAGCGATCCTGGACCTTCTCCCGCGTGCACACAGTACGTCGGACATCGCCAAGGAGCTGGGCATCAGCAAGTCCTCAGCCTCTGAGCACACCAAGACCCTTCGGGACGCACGCCTCATCGTCACCCAGCGCGACGGCAAGGCCGTCTGGCACTCCTGCACACCGCTCGGCCTGGAACTGCTGCGGGGAGCAGGCACCGCCGGGTAGGCATGGGCGCTGATGACATTCATACGACCCGCATATGTGCCCCAGCCCCAGGCAGCACCGGCGGACGGGTGTTTTGCGGAATCTAGCGATCTCCTGCGTGGCTGCGTGTGACCGCCATACGTGGGGCTCTCGGTGTGTGAGCAAGAGCCATGGTGAAAGGCGGTCCGGGATTTCTAGGCTCAGCGCCGACTCGGTCGAGCGGCAGCACTGCCGAAGGCATCACTGACGAAGAGAGGTCGCATGGGTCTGGACAAGACGGTCGCGGACGTCGCCCAAGCGGTGATAGGCATCCCCGACGGGGCGTCACTCGCCGTCGGCGGATTCGGTCTGTGCGGCATACCGAGCGCATTGATCGACGCGCTGCTGAACGAGGGCGCCTCCGGACTGCGGATCGTCTCCAACAACTGCGGCGTGGACGACTGGGGACTCGGCCTGCTCCTGCGGGCGGGCCGGATCGCCCGGATGACCAGCTCGTACGTGGGAGAGAACAAGGAATTCGCCCGGCAGTACCTCAGCGGGGAGCTGGAGGTGGAGCTGGTGCCCCAGGGGACCCTCGCCGAGCGGCTGCGGGCCGGCGGCGCGGGCATCCCCGCCTTCTACACCCCGGCCGGCGCCGGCACCCAGATCGCCCAGGGCGGCCTGCCCTGGCGCCACGGGCCGGACGGCGCCGTCACCGTGGCGTCCCCGCCCAAGGAGAGCCGTGTCTTCGCCGGCGTTGAGTACCTGTTGGAAGAGAGCATCACCACCGACTACGCGCTGGTGCACGCCACCCTCGGTGACCGCCACGGCAACCTGGTCTTCCGCTCCTCCGCCCGTAACTTCAACCCGCTGGTGGCGATGGCCGGCAAGGTCACGATCGCCGAGGTCGAGCATCTGGTCGAGCCCGGCGAACTGGACCCGGACGAGGTGCAGTTGCCCGGCGTGTTCGTCCAGAGCGTGGTGCGCGTCGACCCCGCCGACCCCACCGCCGAGCGGCGGATCGAACGCCGTACCGTCCGTACCGCCCGTACCCAGCAGGAAGCCGGTGCCTGACATGGCCCTCACCCGTGAGCAGATGGCCGCCCGGGCCGCCCGCGAACTGACCGACGGTTCGTACGTCAATCTCGGCATCGGCCTGCCCACCCTCATCCCCAACCACCTGCCGCCCGGGGTGGAAGTGGTCCTCCAGTCGGAGAACGGCATCCTCGGCGTCGGGCCGTACCCGACCGAGGACGAGATCGACGGCGACCTGATCAACGCGGGCAAGGAAACGGTGACCACGCTGCCGGGTGCCTCGTTCTTCGACTCCGCGCTCTCCTTCGGCATGATCCGCGGTGGTCACATCGACGCCGCCGTCCTCGGCGCCATGCAGGTCTCCGCCACCGGCGACCTCGCCAACTGGATGATCCCGGGCAAGATGGTCAAGGGCATGGGCGGCGCGATGGACCTGGTGCACGGAGCCCGGCGGGTCATCGTCCTCATGGAGCACACGGCCAAGGACGGCAGCCCCAAGCTGGTCGAGGAGTGCACCCTGCCGCTCACCGGCCGCGGTGTGGTCCAGCGCGTCATCACCGACATCGCCGTCCTCGACGTCACACCCGAGGGATTCCGGCTGGCGGAGCTCGCCCCCGGTGTGACGGTCCAGTCCGTAGAGGCGGCGACGGCCGCCAAGCTGATCGTGCCCGCTCGGCTCATGGCATCGACTGCCGCCTGAGCACTGATCGTGTCGGCAGGATCCTTCATTCTCCTGGCGCGACTGCGGACTCGTGGCAACTCCAAAGCGTTGGTTGATCTTCGTGACGACACTCCCCCGGCTCCTGGGAACGGTCAACGCTCAACTGGCCAGCAACATCCACCCCAGTGATCTGCGGAATGCGCCTTAGGCACGCCGGGGGCGAGGAAGCCCCAAATCGATCTCGGCAGGGTAGATGGCTGATGGTGGGCTCGGGTTCTGGAACTCTCCGAATGCCCTGCCGTGGACATGATCGACAGCGGTGTTCGACGCTGGCAGGCTGGCCTGATGCGGATACCCAGAGGAGCAGCCAGAGTCGCAGTCCTGGACCCGGCGGGGTCGGTCTTCATGTTCCGGTATGACAACGAGGAAGTCGGCGTCCACTGGGCGATGCCCGGCGGCGGACTGGACCCGGGTGAATCGCCGCTTCAGGCCGCTGAGCGCGAGCTGCGCGAGGAGACGGGATGGACCGACATCGAGATCGACGGCACCCTGCTGTGTCTGTGGGAACACGACTTCACCAGGGCAGGGGTGCCGGTTCGCCAGCACGAGCACATCTTCCTCGCGCATGGTCCTCGCCGTGATCCAGTCGGCGACCTTGCTGCTTCGCATGCCGCAGACAAGATCCTGTGGTGGCGATGGTGGTCGCCAGCTGATCTGTCGGGTGACGGTGAGCCGTTGTGGCCGCCGCAGCTGCCCGAACTGCTCGCCGATGTGCGGAAAGCCGGTGCACCGGCGACTCCCGTCGACCTTGGTTTCGTCCGGAACGGGTTCGTCGGCGGGAGCTGATCCGGGAAACGGGTCTCAGGAGCTGTCCGGCGGCTGACCTCGGCTGTGTAGGCGCCCCAGTCTCCGGCGGCGGCTCGCTGCCATGTGACGGCGACGGTGATGTCGATGCCGAGGGGGCGGGCGAGGACCGCGGCAGGCAGTTCGGTGGCGAGCTGGAACAGGGCGGTTGAGCGGGTCTCGGCGAGCCGGAGCCGAGTTTGCGGAGTCGCTCGCCCATGGCCCAGACGTTGATCGGGCGGCCGGGCTGGCCGCCGGGGAAGAGCCAGGGTGAGGCTGTCCGGGCGAGGGCGGCATGGCTCCGGCGAACCCCAGGGGCCCGGGCAAGCACGACACCGCGCTGCCTGCCCCGCCCGAACCAGGCACCGCCGTCAGCTCGGACAAGCCGGTCGAGCCAGCCGGCCTCTTCGCCACCGGACGCCCCCGAGGCCCACGCAGGCAAGAGCCGTCTGGCCCACGAGAAGCGCTCGGAGTCCGGTCCAGGGCTTCGGGGCCCGACTCAGCCGTACCGCAGGATGCGTGGGGCGAACGTGCCCCCGGGGCCGTCCGCGCGGCCCACCGACCACACCGTCTCCGAGCCCGGTACCGGCGCGAGCCGCAGTACCGCGGAGTCGCCTTCCCCGGCCACCGCCGGCTCGCTGTACTCGGTGAACGACTGGCCGTTCCAGGAAAGGAAGTCCGGGCCGGGCACGAGGGGCGGATAGCTGCCAGGCGGGCCCCACTTCTGCGAGCGGGCCACCGAGACCCAGGCGAGTCCTCCCGTCGGGCCGGGCGTCAGCGAGGTGACGGAGCCGAAGTCGGTGGGCACGGTCACCTTGCTCCACGTCTCTCCGTCCCAGCGGACCAGGAGCGGCGGAATCGGCTTGCCCACCGGCCCGCCGACGAAGCCCGCCGTGCCGCCCGCCCACACCTCCGTCGGCGAGACGGCCAGCACACTGCCCACGGCCGACCGCGGGAAGCCGTCCACGATCGTCTGCGTCCACTCCTTGCCGTTCCAATGCGACACGACCGCACCGGAGTTGGTGTCACCCGCGGCCCAGACGTCGTCGGCCGCCTTGATGTGCAGGCCGTACACCGATCCCGGCGGCACCGGTACGTCCTCCCAGCCGCGGCCGTCCCTGCGCAGCAGCACCTGCGCGCCGTCCCGTGAACCGATCAGCCACGCCTCACCGGCGCCCGCGACGACTTTGGTCAGCAGGACACCGCGCGGCGACCGGCTCTCGGACCAGGCGCTGCCGTCGTGGCGCAGCAGGTGGGCGCCGCCCGCCGAGTCGCGGCCGACGGCCCAGACCGCGGTGGGCGAGGTCGCGGCGACGGACAGCAGGTCTCCCTGCCAGCGGATGCCCGGCAGACCCTGGCGCTGCCATGCGGTCCCGTCCCAGCGCAGCACCAGCGGGAAGCCCGGCGCCTCGCGGCCGACGGCGTCGCTGCCCACGGCCCAGGCCAGGTCCGGCCCGAAGGCCACGGCCTCGTTCAGACCGGCCTGGGGGCGCACCTCGGAGGGAACCGGCACGTGCTGCCAGGACCCGGCTTCGGCCGCCGCGGAGGTGACGACGGCCATGAGGGTCAGGGCGACGGCGAGGGCCGCGGCGAAAAGTCTGCGTGCCATGGTCAGCCTCCCAGCCGCTCGCTCATGAGGTTCGGTTTCGAGCCGTAGATCTCGACGGTCCCGAAGGACAGCAGTGAGGAGCCGGTCCTGGCCAGCGCACGCGGTTTGACGTCGATCGCGTTCGTGCGCTCCGGACCGTACGAGAAGGTGGTGCGTTTGCCGTCCACGCGCGCGTACTTCGACTGGAACGCGTGGTCGCTGCGCATCGGGAGCCACAGCGCGCCGTCGGGGCCGCGCACCATGCCCTCGGTGTAGGTGTCGCCCAGGGGCGGGTAAGTGGTGTGCCAGGTCTGTCCGTTCCAGGTCATGAGGTAGGTGCGGGCGGCGCCATTGGTGTACTGGCTGCCGCCGATGGTGGCCCGGCCGGACGGTTCGAGCAGGATCGTGTGCACGTTGCTGTTCGGCGGCAGCGGCACCTTCGCATCCCGCCACGCCGTGCCGTCCCAACGCAGGATGGCGGCACCGGTGTTGGTGTCCGCCCAGGCCCAGGCGTCGTCGGCGGAGCGCGCCGTGATCCCCATCAGATACAGCACGCCCTCCGGGGTGGTCTGCGCGGTCCAACGGGAACCGTCGTAGTGCAGCACCTTCAGCCCGGTGTCGTCCTCCCCGACCACCCAGGCGGCACCCGGTACGGCGGTGAAGTCCTGGTACGTCCACAGCGTCCGCGGCAGTGGAACGGTGCTCCAGCCGCCTGCCGACCGGCGCAGGATCTCCCCCTCCCCCGCGCGGTTGTGGAAGATCCACACTTCGTTGCCGACGAACTGCACCTTGCCGAGCCAGCCCGGTTCACCCGCGCCGGGGAACGTCGTGTCCCGGCTCCATGCCGTGCCGTCCCACCGGTACAGGATCGGCCGCATGGTGTCGACGGCGTTCTCGTAACCGGTGGCCCAGGCCTCGCCCGGACCGCGCGCCGCGAGATCGTGGACGGTCACCGGCGAGGCCGCGGCCGGCACCGGCAGCGCGGACCACTTCGGCGTCACGGCCACGGTCGTCCCGGCTGCGTTCGCGGCCGCCGTCGGTGACACCACCGCGACGCACGCGATCAGAAAGCAGATGATGGTCGCACGGAGACCGTTCACAGGACCTCCCCAGAATGCGAAGGCCGCTCAGCCTATTGCGTACACCCACCCATGAATAGACGTGAACAGACATGAACAGCCGACACTCGGCCGATCAAGTGTCCCTCCCTGATGTCTGACCGCCGGGCGATGAGTTTCGGATGCGTACCGGGTCTATGAATGTGCCAGGTCCGTGAATGTGCCTGGTCCGGGAATGTGCCGGGCCTTCGAATGCGAGGGCCCCAGTTCCGCATACGCCGTTCGATCAACCGCACTCAAGGAGAGCGACATGACCGCCACCTATACGTTCGACATTTTTTCCAGTCTTGACGGCTATGGCGCCGCGAGCGGGGGTTGGACCGGCTATTGGGGGAAGCAGGGCCCCGAGCTGCTCGACCATCGCCTCTCCTTGTACAGGGCGGATCAGCGCATGGTCTTCGGCGCCAACACGTACCGGCTGTTCGCACAGATGCTGGCCGAGAGCACCGAGGAGTCCGACGTGCGCGATCCCTGGGTCACGCGGATGAGGAACCTGCCCGCGACCGTGGTGTCGACGACGCTGGAGGGCCCGCTCGACTGGCCGGACGCGACCGTCGTCAGCGGAGACGCCGTCGATGTCGTCGCCAGGCTCAAGGAGGAGTCCGATGTGCCGTTGCGCTCGCACGGCAGCCTGGCGATGAACCGCGCGCTGATGGCCGCCGGCCTGGTCGACCGTTTGCAGGTGACGCTCTTCCCCGTCGTCACCGGTCAGACGGGCCTGGACCCCGTCTTCCGGGGCGCCGCCGACTTCGACCTGGAACTGCTCGAGCAGCGCACGCTCGACGGTCACATCCAGGAGCTCATCTACCGGCCCCGCCTCCACTGACCCGCGGAGACGCGGGCACGCCGACACAGCCTCCGGGGGTGGGCAAAAAACAAAGGCAAGGAGATTCGCTCTCCTTGCCACTCTCAAGTTATAGCGCGATGGGGGGCTTGCCGCAAGGCCCCGGTCACGGCGCACAATCATCGGCCGAAGCCACAACCTGCGGAAATGGAGCGCTACGTGCGGGTGAGCGAGCAGTACGTGTTGGACCTCCGGGACATCGACGAGACCCGGCTCCCGGTCGTGGGCGGTAAGGGTGCGCACCTGGGCAAGCTGTCCCGGATCGAAGGCGTCCGGGTGCCGGAGGGCTTCTGCGTGACCACGGACGCCTTCCGGCGGGTCATGGCGGAGGGGCCGGCGATCGACGGCCGGCTGGACGAGCGGCTCGACGAGCTGTCGCGCCTGAGCCCGGAGGACGCGGAGGGCCGGGAGGCGATCCGTACGCTCAGCGCGGAGATCCGCCGGACCATCGAAGAGATCCCCGTCCCGGACGACCTCGCGGCGGCGATCACCCACGCGCTCGCCCCGCTGGGCGAGCGGACCCCCTGCGCCGTCCGTTCCAGCGCGACGGCCGAGGACCTGCCGACAGCCTCCTTCGCCGGCCAGCAGGACACGTACCTGAACGTCATCGGGCCCGCGGCGATCCTCCGGCACATCAGCCGGTGCTGGGCCTCGCTGTTCACCGAGCGGGCCGTGACCTACCGGCAGCGGAACGGCATCGACCACCGGACGGTCCACATGGCCGTGGTCGTGCAGCGGATGGTGTTCTCCGACGCCGCCGGCATCCTGTTCACCGCCGACCCCGTCTCGGGCAACCGGCACGTCGCCACCGTGGACGCCGGCTTCGGTCTCGGCGAGGCTCTGGTCTCCGGCCTCGTGAACCCGGACGTCTTCAAGGTGCGGGACGGCGCGGTCGTCGCCAGGACCATCTCCGCGAAACAGCGTGCCGTGCGCGCCCTGCCGGACGGCGGCACGCGGGAGGTGACGATCGACCCGCGGCAGCAGGAGCAGCCGGCGCTGACCGACGCGCAGGTCCTGGAGCTCGTACGGCTCGGGCGTCGGATCGAGGCTCACTTCGGCCGCCCGCAGGACATCGAGTGGTGCCTGGCCGAGGACGGCTTCCAGATCGTCCAGAGCCGGCCGATCACCACGCTTTTCCCCGTACCCGACGCCGATGACCAGGAGAATCACGTCTACGTCTCCGTCGGCCACCAGCAGATGATGACCGACCCCATGAAGCCCCTGGGGCTCTCCATGTGGCAGCTGACGGCCATGGTCCCGATGCACGAGGCCGGCGGGAGGCTGTTCGTCGACGTCACCCGGCGTCTGGCCTCACCCACGAGCCGCGCGGGCCTCCTGGACGTCATCGGCAGAGGAGATCCGCTGACGGGTGACGCGCTGGAGACCGTCCTCGAACGCGGCGACTTCGTCCCCTCGCTCCCGGACGAGGCTCCCGCCGGACCACCGCCGGGTGGCGCGCCCGCCGCAACCGACGCGGACCCGGCCATCGTCGCCGAACTGATCGAGCGCAGCCGGGCGTCCGTCGCCGCACTGGAGCGTGACGTCCGGACCAAGACGGGACCGGCGCTCTTCGACTTCTTGCTGGAGGCCTTCGAGGAGCACAAGAGGGTCCTGTCCGACCCGGTGAACTTCCGGGCGATCATGGCGGGGATGGAGGCCACGTGGTGGCTCAACGACAAGCTGCAGGAGTGGCTGGGCGAGAAGAACGCCGCTGACACGCTCACACTGTCCGCCCCCGACAACATCACCTCCGAGATGGGCTTGGCGCTGCTCGACGTCGCCGACGTGATCCGCCCGTATCCGGAGGTCGTGGCGTTCCTCCAGGGCGTCCAAGACGATGGTTTTCTGGACGAGTTGGCGAAGTTCACGGGTGGAGGCGAGGCGCGTGACGCCATCGAGGCCTACCTCGACCGGTACGGCATGCGCTGCGCCGGCGAGATCGACATCACCAGGCCACGCTGGCGCGAGCGCCCCTCGACGCTCGTGCCCGCCATCCTCGACAACGTCAGGAACTTCGGCCCCGGCGCCGCGAAGCGCCGTTTCGAAGAGGGGCGACAGAAGGCCCTGGAGAAGGAGCGGGACGTGCTGTCCCGCTTGCGGGCCCTGCCGGACGGGGACCGGCGAGCCGACGAGACGAAGCAGATGATCGACCAGGTCAGAGCCTTCATCGGATACCGGGAGTACCCGAAGTACGGCATCATCAGTCGCTACTTCGTCTACAAGCAGGCCCTCATGGGAGAGGCCGCGCGTCTCGTGCAGGCCGGTGTGCTGTCGGACGCGGAGGACATCTTCTACCTGACCTTCCAGGAACTGCACGACGTCGTCCGCTCGCACCAGCTGGACAGCGGGCTGATCCGGCGGCGCGAGGAGGCGTTCCGGTCGTACCGAGCGCTCACACCGCCCCGGGTGCTCACCTCGGAGGGCGAGGCCATCACCGGGTCGTACCGGCGGGACGACGTCCCCGCCGGCGCGCTGACCGGCCTGCCGGTTTCCGCCGGGACCATCGAGGGGAGGGCCCGCGTGATCCTGGACATGGCGGACGCGGATCTCGAGGCGGGCGACATCCTGGTCACGACCTTCACGGACCCCAGCTGGTCGCCGCTGTTCGTGGGGATCGCGGGCCTGGTGACGGAGGTGGGCGGCCTGATGACCCATGGCGCGGTGATCGCCCGGGAGTACGGTTTGCCGGCCGTCGTGGGAGTCGAGCAGGCCACACGACTGATCAGGGACGGCCAACGCATCCGCGTGCACGGAACCGACGGGTACGTCGAGATCCTGTCCTGACCTCCCGTGCCCGTGTCCGTGCCCGTATCTGCCAGGTGGCCACGGCCGGGCGGCTTCCGTTGCCGTGAGGGGTCAGTCGGCCAGCCCGGTCATCCGCCCCGCGGGCGCCGTCCGTGCCGGGCGCTCCGCTGCGGTCCGCCAGAACTCGCGGAGCGCGGCGACGAGTTGCTCGGGGGCCTCTTCGGCGATGTGGTGGCCGGAGTCGATCGGGCCGCCGCTCAGTCCATCGCCCGCCCAGGGGCGCCACACCTCCAGGACATCGTCGTAGAGGTCGACCATGTCGTCACGGGTGGCCCACAAGACGTGCAGCGGGCACCGGATGCGCCGGCCGGATCGCCGGTCGGCGTCATCGTGCTCCCGGTCGATGCCGAGCCCGGCCCGGTAGTCCTCGCACATGGCGTGCACGGTGGCCGGGTCGTGGATGGCGCGCCGGTAGTCCTCGTACGCCTCTGCGCCCATCTGCTCGAGAGTGGCCTTGTACCAGGCATCCGGGTCGGCGCTGATGATGCGCTCGGCGGGTTTGTCGGTCTGACCGAGAAAGAACCAGTGCCACCAACTCGCTGCGAACCCCGCGTCGCACCGCCGCAGCGCCTCGCCGATGGGAACGGCGTCCAGCACGGCGAGGGACGAGACCGCCTCCGGGTGGTCCAGGGTGAGCCGGGTCGCCACGTAGGCCCCGCGGTCGTGGCCGACGACGGCGAACCTCTCGTGCCCCAGACGCCGCATCACGGCGAGGCAGTCCGCCGCCATGGCACGTTTGGAGTACGGGCGGTGCTCGCCGTCGGTCGGCGGCTTGGAGGACTGCCCGTAGCCCCGCAGGTCGGGGCAGACGACGGTGTGACCGGCGGCAACGAGGTGGGGCGCGACGCGGTGCCACGTGGCATGCGTGCGGGGGTGCCCGTGCAGGAGCAGCACCGCAGGGCCGCTGCCGCCGTGACGTACGCGGAGCCGGGCGCCGTCACCGTCGTATTCCTGCAGCTCAAAACCGTCGAACACGTGATCGCTCCCGTCGAGACTCCGCCGCACAGCCGTTCCCGTCGAACGTTCCCGATCACTTGCCCCGGACGGCCGACACCATCCGGTCTCCGGGACGGATACGGAGAGGGGTCAGGTGGGAGTGGGGGTCAGGCAGGAGAAGGGTCAGGTGGAGCCGGGCGTCAGTTGGTGGCGAGGCTGACCTCAGTCGACTTGATCAGCGCGACGACGGAGGAGCCGACGGCCAGATCCAGGTCGACGACGGCGTCCTTGGTGACGACCGACGTGAGGGCTCTGCCCTGTACGTCGATCGTGACGGAGGCCATGGCGCCGCCGACGGCGATGCCGGTGATCGTGCCCGCGAGCTGGTTGCGGATGGAGACGCCCTGGACGGGCCCGGTGGCGAGGGAGACCTCGGTGGACTTCACGAGGATCTTCACCTCGGAGCCGTCGGCGATGCCGAGTTCCTTGACGGACTCGGCGGTGATCGCGGCCGTGAGGTCCTGGCCGCCCGCGAGGCGGACCTTGACGGTCGCCATGGCCTCGCCGGTGGCGACGGACGTGACGGTGCCGGGGATCTGGTTGCGGATGCTCAGGCTCATGGGTGCTGCCTCACGGAGTCGGGGAAACAGGTCGAGAAACAGGTCAGGCAGGGAAACGGATACGGGACGCGGAGGGGTCCGCGTCCCGTCGCGTCCTGAAGCTAATACGTCACCGGGCGCGAGGCCGTGAGACACCCTGACGCTCGTGAGACACCCTGACGCTCCGGCGCGCCCTCTACCCGCGCTTGATCCACTGCCACTTCAGGACCAGTGCGACGAGAGGGACGACCAGCATGGCGAGCAGCCAGAGCCCGACGCTGGCGGGCGAGTAAATGTAGTACTGCCACTTCTCCGGCAGCACCGCGGGAGCCACGACCCCGACGACGAGGGCAGCCCACGTCACCACCAGGACAAAGACGAAGCGAGCCACGATCATCACGACGTCAGCTTGCCAGGCCTCCGTCGTCCGGGTGCGGGCAGGGCTCACCGGTCTTCCTCGCGTCGCTGCAGCGGGCTGCCGCCTCGCCCCAGAGCTCGTCGGTCACGCCCGGCGCGCCGTCCTGGAGCCGGGTGGCGGCCTCGGTGAGCGCGAGCGCCGGGCGCTCCCGGGCGGGACTGAAGACACACGGGCCCTCATCGGTTACCTGAGCCCCTCCGGGCACGTCATCACCCATGACGGAGCGGATCCGAGGAAGGTACCCACATGCACGACACCAGCACGACGGACCCGACGGCCCCGGCGGACCCGACGGCCGAGAGGTTCGAGGCCCAGCGCGACCGGCTGCTCGCGGTCGCCCACCGCATCCTCGGCTCGCGTGCCGACGCCGAGGACGTGGTCCAGGAGGCGTGGCTGCGGTTGTCCCGCCAGGACGCGGCAGCCATCGACAACCTCGCGGGGTGGCTGACCACGGTCGTGGGCCGGATCAGCCTCGACGTCCTGCGCTCGCGCCAGGTCCGCCCTGAGGCGTCCTACGACGACGGTCTGCCCGAAGTCCTGGTGACGCTCGACGACGGGCCCGCGCCGGAAGCGGACGCCGTGCTCGCCGACACCGTGGGACTCGCGCTCCTTGTCGTACTGGATTCACTCCGGCCGAACGAGCGGCTGGCGTTCGTGCTGCACGACCTCTTCGCGGTGCCGTTCGACCAGATCGGCCAGATCCTCGGCAAGTCCACCGCCGCCACCAAGATGCTCGCCAGCCGTGCCCGCAGAAAGGTACAGGGGGCCGAGCGGCGGACCGATGCCGGACAGGAACAGCGGAAGGTCGTCCAGGCGTTCCTGGCGGCGGCGCGCGACGGTGACTTCGAAGAGCTGCTGCGCGTCCTCGACCCCGACGTAAAACTGACCGTCGACACTCCCGACGGCATGGTCGTCGCCCTCGGCGCCACCAAAGTCGCCGCTGGCGCACGCCTGTCCGCGGCCGCGGCCGGCCAGGGGCGCGCGGTACTCGTCGACGGACGCCCCGGGATCATTTCCTGGCGTACGGACGGCACCCCGCTCTCGCTGCTCGCCTTCACCGTCGCCGAAGGCCGGATCACCGAGATCACGGCCGTGACCACCCCCGCCGAGCTCGCTCGGATGGACTTGCCGGAGCCGGGGTGAACCGACTGAACCAACGGGCGCACAGTGTCGGCGGCGGCTCTCCCGGCCAGGGAGGCCGTCGTCCGTTCGCCGTCATCCGTTCGCCGTCATCCGTGGCGCTTACCGCGAAGGTTTACCCCGGCTCAACTCCAGGGTGGACGCGGCGCATTGGCCCCGATGGCAACCTCCTGAGGGCGCCGCAAAAGGGCGGCGCCTTCAGCGCGGGGAACCGCGAAGAAACAGGGGGAAAGACATGGCAGTCACGAAGGGTCGCATCGCCATCGCGGCGGCAAGCGGCGCGCTCATGCTCGTCACGGGCGTGGGCGCCGCCCAGGCGGATTCCGGGGCCTCGGGCGCCACGCGCTTCGCCCAGCAGGCCGACTCGGCGCACCTGACCAGTGCGCAGACCACGGCGCTGCAGGCGGACGTCGACCGCTACGTGAAGAAGATGGGCGGGACCCAGGTCGCGCTCAACAAGATCGACCTCAAGGGCAAGGGCGAAGTCCTCGTCGCCCTGCCGGGCGAGGCCCACCCGCGCGACTTCGCCTCGGGCAACGGCCTGCGCCCCGCCGCCGACCCGTGCCTGGGTGTTCCGGGGGTGTCCGGGAACTTCTGCGCCTACCAGAGGGACAACTTCCAGGGGACCATCATAAAGATGCGCCAGTGCAACACGAAGTACTACGTGTCCACTTGGGGCAGCGGCGGGTCCTGGGTCAACGACCAGACCCGCGACCTGGAGAGCCGGCGGGCCCGGATGTACAGCCCCAACGGCACCCTGGTCTACAAGACACCGCGGGCGTACAGCTCGGACGCCCACGGTGACTGGAACCCCGTCCGCTACGTGATTCCCTGCGGCTAGGACCCGGGGCGCACAGGCAGGTGCGGTCGTCGCGGGACGAGCAGGTGTCGTCCCGCGGCGACCGCGCCGCCATGCCCGGTGCCGGTCACTTGGTGGCGGCCAGGGTCAGAGCGACAGCGCCTTGAGACGCCACTTCCAGTAGTGCTCGAACGGATAGAGCCACCGGAGGAGTCCCCCACCGCCAAGCGGAATCCCCCGCCGTCAGACGGCTCCGCTTCCCACCCGTACGAGCCCCCACTCGTACGCCACGATCACGGCCTGCGCCCGGTCCCGCAGCTCCAGCTTGGCGAACAATCGGTTGATGTGGGTCTTCACGGTGTGATCCGTGATGGTCAGCCGGGCCGCGATCTCCGCGTTGGACAGCCCCCGCGCGATCAGCGTGAGCACCTCCGCCTCGCGCGCCGTGAGCTCCCCCACGGAGTGAACCGGCAGCCGTGACGTGCGCGCATGCACGAACTCACCGATCACCCGCTTGGTGATCTCGGGCGAGAGCAGCGCGTTCCCGGCTGCCACCACCCGTACCGCGTGCAGCAGTTCGGGAAATGTGGCGTCCTTGAGCAGGAAGCCGCCCGCCCCGGCCGCGAGCGCGTCGTACACGTACTCGTCGAGGCCGAAGGTCGTGAGCATCAGCACCTTCGTGGCGCCGCCGGACGCGGCCAGGATCTCGCGGGCCGCCTCGATGCCGTTCTTGTGCGGCATCCGGATGTCGAGGAGCGCGAGATCGGGTCGGGTCTCGGCGGCGACGCGCACCGCCTGCACGCCGTCCTCCGCCTCGCCCACGACCTCGATGTCCTCCTGGGTGTTGAGGAGATTCACGAAGCCGGTGCGGACGACCGCCTGATCGTCGGCCACCAGTGCCCTGATCACACCCGATTCCTTCTCCGTGCCGATCATCCGGTCCCCCAGGGCAGCTCCGCCTCCACCAGGAAGCCTCCGTTCGGGCCCGCGCCCGCGCTGAGCCGACCGCCGACCAGGGCCGCCCGCTCCCGCATCCCGGTCAGGCCGTGGCCCGCGCCGGAGTTGGGGTCGGGGCCAAGAGCGGAGCCGGGGCCGGCGCCGGGACCGTCGTCGTGGATGCGCAGTGTGAGCCGTCGGTCCGCGCCGTAGTCGATCTCCACCAGCGTACGGGCCCCGGGTGCGTGTTTGCGCACGTTGGTCAGCGCCTCCTGGGCAATCCGGTAGGCGGACAGTTCCCACGCGGCGGGCAGCGGCACCCGCTCCCCCGTGACCTTCAGCTCGGCCGTGCCGCCCACCGCCCGGTGCTGCTCGACCAGTTCGGCGAGGTGGTCGAGGGTCGGCTGTGGGGCGGTGGGCGCCGTGTCGCCCTGACCCTGAGGGCTGCGTAGAACACCGAGGAGGCGGCGTAGTTCGGCCATCGAGGAACGGGGGTGCCGGCGATCTGCTGGAAACCCTCACTGGCCTCGGGCGTGAGTCCGGGGGTGGTGTACGTGGCGCTCTCGGCCTGCACCGCGATCATCGACACCGAGTGCGAGACGATGTCGTGGAGTTCGCGGGCGATGGCGGCGCGTTCTGCCTCGGCCGCCTGCTGCCGCTCCATGGCGATCAACTGGGCCTGCGCCAGGCTCCGTTCGTTGCGCGTCTCCTCCCGGGAACGTACCGCGTCGCCCATCATGACGGCCCCGAAGATGACCACGGTCAGCAGGAACGACTCCGTGAACAGGCTGAGGGAACCCTTCTCCCAGAGCGCGGGCACCGGCAGCTCCATCTTCGACCAGGTGTTGATGTGCACCAGGTTCACGCACAGTGCCCCGAGGGCACCGCCCGCGACGGTCAGCGCGGGGTGCAGGACCCGGTGCCGCCCCAGCGTGTAGCAGCCGATCAGCCCGCTCGCCATGATCGAGACGTAGAGGTTGACGTCCCCCGCGAACCCGAGCAGCCCCGCGGCGACCGTGAGCACCGCCACAGGTGGGAACGACCGCCGCCACATCAGGGAGGCGGAGGAGACCAGCACTCCGACGATGGTCGTCACGGATCCGGCAAAGGCGATCAGCTCCGCCACGGCCGCGACGGTCAGGGCACCACCGGTGACCCAGGGGTAGGCGGGCGCGGCGATCCAGGCGTGGAGCCGCTGTTGAAGGGACGTACGCATGCCTTCATGATCCGTGCTCGCGCACATGCGCGCGTCACCGCAGGGGTTGAGGCTGCGCGCGGATGTCATGCCACGGGTTGACTCCGAGGTGCGGAGCCTCGGTTGACGCCGTCCGACCTGCGGATTCATAGCGTCGACGGACATGAGGAAGAGACTTGCACGGTACGTGCTCGACGGGCGGCGTGAGTGGTACGTGCGGCACGAGTGGTACGTGTGGCGCGAGCGGTGCGTGTGGCTCGAGTGGTACGTGCGGCTCAAGCGGTACGTGCTCGATGAGCGGTACGTGTGGGCCGCCTGCGCGGTCGTCGCGCTGGGCCTCGCCCTGGCCTCCGATCTGGGGCCGCACCGGGTGTGGGGCGTGACGGCGGCCGGGGGGTACGCGGTCGCGGTGGTCCTGGCATGCGGTGCGCGTTCCCGTCCCGCCGCCCGGGTGGCCGCGGTGGCGGGGGCCGTCGTGGTGCCGCTCGGCGGACTCGTGGCAGCGGGGCTCGGGCAGCTGGAGGTCACGGTCGTCGAACGGTCGGGAGACCTGCTGCTCACCACCGGTAGTCCGTACGTCAGCGACCTAACGACCGTCGCCGACTTCAACCCCTACCTACCCGGCATGGCGCTGTTCGGCGTGCTGCCCGGGGATGCCCGCTGGTGGCTCGGCGGCGTCTTCGTGGCGGCACTCGCCGCGGCAGGCCTGTACCGGGCCAGGCTGCTGGCCTGCCCGTTGGTCGCGCTGCCGATGGCGGTGGGCGGGATCGACCTGCCGGTGGTGGGCCTGATGTGCCTCGGGGTCGTGCTCGCGGGGCGGGGGTGGGCGGGCCGAGCGGGATTGGTGCTCGGTGCGGCCGCCGCACTCAAGTGGACGGCCTGGCCCGCGCTTCCCGTGGCACTCGCGCTGATCTCCGTACGCCACGGCGGGCGGCCCGCACTGCGGTACGCGGCCGTGGCCCTCGCCACGGCGACGGCGGCGGTGGCGCCCTTCGCCCTCGCCGACCCCGCCGCCTTCTACCGGAGCGCCATCGCGTTTCCTCTCGGCCTGACGGACATCACGTCGCCGGCCGCGAGCCCGCTGCCCGGCCATCTGCTGGCGACGTACGTCCCCGGTGGCACGGTGATCGCGCTCGCGCTCCTCGCCGTGAGCGCGGCGCTGATCGCGGTGTCGCTGGTGGTGCGGCCGCCGGGGACGGATCGGGCGGCGGCCACCCGGCTCGCGCTCGGTCTGGGGCTGGCCATGGCCCTGATGCCGGCGACGCGCTTCGGCTATCTCGTCTATCCGCTGGTGCTCGGCATGCCCGCGTACCGGATGTCACGGCACGGCAGCACTGCGGTCACTGCGGTCTCCGTGGTCTCCGCGGTCGCCTCTGCCAGGAAGAAGGTCCTCGTATGACGAACGGCTCCCGCACTCGCACGCTGATCGTCACCAATGACTTCCCTCCCAGGCAGGGTGGCATCGAGACGTTCGTCCGCGAACTGGCCGACCGTTTCCCGCCCGACGAGGTGGTCGTCTTCACCTCGTCGCCCAGCAGGGCCACGGAAATGCGCTCGGGTTCGGGCCCGGGCTTGGACTCGGACACGGTCCCTGCCACAATCTCGACCCCCGCCATCGCGGAGCAAGCCTCCGACGAGTCCTTTCCGTACCCGGTGATCCGCCACCCGGTACGTACTCTCCTGCCCACCCCACGGGCCACCGCGCACGCCGCGGCTGTGGCCCGCCGGTACGGCTGTGACCGGGTGTGGTTCGGCGCGGCGGCACCGCTCGGCCTGATGGCGGGACGGCTTCGGGAGACGACGGAGATCCGTACCGCCGTCGCCACCACGCACGGCCACGAGGTGTGGTGGGCTCGCACCCCCGGCGCCCGCGGCCTGCTGCGCCGCATCGGCACGCAGGTCGACGTCCTGACCTGGCTGAGCCCGAGCACCCGCCGGCCGATCGAGGCGGCCCTCGCTCCGGGGACTCCTACCGCGCGTCTGGTCCCGGGCGTGGACACCACGGCCTTCCGTCCCTCCTTGGACGGCGGCCCGGTGCGGGCCCGCTACGGCTTGGGCCGCCGCCCGGTGATCCTCTGCGCGGCCCGGCTGGTGCCGCGCAAGGGTCAGGACACGCTGATCAGGGCGCTGCCGTGGATCCGCAGGGCGGTGCCGGACGCGATGCTCCTCTTGGTCGGCGACGGCCCGTACGCCGCAGGGCTGCGCCAACTCGCCCTGGCCGAGGGTGTCTTGGACGCGGTCGTCTTCGCGGGCGGCCACCCCCACCGCGCCCTCCCTTCTTTCTTCGCCGCCGCCGACGCCTTCGCCATGCCCTGCCGCACCCGCAGACGCGGCCTGGAGGTGGAGGGCCTGGGCATCGTCTATCTGGAGGCCGCCGCGTCAGGACTCCCCGTCCTGGCAGGTGACTCGGGCGGCGCCCCTGACGCGGTACGGGACGGAGAGACCGGCCATGTCATCGACGGCCACTCGGTCGCCGCGACGGCGGACCGCCTGACCAGACTCCTGCGCAACCCCGAACTCGCCCACCAGATGGGCGAGAAGGGCCGCCATTGGGTCCAGACGGAATGGACCTGGGACCGTTCCTACGCGACGCTGGCCGAGTTGCTCGGCTTGGGAGGAGCAGCAGCGTAAGTGGGTGAGTGAGTGAGCGCGAGTCGTACCGAAGCGACTTGCGCGCTTCTCGGCTTCACCGCTTCTCTGCTTGCCCGCTCCTCCGCTCCTCCGCTCACCTGCTTGCCTGCTGCTCTGCTCCTCTGCTTGCCCGCTTGTCTGACGAGTGGCACCCGCTCCCCGCCCTCGCTGATCGCGCGCGGCTGCCCCCCGAGCAAGCCGGCAGGTGGCGTTCCTCCCCTATGCCAGGCAGAAGCCGAGCTGCGGATCGATGTCGGTCAGCTCGCAGCTTGCGTCCCACAGGCGGGCCGCGACGGCCCGGTCGGCCATATGCGAGGGGACGGGTTCCCGCCGTGGCGCGCCGCGCAAGCCGAAGACCCTCGGCCCCCACAACTGCCCTCCCTCCACCTCCGGATCGAGGACGGCACGGACGATGGGCCGTGCCCCCGCCTCCTTGCCCTGCACCATGAGCCCTGCGGGCGCGGACCGCAGACGTTGCGCGGAGGTGGTCACATGTACCGGCGGGCGCGACGGGGTGAGCCCGTCCAGCGCGCCGCCGGGGTGCGCCACCACACTGAGTACCGTGCTGCCGGCGGCGCGCAGGCGGTGGTCGAGCTCGAAGCCGAAGCACATCTGCGCCAGCTTCGACCTGCCGTAGGTGCGCTTGGGCCGGTAGTCCTGCTTCGACTGCAGATCATCCGGGTCCAGGCGTTCGGACCGGGCGGCGAAGCTGCCCACCGTCACGACGCGGCCTTCCGGCGCCGCTGACAGGAGCGGGGCCAGCCACCGGGTGAGCGCGAAGTGGCCGAGGTGGTTGGTGCCGAACATCAGCTCGTGGCCGTCCCGGGTCTCCCGGCGCGGCGGATCGTCCAGGGCGACCCCGGCGTTGTGGACCACGGCGTCGAGATGCCCTAGGCCGAGCGTGTCCACGGAGGTCTTCAGGGACGACAGGTCGGCGAGGTCCAGTAGGAGGTGGCGTACGCGGGCAGCGGGAACACGCGCGCGGATGGAGGCCATGGCGGCGTCGGCTTTCGCGACGTCCCGGCTGCCCAGGACGACGCGGGCTCCGGTGGTGGCGAGTTGCTCCGCGACGAAGTAGCCGATCCCGGCATTGCCTCCGGTCACCAGAAATGTCTTTCCCTCGGCGGACGGCAGCTGGTGAACGTCCCACGGTCGGCGGTTCCGGGATGGGGGAAGCATGAGGACGGGCTCCTTGCACTCGGGGACGGTGTGCTCTCGGTGACGGTGTGCTCTCGGGGAGCACCATCGCGACCAGAGTCGCAACCTCCACCGATACGCCGCCTACAGATCGCGTCCGGCGCCGACAGACTCCCGACAGGCAGCCGGCCGGGAGGCGGGACCACGGCCCTCGCCCGTATTGCGCTCAACCCCGGGCGGCGCCTCTACGAGCAGCCCGTCGGCGCTTGTGGTCCCATACTGGTTGCCGGACCTCTGGGTCCGGTCCGCCGTAGCAACCAGCCCCCACGCGCCTTAGGTCCGGAATCGTTCCACAAGTCCTGATCACCGGCCGGAGGTCGAAGAGCCGAGACATGGTCGCCTTTTACTCCTCCGCGCTGGACGGGGTCGCCGCCAACCCGGCCCTTCCCACGTCCCTGCTGTTGCGGCTCATCGCCTTCGTCGGCGGGGGCCAAGGCCCGCCGTTCCAGGCCCTCCACAGGCCGGGGCTGCCCGAAGCGGCTGTGACAGCCATCGTCGCCCACCCGGTCATCGACACGCGTGTCCATCTCGCGACGAGTGGGCAGGCGGATCCGGAACAGCGGGCCCGGCTCGTCGACGATCCCTCCCCCATGGTGCGCGCCGCCGTCGCGTACGGACCGGAGGGGACGCACGATCACCGTACGGAGGTGCGTCCGCTGCCGGAGTACGCGTGCAGGCGTCTCCTGGAAGACCCCGAACCGTCCGTGCGTGACGCGCTGTTGCAATCGCCCCGCCTGGCACCGTCGTTCCTCGCCTCGCTGGCCGGGCATCCCGAGCCGGCCGCACGTCGCGTGGCCGCGCGCGTCTGGGACAGGCTCACGGACGCGGAACGCGGCACGCTCCTCCGCGACCCGGAGCCCGAGGTGCGGCGGTCGGCCGCCCTGCGCGCGTGCCCCCGCGACGCACGGCTCACGGCCGCACTCCTGAACGGTTCCCCCGACACCCTCCCCGAGGTGCTGCGACACGGGCTGCTCGACCGCGCCGACGCCGAGCGGTTCCTCGTCGAACGCGTTCACCTCGTCGAACTCGCCCGCAACCCGGCGCTGTCCGCCGACCTCGTGGACCGTCTCGCCGTAGACGCCGACGCCGACGTACGCCTCGCCGTCTCTCTGCGGCCCGAGCTGACCGAGGCCCGACGCTCCGCGATCGACTTCGCCGTTGACCCGTACGACCGGCGCGACGTGGACTGGGTGGCGGCCGGCCTCGCCGACCAGGACGTACTGCGGCGGGCCGCGACCTCCGCCCACCCCCTGCTGCGCCGCGCCGCCGCCCGCAGCCGCCACCTGCCCCCCGATCTCCTGGGAATGCTGGCCGAGGACACCGACGTCGTCGTACGCACCCACCTGGCGATCCACCACCCGGACACGCCCGAGGAGGTCCTGATGAGCGTGTACGCGCGGCTCGGCGGGACGTTCTCCGCATGGATGGCGACCGGCCACCCCCGGTTCCCGCGCGACGGGCTCGCCGCCCGCTTCGCGGACCACCCGGACGCCATCTACCGGCAGTTGGTGGTCCGCGACCCGGCCGCCCAGCCCGTACTGATCGAACGCCTGAGCCACGATCCGGACGTCTGGACGCGGCAGGCGGCGACCTGCGACCCCCGGCTGCCGCTCCCCCGGCTGCTGGAGGCTTTGGCTCTGCCCGAACTCGCGTCCAGCGCGGGCGCCAACCCCGCTCTCCCACCTGGTGAGATGGCCGCGGTCATGGACGAGGCCGGGGTGCCCGCCTGACGACCGGCACCCACCCGGGACGCGGGGTCTCTGCTCCTTGCCCGGCCCGGCGGTTTTCCCCCTTCCGTGGGGCATTGCGCGGAACCGCTGCCGTGCCCCGTACCGCGTTCTACGGTGGACCTGGCGGCCGGTGCCTGACACTGACGCGGCATGTCGGATCCGCCGGGGAGTGCCGGGGAGGTCGTGCGTGGACGGTGGCGCGAGCGTGGAGAAGTTGCTGAGCAGCCTGGATTCCTTGGTGGACGAGGAGCGGTACCAGGGCTGGGCGCGTTCGTGCGCTCGCGCCCTGGGTCTCGACGGTGTGGCCGTTTCCGTACAGGAGGAGCTGGTCTGGTTCAGCGATCAGACCAGTGCGCGTCTGGAAGACATGCAGTGTGTCCTCGGTCAGGGGCCCGGACTGCATCTGCTGGACATGGAAGGGATACGAGAGGTGCCCGACCTCGCCGATCTGTTGCTGCGGCGGTGGCCCCAGTTCGTACCCGAGGCGGAGGGCATGGGAGTCGCGGCGCTCTTCGTGTGGCCCGTGCGCATCGGGGCGGCGCTGATCGGAACGCTGACCGGTTACCGGCGCAGGGCAGGCCCTCTGACCGGTCGTCAGCTGGCGGAGGGCCGGCGCGTGGCCGACGCGCTGGCCGGACACATGCTGAAGCGCTGGCCGGACACCTCCGCCGTGCAGGCCGGACACGGCGGGGCGGGATCGGTGGACCTGCACCGGGCCGAGGTGCACCAGGCGACCGGGGCGCTGAGCGTGCGGCTCGGTGTCGCGCTGCCCGAGGCACTGGCCAGGCTCCGGGCCGAGGCCTTCTCCTCCGGCCAATCCCTGACCGACACCGCTCGCGCCCTCCTCGAGCGGGAACTGCCCACGTGAGGACGGAACGTCCCGGCCCCCCACGGCACCGGGCACGGCCCGAGCGGGAGCAAGAGGAGAAGGACCATGATCAGGGAACAGCTCATCGCACGCACCTTCGTGGAACTGGCCGACACCCTGGTGGAGGACTTCGACGTCATCGACTTCCTGCAGCAGATGACCATCCGCTGCAAGGAACTCCTCGACATCACCGATGCCGCGGTCTTTCTCGCCCACCCCGGCCCCCACCTGTACAGCCCCGCACCCTGCGATTGCACCCCCAGCCTGCAACGCCTGCTGCACACCGCCCAGACCCAGGGCCCGGCCACAGAGGCCCACCGCACCGGCCGACCAGTCGTCCCTCAGAACCCGGCCGACGCCGCGGCGCGCTGGCCACGGCTGACCGCGCACATGCACCCGGCCGGGTACGTCTTGGCCGGTGCCGTCCCGATGCGGCTGCGTCAGCAGAGCATCGGCAGCCTGCTGCTCCTCCACGCCACCGACGGGTCACTGAAGGCCGAGGATCTGCTCCTGGCCCAGGCTCTGGCCGACGCGGCCACCATCGGCCTGCTGCACGCCCGCACCATGAGCCACCAGGAGACGGTCAACACCCAACTGCACACCGCTCTACACAGCCGGATCGTCATCGAACAGGCGAAGGGCATCCTCGCGGCCCGCTGCGACGCCCCGCTCAACCAGGCGTTCGACGCGATGCGCCGACACGCGCGCCACCACCAGCTCCTGCTCGGCGCCGTCGCCCACGACATCATCAATGAGGGACTTCTCCCCACCGTGCCACCCACACCACCACGCCCTGAGCACACCGGGAAGGCGACTGAGGGCTAGCGACCAGGAAGAGCGACAGTCAGACCACCCGCGGGTGTCCCGGGTGGGTCAGCGGGCCAGCGGATCGACCAGGGTGACCGTGCCCGTGAGGTGACAGGTGTCGTCGGCAGGGGCGCGGGGGGCGTCGCGAGCGTGTACGGAGCCGAGGGCCAGCGGCCTGTCGAGGACGAGCAGGCGGCTGCGGTAGTGTGCGGCGACCGTGGTCGGGGGGCCGGCGGTGTCCGCGTCCCCGGGAACCGAGATGATCTGTTCGCCGGATGTCTGAAGGCCCCCATCGGCGCAAGTGGTTTGGTGCGGGAGTTCGTGATCAGGTCCGATTCGGTCCCGCTGATCAGGCCGGGCGCTCAAACTCCGCGACAAGACGGGTGAGTAGTTGTCCCCCGGTCATCGACCGGCGCGAGCTCGTCGCTCCCCGGGGACCATCTGCACGACCGTGGCCAGGACGAAGGCGAGTACTACGGCGATCCCGCCGGCGGCACTCTCGGGAGCACCGATTACGGGCAGTACGGGCCGCAGCAGCGCGGACACCGACGGCGCGGCGATGGAGCCGGAGGATCAGACCGGTCACCGTGATGCCGAGGTGCGCGCCGGACAGCATGCAGGACAGCCGTGCGAGGACCTTCAGGGCGCAGGCCGCACTTCTGTCGCCCGCCGGCTTCGCGTCCCGCAGCGCGCCGCGCCCGGCTGGTCGGCACTCGTGTGAGGTCTGGCGGGGTGGTCTAGGGGGCTGCTGTCCCAGGTGCCCCTGCCACCCGGCCCGCGACCCACCGGGCGCGCCCCCACGCTGGCCCCCGCACCGGCGGAGGTCGCCGCCTCACGGGTGCGGGCCCCCATCGCACGCGTAACAGGTCACGGCGCCATGTGCGGGCATCGGACCCCGGTCGCCGGAAACGCCGTTTCCGTTTCTTCGGCCATCGTGGCGAAGAAGCGCTTGCCGTCGGCGGACTGCCGTGATGTCGACCAGGAGTAGCCCGCGCACGGCGTCAGAGCGGTGTGCAGGGCGTGACGCCCCAGGCCCTGGCCCTGCCAATGCGTGGCGACGGCGATGTTGCCGATGTAGCCGAGCCGGCACGGGTGGCAGACCTGGAATTCGAGACAGCCCACCGGCCGGTCGCAGGGGTCCAGCATGGTGAGGGCCTGGCGGCCCGCGGGCAGCGTCTCCGGGACGCGCGCGAAATGGACGGCGGGCGGCCGGGCCGGGCGGCTCACTCGGCTCTTCCGCCGTGTCCGCGGGCCTTGGCGAGGGCGGTCGCGTCCCGCCGGAACGCCCATTCCATCTTCGGCTCCATCGCGAAGCGGAAGACGCGCTGCACGGGTGGCGTGCAGAGCAGTGTGATCACTGTGCCGGCGACGAGGGTCACGGTGATCTCGCCGAGCGGCCGGTGGAGCCAGTCGGCTGCGTACCAGTCCCAGAAGCGGGAGCCCTTGGCGAGAAACCCGTGCAGGAGATAGCCGTAGAGCGTCCCCGCGCCCAACGCCGTGCACCAGAGCCTGCGCCCCGGCACCCAGGCGAAGAAGCAGGCGACGAGCACGAGTGAGCAGCCGAAGAGCGCGAGCGTCATGACGGCGCCGGACCAGCCGGGCGCCGCCAGTTCCTGGGCGCTGTCGCGGCGGTAGAACCAGGCCGCGCTCATCCGGGGCGCGGCCCAGTAGGCGAAGGCGAGCGCGACGGCGAAGACCGGCAGGGCCAGGAGGCGCGCCTCTTTGCGGCGCACCAGGCGGAAGTGTTCCGGCTTCAGGACGAGACCGAGGACGAAGAAGGGCAGGAACTGCAGGACGCGTTGCAGATCGAGATCGTCGCCGATGTCCGGGGAGACGGACGCGAGGGCGGCGATGGCGAGCGCGAGGGGCAGCGGCCGGCGCACGACCTTCCAGAGCGGGGTGGTGAGCCGCCAGATGAACAGGGCGGCGAGGAACCAGGTCAGGTACCAGGGGTCGAGCAGGCTGATCGGATGGTCCGGGTCGCCGCCCGCCCACCTCTTGAAGAAGGTGTACGCGACTTCGAAGATCACGTACGGTACGGCGACTCCGGTGACCAGGCGCCTGATCCGGTTCGGGCTCGCGTCGAAGCTGCGCGAGAAGTACCCGGAGATGACGATGAACGCCGGCATGTGGAAGGCGTAGACGATCATGTACAGCGCGGCGGCGGCCCGGCTGTCGTCGCGCAGCGGCTCCCACGCGTGCCCCATGGCGACGAGGACGATCGCCATGTACTTGGCGTTGTCGAAGAAGGCGTCGCGCCGCTTGGCCGGCTGAGGCGCTGCGGCTATGGCTGCGGTCGTGCCGGCGCCGGGATCCGTCCGACGGTGGGCCGCGGGGGCGGTGGGGGCCGTCGGGTCGGGAGCAATGACGGGGCGCTGCGGCGGGAGCGGCATCGCATGACGGCCCGCGGGCCGGGACGTCTCCTTCAAGATGCCTCCCACAGTGGACCTGGGCCTGCGCTCGGTGCCGCCCTGAGGCCCGCCGTACAGCGCTGTACCCGAGACGCACGCGCGTGTTGCCCCACGAGACACGCGTGTTACTCCGCTAGACGCGCGGGTCGCGTCGGTGCCCTGCACCCCCCGCGCCCTCGGCACCCTAGCCACACTTCTACAGCTGCGTAAAACCCCGCTGTTCGGGGGCTCACATCCGTGAAACGGATGCCGGAAGGGGCCTGCATGGGGCGCCGGGACCTTCAATGGCGGCTGCGGGTGGCCTTCTGCGCAGGTCGCGGGCCCAAGGCGGCCCGGGGTGGGGGCGGGCCCACGGCGGGTCGCTGGCTACGGACCTCCCGGGAGGGGCGATGACGCCGTCAACGACACCACTTCCAAGTCCGCTCGTACGGGTGGTGTGGGGCCGGCCCGGCCCCGCCCGCCCGGTCCCGCAATGCCGAGAGGCCGGTGCGCGGCCCCGCTCGGGGGCGTCACACCGGCCTCATGCCGTGCGCACGGTGCCGCGGAGGGCAGTCGCCCCCGGCACACGTGGAGGGTCAGTCCGTGCCGAACTCCATCGCGGCCCGGTCGAGCATCTCGTCGTCCGCGGAGACCTCGCCACGGGAGGCGATGGCCTGGGCACCGCCCTCGGGCATCTCCGGCATGGAGCCGATGAGGCCGGTCGCGGCGGCCTGGGCGGCGCCGATGGAGGTGTCGGCCGTGCCGATCAGGCCGAGCCCCGCGTACTGCTCCAGCTTGGCGCGCGAGTCGGCGATGTCGAGGTTGCGCATGGTGAGCTGGCCGATCCGGTCGACCGGGCCAAAGGCCGAGTCCTCGGTGCGCTCCATGGACAGCTTGTCCGGGTGGTAGCTGAAGGCCGGGCCGGTGGTGTCGAGGATCGAGTAGTCCTCGCCGCGCCGCAGCCGCAGGGTGACCTCGCCGGTGACGGCCGCGCCCACCCAGCGCTGCAGCGACTCGCGCACCATCAGGGCCTGCGGGTCCAGCCAGCGGCCCTCGTACATCAGCCGGCCGAGGCGCCGGCCCTCGTTGTGGTACTGGGCGAGGGTGTCCTCGTTGTGGATCGCGTTCACGAGGCGCTCGTACGCGGCGTGCAGGAGGGCCATGCCCGGCGCCTCGTAGATGCCGCGGCTCTTGGCCTCGATGATGCGGTTCTCGATCTGGTCCGACATGCCCATGCCGTGGCGGCCGCCGATGGCGTTGGCCTCCATCACCAGGTCGACCGCGGAGGCGAACTCCTTGCCGTTGATCGTCACCGGACGGCCCTGGTCGAAGCCGATCGTCACGTCCTCGGCGGCGATCTCGACCTCGGGGTCCCAGAACCGCACGCCCATGATGGGCTCGACGGTCTCCACGCCGGTGTCCAGGTGCTCCAGCGTCTTCGCCTCGTGGGTGGCGCCCCAGATGTTGGCGTCGGTGGAGTACGCCTTCTCCGTACTGTCCCGGTAGGGCAGCTCGTGGGCGAGCAGCCACTCCGACATCTCCTTGCGGCCGCCGAGCTCGGAGACGAAGTCCGCGTCCAGCCAGGGCTTGTAGATCCGCAGGTTCGGGTTGGCCAGCAGGCCGTACCGGTAGAACCGCTCGATGTCATTGCCCTTGAAGGTCGAGCCGTCGCCCCAGATCTGGACGTCGTCCTCGAGCATCGCCCGGACCAGGAGCGTGCCGGTGACGGCACGGCCGAGCGGCGTGGTGTTGAAGTAGGCACGCCCGCCCGAGCGGATGTGGAACGCACCGCAGGTGAGCGCGGCCAGGCCCTCCTCCACGAGCGCCGCACGGCAGTCGACCAGGCGCGCGATCTCGGCGCCGTAGGTCTTGGCGCGGCCGGGCACCGAGGCGATGTCGGGCTCGTCGTACTGCCCGATGTCGGCGGTGTAGGTGCAGGGGACGGCGCCCTTGTCGCGCATCCACGCGACCGCGACGGAGGTGTCGAGACCGCCGGAGAAGGCGATGCCGACGCGCTCGCCGGCGGGAAGGGAGGTGAGGACCTTAGACATGGGAAGAGTATGCATCATCGCGCATGGTCATGCAAAGCATGGGTGGGGGCGAGACACGCGGAGGCGGGAGGGCGAGGTGGGGTGGCGGGATGCGAGGTCAGTGCGCGCCGCAGAGGACGCGCCTCGCTTCTGCCACCGCGCGCCCCGGCTCCTGAAGCACGTGAGAGACGGCCGGTGGCCGCATTCCGGAAGGCGCGGGCGGGGATTTGCCGCCCGCCGACCGGAAGCGTGCGAGGCTGCCGTACCGACGAGCGAGCGCGGCGTCCACGCCGTCGGCGCGGATCCCGACCGTGGACGCCGGCCTCGGCCCGGGACCGATGGTCGGCCGGCCAAGCAACAGTCGATTGGCCGGCCGGCCCGCTGAGCACGGCGTGAGATTTAGGACGGGCTCTTACCGCACCACGACGTTGTCCGCGGCCGAAGTCGACGGCCCGGTGGTGGTGTTGCCGAAATACGCCCAGCGCCACGCGCCCGTCTTGGACGCCTTTACGGTCGTCCTGAGAGCACCCGATCCGTTGGCGTGCACCTTCTTCACCGTGGTGTAGGAGGTGGAGCCACTGGGCTTGAACTGCAGGCTCACCAGGCGGCTTCCGTAGGAGGCGTACTTCTTCGTCTCCCAGTTGGCCCGCTTCACCTTGCCGGTCACGGTGATGGTCTTGCCCTTGGACACCGGCTCGGGCGCGGCGTTCACACTCAGGCGCGAGTTGCGCTTGACGTAGGCGGTCAGGCCCTTGTCGTCCGTGTCACCGCCGCCGCCCTTGAAGGAGACCTCGGCCGCGACCTTCCAGGCTCCGGCCTCGCTGTTGCGCATGTCCCACACACTGGGGTCGAAGTACATCGTCTCGTTGAAGTCACAGACGCCCGAGCCTGCCTCGTGGCAGTCGCTCGTTTCGATGGCGTGCCACAGCCGGTCACCCGTATTGCCGCGGTACAGGAAGACCGCCGGCCACTTCCACTTGTGGGTGGTCGCCATCCGGAAGGAGGTGGGCACCGCCACTTCCTCGGACACGCCGATCACGATCGCCTTGCCGCCGTTCACCTGGACGCGGGTGAAGGAAACCCCGCCCTCGGCCGCCCCGGCCGGCGCCGCGGCCACGCCCATGAACACAGCCGCCGCGCCTCCGGCCACGACAGCTCTCCAGACCTTCTTTCCCACCTGATCCCCGATCCATCTCTGTATCTCTGTACCGAAAGGCCGCCGGAGACCCTCCTCCGGCGGCCTTTCAGACAGGCGGGATCCATACGGAGTTGTGCACCCGCGGATCACGATCCGGCCTCAGAGGATCTTCACCTAGTGCACTTACGGGCGATGTTGGTCCAACCGCCGAAGCCGCTGATGCCGCCGCCCCGTCCGGCGCAAGGGCAGCCCCACGCCAGCGTCAGCGCCAGCCCACGGGTTCAGGTCGTCCCGTCGAACGGAGTGATGCGGCGGTACGCAGCCCGGGCGTACCAGACCCGGGCCGTCGCCGTGCCGACGAGGGCGGCGGCCAGCAGACACGCCACCCAGCCGGGGTCCCGGTGTCCGGCCCAGGAGAGCTCCCCGGTGGGGTGAGCAGCGGCGACGTTCAGGAGGGCCCAGCAGAGCACGGCCGTCCCCGGCGCCGCGACGAACCGCCCGAGCATGCCGAGCAGCGCGGCCAGGACGGAGAGCGCCGCGAGGGCGAGCCCGGTGCGGTCGAGCGCGCCGAGCAGATCGAAGGTGATCACCAGCACCAGGGAGCCCGAGCAGGCCGTCGTCCAGACGAACGGCGTGGCCATGGGCTCCGGAACAGCCCTTGCGCCCCTGGCGACGTACCGCCACTCCACCACCGTCGGTCCCTCCCCACCACCGGGGGCCGGTACGACTCCGGCCCCCGGCCTCACCCCGGCCGAATCCTCGTGCAACACGACCAGCGCACCGCCGGGCAGGCACGGGCGCGGTCTTGCGGGCTGATTGTCCCACCCCCTGAGGGGGATGCCGAGATCGGTCCCGGGCGCGGTTTCCCCGGTCATCGGCCAGCAGCCAGCAGCCAGTAGTCAGCAGCCGACCGCCAGCCGTCAGCCGTCAGTAGAGCTTGTTGACGGCCGTCGCGGTCGTGGTCTTGAAGTCGGCGACCTGGGCGTCGGCGAAGCCGCCCATCTGCCCCCACCGCACGAGGGTCACGGTCCGGCCGTCACGGCCCACCGAGAACATGTTGATGTCCGAGGCACCCCAGGTGGCGGTGGTGTGGACGCCGTAGACGTAGGCGCCCTCCTCGACGTTCACCTTGCCGTAGTACTTCTGCTTGGCGGTAATGTCCGGGTACTGCTTCATGACCTTCTTCGCGCAGCCGTCGAGGTCCTTGCGCAGCAGGGCGGCGAAGTCCTTGGCGCGCTGTACGTCGCGCTCGACGACGGTCACCTGCAGCGCGGTGGTGTCCAGGTCGGTGCGGTATTCGCGGTGTACGGAGGTCGACGGCAGCGCCTCGCCCACGCACATCGGCAGCGCGGCGGGCTGCCCGGCCGTGACCGGCCCGGCGGTCCACTCCGACGAGGCGTGCGGCGGCAGTTCGGACGGCTCGAGGAAGTAGGGCGCATCGGCTGCGGCCGCCGGGACCGTACCGGCCGCGACACCGGCCGCCGCCAGCGCGGCGCCCACGACGAGCAGTCCCTTGTTCACGCGCATGCTCTTCTTCACTGTTTCCCCCAGCTCACTTGGTCGGCCCGCTTGTTCGGGCAGGCGGTCTGCACCGCCCTTCGATCCCACGCCACTTACGACCCGCGACCCCGCGTACTCGTTGCCCTCTCGTACGTCACAGCTCTGTCTTCCGTGTCACCGAATAGCAACAGCGCCCAGCAGCAAGCGGGTTACGCGGGGCACGACCACTCGTTCAGGCTTCGCTTCCGCGTCACCGCACCTGGTCGCTCTTCGGTCCCATGTCCTTGATTCTGGTCGGGGTTCCGTCCGGGGCGAACGAGCGATGGAAGGTGAAAGCGTGCGGTGCGGAGCCGTGGTCGTGGAGGTGCTCCAGCTTGGAGACCCCGTCCTGCCAGGTGGGTATCGGGCCCTTGGAAACCCACCAGAACACGTGACTCGGGTGTCCGGTCCTCTCGAACCAGTCGTAACGCCTGTTCAACGCCTCGCGGTGCAGCCCGGTGTAGATGGCGTCGAAGGCGGAGTCCAGGTCGGTCCAGAGTGAGAGCGTGGCGGCCAAGGCGGTGGTTTCCACCGTGTGGCCCTTGCCGTACCAGGTCGGTACGGCGAACTTGCCCCAGGCACCCCAGTCCAGGTCGAAGTGCGAGCCACGGCTGCCCTCTCTCACTTCAGCGTGACCGAGATATCCGGGGTGCCGGCTGATCGTCCGGTAGACGGGCTCAGCGCTGTCGTGGAACTCGCGCGTGAGGGGCGCCGGATCGGCGAGAGGTGACTTCAGGACGCCGAATGTGTACAGGGCAAGATGGGGCATGCGTCTCTCCGTGGTCGAGGGGTGCCTGATGGGGACCCGGTTCGGTGGTTCGGTGGCTCGCTCACGCATGGGGGCGCGGATGCCGATTCGCGGAGCGTGAGGCGTTGGCGTTAGGCCATAGGCGTTAGGCGTGGGCGATCACCGACGGCCAGGTGAAGGTAAACGTTCCGGCGGCCCATGTCGAAGTTGCGATTTACCGGCCCAAGTGGCCTCCCACATAGGGCGCATAGGCCCTTGTGCGGGCTGGGCCGATGACAAACACCCCGGGCCCCCGCCCCCAGCTGTGACCATCCCACGATTCACTCGTTTGACCGTGGTCAGGACGGACCGCAGTCAGTCTTCGGAAGGCCCCTTCTTCGATGAGCACACGGCATACGACGAGCCCATCGCAGCGGCGCCGGGCCTCAGGATCCGAGCCGGTGGCCCTCGACCACGCCGAGGCCATCATCGTCGAGCAGTACACCCGCCTCGTACGCCTCGCCTACCTCACCCTCCCCAGCACCCATGGCCGGCACCGCCGCGTCCTCATCGCGCACGCCCTGGTCCAGCGTGCACTGCCCGGTTTCCGGGCCCGGCTCGCAGGGCCGAGGGTCCCGTCGCCGAGGTCGGGGAACGGCTCGTCGCGGCGCGGGACGCGGCGGCCGAGCGCCTCCTGGTCCGGTACGGGCACGGCGTGGGTGACGGCACGCGTGCTGAGCGCGGCCCTGGCGCAGGAGCGCCGGCCGCGCGGGTGGCCGAAGCACCTGCCGCCGCCCCGCACGCTGCGTCCGACCCTGCCGGTCGTCTGGGGCCTGCGCCTGTTCCCGCGCGCGGGCGGCACCGAGGAGATCGCGCTCGCGCAGCTCCTCTCAGAGGTGTCCGCGCCCGCTCGCGCGGCGTTCGTCCTGAGCAGGCTCGACGGGGTGCCGCGCGCGAATGTCGCGGAACTGCTGACCGCCACCGGCGTGGCCGACCCAGCGGAAGCGCTGGATGCCGCCGGGCGCGTCGATGAGACGGTGGGCGAGACGGCGGCGGGGACGCTTCTGCGGTCGCAGGAGTTCGACGCCTGTTCGGTCCAGACCCGGCCCACCGATCTGCTGCGTCGCCGACGCCGGTTCCGTCTCGCGGGATGTGCCGCGGGGATCGCCGCCATCAGCTGTGTGGCGCTGGCGTCGCTCGGTACGGCGGACCGGGAGGAGCCGCACCGGCCCACGGGCGGGCGCCCCGCATTCGGCGCCGACGAACTGCTCCGCACCGCGCCGGGCGCCTGGGCCGACACCTCACGCGTGGACTTCACCGCATGGCCGGCCCGCGGTTCCCGCGTGGACGACCGCGCCCTGCTCGACCGGGCCCTCGCCACCTGGACGGATCCGCCGCGCGGCACCCGCATCAGCGCCGCCCCGGCAACCGCCACCGAACCCCCGCCCACGGGCACGCAGTTGTTGTACGCCGGGGTCGTGGGCCGGGAGCGTGTGGTGCTGTTCCACGACGGCCGCCGGGTGGTCCGTTACGGTGAGCCGGTCTCCGGGTCGGCGCCCGCGTCGCTGAGTTTCTCCCGTGCCGATGACTCCGACGTGACCACGGCGGCAGCACTCGCCGTCGTCCGCGCGGACGGCAAGGTCCGCTACCTCACGGCTCCGTGGATCGCGGAGGCCCACACCCGTGACCTGCTGCGACCGAACTCGCCCGCGCGCCCGCTTCACGTATCCCGCGAGGGCCTCACCGACCCGGTCGACGAGCCGTCGGCAGCGGGCACCTGCGACGCCCTGCCGGCGCTGCAACTCCGCTCATCCAACAAGATCGTGGAGAAACACGCGTTCCTCGTCACCGACCTGGGCGGCCTCACCCCGGCGCACCTCAGCTACACCCCGCTCCCCGGGGCCGGCGCGCCGGCCCGCCAACCGCGCGAGGCCACCAGCACGGCTGCGCTGCTGAGTTGGGCCCGCGGCGCGTGCCGCCTCCCCGAACTGCGCGGCGACGGCGTGCGGTCCGTCAACCAGTGGGACTTCGCCGAGCAGGACCTGCCCGAGAGCGACAGCCGTGCCGTGTGGTCCTGCACGCGCGCCTCGACCTGGCGGGGCCCCGGCAGCGTACTGCTCCAATTCCATACGTCCACGGGTTCGACGACCGCGCCGGCGAAGGTCGTCGGCCGGGCCCGATCCACCGCCGCCTGCAGCCGTTTCGGCCAGCACGTCGTGGCCTCGACCCACTGGACGGCGCCGTCCGGCCACCGATTCCTCCTGGCGGCGGGCAGCCGCGAGGTCACGCGCATCTCCGTCACCGGCGACGTCAAGGCCAAAAACCGCGGCCACTCCCTGGCAGTACGTGCCCCACGGGATGCCCGCGTGACGGTACGGGCACATGTCGCGGACGGCGGCGAACTGAGGGAGGTGGGCCGGGAAGACGTCCGCTAGATGGGGTCAAAGCAGAGGCGTGGCCCAGAACAACAGGGGCAGCGTTTGAAAGCTGACAAAAGAAAATCGCACTAATTTATGTACGGCACGTCCGGAAGCACACAATCCCGTACCCAGCGAGCACTAACACCTGTACACACAACGGCGGTTGCACACCCAAAGGTTGTTATTGTCGCCGCTAGCCGGTATACAGCTCCAGGCGGATTCCCGCGGCCCGCTGCCGATTTTCGTACCGGGGGACAAACGCGCCGCGGCGTACCCTGCGAACCGCGGGCAGCGGACGTTTCTGATCGAGTTGGAAGGCCATGGAATCGGTGGAATCGGCGTCCGCGTCCCCGCGTATCGAGGTGAATCAGCTGGGGCCCTTGCCGGCGTTCCTGACAGAATCCCCGGGAGCCGTTGCTCGTGTGACGGCGCCGACCGGCGACAAGGTGTGGCTCGTACGTGACCACGCCCTCGGGCGCCTCGTGCTGGCGGACGACAGATTCAGCCGGGTCGCTGCCGCCGGGGCCACGGCGCCGAAGCTGGTCGACGTCCAGCCCGCGCCGCAGTCGATGGTGAGCATGGACGGCGCCGACCATGCGCGGCTGCGGCGCGTGGTGGCGGGTGCGTTCACCGGCCGCCGGACAGCGCTCATGGGCCCGTCCATCGAGCGGTTGGCCGACGAGACCATCGGCCGGCTGATCGCTGCCGGGCCACCCGCGGACCTCAGCGAAGGTCTGGCCCTGCCGCTGGCACGCGGCGTGCTGTGCTCGCTGCTCGGCATCCCCGCGCAGGACAGCGACTGCTTCCGCGACCACGTGGAAGTGGTGTTCGACTGCACGCACGGCACACGCCAGGAAAAGGCACGACACCGCGTCCGGCTGGTGAGCTATATGGCGGGTCTGATCGAGCGCCGACGCCAGGAACCGGCCGACGACCTCCTCACCGCGATGATCCAGGCACACGAAGAGGACAGGCTGTCGTCGGCCGAACTGACCACCATGGGCCTGACGTTGTTGACGGCCGGATATGAGACGACCGCCGGTCAGATCGCTCTGGCGGCGCTCGCCCTGGTGTCCGACCCGCTCGCGTACGGGCAGTTGCGCCGACGGCCCGAGCTGCTGCCCGCGGCGGCGGAGGAACTACTGCGGCTCACGCCCTCCACCCCGGTGAGTCTGACCCGGGTGGCAACGCAACCAGTGCGGCTGGGCGGAGTCACGGTCGCCGCCGGTGAGGCCGTCGTGGTGTCGTTGCTGCACGGCAACCGGGACGAGAGCGTTTTCACCGAACCGTGGGGCGGCATGTCGCAGAGTCGTTCCGCCACCCACCTGACGTTCGGTCACGGCGCGCACCGGTGTCCCGGCGCGCCGCTCGCCAGGCTCCAGCTGCAGATCGTCCTGGCGCAACTCCTGCGGCGCTTCCCGTCCTTGCGTCTGGCCGACGGGCCGCCACAGGCCGTCGCCTGGAAGGAGGGCCTGTTCACCCGCGGGCTCATACGGCTGCTTGTGGAGTGGTGAAGGGCGGGAGCCCAGGGGGCTGGCCCACGCACTGTGCCGCGGCGGGGGCCTCTTAGGAGTGAAAGGCCCCCTGTTGGCGCAGTGCACGGTTTTCCCCCGGGCAGAATCGGAAGTTGCGCACCGAGAGCAGCAGTCCGTTCGAACGACGTCGCGAGGAGTTTGTAGTGGACACGGGATACGGCATCGTCGTGGAAATCCTGATCGGCGAATTCGGGTGCCCTGAGGGTGATTTGAAGCCCGAGGCCACGATGGAGGACGTGGACCTGGATTCCTTGGCGCAGGTCGAGTTCGCCGTCGCCCTGGAGAAGCGGACCGGCCTGCCCTTCAGTCACGATCACATCACCTTGGACACGACGCTGAGTCAGGTTGCCGCCGCCATCAACAGCGCGTGCGCCGCTGGTGCGGAGGTGACGGCACCATGACATCGAGCAGTGGTCAAGAAGCCCCGAGCGGCCCGGAGATGGAAACGCGGTTCACACGATGAGCAAGGGTGTGTTTCTGTCGCCCCTCGATGAACTCCTCGCCGGAATCGGCGCGCGTCCCGCACCCCCCATCGGAATGGCCCTGCTGTTCACCGGAGTACCTCCCTCTCTTGCGGAGCTGCGCACTCGCGTGGCCGACCGGTGGGACGGCATTCCGCAGCTGCGCCGTGTCCTGCTGCCGCCCGGGCAGCCCTCCTGGCTGCGCCGCCACCGCTGGCACCACAGTGAGGACGTCGACCTTGGCACTCATGTCGCCGAGGTCCGCGCGGAAGTACCCAGTGACGGCATGGGACAGGAGCCGTTCACGGGACTGCTCGCCCGTCTGATCACCCAGCCGGTGCCCGGCGGGCGGCCCTCCTGGCGGCTGCTGCTGGTCCGCCCCGGTCAAAAGGGGTCGCAGGAGCGCTTCGCCCTCATCCTCACCGCCCACCACGCCCTCATGGACGGACGGTCCCTGGAACGCATGCTGAGCAGGCTCTTGGACGGCGGCAGTGAACGCGGCGGCACCGCGCACCGCGGTGTGCGGGCCGCACCGATGTCTCGGGATGCCGGCCGGTCGCTCGACACCCTGCGGTGCGGGCGTGCCCTGCCACGTCTTCGCGGACCGGCCCGCTCGGAGAGGGACTTCGCCTGGAGTGGCCTGGACACCGATACCGTACGAGCGGCTCGCCGGGCCCTGCCGGGGATGGGCGCGACCTTCAACGAACTGCTGCTCGCGGCGTCCGCGGGCGCCCTGCGTGCCGTGCACGGTCCCCCGGAGCGCTGGCCCGGCTCGGCTCGCCCGCTCTATGGCATGTTCTCCGTCGACCTGCGCACACCAGAACAGAGCGAAGAGCTCGGCAACCTCCTCTCCGTGGCGCGACTTCCCCTGCCCGTGGCGGTCGACGACCCCCGAGAACGGCTGCGAGCCTGCCGTGAGCTGCTGGCCGGACTCGGTCCCCTGCAACGGGCGCATGCCACGCTCGACCTGGTCAACACCGCCTCCCGCATCGGGCCCTGGGCGCTGCGCCTGGTCAGCATTCCCGCCGCTCTGCCGAGCTGGGCCCCCGTGGCCTGCACCGTCATCACCTGGCCGCGCGGGCCGTGGTCCCTGGACGGTGCGGCGCTGGAGCGGGTGATTCCGCTGGCGCCGTTGCAGACCCGCGGAACGGTCCGCCTGACGCTCACGGACTACGCGCGCGCCTTCACCCTGACCGTGACGGGCCACACCCCTGAGGGCCACGCCCGTGACCTGGCCGACGCGTTGGGGCGAGAACTGGCACTGCTCGCGCAGGGCGTGCCCGCGTTCAGCGGCCGGTTTGATGACCGGCCCCTCTCCGGTCTCGTACACCGGGCCGGTGGCGGTGCCATGGACGTGCCTGATCGACGTGGAAAGCCACGACGTGGAAGGCCATGAGCTTCTCCTCTGCACCTCCCGGCGTCGGGGCGGTTCACCGATGGAAGGCAGACAGACCGAAGACGGACAGACGGAAGACAGATAGGCGGTGCACCTCATGAGGCTGTCCCTCGCCGACGAGATGCTCCTGCGCAACGGCTGCTCCGGTGTCACGGGACTGGCGGCGGTCTTCACCGGGGAACCGCCTTCGATGGAGGAGGTCCGGCAGCGGGTCGCCGAACGCTGGACGGGCCTGTCCCGGTTGAACCAGGTGCTCCACTTCTCGCCCGGCGCCGACGAGGACGGGCGCCGCGCGCACTGGGCCGTCCCGGGACCGTTCCGCCCTGATGAGCACGTTCTCGACGCGGACTGTGCGGTGCACGAGCTGTGGGCCCATCTGGTCGACCGCCCGCCGCCCGACGGGGTGCCGCTCTGGCGGCTGTACCTCGTCAGGGGCGGAACAGAAGGTGGCTTCGCGCTGGCGCTGGTGGCACAGCATGTGCTGATGGACGGGCACTCCCTCACCGTTGCGCTGCGCGTACTGATGGACGGCGCCGACCCTGCGCGGAAGGCCGGCCTCGTACCCCGGCCTCGCACCCCCCTGGCCGCGGTGGCCCGGGAGCTCAAGGCGCTGGCCTCACCCGGGCAGATCCTCCCCCTGCCCTCACCTGACCGGGCGGAGCCCTCTGTCGCCGTCCGCCTGCTGCCGGTCAGCACGCTGCGCGCCGCGGGCCGACACCCCGAGGGCACGCGCGGCGCCACCCCGAACGAGCTGCTGACCAGCGCGGTGGCCGGAGCGCTGCGCACCCATTTCGGCCCCTTGACGGACTGGCCGTCCACGCGGCCGGTGTACGCGTGCGTGCCGTGCGACCTGCGTAGGCGGGAGAACCAGGACGAGTTGGGCAACGTCGTCACCGCCATTCGGGTCGCGCTGCCCCTCGGCCTCACCGACCCGGTGGCCCGCCTGCGGGTCTGCCAGGGGGCGCTCCAGGCGGTGCCCGAACGAGCCGGCGTGCACGCCGGCGTGCTGCTCCCCCTGGCGGAGCGCGTCCGGCGGATGGCGCCGTGGGCGGGCGCGCGGCTGACCGGCAGAGGAGGCCGGCCGTCCTACATGGCGACGGTGACGACCACCGCGAAGTGGCGCACCCGCTCGACCACCTTCCAAGGCCGGGAGCTGGGGCACATGGTGGGCCTGCCCCCGTTGTCCCGGCCGGGCGGTGCCAGCTTTCTGCTGATGCAGACGCCGGGCGCGTGCGCGCTGACCGCGGTGTGCCACCTGCTTCCCGGCAGCGCCGACCGGCTCGCCGACGCCGTCGCCCAGGAGATCGACACCTTGGCGGGGATGACAGAGCCGGGCGAGCACGCCGGTCACGCCGGTCCACACCGACCAGGCCCCTGATGACAGCACCAGAACAAAGGAAGACACCGTGGAGACAGCAGAGTTGGACCACTGGGATGAGCTGCGCGCCTTGTGCGCGAACTGCCTGTCCGTGCCGGCGCGGGACGTCGTGCCGCAAGCCCGGCTCGTGGCCGACCTCGGAGCCGACAGTTTGGACATCACCGAACTCCGGGCTGCCGTGGAGGACCACTTCAACGTGTCGCTCAGAGACGTCGATCCCGCCTCGGTACGTACGGTGGGCGACCTGGCCGAGCTCACCGAGCGGCTGCGCACCACCCGTGCCCCGGGAGTGGTCACCGGATGACTCAGCAGAGCGCCGTCGCGGTCACGGGCCTCGGTGTCCGCTGCGCGGCAGGAGCGAGTGTCGGCGCGCTGTGGGAGAACCTGCTCGCCTCCCGCTGCCCGGCCCAGATGCACGCCTTCGATGCCGAAGGCACCGTCGTACGCCCCGCGTGCCCGATGCCCGGGTTCACGCCGGAGGGCTACCTCACCTACAAAGAAGTGCGGCGAACGGACCGGTCCGTGCAGATGGCGGTGTGCGCCGCCGCGGACGCCGTCGCGGATGCCGGAGGCCTCCATGCCCCCGCAGGCCGCAGGGCGGTCGTCACCGGTACCGCCTATGGCGGAGTGATCGCCCAGGAGGCCGGGATCGGAGGGCCCGACGTACCGTACGTGCCCCGGATGATGGCCAACGCCGGCGCCCACTGGATCAGTGCCAAGCATGACGCCACCGGCCCCACACTGACTCTCTCCACGGCCTGTGCCTCCGGCGGCCATGCGGTGGGCGAGGCGATGCAGATGATCCGGGCCGGGCGCGCCGACGTCGTCATCGCGGGCGGCCACGAAAGCCCGATGACCGCGACGACCGCGCTCGCCTTCGGACGGTCCGGTGCCATGATCACCGAATGCGATGACCCTGCCCGCGCGTTGCGGCCCTTCGACACCGACCGGCAGGGTTTTCTGCTCGCCGAGGCCGCGGCCTTCCTGGTGCTGGAGCGGCTGGATGACGCCCGCGACCGCGGCGCCCGCATCTACGCCACCCTCACCGGATACGGCAGCACCTCCGACGCCCATCACCTCACGGCACCGCACCCCGAAGGCACCGGCGCGCGAGCGTGCATGGAACGGGCGCTCGCCGACGCCGACACCCCCGCCGACGCCGTCACGCACATCAATGCGCACGGCACCGGCACCGCGTTGAACGACGTGGCCGAAGCACGCGCCCTCAGCGGCCTGTTCGGCCCCGCCGCCGTCCCGGTGACCGCCAGCAAGTCGGTCACCGGGCACTCCCTCGGGGCGGCGGGAGCCCTGGAAGCCGTGATCACCTGCCTGTCACTGCACGAGGAGATCGTGCCGCCGACCGCGAACACCGTGCGCCTCGATCCGCAGTGCGACGTGGACCTCGTGACCGACCGGCCACGCAAGCTGCCCGCCGGACCGGCCCTCAGCACCAGCTTCGCCTTCGGAGGCCACAACGCCTGCCTCGTCTTCGACGCCCCCCGGAAGTGACCCGCCGACCGCACCGGAAACACCGACCGTACCCATCACGAGCACACGAGGATCCGCATGCGGCTGTCAGGGAAAGAGGCAAGCTTCCTGCGCCCCGGGCTGCCCGGAACCATGGGCACTGCCACGCTGTACGCGGGCGAGCCGTTCGACCTGACCGAACTCCGCTGCCGTGTCGGTGAGCGGTGGGGTGGGCTGGAGCGGATGCACCAGATCCTGCAGCCGCCTTCCCGGCTGCCGGCGCTGTCCGGCCACCGCTGGGCGTTCGCGGGGCCGTTCGATCCGGCCGCACACGTCACCGCCTGCGCACAGGAACTGCCCTCGCTCCTGGCCGCGGCGGCCGTGCGGCGGCTGCCTGCCGACCGGCCCCCCTGGCAGCTGCTGGTGCCCGAACCCGCACCGACCGGCGAGCAATCCCTGGTGCTGCTGGCCCACCACGCGCTTCTCGACGGCGGTTCCCTCGCCATCCTCCTTCGCCTCCTCATGGACGAGGCCGACATCCGCGTCCGTGCACCGAAATCCGCCCCGGTGCTGCCGCGGCCCCGCGTCCCGGTCGCCGACCTCCTCGGGGAGTGGCATGCCAGCAGCGGCCGGGGACAGCCCCTGCCGCCGGCACCCGGCGAATGCCGCCCCTCCACCACCGTCGCCCGGCTCGACCCCGGCGTGATGCGCTCGGCACGGCGGCAGCCTGCGACCGGGCGGGGCTCGACGTTGAACGAGCTCCTCCTCAGCGCCCTGGCCGGGGCCTTGCCCACCTGCTACGACACCCTTGCGACCCGGTCCCGCGACGCCGCGCCCCTATACGCGAGAGTGCCCGTGGACCTGCGCGGCCCGTCCGAGGCGCAGACGCTCGGCAACCTCACCACCGCCATCCGCGTCCCGCTGCCCGTGGAGACCGTTTCCCCGGCCGACCGCCTGCTGACCTGCCAGGACCTGCTCTCGACCGCGAACCGGCGATGCCAGGCCCACCGCGCGGCCCTGCCCGTCCTCGAAGGCATCTGCCGCACGGCACCCTGGCTGACCACAACGCTCACCAGGCGCATGATCCAGCCCGATGTGAGCACAGCGGTGTGCACGGCGTTCAAGTGGCGAGGCGGCCCGAGCCACCTCCACGGCCGCCGCCTGACCGGCATCACGGCCCTGCCTCCTCTCCCCCCACCCGGCACCGTCAACCTCGACCTCGTCCAGACCGCGGAGACCTACACGCTCACCGTCGTCAGCCACCTCCGCCCCGGCGACTCCCGACTGATCGCCGACACCGTGGCAGGGGAACTGGCAACGCTGGCTGCGATGAGCACTTCTCACGTCGACTGAACGGCTGCTTCCTCTGTACGCCGCCGGGTACCCGAGCCGGTCGAGGTGGCACCGGGGCGGGGTGTCCTCCACTTACGGAATACCCCCCTGGGTATCACTGTTAGAGTGAACACCCGATACCCCCCGGGGTAATGCGTTCGAGAGGAGTCGTAGTCGTGTTCTTCGTCGACACCCTGGAAATCGAGGGCCTGGGCAACCGCAGCTACCTGGCCGGCGGGCCCAGTGCCGCGGTGGTCATCGACCCGCCGCGTGACATCGATCAGGTCATCGCCGCGGCCGCACGGCGCGGGGTGCGGATCGCGTACGTCGCCGAGACCCACGTGCACAACGACTACATCACCGGCGGTCTGGAGCTGGCCCGCGTGACCGGCGCCCACTACCTCGTACCGGCTGAAGCATCGGTCTCCTACGCCCGCACTCCGGTCGCCGACGGCGACACCTTCCCGGTGGACGAGGGCCTGGTACTGCGCGCCGTGGCCACACCCGGTCACACCCCGCATCACACCTCCTACGCCCTGACCGAGGACGGGCGCGGGGTGGCGGCGTTCACCGGCGGGTCGCTGCTGATAGGCACCGTGGGCCGTCCGGACCTGGTCGAACCACGGCTCACCGAGGAGTTGGCCCGCGCCCAGCACGCCTCCGCACACCGCCTGGCCGACGAACTGGACGATGAGGTGCCGATATTGCCCACGCACGGGTTCGGCAGCTTCTGCTCCTCCTCACAGGCCGAGGGGGACGCGACCACGATCGGCAAGGAACGCAGGACCAACGACGCGCTGACCCTGGACGTGGACACCTTCGTCGCGCGGATGCTCGCCGGACTGGAGGACGTGCCCGCGTACTACGCGCACATGGGCCCGGCCAACGCTGCCGGTCCCGCGCCGCTCGACCTGACCCCGCCGCGGCGTGCGGACGGCGAGGAGATCGCTTCCCGGCTGGCCGCGGGTGAGTGGGTGGTGGACCTGCGCAGTCGTACCGCGTTCGCCGAGGGACACGTGGCCGGGTCATACAACTTCGAGGGCGAGGGCAAGCTCGCCACGTACCTGGCCTGGCTGATCCCGTGGGGCAAGCCCGTCACCCTGCTCGCCGACACCCCTGAGCAGGTCGCCGACGCGCAGCGTGAGCTGGCCCGGGTGGGCATCGACCGACCGGCGGCCGCCGCCACCGGCGACCCGGCCGGCTGGGTCCGGGCCGGCGAGCAACTCGCCTCCTTCCCCCGTGCCCGCTTCGCCGACCTCGCGCAGGTGCGCGAGCGCGGTGAGGACGTGGTCGTACTCGACGTCCGCAGGCACTCCGAGCGCGCGGGCGGCCACATCGACGGGTCGGTCCACATCCCGATCCACGAGTTGCACGGCCGCATCAATGAGGTGCCGGGCGGGACGGTTTGGGTCCACTGCGCCGGCGGGATGCGCGCGGCGATCGCCGCGTCGCTGCTGGACGCCGCAGGCCGTGACGTGGTCGCTGTCGACGACGGCTTCGACGCGGCGAGGGAGGCGGGACCGGCTCTGGTCCCCGGCCCGGCAGTGCCGGCTTGACCTTGGCCGGTCCGGCCTCGCTGGCTTGACCCTGGCCCGGCCGGCCATGGCTTGGCCCTGGCCTGGCCTCGCCTGGCCTGGTAACACCGGCTGACCCGCACCCTCCGCACCACCCGTACGAAGGTGATCCACGATGTTCTCGTTTCTTCGGCGCGGCCCCGGCCGCCTCACCCCCGCCCAGGCCCAGGCCCTCCCGTGTGAGGGCCTGTCGGTCACCGGCGGTCGGGGCGGCGCCGGTGTCATAGTGTGAGCGCGCTGGTCCTGGCCCTGGTCGCCGGGGCGGTGGTCGGGCTCGCTCTCGGCGCGCTCGGCGGAGGCGGCAGTGTCCTGGCCGTCCCGGCGCTGATCTATCTGCTCGGCTTCACCCCGGCCGCCGCCACCACCGCCAGCCTGATCATCGTCACCGCCACCTCGCTCACCGCCCTGTACGCCCACGCCCGCGCCGGCAACGTCCGCTGGAAGGCCGGTGCCCTGTTCGCCGTGGCCGGACTCCTGCCCGCCGCCGCGGCCGGGGCCGCCGCATCCCGCCTGCCGCAACCGCTGCTGACCGCCGCGTTCGCCGCCATCGCGGCTCTCGCCGCCGTGAAGATGCTGCGGCCCGGGCGCCCGCAGAGCGACGGCGATCGCACCACGACGGTGCGGCCGACGAAGGCGGCAGGGACCGGAGCCGGCCTGGGGGCGCTGACCGGGCTGCTCGGCGTCGGCGGAGGCTTCCTCGCCGTACCCGCCCTGGTCGGTGTGCTCGCCTTCGAGATGCAGGCCGCCGTGGGCACCAGCCTGCTGGTCATATCCGCGAACTCTCTCGCCGCCCTGGCCACCCGAGGGGCCACCACCGCCGGCATCGACTGGGCGCTCGTCGGCCCCTTCACCGGCGCCGCGATCCTCGGCGCCTGGGACGGCAAACGCCTGGCCACCAAGGTCACCGGCACCCGTCTGCAACGCACCTTCGCCATCGTCCTGCTGGCCGTGGCCGCCTTCATGCTGATCGACGCCCTCGCCTGACCCCGGCCTGCCGGGGGGCCAGGCGGCCGAACCCCGGTTCAGGCCAGAGAAAGGAACAACTTTTCCAGACGGACACGCATCTGCTCCCGGTCACCGGAAGCGGCCATGTCCGCATCGGTCAGGCAGTGCTGCAGACCGGTCGCGATGATCGCAAAACCCGCCTTGTCCAACGCCCGGGAGGCCGCCGCGAGCTGCGTGACCACGTCCTCGCAATCCCGCCCCTCCTCGATCATCTTGATCACACCGGCGATCTGGCCCTGCGCCCGACGCAGCCGGTTGACCACCGCCTTCAGTTCCTCAGCCGCCATCGCCAGTTCCACGATCCACACTCCTTCGAGATACCCCCGCGGGTATCCTATCGAAGGGGTAACCCCAACCGAGCGAAGGAAAATCCCTCGTGACACCCCCCACTCTCACCCCCGACCAGGCCAACGCCCGCCTCAACGAGCTGACCGTGATCGACGTCCGCACCCCGGGCGAGTACGCCTCCGGCCACCTGCCCGGCGCCCACAACATTCCCCTCGACCACCTCGAGACGGCCCTGCCCGCCTTGCAGACCGCCGCCGGCCGCAGTGCCCTCCTCATCGTGTGCGCCACGGGCGCCCGCTCCGCCACCGCCTGCCGGCGCCTCGCCGATCAGGGCATCACCGCAGCGACCCTGAGCGGCGGCATGACCGCCTGGACCCGGCTCGGCCACGACACCGACCAGTCCGCAGGCCTGCGCGCCCCCTGGGCCATGGACCGCCAGGTCCGCCTCGCCGCCGGAACCCTCGTCCTGACCGGCCTCATCGCCGGACAACGCTGGAACGCGGCGCGTTGGCTTTCCGCGGGTGTCGCCGGCGGCCTGGTCTTCTCCGCCCTCACCGACACCTGCGGCATGGCCAAGATCCTCGCCAGACTCCCCCACAACCAGCCCAAGACCCAAGACCTGGACGTCACTCTGGCAGCCCTGAGCGGCTGACTTCCCCAGCACACCGGTGAGCCGCCACGCCACACACGCGCGGCACGGCGTGCCCGAGGGAGGATGGTCCGAAAGAGAGCTCCTCGCCCCCTCTCTAGTCTCCTCCGCCTCCATCGCCGCCCCCGTCCCCGCCATCCCCGCCGCCGTCTCCCCCGTCGCCGCCGTCAGAGCCCCAGCCGTCTCCACCACCCGGCTCGTTGTCGTCGCTGCCGCTGCCCAGGTTGCTGAACCAGGGACGGTCCCAGGCGTCGTCGGTGGCGATCGGTTCGCCGGTGTTGTTGTGCGGGCGTCGGAGTCGGAAGCGGGCCGTGCCCGTGTTGTCGCCCAGGCCGAAGGTGACCGCGAAGGCCTGGGCCATGACTGCGTCGAGGGGGTCCGAGCTCTCGTAGTGCACGGCCGCGAGGGGCAGCAGCACCGTGCCGGGTTCGAGGTCGGGGCGGCGAGGTGGTTGCTGTATCAGAGCGACCCGCCGCTCGTCGCGCAACAGCCAGGAACTCTTGGAGTCCGCCCGCCGCAGCTCCCAGATGCCCTGGGGCAGCCGCGCCCGCGCGTAACTCTTGGCCTTGCGCAGTTTCTTCCGCAGGACCAGAACCGCGGATACGTCGCCGACGTTCATACGCAGCCCCTGCGCCTGGTCGACGTTGCTGCTCAGCAAGCCGCGCGGCGCCCGTATCCGTACGCGGGGGACGCCCGGCCCCCACACGTCCACGCGCACCAGTCGGCGGTCCACCGCCACGCACATCTGGCCGGCGGGGCCGTGCGCGTACCGGCGGGCCATCCACAGCGGTACGTCCTCCGCCCGCGCCTGCTCCGCCAAGGCGTTCAACTGCTCCGGGCCGCCGCAGTTTTGTACCGCCAACGATCCGAGTTGCCGGGCGAATTCGGCCGCCTGGCGTACTTTCACGGGGACGGCCGTGCCGGTGACGCGGGTGACCGGGACGAGGCCGCCGTCGGCGGGCAACTGGTCCAGCGGACGTTCCGAGCCGCCGCCACCGAGCCAGTTGCCGCGCTGGAACGCCTCCGCCATGGCCGGCAGATTCAGCTCGCTCAGCGGCGTGACCTTGCCACCACGACGCAGGGCTTCCTCCGTCAGTTCAACGGTCCGCGCCAGCGGATTCCACGACTGTTCCTTGTAGAGCGCCTGACTCATGCCATCCCCCGTGTCCGTGCAGTACGGCGACCGAGCTTATCGAGCCTCGGGAGGTCTCGTCTCAGGCCGGCCCGGGGCGAACTTTCCCCGCACCCCTTCCGCCGGGGCGATGTTCCAGGAGCCGCTGGACTGGACGTACAGAAGACCGGCCCTCTTCGGGAGGGGGACGGCCGGTGCCGTGCACGGTCCGGGTCCGCTCCCCCGGTACAGAAGCTCTCCGAGCCGGTACTTCGGGCGCAGCACGTGGAGCGAGAACTCGGCCCCCTCGCACTGGGTGATCCGCAGGGGCGCCCGGCCCCCGGGATGCCGCAGGACATAGGAACCGGTCGATTCCAACTCGCCCTCCAGGGACGGGATGCCCTCCGGCGGATGCAACCAGATCCGCCACTTCCCCTTGGTGTGCATGTCGAGGCGTACCGCATCCCGGCCGTCGGCCTGGAGCGGGACGATGGCCCGCGTCAGCGGGGAGCCGTGCGTGAGGATGTTCCTGGGCCGGCCGTCGGCGTCGGCAGGGTTGGTCAACTCGACCCAGGAGTCCGCGGATTTCTCCAAGTGGACCACCAGCAAGGCCGGCCCTTTGGGATCAGTGCGGGTCAACTGGACCCCCTTGCTGCCGCGGCCCTCCCAGCGCTGCCGCGCACCCGTGTGCTCGGGTGCCATCGCGTAGGCATCGGGCGACACGAGCGGTGAGAGGGACGGACCCGTGGAGGCGGGGCGACGCTCCGCGCGCCTCGTCGCGCCGGGGTGGGAGGTGGCGGTCTCGGTTCCCGCCCCCGTCCCCGTCCCCGTCCCCGTCGCGGTCGATATCAGCTCGGGCCCCGCCACCGGCCTCATCCCTGATCGCGATCCCGTGTTGATCGGTGGCATCCCCTCCGCAAGGCGTGCGGCATCGGCCGCGCACACGGCGATCAGGCGGGCGGCACCCTCGGCGGGCGCCCAGTGGACCTCTTCGGTCGACTGTCCGTGGCGGGGGTCGAAGAAGCACAGGGGACGTCGGTGCGGTCGAGGCCGCCCGGCGACCACGGCGTCCACGCAGGCGAGCGCGTGCCGCCCCTCGTCCAGCGCGCGCAGCACGTCGGAGGCGTCCCGGAGGTTCCGGTCGCCCACGAAATCCTGCTTGGCCCGCTCGTACGCGTCCAAGGCCCGTTGCTAATCGGCGAGGAGGTCGGGGTCGTCCTGGTGTTGCCCCGGCAAGAAGGAATGCCCGGCGAGCATCTCCCCGAACGCCGTGATCTGTGCCTCGACCGTGCCGAGCTCAGCCTCCCGCCTGCGTCCCCGCAAGAGACCGGTGATCGCCCCCACTATCCCGTCAGCCACGCAGGTGATCGTAGCCGTCGGCCGGATCGGGCCCGACATGACTTCTTCGGCTGCCGGGTGGTACGCGAAGCACGCAGACGACCCTCAGGGCCGAATACGGTGTCAGAAAGGAACGGCCAAGCCCGCTTCCCGCAGTCCGATCAAAGCCTTGCCCATGCACTCCGCGGCCGAGACTCCATCGGTCCTCATCCCGCCGTCCAGGGGCCCACCGGAGGCTGCGAACGTCCACGCCGGCCGACCGTCACGCATGCGCTCCGCATCGACCCGTATCAGGGCACCCACACCCTGCTCGCCGAGCCACTCCAGGACGAGCAGCGTCACGTCCTCGACACCGCTGTCCAGGTCCGCTTTGAGCTGCCGTCCCACTCTGTTGGTCATGGTCGCAAACCTACTAAAAGGTCCAGACCGCCCTGACCTTCGCCTTCGGTCATACGAGGACACGTCGCGGGGCCGACCGGGCCGTACACGACCCGGAAGCGTACGAACGCCCCCCTCACCCGCTGAACACACCATTGCGGCACAGCTGTTGTGCGCACCACCGGAAGTGGCCCTCGCTGTCGTCCACGCCGAAAAGGTCATAGGTCGTGAGGGCGTATGCGGCCTGGTACGTGGTGAGGGTCTTGGGCGCGTGGCCGAGTTCGTGGGCGAAGAGGTCGGTGAGTTCCGCCATGTGCTTCTTGGCGTGTGGTCCGTACATGTCCCAGACGGCGGCGGTGACGGCGGCCTCGAAGGCCGGATCACCGGCGGTCGTGTAGAAGCCGAAGTCGAGAACTGCGACGGGGCGGCCCGCCGTGTCGACGTGGATGTTGGGCGGGATGAGGTCGCCGTGGATCGCCGTCACCGGGGCGTCGGGGAGCGAGAGCAAGGCGTTCCGCGTGCGTTCGACTCCCGCCTCAAAGTCCGGCACGTGCCTGGCCAGGGCTGTCCCGTGGCGAGCTGTGGCACGGGTGACAAGAGCCGCGAGTGCGTCGCTGAAGCAGGCGTGCCCCCGCCAGAGGGGGCGGTCGTCGCCCTGGACGGTCAGGCGGCGCATGGCGTCGGTGCCTGGCACTGATGCCAGGCCGCGCAGAACGTCCAGAACCGCGTCACTGTGCCGCGTGGACAGCTCGCGTTCGTACGCCACGTGCGCGGAATCGGCTCGCAACGGGCTTCCGGGCAACTCACGCTCGTACGTCACGAGGACACCCTCGTGCTCCTCGGCACCCAGGACCTCCGGGGTGGCGAACGGCAGCGCGTGCCGCGCGATGTCCGCGTACACCTGGCGCATGACATCGAAGTCGGCCGGCGGCCGGCCACTCCACACCTTGGCGACCCGGCCGCCACCCAGCCCGTACACGACCCCCTCGACACCGGCGCCGATACGGCGGACCACGCCCGTGCGGCCGCGTTCGGGGAAGTACGCGAGCCATGGGTCGTGGTGAGGGACTTCCGCGCCCGCCGGCGGGGTGTTCTCCATTCACGTATTAGACCAGCGGTCACGCTCGCATGTGTTGACGTTTTCCGCCTGGTTCATCCGGTTCGCCGTTCGTCAGGCAACAGTTCCGCCCGCGTTGCGGATGAGCCGTTGGAGCACCTTCACCGTAGTGACGTAGTCGGCGACGTCGATGCCCTCGTGGAGGGCGGCGCGGATCGCCGGGGCGTTGGCGGCCAGGTCGACACGAGCCCGTTCCCCGGCTTCGGTGAGCCACCACCGGTCCTCGGTATCGCGGGTCAGCCAGCCGCGTTCCAGGAGCCGCTCGGCCTCCGCCGCCAGGTCGTCATCGGGGCGGAGATAAGAGGCCATGGCGTTCTGCAGCTCGGGCAGGGTCATCCCCTGCCCGTCGGGTGAGATGTCATTCGCCGAGAGGTTGCGCAGCAGCCAGAACTGGGGCTGGGTGTACCCCTTTTCGGCCTGTTGCGCCCGGGTGTACGCGATGAGAGCCTCGTAGGCCACACCGGTCCAGTACGCGGCGGGCTGTCCGGCCAGTTCGGCGTCGGTGGCCTGCAAAGTCTTCATGAGTCGAACGTACGACCTCAAGTGCGGTTGAGGGCAATGGTGTTCCGTCGGGCAGCCGCCCTCTCCCCTCGGCTCGCCCCGCCCTGGTGGGGACCAGCTGACGATCCTCTCAGCGCAGGTCCTAGTGCGCGGCCGCCGCGTCACTCCGAGTCGGCCAGCGTGGGTGGCGGGCGTCGATGACGTAGTCGTGTGCGTGCCGCCAGCCGTGTGGGTCCGCGTGGGCGTCGGCGAGGTGTGGGTCGCCGACGTTCAGGGTCGTGTGGAGGTGGGTGAGGCGGGACGGGTCGCGGGCGGGCCACAGTCGTGCGGCCACCACCGTGGCGGCGAGGGCGACTCCGGCGAGCGTCGCCGCGGCCGTGGCCATCCCGGCGAAAGAGGCCAGCCGCCCGGCGAGGGGGTAGGTCAGCAGCCAGCAGCTGTGGGTGAGGGCAAAGCGGGCGGCGAAGGCTGCGGGCAGGTCGGCGGGCGCGGCCGACCTGCGGACCAGTCGACCGGCGGGGGTCAGGACCATGGACGTTCCCACACCGAGGAGAGCCCAGGCCGGCAGCAGCCAGGCCCACGACAGGCCGTCGTACGCGAGTCCGGAGGTGAGCGCGGCCAGGACGCCACCGAGGACGAACCCGGCGGGCAGCATCACCGAGCGGTCGCCGAAGCGTTCCACGGCACGCGGCAGGAGCAGGGCGGCCGCCACGGAGCCCGCCCCGAACGCCCCCAGGGCCAGCGACACATCACCCGGGGCGCGATGCAGGTGTTCGCGGACGAGCACCACGGTGTTGACGATGACCATGGAGCCGGCCGCGGCCACGGCGAGGTCGAGCGCGAGCAGGGCGCGCAGTCTCGGCGTGGCCCAGTACAGGCGGATGCCGAACGTCGTCGCCGCGTGGCCGCCCCCTGTGCGCTCGACCGGGCGCGGTGTCGGCAGCACGACCGACGTGACCAGTGCGGCGGAGGCGAGGAAGCCGAGCGCGGTGCCGACGAAGAGCCAGTTGTAGGTGACCAGGGTGAGCGTGACGGCTGCGAGCATCGGGCTGAGCAGGCTCTCCAGTTCGTAGGCGAGCCGGGAGAGGGAGAGGGCGCGGAGGTAGTCGCGTTCGGCGGGGAGGATCTCGGGGACGGTGGCCTGGAAGGTGGGCGTGAAGGCGGCGGACGCGGCCTGGAGCAGGAAGATCAAGACGTACACCTGCCATACGTGCTGCACGAACGGCAGGGCGAGCGCGATCCCGGCCCGGGTCATGTCCATCGTCACCATCAAGGCCCGGCGCGGCACCCGTTCGGCCAGGGCGCCGATCACGGGGGCGATGCCGACGCAGGCCACCATTTTGATCGCGAGCGCGGTACCGAGTACGGCGGAGGCGTCCGCACCCGCGAGGTCGTAGGCCAGCAGGCTCAGGGCGACCGTCGCCAGGCCCGTGCCGAGCAGGGCCACGACCTGAGCGGTGAACAGGCGGCGGTAGGTGCGGTTCTGGAGCACTGAGCGCATGGCGGCGTCCCCTGGGCCGGCGGCGGCGATCCGACCCTTTCCACGGTAGACGACATGTGCATGATTGCGCACACGTCGTCAGCGGAAAGTACGTTACGGGTGCAGTACGGGATGTCGTCGTGCTCTCCGGACCGACCCGCACACGCTCATCCGAACTCTCAGGGGTGCCAGGGCTCCCCGGTGACCTGGTGGTCCGCGTGGCTCAGCGCCTCGGTGACCAGCCGGCGCAGATGACCGTCACGCAGCGAATACACCATGCGCCGCCCGTCCTTGCGGGCTTGCACGAGGCCGGCGAGCCGCAGCTTCGCCAGGTGCTGGCTGACGGCGGGCCGTGCGGCCGCACTGGCACCGGCCAGCTCGGTCACGTCCGCCTCCCCCTTGGCAAGCACCCACAGCAGGTGCAGACGGGTCGGGTCGGCGAGCAGCGCGAACACCGTCGTGGCCGTCTCCAACTGCTCCCTGCTCGGGCTGCGTTGGTGCCCATGGTGTGCAGCTGAGGGTGGTTCGCGCTCCGGCATGGTGTCATCGTAGGACCGTATACGTCCTGTGCGTCGTGTGCGCCTGAGGGCTCGAGGCGCCTCCGCTCAGGTCTTGCTCTGCGGCGCTCCCCCGCTTACGCCTCCGCTCCACCCGTGCCCGTGACCATGCCCATCCCGAAACCGGCCGCCATGGCAGTGCGGGAGCCTGGCTCGGAGGGCGGGGGCGTAGCGGTCTGCCCGGCGCGTACCAGGTACCGCCCCACTCGCTCAGCTGTCCCCGGTTCTTTCAGCTGTCCGCGTTTCTCTCAGCCGTCCCCGGTGCCGGTGAGCCGGTCGAGCTCCTTGGATATCTCCGCCCGTAGTCCGTCGTGCCGGGCGTCCAGAGCGTGCCGCTTGTCCGTCCAATTCTCGCGGGGATAGAGCCAGACCGGCATCCGCACCAGGTCTGCCGGCTCCCACTGGAAGCGCGGCCACACGTGTGCGTGCAGGAAGCCGTCGGTGTTGCCGAGGATCTCCAGGTTCACTCTTCGGAACTCCGGATCGAGGCGTCGGCAGGCCTGTTCGACGGCTTCGCCGAGCGCGTCCATGTCGGACAGATACGCACGCCGTTTCGCCCTCGGGAGATCGGACAGCCGCTCCACCTGCGGATCGTCGACGAGGAGTACCGAGTAGCCCGGCAGGAACTGCACGTCGCCGATGGCCGCGAATCCCGCCGTCAACCGCCGCATCACGGTGGGGTTCTCACCGGCCAGAGCGCTCCCGATCCGATCCGAGCGCCAGTCGCGGCCGCCTCCTCGCCCGTCGTGGCCGTCGGACGCGTCGGGCCCGGCGGACCCGCCGGTCTCAACGTGCCTGTCATGCCGATCACTTGTCATGAGGTGCCAGATCCGTCCGCTCGTCGATCACTGGGAGTCGATCTTCCCGCATACTCGATCAACGATGCTGTTCGATCAATGCGCGCGCCATCCTCCGGGCCCGGAGAGCCGCGTCCGCATCCCCTTCCGCCGCCGAGATGATCGACCCCTTCATCAGGATGTGCCAGGACCGGGAGAACGAGTCCGCCTCACGCAGACCGGCCTCTTCGGCCATGCCGCGGACGAGGGAGCGGATGTTCTGCAAGTAGGTGATGCTCGCGCGGCCGAGGGGGTGTTCGGCACGCATCTCCAGCAGGACGTTGATGAAGGTGCAGGCGTCGAAGTCCTCGCTGCGGAACCAGTCGTCGAAGACGTCGAAGATCGCCAGGAGCCGTTCTTCCGGCGTGCCGCCCCGGCTCCGCGCCCCCGCCACCACGAGACCCAGCGTCCACTGCCTCTCCCGGCGGGCCAGGAAGGCGAGCACGAGTGCGTCCTTCGACGGAAAGTGCCGGTAGAGAGTGGCCTTGGCGACTCCAGAACGCGCGACGACCTCGTCGATGCCGACATCGCGGATGCCGCGTCGCGAGAAAAGCTCGTACGCGGTGCTCAATATCCGTTCACGAGGCGCCAGTCGGCGCACCTCAGTCGGCGGGACGTCGTCCATCACGTCCAGAATAGCCCTGGACAGAGTCGCCGCCCGCTGCCATCGTCTAAGCAACGGCTCACGAGACAGACTGGTCTTTCTGTCCCTGCCGAACGGCGACTTTCGTGCCCCAAACACCACCCAGGATCCCGGTGTACGCATCATCCGGCTGGGCAGCCGACGCGGGAGGTCGGCCGCCCGCCCGCCACCGGGAGCCGCCCGACGGGTGGGGCCACAAGCTCCCTGGCGCGCCCCTCCCACCAGGTGAGCTGCCCCACCCGTCGGACGTGCCTTGGCCGTTCAGGGCGACAGCGTGATCGGTTGTCACTCCCCCTGCCGGAGCTGACAGGGCGACGGTCACGCCCTCGGCTGCGGTTCACAGGACCTCTCCCCTACGGCCGCCCGGGAGCAGGACGCGGAACATTTCGGTGAAGACGGCGGCCTTGTCGGTGAACAGGTTGATCACGCAGTTGTCGGGGGCGTAGAGGGTGGCGTCGGTCTCGGACAGGGACGGGGAAGTGGACGGGTACGGGCCGAAACACCCGGTGCCGCCTTTGGCTCCCTGGACTGCGGCGGCCGCGTAACGCCTACGCACGGTCTCGCAGAGGTCGACGTTCTGGCTCATGGTGCTCGGGATTCGGTCACGAAGGCCGCCGGTGGCGTATCCCCCCATCTGGCCATCCCGTCCGCAAGGGCGGGCGCCAGGGATCGCGGGGAGAGGGAGGCGGCAGCCGTGTCGGCCAAGGTCCGGCTCGTCGGACGCCTGGGGCAGGATGTCGTCATGGCACCGCAGATCTTGCCCCCATCGGAGTCCTGGCGTGTGATCGCCGACTGGCTGGCGACGCACGCCGCGGCGGATCTCCCACAGCTCAACCCACCGGCGACAGCGGACGAGATCCGACGGGCGGAAGGGATTCTCGGCGCTCCGTTCCCCGCCGACCTGGTCGAGTCCCTGCAGTGCCACAACGGCGTGAGCACCTGGACGACCATCCTGCCGGAGCAGTCCCCTCTCTCGGTGAGCGGCATCGTGGACCGGTGGCAGACCTGTATGGACGTCGCGGCGGAGAACGACGGCCTGACCTCTCGCCCCTGGGATGACGAGCCCTGGTGGCACCCGCTCTGGATTCCCTGGGCCGAGAGCGCCGACGGCGCCGCCCAGGTGATCGACCGACGTCCCGGTCCGGACGAGGGGCGGCTCGGCTGGGCGGGCCACGGCGGTGGCGGCGACTTCACCGATTCCTGGCCCGATCTAGCGAGCCTTCTGCACGCGGTCGCGCAGGCCCTTCATGAGGGTGGAGACGTTGGCGGGCTGCGCCCCTACCTGACCACGCAGGGCGGTCTGTGGTGGGACGAAGAGGGCTGTGACGAGTTGAACGGTCAACCGCTGAGGCGCTGGCCCTAGCCCCTGCGTCAGGGAGACGCTCGCGGCGGCGGCCGGGACGGTGTGAAGTGGCGCCGGTCACCTTCCGCCCGCTTCGGGTCTGGCATGGCTGATCATGACCGGATGGACGCTCGTTTCCTCGGCATCGCCGAGCTGGTCGAAGTGCCGCGCGTGGCGGTCGTGGTCGACGTCATGCGCGCTTTCACGGTGGCTGCCTGGGCCTTCGCCCAAGGGGCCGAGGAGATCGTCCTCGCCGAGTCACTGGACGATGCCCTGGCTCTCAAGGCCCGCCATCCGGACTGGGTGACCCTCAAAGACGGTCCGCCTGCGCCGGGTTTCGACGCCGTCAACTCCCCTGGTCTGCTGCGGTCCGTCGACCTTCGTGGACGGACCGTCGTACAGAAGACGACTGCGGGGACGGTCGGCGCCCTTGCGGTGAAGGAGGCGTCTCTGGTGCTGTGCGCCGGCTTCGTCGTGGCGGAGGCGACGGCCCGGCTCTTGCGGGAACGCGGCTGTGACCGTGTCACGTTCATGGTCACCGGCGAGGACGGGCGGGCCGACGAAGATCTGGCGTGTGCGCAGTACATCGCGGCCAGGGCCGCCGGTGCCGAGCCGGCCGCGGCCGAGTTCCTCCGCCGCGCCGCCGCGTCACGCGCAGCCACGGAGCTGGCGGAGGGGATACGGCAAGGAGTCCATCCGGACGACGTCGCGCTCTGCCTTGAGCTGGACCGGTTCCCCTTTGCGATGGTGGCGACTCTGGAGGACTCTCTGATGATCCTCCGGCCGTGCGCAGTACCGCCGCTGACCACCGAAGCCGCGCATTGATCGCTCGCCAAGAGCCGTCCCGCAACGGCCAGGAAGCCCCCGGGGTCCTGCACCCTGTGGTCGGCGGCAGGGCCCCGGGGGGCAGTTGAATGCCCTGGTGACGGACTGGACGCAGGCGGTTGATGTTCACGGGGCGGTTGGGCGCGTGCCGCTGCTCCTGGATCAGGTAGAGCGAGGCGAAGCTCCGCAGGCGTGGGACGAGTTGTGGGGCCGTCTCTGCCCTTGCAGGGCAGTACCACTCAGGTGCTGGAGTGCATCCCTGGGCGACTTCGCCGACGACTTCTATACGGTGTCCTGTCCGCACTGCGAAGCGGAGATGATCATCGCGGTCGGCGACCACGGTTGCCATTCGGCCGTCCGAGACTGGGATCGGGGCGACATCAAGCAGCGGCCCCTGCGGCCGGCAGCGGCCGAGGAACTTCGCGGTCCCGGTCGTTGGATGCACGCCAAAGCCGTCCGGGACGGACAGCGGCAGCTCGCCAAGGGGATCAGGTACCTATTCGGCCATGCCGAGTGCCCCATGTGCGCCAGCGTCTTCAACATCGCGGAAGCGCACACCGCTGCAAATCTCCCTCCCGCTTTTGAAGTGGATTGAGATTGGACCGCTAGGGCGCGCGGGGCCGGGCCGCAAAAGCCGACCGTGGAGCCTGCCTTCCGTCAGCGGCCGGACGCGGCTTCCAGTTCCCTCTTCAGGTTGTTCAAGGTGCGGTCGATGTTCCTCACTTGGAACGTCGCGAAGGCGTGGCCGCCCGTGGCGATACGGTCGAAGGCGCCGGCCAACCAATCCGGCCAGGCGCGACGATCGTCCGTCCATGTCTCGGTCACCCGCGTCGCCGCCCCCGATGCCCCTGACATCCCCGTCCGCCCGGGTGCCACGTTTCCCGCATTCGTCCCGTCGAGCCCCTTGCGCTGTTCCCGCTCTTCGAGCCCTCCGCATTCCTTGAACCGGTACTCCCAGGTGGCGATGGGAGCCTTCAGGCGCGGGTGCTTCAGGCCGATCGCGTGTACGCGGAAGGCGAAGTGCCTGCCCGGGACCGCCGCGGTCACCGTGCAGCGGGTGGTCCAGCGGAAAGCGCCGCGTTTGTTGTGCCCCTCGAACACCAGGCCCACCTGGGCCGGTTCGTCCGCGCCCGGCACCGTCGCACCGAGGTTCTCGGGGCTCCAGCGCCCCATCCGGGCAGGGCGGCTGACTTGCTCGTACACCGCCGATGGCGGCGCCTGGACCACGATGCTGCGGGAGACTGTGAGCGTGCGGGGCATGCGGGACTCCGATCCTCGACCCCCGACCCTACTCACGAGTAGCCCGGACGGGAAGTGTCTGATCGTCGAGGAGTGGTGGGCGGCCGCGGGCGCCCCGGTCTCGCTCGGCTTCCTTCTTTCAGCGCGCTGCGGGCAGCAGCGCGGCCGAGTCCGGTTCGGATCTGGTGCCGAAGCCGCCGGTGACGCTGAGCCTCTCCAGGTCGACGACGGCTATACGGTCCGTACCGAGCAACGACACGTAAGCGGTTGGCTGGTGGGGGTGGAAAGCCACCGCGGCCGGAGTGCCGTCGAGCTTGAGCGAGCGAATCGGGCGCAGGTCGGTGCCGCACACGGTGAGCGTGCCGCCGACGATGTCGGTCACCAACAGCCGTTCGTCATCGACCGTGTACACGCGCAGGGGATCTCCGGCAACCTTCCGGCTCCGGCGCACCTTGAGGGTGTGCGCGCCCAGGGCGACCAGCGTCGCGCTCTTGCGAGCCGCTACGAACAGCGTCTTCTCGTCCCGGCTCAGGCAACTGCTCTCGGGCAGCCGACCAGGTGTGCACAGGAGCGGCGGTACGGAGGCGTCGTGGGGTCGCACCAAGCTCACCGTGTGCGACAACAGGCCGGTGACGTAGGCCCGTTCGCCGTCCCGGGTGAGCGAGAACAGGTGGGTCTTCACCCCGTGGGTGGGCACCGCGCCGGTCGGCGCCGTGTCGGTGGCCGGCGCGTCGAACCCGAGCAGGACCGCCTTCTCCTCACTCAGCGCGTACAACCGGTCGTGGCTGTCGATTCCCATGCCGTGAATGCGGTTGAACGGGCGCGTGTCGATGGTGCGCGCCAAGGATCTCTCGGCCAGGTCGATGACGAAGACCGCGGCCCCGCCCTCGCCGATGCCCGAGGACATGCGCACTCCGTAGTGCCCGACGTAGGCGAATCGCCCACGTGAGTCGACGACCATCTCGTGCGGGTACTCGGGCAGGTGGACGGTCTGCCTGCGCTCCCCCGAGGCGAGGTCATAGAAACTGACCGAGTGGCCGCTCTTCTCCACGACCACCAGTTCGTCCCGCGCGTCGGTCCTCGCCGCCCGCGACGCGCCAGCCTGGGCGGACGCCGCGGATGCCGGTGTCGGTGCGGACAGGCCACCCGCCCAACTCCCTGCCCCCGCCGCCTTGATCACCGTTCGTCGTGTCACCACAGGGCCCACCCCAATCCTCCGACCCCGTACGCCGCACTCGGTAACCCGTAACCCGTAACCCGTAACCCGTAATCGCATGTTCGCCTCAGCTACTTCTTCTCCAGTGCGGCCAGCCGCAGTTCGAGCTGGTCGACCCGGTGTCGCAGCAGGGTCACCTGGGCCTCCAGGCTGACTTCCCGTTCCGCCCTGCGCTGAATGCGCGGGGACGCGGCGGCGCGTTCGATCACCGCTTCCAACTGGACCAGCCTCTGGGGGCCGTTGGGGCCGTCCACCAGGCGGGACCGGATCTCGCCGTTGCGGTACCAGGACCGCAGGGCGGAGCGGGAAACGCCGGTCTCCGATTCCGCCCTGGCGAGTGTGACCCAGGGTGTCTCCTCCAGCTGCTCGAACAGCTCCAACTCCCGCTGCCAGCGCGCGAGTCGGGCCTCCCAGTCCGACAGTGTCTCCATCACACCCTCCCTTCGGCACGGTGACCCTATCTATAGCAGCGCATTGACATGGTTGGGACCATGGAGCCATGACTTTCGAAAGGTTTTCGGTGAAAGCCCGCAAGGTGGTCGTGACGGCTCAGGAGGAGGCGAGGCTGCTCAAACACCAGTGCATCGGCACGGAGCACATCCTGTTGGGGCTGCTCGAAGTGGCAGACAGCACGGCGGCGAAAGTCCTGCACCAGCTCGGGTACGACAAGGTGACGGCGCAGGCCGATGTCGCCGCGGTGGTCGAGCCCGGCGCTCAAGAGCTGAGCGGCCACATCCCGTTCGCGCCGAGCGCGAAGAAGACGCTGGAACTCGCCCTGCGTGAGGCGCAGCAGCTGCGCCACACCGACATCGGTACGGAGCACATCCTGCTCGCCCTGATCAGGGAGGGCGAAGGCGTCGGTGCCCAGGTGCTCGCCGCTCGGTTCGATCCGATCAGCAAGGTCCGCGTCGCCGTGCTGGCGGCGCTGGACGGGTCACAGGATGTCGCCGACGTGCCGTGGCCGGCCGGGACGTCCGCCGCCGAGGACGCCTTGGCCACCGCCGGCGCGCTGGCCGGTGGCGCACCGGTCGGCAGCCATCATCTGCTCGAGGCGATGCTGCGGGCGGAGAACAGCATGGCGGCCAAGGTGCTGCGGGAACTCGGCGTGGATCCGGACGCGGTCGCCGCCAAGATCGACGCACTGGATCCTGAGACGACCACGGACGCGAACCCGGAGGAGTCAGCCGCCCGCAAGATGGAACTCCGCTTGGTCGACGACGAAGTACACCTCATCCTGCGGGACCCGTCGACGGTGGCGGCCGCGCAGAAGGTCGTCCAGTCGACCGGCGGCCCGGTCCGGGGCATCGGGCCGGTCGCCGGAATGTTCGTCCCCCTCTTGCGTGCCACCAACCAGCTGCTGCAGCAGCTCCAGCAAGTCCTGGAACCGGAAGCGGAACAGGAATCGGCACAGGAATCCGAAGGCGAGGGTGGGGCCGGGGGTGCGGCCAAGGAGGGTCGGACCGGAAAGGGTGGGCCTGGCGCGCGCGACGTGACCAAGGCCGTGCGTACGGTGCTCGCCCCCCGGCTCCGGTTCCGTCGGTGAACCGGCGACAGACGCGGAGGCAGTCATGACCATCACCATCATCGGAGCCGGCCTCGGCGGCCTGGCCCTCGCCCGGGTGCTGCACATGAACGGCATCGACGCGGTCGTGTACGAACGTGACGCGTCGCCCGACGCGCGCGGCCAGGGCGGCATGCTCGATCTGCACTCCGGGACCGGGCAGCGAGCGATGCGTGAGGCGGGGCTGATCGAGCAGTTCCACTCGATGGCCCGCCGCGAGGGACAGGACCTGCGTCTCCTCCTGCCGGACGGCACCCTGCTGCTCCAGGAGGACACGCCCGACGACGCCCCGCTCGATCGGCCCGAGGTCGACCGTGCCGATCTCCGCAACCTGCTGCTGGGCTCTCTGCCCGAACACACGGTGCGCTGGGGGCGCGCGTTGCGGTCCGTCGACGACGAGCTGCTGCACTTCGCGGACGGCAGCAGCGCCACGTACGAGCTGCTCGTCGGCGCGGATGGCGCCGATTCCCGGGTCCGGCCGCTGCTCACCGACGCCCGGCCGGCGCACACCGGTCAGAACGTCGTCGAACTCGGCATCCCCGACGTCGACCGCACCCACCCCGACATCGCGGCGATGGTCGGGCGCGGCAACTACTGGGTGCTCGGCGACGGACAGTCCCTGTCGGCGCAGCGCAACGGCGACGGCCGCGTACGCGTCTACCTCAGCTTCTACGACACCGCCGAGGACTGGCTCACGACGAGCGGGATCCCGTTCGGCGACCCGGTCGCGGCCAAGGTGCGGCTGGTCGAGCTGTTCCGGGGCTGGGACGCGCGGTTCACCGGCCTGATCGCCGCCTGCGACGACACGGTGCTGCCCCGCTCGATCTCCACGCTCCCGGTCGGCCTGACCTGGCCGTCGAGACCGGACGTCACCCTGCTCGGCGACGCCGCGCACCTGATGCCGCCGGTGGGGCAGGGCGCCAACATGGCGCTGCTGGACGGTGCCCTGCTCGGCCTCGCGCTGGCCGCGCACCCGGACGACTTCCCGGCCGCCGTGAAGGAGTACGAGACCGAGATGTTCGAACGCACCCGCGCGGCGGGCGAGCAGTCCGCGTACATCCAGGAAGTCCTGACGTCACCCGACGCCGGCCGGCGCATGCTTGCGTTCTTCCGTCCGGACTGAGCGGGCATGGCTTGCTCTGTTCCCACGGCGGGTTACGTCACTGCGGGCTATTTGCGCAGCAGCGCGCAGACGAAGTTCTCCTCCACTGTCCGGAGCCGGTCGAGCAGTTCGGGCTTGTTCGTCTTGTTGATCTGGGTGGTGAGGGAGACGGTCAGTGACCGGCTGCCGTCCGGGGTGGCCGCGACCAGCTGCGTGTAGCCGGGGAAGTTGCCGGTGTGGCCGTACACCACGCCGCAGCGCGTGGCGTACCGGAAGAGGGCCAGGCCTGCCTTGTTCCGTCCGGGGCCCGCGGGCTCGGATGCTCCCTTCACCCAGTGCCGTTGCTGACGGCGGGTCCGGTCGGAGAGCGACTTTCCGCTCGCGTGGCCGCGGATGAAGGCCGTCATGTCCTTGGGTGTCGAGATGATGCCGCCCGATGCCCAGACACCTGACGCGCTCAGCACCTCGCTGACGTCCTCGGGCGGGTTCGAGGGAGTCACGTCGTAGCCGTGCATGTACGGCTCGGGCACGCGGTAGCCCTGCGGCAGACTCGTGCTGCGCAGACCCCACGGGCGGTACACGAGCCGGGCGAGCAGATCCTCGTAACGGCGGTGTGTGACCGCCTCCGCCATCAGCGCCACAGCGATGTTGTCGGAGTTGGAGTAGCGATACCGGGTGCCCGGGCGGAACATCAACGGCTCCTCTGCCACGAAGTCAAGGAGACGGCGGGAGTCGAAGCGGCGGCGCGGGTTCTCCGTAAGGAGGGCGAGGAACCGAGGGTCCGTGCTGAAGTCGGGCAGGCCGCTGGTGTGGTGCAGGAGCTGACGCAGCGTGACCCGATGCCAGGCGCGCGGCAGCCGGGGAAGCACTTTGCCGATGGTGTCGTTCAGGCGCAGCTTCCCCTGGCCGACGAGCCGGAGGGAGACCGCCCCGCTGAACGCCTTCGCCGTACTGGCGACGCGCATGTGGTCGGTCGCCCTGATCGGGCGGCCGGTTTCGGTGTCGGCGACGCCGGCCCGGTAGATCTCGGCTTCGGCGCGAGGGTCGCGCTTGAGGACGGCGATGGCTCCGGGCGGCCCGCCGGGGGCCGTGGTCAGTTCGTGCAACTGCCGTCGCAGTGCGCGGGGGTCGTCGGCGGGGGCCTCCGCCGCGCGGACCGGGGCTTGCATCAGCCCGGCCATACAGGCGGCGGTCAGCAGGGTGACAAGGGGCAGGCGGAGCTGGTGGGGGCAGGTGGGGACCGGCACGGGAGGACTCCTGGAGGGTGAACGGGGTGGGACGCCCAGCTTCACCTGCCGGCCAGGAATCGGCGCGCGACTCTGCTCCAACCGGCTCAGGGGGGCGCGCGGGCGAGTACCGGGCCGTGTACCGCGCAGAACTTCTCGTCCCTGATGCCGGAGCACGCCTGTGGTGGGGAGACCTGGCCGGGAGCTGGGCCACCTGCAGGGTGCCGGCCGGTGTCAACCGGAGGCGTCGCGACGGCTGCTGCGGAGGAGAGGACACACCGGAACTGCTGGATGGTGCATCAGCAACACGAGCGGGGCGAGCGGGGCGAGCTGGGCGAGCTGGGCGAGGCCACCGCCCACGAAGTAGAGGCTGAACTCGCTGCACCATCGGTTACGGCGACGCGGCGCGACGGTGCCCGCGGTCAGCGCGGCGACCGCCGTCAGTGGCAGAGCCTGTCCCGGCACGCGGAAGACATCCGCGAGAGATCTCGCGGGAGAGACCGGCGACCGCCTCGGCTGTCCTGTTGCCCATGATGTACGCCGCTCCTGGTGTGGTGTACGTCGTCGTCGAACGGGCGGTCATTCGCCCCGCATCAGGACGACGGTGCCGAGGGGGTCGGCTCCCAATGGGACGAAGGGTGTCTCCAGCAGGCCGACGTTATCCAGGAGGTCGCTGATGCCGCCAGGTTCGACGGGGGCGGTCACCAAGGACGGTGCCGAGAGTTCGTGGTCAAGGTGGGCCGGGCGGGGCCGGCTCGGTTACCACCATCCGGCCGGATGCCGCCCGCGGCCGGGCCCAAGCCCTCACGCGTCCTCGACCTCCAGCGTCTTCGCCCGGTCCCACCCGCGCGCGTTCAGCCGCTCGCGCAGGCGAAGTTCGCTGGGTGCGCGTACGAGCAGGCGCTGGGGAGGGTTCAGGTATCCGGCGAAGGCGACCAGTGTTTCCAGGGCGCTGTTGGAGAGGTAGCGGACTCCGGTGAGTTCGAGGACGATCTGCTCTGTCTGTGAGCTCTGCTGTGTCAGGGCGAGGGCCAGCGGTCCGCGGTGCGTGCCGAGGACCTCGCCGCACAGACGCACGCCTTTGCTGTCGGGCGAGGGCAAAATGAGCAGGAGTTCGTCCGCGAAGTAGCTGTGCATGGCCAGTCCTGGAGTGCCGGCGCACCGCTCACAGGACGCCGTGGCAGGGAACGCCACGTGAGGCGTTTCGGTGGGGCGCTGCTGGGACGGGGCGCAGGGGCCCACCGGAGACAGCCGTTGGCGAAGGGGGCCCCGACCTGGGCCCGAGAGACCACCGAACGGCTCGTGCTGCGCTGACAGCCCGAGCCGAACACGGACTGTCAGTCAGCGTACTGCTACACGCCGTCCTTTGATAGAGCGAGAGCCGAGCCGGCCAGCCAGCCAGCCAGTACGTGCGCTGGTAAGCCCCCCCCCCGACTCTCCCATCAAGTCAGCGCGAGCCCGTGCGCCGGCAGCCGGTCGTCTCAGTGACCGGCTGCCGGGCCCGAGCGCTGCGTCAGAGTTTGCGCAGCTTGGTCGTGTAGACGTGATTGGCGATCTTGTCACCGAGGGTGAGTCCGTCCTCGGCGTCCCAGGGGAAGTGGACGCCCAGCCAGACCCGGCTCTGGGCGTCCTCCTTGGCGGCCTGGCTGAAGCTGGTGAACGAGCGGGACTTGACCGGCGACTGAGGTTCGTCGGTGGTCATGGTGAAGGCGATGTCGTCGCTGCCGAAGTAGCGCTTCATCACCCCCGCCCAGGAGGCGCCGAAGGTGGCATGGCCGGAGGCCCACGCCGGGAAGCAGGGCGTGACGTTCACCCCGGCCCGTGTCTTGAGCAGGGGCTTCCAGTCGGGGTCGAGACCGCCGTCGCGGATGGCGGAGACCGGCCGCCACAGGTCGATCGGGGTCAGGTACTTCACGTCCCGCACCGCGATGCCCGCGTCCGCCAGCGCGATCGAGACGAGGGCGAAGAGACGGGCGTTCTCGTACGTGGTGAGTTTGCGCTGCGTCGCGATCTCCCGGGTGGCCTGCAGCAGTTGGCCCGGCGGCTTGTACGTGCCGTCCTCGTCGTTCGCCCAGAACCAGGCCGCCGCCTCCTGCGCCGGAGTGCGGTTGACGTCGGGGGTCGCGGCGGTCGGCTTGTCGGCCCCGGCCTTGCGCGCCGCGTCGACCTGAGGCTTGTACTCGTCGCTGGCCAGCAGCTTCTCGTACGTCCCGTACAGGCCGGGAGTGGGCGGCCGGAACTGCGAGCCCGACGTCATGGCGAAGGGTTTGACCTGGCCCCAGAACGGGGTCACGGCCTGGCTGGCCTGGGTACAGCTCGGGTCGACCATGTCGGGGTAGCTGGTGGGCCGCCAGGCGCCGGGCTTGTTGTCCGCGACGTACACCTGGTCATTGTCGGACCCGTCGCCGTCGCGGGCGTCCCGCATCTGCTTGACCATCGGTCCGACGACCGTGGTGTCGAGCAGGTCGAAGCCGGTCGGCTCGGTGCCGAAGCGCTGCCGGAACCGGGCGTCCAGGTAGTTGGTCTGCCCCGGGTAGAGGCCTAGCAGGATGTTGTACGCCGTGCGTCCGACGACCCGCTCTTCCTCGTCTGGTCCCTCGACCCAGCCCGAGTATTTCGTGGCGCGGATGTACGGCTCGGAAGTGATCTTGCCCTTCCACTTGAGCTGGTACGAGGATTCCGCGTCGTAGATGGCGGCGTTCAGCATCGCGGCGGATCTGGCCATCGGGCCTGGGCCGCCGCTCTCTCTTCGGATGACCTCCATGAGCACGTCGTTCCAGTAGTGCACCGGGTCGGCGATGGTCTGCGGCGGAAGCGCCGCGTGGGCGGGCTGCGGCACCGCGGTCAGCGCCGTGCTCGCGGCGGTCAGGACCACCGCGGCCGCCAAGGCGCGGCGCCAGCGCGCCGTTCGCCTGCCGTCGGTGGTCCGGGTGTTCATGGTCATGCGTACCCCCCTGATCACAATCCTGATCGAGCGAGCTACCAGCGGTAACGGCGAGATCCTCGCCGCCGCACGCAACCGGCAGAAACCGCTTCCGGCGGAATGACCGGCCCCGGCCAGATGCTTGGCCGAAACCCGGCCACGGCAGGTCGGCGACAGTCCGCTGAGCGGCCACCTGTGTCCGACATGCCCCCGTCTGGGATCCGTCATCGAGGCAGGATGGGGACCACGTTCCGCTGGAGGATGATGGCGAGCATGGTCGTGGGTGTGCAGCGGGTGTTGACGTTCCCGAAGGAGGCGACGGCTCGCCAAGTCGCCCGGGAACTGGCGGATGAGGGATGCCGATCGGTGGTGGTCCGGAAACCCGGCGGCGAGGGCCGGGGATGGGACGTCGTCTCCTCAGCTAGCTATCCCGTGCCCGAGGACGACCCCGAGTTGCTGAGGCCGCTTCTTCGGCAGGAGAGGCGCCGTCTCGCGGCGCTGGCCCGGAGCCGGGGCGGAGCACTGCTCACCTACGTGTCGTACGCCTCGCACATGTCGTACGCGTCGTACGCGCGGGATGGCGTGCCCGCCTCCGCCGCCGACGACCTGGTCCACGAGGACGCCGCGAGCCTCATGGCGCTGCCCGTCCCCCTTCCGGTCGGGCCGGCGCAGCCCGACAAGGCACCGGCGTGGGAAGGGCTGCACTTCGGCGATCCGCTGACGGAGATTGCCGAGGCAGTGGCCGTCGCGCGCCGGATGTACGGCACTTCTGCCGCGCCGCCCCCGGCCCTGGCGCACCTCACGGATGACGACCAGGTCCAGGAACTTGTCGAGGAATTCGTCGAGAAGTCCGATGAGGGTCTCGATGGGCCCGACGGCACCCGGCTGTTCCTCGCGGACCTCGTGACCACGGCCCTCCACCTGCCGGCCCAGGAGGACGGCATGGCGTCGATCGTCCCGTTCGTCGCCGAACTGGCCCGATCCCGGGCCCTGTCGCCGGCCGCACGCGCGAGTCTGCTGCTCCTGCTCCTCGGTCTCGCCGCCGAGCCCGACACCACCGCTGCCGGCACCGCCGACCTGGCCGCCATGCGCGGGGACCATGTCACCGTCGCCCCTTTCACTCCGGGGAGAGATGCGGTCGTCGCCCAGCTCCCGGACCTCCTCCAGCAGTGGGATCTGGAGACCGATGCCGCACGCTGTGTGCTCGCCGCGCTGGCCGTCTTCTGCCCCGCGCGGACTACCGAGTTCGTACGTCCCCGGCTGCCGGGCATCCCCGCCCCGCCGGGCACCGGCCGTGCCGACCTCCTGGCTCTGGCGGACGCGCTCCTTGCCGAGGAACCGGCCGCACTCCATGCGGCGCTTCACCGGATGGCGGCCTGGGACGAAGACCTCGCGGAGCAGCTCGACAGCCCCGGCGTTCCCCTGCCGCTGACCGCCCGCGCCGCGTTGGCCGCAGCGGTCGCACGCGAGTTGCCCGCGGCCCTGCACCTGCCCTGACGGCACCGGCATCCCCCTCATACGTCTCCCCCGGCAAGCGTTTCGCCCCGATTCGTGCGCAGCGCGGCCCCATACACGAGCACCCGTGATCCAAGACCCCGCAATCGCCGTACGTCATACGGTCCGGAGTAGTTAAGGTGACTTCGCGCCAGGGCCGCACGGAGGTGCGCGTGGAGAGGGGTAGATGGTGAGTGGGAGACAGCACCCGTCGGATGTGTCGGGCAGGCTGAACACGGGGATCGCACACAACGCACGGGTGTGGAACTACTGGATCGGCGGGAAGGACAACTACGAGGTCGACCAGCAGGTCGGTGACCAGGTCGCCTCGATGTTCCCGGTGATCCGGGACGTCGCCCGCGCCGACCGCGAATTCCTCGGCCGCGCGGTCGGGACCCTGACCGCCGAGTGCGGAGTACGGCAGTTCCTGGACATCGGCACCGGACTGCCGACCCTGGACAACACCCACGAGATCGCCCAGCGGATCGCTCCCGAGTCCCGCATCGTCTACGTCGACAACGATCCCATCGTGCTCGTCCACGCCCGCAGCCTCCTGGTCGGCACCACGCAGGGAGCCACCGACTACATCGACGCCGACGTGCACGACCCGGACAGCGTGATCGAGGGTGCTTCGGAGACCCTCGACTTCGAGCGGCCCGTCGCGGTCATGATGCTGGGCATCCTCAACTTCATCCTCGACACGGAACGAGCTCTGGACATCGTGCGCCGCATCATGGCCGCGGTGCCCTCCGGCAGCTATCTCGCCGTGACCCACCCGACCACCGACACCGACCTCGGTGGTGAGGGCAACATCGAGGCCATGAAGTTCTGGAACGAGAACGCCACGCCGCCGATCACCGCCCGGAGCCGCGCGGAGATCAGCGCCTTCTTTGACGGACTGGACCTGCTCTCCCCCGGCCTCGTGTCGTGCTCGCACTGGCTCGCCGCATCGGAATCCGCGCCCGTACTCCCCCAGTTCGGAGCGGTGGCCGTCAAACCCTGAGCACCGCTCCGTCGTGACCTCCGCGTCGGATTCCGCGGGACGCACTCGCAGTTCTCTCGCGGAATCCGGCCCAACGGCGTGACAATGAAGGGTGTCGGCGGGCCGGCCCTGGGTCCGGTCGCGGCACGGCGGAGGGGGACGATGAACGGTAACGAGACGCTCGGGGACGAGTTCTACGCCGCGCTGCGTGATGTCGTGAGCCCTGATGAGGCGTTCCTGCTCCTGAGCGGGCTCGGTCTCCCCGATGAGCTGCTTCCCGTCCCGTCGGCCTTGCAGTCGCCCCGCTTGTGGTGGCAGCGAGCGCGGCGGTTCATCGAAGGTCTCGCGGAGCGGGAGGACGTGGAACTCGCCTTGGTGCGAGCGGTCGCGCGGCGGTATCCCCACCACGGTGTATTCGGGGCGGCCTTGAGCGCCCTGGAACACGAGGCGGCCGAGCGGTACGAAGGGGCCGGGCCGCGGCACGCATCCACGGACGACCCTCTGGTGACGCTTCCGACGCTGACCCTCACCTCGGACACCGAAGCCCCTGAGCAAGCTTTCCTGGAGGCCGTCCATCGGGAGGACCCCGAGGCACGACTGAACTACATCTTCGCCGCTGCGGATTCCTCGTACACCCAGATCTCGTTCACCTTGACGGAGCGGATGGCCGACTCCGCCATCGAGCGGATCATGGGGACACTCGGCGCACGGGGTCTGAGCGGCGTTGCCGTCCTTCAGCAGGACTGGCGTCACCGCCCCCGATTACTGGAACGTCTCCGCGTGACCGGTCCGGACCGAGTCCCGTACGAGATACGAGGAGTGCCGTCCACGACGGGCGTGAGAGAAATCGCCGAGCTGGTCCTGCGGTCCGGCTCCCACTGGGCCGGGGATCGCCTGCTCCCCGTGGTCGTCATCGACCGCATCGACCGGCGCCAGGGCCCGGTACGACTCGACCCTGAAGCGGCTCTCTACGAGGCGGGGGTCCGAGAGGGTGATGAAATCAGCATCGCCACCGCGTCACGTGCGGGCGGCGGCGAACAGGTGCTGAGCGATCTCCGGCGGCCGGCGGTACAGGATCGCGAGTACGTCGGTCTCGGAAGCGGGCCGGGGGTCGCCGCGGCCTTCCGCCGTGAGTCCAAGCGCCGGCGGAGCCCGCAGCAGGACATGGGAGAGCACCCGCCCAGCGTGTCGGAGGACACGCACCGCTACTTCCAACGCCAATCCCAGGCCCTCCTTCGCATGGCGCAGGACGAGCGGACACCGGCAGCCGTGGAGGGACTCCTCTCCGGGCTGACCGACCTCTTCCTCGCCCTCGGCCCTCCACCGAGTGCCGCGCCGGAACCTGTTCTTCAGCCGCAGGGCAGTGACGGAGACGCCCACCGCGGAGACGGAGGCGCCCCGTGAGCGACCCGGATGGCGCGGAACGGCAGGTGAACGCACTGGACTTGGCGAGTCAGTGGGCGACTCTTCCTCCCGAGCATCTCCGCCTCGCCCTGAAGGCACTCGAACCCCAGCTCGTACGAGATCACGAACTCAGGCTCCGCAAGACGATGGCGGAGGAGCGGCTCCAGATCGCCCGGGCCGAGAGCTTGGCGCGCGAAGCAGCCGATCGCCGTGCTCACATCCGCTACATGTCGGGCCTCGCGGCCGGCCTGGTGATCGCCCTCGCCATGTTGACCGGTGCCGTATACGTCGGGCTGGAGGGGCAGGTGTGGCTCGCGGTCGCGCTGTCCGGCCCCAGCGTGCTCGCTCTGGCCAAGCTCTTCGTGCTCCACCGCTCCGATCCGGGTGATCTGCGGCAGATGGGCCGGTCGGTCTCACAGGCCCTCGCCGTGGCACCGCCCGCCGACCCCGCCGCACCGACTTCCCGGACCGGCGGCCCCGCCGTTTAGGGCGCGCCCAGGACACGCCTGGGACACGTCTTCACGACAGGGCCGTGATCATGCGTCAGGACGTCTTCCAGGTGAGGGGCTCGGCGCCCTTGGCGGTGGGCGTGAAGGTCACCGTGACGGGCTTGTCGCCCTTGTCGACGAGGTAGACACCGCACTGCCGGACGCTCTTGCCGGCCTGGACCATGCCGTCGGGGACGGAGGACTCGCACCCCTCGGGGCCGTTGCTGCCGATGGCGATCAGGGTCATCTTCCGCACGGTCTGGCCGGCTTCGGTGCGCAGGACCACGGCCTCGTCCATGCCCGGGTACAGCTTCTTCGTCCCGTCGTTGCGGTACTCGAGGGTGACGAAGTACGGGTCGGCCTTCTTCTGCTCCTCGCCGAGGTCGTAGCCGGCGAGTGCGTCGGGGCCGGCCTTGCGCACGCTCTTCGGCGTGACGGTGAGCGGGAAGTCCTTGTCGTACGAGTCCCTCCACGTCGTCTTGGCGCGCCGGTCGGCGGGCAGGACGCCGCTGTCCCCGCTGTCGCCGCCCTCGACCTTCCAGGTCCGGGTGCCGGAGTCGTCCTGGTAGGAGACGGTGGAGGGCTTGGCGCCCTTGGGGAGCATGACGACCTGGCACGCGGTGGCGGTCTGGCCCGCCGACAGCTCGCCCGGCGCCTTCGTACCGTTGCACTGCTCCAGAGGGCCCGTGCCCGGTGAGGCCAGCGGGTTGCTGTTGTAGAACGCCATGCTCCGGCCGCGCGTGCCGTCGGCGAGCGAGAGGGCGAAGCGGTCGGCGGCCTGGCCCCCATCGGCGCCGGGGGCACCGGTGTTGGTGACGGACACCGTCAGGTAGTACGGCACCATGCCCTTCACGTCGCCGTCGAGGCGGACGTTCGCGACGTCCGCGGTGGTGCCACGCTTGAGGGAGGTGGGCGCGACCTTCAGGTCGAACGCCTCCTTGCTGCTGTCGGTGTACTTCACCTGACGCGTGGCGGTGTCGAGCTTCAGCGGCGTGGCGGCGGACGCGGATCTGTCCGTCTTCGGCTTGTCGCCGCTCTTGTCACTGCTGGTGGTGTCCGAATCTCCGCAGCCGGCCAGCAGCAGGGCGATGATCCCCGCTCCGGCGATGGACATGATCCGGCGTTCGGCGCGCTGCACTGCGACCCCCGTGGTTCCTGTGATTCCTGGCAACTCTCGTTGCGTCAGGTCATTCTCGCAGCGGCCAGCACCGGGATCACACTCACCCGGGCCCCCTCGCCGTCTCGCCGCCCTCGCCGTCTCCGACACCCGGTCATGGACCCCGCGAAAACCATTTGGGGGACCACGGCGACCGCTGCTACGTTCCCGGAGGCCGTGCGAGAGATCGAGGAGGTGGTACCCGTGGACACAGTTTCGACGTGGGTGCTCTCCTCCGGAGTCACGGTCGGGCGGTAGGTCGTCCGGGAGCGCCGTCCAGTGCACTCCCGAAAGGCACGACCATGCGTTTCACTTCTGAGCGGCGTCTCGACGACGGGGTCGTCGAGCGCGCATTCACCCTCGGCGAGATCCCCGGCATCCTGTGGACGCCGGCATCCGCATCCGCGTCCGCACCGGTGCCGCTGATCCTGCTCGGCCACCCCACGCTCGGACTGGGCACGATGTATCCCCGACTGGTGGGACGGGCCCGGCACGCGGCGGCCGACGGTTTCGCCTCGGCCACCATCGAGCTCCCGGGCTGCGGCGACCGGCCCCGCTGGGACGCCGCCGAGCAGGCCCGCGCCGACCTGCGCCGCGCCATGGAGGCCGGTGGACCGCTCGACGACGAGATCGTCGACGCCGTCGTCCTCCCGCTCGTCGACAAGTCGGTCCCGGAATGGCGGTCCGCGCTGGATGCCCTCCTGTCGCTGCCCGAGGTCGGCGGTCCTGTCGGGTACTCGGGTGGGGTGATCTCCATCGGCGTACGCCTGGCGGTGGCCGAGCCGCGCATCGTGGCCGCCACCCTGTTCGCCGGGAGCCTCGTGCCGCGCGCCACGTTCGAGGAGGCCCGCCGGGTCACCATCCCGCTCCACGTCCTGTTGCAGTGGGACGACGAAGGCAACGACCGTCAGGCGGCCCTGGATCTGTTCGACGCCTTCGGCTCCGAGGAGAAGACCCTGCACGCCAACATGGGCGGGCACCGGGGTGTCCCGCGGTTCGCGGGGGACGCCGCGGCTCAGTTCTTCACCCGCCACCTGAAGTGACGCCGGGCAGGCGAAGGGCCGCCGGTCGGCGGTAGCCCGCAGAGGAAGGCAGGCACGCAGACAGGTAGAGAGAGGTCCGAAAGACTCAGGAGTCCGCCCGGGCCGGGTTCGTCCCCGGCCCGGGCGGCTGCTCCGGTTCGAGTACGAAGACCGGGATCACGCGGCGGGCCTTCTCCTTGTACTCGGCGTACGGCGGGTACGCGGCGACCGCGCGCCGCCACCACTGGTCCTTCTCGTCCCCGGTGACCTCACGGGCCACCATGCTCCGGCGCTCGGCGCCGTCCTGGAGTTCCACCTGCGGGTTGGCCTTGAGGTTGAAGTACCAGACGGGGTGGCGCGGGAAGCCGCCCTTCGAGGCCACCGCCGCGTACCGGCCCTCGTGCTCCACGCGCATCAGTGGAACCTTGCGGATCCTGCCGCTCTTCGCGCCGCGCATCGTGACGATGACGACCGGCAGGCCCGTGTCCCAGAGCGTGTTGCCCCGGGCGCCACCCGAACTCTCGTACAGCTCGACCTGTTCACGTACCCACTGCGCCGGACTCGGGTCGTACTCGCCCTCAAGAGGCACCGCATTCACCCCTGTTGTCGCGGACGGACTGTGTCGGGCCAGTCCAGCACAAGCCTCACGTGAAGGGGAGAGCCTCGTTCCCGCGATGCGGAGCACGAGCCCGCGCATCAGCCTCCGTGCGCCGTCAGCACGTAACCCTCCGGGCCCTCGAAGGAGAACTTCGGGCCGAAAGGGCTGTCCGTCACGGGTTCGACGATCTTGACTCCGGCGGCGACCAACTGGTCGTGGAGGCGACGTGCGTCCGAGGTCGGGAACCAGAGCACCACCCCGAGGCCCGGGCGTGAGGTCTCGGAGAGGTCGACTCCGGGGAGGAGCGCGCGGATGGCGAACGCCGTCGGCTTCGTGTCGAACACGACGGCGTGCGGGGGCGAGACGGCAGCTCGTCGCAGACCCAGGTGCTGCTCGCAGAAGGCCGCCGCGGCTTCCACGTCGTGGACCTGCAGGGCGACGAAGTCGGGACCGTCGATGGCAACAGACATGGGGGCTTCCCTCGCTCTGGATGTCAGTACTTTGACATGTGAGAGATTAGGGCGCCGCTCTTCCCCATGTCAAAATGTTGACATGGAGAAGAGCGCAGAGACGGGGCCGGTCCGGCCCGCGGACGACGTCACCCACCACGTGGGGTACCTGCTCAAACGCGCCCAGGCCGCCCTGCGCGGCGCGATGGACAAGGCGCTGCGGGAGCACGGGCTGACCGTGCCGCAGTACGCGACCCTCGAACTCCTCGCCCAGCAACCCGGCATGTCGAACGCCGAGCTCGCCCGCGCCACGTTCGTCACCCGGCAGTCCGCGAACGTCGTCCTCCGCGGCTTGCAGGAAGCAGGCCTGATCGCCCGCCCCACCACCGTCGATCACGGCCGCGCCCGGCCCGCCCGCCTCACCGAGGAGGGCCGGAGCCGTCTCGCCGCGGTCCAGGCCGCCGTGTACGCCGTCGAAGAGCGCATGGTCGAGGCGGTCCCGCCGCAGCGCCTCTCGGCGCTCCTCACCGACCTGGAGCACATGGCGGCGGCTCTGGAGGACTGAACCCCTCAGGGTGACCTGCGGGATGGGGTCAGCCCCCGTATCGGCCGGGTGTCAGCAGGATGGGCGGCCGGTGTGGCGGCCCGGCACGCTGAGGAGGGAACAGCGCAGGCCAAAGGAGCAGGAGCAACCGGTGAAGGCACGTGTTCGGACCGCCGCACTGTGGGCGGGTGTGTGTGCGGTGGCGATATCAGCCGTATCAGGGGTATCAGGGGTGGGTCCGGCAACTGCCGCTGGGCGAACGGCGGCCCCACGGCCCGCTCCCCCTGCCCTTCGGGAGGCCGTCGAGCAGACAGTCGCGGACGGCTTTCCGGGGGTCGTGGTGTACGCCAGGCACGGGGAGCGGGAGTCACGGCTGGCGGCCGGGCTCGCGGACACGGCGAGCGGCGAAGGGGCCCGGCCTGACCAGCGCTTCCGGATCGCCAGCAACACCAAGGCCTTTGTGTCGACCGTCCTTCTCCAGCTGGAAGGCGAAGGGCGGCTCTCGCTCGACGACAGCGTGGAGAAATGGCTGCCCGGCGTGGTCCGGGGAAACGGAAACGTCGGAAGCGCCATCACGATCCGGCAATTGCTCAACCACACCTCGGGCATCTACGACCCCACCAATGAACCGGAGTTCTTCGCCCCGTACCTGGAGCGCCACGACTGGGGTTACGTCTACACCCCCCGCGAGGTGATCGCCCGCGCCGTCCGACACGAGCCGGACTTCGCGCCCGGCAGCGGCTGGAAGTACTCGAACACCAATTACCTCCTCGCCGGTCTGGTGATCGAGGCGGTCACCCACCGCAGCGCGCCCTCCGAGATCCATCGGCGGATCCTCGCCCCGCTCGGTCTGCGGCACACTTCCTTCCCGCTGACCGACCCCGCCATTCACGGTCCTCATCTGCACGGTTACGACCTCGCGGGGCGTGACGTGACCCGGTTCAGCCCGTCGTACGACTGGACCGCAGGCGCCATGATCTCCACCGTCGACGACCTGGCCCGTTTCCACCGGGCCCTGTTCGGCGGCACGTTGCTGCGCCCCGCGCAGCAGCGCGAACTCCTGACCACGGTGCGGTTCCCCGACGCACCGGCGTACGGACTCGGCGTGCAGCGCATGGACGTGCGGTGCGGCACGGGACGGGAGACCGAGCCGATCGGTGTCTGGGAGACCGACGGCAGCGGGCCCGGCTTCACCAGCGTCTCCTTCACCACCACCGACGGTGGGCGACAGCTGGTCCTCGTCGGCAATGTCTACGACCTCGGCGCGGAACTGAAGGACGAGCCGCCCATGCCGGTCAGCGCGGGGATGAGGAAGGTGCAGATGGCAGCGCTGTGCGACTGACGTCACCTCTTGGTGGTGTCGTGCCTTGGTGGTGTCGTGTCTTGGTGGTGGCGCCGTTGTCAGCCGGTGAGGGCCTGGGTGATCTGCCTCGTGGTCTGCGCGGCGACCCGGGGGTTGACGGCGGCGTACGTCGTGTAGGCGTTGAGGCCGGTCGCCAGGGCCCAGCCCCGTCCGCGCAGCCAGGTGGCGTCGTCCACACCGAGGGCATCGCGGAACGCGGTGCGGCTGTCCGGCGTCATCAGGGTGAAGGCGATCATCAGGTCGCGGGCCGGGTCGCCGATGCCGAGTTCGCCGAAGTCGATGACCGCGCTGAGGTGACCGTCGACGGTCAGCAGGTTGCCGGTGTGGAAGTCGCCGTGGAACCAGACCGGCGGGCGGTCCCATGCGGGAGCGTTCAGCGCCGCCTCCCACAAGTCGGTCATCGCCCTGACGTCGAACATCCCGTCGACTTCGGTGATGGCGAGCCGCGTCGCACGGTCCCGGTCGGACAGCGGCCGGCCGGTGAGGCCTTCCCCGGCCCTCTCGTCGGAGAGGTCCTCGGGGGTGGCGGGGAACCGCTGCAAGGCCGACAGGAACCCGGCCAGCTCCACGGCGGCCTCAGCCGAGTCGGCCAGCGCCTCGACGGTCGCCGTCTCACCCACGAGCCAGCGGGACACCGCCCACGGCCACGGGTAGCCGAAGGCGGGTTCCCCCACCGCCACCGGCGCGGGGATCGCGAGGGGAAGGTGCGGGGCGAGCCGGGGCAGCCAGGTCGACTCCTTGCCGGCCTGCCCGACGGCGTCGCCGTGCCGGGGCAGCCGGACGGACAGCTCGTCGCCCAGCCGGTAGATCACGTGGTCGGAACCGGCCGGGTCGAGCAGCTTCAAGGGGAGCCCCGACCAGTGCGGGAACTGCGTGTCGACCAGACGTCTCACCAGTGCGTCATCGATCCGGGTACCGGTGTCCGCGATGCGCGCGGTCGTCACGAGTGGCTCCTGTGGTCGGTCTGGTGTTTACGGCGGTCGGACGGGAGCCATCACAGCGGTTCGCGGCACTGCCTGTCGACCAGATTTCCCGCTTCGCGGGAGGGAGATCCCCAGACGCACCGATCCGCGGACGCCCCGGTCCGCGGACGCGCCGATCCGCGGACGCGCCGGTCCACGAGCGATCAGTCCCTCGTAACGCCGTTCCGCCAGACGAAGACCTCCGTGCTCGGCACCCGTTCGGAGAAGCGGCCGGACGGGGAGGTCTCGTGCAGCAGTTCGCGCAGCTCTGCCTCGAAGCGGGCTCTGCGGGGTCCGAAGAGGTGCGGGGCCGAGCTCGACAGGGAGAAGACGGCCGCGACGACGTCGTCGGCGGAGCGTTCCAGCACCTGCCCTCCGGGGACCACATGGCGCTGCCGGCCGGTGAAACCCGCCCGCGCGTAGACCGCTGCCTCGCCGCCCGCCGTGCCCTGCGGCAGTACGCCCCGGCCGGCGCGGCGCACCGGGCCCAGGTACCGCCGGATCAGCTCTCGCATCGCCGCCTGGGGCGGCGCGGGATGCGGGAGTTCTGCGGCGGGAAGGGACTCCTCCGTCTTGAGGTCCGAGATGTGCAGCAGAGCCCCGCCCGGGCTGAGCATGTCCTTGATGGTCGCCGCCACCAGATCGCGGTCCATCCAGTGGAAGGACTGGGCGAAGACCGCGACAGTGAACGTGCCGAGTCCCGTGGGCAGGTCCTCCGCCCGCGCCCGCACCCACCGCGCGCGTTCGGCCACGCCCCGCTCGACGGCCGCACGGCGGGCCTCCGCGATCATCTCGCCGTCGGGGTCCACACCCACCACTTCACGGAACAGGTGGGCCAGGCTCAGCGCGAGAGTTCCCGGGCCGCAGCCCACGTCGATGAGCCGTCCCCGCCCGTCCAGGTGCAGGGCCTCGGCGAGTACGTCCGCCAGCCCGGGCGCGTAAGGCAGCCTGCCGCGCGTGTAGTAGGGCGCGGCCCCCGCGAACAACGTGTCGTCCCACTCCCAGTCGGCCGCCATGTCCGCTCGCCGTCCCTCTCTCCCTCGTCCTGCGGGGCGTCCGGCCTGCCCTGCCCCCGGGACCCTGGTCACCGCCAGACCGTACTCGGTCACACCGTCCCCCTCCGGTAATCTGGATCTTTTCCCGCAGGAGGAGTTGCATCAGTGGAGTTCCGGCTGCTTGGAGCGGTGTCCGTCGCCACTGAGGTGGGTGTGCTGCCGCTCGGCCCCGCCAAGCGGCGCAGCCTGCTCGCCGCCCTGCTGCTCAGGCCCAACCACCCGGTCACCGTCGACCAGTTGACCGGCGCGCTCTGGGACGACGAGCCTCCGGCGCGGGCCCGCGGCGTCATCCAGGGCCATGTGTCGCAGCTGCGGGTCCTGCTCAACAGCGCGGAAGCCGAGATGTTCGGCGTCGAACTCATCACCCAGGGCACGGCGTACGTCCTGCGCATGCCGGAATCACTGCTCGACGCCCACCGCTTCGAGGAGCTGGTGACGCTGGCCCGCAGTCAGCGCACCCCCTCCGACGCCGTGGCGATGTATCTGGAGGCGCTCTCCCTGTGGCAGGGACCCGCGCTGACCGGGGCCCATCCGAGTCAGCCCCTCCAGGCGGCGGCGCAGGCCCTCGAAGAGCTCCGCCTCGCCTCCGTGGAGTCGCTGGCCACCGCGTACTCACGGATGGGCGAGCATGCCCGGGCCGCGGCGGTGCTGCGCGCGGAGGCCAGCGTTCACCCGCTGCGCGAATCGCTGTCCGCAGCCCTCATACGTGAGCTCCAGCGGGCCGGGCGGCGCTCGGAGGCGCTCGACTGGTTCCACCGCACGCGGCGGCTGCTCGCGGACGAGCTGGGCGTCGACCCGGGCCGGGAGCTCGCCGACGCGTACACGGTCGTGCTGCGCGGGGAGTACGACGGGGGTGACGCGGCGGAGGGGCGCGGTTCGGCTACCACCTCGGGGACGGGACCGGGCACGGGATCGCTCTCCGGCTCAGCTGCACCGGCGCGCTCCGCCTCCCCCTCCCCGTCGACGTCGGCTCCGCGGTCGGCTTCAGCCGCTCCTACGGCCTCGGCAAGCCCCACCCCCGCCCCGCTTCCCGCCACTCTCCCCTCCCCCGCTCCCGTCGCCGCCGCCGCTCCCCCGCCGGTGCACGGGCTGCCCGCCTCACCCCCGCCCGGCATGATCGACCTCCTGCCGCGCATGCCGCGCGGCTTCCACGGGCGGGCCGGGGAACTCACCGCACTGTCCCGGGCCGCCGCCGGTGAGGCGCCCGTCTGTCTGGTCACCGGGCCCGCGGGCGTCGGCAAGACCGCCCTCGTGACGCACTGGGCCCACCGCAACCGCGACCAGTTCCCCGGCGGACTCCTCTACGCCGACCTCCGCGGGTTCAGCGACACGGGCGAGCCGACCCTCCTAGAGGTGCTCAGGGAGTTCCTGCTGGCGCTCGGGGTGGCCCCGCGCCGGATCCCGGAGTCGGGCAGTGCCGCGTCCGCGCTGTTCCGCTCGCTGTGCGCCGAGCGCCAGCTTCTCGTCGTACTCGACAACGCGCGCGCGTCCGAGCAGGTCAGAGAGTTGCTGCCGGGCGGCGCGCAGTGCGTCACCGTGGTCACGAGCCGGTACCGGCTGCGCGGCCTCATCGCGTCCGACGCCGCGCGGCCCGTACCCCTGGACGTACTCGAACCGGAGGACAGCACCGCCCTGCTCGCCGCGGTGCTCGGCAAGGAGCGTGTCCTCGCCGAGGAAGTGGCCGCCCGGCGGCTCGCCTCGCTCTGCGGTGGGCTGCCGCTCGCGCTGCGCGTGGCCGCCGCGCGCCTCGCGGACCAGCCCGACTGGTCCCTGAGCTCCATGAATGCCGAACTGTCCGACGAGTCACGCCGGTTGAGCCTCCTGGACGTGGAGGACACAGGCGTCCGGGCGGCGCTGCGACTGACGGTTCGGCGACTGCCCGAAGGCGCCGCGCGGCACTTCGCGCACCTCGGCCGGCATCCGGGCACGCACGTCGACCGGTACACCGCCGCGGCCCTCGCCGGCACCGCGGCGGAGGCCGCCGAGGCCGCGCTGGACAAGCTGGCGGCGGCACACCTGGTGATCCGGACCGGGCCGGACCGCTGGACGCTGCACGATCTCGTACGGCTGTACGCGCGCGGGCTGGACGCAGCGCCCGACACCCTGGTGCGGGGGCTCGACCACAGCGTCGCCACGGCGCTGGCCGCCGCGGACGCGGCCGAGCCCGGCGACGAGTCCTGCTTCGGCCTGCCCGCCGACTTCCATCAGCCGCAGGCGGTACGGGAGTTCACCGACCGCGAGCAGGCGATGGACTGGTACGCGGCCGAGCGCGACGATCTGGCGCTGGCCGCGGCCGCCGCACACGCGGCAGGACTGCACGCCAGGACGTGGCGGCTCGTGCTCGCGCAGTGGCCGCAGATCGTGTGGCGGGTGCGGGACGGCTGGACTCCCCTCCTGCAGACGGCACTTGAGGCGGCCCGCGCCGACGGTGACGCCCGCGCCGAGTCACGGGTGCTCGCCCTGCTCGGGTGGGTGCTGACGGAGGAGGGCCGTATCGGTGAGGCGCTTGTCCATCTGGAAGCCGCGCCCGTGCTTGCCGCCCGCGCCGGCGATCCGCGCGGTGAGGCGACGGCACTGATCAACCTCTCGCTGGCGCAGTCCGAGCTCGGCAGCCCCGAGGAGGCCGCCGAGGGGTGCGCGCTCGCGGCGGAGCTCGCGCACAGCGTGGGCGACCGCACCACCGAACGCCTCGCGCTCTACCACCTCGCCCGGCACCGCCTCGACGCGGGCGAGTGGCGGCCGGCCTTCGAGACGGCGGTCGCCGCGCTCGACCTCGACAGCCCGTCGGAGGCCTCCGCCGCGGCCCGGGTGCTGCTGCGCACGGTGATCGGGGAGGCACTGCTGGGCATGGGCGACGAGGCCGAGGGCATCCGCCGGCTCGAGGCCGCGGCGCGCGACGCGGAGTCGTGCGGCTACGACGACGGCGCGGTGCGTGCGCTCGGCGCGCTGCTGCGGGTGTCGTCGGACGCGGGGCTCCAGGCACGCCACGACATGGCGATGGTGCGGCTGATGGCGCGTACGTGAGGGCGGCCGGCCGGGCCCGTGTCTGCCGAGGTGCTGTGGCCCGTGCCCGTCGAGGTGCCGTCGGCCGTGTCTGCCGTGGTGCTCTGGCCGGTGCGCGCGGAGGTGCTTACGGCCCGTGCCGGCTGAGGTGACGTACGGCCGTATCTGGCCCGTGGTCGCGCCCGCTCCGTGCCGGTGGTGATTCTCACGTCATTCGGGCGCCTCGGGTCACCTCACGGCGTGGTGCCGCCGGGTGTCGGCTCATCCGATGCGCGGGTGGCGTGCTCGGTGAGCTGCTGGTTCACCTCGCGGGCCTGCTCCGCCAGCCGGCGGGCCCGTGCCTCGGCGCGGTCGGCCCGGGCGTTGATGCGGGCGATGTCGTCCTCGATGACCTTCAGGGCCAGCTCGGTCGCGGCTTCCGCGTCCTTGGCCGGGAGGTCACCGGGAAGGTCCTCCAGCGCGCTCTTGACCGCGGGGATGCCTCCGCGGGCGTGGATCTCTTTCCAGAACTCGTAATCCATTGCGCCATCCTGGCCGATCGGGCCCCCGCGATGCGAGGCGGTGCGGACGGGACCGGGCAGCGAGGCGGGTCGGCTGGGCCGGGGCGGGCCGGGTTCCCCGGGCTGTGCGCCGTCCGGGGAACCCGGTGACGATCTCGCCGTCGTCCCGGATCGCTGCGACACCCATGCCGCGCCGCGGCCGCTAGGACGCGGGGCCCGCGGGCGCGCTCGCGCCGCCCGGCGAGCTGAAGTCGAGGAGGTCCTCGGCCGTCTGCTGGGTCTCCTCCGCGGCCTTGCGGGCCGTGGCGACGACATCGCCGTGCTCCTGGACGAGGGTGTGATAGATCGGCGCCTGGGTGGCGTCATTGGCCGACATGACCTGCGGCTCCTTGTTCGGTGACTGCGTTTCTCGGGCGGCCGTGTGCGGCCGACCCGCGACCTTACGCGAACTCGGTGCCCCCGTGGCACCCGACCCCGATCATGAGACGGCCGCTTGTGACGACCTTCACACGCGGCCGCCGTCTCAGGAGCAGTACGTGTCGTGGGCGGGCCGCTTCCCCGTGGCGAGGAAGCGCGAGACCGTCCGGTCCCCGCATGCGTTTCCGTTGGCGAGGTAGGCGTCGTGGCCGGTGGCGTCGACCGTCACCATGGTGGCGCGCTGGCCGAGGGCCTTGCGCAGCTTCAGCGCGCCGCTCAGCGGAGAGCCGGGGTCCCGCTCGTTCTGGACGAGCAGGATGTTGGACGGGCCGCGGTCGGTGACGCGTACCGGCTTCTCCTTCGGCTCGAAGGGCCAGGCGGCGCACGGCATCGCGTTCCTGGGCATGCCCGCGGTCAGCGGGAACGCGGTACGGCTCTGGGTGACATCCCGCTGGTACACGGCGGTGGACGTGGGCCACGCGATGTCGTTGCAGAGGGTGGCGGAGCCGACGGCGATGACGTTCTGGAGGGCCTCGTCGGGCGGTGACTGGGGTGCGGGCGGGAGAGTGCCCTTCTCCGCCGCCCGGATCAGCCGGGCAAGGTCCGGGAAGTCGTCGGGGTCGTACATCGTGTCCAGCATGGTCTGGCGCAGTACGTTGCCGTTCAGTTCCCCGGGGTTGGCGCCGGGCCAGGGGATCGGCTCCCGGTCGAGGCGGGCGGCGAGGCGCAGGAAGAGCGGGCGCACCTCGGCGGCGGTGTCGGCCAGGCGGTCCGGATTGCCGGGCGCCGAGGCCCACTTGGCGAACTCGGGGAAGGTGTCCTCCACGCCGGCCTCGTGCGCGGCGACCCAGCCCCGGCCGACCCGGGTGGGGTCCGGGTTGTCGTTGCTGTCCAGTACGACGCGGTCGGTGCGGTGCGGGAACAGCTGGCTGTAGACGGCGCCGACGTACGTGCCGTAGGAGACGGCCCAGGCCGACACCTTCCGCTCCCCCAGCGCGGCACGGATGCGGTCGATGTCCCGAGCGTTGTTTGCGGTGCTGATGTTGCCGATGAGGTCGCCGCCGTTGCGGGCGCACGCCTGCGCCATGCGTGCGGCGGCGGTCATGTTCTCGGTGACGGAGCCGTCCGGGGCGGGCCAGGGGCGCAGTCTGGTGGTGGCGAGGTCGGCGTGTTCGAAGCCGCAGGTCACGGGGGTCGAGCGGCCGAGTCCCCGGGGCTCGAAACCGATGAGGTCGTATTTGTCCCGGATATCCCGGGGCAGTCTCTGTCCCTTGCCGGAGGGGTCGTCGATGCTGGAGCCCCCGGGGCCGCCGGGGATGAGCAGGAGGGCGCCGCGGCGGGCGGCCGGCTTCTCGCTCGGTATGCGGGAGACGGCGATCTGGATCTTCTTGCCCTCGGGGTGGGCGTAGTCCATCGGCACGTCGAGGGTCGCGCACCGCTGCCGCGACTCGGGGCCGTGGCCCTCGCACGTGGTCCAGTCGAGCGGCTGGGGCGCCGTCTTCGTCGTGGCCGTCGCCGGCGAGGCCGACGCGGTCGCGGCCAGTGGCGCGGTGAGGGTGAGTACGGCGGCGGAGGCGGCCAGCAGTGTGGCGTTGCGCCTGGTCTTCGGCATGGCGCTGTGCCTGATCTTCGTCATGGGGAGAGCTTCGCGGAGCCGACCGGGTAGCCACATCATCCCAACTGGCCGCCGTGGGTGAGGGTTTCCCCCTATCGATCACCCTCGATCACCTAGGGGACGCCGGTGCGGGCGTGCGCACGTGACGGACGGCCCTGCCCGGGTACTCGCGGAAGGACGCTAGGAGGAGTCCATGCCACTCACGTTCCGCAAGAGTTTCCGGATACTTCCCGGGGTGCGGTTGAACATCAACAAGCGCTCGTGGTCCCTCACGACGGGCGGCCGTCACGGACCCCGGCGCACGCACAGCAGCACCGGCCGGCGTACGACGTCGATGGATCTGCCGGGTCCCTTCGGCTGGCGCCGCACGACGAAGCGACGCTAGGAGCCGCGCCTTTCCCCGCTGCCGCCACGGCCGGAAAAGGCGGAGCCGGGACAGGTCGCGTCCTGTTACCGTCGCGGCATGCAGAAGCGCGCCGCAGTGACGACGACGCCGGAGAGTGTCCCGGCGCGCTGACCGATGTCCGAGTCCGAAGCCCCGGGGCGAGTGCCCCGGGGCTTCGGCTTGTGGTCACTCGCCCGATGTCCGCGAGGAGACCCCATGAACGACGTGATGCGCATGCGTTCGCACGACGACGACGCCGACCGCCGGCACGAACACCGTGAAGCCCGGTACGAACAACGCGAGGCCCGGCACGATCACCGCGGACTCGGCCGCGAGCTGGGCCTGTTCGGCACCGACCCGCTGATCGGCGCGGGTCTGCCGTACTGGCTGCCGGACGGGGCGGCCGTGCGGCACGCCCTGGAGGAGTACATCCGCGACGCCGAGCGGCGGGCGGGCTACCGGCACGTGTACTCGCCGGTGCTCGGCAAGCGTGAGCTGTACGAGATCTCCGGGCACTGGTCGCATTACGGCGACGACATGTTCCCGCCGATGGACGTGGGCGGCGAGCAGGTCGTGCTGCGGCCGAGCCTGTGTCCGCACCACGCGGTGATCTACCGCTCCCGGTCCCACAGCTACCGCGAACTTCCGCTGCGCATGACCGAGCTCGGCGGCATGTACCGCGCCGAACTCTCCGGCGTGCTCGGCGGGTTGAGCAGGGTCCGGGCCATCCATCTCAACGACGCGCACATCTTCTGCACCCTGGACCAGGTCGCCGACGAGGCAGCCGCGGCGCTGGCGATGATCCGCTCGGCGTACGACGCCCTCGGCATCCGCGCGGCCAGGTTCCGGCTCTCCCTGCCGGGGCCCGGCGGCAAGTACGTCGCCGACCCCGAGAAGTGGCGGCGGTCCACCGCGCTCCTGACCGAGGTGCTCGACCGTTCCGGGCTGCCCTATGAAGCGGAGGAGGGCGAGGCCGCGTTCTACGGCCCGAAGATCGACGTGCAGGTGGCCGACGCGGCCGGCCGCGAGTCGACCCTCTCCACCGTCCAGGTCGACTTCCACCAGCCCGAGCGGTTCGATCTGCACTACATCGGCGCGGACGGCGCCAAGCACCGTCCGGTGATGGTCCACCGCAGTGTCGTCGGCAGTGTGGAGAGAGCCGTGGCCCATCTCATCGAGCGGCACGGCGGGGCCTTTCCGGCCTGGCTCTCCCCCACCCAGCTGGTGATCCTGCCGGTTTCCGGGGCCCAGATGCCCGGCGCCGAGCGTCTGCTGCGCCGGAGCGCCGAGCTCGGGCTGCGGGCCGAGCTCGCCGGGCCGGAGCGCGCAAGTCTGGGCGCGCGGATCCGTGCCGCCCGTCTCGTGCCGTACCAGGCCGTCATCGGCGCGCGGGAGCACGACGACGAGCTGGTCGCCCTGCGGCTGCGCGACGGCCGGCGCCCCGCTCCGCTGCCCGCCGCCGAGGCGGTGGCCCGCATCGCCGCGCTGGTCGGCGCGTACCGCGCCGAGCTGTGGGAGGACGCTCGCGCGTGACAGTGCGGTTCAGAGCACCCCGAGGACGAGCGTCGCACCCATGAAGGCCATCGTCGCCGCGATCAGGGCGTCCAGGGCCCGCCAGGAAGCGGGCCGTTCGAAGAAGCCGCTGAGCAGGCGGGCGCCGTAGCCGAGCGCGGTGAACCAGCAGACGCTGCCGAGCATCGCGCCGATCCCGAAGGCCCACCGCAGCCCGTCGTGGCCCGCGGCGACCGAGCCGAGCAGGAGGACCGTGTCAAGGTAGACGTGCGGATTGAGCCAGGTCATGGCGAGGCAGGCGAGCAGTGCGCCGCGCCGTGACCCGGCCGCCGCGCCGGTGGCCGTCATCGACGTGGGGCGCAGCGCCCTGCGTGCGGCGAGCACGGCGTACGACAGGAGGAAGCCTCCTCCTATGAGGCCGACGAGGGTGAGGGCCGGGGGCCAGGCCGTGACCAGGGTGCCGACCCCGGCGACGCCCGCGGCGATGAGCACCATGTCGGAGACGGCGCAGATGGCAACCACACTGAGCACCGCGTGACGCCGGATTCCCTGGCGCAGGACGAAGGCGTTCTGTGAGCCGATGGCGACGATGAGCGAGAGTCCGGTGCCGAACCCGGCGGCTGTCGCGGTGAGTGCTGTTCCCATGGGCATCGACGTTAAGGATCATCGGGCCTATAAGTACAGGTACAGATTCTCAGGTAGCTTAAGCAATCCTCATGATTCCTCGTTTACGGGAGTACGCCGGGTGTCCGATGTGGGAGAAGCAGCGGGTCTCTGGTCGGGAGCGGTATCGGAGCTGCCGCTCGAACACGTGCGGACGCTGCTCGCCGTCGTCGACGAGGGCACGTTCGACGCCGCGGCGGCCGTGCTGCACGTCACGCCGTCCGCGGTGAGCCAGCGCGTCAAGACCCTGGAGCGCCGGACCGGCCGGGTCCTCTTGATGCGGACGAAGCCGGTGCGGCCCACCGGGTCGGGGCAGGTCGTGGTGCGGTTCGCCCGGCAGCTGGCGCGCCTGGAGCGGGACGCGCGCGCCGAGCTCGGCATCAGCGGGACGGGCGAGTCCGCCGTCCTGCCGGTCGCGGTCAACGCCGACTCGCTCGCGACGTGGTTCCTGTCCGCGCTGGCACGCATCCCCGACGAGATGCGGATCTGTTTCGAGCTGCGCCGCGAGGACGAGGAGCACACGACGTCGCTGCTGCGCGAGGGTTCGGTGATGGCCGCGGTGACGTCGTCGCCGGACGCGGTGGCGGGGTGCACGGTGCGCAGGCTCGGCCGGATGCGGTATCTGCCGGTCGCCTCGCCGGAGTTCGCGGCGCGGCGGCTGGGCGACTGGCCGCGGGTGCCGCTGGGAGAGGTCCTCGCGGACGCGCCCGTGCTGTTCTTCGACCGCCGCGACTGCCTGCAGGACGACTTCGCGCGCAAGGTGACGGGCGGCCGCGGGGCAGCCCGGCTGCGCCACTACGTTCCCTCCTCGCGGGGCTTCGTCGAGGCGATCGAGGCGGGTCTCGGCTGGGGTGTGGTGCCGCAGGCACAGGCCGAGCCGTTGTTGCGCGCCGGCACGCTGACCCTGCTCGACCCCGAACGGGTCGTGGACGTACCGCTGTTCTGGCAGCAGTGGAAGCTGGACTCCCCCGCGCTCGCGGCACTGGCGGACGCGGTGGTGGCGGCGGCCGCCCGCGCTCTGGACCGGTGAGCGGCCCCGCCGCGGGCGGTGCCGTTCGGAGCATCGGCGGAGTGCACGCGGCGCGTGGGCGTGCGGCGCGGGCGACTCCTGTCTAGCGTCACCGGCATGAAGACTGATCCGCAGAGTTACGAGCTGCTGCTGGTGCCCGAGTTCACCGAGAGCGGCGAGAGCACGAGCGGCGGGGCCGGCGCCCTGCGTTCGGCGGTGGTGGTGGCCACCGGGGACACGGGCGCCTCCGGCTATCCGCGGTACGTGGGGGACGGCATGGAGGCCGACATCGACCCGGCGACCCGGTCCGTGGAGGCGCTGCTCGTCGACGGGGCCGAACTCGACTACGGGCTGTCGGTGCGGGTCGCCGACCGGGGGGACGGCTAAGCGCCTGAAACCGCCGCGCCACGCGTGACAGAAAGAAGCGATCCGTCAAAAACAATTTCGCAACATTTCCGCTGGCTTGAATGCGTCGCTTTCCTTGGTGCCCACAGGGTGACCGGGTAGGCTTCCGTCTTCAATAAAGGCCGAAGACCGAAGTGAGCAAACCTCCTGCCGACGACGTTGGGAGCTGGTCATGCGACCGGACGAGCGGATCGGGGGCCTCGTTCAGTCCCTCTCGGAACACCTGGTCAGGAATGTCGACGAACACCTGCTGGAGAGCGCACGCCGTGATTTCCTCCAGCGGGGATTCACCACATTGCCGTTCCTGGCCCCGGACGACGTGAAATCTGCGGTTGCCGACGAAATCGAAAGACTCGTCGAGGAACACGGTGTCCGCCGCGGAATGACTTTCAAGGAGACCGGGGACACTCCCCGGCAGATGCGCAATGTGCGCCACAGGGAAATCAGCGATCACGGATCCGTCATACCGGCGGTGTACGCGTCGGCGGATCTCCTGGACGCTCTGGGGAAGGTCGCGGGCGAGCCGGTGCTCACCTGCCCCTACGAGCCGGAGCGGTATGTGATCACCGAACTCGAACAGTCCGGTGACACCCACGGATGGCACTGGGACGACTACAGCTTCGCGCTGGTCTGGGTGGTCGCCTGCCCGCCCGCCGAGCACGGCGGATTCGTGCAGTGCGTGCCCCGCACGTACTGGAACAAGCAGGATCCGCAGCTGCACCGCCAGTTCATCGCACAGCCCATCCACTCCTTCGAACTGCGGCCCGGCGACCTCTATTTGATGCGCACCGACACCACCCTGCACCGGGTCTATCCGCTGAGCCGCGGCCGCCGCCTCATCATCAATATGGGTTACGCGTCCCGTGCCGACCTGCACAAGCGGATCAGTCACGAGACGATGGACGGGCTCTGGCAGGGTTCGCGCGAAGAACAGGCGGGTCAGACCGTATGACGTCCCTCGAGGGGGCTCCCACCCAAGCGTCCGGGTCCCCTCAACTGCCGCGGCAGCTGGGCACCTCGGGACTGGTCGCACACTACGTCACCTCCGTGATGGGCGCGGGCGTGCTGCTCATCCCCTCGCTCGCCTGGGCCGAGGCCGGGCCGTTGTCCCTGCTCGCATGGGGGCTGCTGATCGTCTACAGCTATCCCTTCGCCCTGATCTTCGCGAAGATGTCCGTACGGCACCCCACGAGCAAGGGCGTCGCCCAGTTCGTGGAGGCGGCCTTCGGCGCCCGGGCGGGCCGTGTCGCCGCCGTCTTCCTCCTCCTCACGCTGCTCGCCGGCAATCCGGTGCTGGGGCTCGCGGCCGGCCGCTATCTGCTCTCCGCGGTCGACCCCACGGCATCGAACCGGGCGGCGCTCCTCGCGGGCGCCGCCGTCATCGTCTTCTGCGTGGCGCTCAACCTCTGGGGCATCAAGGTGAGTACGCGCGCCCAGATGGTGGTCCTCGGCGCCGTGGTGCTGCTCCTGGCCGTCGTGATCTGCCTGGCGCTGCCCGAGGGTCAGTACGACCGCCTCACGCCGTTCGCGCCGCACGGCTGGGGCGCGCTCGGCAGTACGCTGCTCATCTGCTTCTTCGGATTCATCGGCTGGGAGAACGCGGCGCCGGTGGCCGAAGAGGTGCGGGATCCCGGGCACACCTTTCCCAAGGGGATTCTCTACGCGGTCAGTTGTGTGGGGCTGCTCTACTTCGCCATGGCGTTCACCGTCGCCGTGGCGCTGCCCGAGACGAGCGCCGGGCAGTCGGACCTCACGGCCTTCGTGCGCCTCCTTCAGGTGGCCACCGGGACCGGGCTGCAGAGCAGCGGGTTCCTGGTGGCCGGGATCCTGCTGCTGCTCACCACCAACGCCTGGTGCCTGGGTACTTCGCGCGTCGTCTTCGCGCTCGCCCGCGACGGCATCCTGCCGACCGGGCTCAGCAGGCTCTCCTCTCGCGGCCGTGTCCCGGCACGGGCGGTCCTCGCCCTCCTGCCCGGCTACGCGGTGTCGGTCGTCCTCCTGCTGATCACCGATTCCAGCGAGACGACCCTGATCAAGGCGTCATCGGCGACGTACCTGCTCATCTTCCTGATGGCCTTCCTGTCCGCCGCCCGGCTCCTCCCCCGGGGCGCCACCGCCCGCCTGAACCTGGCCGTCATCGCGGCCACCGTCGCCATGCTGCCGTTCTTCGGCATCAGCCTCGTCATCGCGCTCGCGATGCTGCTCCTCTCCGTCATCGCCGAGCGGTGGCTGCGCAAGCGCGTCACCCCACCCACCGAGACAGGAGTCCTCACGTGACGGCGCGACACATCCTGCGAATACAGGACCTATCGGCCAAGGAAATGTGCGCCCTGCTCGACCTCGCCGAAGCGATGAAGCGCGGCGACGACACGCGGGCCCATCTGGCGGGCCGCTGCATCGGCCTGCTCTTCAACGTGCCCTCCACCAGGACCCGGGTCTCCTTCCAGGTCGCCGCCTCCCAGCTCGGCGCCGACAGCTACCCGTACGGCGTCGACGAACTGCGGCTCGCCAACCGCGAGTCGATCGAGGACACCATCGGCGTGCTCAACCGCTACCTCGACGCGCTCGTGGTGCGCTGGTACGACATGAACGAGTACGGTGCCGGGCACCGCCGCCTGCGGACGATGGCGGAGCGGGCGACGATCCCCGTCATCAACGCGCTCGACGACGAGGAGCACCCCTGTCAGGTGCTCGCCGACCTCATGACGCTGCGTGAGCTGTTCGGTGCGCGGGTGCCGAACGAACGGGTCGTGTACGTCTGGTCGTACTCGCCGCGGCAGAAGACCCCCGGGGTGCTGCACTCCTCGATGATGGCCGCCGCCGCGCTCGGCCACCGCATCACCGTCGCGCATCCGCCCGGTTTCGCGCCGGAGGAGCGGGTGACCCGCGCCGCCCGGGCCGTCGCCGCGCGCACCGGCGCGAGCGTCGAGCTGACCCACGACCTCGAGGACGCCGTCGCGGAGTGCGCCGCGGTGTACACGCTGAGCTGGAAGTCCCCCACCCTCGACGGGCAGGAGGAGATCCAGGCGCGGACGCGGCTCGCGGACCGGTGGCGGGTCACCGCGCCGCTGATGCGGCGGGCCGGTGACGGCGCGGTGTACCTCGACTGCATGCCCACCAACCGGGGCGAGGAGGTCGACGCCGAGGTGAAGGACGGGCCGTGGTCGAAGATCTTCCAGCAGGCCGAGAACCGGCTGCACACCCAGAAGGCCCTGCTCACCCAGTTGTTCGACGGAACCCTCTCGGGCGGCCAGCGGTGACGGGGCCCCGGCACGACCCACGGGTGGCGCTGGTGACCGGCGGCGGCGGTGGGATCGGCGGTGCCGTCGCGCGGCAGCTCGCGGACGAGGGCGCCGCCGTGGCGGTGGTCGACCGGGACGACGCGGCGCGGACCGTGGCGGGACGCATCCGCGACGCCGGCGGGCGGGCCGAGCCGTTCCTCTGCGACGTGTCCGACGAGAACGACGTGGCGGCCATGGTCAAGGAGGTCGTCGGCAGATTCGGCGTCATCACGGACGTGTGCTGTGTCGCGGGCAGCATCCGGCGCGGCACGGTCCCGGAGCTGTCGCTCGAGGACTGGCACAGGTCGTTCGCGGACAACGTGGACTCCGTCTTCCTCGTCTGCCGGGCGGTGCTGCCCATGATGGAACGGGCGGGGCACGGCCGCATCGTCACCGTGGCCTCCGGGTGGGGCCTGCGCGCGGGAGAGAAGGCCGTCGCGTACTGCACGGCCAAGGCCGGCGTGGTGATGCTGACCCGGGCCCTGGCGCTGGACCACGGCCCGGCGGGCATCCGGGTCAACTGCGTCGCGCCGGGCGACACGCGCACCCCCATGCTCGCGCACGAGGCGCGCCAACTCGGCCAGTCCGAGGCGGAGTTCCTCGCCGAGGCCGCCGACCGGCCGCTGGGCAGGATCGGCACGCCCGAGAACATCGCGGCCGCGGTGGCGTTCCTCGCCGGTCCAGACGCCGACTACATCACCGGCACCGTGCTCAGCGTCGACGGCGGCGGCAGCATCTGAACGCGGGGGCGTGAACCGCGCCGGCCAGGTCAGCCGGAGAGGGGCAGCGGCGACACCGGACGCTCGAAGAACGTCTCCAGGGAGACGGTGGCGTGGGTGCCGCTGACCCCTTCGATCGCGTACAACCGGCGCAGCACGTCCTGGAGTTGCGTGGTCGTCGCCGTGCGGACCTTGACCAGGACCGAGGCGCTGCCCGCGATGACGTGCGCCTCCTGTATCTCGGGGATCGCCGCGAACTCCGCGGCGGAATCGCCCATCCACGACGTCGAGTCGACCATCACGAAGGCCAGTACCCCGCGGTCGAGCACCGTGGGGTCCACGTCGACGGTCGTTCGCCGGATGACCCCGCGCTCGCGGAGCTTGCGCACCCGTTCATGGGCGGCGCCCGCGGAGAGACCGGCGCCCTTGCCGAGCGCGGCGTACGAGATGGTCGCGTCCTCCTGGAGGAGGGCGATCAGCCGGCGGTCCACGTCATCCACAGTCACCATGGCGCAACCATACAACGTTCTGACATAGTCATGATCGACCGAACGACATTTGCTCGATGGCCGCCAAGGGGTATCCATGTCCGACAATGACAGCACCTCCCCGTACGAGATCCTGGACGAGCGGTTCCGCACCGGACGGTGTGCGAACGGCGACGACCGGCTGGAGAAGCTGTACGGGGGCTGCCGGTGGGCCGAGGGGCCCCTCTACCTGCCCGCCTGGCGCCAGTTGATCTGGAGCGACATCCCCAACGACCGGTTGCTGCGCTGGGACGAGACGACCGGTGCCGTCTCCGTCTTCCGCTCGCCCGCCGGGCACGTCAACGGCAACACCCTCGACCGCGAGGGCCGGCTGATCAGCTGCGAGCAGGGCAATCGCCGGGTCACCCGCACCGAGCCGGACGGCAGCATCACGGTGCTCGCCGACCGTTACCAGGGCAAGCGGCTGAACAGCCCGAACGACGCGGTGGTCCGCTCGGACGGCTCGGTGTGGTTCTCGGACCCGGACTTCGGGATCACCAGCGACTACGAGGGGTTCCGCGCCGAGCCCGAGATCGACGGCCTCAACGTGTACCGGATCGACCCGGCGACGGGCGAGGTGCGGCTGGTCGCGGACGGGTTCGGGGCGCCGAACGGTCTCGTCTTCTCGCCCGACGAGCGGCAGTTGTACGTGTCCGACACGCGGGGCGGCTGCCTGTGGGTCTTCGACGTGCGGGAGGACGGCACGCTGTCGAAGGGGAAGGTCTTCGCGGAGGCGAAGGACGACGTCAGCCGGTTCGACAACCTCCGCTTCGACGACGGCGGCCGGTTGTGGGCCGCCGCCATCGAGGGAGGGGTGCACTGCTACGACCCGGACGGCACCCTCATCGGGCGCCTGCGGGTGCCGGAGCCGGTGTCCAACATCGCCTTCGGCGGACCGAAGAACAACCGGCTCTTCATCACGGCCACCAGCTCGCTCTACTCACTGGTGATGTCCGTGACGGGGTTGCCGCGCGTGCGGCTCTGAGCGGCGCGCCGCGCTCACGGGGTGGCTTCCGCCTCCACCGGCTTGGGGATGAGGAAGGACGTCGCGAAGGCGGCCCCGATGAGGACGACTCCGGCGATCATGCCCGCGGTGTAACCGGCCGGCGAGGTCTTGTCGGCCGGTGCCGCGGCGGTCTGCACGGCGTAGAGGACGGCGAAGCTGAGCCCCGCGCCCAGGTTGAAGGCGCCGGCGTTCAGGCCCGGCAGGAAACCGGGGTTCTCCTTCGGCGAGAGCACGATGCCCAGGCCGTTGAGGACGATGTTGCCGACGCCCGCGTAGGTGACGCCGATGAGGATCGACGTGACCAGGAGCAGGAGCCGCGAGTCGGCGTGCAGGGTGAACAGCATCAGGGCGACCGTGACGGCCGAGCCGATCAGGCCGAGGCGCAGGATGCGGCCGTAGCCGTACGTGGCGGCGAGGCGGCCTGCGAGGGGGCCCATGGCCAGGCCCGCGAGGGCGTACGGCGTCAGGGTCCACCAGGCGGACTGCTCGGCGCCCATCCCGAAGCCCGCCTGCGCGTCCTGGGCGAAGGCCGGGATCATGCCGTTCATCACGGCGAAGACGCCGGTCATGGTGAGGACCGTGGTGAGGAGCAGCGCCCACGTGGAGCGCCGGCGCAGGTGCCGGGTGGCGACCAGGGGGTGGCTGCTGCGGTCCTCGGTGCGCCAGAACAGGGCGAAGGCGAGGGCCGCGACGACGACCAGGATCGCGACGAGCACCCAGTTCGCGGCGCCGAGCTTGCCCGCCTCGTTCAGTGCGATGAGGGCCGCGCCGACCGAGATGACCAGGAGGGTGACCCCGGGCCAGTCCATGCGGGTGTCGGCGGTGTCGGCGGCCCGCGACTCGGGGGTGAGCGTGGCGACGAGGAGCGCGGCGATGGCGGCGACGGCGGCCATGGCCCAGAACACCGACTGGAAGCCGTAGTGGTCGGCGAGGAAGCCGCCGCCGAGGGAGTCGACGCCGGCGATGCCGCCGTTGACGGCGGTGATGACGCCGAGCAGGGTGCCGTACTTCTTCGGCTCGTGGACCTCGTTGCGCAGCATGATGAGGCAGAGCGGCACGGTCGGTCCCGAGATGCCCTGGATGACGCGGCCCGCGAAGAGCATCGGCACGCTCTCGGCGAGCGCGGCGACCACGCAGCCGACGACCATGAGCGCCAGCATTCCGGCGAGCACCTTGCGGCGTCCGACGAGGTCGCCGAGGCGCGGCAGGAAGAGCGAGAAGAGCGCGGCCGAGGTGAAGAACGCGGTCTGGGTCAGGCCGATCTCGGCCGAGGTGGCCCCGAGGGAGTCCTCGATGTTCTTCAGGGCGGGGCTGAGCATGCTCGCGTTGAGCTGGAAGGCGAAGCAGGCCGCGAGGAGCGCGGCGACCAGGACCCCGATGCGCACGGGCCGTGAGCCGTGGGTGCCGCCGGGGGCCGCGGCGGGTTCGGTGAAGGAGGCGTTCATGCGCGCACGTCGCCGATCCGCTCGAGGGCGTCCACGATCAGGTCCCAGAAGCGCCGGTGGTCGAGGTCGACGGCGACCTGGGTGTGGCAGTCGTCGGGGGCGATGGCGCGCAGGTCCGTCACGGTCATGCCGAGCGTGAGCGTGCCGGTGAGCTCGATGTCGACGGGGGCCTTGCGGACGCTCATGACGTCCGGGTCGATGACGTAGGCGACGGCGCACGGGTCGTGGACCGGCGGCGCGTCGAAGCCCTGGGCCTCCAGGTACATGGCGCCGAAGAAGTCGAGGAGCTCGTTGACGAAGAGGGCGGGGGCGGTGCCGACCTCGCCGATGCGCTCGATGACCTCGGGGGTGGCGAGGGCCTGGTGGGTGAGGTCGAGACCGACCATGGTGACCGGCCACGGCTCGTTGAAGACGATGTGGGCGGCCTCGGGGTCGATCTTGATGTTGAACTCGGCGACGGGGCTCCAGTTGCCCGTGTGGTAGCCGCCGCCCATGAGGACGACCTCGCGGACGCGCTCGACGATGCGGGGTTCCTTGCGGGCCGCCATGGCGATGTTGGTCAGGCCGGCGGTCGGGACGATGGTGATCTCGCCGGGCTCGTGCGCCATGACGGTGTCGATGATGAGGTCGACGGCGTGCCGCTCGTCCAGGGCCAGAGTGGGCTCGGGCATCACGGGGCCGTCGATGCCGCTCTCGCCGTGGATCTCCGGGGCCGTCTCGACGGTGCGCACCAGCGGGCGTGAGCAGCCGGCGGCGAAGGGGACGCCGGTGATGTTCGCGATGCGGGCCACCGAGAGGGCGTTGCGGGTGACCTTCTCCAGGGTCTGGTTGCCCACCACGGTGGTGACGGCGACCAGCTCGACATCCGGGTTGCCGTGGGCCAGGAGCATGGCGATCGCGTCGTCATGTCCGGGGTCGCAATCCAGGATGATCTTTCGGGGCATCGCGGAACCTCTTTGTTCGGCTGAGCTGACGACGCTGTGCGGCGCAGGCTCGGGAAAACGTTCTCCCAAGACTTTGTGCACCGGCGCGAATTATGTCAATGGCCGACGACACACCCCAGCAAACTCGCCCGGAACGGACATGATCCCGGGATCATCCAGAGCCACCTAAAACGGCATAGATCCGGCACGGGCCTGCCCCAACAAGGAGAATCCGCCCTGAAAATGGGGCCTGGTGAGCTCTGAGACCCGCTGATAACGTTTGCCGAAACGCATCGAAGGGTGGGCGCGGCGTGGCCGACGTAACGCTGAGAGACGTGGCCCGGGCCTCCGGCTGCTCCGTCGCCACGGTCTCCCGGGTCCTTGCCGGTACGCGCCCCGTCGGCGCCGAGACCGCCCGGCGCGTGCGCGAGACCGCCGAGGCGCTCGGCTACCGGCCCAACCACGCGGCGCGGGCCCTGCGCAGCCGCTCGACCGGCACCGTCGGCCTGGTCCTGCCGCAGATCACGAACCCCTTCTACCCCACGCTGGTACGGGAGTTGACGCACGCGCTGCACGCCGAGGGGCGGGCCGTGCTGCTGGCCGACTGTGACGACGACCCGGTCGCCGAGGCCGAGTACATCGCCGACCTGCTCGGCCGGCAGGTCGACGCGCTCCTGGTGATCCCGGCGCACGAGGAGCGCAGCAGAGAAGCGGTGACCGCGGCGGCCGGGCGGGTGCCGCTCGTCCTGATGGACCGGGGCTGCGGTCCCGCCGTCGCCGACTCCGTGGCGGTCGACAACGCCGCGGGCATGGCTCTCGTCCTCGATCATCTGGCCGCCACGGGCCGCCGCCGGGTCTGTTTCCTCGGTGCCACGGGGACGGCCTCGACCGCCGCCGAGCGGCGCGCCGCCTATGCCGCCGGGGCCGGGGCCCTGGATGCGGGGGCGCCGGACCGGGTGGTCCTCGGCGACTTCTCCGTGGAGTGGGGGCGGGCCGCCGTCGACGAGGTGTGGCCCTCCCGCCCCGACGCGCTGGTCTGCGCCAACGACCTGATCGCCATCGGGGCGCTGCAGCGCCTGCAGCAGCTCGGTGCGGACGTGCCCGGCGAGGTCGCCGTCACCGGGTTCGACGACATCCCGATGGCGGCGCTCTCGGCGCCGGGCGTCACCACGGTCCGCCAGCCGGTGGCCGAGCTGGCCGCCGAGGCGGCGCGTCTCCTCGGCCGCCGCCTCGTGGATGGCGAAGGCGGACCGCGGCGCGCGATACGGCTCGCACCGGAGCTCGTCGTGCGCGAGTCGAGCGTGCCGGTCGCCGCGACCGCCGTCCGCGGGGACGTGGGACGGCAGCGCGCCCCCACCCCGTGAGCGGTTCTGGACACGGGCCGGCCGGCACGCGTCGTGGACCCGAACCGGTCAGCGCCGCACCCGCCAGGTGAGGGAGTCGGTCAGCAGGCCGCGCAGCTCCGGGTCGCGGACCGCGTCGGTCGGGTCGGTGGCGCGCACCGAGAGCGTGTGCGCCCGCCCGTCGGCGGGGACCCCGAGGGCGCGGGGCGTCACGGCGTGCTCGTCCCTGGACCGTTTGACCTCGCGGCCGTCGACGCTCCAGCGCAGCCGGACACCGTCCGCCACCCGCACGCGGACCGTGTCGCCGCGCCGGACCGGGCTGTCCGTGGAGGTCTGCGCGGTGACGACGGACGCGTGCCGGTGGAAGCCCGCGATCATCGCCTCACGACCCGGCAGGTTGAACTGGCGGCCGAGCGTACGCATGATCGAGTCGGCGGTCGGGCGGTAGAGCCCGCGCGGGTAGTAGCCGCCGCCCTGGTACGCGCCGACGGTGCCGCCGTCCGGTGAGGTCTGACCGATCCACCGGTACCACTTCTTCCGCTGCGCGGTGAGCCGGTCGGCGGTCAGCTTGCTGATGTTGCTTTCCCAGGGCTCGGCGCCCTGGTAGGTCCCGTACTCGTCGTACCAGTACTCGTCGGCCAGCTTGCCCAGCGAGTGGCCGGTCTCGTGGACGGCGACCTGGTCGGACTGGGCGTTGTCCGATGAGGCGGTCGCGATGCCGTCGTAACCGGACGGCGAGGTGATGTCGTTGTAGCCCGCGCCGCCGTACTTGGTGGAGTTGGCGAGGACGATGACGAGGTCGGGGTCGGCGGCCTTCTTCGCGTACGACTCGACCTTGTTGGTGTCGACGCACAGGAGGCGTTCGATGCCGTCGCAGAAGAAGCCCGAGCCGAGCGCGGTGTCCTTGACGGTGCCCTGGGTCGGATCGCCGGAGACGCCGGACTGCCGGGAGACGGCGTCGACGGCCCACACATTGAAGAGGCTCTTGTACGAGGCGTACGGCTCGACGGCGGACATCTTCGCCCACTTGGCCCGCACGTCGGCGTGGAAGTCCTCCTGCTGGGCCGCGGTGTAGCCGTCGCCGATGAAGACGACGTCGAGTTTGGTCCCGGTCGGGCCGGCCTCCACGATCGGGACGACGTCCCCGTCACCCTTGATCCTGGCGCGTTCCCCCGGGGAGAGCGCCGGTGGCGCGGAGACCTCGGTGTGCCGGGGGTGTGTGCCGGGTCCGGTGAAGTACTCGACGTGCTGGGTGCCCCGGGCGGCCGGTTCGGGGTTGGCGGCGGTGGCGGTCCCCGCGGGGCCAGTGGCGACGGCAGCCGCCGTGAGGGCGGTGCCCGCGGCGAGGGCGATGCGCAGCGGTGTGCGTCTGGGGCGGCCGGGTGCTCCGGGTATTCGGTGCGTGGGGGGCATGGGCGTCCTTCCGAAGTCCGCGATATAAATGGCGGGTTAAGCGTGGTTAATGCGCGGATCAACGTAGGGCCTTCTTGTGCGCCGGGCAATGGGTGTGCGCCAAGTCGCTTGCGGGGTAGTCAGGTTCTCGCCGATCCGTCCCGCGGTCGGCGGTAGTCTCGCGCGGTGCTGTTCGACGCATCCCGTGGACGGCGGCGCGATGTGACCTACGGAGAGGCAGCGGTGGCGCAGAACGTTTCCCCCGGGGGCCCACCCCCCGACGACCCGGCCGAGATCGGACGGCGCGTCCAGCGGCTGCGCCGCGAACGCGGCCTGACCCAGCGGCAGTTGGCCGAGCCCGCCTACACCCCCGCCTACGTCTCCACGCTGGAGGCGGGCAAAGTGCGCCCGTCGGAGACGGCGCTGCGCCACCTCGCCGAACGTCTGGGCGTCAGCCTCGACGAACTGGCCACGGGCCGCCCGGCCCACCTGGCCGCCGGGCTCCGGCTGCGCCTGTCCGACGCCCGGCGCGCCCTGGCGACCGGTGCGCCCGAGGACGCCGCGGAGCTGTTCCGCGTACTCCACGAAGAAGCCGTCGAGCACGCACTCGTCCAGGAGCAGGCCGACGCGCTCATGGGGCTCGGCGACTGCCTCCTGGAGGCCGGTGAACTCACCCACGCCCGGGACCGTTTCGAGGCCGCCGAACGGCTGCTCGCCGACGAGCCGCTGCCGCGCCGGGTGCCTGCCGTCCGGGGCCGCGCCACCGCCCACCTGCTCACCGGCGAACTCCGCTACGCCTGCTACCTCCTGGAGAGCACCCTCGACGAGCTGAACGCCGCCGGCCTGCACGACCCCGACGCCCTGCTGCTCCTGTACACGGCGTCCATCGCGCCCTACATGGACATGGGCGCGCACGCCCGCGCCGCCCACGCCGCGGAGCTGGCGCTCGCGCTCGCCCCACGCGTCGACGACCCGGCGCTGGTCGCGGGCATGCACCGAGGGGTGGCGCGGACGCTCATCGCGGAGGGCCGCATCGCCGAGGCCGACGCGTCGCTCGCCAAGGCCCAGGAGCTCTACCGCGGGTTGCACATCCGCACCGAACTCGCCCACTGCCACTGGATGCGCGGCTACGTCCACGCGCAGGACGGTGACCTGGAGCATGCAGAGAGCGAGCTGCGCACCGCCCGGTCCATCCTCGCCTCGAAGCGGGCCGCGCTCTTCACCGAGCAGGTGGAGGTCGAGCTCGCCGACGTGCTGCGCCGACGCGGCAAGCCCGACGAGGCGGAGGCCCTGCTGCGGCCGCTGCTCACCACGGGCGACGAGGCGGGGGACGGCGCCGGGACGCTGGGGGCCGGGCGCGGGGCGGTCCACGCGGGCGGTGCGCACCGGCTGCTCGGACTGATCGCCGAGGAACGCGGCGACACGGAACGCGCCGAGGAGCACTACTGCGCCGCGCTCTCCCTCCTCGAACGCTCCAGCGCGGTCGGTGACTTGGCCGACCTCTGCCGGCTCCTCGGCGACCTGCTGCGCCGCAGCGGACGGGTGGAGGCCGCGATGGACGCGTACCGCACGGGTCTGGGCCACCGGGCCGCGCCGGGCACGACCACTCTGGGTCCCGCCCCCGCCCCTCCCCCGATGTGAGGTCCCGTCCGGGTCCGGCGCTTCGGCGCGTCAGTCGTCCAGCAGCCGCCACGCGGTCAGGGCGAGCCTGGCCCGGATCAGGCCGCCGGGCTCGGTGAGGTCGAAGCCGAGGTTCCTGCCCAGCTGTTCCAGCCGGCGGGCGACGCTGCTGTGGTGCAGGTGGAGACAGTCCGCGGCCCGGCGCAGCGAGCCGGTGGCGCAGTAGGCGTCCAGGGTCGCCAGCTCCTCTGGGGTGGCGGCCACGCGGGCGATCGACGCCACGTCGGGGTTGTCGCGCACGACCTCCTGGGGGACCTGTGCGAGCAGCGCCAGCGCGCCCAGTTCGGCATGGGGGACGACCGGCCGGCCCGGTGTGGTGAAGCGCAGGGCGGTGCGGGCCTCCCGCCAGGAGAGGTCGGGGGCCCCGCAGGAGCCGATGCCCGCGCGCACGCCCGCCGGGAACCGGGCCGGGTCGACGGTGGTGGCCAGGATGACGCCCACGTCGGCGAGGGGGGCGGCCTTCACCGGGCGGGTCGGGCAGATCAGTGCGCCGACCCGGTCGAGCGGGAGCCGCCCTCGTACGGCGACGACGCGGACCGGCACGTCGGCGGCGAAGCCGAGAAGCCGCAACGCGCGTGCCCTGGCCGCCTCTTCGCTGTCGGCGCTGATGGCGAGTTCGACCAGGGCGGGGTCGGCCATGGTGGTACGGGCCGGGCCGTACCGCTCGACGGCCGCCGCCGCGGCGATGGCGAACCGGTCAAGGAGCACGTCGTCGAGCGGCCCGGGGCCGTCGGCCCGTTCCAGCCACACCGAGCCGATCTCCTCGTCGTCGAGGGTGACCGGCGCCGTGGTGGAGGCGGGTCCCGGCGGGCCGGGGGCGTCCGTCCCCTCGGGCGTGAGGCGGATGGACCGTCCGGTGCCCGACAGGCGTATGCCTGCCACGCATTCGGCGAGGCCCGCCGAGGACCGGGCGAGCGCGGGGATGTCCACCCGGCGGCGCATCAGGGTGTCGTAGAACGCGACGACGCGTATCGCGCCCTGGACGTGGGAATCCAGGTGCGACAGCCGTTGGGCGAGAGCCTCCATGGCGCAAGGATAGGGGCTGGCCGTGCGCCGAACGGCGCGTGATCCGGCGGCGATGCGCGACAGTCGGCGCTCCCTTGGGCGGGCCGGTTCCGGGAGGATGGCCGTCATGGATCCCGAACTCGAGGCGTTCGTCCCGCTGCTGCCCCGGCAGGACCTCCGTGACCCGTCGGCCGCCCGCAGGATGTACGCCGAGCATGCCGCATCGAAACCGGCGGCGGACCCGTCGGGCCTGGAGATCGAGGACCGCACGGTCCCCGCCGAGCACGACGTGCCGGTGCGGATCTACCGGCCGCACGAGGCCCGGGGAGCCATCGTGTGGATGCACGGCGGCGGGCACGTCACCGGGGACCTGGACACCGAGCACCCGTGGGCCGGCCGCCTCGCGGCCGCCTCCGGAGCCGTGGTGATCTCCGTGGGGTACCGGCTCTCGCCCGAACACCGGTACCCGGCCGCGCTGCAGGACGCGTACTCCGTGCTGACCTGGGCCTTCGAGCATGCGGAGGAACTCGGTCTGGACCCGGTGCGGATCGCGGTCGGCGGTCACAGCGCGGGCGGGAATCTCGCCGCCGGACTCGCTTTGTGGGCGCGCGACCACCAGGGCCCGCCGATCCACTTCCAGCTGCTCAACGAGGCCGCACTCGACGACCGCCAAGAGACCTGGTCGCAGCGGAACTTCACCGATACCCCCTGGTCGACGCGGGCCATCGTGGGCGAGTCGTGGCAGCACTACCTCGGCGCCGGGCCCGCCACACAGTACGCCGCCCCGGCACGCGCCACCGATCTCTCCGGCCTGCCACCCGCCTACGTCGCCACCGCCGAGTTCGACCCCAACCGGGACGAGGACATCGCCTACGCCCTGCGTCTGCTCCAAGCCGGTGTCTCCGTCGAACTGCACCAGTGGCCCGGCACGTTCCACGGCTCACAGGCAATCCTCTCCGCCGAGGTGTCCCAGCGGCAGATCGCCGCGCTCGGTGCCGCCCTGCGACGCGGGCTGGCCGCCTGATCCGGTCACCTCCGGGGCAGGTGCGGGGGGCGTCATGGACGCGCGGCGGCGGCGTGCTGCACCATGGCGGGCAGAGAGCTGTTCAGCGTTCCCCGTCACGCCACGACAGCCCGGGCCGACGCCCGGAAGGGAGCGGCCCCTTGGCCTGTGCCCACCGCGCCGTCCCCTCCGCCGCCGAGGTCGTGATCGTCGGCGGCGGGGTGATAGGGGCGAGCATCGCGTTCCACCTCGCCGAGGCGGGCGTCCGCGACATCGTCGTCGTCGAGCGGGGCGAGCCGGGCGGCGGCAGCTCCGGCAAACCGATCGGCGGGGTGCGGGCGCAGTTCTCCGATCCGCTCAACATCCGGCTGGGGCAGCGCAGTCTGCGGGCGTTCCGGAACTTCGCCCGCCGGCCGGGCGCGGACATCGGGTTCGACGCGGTCGGCTATCTCTTCCTGCTGACCGGTTCGGCGCAGGTGGCGGAGTTCGAGGAGAGCGTGCGGACCCAGAACGGGCTCGGCGTGCCCAGCCGCATGATCAGCCCCCACGAGGCCCGCGCCCTCTGCCCCTATCTCACCACCGAAGGCCTGGTGGCCGCGGTCCACTCCCCCGACGACGGCCACGCCCGGCCCCCGTCGGTCGTACGCGGATACGCGCGCGCGGCGGAGCGCGGCGGTGCCGTGTTCGCCGCGCACACCGAAGTCACCGACATGGAGACGACCGGGGACCGCGTCACCGTGGTCCACACCGACCGCGGTCCGGTGAGCTGCTCCACGGTCATCTGCGCCGCCGGGGCCTGGTCCGCGCGGATCGGGGCCATGGCCGGTGTCCGCCTGCCGGTACGGCCGGTGCGCCGCCAGCTAGCGTTCACCGTGCCGCTGACGCCTCCCGCGCCGCGCATCCCCTTCACGATCGACTTCTCGTCCTCGGCGTACTTCCACAACAGCGACGACGGGCTGCTCCTCGGCCTCGCCGACCCCGGTCAGGCCGAGGGCTTCGACACCACGTGGACACCCGGGTGGCTGGAGCTGTTCCGCGAGGTGGCCCGGCAACGCGCCCCCACCCTCGCGGAGTTGAAAACGTGCGACGGCTGGGCGGGCCTCTACGAGGTCACGCCGGACCACAACGCGCTCATCGGACGCGCGGCGACACCGGTCAACTTCCTTTACGCGACCGGGTTCTCCGGGCACGGCTTCCTCCAGGCACCCGCGGTGGGCGAGATCGTCCGCGATCTGTACCTGGGGCGGCGCCCGTTCGTCGACGTCGCACCCCTGGGCGCGGAGCGCTTCGAGGCGGGGGCGCGCAGCCGTCCGGAGGCCCACGTGGTGTGAGTTCTCCGCGCGCGTCCCCGCCGCACGGCACCCCTCTCATGGAAAGGAGCACTGGCGATGATCGGGCAGTGGCAGCTGCGCGCCGCGTTCGCCGAGCGGCTCTCGCGGATGTACGGGCGCGAGGTCCCCGCGTACACGACGCTGGTGGACGTCTCCCGCGAGGTCAACGAGGACGTCCTGCGGGCGCACGGCGCCGATGCCGAGCGCCTGGGGGCCATCGGCCGCGTCACCGCCGAACGGCACGGCGCCATCCGGGTCGGCACCCCACGGGAACTGGAGCAGGTCGCCCGGGTGTTCGGCGCCCTCGGCATGCGCCCGGTGGGCTTCTACGACCTGCGCTACACCCCCGTCGGCGCGCTCCCCGTCGTGTCGACCGCCTTCCGGCCGGTCGCCGAGGACGAGCTGGCCCGTAACCCCTTCCGGGTCTTCACCTCTATGCTGACCGTCTCCGACGCCCGCTTCTTCGACGCGGACCTGCGCTCGCGCCTCACCGCCTTCCTCACCGACCGCGAGTTGTTCGGGCCCGAGCTCCTGTCCCTGGCCGACCGTGCCGAGGCGGAGCACGGCCTGCCCGAACCGGACGCCGGACGCTTCCTGGAACTCGCCGTGCAGGCCTTCGAGTTGTCGGCCGAGCCCATCGACCGGGACTGGTACGCGGCTCTGGAGCGGGTCTCCGCCGTCGCCGCCGACATCGGCGGCGTGCGCAGCACCCACATCAACCACCTCACCCCGCGCGTGCTGGACATCGACGAGCTGTACCGGCGCATGACCGGGCGCGGCATCGAGATGATCGACACCATTCAGGGGCCGCCGCGCTGGCCGGGGCCCGACGTCCTGCTCCGCCAGACCTCCTTCCGGGCGCTCGCCGAGCCGAGGAGCCTGCGTGCCGCGGACGGCAGCGTGACCCAGGGGGCGCTGCGGGTGCGGTTCGGCGAGGTGGAGGCCCGCGGCATCGCCCTGACCCGCGAGGGCCGCGCTCTCTACGACCGCCTGCTCACCCTCGTCGACGAGCGGGCGGCGCACCGGCCGGCGGCCGCGCGCGAGGACGTCGCCCGTGCCGTGTGGACCGAGCACCTGCCCGCGACCGAACACGAACTGGCCGCGCAGGGACTCGGGTTCTTCACCTACCACGCCGTACCCGACCGGCCCGCGGACGGCCGGCGCCCGCCGCCGGACCTCCGCGGCCTCCTGGAGGAGGGCTGGCTGCGGGCCGAACCGATCGTGTACGAGGACTTCCTGCCCCGGTCGGCCGCGGGCATCTTCCGGTCGAACCTCACCGAGGCAGGGTCCAGGAACAGCGGCCTGGAAGGCAGTGCGTACGACGCCGACCGGCTCTCCGCGGCCATGGGCCGCGACGTCCTCGACCCGTTCGCCCTGTACGAGCGGCAACGGGACCTGTCCCTCGCCCGGATCCCCAGCGCACTACGGCCCCAGGGAGCCCCATGACCATCGTCCTGCCCACCACCGACGAGCTGCGCGCCCGCGCCCGCGCCGCACTCGGCCGCATGGGCGTCACCGTCCCCGAGGGTGACGCGCTGCGGGCCGGCACGCCCATCACCGGCGAGGACCTCTTCGGCCTGGCCGCGACGGACGCGGCGGCGGCCGATGAGGCACTGACCGCGGCCCGCGCGGCGTTCCTGACCTGGCGCAGCACACCGGCGCCACGCAGGGGTGAACTGGTGCGGCGTCTGGGCGAGTTGCTCCGCCGCCACCACGAGGACCTGGCCGATCTGATCACCGTCGAGGCGGGCAAGATCCGCTCCGAGGCGCTCGGCGAGGTCCAGGAGATGATCGACATCTGCGACTTCGCCGTCGGCCTGTCCCGGCAGCTCTACGGCCGCACCATCGCCTCGGAGCGCCCGGGCCACCGTCTGGCGGAGACGTGGCATCCCCTCGGGGTCGTCGGGGTCATCTCCGCGTTCAACTTCCCGGCCGCCGTGTGGTCGTGGAACACCGCGGTCGCGCTGGTCTGCGGCGACACCGTGGTGTGGAAGCCCTCGGAGCTCACCCCGCTCGTCTCCCTGGCCTGTGACCGGCTGCTGGCCGGGGCAGCCGACGACGTCGGGGCGCCCCGTGACGTGCACCGGCTGCTGCTCGGCGACCGCGCCGTCGGGGAACGGCTCGTGGACGACCCCCGGGTGGCGCTGGTCAGTGCCACCGGGTCGACCCGGATGGGGCGCGAGGTCGGTCCGCGCGTCGCCGCCCGCTTCGGCCGCTGCCTGCTCGAACTCGGCGGCAACAACGCGGCGGTCGTCGCGCCCTCCGCCGACCTGGAGCTGACGGTGCGGGCCGTCGTGTTCGCCGCGGTGGGCACGGCGGGGCAGCGCTGTACGACGCTGCGGCGCCTCATCGTGCACCGGGACATCGCGGAGACGCTCGTCGGACGGCTGACCGCCGCCTATCAGAAGCTGCCCATCGGCGACCCGTTCGACCCCGCCACCTTGGTCGGTCCGCTCATCTCCATGCAGGCGCTCGCGGGCCTGCGCACCGCGCTCGACCGGGTGCGCGGCGAGGGCGGCGAGCTCCTCGCGGGCGGCACCCGGCGCACGGTCGCCGCGGCGCCGAACGCCGCGTACGTCGAGCCGGCCGTGGTACGCGTGGGCCGGCAGACCGACACCGTCCGCGAGGAGACGTTCGCGCCCCTGCTGTACGTCATGACGTACGACACGTTCGACGAGGCGATCGCCCTGCACAACGACGTTCCCCAGGGCCTCTCTTCGAGCATCTTCACCCGCGACCAGCAGGAGGCCGAGCGCTTCCTGTCGGCGGAGGGCTCAGACTGCGGCATCGCCAACGTGAACATCGGTACGTCGGGCGCGGAGATCGGTGGCGCGTTCGGCGGCGAGAAGGAGACCGGTGGCGGCCGGGAGTCGGGCTCCGACGCGTGGCGCGCCTACATGCGCCCGGCCACCAACACGGTCAACTACTCAGGCCGGCTCTCCCTCGCCCAGAACGTCGACTTCCTCTGAGGAACCCGGGAGTGGCGCCGGTCACGGCGCCATCTCGTACGTCCCCGCGAGCGCCTCGACACGCTCCCAGACACGCCCCGAACGGGCCTCGTCCACGACCGGCCGGCGGACCGCGCCCAGCGCCCAGCTCTGCTGCTCCGGCGTGGCGGAGTCCTTGCCGTGCAGCTCGACGGCGTGCGCGGAGAAGTCGCGCACGAGGACGGCGAAGAGCTCGTCGAGGACGTCCTCGTCAAGGCCGGTGAGCCGCGCCTGCTCCAGGATCAGCTGGCCGTGCACGACCAGCGCGAACAGCTGGCCGACGGCGAGGAGCAGGTCCAGGTCGCGGCTCTGCTTCTCGTCGGGCGCGGCGGTGGTGACGAACTCGCAGAGCGCGTCCGCCTGTTCGCGGAAGCGGCCGACGTTGGGCAGCTCGGCGTAGGCGTCGAAGGCGGTGCGCCAGTCGTGGAAGCGGATGGCGCCCAGGCCACGGGCCGGGCCCTGCTCGAACAGGAAGGTGTCGTCGGCCGCGTCCAGGCGGGTCGGCACGTTCTCGTAATCGGCGGGCTTCAGCAGGTGGTTGCCCATGAACTTCAGGATCAGCGCGAGGTTGACGTGGACCGTCCCCTCCAGCTTCGGCAGGCCGCGGATCTCGACGGCCGCCTGCGCGAAGTAGTTGTCCTTCTCGAAGCCCTTGGCGGCGATGACGTCCCACATCAGGTCGATGACCTTCTCGCCCTCCGTGGTCACCTTCATCTTCGTCATCGGGTTGAAGAGGAGGTAACGGCGGTCGTCGGGTCCGGCGGAGCGGAAGTAGTCGACGGCGCGGTCGCTGAACAGCTTCATCCCGACGAGGCGCACGTAGGCGTCGGTGAGTTCGCGGCGCACGTGCGGGAAGGCGGTGACGGGGCGGCCGTAGAGGATACGGCCGGTGGCGTGGGTGACGGCCTCGTACATCGCGTGCTCGCAGATGCCGATGGAGGCGGTGCAGAGGTTGAACTTGCCGACGTTGACGGTGTTGAGCGCGGCGTCGAAGGCGGCGCGGCCGGTGTGCAGGACGTCGTCGGGGCCGACCGGGTAGTTGTCCAGACGGAATTCACTGACGTACTTCGACGAGTCCACGACGTTCTTGACCAGGTGGTACGCCTCGTGGCGGCTGTCGGCGGCGAAGAAGACGTAGCCGTCGGGGCCTTCGACGTCGGTGCGGCGGCCGAAGACGGAGACGAGCCCGGCGGCATTGCCGTTGCCGATGTAGTACTTGGAGCCGGTCGCCCGGAACCCCCCGTTGCCGTCCGGCTCAAGGAGCATGTCGGTGGAGTAGATGTCCGCGCCGTGGGTCTTCTCGGAGAGGCCGAAGGCGAACACCTCGCCCTGGGAAAGGAGTTCGGCGGCGCGGGCGCGGGCCGCGGCGTTGTCGCTCTGCCAGACGGGGCCGAGCCCGAGGATGGTGACCTGCCACGCGTACCAGTAGTCGAGCCCGTAGAAGCCGAAGATCTCGTTGAGCGCGGCGATCCGGGCGGTGTCCCAGCGCTTGTCCCGCTCCTCCTCACCGGCGGCGGAAGAGGGCGTGAGGAACGTCGCGAAGAGCCCCTCCTCGGCGGAGAAGGCGAGGAAGTCCGCGAGCCAGGCGCGGGAACGGTAGTCCTCGATCAGCCGGCGCTTGCCGCGCGCCTCGAACCAGTCGACGGTCGCACGCAGCAGCCTGCGGGTCTCCGGGTCGAAGTGGGTCGGGTCGTACGTGTGCGGGTTGAACAGCAGCGGGTCGGCCATGGTCGGTCGCCTTTCCGGCTCGGGAGGTCGGTGAGGGGGGTGAGGAAGGTGGGAAGGACGGTGGGATGAGGGTGCGGGCAGGTGAAGGAGGGCGAAGATCGTAGGAGATGTGGCGGTGCGCGCCGGGGAGCCGGGTCAGCCTTCTGGGCCGAGCCGGCGCAGGGTGGCGATCACGTCGTCGAGCCAGGCGAGCGTCATGCGTTCGTACGCGATGCCGCCGCGCAGCACGACGTGCTGGAGCTCCCGGCCGGCGTCGGGCTCGGCGGGGACCACGGCCTCGGGCCCGGTGAAGTCCCGCCGCTCGCCCGCGAGATAGTGCGCCAGCCGGTCGGCGTGTGCCTGGCGGTGCCGCTCCACCTCGCGGATGAGGGAGGCCGGGTCGTCGAAGGCCGCGCCGCGGATCTTCACGGCGAGCTCGTGCCGGACGCTCTCGGGTTCGATGGGTTCCTGCAGCCACCGGGAGAGCACCTCCCGCCCGAGGGCGGTCACGGAGTGCTCCTTCTTGTCCGGCCGGTCCTGCTGTGCCACGTCGCGGGCGCCGATCCAGCCGTCGCCCTCCATGCGCTTGAGCACGCGGTAGATCTGCTGGTGCGTGGCGGCCCAGAAGTAGCCGATGGACCGGTCGAAACGCCGGGCCAGTTCATAACCGGACCCGGGCTTCTCCAGCAGGGAGACGAGGATCGCGTGCTCGAGCGCCATACCCGAATCCTTCTATGCAACTCGTTGCATAGACAAGCCGCGCCGGGCAGGTGAGACACGGCTCACCTGCTGGATGTGGTGCCGAGCCACCTGGATGTGGTGCCGAGTCACCTGGATGTGGTGCCGGCTTCCCCGTGGACGCCGCCGACGGCGGCCGGGTCCGCTCCGGCCGGGACTTCCTGGATCCGGCCGTCGACTCCGGCCCGGTAGAGCCTGCCCGCCGAAAAGCCCTCGGTGCCGCGCCCATAAGTGATCTGCGTGGAGAGGTGCAGGCCCGACTCGACGGCGCACAGACGTCCTTCCTCCGCCCGCCAGATCTGTCCGGCCGCGTGGGTGGCGATCAGCGGGCGGCCGCGGCTGTCGAGCGTGATGCCGTCGGGGAGGCCGAGCGTGTCGGACGGGGGCGGGGAGATCCAGCGCTCCGGGCGCGCCGGGACGTCGGCCGGGATCCGGTACAGGCCCGGCGCGACCGTGGTCTGGATGACGTAGACGTAGGTGCCGTCGGGCGACACGGCGATGCCGTTGGGCTGCGGCACCCGGGCCCAGGCGTGGTCGACCCGCCCGTCCGGCGTGACGCGGCCGATGGTCCGGCCGCCCAGGGTCGTGGTGTACACGGTCCCGTCGGGGGCCAGGGCGACGCCGTCGATGCCGCCGAGCCCCGATGCGTAGGTGGAGACCTCGCCGGTATCCGGGTCCACGAGCAGCAGCTTCGACGTCGGCAGGAAGTCGCCGGTGAGCGAGTGGGCGAGGTCGTTGCCGGTACCGACCAGGAGCCGGCCGTCCGGACGGACGACGATCCCGCCGTTGGCGCCCACGTCACCGGTGAGCGGCACGGGCGTGCGGCCCGGCGCGTCGATGCGGTAGACGCGGCCCGTGAAGTACGCGGTGGCGAACATCCGGCCCCGCTCGTCGACGGCGATCGACTCGACCCAGTCGGGGATGCGGGCCACCTGGGTGGGCGGCGCGGAGTCGCGGGTCTCGCAGGCCGGTGCCGCGTGGGCGGGGGCGGGCGCGAGCATTCCCGCGGTGCCGACTAGTACGGCGGCCAGTGCGGCCGTGGCTGCGGCTGCCGATACGACGCCCCTCCCCCGCGCGTGCCCGTGTCCACGCCCGCGCCAAGCACCGCCACGCCGTCGGTTCGCCTTCGACCGCATCGTTTCCCCCACCTCGTCGGGCCGCTGTGACCGGCGAAGTATCGGTGCGTGGGACGGCGCGCGCCACCCCGCCCCCGCGAGTCTCGGCCACCTCGAACGCCTCGTGCGCCTCAAATACGCCTCAGCGGCCTCAGCTCCCTCAGTCGTCGGAGGGGGGCGACGAGTTGAGCCAGGCGCCGATGCGGGGCAGGGCTTCGGGCCCGCTGTCCTGCCGTACCGATCCGACCAGGTCGGCGATGGAGACGCCCCGGAGCGAGGCGCGCCAGGCCGCGTCGGCGGCGCCCATCGCGCGGGCGATGGGGCAGGCCTTCGTGCACTCCTCGGGGGGCGTCCCGAACGGCCCTCGCCGGCGGATCTCGGTACAGGTGAACGCCGGACTCGCCCCGTCGACCGCCTGGACCACGTCCAGGACCGTGATCTCGGTGGCCTCTCTCGTCAGGACGTATCCGCCGGTCTTGCCCTGGACGGACTTCACCAGGCCGGCCCGGGAGAGCGCCTGCATCTGTTTGGCCAGATAGCTGGGAGAGACGTCGTGCAGCTGGGCCAGGCGCGCGGCGGGGACCGGTTCGGTCGCCGCGGTCAGCACCACGCAGCAGTGCAGCGCCCACTCGACGCCGCCGGACAGTTTCATGCGCCCTCCCATTTGACTCGGACACAGGATATCCGAGTATTATCTCGGATAACTGATATCCGAGTTTGTCCCGCACACAGAAGGGCTCGGTCATGAAGATCACGGTCATCGGCGGCACCGGACTGATCGGTTCGCAGCTCGTCACCCGGCTCCGCGCGGCCGGTCACGAGGTGGTCCCCGCCTCCCTGTCGACGGGCGTCGACCTCCTCACCGGCGCGGGGCTCGACCAGGCGCTCGACGGTGCGGACACCGTCGTCAACGTGACGAACTCCCCCACGTTCGACGAAGCCTCCCCGGAGTTCTTCCGCACCACTATGGGGCACCTGCTGGCCGCGGGAGACCGCGCCGGCGTCCGCCACCAGGTCATCCTGTCCATCGTCGGCGTCGACCAGGTGCCGCAGTTGGACTACTACCGCGCGAAGACGCTCCAGGAAGAGCTGCTGCGACAGGGGCCCACCGCGTACTCGATCGTGCGCGCCACGCAGTTCTTCGAGTTCATGGACGCGGTCATGTCCTGGACCTCCGACGACAGCGCGGTCCGGCTGCCCTCTACCCGCGTCCAGCCCATGGCGACGGCGGACGTGGTCGAGGCCCTCGCCGACATCACCACCGGCACGCCGCTGGACGGCACGCTCGATGTCGCGGGCCCCGACGTGTTCCCGCTGGACGAACTGGGCCGCATCACGCTCGCGGCCCGTAAGGACGGCCGGCCCGTCGTCACCGACGAGCAGGCGGGCATGTTCGCCGCCGTCGAGGGGGATGTCCTCATCGCGGGCCCGGACGCGCGCCTGGCCCCCACCCACTACGAGGAGTGGCTCGGCGCCCGCGCCTGAGCAGCGCCCACGCCTGAGCACTGCCCCGTAAAGCTCTCGGGCTCCTCAGCCCCAACTACCTCCGCTGCCCCCACTACCCCTACTGCCTCCGAGACGACGCACGGCCGCCAGAGCGCGGTCCGCGTGGGCGCTCATGCGGAGTTCGCTGCGGACCACTTCGGCGACGACGCGGTCCTTGCCGATGACGAACGTGACCCGCTTCGTGGGTGCCAGCGAGAAACCGCGCGTCACGCCGAACCGGCCGCGCACGACACCCTCCGCGTCCGAGAGCAGCGGGAACCCGAGGGTGTGCCGCTCCGTGAACTCCCGCTGCCGCTCCACCTCGTCACCGCTGACCCCCACCGGCCGCGCCCCCGCGGCACCGAACTCGGCGGCCAGATCCCGGAAGTGGCAGGCCTCCGCCGTGCAGCCGGGCGTGAGGGCGGCAGGATAGAAGAACAGCACCACCGGGCCGTCCACGAGCAGTTCGGAGAGCTGGAGCGGGGTGCCGGTCTCGTCCGGCAGCGTGAAGTCCTCGACGGTGTCACCGACCGTGACGCGCGCCGTCATGCCGGGCTCCCGTGTGACGTACGGTCCATCGGCGACACGCTGCCTCCTCAAGTGACGGGAGCGAAACCCTACTCGATGGGCGGCGGCCCCCGACGCCTGCCCTCCCCACCGGCCTTGACCTCGCGAAACGCCGTCATGCGATGCTGGGGCACGCCGGGAGGCACCGAGAGAGCGACGGGGAGTACGGCATCACGATGGCAGTGGCACGACGGACAGCGAAGGGCGTCTGGGACCGTTTTTCGGCATCCGACCCGGGACTCCTGCGGCTCATGGCGGGGCTGCGCACGGTCGGGGCGATCCTGCTCGCGCTCGCCGTGCTCGCCCCGCTCGGCACGCCGGTGACCCACCTGGTGGCGGGCGCGATGACGGCGATGGTCGCCACGTTCGCCATCCAGGAGAAGGAGGTACGGGGGCAGGCGATCACGCTGGCGCTCGGCCTGCCGGTGGCGCTCGCGGCGATATCGCTGGGCGCGGTGCTCAACCACCGCGTGGTGGCGGGTGACGCCTTCTTCATCCTGTTGATCTTCAGTGCCGTCTACTGCCGCCGGTTCGGCGACCGGGGCACCACACTCGGCCTGATCGGCTTCCAGGTCTACTTCGTCTCCCTCTTCGTGAGCGCGTCCCCCTCCGCGCTGCCCGGGCTCTATCTCACGCTGACCATCGCGTTCGCGTGCAGCGCGGTCGTCCGGTTCGCCGTCGTGCCGGAGACACCGGAACGCACGCTGGCGCGGCTGCGCGAGGCGTTCCGGGCGCGGCTCGCCCAGCTCATCGCCCACCAGATCGAGCTCCTCGACGCCGACTCCGCGTCCGCCGACGGCCCCGAGAAGGTCCTGGACGACCTGCGGCGCAGCACCGCCCGGCTGCACGAGGCCGCCCTGATGATCCAGGGCCGCCTGGAGGAAGGCACCAGCGACGCGGCCGCCGCGGCACTCCTGCAACGCCGCGTCGCCGACGCCGAGATCGCCGCCGAACGCCTGGGCGTCCTCCTCCTCAACGCCCGCAGCGCGGAACGCGTGGAGACCCTCACCCTCCACCTGCCGAGCGCCCCCGTCTCCATGCCCCGGCGCAACCGCATCGGCCAGGACGCGGGCACCGCCCTGCGACGGGACCTGCGGGCCCTGCACCTGCTGGTGGTACGCCTGGTCCCCGACGACCGAGGCACCGCGCTCCCGTACGTACGCAACCGGCTGCTCGGCTACCGCGAGGAGCAGGGACTCCCCCAGGGCTCGCCCGCGATCCAGGACTGCTTCCGCGCGATCGGCGAGGCGACGCGCGCCGTGCTCGGCCTGCGGCTCGCGGTCGACGGGGCGCGGGACGAGGAGTACGACAGCCCGGAAGTGGCTCGGTCCCGCGAGGAGTTCGACGCGGAGGAGATCTCGATCTCCGGAGAGGCCGCGCAGGCCGAGGAGGACGAGCCGAGCGGGCTGCGGCGGCCCACGACCCGGGCGGCCGTGCAGGTCGCGGTGGGTTCGGCGCTGGCCATCGTCGGCGGCGAGTTCCTCTCCAGCCAACGGTGGTACTGGGCGGTCCTGACCTGCTGGGTGGTCTTCCTCAACACCGCGTCCACCGGCGAGATCATGGTGAAGGGCTACCGTCGTCTCGTCGGCACCGTGCTCGGCGTGGTGGCGGGGGTGGCGCTGGCCGGCGCCGTCGGGAACCACACGTGGGCCGCGTTCGCCCTCGTCGTGCTCTGCGTCTTCGGCATGTTCTTCACGGCCCCCCTCTCGTACGCCCTGATGTCGTTCTTCGTCACGGCGATGCTGGGCCTGCTCTACACCCTGCTCAACACCTACAGCCTCGACGTCCTCGTCCTGCGGATCGAGGAGACGGCGCTCGGCGCGGCCTGCGGGATCATCGCGGCGGTCGTGGTGCTCCCGGTGCGCACGTCACACCGCACCGACGAGGAACTCGGCACCGTCCTGGCCAAGCTGCGGGACGTCGTGTCGGCGGCGGTGGCCCAGCTGAGCGGCGGCCCCGCCCTCGACCTCGTGGACCTGGCGCGGGACCTGGACACCGCCCTGGACGACCTGCGCAAGTCGACGAAGCCGTTGACGCATCCGATCGCACCGCTGCGGGCGCGCCGGCAGACCGCCCGCTACATCGTGGCGCTCCTGGAGACGTGCGCCTATCACGCGCGTTCACTGGCGGCGACGGCCGAGTTGGTGCCCTCGAGCAAGAGCGTCGCGGCCGACGCCCGCCTCGCGCTCGCGGGCCGGCGGATCACGCACAACATCGACCTGATCGCGGCACAGGTACGCGACGAGGAGCCCGACGGCACCATCGAGTCCGGGTCCAGCATCGCCTCGATGCTGGACAGCGGCAGGCACGAGGTACTGCGCACCGGTTCGGTGGCGTTCCGGGTGCTGAGGCACCTGCAACGTCTCGACGAAGGCATCGTCGGCCTAGCCCGCCCACTCGGCGTCCCGCTCGCACCGCCGGAGGAGAGCGGGGGCGCGGCGGGGGCGCGGGGGGCCTGAGGGGGCGTGTGTGTGGGGGGCAGGGTGGACGGAAGGACGGGCGAGTTGGCGGGTGGGCGGAGTGAGGTGGGGACGCCGGGTCACTCCGCGCGCAGCTCCTCGACCACCTCGCGCAGCACCGCAGGCGGAACGTCCGGCAGCAGCATCGCGAAGGCCAGCACGAATTTCCCCAGCAGGAACGTGGTGTCCGGCGTCCGGCGCACGACCTCCTGGACGACCGTGACGTTCTCGGCCGCGACGGCTTCCAGGAGCTCCGCCACGTCCGGCCCCGCACCCTCCTCCGTGAGGACGAACCGGTTGCCGAAGTCGGCCCGGCGCACCATGTGCCGTAGCACCCTGTCGCCTGCCTCGGGCAGATAGGCCTTGCGGACGCCCTCGTTGGCGATCCAGCACAGCGCCGAGATCAAATCCGCGGTCCGCTCGTCGGCACCGAACTCCGCGACCAGTGCGTCGTACGCCACTTGGTTGCCGTGCCGGAACGCCAGGAGCAGTCTCGCCGCGCGGGCCTTGGCTTCGGCCACTTGGGTCTCGGTCGGCTGGGTCTCGGTCAGTTGCTTCTCGGACCGTTGCCTTTCTGACCGTTGTCTCTCGGATGACCGCTTGTCAGACGACTGCTTGTCAGACAAGTGATCCTCTGACGTCTGCTTGTCGGACGTCTGCTTGTCGGACGTCTGCTTGTCGGACGTCTGCTTCTCAGGCAACCGCTCCTCAGACAACCGGCCCTCAGGCGACCGCTTGTCTGACGAGTACTCCTCAGACAAGCGCCCCTCAGACAACCACCCCTCAGACACCTGCCCCTCAGACAACCCCTCGGCCGAGACCCGCGCCTCAGGCACCTGTGCCGCGACTTCGACGCGATCGCCCGATTCCTGCTCGTTTACGCCCATCTGGCATATGTTAACGATCAACGTGCCCGGATCTTCAAGACCCCACGCCCCAAGAAGCCGAGGTCAACGCACCCAAGCGCTGTACGACATGACGTCACCCGCCCTCAGACCGTAGGCGCGGTCGCCCTTGGTGACCATGTCCTCCAGGCCGAGCACGGCGCCGTCAGCCGGGTCCAGGATCAGCATCCGGCGCAAGCCCCCTCCCTCGTGGACGTACGCCTGGCCGGTGCGGCCGAGCCGGTCGGTGACCGCCCCGACCGGACGCAGATCGCCGGCATCGCCGGCGTCGCCGGCGTCGGCCAAGACGCGGGTGAGAGCGGCGCTCTCGCGGATGCCCGGGGTCCAGTGGCGGAGGAACGTGGCGACGGCGTCCAGGAGTTCGCCGGTGTCATTGAACGGGGCGGTGTCGGCCGGGTGGTTCAGTTCCGCCAGGTAGGCGCGGAGTGCTGCGGGCGTGTGCGGGGGACGGGACTGCGGCGGGGCCGTGCCCCAACTCGGGGGGTAGCTGCGGTTGCTGAGGACCTTTCCGTCGTGGACGGTGCGCGGCCCGTCGTCGCCGTCCGTGATGACCGGTTTTCCGGGGTGGCGGGGGTCGGTCGCCACGACCAGTTCGGTGTGGCTACCGCCCGCCCGCCAGCGGATGACGCGTTCCTCGGGCAGGGTGATCGGGGCATGGGTGGCTCCGGCGTCCGACTTCATGGCCAGGCTCCAAGTCTGGACGTGCGTGCCTCTGCGCAATTGCGGCACGCCCCCAACCGACGTCGACGTACGCGCCGCTGCCCGGTCGGCGACGCGGTCGGCGAGCCGGTCCAGCGGCAGCGGCTTGGTACCCGCCCGGAGCGTGAGGGGCCGAGGGGCGGCGGCCGCGGGCGCGCTGCTCGACCCCGCCAGGACGAGGGCCAGCGCGGCGGCCACGGCGAGTGAAACCATCTCGATGCCCCAGACCAGCCGGCGGACTTGGCGCGGGGGCCGCCGACGGTCGTGAGCGCCAGACCTACCGGCCCAGCCAACCCAGCCAACCCAGCCGCGCCAGCCGCGCATGCCCCGCACGCCAACCGCCTCGTCCCCGCCATATGCGCCGCGCAGCAGCCCGTTCAACTGCCGCTGCGCGTGCGCAGGCAGCGGCCCGTCGCGGAATCGCGGATCGTCGCCCGGCACGGGGTCAGCGCCGCGCAGGAGGGCGAGTTCGTCGTCATGAGCCATGGCCGTGGTCCTCCGGAACGGTGGCGCGGGTCGCTTCAGGGGCGGGCCGTGCGGCCGGCGCGGGCCGCATGCGGTCGATCTCGGCTCTCAGCCGGCGGCGGGCCCGGTGCAGCCGCATCGCCGCCGCCCGGGAGCCGCAGCCGAGCGCGATCGCGAGCTCCTCGGTGTCCAGTTCCTCCCAGGCCGTCAGGCGCAGCACCTCCTGATCGGAGGCGGAGAGCCGGTTCAGGGCCTCGTGCACCCAGTCCCCCGGGCGTTCCGCTTCCGGGCCGGCCACGACGTTCCTGCGGTGGCGGGTCTCGTCGTTGCCGAGCCGTTCGACGAGGCGTCGGCGGCGCCCGTAGCCGCGGACGGCGTTGGCCAGACAGCGCCGCGCTATCCCGTACAACCAGGGCAGCGGGGACGGCGGCAGGTCGGCCCGGCGCCGCCAGGCGACGGCGAACACGTCGGCCACCACCTCCTCGGTGTCGTTCGTCGGGCCGCCGAGCCGCCGTGCCACGTAGCGGCTGACCGCCCAGTAGTGCTCGCGATAGGCAGCGGCGAAGGTTTCGTCGTCGCTCACGGTTACGAAGTGTCCGGCACCGCCGCGATCGTCACACCGGCGGGGTGTGATCCATGTCGCTCCGCGCACCTGTCACGGATCAGGGGCTGCCGGACACAGGCGGGGCATGGACAGCAACACCGTGGCGCCGCCGCCCGCGCGCGCCTCCGACTCCCCTTCCGTGCCCGCGCGTTCGGTGCCCCGGCCCCGTCGCCCCGGACATGCCGTCATCAAGTGGCTGACCACCACTGACCACAAGACGATCGGCACGCTGTATCTGGTCACGTCGTTCGCGTTCTTCTGCATCGGTGGCGTGATGG
>NZ_JBVJRV010000010.1:0-340587 GCF_055607265.1 Streptomyces sp. NPDC037013 | reverse complement strand
TACCAGATCCGTTTTCCGTTCCGTTCCCGGTTCGGATTTCATTTCCGGTGGCCGTTGGAGGGCCTTTGCCTTTCGGCTGATCCGACTTTATCAGAGATTCTGAGTCGGAATTTCCGCCCCGCTCGGGTTGGTCCCCGGCACCTGAAGTACCGCGGGTTCCCTCGCTGGCGGAGCCGTAAACCTAACGGAGCGGGGCGCCCCGATGCAAATCGAGGCGCCCCGCTCCTGAGCTCGTGCGGTCGGGAGGGTCAGACCTCGACGACCACCGGCAGGATCATCGGACGTCGGCGGTAGTTGTCCGAGACCCATTTGCCCAGCGTGCGGCGGATGAGCTGCTGCAGCTGGTGGGGTTCGACCACGCCGTCCTGGGCCGACTTCTCCAGGACTTCCTGGATCTTCGGGATGACCGTGGTGAAGACACCGTCGTCGATGCCGGAGCCACGGGCCTGGATGTGCGGACCGCCGGTGATCTTGCCGGTGCTGGAGTCCACCACCACGAAGACCGAGATGATGCCCTCGTCGCCGAGGATCTTGCGGTCCTTCAGCGCGGGCTCGCCGACGTCGCCCACGGAGAGACCGTCCACGTAGACGTATCCCGCCTGGACCTTGCCGACGATCTTCGCCTTGCCCTCGACGAGGTCGACGACGACGCCGTCCTCGGCGATCACGATGCGGTCGTGCGGGACGCCGGTGAGGGCGCCGAGCTCGGCGTTGGCGCGCAGGTGGCGCCATTCGCCGTGGACCGGCATCAGGTTCTTGGGCTTGCAGATGTTGTAGAAGTACAGCAGCTCGCCGGCCGAGGCGTGGCCCGAGACGTGCACCTTCGCGTTGCCCTTGTGGACGACGTTGGCTCCCCAGCGGGTCAGGCCGTTGATCACGCGGTAGACCGCGTTCTCGTTGCCCGGGATGAGGGAGGACGCCAGGATCACGGTGTCGCCCTGGACGATGCGGATCTGGTGGTCGCGGTTGGCCATGCGGGAGAGCGCGGCCATGGGCTCACCCTGGGAGCCCGTGCAGACCAGGACGACCTCGCTGTCGGGCAGGTCGTCGAGCGTCTTGACGTCGACGACGAGGCCCGGCGGGACGCGGAGGTAGCCGAGGTCGCGGGCGATGCCCATGTTGCGGACCATCGAGCGGCCGACGAAGGCGACTCTGCGGCCGTACTCGTGCGCGGCGTCCAGGATCTGCTGGATGCGGTGCACGTGGCTGGCGAAGCTCGCCACGATGATGCGCTTCTGGGCGCCGGCGAAGACGCCGCGGATCACGTTCGAGATGTCGCGCTCGGGCGGGACGAAGCCCGGGACCTCGGCGTTCGTGGAGTCGGAGAGGAGGAGGTCGATGCCCTCCTCGCTCAGCCGCGCGAACGCGTGCAGGTCGGTCAGGCGACCGTCCATCGGGAGCTGGTCCATCTTGAAGTCGCCGGTGGCGACGACCATGCCCGCGGGGGTGCGGATGGCGACGGCCAGGGCGTCCGGGATGGAGTGGTTGACCGCGACGAACTCGCAGTCGAACGGGCCGAGCGCCTCGCGGTCGCCCTCGACGACCTCCAGCGTGTACGGCCGGATGCGGTGCTCCTGGAGCTTCGCCTCGATGAGGGCGAGCGTCAGCTTGGAGCCGATCAGCGGGATGTCCGGCTTCTCGCGGAGGAGGTAGGGGACACCGCCGATGTGGTCCTCGTGGCCGTGCGTGAGCACGATGCCGTCGATGTCGTCGAGGCGGTCCCTGATGGACGTGAAGTCCGGCAGGATCAGGTCGATTCCGGGCTGCTCCTCCTCCGGGAAGAGCACTCCGCAGTCGACGATCAGCAGACGACCGTTGTACTCGAAGACGGTCATGTTGCGGCCGATCTCGCCGAGGCCGCCGAGCGGGGTGACCCGCAGGCCGCCCTTCGGGAGCTTCGGGGGGGCGCCCAGTTCAGGATGCGGATGACTCAAAAGACTCTCCTCACCACGCGCGCCACGTACCTCCTGGGCACGTGGCGCGTATGACGTTCGTGCAGTAGCAGTTGTTGTGTGGGGTGCGGGCGGCCGGCAGCTCGTGCCGCGCCCGCGGTGTCTCGCGTATTCAGTTGTGAAGTCTGTGGTTACAGATGTACCCCGCCGGCGGCGAGGTCGATCTTGAGCTGGTGCGTCTCCTCGGGCGACAGCTCCACCATCGGCAGACGGAGCGGGCCCGCGGGACGTCCCTGGAGGGCCAGCGCCGCCTTGGTCGTGATCACGCCCTGGGTGCGGAACATGCCGGTGAAGACCGGGAGCAGCTTCTGGTGGATCTCCGTGGCCTTCTGTACATCACCCGAGAGGTGCGCTTCGAGCATGGCGCGCAGTTCGGGGGTGACGACGTGGCCCACGACGGAGACGAAGCCGCACGCGCCGACGGACAGGAGCGGCAGGTTCAGCATGTCGTCACCGGAGTACCAGGCCAGGTCCGAGCGGGCGATGGCCCAGCTGGCGCGGCCGAGGTCGCCCTTGGCGTCCTTGTTGGCGACGATCCGGGGGTGCTCGGCGAGGCGGACGAGCGTCTCGGTGTTGATCGGCACGCCGCTGCGGCCCGGGATGTCGTACAGCATGACCGGCAGCCCGGTGCTGTCGGCGATCGCGGTGAAGTGCCGGAACAGGCCCTCTTGCGGGGGCTTGTTGTAGTACGGCGTGACGGTCAGGAGGCCGTGGGCGCCGGCCTGCTCGGCGGCGCGGGCGAGCTCGATGCTGTGACGGGTGTCGTTCGTGCCGACGCCCGCGACGATGTGGGCGCGGTCTCCGACGGCGTCCAGTACGGCTCGTACGAGATCGTTTTTCTCCGCGTCACTGACGGTGGGGGACTCACCGGTGGTGCCGTTGATGACGAGGCCGTCATTGCCTGCGTCCACCAGGTGGGCGGCGAGCTGCTGCGCGCCGTCGAGGTCAAGTGCGCCGTCCGCCTTGAAGGGCGTGACCATGGCGGTGAGGACCCTCCCGAAGGGGGTCTGCGGAGTGGAGGTCGGAGCCATGGGTAACACGCTACTCGCTGCTCAGCGCGGGGTCGCCCCTCGGGGGATGTGTGCGGACCTGACAAGTGTGGAGCCCGGCACTGCCTGCTCGGGGGTTCAAGCAGTGCCGGGTCCGTTTGATCAGGCTAGATGAACTTCACGAAGTGCCGCAATACGGACACTTCGCTCGGTGCATCCGCACATCAGTGCCTTACGGCGCCACACGTCCGTTCTTGTTGAAGGCCGCGTGGGTGAGAGGCATGAGCTCTGCCCAGTGCTTCTCCATCTTCTCGCCGACCATCTCGATCTCCCGCTGCGGGAACGAGGGGACCTTGGCGAGCTCGTGCTGCGTGCGCAGGCCGAGGAAGTGCATCAGCGAACGGGCGTTGCACGTCGCGTACATCGAGGAGTAGAGGCCGACGGGGAGCACCGCGCGGGCGACCTCGCGGGCGACGCCGGCGGCCAGCATCTCCTGGTACGCCTCGTACGCCCGGCGGTAGGAGTCCTCCATGACGCGGCCGGTGAGCTCCTGCTGGGCCTGGGTGCCCTCGACGAAGACGTACTTGCCGGGGCGGCCTTCCTGGACGAGCTTGCGGGACTCGTCGGGCACGTAGAACGTGGGCTGGAGCTCCCTGTAGCGGCCCGATTCCTCGTTGTACGACCAGCCCACGCGGTGCCGCATGAACTCGCGGAAGACGAAGATGGGGGCGCTGATGAAGAACGTCATCGAGTTGTGCTCGAAGGGGCTGCCGTGGCGGTCCCGCATCAGGTAGTTGATCAGGCCCTTGGAGCGCTCGGGGTCCTTCTGGAGCTCGTCGAGGGACTGCTCTCCCGCCGTGGAGACGCGGGCGGCCCACAGGACGTCCGAGTCGGTGGCGGCGTGCTTCACCAGCTCGACGGTGACCTCGCTGCGGAAGCTGGGCTTGAGGTCTTCGGTGGGGGTCTCGCTCAAGGCGGGGGTCCTTCCATGTGCATCACTCGGGCGGCGCCCACTCTATGGCCCGGCACCGACAATCGGCCGTCCGGTGACCCGCCGCCACATTCTTCGACTAATTTGCCGAATCAGGGCACCTTTTGGGCGATTCGAGCGTCTATCCATGTAACAGAGTCCACAGAGCTCCGTTCGAGACCCGTAAGGAGAAGCGCGCCCCATGTTCCGTCGGCGAGAGCCCGTCCCGTTCGCCTTCATCGCCGAAGCCGACAAGTTCCGCAGCAACGTCACTCCCCCGCCCCGAGAACGCGCGTCGGCCAGTCAGATCATGGGCCGCACGCTCATCGGCCTCACCGTGGTGGCCGGCCTCGTGGGATCCCTGCTCTTCGGGATGCCCGCCATGTCCGCCGACCAGTCGCCCGCGCAGCACCAGCAGTCCGAAGCCTCCGACGGACGCTGACCGCGCTGACCTGGGCCATCCGGCCCCGACTCGTCCGGACCCCCAACAGTGGTAGCCGACGGCACGGCTCGATAACCTCACCGGGCACAGCCCCTTGTGTGGATCGAGTGAGGATCAGCCCGTGCCCCTGCCTTTCCTGACCGCGGACCGCACTTTCGACGACGTGGCGGACGACGCCGCGCTGCCCTTCGACGACCGCGATCAGTGGCGTCGGCCCTACCGCCCCGGCCCCTGGCGGGTCGGGGCGTCCGCGCTTCTGCTGCTGCTCGCCTCGTTCGTCCTCTTCGCCGCCGTGATCATCGCGTTCGCGGACTCCCTGGCGGGCGCCGCGATCTGCGCGGGTCTCGCCCTGGTCACCATCGCGGGTGCCCTGCGGCTGCTTCGCGTGGGCACCTGGGTGAGCGCTCACGGGCTGCGCAAGGTCGGCTTCCTGACGACGCGGACGGTTCCGTGGGCGCAGGTGTCCGCCGTACGGACCGCGCAGCAGCCGGTGCGCTGGCTGGGTCTGCCCCGGACCGTGCAGGGGCAGGCGCTCGTCCTCGTACGACGTGACCAGGGGCCGCGCGACGGCGGGCCGCAGCTGCTGCTGACCGACCGGAGCGCCGACTTCCTCGCGCGGCACGAGGCGTTCAACCGCGCGGCCGACTCCATCGAAGTGTGGGCCGAGGAGTACCGGCCCACCGCCTGAACCAGAACCGCCCCTAGACGTTGACGGGCCGGCCCGCGTGCAGGGCGATGGCCCTCTGCATGGCCTTGCGTGCGCGGGGCGTGTCGCGGGCGTCGTGGTAGGCGACGGCCAGCCGGAACCAGCACCGCCAGTCGTCCGGTGAGTCCTCGGTCTCCGCCTTGCGGCGGGCGAAGACCTCGTCGGCCGAGTCACGGTCGATGCGGCCGCCCGGGGTCCGCTTCAACTCGTCGACCGGCAGGCCCCCTTCGGCCTCCAGCTCGGCGGCGAGGCGGTTGGCGCGCCGGACGAACTGGGTGTTCTTCCAGAGGAACCAGACACCGATGACCGGCAGGATCAGCACCGCGACACCGAAGGTGACGGTGAGCAGGGTGCCGTGCTGTATCAGGAGCACGCCGCGGCTGCCGACCAGGACGAAGTAGACGACCAGGACGGCGGCCGTGACGGCGTAGGTGAGCTTCGCGCGCATGTCTCTCAGCTGTCTCTCGGCGCTCGACTCCCGGCTCAGCCGAGATCCAGGAAGTGTTCGAGACCGAACGTGAGCCCCGGGGTGTCGACCACGCGGCGCGCGCCGAGCAGGATGCCCGGCATGAAGCTGCTGTGGTGCAGCGAGTCGTGGCGCACCGTCAGGGTCTCGCCCTCACCGCCGAGCAGGACCTCCTGGTGGGCGAGGAGGCCGCGCAGGCGCACGGAGTGCACCGGCACGCCGTCGACGTCCGCGCCGCGGGCGCCGTCCAGGGCCGTCGTCGTGGCGTCGGGCTGCGGGGCGCTGCCCGCGTTCCTGCGCGCCTCGGCGATGAGCTGGGCGGTGCGCGTGGCGGTGCCGCTGGGGGCGTCGGCCTTGTTCGGGTGGTGCAGCTCGACCACCTCGACGGACTCGAAGTAAGGCGCGGCGATCTGCGCGAACTTCATCGTGAGGACCGCGCCGATGGAGAAGTTCGGGGCGATGAGCACGCCCGTCTCCGGGGAGGCGGCCAGCGACGTGCGCAGCCGCGCGAGGCGCTCGTCGGTCCAGCCCGTCGTACCGACGACGGCGTGGATGCCGTGCCGTACGCAGAAGTCGAGGTTCTCCATGACGGCGTCGGGGTTGGTCAGCTCGACGGCGACCTGGGCGCCGGCCTCGGTCAGCGACTCCAGTGCGTCGCCGCGGCCGAGGGCGGCGACCAGTTCCATGTCGTCGGCGGCCTCGACGGCCTTCACGGCCTCGGAGCCGATCCGGCCCTTGGCGCCGATGACCGCCACGCGCAGCTTGCTCATGTCCTTCATTCCTTACGGGAGTCGGGCCCGCGGCTGCGGGGCCCTCACGTGGCTAGGCGACCGCTTCGTGGAGGCGGGCCGCCTGCTTGTCCTTGAGCGGGCCGATGGCCGCCAGGGACGGCCGGTGGCCGAGCACGTCGCGGGCCACCTCGCGGACCTCGTCGGGGGTGACCGCGGAGATCCTGGCCAGCATGTCGTCGACCGACATGTGCTCGCCCCAGCAGAGCTCGCTCTTGCCGATGCGGTTCATCAGGGCGCCGGTGTCCTCCAGGCCGAGGACGGTGGAGCCCGCGAGCTGGCCGATGGCGCGGCCGATCTCGTCGTCCGTCAGTCCGTGCTCCGCGACCTGGTCGAGCTCGTCGCGGCAGATCTTCAGGACGTCGTGGACCTGGCTGGGCCGGCAGCCCGCGTACACGCCGAAGAGGCCGGTGTCGGCGAAGCCCGACGTGTACGAGTACACGCTGTAGGCCAGGCCGCGCTTCTCCCGTACCTCCTGGAAGAGGCGGGAGGACATGCCGCCGCCGAGCGCGGTGTTCAGGACGCCGAGGGCCCAGCGGCGCTCGTCGGTGCGGGCGAGGCCCGGCATGCCGAGGATGACGTGGGCCTGCTCGGTCTTGCGGTTGATGACCTCGACGCGGCCGGAGGTGCGCAGCGTGCGCGAGCCCTGGCGCGGGGCGAGCGGGACCGCGTCGGTGCGCTGGAGCGCGCCGGCCTTCTCGAAGGCGGCGCGGACCTGGCGCACGACCTTGTTGTGGTCGACGTTGCCCGCGGCGGCGACCACCAGGTGCGTCGGGTCGTAGTGCTTCTTGTAGAAGCGGCGGATGCGGTCGGCGGTGAGGGCGTTGATCGTCTCCTCGGTGCCGAGGACCGGGCGGCCGAGGGGGGTGTCGCCGAGCATCGTGTGCGCGAACAGGTCGTGCACGCAGTCGCCCGGGTCGTCCTCGGTCATCGCGATCTCTTCGAGGATGACGCCGCGCTCGGCGTCGACGTCCTCCTGGAGGATCAGGGAGCCCGTCAGCATGTCGCAGACGACGTCGATGGCGAGCGGCAGGTCGGTGTCGAGCACGCGCGCGTAGTAGCACGTGTACTCCTTCGCCGTGAAGGCGTTCATCTCGCCGCCGACCGCGTCGAGCGCGGCCGAGATGTCCAGGGCGCTGCGCTTCCTGGTGCCCTTGAAGAGGAGGTGCTCCAGGTAGTGCGTGGCGCCGTTCAGGGACGGGGTCTCGTCACGTGATCCGACGTTGGCCCAGATCCCGAAGGTCGCCGAGCGCACGGAGGGCAGGGTCTCCGTGACGACGCGCAGGCCACCGGGGAGGGTCGTCCTGCGGACCGTGCCGATGCCGTGCTCGCCCTTGATGAGGGTTTGGGTACGGGCGACGGCCCGCGCCTCCGAGGAGGTGCGGGCCGTCGTCGTGGTGCTACGCGACGTCACTTGTCGGTGTCGTCCTTCTGGTCTTCGCCCTCTTCACCCTCGACGACGGGGATGAGGGACAGCTTGCCGCGGGAGTCGATCTCGGCGATCTCGACCTGGACCTTCTGGCCCACACCGAGGACGTCCTCGACGTTCTCCACGCGCTTGCCGCCGGCGAGCTTGCGGATCTGCGAGATGTGCAGCAGGCCGTCCTTGCCCGGGAGCAGGGAGACGAACGCGCCGAAGGTCGTCGTCTTCACGACGGTGCCCAGGTAGCGCTCGCCGACCTCCGGCATGGTCGGGTTGGCGATGCCGTTGATCGTGGCGCGGGCGGCCTCGGCGGCCGGGCCGTCGGCGGCACCGATGTAGATGGTGCCGTCGTCCTCGATCGTGATGTCGGCGCCGGTGTCCTCCTGGATCTGGTTGATCATCTTGCCCTTGGGGCCGATGACCTCACCGATCTTGTCCACCGGGATCTTGACGGTGATGATGCGCGGCGCGTTCGGGGACATCTCGTCCGGAACGTCGATGGCCTCGTTCATCACGTCGAGGATGTGCAGACGGGCGTCGCGGGCCTGCTTCAGCGCGGCGGCCAGGACCGAGGCGGGGATGCCGTCGAGCTTGGTGTCGAGCTGCAGCGCGGTCACGAACTGCTTCGTGCCGGCGACCTTGAAGTCCATGTCGCCGAAGGCGTCCTCCGCACCGAGGATGTCGGTGAGGGTGACGTAGTGCGTCTCGCCGTCGATCTCCTGGGAGATCAGACCCATGGCGATACCGGCGACGGCGGCCTTCAGCGGCACACCGGCGTTCAGCAGCGACATGGTGGAGGCGCAGACGGAGCCCATGGACGTCGAGCCGTTGGAACCGAGGGCCTCGGAGACCTGACGGATCGCGTACGGGAACTCCTCGCGCGTCGGCAGCACCGGCACGAGCGCGCGCTCGGCGAGGGCGCCGTGGCCGATCTCGCGGCGCTTGGGGGAGCCGACGCGGCCGGTCTCGCCGGTGGAGTACGGCGGGAAGTTGTAGTTGTGCATGTAGCGCTTGCGCGTCACCGGGGAGAGGGTGTCGAGCTGCTGCTCCATGCGGAGCATGTTCAGCGTGGTGACGCCCAGGATCTGGGTCTCGCCACGCTCGAACAGCGCCGAGCCGTGCACGCGCGGGATGGCCTCGACCTCGGCGGCGAGCGTACGGATGTCGGTCACACCGCGACCGTCGATCCGCTTCTTCTCCTTGATGACGCGCTCACGGACCAGGCTCTTGGTCAGCGAGCGGTACGCGGCGGAGATCTCCTTCTCGCGGCCCTCGAACTGCGGGAGCAGCTTCTCGCCGGCCAGCGCCTTGACGCGGTCCAGCTCGGTCTCGCGCTCCTGCTTGCCGGCGATGGTGAGCGCCTGGGCGAGCTCGGTCTTGACCGCGGCGGTCAGGGCCTCGAGGACGTCGTCCTCGTAGTCGAGGAAGATCGGGAACTCGCCGGTGGGCTTGGCGGCCTTGGCGGCGAGGTCCGACTGGGCCTTGCAGAGGACCTTGATGAAGGGCTTGGCGGCCTCGAGGCCGGCGGCCACGACCTCCTCCGTCGGCGCCTCGGCGCCGCCCTTGACGAGCTCGATGGTCTTCTCGGTGGCCTCGGCCTCGACCATCATGATCGCGACGTCGCCGTCATCGAGGACGCGACCGGCGACGACCATGTCGAAGACGGCGTCCTCGAGCTCGGTGTGCGTCGGGAAAGCGACCCACTGGCCCTTGATGAGCGCCACGCGCGTGCCGCCGATCGGGCCCGAGAAGGGCAGGCCGGCCAGCTGCGTGGAGCAGGAGGCGGCGTTGATCGCGACCACGTCGTACAGGTGGTCGGGGTTGAGAGCCATGATCGTCTCGACGACCTGGATCTCGTTGCGCAGGCCCTTCTTGAAGGAAGGACGCAGCGGGCGGTCGATCAGGCGGCAGGTGAGGATCGCGTCCTCGGAGGGCCGGCCCTCACGACGGAAGAAGGAGCCGGGGATCTTGCCGGCGGCGTACTGCCGCTCCTCGACGTCCACCGTCAGGGGGAAGAAGTCGAGCTGGTCCTTGGGCTTCTTGGACGCGGTGGTGGCCGAGAGGACCATCGTGTCGTCGTCCAGGTAGGCCACGGCGGAGCCGGCGGCCTGACGGGCCAGACGGCCCGTCTCGAAGCGGATGGTGCGGGTGCCGAACGTGCCGTTGTCGATGACGGCCTCGGCGTAGTGGGTCTCGTTCTCCACTGTTCTCCTACGTGTCTACGTTTCGTCTTCTCGCCCCTGGGCCCGTGTGGCCCGGGACGGCGTCCCTGGGGGCCCGTGACAGGGCCGCCCGTGGACCGGGGGTGTCCCGAGAGGCTCGGGACGGTGTCCCGTCCGGTCCGGGACTGTGTGGAGAAGCGCGCCGTGTGTGCGGGCCGGTCTTCGATCGAAGCACCCGGGATGTCCCGGGGGCCACTACCGAGGACCGGCGGCGGCTGGGTGCGCCTCTCCCTCGTCGGGGTGGTGCTCTGTGTCCCCGGGGGCGTCTTCTTCCCTACCCGCGGGGACGGGGTTCATCACCAGACTACAAAGCGCCGGTGACAGCGCGCATGTACAGCAAAGCGCATGTACATGCAGCAATGTGCATGTACAGCAAAGGGAGCGGCCCACTTCGAGTGCCTCGAGTGGGAACCGCTCCCTTCACGACGTCTTACTTCGCGCCCGCCGCACCGCGGCGGATGCCCAGGCGCTCGACCAGGGCACGGAAGCGCTGGATGTCCTTCTTGGCCAGGTACTGCAGCAGACGGCGGCGCTGACCGACCAGGATCAGCAGACCACGACGCGAGTGGTGGTCGTGCTTGTGGGTCTTGAGGTGCTCGGTCAGGTCCGAGATGCGGCGAGAGAGCAGCGCCACCTGAACCTCGGGGGAGCCGGTGTCGCCCTCCTTCTGGCCGAACTCGGTCATGATCTGCTTCTTCGTAGCGGCGTCGAGCGACACGCGTACTCCTCGTGATGTCTTCGAGTGCCTCCGAGTGCCCCTGGTCTACATCTCAGGGGAGCTTCCGTGACTCGGGAGGCCGGGATGGGCCGCCGGGCGCGGGTCCGGGTCCTTGGCGGGGCCGGGGCCGGTTCCTTGACGGGCAAGGGCCGGGGGTCCGGTTCCCTGGGGGATCCGGGGGTGCGCAGACAGGCGGTCGTTACACAGGGTACCAGTCGGCTTGTGGGGGGTTTGCCGGGGGCGGGTGCCCTACGGGAAGACTCGCCCGGCCGCTCCCCTCCCCCTTAAGGGAGACCCGCTCAGCTGGTCAGGGAGCGCGCGGCGCCGTAGACGTCGAGCACGGCGAGGCACAGCGGGACCAGGGAGAGCAGTATCGCCGATTCCGTGAGGTCGAGGAAACGGCCCCAGAAAGGGGAGAGCCCCTTCGTCGGAATGATCAAGGCGATGGCCGTCAGCAGGGCGCATCCCAGCGCGATGGCGGCCGTGAGCCAGACCGCACGCAGCTCCAGGGGGCCGCGGTCGCCGTGGAGGACCAGCTCCCGCAGGGCTTCGGTCGGCGGATTCAGGGCGAGACCGGCGAGCAGGAGGGCGATGGCGGCGATGCCCGCCACGAGCGCGCAGACGACCTGCGAGGTGTAGCGGAAGAGGCGGGCCCGCAGCAGCATCGCAAGCCCCGCGGCGAGCGCCAGGAGCTGTGCCCAGACGTCCCCCGAGAAGCCGAGGACGACGGCCGATCCCACGACGACGGAGGCCGATCCTGCGACCAGGCCGAGCAGCAACTCGTGACCGCGCCGCGCCTGGGCGGCGATGCGGGCCGCGTCGAGGGGGCCGGGGTCGGCCGACGGGTTCAGGTCGGCGTCGAAGTCCTCCTGCACGGAGCTGCGCGGCGAGGCGTAGCCGACGGGCAGCCTGGCGAACCGGGCGGACAGTCCCGGCAGGAACGCCACGAGGGCGATGGTCACCGGCGCGGTGACGGCGGCGGCGTCCGCCGGCGTGGCCTCGGTGATGATCGCGACGAAGGTCGCCAGGGCGCCGACCCCCGCCAGGAACGTGGCGGCCACGAAGGGGGCGTCGCTCCCCGGAGCGACGACGACGAGCAGGACCGACGCCACGAGCACGGTGACGCAACCGAGCAGGAACTGCAGCCGGCCGGGCCCCTCCCCCGCGTCCGGCGCGATGATCCCCGAGCCGGCGACGAGGAGGAGCGGCAGGGCGGCGAGACCCAGGACCGCGCCGGCGGCACGGTCCTCGTAGACCCGCACGCGCACCCCGGCGAAGGCGGTGAGGAGCAGGCCCACACCGCCCGCGAGGATGCCCGGCAGGCCGTGCGTGTCGTGGCGCACGGGGTCGGCGTACCAGAGCACGAAGGCCATCAGGAGGAGGACCAGGAAGCTCCCGCTCAGCCCGGCGCCGCGCAGCAGGGCGTCTCTCCACAGTCTGCGGTCCTGCAGCACGGCGGTGGCGATCGGACCTTCGCGCGGGGTGCCGGCGCCAAGTTCACCCTCACGCGCAGACCTGCCGGGGGTCGCGAACGACGTACGAATACCCAGTGGGGCCGGCAACCCGCGGACCGCTGCCCGTTACGAGCGTGAAGCCGTGCCGACGGACAGTGGCAAGCGCGGAGGTGGGACCGCGCCGGAGCGCACCGGACATGTGTGGATCGGGATCGGCCGCAGCCGCTCCGTCGCTCTCCCCACCTCGCCCCCACCTCGCCAAGTAGGCTGAACCGCAGGTTGGTTCGTACGTCGGGAAGGGGCCGGTCGTCATGGGCGAGGAACAGGGCGAGGACGTCAAGGCGCGTAAGGAGCGGGAGAAGGACGAGCTCTACGCCCTCGACATCTCCGGTGTCGAGTGGCACTGCGCTCCCGGCACGGAAGAGGCAGAGGAGCGCGTCGAGATCGCGTATCTGCCGGGAGGTGCCGTTGCGATGCGGTCTTCGCTGGACCCGGGGACCGTGCTGCGGTACACGGAGGCGGAGTGGCAGGCCTTTGTACTCGGGGCACGGGACGGGGAGTTCGACCTTGAACCGACGCCGCGGAATGGTGGCATGCCGGCGGACGGGGCGGGTGCGGCCGGCTGAGTCGGGGCGTGGCCGCGGGACAGCGGCCGCGGGAAGACTGTGGAGCGAGGGGTGTGCGGGACGTGGCGAGCGTCCTGCACACCCCTCCTCTCGTCTGTCGTTCGAGGCCGAGACCGGATTGTTGGGTACCGCTCGGCAGAGGGACCGAGGCCCGTGGTGGCGGGTCAATTCGGGGCGCAGTGTCATGTGTTGGGCGTTTTGTCCGGCACGGTTTGATGTATGGGGATCGCTCCTGGGTGGGGCGTGACGCAATGGACAGCATCGGCGGGGTGGACGGACCTGCCGTGCTCGAGGTTTTGGTGATTAGGCTGGGACCGGGCGCGACGCCAGAACCCTTGAGCGGTTCGTGCGCGTCCCTCAACGGGGAGAGCCAGGCGGATCGGACGACAGGAACGGTCGCCCCCCACCACGGCACGAGGGTGCTCGACCACACCAGGAGGCATTGTGAACAGCGATCGGGACGAGATCCGCGGGGGCTGGGATTCACCCGTCGATGATCAGTCCGACGCGGAGTCCGCTGCCGAGACGACGGGCGAGTTCACCATCGACTATGCGCCGCCCGCCTGGTACACGCAGAACGCGTCGAACGCCTCCGGCAGTGCGGGTGAGACGCCTTCGGCGCCGCCCGTCTCTACGCCGGCCACCACCACTCCTTCCGTTCCGGGTGCGCCTGCCTCCGGTACGCCTGCCTCGGGTTCGTCGACCTCCGGGTTGTCTTCCGTCGGTTCGTCTGCCTCCGGGTCGCCTGTCTCCGGTACGTCTGGGTCGGAGCCGGCCGCTGGAACGTCCTCGGGGGCCTTGCGTTCCGTTGCTCCCGCTTCGGACGAGAGCGGTGTTGTGGGCTCTGGTGCGGGTGATGACGGTTCGGGTGCGTCTGCGTCTGTGTCTCCTTCTGTGCCTCAGCCGCCTGTCATGCCGTCCTTTTCGGCTCCCCCGGCTCCGCCTCGTCCGTCGGCTCCGCCTGTGGCGCCTTCCGAGTCTTCGGCTCCTGCGGGGCCGCCTTCCGTCGGCGTTCCCAGCGTGGTGCCGAAGCTGCCCGTCGGCAGTGGGTTCCAGCCTGCTGTCCCGGAGGACACTTCCGAGGTCGACGGCGGGGACGTCGGCGGTTCTCAGGCGCCGGTGGCCTCGGGTAGCGGTGCCTCCGACTGGAGCGGGGCCCTTGCCGGGCCTGCAGCCTCGGTGCACGTAACCGGTGTTGTGCCCAAGAGCGAGGTCGATGCGCTGGCCGAGAGTCGGGACGGCGGCGACAGCGAGGGTGACCGTGAGACCGGTGACGCAGCTGAGGTTGAGGCTGGTATCGGTGACCGTGAGGGTGAGGAAGGTGGTGACGGGCTCTCCTCCGGGGCTGCTGTCGCGTCCCTCTCCACCGAGACTCCCGACCCTTCCGTAGGCGACAGTTTCGGGGGTGGTGATCTGGAGAGCGGCGCCACCATGCGGTTCTCCGCTCGTGACCTCAAGCGGGAGATCCGGGAGATCGAGGAGCGGGCTGCCGCTGGTTCGTCTGCCGACGGTGACCCTGACGTGGACGATGCTCCTCAGGGTGGCGATGGCGTCGGTTCGTCCGGTGATGCCGAGAGTCGTGACTCCGCACCCGCCTCCGACGAGCCCGCCCCTGAGGCCTCCGAGCCGCAGGCTCCCGCACCCGCGCCCCAGGACTCCGTGCCCGCTGCCGCTGCCGCCACCGACAGCGACAACGACGACGACGTGCAGGATGCGGTGCCGGCCTCCTGGGCTCCGCCCGCGCCGCAGGGTGGGCTGCCGCCGTTGCCGCCCTCGTTCCAGCCCGCGGCGCCTGCTTCGGCGCCTCAGTGGCCCGCGACCACGCAGGCTCCGCCGACCGCCCAGCCCTCGGTCGAGCCGGCCGCCGCCGCGCCGGTTCAGCCGCAGGCTCCGCAGCCGGCGCCTGGTGCGTGGCCCGCGCCGTCCACGCCGCCGGTTGCTCCGGCCGCCGAGGCTGCCCCCGCGCCTGCTCCTGCTCCTGCTCCTGCTCCTGCTGCGGAGGCCTCGCCCGGGGGTTACGGGTTCCCGCAGTCCGGGGCCGCGCCTGTCGCCCCCAACTCGCCTGCTCAGGGAGCCGGTTACGGGTTTCCGCAGCCACCCGTCCCTCAGGGTCAGCAGCCCGCGTATCCCGGTCAGCCGGTTCCGGGGCAGTCACCGCACGCCCCCGCGCCTCAGCCTCCGGCTCCCCAGGAGCCGCAGCCGCATGCGGCTCAGGTGCCCGGGCAGGCTCAGCCGCCCGCCCAAGCCGGAGGCTACGGTTTCCCGCAGCAGGCCGCCCAGCAACCCCAGGCCCAGGCCCCGCAGCAGCCGCAGCAGGTGCAGCAGCCGCAGCAGGCCCAGCCCCCCGTGGACCCCCGTACCGGTGCCGCCTGGCCGCAGGCTGTGCGGCACGATCAGCGGGAGCGGACCAACCCCGGGGCTCCCCTCGGTTACACCGCCGCCGTCGAGCTGTCCTCCGACCGGCTGCTGCGCAACTCCAAGCCGAAGGCCAAGAGCAGCCGGCCCTCGGGCGGCGGGTCGCGGTTCAAGCTCGGCGGCAAGAAGGAAGAGGCCGAGCGGCAGCGGAAGTTGGAGCTGATCCGGACTCCGGTGCTGTCCTGCTACCGCATCGCCGTCATCAGCCTCAAGGGCGGCGTGGGCAAGACGACCACCACCACCGCGCTGGGCGCCACGCTCGCCACCGAGCGGCAGGACAAGATCCTCGCCATCGACGCCAACCCCGACGCCGGTACGCTCGGCCGTCGCGTGCGGCGCGAGACCGGGGCCACCATTCGTGACCTCGTCCAGGCCATCCCGTACATCCACTCGTACATGGACATCCGGCGCTTCACCTCGCAGGCGCCGTCCGGTCTCGAGATCATCGCCAATGACGTCGACCCGGCGGTGTCGACGACCTTCAACGACGAGGACTACCGGCGCGCCATCGATGTGCTCGGGAAGCAGTACCCGATCATCCTGACGGACTCCGGTACGGGGCTGCTCTACAGCGCCATGCGCGGGGTGCTCGACCTCGCCGATCAGCTGATCATCATCTCCACGCCCTCCGTGGACGGGGCGAGCAGTGCGTCGACGACGCTGGACTGGCTCTCCGCGCACGGGTACGCCGACCTCGTCTCGCGATCCCTCACCGTCATCTCCGGTGTGCGCGAGACCGGCAAGATGATCAAGGTCGACGACATCGTGTCGCACTTCGAGACCCGCTGCCGGGGCGTCGTCGTCATTCCGTTCGACGAGCATCTCGCCGCCGGTGCGGAGGTCGACCTCGACATGATGCGGCCGAAGGTGCGGGAGGCGTACTTCAACCTCTCGGCGCTGGTCGCCGAGGACTTCGTACGGGCCCAGCAGCAGCAAGGGCTGTGGACGTCGGACGGGAATCCGCCGCCGCACATGGCTCCCCCGATGCCGGGGCAGGGGGCTGTCGGGGGTGGTCAGCCTCAGCCGTACGGGGGGCAGGTGCCGGCGGGGCAGGGGCAGGCTCAGCCGCAGGTCCCTCAGCCGCAGGCTCCCCAGCCTCAGGTTCCTCAGCCGCAGGCGCCGCAGCCTTATCCGGGGCAGCCTCAGCCGTACTCTCCTCAGCAGCCCCAGCCCCATCCTCAGCCTCAGCCGGGGCAGCAGCCCTACCCCCAGCAGGGGTGGCAGGCCGCCCCGCCTCCGCAGGCTCAGGCGCAGGTTCCTCAGGCCCAGCCCATGCCGCAGCCGCAACCCGGCCAGCCCGCGCAGCCCGGTCAGCCCGCGCCCGCGCAACCCGGTCAGCCCGGACAGGCCCCGCAGCCCGTCCAGCCCGGGGCGCCGTTCCAGCCGGGGGCGCCCTTCCAGCCCGGTGGTCCGCAGCAGGCCCCGCCGCCACCTCAGCAGCAACAGCAGCAACAGCAGCAGCAGTAACAGTCACGCCAACAGCCCAGTGGGCCCGTACCGTTCCTCGGTGCGGGCCCACCGGCCTTTCCGCCCCCGTTCACCGCACCCGGCACCGGGGGCTGTGCCCACCCGTTCCGCCGTGCGGAACGCCTGCCCACAGCAGCAGCGGGCTGGGTAGTCAACCCCCCAGGTCACGTCCCCCCCTCCCCCTCCGTCACCCCCTCACCAGCCATGCGTCAGTGGTCTTGACCAATGTGGTGGAAATCCCGGTCAACTCGTTGTTTCCGCAGGCCACATGGGGTTCACCTGCCGTTGACGCGCGCAGACCGGCGCTGGTAAACACTCATCCACCAGCTGACGTCCCTTGATCAACCAGCGTGCAACCAGCCATCCCTGCGCGAGCGATGACGCGAGGTCACCGACCCATGGACACACAAGATCAGCACGGCACCGGCAGATCAGCAGCACCGAAGAGAGCGGCACACCCGTCCCGTCCCCGCGGCCGCCTGAGGCTCGTGCTCGCGGGTGGTGCCGCCGCGTTCACCCTGACGGCCGGTCTCGCCACACCGCTCAACCCGACCCCGGAGCAGGCGTCCGCCAAGGACGGCGGGGGCAAGAAGGTCCTCACCGTCGCCGTGGCGCAGAGCGTCGACTCCCTCAGCCCGTTCCTCGCCCAGCGGCTGCTCAGCACCAGCATCCACCGGCTGACGTACGAGTACCTGACGAACTACGACGCCAAGGACAACAAGGCGATCCCCGGCTTCGCCACCTCCTGGAAGCCGTCGGCCGACAAGCTGACCTGGACGTACACCATCCGCATGGACTCCAAGTGGTCGGACGGCAAGCCCGCCACCGCCGAGGACGCCGCGTGGACGTTCAACAAGGTGATGTCTAAGGAGGGCACCGCGACGGCGAACTCCAACTTCGTCACCAACTTCGAGGAGGTCACCGCGCCCAGCCCCACCGAGCTGGTCATCAAGCTGAAGAAACCGCAGGCCACGATGGCCGCGCTCGATGTGCCGATCGTTCCCAAGCACGTCTGGGAGAAGGTCGACGACATCTCGAAGTTCAACAACGACAAGGACTTCCCCGTCGTCGGCAACGGCCCGTTCATCCTGACGGACTACAAGGTCGACCAGTACGTGAAGCTGAAGGCCAACAAGAGCTTCTGGCGGGGGCCCGCCAAATTCGACGAGCTCGTCTTCAAGACGTACAAGGACCAGGACGCCGCCGTCTCCGCCCTCAGGAAGGGCGAGGTGTCCTTCGTCGCCGGGCAGCCCGCGCTCACGCCCGCGCAGGCCGCGTCGTTGAAGAACGAGGCGAACATCAAGGTCAACGAGGGGCCGGGACGCCGCTTCTTCGCCCTCGCCACCAATCCGGGCGCCAAGACCAGGGACGGCAAGAAGTTCGGCGACGGGAATCCTGCGCTGCTCGACAAGCGGGTACGGCAGGCGCTCTTCCTCTCCGTCGACCGCGACGCGATCGTCGACAAGGTGTTCCAGGGGCACGCGGTCAAGGGGCAGGGGTACATCCCGCCGCGCTTCTCCGATTACGCCTGGAAGCCCTCCGCCGACCAGGAACTGACGTACGACCCGAAGCGGGCCGCCCGCCTCCTCGACGAGGCGGGCTACAAGAAGAACGGTGACGGCAAGCGCGTCGGCAAGGACGGCAAGCCGCTCGACCTGCGCATTCTGTGCCACGCCACGGACCCCAATGACAAGGCCGTCGGCAAGTATCTGAAGGAGTGGTGGGGCGATCTCGGCATCGGGCTCAAGGTCAACTGCCTCGACGACGTGTCGGTGCCCTGGTACGCCGGTGAGTACGACCTCGCCTTCGACGGCTGGTCCGTCAACCCCGACCCCGACTTCGTGCTCGGCATCCACACCTGCGCCGCGCTCCCGGTGAAGGCCAAGGAGAGCGCCGCCACCGACAACTTCATCTGTGACAAGAAGTTCGACGAGCTGTACGGCAAGCAACTGGCCGAGTACGACCCCGCCAAACGGGCGGACATCGTCAAGCAGATGCAGTCGTGGCTGTACGACTCCGGATACATGAACGTCCTCGCGTATCCGAATGCCGTCGAGGCCTACCGCACCGACCAGATCAAGTCCATCACCACCATGCCGACGGCCGCCGGGAACATCTACGGCCAGGACGGATATTGGAGCTGGTGGTCGGCGGTGCCCGCGGAGGGGAAGAGTTCCTCCAAGGACGGCAGCTCGACCGGTGTCATCATCGGTATCGCCGCTGCCGCGGTGGTGCTCGTGGGCGGCGGAGTCCTGTTCGCCCTGCGCCGCCGTTCTACCGCAGAGGACCGCGAGTAACGCATGACCGCTGACAGCAATCCCGCACTGCTCGACACCGAGGGCCCCCTGGGTCCCGGGGCCGACGGCGACCCGGCGAAGGCCGGGGCGCCGTCGGCCCGCGGGCCGCGCGCCCGCAACACCCGCGCCTACCTCCTCTACGTGGCGGGCAAGCTCGGCGGCGCGCTCGTGTCGCTCTTCGCCGTGCTCGTCACCAGCTTCTTCCTCTTCCGGCTGATCCCCGGCGACCCCGTCAAGCAGATGACGGGCGGCAAGCGCGTCTCGGCCGAGCAACTGGCGGCGATGCGCAAGGAGTTCGGCCTCGACAAGCCGGTCATGGCCCAGTTCTGGGACTACACCGGCAATGTCCTGAGCGGTGACTTCGGCACCTCGTACCAGTTCCACGCCCCCGTGATGGACAAGATCACGAACGCGCTGCCCGCCACGCTGCTGCTCACCGGAACGGCGTACGTCCTCTACACGCTCATCGGCATCTGGCTGGGCACCCGCACCGCCTGGCGCAACGGCGGGCTCAGCGACCGCCTCAACACCGGCCTCGCCCTGACGCTGTACTCCGTGCCGTCGTTCTGGCTGGGGCTGCTCCTGATCATCACCTTCGCGGTGGGGATCGGGCCGATCCCCGGGATGTTCCCGACCGGCGGTCTGGAGTCCGGGGGCGAGACCGGCTTCGCGTACGTCGTCGACGTCGCCCACCACATGGTGCTCCCCGTCATCACGCTGGTCGCCGTCGGGTACGCGCAGACCCTGCTCGTCATGCGGTCCTCGCTCCTCGACGAGATGGGCAGCGACTATCTGACGACCGCGCGCGCCAAGGGGCTGCGGGACGACCTCGTGCGGCGCCGGCACGCCGTGCCGAACGCCATGCTGCCGACCGTGACGCTGATGTTCGTCAACCTCGGCACGGTGGTGGCGGGCGCGATCCTCGTCGAGACCGTCTTCTCCTGGCCGGGTCTCGGCGGGCTCTTCTACCAGGCGCTGAGCGTGCCCGATCTGCCGCTGGTGCAGGGGCTGTTCTTCGTCTTCTCCACCGCGGTGATCCTGATGAACACCCTGGCCGACGTGATCTATCCGCTGCTCGATCCCCGGGTGGGCCGATGACGACCGAATCCGCACCGACCACGCCGCCGGCCGCTCCGCCGGCCGCCGTGAAGAGCGCGCGGTCGCTCGCCTGGACGCGCCGGCGGCACTCCGTCGTCCGCTTCTGGCGCGCGTACCGTACGCACAAGGCCGGGCTCTTCGGCCTCGCCGCGCTCGTCCTGATCGCCCTCGCCGCGATCTTCGCGCCGCTGCTCGTCGGCTCCGACGCGCAGAGCGTGACACAGGCGCCGGGCAAGCCGATGGAGTCGCCCAGCGCCGAATTCCCGCTGGGCACCGACCAGTTCGGGCGCGATCTGCTCGGACTGCTGGTGTGGGGCGCGCGCATCTCGCTCTCCGTGGGGCTGCTGGCCGCGGTCCTCTCGGTCGCCATCGGCACACTCGTCGGCATCACCGCGGGCCACTTCAAGGGCTGGTACGCCACCGTCATCATGCGCGTCACCGACTGGTTCCTGGTGATGCCGACGCTGGTCCTCGCCATCGCCCTCGCCTCCGTGATGTCCCGCTCGATCTGGACGATCATCCTGGCGATCGGCGTGACGACCTGGCCGACGACGGCGCGTCTGGTCCGCGCCCAGACCCTCGCGGTGGAGTCGCGCCCCTACATCGAGCGCGCCCAGGCGCTCGGCGGCGGCCACGGCCACATCATGACCCGGCACGTGCTGCCCAACGTCATGCCGCTCGTCCTCGCCCAGACCACGCTGGTCATCTCCGGCGCCATCCTCACCGAGGCCACGCTCGCCTTCCTCGGCCTCGGTGACCCGACCAACGTCTCCTGGGGCGGCCTGCTGCAGGACGCGCGTGAGGCGGGCGCGGTCAGCGCCGGTCACTGGTGGTACCTCGCGCCGCCCGGACTGGCCATCGCCATCGTCGCGCTGGCGTTCACGCTGTGCGGCCGTGCCGTGGAATCCGTGCTCAACCCCAGGCTGGGGGCCTCCCGTTGAACGACGTACCGAAGGACGTACAGGACCCGCAGAAGGACCTGAAGCAGGCAGCGCGGGCCGAGGGGGCCCGCCTTCTCGACGTGCGGGACCTCGAGGTGACGTACGCGAACGGCGCCGCCGCCGTCCGCGGCGTCAACCTCCACGTCGACGCGGGCCACAAGCTCGGCGTCGCCGGCGAGTCGGGGTGCGGGAAGTCCACGCTGGCGCTGGCCCTGCTGCGCCTCCTGCCCGCCGGCACGAAGGTGTCCGGCGAGATCCTGCTCGACGGCGAGGACGTCCTCGCCATGAAGTGGGGGCGGGTCCGCGCGGTGCGCTGGGCGGGCGCCTCGATCGTCTTCCAGGGCGCGATGCACTCCCTGAACGCCGTTCACCGCATCGGCGACCAGATCGCCGAGCCGATCCTGCTGCACAAGAAGGCGACGCAGGCGGGTGCGCAGCGGAAGGTCGGCGAGCTCCTCGAACACGTGGGGCTGCCCGCGGCGCGCGCGCAGGCCTACCCGCACGAGCTCTCCGGCGGCCAGCGCCAGCGCGTGATGATCGCGATGGCCCTCGCCTGCGACCCGCGTCTGATCATCGCGGACGAGCCGACGACCGCCCTGGACGTGATGATCCAGGCCCAGATCCTGCGCCTGATCGAACAGCTGGTGGCCGAGCAGGAGCTCGGCCTGATGATGATCAGCCACGACCTGGCGGTGCTCTCCGACACCTGCGACCGGCTCGCCGTGATGTACGCAGGCCGCGTCGTCGAGGAGGGCCCGGCCACCGAGGTCTACGAGAACGCCCGGCACCCGTACGGAAAGGCCCTCTCCGCGGCCTTCCCGCGCATCGGCGACGCGGCGTCGCGGTTCGCGCCGCGCGGTCTCGCGGGCGATCCGCCCGACCCGTCCGACCTGCCGACGGGCTGCACGTTCCACCCCCGGTGCCCGGTCGCCCTGGACATCTGCGCCACCCAGGACCAGGCCCTTCGGGAGGCCGGGCCGCACCACCGCGCGGCATGCGTCCACGCGGGCGCGCCGCTGCCGGCCCAGCCCACGTCGGCGCCCGCGACGGCGGAGCGCACGCCGTGACCGAGAGCCCTCGCGAGAAGGAACCGCGCATGACCACTGGCACGACGTCGCGCGAGAGCGACGGCCCGCTGCTGTCCGCCGCCGGCCTGCACATCGCCTTCCCCGGCCGCCGCGGCGCGCCGACCGCACGGGCCGTGGACGGCGTCGACCTGGACATCAAGGGCGGCGAGATCGTGGCCCTGGTCGGCGAGTCGGGGTGCGGCAAGACGACGCTGGCCCGTTCGCTGCTCGGCCTGGTGGCGCCGACCACCGGCCGGGTGACGTTCGGCGGCAGGCCGCTGGAGTACTCGGGCCGCGCGCTCAAGGCGTACCGCAAACGGGTCCAGCTGGTCCTCCAGGACCCCAGCGGCTCGCTCAACCCCCGGCACACCGTGTACGACGCGGTCGCGGAGGGGCTGCGCATCCACGGGTACCCGGGGGACGAACGGGCCGCGGTCGGCGAGGCCCTCTCGCGGGCGGGGCTGCGGCCGCCCGAGCGGTTCTTCCTGCGCTACCCGCACGAGCTCTCCGGCGGCCAGCGCCAGCGCGTCGTCATCGCGGGCGCACTGGTCCTCGAACCCGAACTCATCGTCGCCGACGAGCCGGTGGCCTCGCTCGACGCCTCGGTGCGCGGCGAGATCCTCGCCCTGCTGCTCCGCCTCCGCGACGAACTCGGGCTCTCCGCACTGGTGGTGACGCACGACCTGGGTCTCGCCTGGAACATCGCGGACCGGGTCGCGGTGATGTACCTGGGCCGGATCGTGGAGACCGGCACGGTGGAGGAGGTGCTGACGGCGCCTCAGCACCCTTACACCCAGGCCCTGTTGTCCGTCCTGCCGGAGGCGCCCGGCGACCCGGTGGTCCTCACGGGTGAGCCGCCGGACCCGTCACGGATCCCGGGTGGCTGCCGCTTCCACGCGCGCTGCCAGGTGCTCGCCTCGGGTGAGGCGGAACGGGCTGGGGTCGCGGGGCGGTGCCGGGAGGTGGACCTGCCCCTGCTGGGCGGGGGAGGCGGGACGCAGGTTGCCTGTCACTGGGCGGCGACGCGCTAGCTTGTGCCGGGAAGGGTCGCTGGGCGGCCGCCCGCCGGTGGGGGCTTGTCGCGCAGTTCCCCGCGCCCCTGAAGAGCGCCCGGCCACCGCAGCGGCTAGGCCTCCCGCGCCGCCTCGACGAGCTCCCGGCACCGCTTCACGTCGTCCCCCATCGCCACCAGCAGCGACTCGATGGAGTCGAACTTCGCCTGTCCCCGCACGAAGGCGAGGAAGTCGACGGCGACGTGCAGGCCGTAGAGGTCGAGGCCGACCCGGTCGATCGCGTACGCCTCGACCGTGCGCTCGGTCCCGTCGAACTGCGGGTTCGTGCCGACCGAGATCGCCGCGGGCATCGCCTCGCCCTCGACGTGCAGCCATCCGGCGTAGACGCCGTCGGCGGGAATGGCGGTGTGCGGCAGCGTCTCCACGTTGGCGGTGGGGAAGCCCAGCTCACGGCCGCGCTGGGCGCCGCGCACGACGATGCCCTCCACCCGGTGCGGGCGGCCGAGGATCTCCGCGGCGCCCGTCACGTCGCCCTCGGCGACCAGGCGCCGGGTCAGGGTGGACGAGAAGGGCTCGCCGCCGCCGGCCGCACCGCTGACGTACAGGTCGACGACCTCGACGTCGTAGTCGTACGTCCCGCCGAGCTCGGTCAGGAAGTTGACGTCGCCCGCGGCCCTGTGGCCGAAGCGGAAGTTGGGGCCCTCGACGACCACGCGCGCGTGCAGCTTGTCGACGAGGACCTTGACGACGAAGTCGGCGGGCGACAGCTTCGAGAACTCGGTGGTGAAGGGCAGGATCAGCAGCGCGTCCACGCCCAGCTCGGCCATCAGCTCGGCGCGCCGGTGGTGCGGGGCGAGCAGCGGCGGGTGACTGCCGGGCCGCACCACCTCGCTGGGGTGCGGGTCGAAGGTGACGACCACGGCGGGCACGCCGAGCTCCCGCGCCCGCTCCACGGCACGCCCGATGATCAGCTGGTGACCGCGGTGCACGCCGTCGTAGGAACCGATGGTGACGACGCTGCGCCCCCAGTCCTGGGGGATGTCCTCCAAGCCACGCCAGCGCTGCACTTCTTTGCTCCTCGCCGAACCCGTATACGTCACGTACATCTGTACGTTCCCATTGCCGATTGCGCAGGACTAAGACTGCCATGCCGACGGGTCACGGCTCGCACCGGAGGGAGTGGCGGGGGTCACTCGTGCGGCTAGGCGGGGATCCGGACGCCGCCCGCGAGGCGCTCGATCGTGCGGCGGGCGCTCGGTCCGACCACTGCGGCCCACTCCTGCGGCGCCGCGCCGATCCAGCCCGCGACGAGCGCGGCGAAACCGGGCCGGTCGCGGGCCAGTTCGACCAGCCGCCGGTCGAAGCGGGAGGCGCCCTCCGGGGTGCGGACGAGCAGCAGTCCGGTGCGGTGCACGCGGTCGCGGGTGCGGGCCTCGCCGCACTCCCCCGCGCCGTGCGCCACCGCCCGCAGGACGCTCTCCAGGACGGCGGGGTCCCGCTCCTGGCTGAGCAGTACGTCGAGCAGCTCGCCGCGCAGGGCGCGCGAGGCGGCGGTGCCGGGCGCGGCGAGCACGGGCGCGAGGGCCTCCCGCACCCGGGCTGGGCGGCTGTGCAGCAACCCGGCGACCAGCGGGAAGAGGACGGGACGCACGCCGGGCCCCTGGTCGAGGCGCCGGTCGATGTACGCCGCGGCGGGTCCGGCCGCTTCGGGGCGGGCCTCGACGAGGTCCTGGACGAGGGTGGCCACGCGGCGCGCGAGGGCGGGCGTGGTCACGTCGGCGAGGGCGGTCAGGACGTCCTCGGCCACCGGGCCCGGCGCGTGCAGGCGGCCGCGGAAGGCGTCGAGCACCGGCTCGGGGTGGGTGGCCAAGGCGGTGGCGAGAGCGCCCGGGGGCAGCTGCGGGTCGCCCACGGCGAAGCGGAGCAGGGCTTGGCACAGATAGCGGGAGCGGGTCTGCGGGTCACGGACGAGGAGGGCGAGCGCCGCGCCGTGCGGGGTGTCGTCGGCGGGGCGGGCGAGCAGCGCGAAGGCGGTGTGCCGCAGGAGCTCACGGTCGGCGTCCGCGCGGGCGTGCGGGGCGGTGCGCAGGGCGTGGGCGGCGGCCGCGGCGCGGCGGTCGGGGCGCTCGTCGTCGGCCCAGCGGGCGACCGCGCGGCAGAGCGCGGCGGGCTCCTCCTCGGCGAGGGCGGCGAGCAGCTCGTCGGCGCGGGGGTGGGCGCGGTCGACGAGGGCCTCGGTGAGCTCGTCCATGGCCCGGTGCCGGTGGGTGTGGAGCAGCGCCTGGGCGGCGGAGGCGACGGTGGCGTCGGGCGCGGCGGCCAGGGGCCGTTCGTCGCCGAACCAGCGCACGAGGTGCGGCTGGACGCCGGCCGGGTCGGCGACGAGCAGGTCGGCGACGGCGTCGAGGCAGCGGCCCGGGGTGCCCGGCGGACCGTCGTGCACGACGAGCCGGGCAAGCAGCGCGAACCGCTCGGGTGCGCGCAGCGGCAGCGTCAGCCAGAAGGGCGTCCCGAACTCCCCGCGCTCGGCGAGCGGTTCGAGCACGGCGAGGTACGGGGAGGCGTCGGGGACCCGCAGCAGCACCTCGCGCAGCAGGTGGGCGGCCCACCAGGCGGCGTCCCCGGTGCCGTCGTCCGCCGCGGCCACGGCGTCCGGCCCACCCCCGTCCGGCCCATCCCCGTCCGCTCCCCCGGCCGCGTCCCGCTCCCGGGCGAAGTCCGCCAGCGCGTCGGCCAGGCCGACCAGACGGGAGGCGAGCTCGGCGGCGCCCTGGCGGCGGCCCAGCGTCAGCAGTCCCTGGATCACGGGGCCGATGCGGTGGCGCGGCACGGGGAGCGGGCGGGCGGGGGCGGGGGCGGCCGGGTCACGCCGCCGCTGCTCCGGGACCTCCGGGGGCCTCGGCGCCCCCTCGCCGCCGGGCCGGAACCGGTGCCGGTGGACCAGTGACGTCAGTGCGCCGTCCACGTCCAGATGCGTCCCCTGGAGCCAGTCGGCCAGCTCCTCGTGGGCGAAGCGGTAGCCGGCGCCCGCGGGCACGAGCAGCCCCTCCGTGAGCACGGCCGGCGCCCATCCCGTACAGCCGCCGAACTCCCCTCCGACGCCCTCCCGCCGCAGCTCCCCCCAGGGGAAGACCTCCTCGAAGGCGGCGGTGTCCAGTCCGCCCTGGCCGGGCCCGAGACAGCGCCGCGCCGCCTCGTGGACCTGCCCCGAGACCACCGCGGCGAGGCGGCGCACCGCACTCCCGCGCACTCCGGCGGGGGCCGCGAGGCGTACCGCGACCCGCAGGCACAGCAGGTCGAGGTAGGCGCCGAAGAGCTCCTCGCGGTCCGGGGTGCCCGGCGGCGGGGCGTCCGGGAGCGCGGCCCGCACCTCGGAGAGGAGCCGCAGCGCCAGCGGATGGCGGGCGTCGGCGGGGGCGAGCGCGCCGTCGGGGATGCCGTACAGCGCACGGGCGTGGCGGGCCTGCGGTTCCGGCAGGTCCTCCAGGCATACGTGGCCGGGGAGCCCTGTGCCGTCGTCCGCAGCATGCAGTGTCGCCGCGTCGAAGTGGGCGCCGGCCTGCTCCCAGTACTCGGCACGGCAGGCGACGACGAGGCGCGTCCCCGTCTCCCGCAGCCACCGGGCCGTGCCGTCGCTCCACCGGTCGAGGCGGTGGGCGAGCGCGGGCGGCATTTCCTCGGGCCCGTCGAGCAGCAGGAGCAGCGGCCTTCCCGCGTCCCGCACGAGGCGGGCCACCCGGTCCGCCGAGACGTCGCCGAGGTGCTCGGCGGGGGTCTCCCGGGCGGCGGCGAGGATGCGTGCGGCGCGGTCGAGTGCCCGGTCCACGGCGTCGGCCACGGACGCGTCCGCGCCCTGCAGGTCGGCGCCGCGCAGCCACAGGGTGGGGGCGGGCTCGGTGCCCCGCGTCCGCTGCGCGGCGAGCGCGGCCAGTTCCGTGGTACGTCCCGTTCCGGGGTCGCCGACCAGGCCGATGACCCGGGCGGCTCCGGTGGTGAAGGCGGCCAACTCCCGTGCCGTGTCGGGCCGTTCGACCGGTTCGTGGGGCGGGGCGCCCGGGCCGTCGGAGCCCGCCGAAGTGGCGGTGAGGTGGAGCGCGCCCGCGAGGTTGAGGTCCTTGCCGTGGGCGGGGACGGTCGCGGCGTTCCGCGCGAGGAGGGCGGCGAGCGGTCCTTCCGGGTCGGCGGCGGCCGCGTCGCGCAGGCTGACCGCGTATCCGGCGGGGCGGTGCGTGACGGTCTCCTGGCCGGGCGGGCCGGGGGCGGCGGGCAGCAGGGCGGTGCCAAGGACGGCGAGGACGGCGCCGGTGGAGGCGTCCAGGACGGGCCCGCCCGCGGCCTGGCCGCCGAGCCGCAGCGCGTCGGCGCCGTCGGTGCCGATCGCCAGCTCCAGGGCGGCGCCCACGAGGTGGAAGCGGTCCGTCGCCGTGTACGTGACCGCCGCGGAGCCGAGGACGCGTGCCTCGCGCCAGCCGAGGGCGGCGATCCGCACGTAGGTGCCGGTCTCGACGGTGTCCCGCACGGTGACGGGGAGGGGCGGCAGGGCGAGCCCGTGGCTGTGCACGAGGGCGAGGCCGGTTTCCGGCAGCGCCACCACGGAGTCGGCGGAGACCACGCAGGTGCGGTCGCCGGGTGCGTGCAGCACGATCCGGGCCAGGCCGTCGACGGCCTCGTGGCTGGTGATGACGGTGCCGTGCTCGTCGGCGGCGAACCCCGTGCCCCGCGGGCGGCCTGCGAGATCGCGTATCCGCACCAGGGACCGGTCGGGCGCCGGGAGTACGGGGCCGCCCGGCTCCCCGCCGTCCCCTGCGCTCCCGGCCCGCGGGCCGCGTCCCGCCATGCTCGAACCTCCCCACCATGCCCTGTGCTTCCGACCGTAGGTCGGGGGTGATCAGCGGGACAGATCGAGACGCGAACGCGCCCCCTTCCGACCCCGCGGTTCACTCCGAGCGCCTGCCCGAAGGGGTGAATGGGGGTGCGGCGGTGGATACACCTCTAAGAGGGGGGACGGTGGAGCGGCGGACCTGGGTCCGCCGCTCCGCGACAAGGGGGGCGAAGGGGAGACGACGGGCAAGCCGCCGGGGCGGGGTGCTACGCGAAGACCGCGAGGCTCTTGGCCTTGCCCCTCGACTCCTCCGCCAGGACCAGGAAGCGGCCCTCCGGGTCGAAGACGGCGACGGCACCGGCGCCCGCGTACTCCTCGGGCATGTCGATGCGGACGCCGTTGAGCAGCAGCCTGCCGCGCCTGTCGTCCACGTCCCAGCGCGGGAAGGCCCGGCCGGCGGCCTCGGCCACCGGCATGACCGTCAGCTCCTCCTGGAGCTGGTCGAGGGTCTTGGCCGCGTCCAGCTTGTAGGGGCCGACGCGGGTGCGGCGCAGCGCGGTCAGGTGGCCGCCGACGCCGAGATCGGCGCCGAGATCGCGGGCGATGGCCCTGATGTACGTCCCCGAGGAGCAGACGACCGAGACGACCAGGTCCAGGACGGGCGTGCCGTCCTCGGCCACGGCCTCGCGGACGTCGTACACCGTGAAGGCGGAGATCGTCACGGGCCGGGCGGGGATCTCGAAGTCCTCGCCCTTGCGGGCGCGCGCGTAGGAACGCTTGCCGTCGATCTTGATGGCGCTGACCTTCGACGGCACCTGCATGATGTCGCCGGAGAGCTTGGCGATGCCCGCGTCGATCGCCTCACGGGTGATCCCCGAGGCGTCGGCGGACGAGGTGATCTCGCCCTCGGCGTCGTCGGTGATCGTGTTCTGCCCGAGGCGGATGGTGCCCAGATACTCCTTCTCGGTCAGCGCCAGATGGCCGAGGAGCTTGGTGGCGCGCTCCACGCCGAGCACGAGGACGCCCGTCGCCATCGGGTCGAGGGTGCCGGCGTGCCCGACGCGGCGGGTCCTGGCGATCCCCCGCATCTTGGCCACCACGTCGTGCGAAGTGAAGCCGGACGGCTTGTCGACGATGACGAGGCCGTCCGGCGTGGTGGTGCTGCTCTTGCTCATGCGCGGGCGTCGCCGTCCGTCTCGTCTGCGTCCTCGGCGTCCTCGGGCTTCTTGTACGGGTCGGCGTCGCCCGCGAACTCGGCGCCCGCGGAGACCTCCCGCACCTTCTCGTCCGACATCCGCGCCTTGTCGAGGAGGTCCTCGATGGCCCGGGCGTTGTCGGGGAGGGCGTCCGCCACGAAGGCGAGGGTCGGCGTGAACTTCACGCCCGCCGCCTGGCCGACCGCCGAGCGGAGCACGCCCTTGGCGCTCTCCAGGCCCGCCGCCGCGGCCGCGCGGTCCTCGTCGTCGCCGTAGACCGTGTAGAAGACCGTGGCCTCCCGCAGGTCACCGGTGACCCGGGTGTCCGTGATCGTCACGTGCGTGCCGAGCCGCGGGTCCTTGATCCCGCGCTGCAGCTTCTGCGCAACCACCTCTCGGATGAGGTCCGCCAGCCTTTTCGCCCGCGCGTTGTCGGCCACTGCTCCGTCTCCCTTATCCCCGGGCATTCCCTGGGCTTGTCTTGCTGTGTTCAATCGTCGTCGCCGTGCAGCCGCCGCCGGACCGACAGCAGCTCCACTTCGGGCCGGGCGGCGACGAAGCGCTCGCACCGGTCCAGTACGTCCGTGAGATGGCCCCAGTCGCCCGACACCACCGCGAGGCCGACTTCGGCCCTGCGGTGCAGGTTCTGATCGCCCACTTCCGCCGCGCTCACCGCGAACTTGCGCTGGAGCTCGGCGACGATCGGGCGGACGACGGAGCGTTTCTCCTTCAGCGAATGTACGTCGCCGAGGAGCAGATCGAAGGACAGAGTCCCCACATACATGTGTGTCCGGATGTCCCGCCGGTACGGGGTAGGCGGCCCCGCCGACGACTTGGCGGGGACACCAGAACCGTACACGGAACGGCCGGGGCCGATCGACGGGATTTTCCCCGTCGACCGGCCCCGACACCGACCACGCGGATCGGACTGCGGTGAGGCAGTCGATCAGCCGCGCGGCTTCTCGCGCATCTCGTACGTCGCGATGACGTCGTCGACCTTGATGTCGTTGAAGTTGCCGAGGTTGATACCGCCCTCGAACCCTTCGCGGATCTCGGTGACGTCGTCCTTGAAGCGGCGCAGACCCTCGATGTTGAGGCTCTCCGCGATGACCTTGCCATCGCGCAGCAGGCGGGCCTTGGTGTTGCGCTTGACCTCGCCGGAACGGATGAGGACACCCGCGATGTTGCCGAGCTTGGACGAGCGGAAGACCTCGCGGATCTCCGCGGTGCCGAGCTCGACCTCCTCGTACTCCGGCTTGAGCATGCCCTTGAGGGCCGCCTCGATCTCCTCGATGGCCTGGTAGATCACCGAGTAGTAGCGGACGTCGACGCCCTCGCGCTCCGCCATCTGCGCGGCACGGCCGGCCGCGCGGACGTTGAAGCCGATGACGATGGCGTCGGAGCCCATCGCCAGGTCGATGTCCGACTCGGTGACCGCACCCACACCGCGGTGCAGGACGCGGATGTCGACCTCTTCGCCGACGTCCAGCTGGAGCAGCGAGGACTCGAGGGCCTCGACGGAACCGGAAGCGTCACCCTTGATGATGAGGTTGAGCTGCTGGATCTCGCCGGCCTTGAGCACCTTGTCCAGGTCCTCGAGCGAGACACGGCGCACGCGCTTGGCGAACGCGGCGTTGCGCTCACGGGCGGCACGCTTCTCGGCGATCTGACGGGCCGTACGGTCCTCGTCGACGACCAGGAAGTTGTCGCCGGCGCCCGGGACGTTGGTGAGACCGAGGACGAGGACCGGGGTCGACGGACCCGCCTCTTCCACGTTCTCGCCCTTGTCGTCGAGCATCGCGCGGACTCGGCCGTACGCGTCACCGGCGACCATCGTGTCGCCGACGCGGAGGGTACCGCGCTGGACGAGGACGGTCGCGACGGCGCCGCGGCCCTTGTCGAGGTGGGCCTCGATCGCAATACCCTGCGCGTCCTGCTCCGGGTTGGCCCGCAGGTCGAGCGAGGCGTCAGCGGTCAGGACCACGGCCTCGAGCAGCTGCTCGATGTTGAGGCCCTGGCGCGCGGAGATGTCGACGAACATCGTGTCGCCGCCGTACTCCTCGGCCACCAGACCGAACTCGGTGAGCTGACCGCGCACCTTGGTCGGGTCGGCACCCTCGACGTCGATCTTGTTGACCGCGACCACGATCGGCACGTCGGCCGCCTTGGCGTGGTTCAGCGCCTCGATCGTCTGCGGCATCACACCGTCGTTCGCCGCGACCACGAGGATCGCGATGTCGGTGGACTTCGCACCACGGGCACGCATGGCGGTGAACGCCTCGTGACCGGGGGTGTCGATGAAGGTGATGGCGCGCTCTTCGCCGTTGACCTCGGTCGCGACCTGGTAGGCACCGATGTGCTGGGTGATGCCACCGGCCTCGCCCGCGACGACATTCGTCTTGCGGATGGCGTCGAGGAGGCGGGTCTTTCCGTGGTCGACGTGACCCATGACGGTCACTACCGGCGGGCGGGCGATGAGGGCCTCTTCGCCGCCCTCGTCCTCGCCGAACTCGATGTCGAACGACTCGAGCAGCTCGCGGTCCTCCTCCTCGGGGCTGACGATCTGAACCGTGTAGTTCATCTCGTCGCCGAGGAGCTGCAGCGTCTCGTCGGAGACGGACTGCGTGGCCGTGACCATCTCGCCGAGGTTCATCATCACCGCGACGAGCGACGCCGGGTTGGCGTTGATCTTCTCGGCGAAGTCGGTGAGGGAGGCACCGCGCGACAGGCGAACGGTCTCGCCGTTGCCGCGAGGCAGCATCACGCCGCCGACCGACGGGGCCTGCATGGCCTCGTACTCCTGGCGCCTCTGCCGCTTCGACTTGCGACCGCGACGGGCGGGCCCGCCGGGACGGCCGAAGGCACCCTGCGTGCCACCACGGCCACCGGGACCACCCGGACGACCGCCGAAGCCGGGACGGCCGCCGAAGCCGCCGCCGCCACCGGGACGACCGGCACCGCCGCCACCGGGACCACCGGGACGACCGGCGAAGCCGCCGCCGCCACCGGGACCGGCCGGACGGCCCGCGAAGCCGCCGCCACCGGGACGACCGCCGCCGCCACCCGGGCGACCGCCGCCGCCGGGACCACGGCCACCGCCGGGGCCACCGCCGGGACGCGGGCCGGCAGCGGGACGCTGCGGCATCATGCCCGGGTTCGGACGGTTACCGGCGGGACCGCCGCCGGGACGCGGAGCCTGCGGACGAGGCATGCCGCCCGGGGTCGGACGGGCGCCGCCCTGACCCTGCGGACGGGGAGCGCCACCGGGGCCACCCTGGCCGCCGGGGCGCGGGGCACCGCCGGGGCCGCCCTGGCCGCCGGGGCGCGGGGCACCGCCGGGACGGGGCGCCTGCGGGCGCGCCATGCCGGTGGAGCCACCGGAGGTGAAGGGGTTGTTGCCCGGACGCGGGCCCGAGGGACGGGCACCACCGGGACGCGGGGCGCCACCCTGGCCGCCGGGGCGCGGGGCACCCTGACGGTCGCCGCGGTCACCACGGCCCTGGCCCTGACCCTGGCCCTGGCCCTGAGCGGGGGCCGGACGGCCACCCGGCTTCGGGGCACCCGGGCGAGCGGCCGGACGGGGGGCCTGCGGGGTCTGCGGGGCCGCGGGCGGAGCGGTGAACTCCGGAGCGGCCGGAGCCGGCGAGGCCGGCGCGGGCTTGGGGGCCGGCGGCTTCGGGCCGGGCGTCGGGCGCGGGCCCGGGGTCGCCGGCGAAGCCGCGGGCTTCTCGGCCGCGGCGGGCTTGGGCGCCGGCGGCTTGGGCGCGGCCGGACCCGGACGGGCGGCCTGCGCGGAGGGGGCCGCCGACGGGGTCGGCGGCTTGGGGGCGGCCTGCTTGCGCGGCGCCCCGGGCTTGGCGGCGGACTTGCCGTTGCCGCCGCCCTGCTGGAATGCGTCAGTCAGTTTGCGTACCACCGGCGCCTCGATCGTCGAGGACGCCGAACGTACGAATTCACCGAGTTCTGTGAGCTTGGCCATGACGACCTTGCTCTCTACCCCGAACTCCTTGGCGAGTTCGTATACCCGGACCTTAGCCACTTCGCTCCTTTTAGGTCCGGGTTACGCCGGACCGTCGCTACTTCATGGGCGTACTCATCGCGTGCTCATCGAGTGCTCATCGCAATCTCGACCTACTTCCAACTCGCGGAATACCAAGGCCGCACGGGGTTCCGTGCAACCACGTCTTGCGCTGTTGCCTACTGGGCAACTGTCTCGACAGTCCGGCGCAATGCCGCCGTGTCGAGCGGTCCCGGGGCCCGGAAGGCCCGAGGGAACGCCCGGCGGCGGACCGCCAGGTCCAGACAGACCAGGGCGGGGTGTACATAGGCACCCCGGCCGGGCAGCGTACCGCTTGGATCGGGGACGCAAGCGCCCTCTTTCGCCACGATGCGCAGCAGTTCGCTCTTGGCCGCTCGCTCCCGGCACCCCACACAGGTGCGCTCAGGGCATGCGCGGGCATGCGTCCGGCCAGACACGCTAAGTCTACCTCCCCGCACCGACCTCACCCCTTTGGGGCAAGAATCGAACGGCTACTCGCCACATACTGTCGTGATCGAAGCGGTGGGCGCCCGGAATTTATTCCCGTGACGCCCCGGCCGCGGGCCCTCACTGGTCGGCGGGCTGCTCCGTGTCGGGCCTGATGTCGATGCGCCAGCCCGTGAGCCGCGCGGCCAGGCGGGCGTTCTGCCCCTCCTTGCCGATGGCGAGCGACAGCTGGTAGTCCGGCACGGTCACCCGGGCCGAACGCGCGCCGAGGTCGACGATCTCGACCTTGCTGACGCGGGCCGGGGAGAGCGCGTGGGCGACCATGTCGGCCGGGTCGTCGGACCAGTCGACGATGTCGATCTTCTCGCCGTTGAGCTCGGCCATGACGTTGCGCACACGGCTGCCCATCGGGCCGATGCAGGCGCCCTTGGCGTTCAGTCCCGATCGCGTCGAACGGACCGCGATCTTGGTGCGGTGGCCGGCCTCGCGGGCGATGGCCGAGATCTCGACGGAACCGTCGGCGATCTCCGGGACCTCCAGCGCGAAGAGCTTCTTCACCAGGTTCGGGTGGGTGCGCGAGAGCGTCACGGACGGACCGCGGACGCCCTTCGCCACCCGTACGACGTAGCTGCGCAGGCGCATGCCGTGCGGGTACTCCTCGCCCGGCACCTGCTCCTGCACCGGCAGGATGGCCTCCAGCTTGCCGATGTCGACCAGGACGTTCTTCGGGTCGCGGCCCTGCTGGACCACGCCGGTGACGATGTCGCCCTCGCGTCCCGCGTACTCGCCGAGCGTCGCGTCGTCCTCGGCGTCGCGCAGCCGCTGCAGGATGACCTGCTTGGCGGTGGTCGCGGCGATGCGGCCGAAGTCGGAGGGGGTGTCGTCGAACTCCTTGGGCTCCTGGCCCTCTTCGAGGTCCGCCGGGTCCTCGGTCGCCCATACCGTCACGTGACCGGTGTCGCGGTCCAGCTTCACCCGGGCACGGCGGAAACTGCCTTCGGTGCGGTGGTAGGCGATGAGGAGGGCCGACTCGATCGCCTCGACGAGGAGGTCGAAGGAGATCTCCTTCTCCCGGACCAGACCCCGCAGGGCACTCATGTCGATGTCCACGGCTACGCCTCCTCTTCCTTCTTGTCCTTGCGGTTGAACTCGACCTGCACGCGCGCCTTGTCGATCTCGTCGAAGGCGAGGCGGCGGGACGTGGCCTTGCGGCCCTTCACGCCGGGCACCTCGAGGTCGAGGCCCTCGTCGTCCACGGCGAGGATGCGGGCGGTGATGTCGCCGCCCTCCGTCAGCTGGAACTTCACGAGGCGGTCCACGGCGCGGACATAGTGCCGGTGCTCGGTCAGGGCCCGCTCGGCGCCGGGGGAACCGACCTCCAGGTCGTACTCCCCCTCGCCCATGGCGTCGCTCTCGTCGAGCTTCGCGGAGAGCAGGCGGCTCACTTCCGCGATCGTGTCGAGGTCCACGCCGTCCTCGGAGTCGATGACGACCCGCAGCACTCGCTTGCGTCCGACCGAGGCCACTTCGATCTCTTCGAGATCCAGGTCCTGGGAGCTGACGAGCGGTTCCAGTAGTTGCCGCAGCCTCTCGCTCTGGGTGGTGCTCATCCGGGTGACTCCTCGGCCGCGTGTGCTGTTGTGGGTGCGTTGCAAGTCTGCGTGTCAGGTCAAAGGGTATCCGGTCCGAAGGGGTGTTGCCGCCCACGGGCGGGACGATGCGCCGCTCCGTTCCGAGCCGATCGCCGGTACGGAGGCGGTCCGAAGGTACGGTGATCACCGGGCCCGTGCCCACGGATCTCCGTTTCCGTCCCTTTCCGTTCTTTTCCGCTCCCTTCTCGTTCGCGCCTTTTGGCCTTCCTTCCGAGGACGTCTGCCGTGCCGTCGTATCTCACCGCTCCGCGGTCCCGCCCCGGACCGCGCCGAAGGAGTCTGCTGACCGGGACCGCCGGCCTCGCCTCGGCGGCGCTGCTCGCGGGCTGCACGGACTCCGGCGGCTCCGCCGGCGAACGTACGTCCGCCGAGCGGCGGCTGCGGGCCGGTGCGGCGAAGGACAGCCGGGAGCTGCTGCGCCGGTACGACGCCGTGCTCGCGGCGCACCCCTCGCTCGCCGGGCGGCTCGGACCGCTGCGGGCCGAGGTGCTGCGGCACGCGGAGGCGTTCTCGGACGAGCGCGCGACCGGCTCCGCCGCCCCGTCGGGCCCTGGCTCCCCGTCCGCCTCGGCGGCCCCCGCGCCGAAGCCCTCCGTCTCCCCCGACCCCGACAAGGCCGTACGCGAACTGGCCAGGGCCGAGCGCGAACTCGCCGACCGCCGGGGCGAGGCCCTCGTGGACGCCCCCGCCGAACAGGGCAGGCTGCTGGCCTCGGTGGCCGCCGCCGGCGCCGCCCACGCGTATCTGCTGACGGAGGGCGACAAGTGAGCACCACGAGCGCGTCGAAGGACGCGGAGCTGAAGGCCGTACAGGCCGCCCTGAGCGCCGAGCACGCCGCCGTGTACGGCTACGGCGTCGTCGGCGGCCGGATCGGCGAGAAGCGCAGGGCCGAGGCGCGCACGGCCTACGACGCGCACCGCGCCCGCCGCGACGAGCTGCAGCGCGCGGTGCGCGACCTCGGCGGCGAACCGCAGCCCGCGGACGCGGCGTACTCGCTGCCCTTCCCGGTGCCGGACCCCGCTGCGGCCGCACGCCTCGCCGCCGAGCTGGAGGACCGGGTGGCGGGCGTCTACTCCGATCTCGTACGCGCCTCGTCGGGCACCCGGCGGGGCACCGCGGCCCGGGCGCTGCGCGAGGCCGCGGTCCGGGCGGCGCGCTGGCGGGGCGGGAGCGTAGCCTTCCCTGGGCTCGCCGAGCGGTCGACACCTGAATCCGCACCGGCGACCCCCAAGGCGTAACGCGCTCAGGAAGGGAACCACCCGCGCATGGCTTTCGAACCGCCGCAGCGCCTCGTCACCGCACTCGGCGAGACGGCGCGGGACGGCGACGACTGGCTGGAGAAGCTGCCCGAGGCAGTCGAACAGTCCGTCGCTCTACGCGAGTTGACCGTCGAGCGGGTGCACGTCCCCGGCGGTCGCAGCGGCCTCGTGCTGATGGTGCGGCAGGCCGACGGCACGCCCGCCGTCCTGAAGCTGGTGCCGCCCCGCTCGCGCCCGGAGAGCGAGCGTGCCGCCCTCGCCCACTGGGGCGGACTCGGCGCCGCCCGGCTGCTCGACCCCGAGTGCTCGGACGGGGCGCTGCTCCTCGAACGGCTGCACCGCGACGTCTCCGTGCGCTCGCTCCCCGAGGCGAAGGCCCTGCTGGAGGCGGCGGGGACGCTGCGGCGGCTCTGGGTGGAGCCGCCCGCGGGGCACCGCTTCGAGACGGTCGCCGAGCGGACGGGACGGCAGGCCGACGCGATGCGGGCCTCCGTGCGGACACAGGAAGACGTCGAGCCGCTGGTCGACGCGGCGCTCGCGGCCCGCGACGCGCTGCTCGCCGAGGAGGCCGGGGGCGTGGCGCCGCGGCTGCTGCACGGCACGTTCCGGCAGAGCAAGGTGCTCGCCGGGGACCGCCTGCCGTGGCTGGCCGTGGGTCCCGACCCGGTCGTCGGCGACCCCGCCTTCGATCTGGCGCGGCTGGTCCGTGACCGGGTCGAGGATCTGATCGCCTCGCCGTCCGGCGCCTCGATCACACGGCGGCGCGTGAAGAAGCTCGCCGAGTCCCTCGAGGTGGACCAGGAGCGGTTGCGCGGCTGGACGCTGTTCCGGGCCGTCGAGTCGGGCGTCCGGGCGCTGCGGGTGGGGCGGCCCCAGGACGCGGAGCTCCTCCTGGAGTTCGCGGGCTGGCTGTAGCGGGTACGCGCGAAGGGCGCACCCCGTCATACGGGATGCGCCCTTCGCGGGTGTCCGGGTCAGGCGGTGAGGCGCGCGATGGCCTCGTCGACGGTGAGCTCCTCGCGCTCGCCCGTGCGGCGGTCCTTCAGCTCAAGCACGCCCTCGGCGGAGCGGCGGCCCGCGACGAGGATCTGCGGGACGCCGATCAGCTCGGCGTCGGTGAACTTCACGCCCGGGGAGACCCCGGCCCGGTCGTCCACGAGGACGCGCGCGCCCGCGGCGCCCAGCTTCTCGGCGACGTCCAGGGCCAGCTCCGTCTGGAGGGCCTTGCCGGCGGCGACGACGTGGACGTCGGCCGGGGCGATCTCCTTGGGCCAGCACAGGCCCTTGTCGTCGGCGGTCTGCTCGGCGAGCGCCGCGACCGCGCGGGAGACGCCGATGCCGTACGAGCCCATGGTCACGCGGACCGGCTTGCCCTCCTTGCCCAGGACGTCGAGCTGGAAGGTGTCGGCGTACTTGCGGCCGAGCTGGAAGATGTGGCCGATCTCGATGGCGCGGTCCAGCTTGAGGCCGGCACCGCACTTCGGGCACGGGTCGCCCTCTTCGACGACGACGACGTCGAGGTAGTCGTCGACCTCGAAGTCGCGGCCGCAGACCACGTTCCTGGCGTGCTTGTCCTGCTGGTTGGCGCCGGTGATCCAGGAGGTGCCGGGGGCGACGCGCGGGTCGGCGATGTAGCGGACCTTGTCCAGGCCCTGCGGGCCGACGTAGCCGCGCACGAGGTCGTCGCGGCCCTCGAAGTCCTCGGCGGTGACCAGCTCGACCTCGGCCGGGGCCAGGTGCTCGCCGAGCTTGCCGAGGTCGACCTCGCGGTCGCCGGGGACGCCGACGGCGACGATCTCGCCGTCGACCTTGACCAGGAGGTTCTTCAGGGTCGCCGACGCCGGGACGCCGAGGTGCTCGGCGAGGGTCTCGATGGTCGGGGTGTCCGGGGTGTCCAGCTCCTCGACCGGACCGTGCGCCGAGCCGTCGACGGGGGCGAGCGCGAAGGTGACGGCCTCGGTGTTGGCGGCGTAGTCGCAGGACGGGCAGTCCACGAAGGTGTCCTCGCCGGCCGGGGCCGGGGCCAGGAACTCCTCGGAGGCCGAGCCGCCCATGGCGCCGGAAATGGCGGACACGATGCGGTAGTCGAGGCCGAGGCGCTCGAAGATCTTCTGGTAGGCGCCGCGGTGCAGGGCGTATGCCTCGGCGAGGCCCTCGTCCGTGGTGTCGAAGGAGTACGAGTCCTTCATCTGGAACTCGCGGCCGCGCAGCACGCCGGCGCGCGGGCGGGCCTCGTCGCGGTACTTCGTCTGGATCTGATAGAGGATCACCGGCAGGTCCTTGTAGGACGAGCACTGGTCCTTGACGACCTGGGTGAAGATCTCCTCGTGGGTCGGGCCCAGGAGGTAGTCGGCGCCCTTGCGGTCCTTGAGGCGGAAGAGCAGGTCGCCGTACTCGTCGTAGCGGCCCGATGCCTGGTAGGGCTCCTTGGGCAGCAGGGCCGGCAGGAGGACCTCCTGGCCGCCGATGGCGTCCATCTCCTCGCGGACCACGCGGGCGATGTTCTCGTAGACCTTCTTGCCGAGCGGCAGCCAGGTCCAGATGCCGGCGGCGGTGCGGCGGACGTAGCCGGCCCGGACCAGCAGCTTGTGGTTGAGCGTCTCGGCGTCCGCGGGGTCGTCGCGCAGCGTCTTGACCATCAACCGGGACATGCGCTGGACCTGGGCCATGATTGTTAACTCCTGCTGCGTGAGGGTGATGTCCAGGAGGTTAGCCGGGGCCCGGGCGCGGGCGGAAATCGGTTGTCGCTCAGACCCGTCGCGGCAGGGGCAGCGGGGCGCCCATCACGGCGTACGGCTTGGCGGCGCTGGGGAACAGGACGCGGCGGGCCAGGTCGGTGTAGCCCAGGGAGCGGTACAGGCCGCGGGCGGGGCTCTCGACGTCGATCGCGGAGAGGATCGAGCGGGGCTCGGGGACGCCCTCTGTGATGGTGGTGATCAGGGTGCGGCCGATGCCGCGGTTCTGGTGGCCGGGGTGCACGTGCAGCTCGGTGATGACGAAGGAGTCGTCCAGCCAGTCGTCCAGGTCGCGGCCGCGCAGATACGGCTCGACGACCGTGGACCACCAGTGGTGGCGGTCGTTGGGCATGCCGTAGACGAAGCCGACGAGCCGGTCGTCGGGAGTGGTCGCGCCGAACGCGCGGGCCCCTGGATACGTGGTGTGGCGCAGGACGATCTGCCGCCGTACGGCCACTTCCTCGTCGCTCAGCCCGAAGGCGTGGGCCTGGACGCGCAGCGCGTCGTCCACGCGTGCGGCGAGGTCGAGGGGCCCGATCACGACGTCGTCTGTCATAGGGCCGACCCTACTTCGCGTCGCCCGTGTTCAGAACAGGACGCTCATGAACGCACCGACCTCCTGGAAGCCCACCCTTCGGTACGCCGCTCGCGCCGCGGTGTTGAAGTCGTTGACGTACAGGCTGGCGACCGGGGCGATGTCGGCGAGGGCGTAGCGCAGGACGGCCGCCATGCCGGGGGCCGCGAGGCCGCGGCCGCGGTACTCGGGGGCCACCCAGACGCCCTGGATCTGGCAGGCCTGGGCGGTGGCGGCACCGATCTCGGCCTTGAAGACGACCTTGCCGTCCCGGTCGAGGCGGGCGAAGGAGCGGCCGGAGCCGACGAGTTCGGCGACGCGCGCCTGGTAGAGGAGTCCGCCGTCGCCGGCGAGCGGGGAGACGCCGACCTCCTCGGTGAACATCGCCACGCAGGCCGGCATGATCGTGTCCATCTCGTCCTTGCGGACACGGCGGACGTACGGGTCGGGGGTGACGTCGTCCGGCAGCCGGTCGGTGACCATCAGGGGCTGCTGGGCGCGGACCTCGCGGGCGGGGCCCCAGGACGGTTCGAGGAGCCGCCACAGCTGGGCGGTGGGGGTGGCGGGGCCGACGATGGAGGAGCAGCGGCGGCCGGACCTGCGGGCGCGGTCGGCGAAGCCGCGGACGGCTCGCGGGGTCGCGCAGATCGGCACGAGGTTGGCGCCCGCGTAGCAGAGGGAGGCCAGCATGCCGTCCTCGTACCAGCCCCACATCTCGCCGCCGAGGCGCCATGGGTCGAGGCCCGCCACCTGGACGCGGGCGGTCACGAAGGCGTTCGCGACCGGCTCACGTCCGAGCACGGCGAGCGCGGCGTCCAGGTCACTCGGTTCGAGGACCCTGGTGGTGGTCTGAGTCAACACGTGCGGGGGCCTCACCATACGGTCTGCTGATCTCCGCACTGTACCTGGCGGGGGCGCCTTGTGCGGGGGGTGCCTTTTGTCCGTGGGGGCTCTGGGCTCGTGGGCGGGGGCCGGCGGGTGGGGGGCTCGCGTCTTTCGCCGCTTCGACGTGGGGGCTTCGGTTTCGCCGGCGGGGGCCGGCGGGTGGAGGGCGCGCGTCTTTTTCGCCGCTTCGACGTGGGGGCTTCGGTTTCGCCGGCGGGGGCCGGTCGGTGAGGGCGGGGCTTTTTCGCCGCTTCGCGGCAGGAGATCACCCACCCGCCCGCCCGTTTGCCCCGCGACGTCGCGTCGCCGTAGGCGCGGGCAGGGGGTTCCTGGGCTTTGCGGTGCGGGGTAAACGGGTGGGTGGGTGGGAGAAATCCGCCGCGAAGCGGCGGGGCAGAGTTCCCCCACCGCCCAAGCGCGCAGCGGAACCGTCAGCCCGCGACAGAGATCGTCGGCTCGCCGGAGGCCACGCCGTCCTTCTCCATCTGCTCGGCGATCTTCATCGCCTCGTCGATGAGGGTCTCCACGATCTTGGACTCGGGGACGGTCTTGATGACCTCGCCCTTGACGAAGATCTGGCCCTTGCCGTTGCCGGAGGCGACGCCGAGGTCGGCCTCGCGGGCCTCGCCCGGGCCGTTCACGACGCAGCCCATGACGGCGACGCGGAGCGGGACCTCCATGCCGTCCAGGCCCGCGGTGACCTCTTCGGCGAGCTTGTAGACGTCGACCTGGGCGCGGCCGCAGGAGGGGCAGGAGACGATCTCCAGGCGGCGCTGGCGGAGGTTCAGGGACTCCAGGATCTGGATGCCGACCTTGATCTCCTCGGCCGGCGGGGCCGACAGGGAGACGCGGATCGTGTCGCCGATGCCCTCGGAGAGCAGCGCGCCGAAGGCGACCGCCGACTTGATCGTGCCCTGGAAGGCGGGGCCGGCCTCGGTGACGCCGAGGTGCAGGGGGTAGTCGCACTGGGCGGCGAGCTGGCGGTAGGCGTTGACCATGACCACCGGGTCGTTGTGCTTGACCGAGATCTTGATGTCGCGGAAGTCGTGCTCCTCGAAGAGGGACGCCTCCCACAGGGCCGACTCGACCAGGGCCTCGGGGGTCGCCTTGCCGTACTTCTTCAGGAGGCGGGCGTCGAGGGAGCCCGCGTTCACGCCGATGCGGATGGGCGTGCCCGCCTCCTTGGCGGCCCGCGCGATCTCCTTGACCTTGTCGTCGAACTGCTTGATGTTGCCCGGGTTGACCCGGACCGCGGCGCAGCCGGCGTCGATCGCCGCGAAGACGTACTTCGGCTGGAAGTGGATGTCGGCGATCACCGGGATCTGCGACTTCTTGGCGATGACCGGCAGTGCGTCGGCGTCGTCCTGCGTGGGGCAGGCGACGCGGACGATCTGGCAGCCGGAGGCCGTCAGCTCGGCGATCTGCTGCAGCGTGGCGCCGATGTCCGACGTACGCGTGGTCGTCATCGACTGCACCGACACCGGCGCGTCCCCGCCGACGGCCACCGTGCCGACCTGGATCTTGCGGCTGACCCTTCGGTCGGCGAGCTTGGTCGGAACGGACGGGATTCCGAGCGAAACGGCTGTCATCTGGCGAGCATCCCCAAGAGTGTGGATCACAAGAGCGTGAGTCGAGGTCCCGAGATCGGCGGGCTCCAGACTTCGAGATTACGGCACCCGGTAGTGGCCGAACACATCCCGTCCGAAACTCCACCCAATGGAGGGCGGCCCGTCACATAGGGTGCCGGGCCGCCGCAAAGTTCACGTATCCGGACGCCCGTGCCGGAGCGTCCGGTTCCGTCAGGAGATCCGCACCGGATTCACCACGTCCGCGATGAGCACCAGGATGGTGAAGCAGATGAAGATTCCCGCCACCACGTAGGCGACCGGCATCAGCTTGGCGACGTCGAACGGGCCCGGGTCGGGGCGGCGCAGGACCTTCGCCACGTTGCGGCGGACGGACTCCCACAGGGCGCCGGCGATGTGGCCGCCGTCGAGCGGGAGCAGGGGCAGCATGTTGAAGAGGAAGAGCGAGAGGTTGAAGCCCGCGATGAGGAACAGCATCATCGCGATCTGGTTCTCCGGCGGGATGTCCAGCGTGAACACGTCACCGCCGACGCGGGCCGCGCCGACCACGCCCATCGGGGAGTCCTGCTTGCGCTCGCCGTCGCCGAAGGCCGCGTTCCACAGGTCGGGGATCTTGGAGGGCAGGGCGACGATCGACTCGACGCCGTTCTCCATCATGTCGCCCATGCGGTCCACGGACTGGCCGAAGGACTGCTGGACGATGCCGGTGGCGGGGGTGAAGCCGAGGAAGCCGGCGTAGACGTACTTGCCCTCCACGTAGGCGCCGTCGCCGTCGGTCTGGGTGACCTGGTTCTTGATCAGGTTCGCGTGCAGGTCCAGCCGCTTGCCGTCGCGCTCGACGGTGATGGTGGCCGGGCCGATGGTCTTGCGGATCTGCGACTGGAGCGTGGACCAGTCGTCGACGGGCTTGCCCTGGAAGGCGACGATCTTGTCGGCGGGCTTCAGCCCCGCGGCCTTGGCGGGGGCGGGCTTGTCGCCCTTCTCGCACTTGGAGCGGTTCTCGCTCTGCTGGATGACGCAGTCGGAGACCTTGCCGACCTGGGTCGTCTGGCTGCTGATGCCGAACGTCATCATCACGCCGAGGAAGATCGCCACGGCGAGGATCAGGTTCATGAAGGGCCCGGCGAACATCACGATGACGCGCTTCCACGGCTTGCGCGTGTAGAAGAGGCGCGACTCGTCGCCGGGCTGCAGCTCCTCGAAGGCGGCCGAGCGGGCGTCCTCGATCATGCCGCGCCAGGGCGACGTCGACCGTGCCTCTATGCGGCCGTCGGCACCGGGCGGGAACATGCCGATCATGCGGATGTAGCCGCCGAGGGGGATGGCCTTGACGCCGTACTCGGTGTCGCCCTTCTTGCGCGAGAAGAGGGTCGGGCCGAAGCCGACCATGTACTGCGGCACGCGGATGCCGAACATCTTGGCGGTCGAGAGGTGCCCCAGCTCGTGCCAGGCGATCGAGAAGAGCAGCCCGATCACGAAGACGACTATCCCGAGGATCATCATCAAGGTCGTCATGCACGAGCCTCCGCGGTCGTCTTGCCGGCCAGTTCACGTGCCCGAGCACGCGCCCAGGTCTCCGCCTCGAGGACGTCCGCGACGGTCAGGGAGGTTCCCGCCCCGGCGGAGGCGGGGACGCCGTGTTCCTCCACGGTCCTCGTCACCGTCTCCATGATGCCGTTGAAGGGCAGCGCGCCCTTCAGGAACGCGTCCACGCACTCCTCGTTGGCCGCATTGAACACCGCCGGGGCCGTCCCCGCGAGCTCCCCGACGTGCCGGGCGAGCCGGACCGACGGGAACGCGTCGTTGTCCAGGGGGAAGAACTCCCAGCTCGAAGCCTTGGTCCAGTCGAAGGCGGGGGCCGCGTCCGGGACGCGTTCGGGCCAGCCGATGCCGATGGCGATCGGGCCGCGCATGTCGGGCGGGGTCGCCTGGGCGAGGGTCGAGCCGTCGGTGAACTCCACCATGGAGTGCACGTACGACTGGGGGTGGACGACGACCTCGATGCGGTCGAAGGGGATGTCGTAGAGGAGGTGCGCCTCGATGACCTCAAGACCCTTGTTGACCAGCGTCGCGGAGTTCACGGTGATGACCGGGCCCATGGCCCAGGTGGGGTGCGCCAGCGCGTCCTCGGGGGTGACGTGCGCGAGGTCGGCCTTGGTCCGGCCGCGGAAGGGGCCGCCGGAGGCGGTGACGACGAGCTTGCGCACGTCGGCGCGGGTGCCGGCGGCCAGCGCCTGGAAGAGGGCGGCGTGCTCGGAGTCGACCGGGATGATCTGGCCGGGCTTGGCGATGGCCTTGACCAGGGGGCCGCCGACGATGAGGGATTCCTTGTTGGCGAGCGCGAGGGTGCGGCCCGCCTCCAGGGCGGCGAGCGTCGGCGCGAGGCCGATGGAGCCGGTGATGCCGTTCAGCACCGTGTGGCACTCGGAGGCGGCGAGCTCCGTCGCGGCGTCGGCTCCGGCCAGGATCCCGGGGAGCGGCTCCCCCGTCCCGTACTCCGCGCGGAGCGCCTCGCGCAGTGCCGGTACGACGTCCTCGCGGGCGACCGCGACCGTCTTCACCCGGAGCTGTCGTGCCTGCTCGGCGAGGAGGCCGACGCGGCCGCCCGCGGCGGAGAGCGCCGTGACGCGGAAGCGGTCGGGGTTGCGCCGGACGAGGTCGATGGCCTGGGTGCCGATCGAGCCCGTGGAGCCGAGGATCACGATGTCCCGCGGGCCGTCCCCGTCCGTGACGGAGACGGGGTCGAAGACGAGATGCGGGTCGGCGAGGGGAGATGGGCTGTCGCTCATCCCCCTATTGTGGCCGCAACACGCGTCCGCTCCGACAGGGCATGCCCGGTTGGGGGCGTGCGGGGCGCGCGGCGGGAGCCCCGCACCGTGCGACGTGCGCCCGGCGGACCGTCACGGGCCCGTGCTCCGCGGTGCGGCGGGGGCTCGGCCGTCCCGGTGACCCGGACGGCGCCGACCGGTGCGTCATCGGGGCGGTATGCGCGACGGATGGCGGATGAACGCCGGGAGCGGCCCGATCAGGATGGCCGTCATGGATCCCGAACTCGAAGCATTCATACCCCTGCTCCCCTGGATCGATCTGGCCGACCCGGTCGCCACCCGCGAGAGCCTCGCCGCGCACACGGCCGACCGGCCCCTCCCCGACGCCCCGGACCTGGAGATCGAGAACCGCACCGTGCCGGGCGACCCGGAGGTGCCGGTACGGATCTTCCGGCCGCGCCGGGCCCGCGGCGCCCTCGTCTGGCTGCACGGCGGCGGGTTCGTCTTCGGCGACCTCGACAGCGACCACCCGGCCGCCGCCCACCTCGCCGAGTCCTCCGGAGCCGTGGTGATCTCGGTGGGCTACCGCCTCTCCCCCGAACACCGGTTCCCCGCCGCCCTCGACGACGCCTACGCCGTACTGACGTGGACGGCCGAGCACGCCGCGGAGCTCGGCGTCGACCCGGACCGGATCGCGGTCGGCGGCCACAGCGCCGGAGCCAACCTCGCGGCGGCGATGACGCTGCGGGCCCGTGACGAGCTAGGCCCGCGGATCTGCTTCCAGCTGCTCAACCAGGCCGGCCTCGACGACCGCCAGGAGACGTGGTCGCAGCGGAACTTCACCGGGACGCCCTGGATGAACCGCGACCGGATCGCCGCCTCCTGGGGGCACTACCTGGGCTCCCGCCCCGCCACCCCCTACGCCGCCCCGGCGCGCGCGGCCGACCTCTCCGGTCTGCCGCCCGCCCACATCGCCACCGCGGAGTTCGACCCGAACCGGGACGAGGACATCGAGTACGCGCTGCGCCTGCTGCGGTCGGGCGTCTCCGTGGAGCTGCACCAGTGGCCCGGCACCTTCCACGGCTCGCAGGCCCTGCTCTCCGCCGACGTGTCCCGGCGCCAGGTCGCCGAACTCGGCGCGGCCCTGCGCCGGGCCCTGGCCGACGGGGCGCCGACGGCCCCCGGACCGGGGGAAGCGGGCAGAGCCGAGAACGCCGGCCGGCTTGATCCCGTGGGGCTGCAAGCCGCCCTGGACGCCGTGCGCCGCGCGGGGATGCCCGGCATCTTCGCCGAGGTGCGCGACGGCGACCAGGTGTGGCGCGGCGCCAGTGGCGTCGCCGACATCGAGACCGGGCGGCCCGTCACCCCGGACCTGCACCACCGGGTCGGCAGCGTCACCAAGTCCTTCACGGCCGCCGCGGTCCTGCAGCAGGTCGACCGCGGCCTGATCCGGCTCGACGCGCCGATCGGCACGTACCTGCCGGAGCTGGTGCCCGGAGAGCGCGGCCAGAAGGTCACGGTCCGCATGCTGCTCAACCACACCAGCGGCTTCAGCGACTACCTCCCCTACGCGTTCCCGTCCTTCAAGAACTTCCCGTCCCTGGCGGACCTCTCGCCCGAGAGCCTGGACGACAACCGGTTCCGGCATTTCGCCCCGGAAGAGCTGATCGAGATGGGGCTCTCGGCGCCGCCGGGAAACGAGCCGGGCGCCGCCCTCGGGACGTACTCCAACACCAACTACCTGCTCCTCGGCCGGCTCCTGAAGGAGGTCACCGGCCTCACGCCCGAGGAGTGCATCACCCGGAACGTCATCCGGCCCGCCGGGCTGGCGCACACCTCGTTCCCCTGCGGCCCGCGGATCGAGGGGCCGCACGCGCGGATGTACGAGTCGCTGTACGGCCTGATCGACCCGCCCCGCGACTACAGCGTCTACGACCCGTCCTGGGTGACCACCGGCGCCGGGCTGGTCTCCACCCCGGCCGACCTCAACCGCTTCTTCGGCAAACTGCTCGCCGGCGAGATCGTCGAGCAGCCGTCGCTGGCGCAGATGCAGCGCACCGTCCCGGTCCGCTCCCTGGACGGCGGCAAGACCCTGGACTACGGCCTCGGTCTGCACCGGGTCGCGGTCCCCGGCGTCGGCGTCTTCTGGGGCCACGACGGTACGGTCTGGGGGGCCGGGACGACGTCCCTGACCCGCGCCGACGGCGGGCGGCAGCTCTCCCTCGCGATCAACCTCATGCGGTGGAACAAGGCCGACTCGTCGGGCAGACCGCAGCCCCACCCCATCGACGCCCCGCTGCTGGCGCTGCACCAGCGGGCGATGGGCATCGGGGGGTGAGACCGCGGTCCGCCGGCGGGATCAGCCTTCCTTGATCACCCTGCGGACGTCGGGCCGGGGGGTCGCGGGCGTCTTGGTGTCCGCGATCCAGGGCCCGTCGCCGGACGGGTCGACGACGCCCTGTTCGAGCCAGGTGTACGTGCCGGAGAGGACGCCCTTGACCACCTTGCGGTCCAGGTCGTCGGTGTTGGTCCAGAGCCGGTCGAAGAGTTCGTCGATCCGGATGCGGGACTGGCGGCAGAAGACGTCGGCCAACTGGTACGCCTCGCGGCCGTACTCCTCGGTGGTGCGCAGGAGTTCGGCGCGGACGCACGCCGCGCTCATCGCGAAGAGCTCGGCGCCGATGTCGACGACCCGGCCGAGAAAGCCCTGCTTGGTCTCCATCTTCCCCTGCCAGCGGGACATGGCGTAGAAGGTGGAGCGGGCCAGCCTGCGGGCGTTCCGTTCGACGAAGCGCAGGTGCCCGGAGAGGTCGACGTGGCCCGCGGGGTGGAACTCGGCGTACGAGCGCGGGAGCTGACCGGGGCCGGTGACCAGCTTGGGCAGCCAGCGGGCGTAGAAGCCGCCGGCCCGCGCGCCCGCCCTCGCCTTGTCGGAGAGCGTCTTGTCCGGGTCGATGAGGTCGCCCGCCACCTTCAGGTGGGCGTCCACGGCCTCGCGGGCGATCAGCAGGTGCATGATCTCGGTGGAGCCCTCGAAGATGCGGTTGATGCGCAGGTCGCGCAGGATCTGCTCGGCGGGGACGGCGCGTTCGCCGCGGGCCGCGAGCGACTCGGCGGTCTCGAAGCCGCGGCCGCCGCGGATCTGGACGAGTTCGTCGGCCATCAGCCAGGCCATCTCGGACGCGTACAGCTTGGCGAGTGCGCCTTCGATGCGGATGTCGTTGCGGTCCTCGTCGGCCATCTGCGAGGACAGGTCGAGCACCGCCTCCAAGGCGAAGGTGGTGGCCGCGATGAAGGAGATCTTCGAGCCGACGGCCTCGTGGAACGCGACCGGTTTGCCCCACTGCTCGCGCGCCGCCGACCACTCCCGGGCGATCTTCAGGCACCACTTGCCCGCCGCGACGCACGACGCGGGCAGCGACAGGCGCCCGGTGTTCAGCGTGGTCAGGGCGATCTTCAGGCCCGCGCCCTCGGGGCCGATGCGGTGGGCGGCGGGGACCCGGACCTGGTGGAAGCGGGTGACGCCGTTCTCGATGCCGCGCAGGCCCATGAAGGCGTTGCGGTTCTCCACGGTGATGCCGGGCGAGTCGGACTCGACGACGAACGCCGTGATGCCGCCCTTGTGGCCCTCGGACCTCGGGACGCGCGCCATGACGACGAGCAGGTCGGCGAGTACGCCGTTGGTGGTCCACAGCTTCACGCCGTCGAGCACGTACTCCTCGCCGTCAGGTACCGCCGTGGTGGCGAGGCGGGCCGGATCGGAGCCGACGTCGGGCTCGGTCAGCAGGAAGGCGCTGATGTCGGTGCGGGCGCAGCGCGGCAGGAACTCGTCCCGCTGCTCCTGGGTGCCGAACAGCTTCAGCGGCTGGGGCACGCCGATCGACTGGTGTGCGGAGAGCAGCACGCCGATGGCGGGGCTGGCGGAGCCGGCCAGGGCCAGCGCCTTGTTGTAGTACACCTGGGTGAGACCGAGCCCGCCGTATTTGGGGTCGATCTTCATGCCGAGGGCGCCCAGTTCCTTGAGCCCGTTGACCACTTCGTCCGGGATGCGCGCCTCGCGCTCGATGAGGGCGCCGTCGACCTTCGTCTCGCAGAAGTCGCGGAGTCTGGCGAGGAACTCCTCGCCGCGCCGCGCGTCCTCGTCGGGGGGCATCGGGTGCGGGTGGATCAGGTCGAGCCTGAACCGGCCCAGGAAAAGTTCCTTGGCGAAGCTGGGCTTGCGCCAGTCCTGCTCGCGGGCGGCCTCGGCGACCTGCCTGGCCTCGCGTTCGCTCACTGACGGTTTGGGGGTTGGTGCGGTCATGAGGAGCTCACCTCGCCGCGGAGTGGGGCCCGCCGGACCGGGTGGCCCGGCGTCGACCCGTTCGGTTGCTGACAGAAGCGTGCGGTTTTACGGATGCCTGCGGTTCTGCGGATGCGTGCGGTTACCGACTGGTGCTACTGGATCGTTGGTACCCGATTCGTCCCGGTCCCACCAGTCCTCGCGCAGGCTTCGCTCCCCTGGCGCAGGTCGAGGAGGCGGTGGGTCAGCTCCATCAGGCGGGCGCGGGCGGCCGGGTCGTAGGCCTGTTCGTGGGCGCGGGTGTCGGTGAACCGGTCGAAGTAGCGGCCCGTGGTGTCGTGCAGGTCGGGGTCGAGGAGCAGCCGCACGGTGGGCCGTACGCCCTCGTCGACGCCGACGGCGGGGGTCAGGCCGTAGGCGCGCAGCCCTTCGGTGTCCATGAGGTGGGCGGGGTGGAGGGTGTTCACCGTGACGCCGGTGCCGTCGAGTTCGGCGGCGAGCTCGAAGGTCGCCATGATCATCGCGAGCTTGCTGCGGCAGTACGCGCGCAGTCCCTCGTAACCGTTCTCCAGCATGACGTCGTCGAAGTCGATCGTCTCCTGCCCGATGGAGGCGACGTTGACGACGCGGGCCGGCGCGGAGGCGGTGAGCAGCGGCAGCAGCCCGCGCGCGAGGGCGTAGGGGGCGAGGTGGTTGACGGCGAACCGCAGTTCGTGGCCCTGCCTGCTGAACTCCCGCCGCAGCGGCTCGGCGCCGCCGCCCGCGACGGCGTTGTTGACGAGCCCGTCGAGCCGGGGCTCGGCGGCCCGGACGCGGGTGGCGAGCGCGCGGACCTCTTCGAGGTCGGCGAGGTCGGCGAGGTAGGTGCGGACGGCGGCGGCCGGGGCCCGGTCGCGCACCTCGGCCGCGACGGTGTCCAGGCGCGCCCGGTCGCGTCCGTGCAGGAGGACGGTGTGGCCGCGGTCGGCGAGGTCGAGGGCGATGCCGCGGCCGAGGCCCTGGGTGGCGCCGGTGATCAGGATCGTACGTGTGCTCATGTCCGCCACTGTGGCGGCGCGGGGCGACGGGTGGGGAGAGCCACCGGAGCCTGGTGTCAGCACCACCAGGGTCCGGCGGCGCGGCACCGGCGTCGCGGCGCACGACGACGGCCGGAGCCCCCGCACAGTGGGCTCCGGCCGTCGGCCTCGGGGGCGCGGGCTACAGGGCCAGGCCCGTCAGGACCATCACGCGCTCGTAGGTGTAGTCGTCCATCGCGAAGCGGACGCCCTCGCGGCCCACGCCGGACTGCTTGACGCCGCCGTACGGCATCTGGTCGGCGCGGTAGGACGGGGCGTCGCCGATGACCACGCCGCCGACCTCCAGGGCGCGGTGCGCGCGGAAGGCGGCCTGCAGGTCGTGGGTGAAGACGCCCGCCTGGAGGCCGTACTTGGAGTCGTTGACGGCGTCGAACGCCTCGCTCTCGCCGTCCACCTTCTTCAGCGTGAGGACCGGGCCGAAGACCTCCTCGCAGGCGATGGTGGTGTCGGCCGGTACGTCGGCGAGCACGGTCGGGGCGTAGGCGGCGCCGTCGCGCTTGCCGCCGGTGAGGATCTTGGCGCCGGCCTTCGCCGCCTCGTCGACCCAGGACTCGACGCGCTTGGCGGCGTCCTCGTTGACGAGCGGGCCGACCTCGGTGGCCGGGTCGGACGGGTCGCCGGTGACCTGGGCCTCGACGGCCTTGACCACGCGCGGCACCAGGCGGTCGTAGACGGAGGCGTCCGCGATGACCCGCTGCACGGAGATGCAGGACTGGCCGCCCTGGTAGTTGGAGAACGTCGCGATGCGCGAGGCCGCCCAGTCCAGGTCCTCGTCGGAGGCGTAGTCGGCGAGGATCACGGCCGCGCCGTTGCCGCCGAGCTCCAGGGTGCAGTGCTTGCGCGGCACCGAGTCCATGATCGCGTAGCCGACCTTCTCGGAACCCGTGAAGGAGATGACCGGCATCCGCTCGTCCTGGACGAGGGCGGGCATCTTGTCGTTGGCGACCGGCAGGATGCTCCACGCGCCGGCCGGCAGCTCGGTCTCGGCGAGCAGCTCGCCGATGACCAGGCCGGAGAGCGGGGTGGCCGGGGCGGGCTTGAGGATGATCGGCGCGCCGACGGCGATGGCCGGGGCGATCTTGTGCGCGCAGAGGTTCAGCGGGAAGTTGAACGGCGCGATGCCGAGCACGACGCCCTTGGGGAAGCGGCGGGTGAGGGCGAGCCGGCCCTGGCCGCCGGCGTCGGTGTCCAGGCGCTGGGCCTCGCCGCCGTTGAAGCGGCGGGCCTCCTCGGCGGCGAACCGGAAGACGGAGACGGCGCGGCCGACCTCGCCGCGGGCCCACTTGATGGGCTTGCCGTTCTCGGCGGAGATCAGCTGGGCGATCTCCTCCGTGCGCTCCACGAGCCTGCGGCTGACGTGGTCGAGGGCGGCAGCGCGGACGTGGGCCGGGGTCGCGGCGAACTCGTCGCGCACGGCGTACGCGGCGGCGACGGCCTCCTCGACCTGGGCGTCGGTCGGTACGGCGGCCTTGCCGACGAGCCGTCCGTCCCAGGGCGAGGTGACGTCGAGGGTGGTCTCGCCGGTGGTCTGGCGACCGGCGAGCCAGAAGGCGTGGATGGAAGTCATGTCGATTCCCGGCCCTTCCGCGGAGGTGTGTCTGGGGGTACGTCCCTCACCGTAGGGGCAGCGGGAGCGGCTGACGTTTGTCCGGCGCGGAGTACTGGCCGGGGGGCCTGCACCGGTTTGTATGGGGCGGGGCCTTTGTTTGGGCGTTTCCCGCGTGCGGGTGCGTTGTGGCTGGTCGCGCAGTTCCCCGCGCCCCTGGGATACCCGGCCGGCCCGGTGACGTTTACGTGCCGCCCGCCCTGCTTATCGCTCGGGGCGTTGCCCGTCGCGTGCGAGTGCGTCTCGGCTGGTCGCGCAGTTCCCCGCGCCCCTGGGGTACCCGGCGGGGCCCGCGACGTCCACCGGGGGAATCTCAGTCTGTGCCCATGGACGTTGCCTTGAGGGAGAGCCACAGTTCCATGCGGACGTCCGGGTCGTCGAGGGAGCGGCCGAGGATCTCCTCGACCCTGCGCATGCGGTAGCGCAGGGTGTGCCGGTGCACGCCGAGGTCGGCCGCCGCGGCGTCCCACTGCCCGTGCCGGGAGAGCCAGGCCCGCAGCGAGGCGACGAGGTCGCCGCGGCCCGTCGCGTCGTGCTCGTGCAGCGCCCGCAGCAGGCCGTCCGCGAACGCCCGCACCGCGTCGTCGGCGAGCAGCGGCAGGACGGAACCGGCCGCCAGCTCCTCGTGCTCGACCAGGGCGCGGCCGCGCCGCCGCGCGACGGACAGCGCCTGTTCGGCCTGTTTGTACGCGGTGGCCGCGGCGATCGGCCCGGCCGGCGCGGAGAGGCCCATCACCAGCTCGGCCTCCTCGCCGGACCCGGCGGACTCCCGCCCCGCCGCGCCCCGCCCCGCCTCCAGCGCCGTCGCGTACTGCGCGCAGGCCCTCGCCCCCGCGCCGCCGTCCACGACGAGCAGCACGAGCCGTTCGCCGTACGGCACGACGAGCAGTGCCTCGCCGGAGCGCGCGGTCGCCGCCTCGACGACGTCGACGAGCGCGGCGAGCGGGTCGCCGCCCGCCGAGACATCGGCCACGGCGGCCAGGACCGCGGCCGAGGCGGTGCCGGCCGTGCCGGTCTCGCCCTGTTCCTCGGCGCCCGCCCGTACCCGGGCCGCCGACGCGGACGCCACTTCCGCGACGACGAGGCGGAAGGGCGCGTCCAGGAGGCCGCCGTACAGATTCCCGGCGACGGTCCGCGCGTGGTCGGGCTCCCCGGCGAGCAGCATCCGCAGCACGGCGGCGCCGATCCGCTGTTCGGCGGCGTGCAGCGAGCGGGAGCGCTCCGTGGTGAGGGTGAGCAGCGCGATGGCGGAGTGCAGCGCGTACCGCTCGGCGGTGCCGAGGGTCGACGCCGTGCCGACGGCGAGCGCGGCGCGCGGGCGGCGGCCGGTGCCCAGCGAGTGCAGCTCCACGCGGTCCTCGGTGCCGGAGACGACGGAGCTCGCGGGGGCCGGGCGCTCGCGGAGGCGTTCGACGTCGGCGGTGAGGCGGGCGGCGCGGCGGTTGGCCCACTCGGGTGCGGTGGCGACGACGGCGCCGGACGCGTCGTACAGCGCGGCCCAGCCGTCGACCTGGCCGGCGAGGGCGAGCAGCAGCCCTTCGGGGCCGTCGGTCAGGGCCTGCTTGGTCAGTTCGCGCTGGGCGGCGAAGCCCGCCGTGACGGCCTTGTACTGCTCGGCGGCGATGGCGGCGGAGACGGCCTTGCTGATGGCGAGGAACGGGGTGCGCCGCGGCACCTCGATGAGCGGCAGGTCCGCTTCGGTGGCGGCGTCCAGGAGGGCCTTGGGGATGTCGGGGTAGTGCACGCCGACGGCGAAGCCGAGGCCGACGACGCCTGCGCCCGCGAGCCGTTTCACGTAGCGCCGCATGGCCTCCGGGTCCTCCGCGTCCAGCTTCAGCGCGGTGATCAGGAGCAGCTCGCCGCCCTCCATGTAGGGCACGGGGTCGGCGAGCTCGCTGGCGTGCGCCCACCGCACGGGGGCGTCCAGGCGCCCCTCGCCCGCGCGCACGGTCAGCTTGAGCGCGGAGTGGTGGACGAGCGAGGCGAGCGTGGGCGGCATGGGACCTTCAGGTCTGCGGCAGGCGGGGCGGGCGGGTTTCCGTCGACGGGTGTGGATCTTTTGGCCGGTCCGTATGAACGACCTGTGTCGATTCTGCCTCACCGTACGGTGCGCTCGGGACCGAACACCTCGTACGTGACGATCCGGGAACCCGTCCGCGCTGGGCCCTTCGGGTACCCCTCCCCGGCGGCTTCAGGCCCGCAGGTCGACGAGGAGCGGAGGCGCGTACTCGCCCCGTACGTCGGTCAGCGACAGCACGGCGTGCCCCGGCGGCACCCCGTGCGCCAACTCGGACGCGGACCACCGCTCACGCTCGACCTGGCGGACGGTGACGGCGCGGGCGGTCGGGGCGTGGCCGGTGATGACCCGGCGCAGCACGTGCACGGTCTTGCCCAGGGGGGTCTCGGCGATGATCTGCCGGTCGGTGACGTCGCGCGCCTCCGTCCACTCCTTGCCCCAGACCTCCGCGAAGTCCTGGCCGTCCCACGGGGTGAGGCCGGAGAGCGCCATGCGGCAGCCGGTCGCGCCGAGCAGCGGCGTGCGCAGCGGCCGGGGTACGTCGTCGAGCGTACGCAGGGTCATGACGACGCCCGCGTTGGCGGACCGCAGGCGCTGGATGCGGCGTACGGACTCCGGGGTGACCGTGCCGGACGCGTCGTCCAGGACGAGACAGGCGAAGAGCGAGCGGTCGTCGCGGGCGGTGGCGCTCGCGGTGAACTGGGCGAGGACGAGGCGGGCCAGGATCCGCGAGGCGTCGGCGTGGCCGCGTTCGGGGAGGTCGATGCGGACGCGCACGGGGTGGTCCAGGGCCCGCAGCGAGAACGGGGTGCTCTGTCCCGAGGTGTCGAAGAAGGCCGCGAACGCGGGCCGGTCGAGCAGCGCGATGCGGTCGGCGAGGACCGCCCCCGGGTCGCCCGGGTGGCCCGCCTGCCGTTCCCGGGCGTCGAGCTCGCGGATCATGGCCTCCTGCCCGGCCTCCTGCAGCGCCTTGCGCAGCGCGCCGAGCCGGTCCGGCGAGCCGTCGAGCAGGGCGCGCAGTTCCGGCACGGAGGGGAAGCGCCGGTGGACGGCGAGGAAGGGGCCGAGGAGCTGGGCGAGGCAGGTCGTGGAGCGGCGGCTGTCGCCGCTGGGGTGGGGGTCGACGAGGTCGCCGACGAGCGCCTCGGCGAGTACGGCGGCGGCCTCGTCCGGGTCGTCGGTACCGCCGTACAGGTCGAGGTCGTACACGGAGTCGGGGTGTCCGACCCGTACCACCACGTCGTAGTCCTCGGCGGGCCCGAGCCCCGCGCCCGCGGCGCCGACGACCACGACCGCGGCCCGTCCCGCGAGGGCGCCCAGACACAGCGACTCGGCGATGGGCCAGACCACGCGGGCGGTCTTGCCGGACCCGCCGGGCCCCACGGCGAGCAGCGAGGTGCCGATCAGGTCGGGCCCGAGCGCGAGCCCGGTCCCGCGGTAGGCGTACGGGTTACGGGGGTCGTCGACGGTCGTCCCGATCCGCACCTGCGCCGTGGCGAGGTCGTGGCGCGCGGCGCGCTGGGGCAGGTCGCGGTCGCCGGACGGGTGCATGCAGGCCGCGGCCCCGTCCCGAACGACCGCGTCGTTGAAGGCGGCGAGCGGGCTGCGGCCTGCGCGTACCGAGCGCCAGGCCCGCGCGATCCGGGCGTGGTCCACGTCCCGCATCAGCCCGGCCCGCGCGTCGGCGGCGAGCCGGTCGGCGGCGTCCCGCGCGCCCGCGGCCCGCAGCTGCGGCCACTGGGCGGGGTCCTCCTCGGGGGCGGGCGGCGGCGGGGGCGCGTCGGGGCGGCGCAGGAGGGGGACCACGAACCGTCGCCAGACCTCGGACCAGCGGCCGATCCGGCCGACGGCGATCATGATGCCGACCACGATGACGGTGTAGTAGCCGTACCAGACGACGGCGTTGCCGATCGGGTCGGCGGTGTGGATCCAGGCGTCGGGCAGGAGCAGTTCGAGCGGCAGCACCCACCAGCCGCCCAGGTATCCGTTCCACAGCAGGGACCACAGGAGCCATCCGACGAGGAAGGCGATGAGCGCCCCGCTCAGCAGCTGCCGCGTCGGGATGACCTCGGGCTCCTGCTCCGGGCGCGGCCGGTGCGCGAACCGCCAGATGCCGGGCGGCGCCGCGGGGCGCGGCGCCCGCAGCCAGGCCAGGAAGGCGGGCCCGTCGGGCAGCGGCGCCGCCCCCGGTGCCTGCGCGGGCCGGGGCGGGACCCCGGGCGCGGGCACCCCCGCGAGCGGCACCGCGGCCCCGTGCGGAGGCGCCGCCGGGCGCGGCACAGGCGTGGCATGTGTGCCCTGCGCGTCCTGCGTGCCGTCGGAATCCATGATTCTTGCCCCCTGGCCTGCCGCTCTCCTGGTTCGCGGCTCAATCTAGTGCCCCCACAAGGGGAGTTCACCGGATACGCGCCCGGGCCTGCGGTGATCCGCTCTCCGGGAAGCCGCCGGCCGCACCCCGTACCGCCCGCGCGCCCGGCCGGCCCGCTATGTCCATCGCGGACAACCGCCACGGCGAACGACTCCCCGATGGAGCATGCCCGCGCCCTGGCGGCGCCCCTAACCTGCGAAGAAAGCAGTAGCGCGTCCGTATCGTCGCCCCACCCCCCAGGAGCCCCCATGACCGCCCTTCCCCAGGAGCGTCGCGTCGTCACCGCCATTCCCGGCCCGAAGTCGCAGGAGCTGCAGGCCCGCCGTACCGCCGTGGTCGCCGGTGGCGTGGGCTCCGTGCTGCCCGTCTTCGCCGCGCGCGCGGGTGGCGGCATCATCGAGGACGTCGACGGCAACCGTCTGATCGACTTCGGTTCCGGCATCGCCGTGACGTCCGTCGGCGCCTCCGCCGAGGCCGTGGTGCGCCGGGCCACCGCGCAGCTCGCGGACTTCACCCACACCTGTTTCATGGTCACGCCGTACGAGGGCTACGTCGCCGTCGCCGAGGCGCTCGCGGAGCTCACGCCGGGTGACCACGAGAAGAAGTCAGCCCTGTTCAACTCGGGCGCCGAGGCCGTCGAGAACGCCGTCAAGATCGCCCGTGCGCACACCAAGCGCCAGGCCGTCGTCGTCTTCGACCACGGCTACCACGGCCGCACCAACCTCACGATGGCGCTGACCGCCAAGAACATGCCGTACAAGCACGGCTTCGGCCCGTTCGCGCCCGAGGTCTACCGTGTCCCGGTCGCCTACGGCTACCGCTGGCCGACCGGTGCCGAGAACGCCGGACCCGAGGCCGCCAAGCAGGCCATCGACATGATCAACAAGCAGGTCGGCGCCGAGAACGTCGCCGCGATCATCATCGAGCCGGTGCTCGGCGAGGGCGGCTTCATCGAGCCCGCCAAGGGCTTCCTGCCCGAGATCGTGAAGTTCGCGAACGACAACGGCATCGTCTTCGTCGCGGACGAGATCCAGTCGGGCTTCTGCCGGACGGGTCAGTGGTTCGCGTGTGAGGACGAGGGCATCGTCCCCGACCTGATCACCACCGCCAAGGGCATCGCGGGCGGTCTGCCGCTCGCCGCCGTGACGGGCCGCGCCGAGATCATGGACGCCGCGCACGCGGGCGGCCTCGGCGGCACCTACGGCGGCAACCCGGTGGCCTGCGCCGGTGCGCTCGGCGCCATCGAGACGATGAAGGAGCTCGACCTCAACGCCAAGGCGAAGAACATCGAGTCGGTCATGAAGGGCCGCCTCTCCGCCATGGCCGAGAAGTTCGACATCATCGGCGACATCCGCGGCCGCGGCGCCATGATCGCCATCGAGCTGGTCAAGGACCGCACGACCAAGGAGCCGAACCCGGAGGCGACCGCCGCGCTGGCCAAGGCCTGCCACGCGGAGGGCCTGCTCGTGCTGACCTGCGGCACGTACGGCAACGTCCTGCGCTTCCTGCCGCCGCTGGTCATCGGCGACGACCTGCTCAACGAGGGCCTGGACATCATCGAGGGCGCGTTCGCCCGCGTCTGAACCGCCCGGCAGCATCTCGCGCGAAGGCCCGTACGGATCTCCGTACGGGCCTTCGTGGCGTCCGGGGGGCCGTCTCGGCGTGTGACGTGCGCGGACCTCGCGCGATGGGGCCGCCGCGCCCCGGAGTGACCGTCGGGGCGTGTGAAGAAGGTGTGCGGGCCCCATGTCGGGTTGCCGATCTGTCTGTCGGGCCGCAATCACCTGCCGTACGGTTTCTGCAGTTGAGAGAAACACCCCGCCCCCGGGGGACCGTGGGCGGCGCCATGGTGGAGCCTCCCCAGCCCCGCCTTGGTCGTGCCTTTGCGCACACACCCGGAGTCTCTGGCTCCGGAACTCCTCACCGATCGGACGGCCGCCCGCCCCACACCCCCCGGGGCGCGCGGACCACCGATCCCGACGGCCGCCTCGGCGCCTCACCCGACGGACCCGCCTCTGCGGGCCGGCTCGGACAGGCCGGGCCGGCCGCCACCGAAGGGCTAGCGCACTCCCCCCCTTGCGCTAGCCCTTCGGCATGTTCCGGGGCGCGTGCCCGTGCCGCCGCGCGCTCGTCGCACGCGGGGGCGAGCGTTCCTGCCAGGGTGGGGGCCATGTCTGCATCTCCGGCCCCGGACCCCCGGGGCGTCCCAGCCGCGCCGGAGGACCGGGCGTCCGTGCCGCGGCGCCCGGCCCTCGCGCTCGCCCTGTGCGGGCTGCTCTTCGCGGTCCTCACCTGGCAGGTCCTCGCCGACGGCCCGCTGCGGCGCGCCGACGAACGCGCCGGGCACGCCCTCGCGGGCAGCAGGCTGCCGGACCGCGCCGCGGAGCTCCTCGCCGACCTCGGCAACATCACGGTGGCGGTGCCGGTCCTGGTCGCCGTCGCCGCGTACACCGCCTGGCGCGCCCGGCGGGGCGGCGCGTTCCGCTGGTGGCTGCCCGCCGTCGCCGCGCTCGCCGCCCTCGCCGCGGTGCCCGTGCTCGTCGCCCCGCTGAAGGCGCTGGTCGGCCGGCCGGGGCCGCCCGGCTCCGCGGGACACGAGGGCTTCTATCCGTCGGGCCACGCGGCGACCGCCGCGGTCGCCTACGGCGCGGCGGCCCTGCTCCTGCTGCCGCTGCTGCGCGGCGCGTACGGCCGTCGCGAACTGCTCATCGGCTGCTGCCTGTTGAACGTCGCCGTCGGGTACGGGCTCGTGCGGCGCGGGTACCACTGGCCGCTGGACGTGGTGGCGAGCTGGTGCGTGGCCGTGGTGCTGCTGCGGGCCGCGCTCGCCGTGGTCAGCCGAAGTACGCGTCGAAGTTCTTCGAGAACTCCCAGCCGCCGTAGCGGTCCCAGTTGATCGACCAGGTCATCAGGCCGCGCAGCGCGGGCCAGGTGCCGTGGGTCCGGTACGAGCCGCAGGCGCTCCCCTTGGTCAGGCAGTCCAGGGCCTTGTCGACCTCGGCGGGCGGCACGTGGCCGTTGCCCGCGTTGACGGAGGCGGGCATGCCGATGGCGACCTTCTGGGGCGGCAGGGGCGGGAAGACGTTGTTCGCGTCGCCCGCCACGGAGAAGCCGGTGAGCAGCATGTCGGTCATCGCGATGTGGAAATCCGCGCCGCCCATGAAGTGGTACTGGCCGTCCAGGCCCATGACGGGCCCGGAGTTGTAGTCCTGGACGTGCAGCAGCGTGAGGTCGTCGCGCAGGGCGTGGATGACCGGGAGGTAGGCGCCCGCGCGGGGGTCCTGGCCGCCCCACTTCCCGGTCCCGTAGTACTGGTGGCCGAGCTGCACGAAGAAGGTCTCCGGCGCCATGGTGAGCGTGAAGCCGCTGCCGTAGCGGGCCTTGAGGGTCTTCACCGCGGAGATGAGGTGGACGATCGTGGCGGTCTTCGGCTTCTTGAAGTCCGTGTCGTCGGCGTCCATGGCGAGCGAGTGGCCCTCGAAGTCGATGTCCAGGCCGTCGAGGCCGTACCTGTCGATGATCGCGGAGACCGATGAGACGAAGGTGTCGCGGGCCTGCGCGGTGGTGAGCCGCACCTGGCCGTTCTGGCCGCCGACGGATATGAGGACCTTCTTGCCCGCCGCCTGTTTGGCCTTGACCGCGGCCTTGAACTCCGCCTCGGTCTCGACGTTCGGGCACTCCGTCTTCGGGCAGAGGCCGAAGCGGATGTCGCCGGAGGTCGGGGAGGTGGGTTCGCCGAAGGCGAGGTCGATGACGTCCCAGCTGTCGGCGGTGTCGGCGAGCCGGGTGTAGCCGGAGCCGTTGGCGAAGCTGGTGTGCAGGTAGCCGACGAGGGTGTGGTCGGCGGGGGCGGCGGCCGTTTCCGCGGGGGCCGCCGTCGCGCGGGTGGAGAGGAGGCCGGACGCGGCGAGCGCGCAGGCGGCCACGGTGACCACGGCGAGACGTCTGATGCGACTGGCCCGGCCGGTGTGGGGCAGGAATCGGCCGGTGCGGGGCGAGATGGGGCGGTCCACAACTGCCTCCGGACATGGGGGGATTGGAGGGCGGGTCGCGCTCAACTTGGTCCAGACCAATCGAGTTGTCAAGGTGTCCGGCAGCTCACCCCTCCTCCTCCCCCGCAAGCCGCGCCGTCGCCTCGTGCATCGCGAGTTCGAGCAGCGCGGGATCGGTCAGGGTGCCGGAGCCGTCCGGCGGGACCAGCCAGCGGACACCGCCCGAGGCCCGCCCCGGATGGGGCACGACGATCCAGGTGCCGCGGCCCGCCCCGCGTACCCCCGTGCCGAGCCAGCGCGAGGCCGTGCCCGGCGGCACGAAGAACCCCATGCGCTCGTCACCGAAGTCGGCGAGCACGGGCCCCGGGCGGTCGACGCAGCGGGTCAGCACGTCCAGCGTGGGATAACCGAGGTCACCGGGGAGGATCAGCACGTCCCAGCGCCGCCCGGCCGGCAGAAGAGCCACCCCGAGGGGGCTGCGCTCCCACTCCCAGCGGCAGGCGTCCGGGTCCGGTGCCACCGACACCAGCCATTCGACCGCCGACTTCGCCCCTGGACCACCCGATCCGCGTGAGCCGGTCATGGTGAGACCTCCCTTTCCTGTACGACAACAGCGCTCGTGTCAGGAGAGAGAGGTCTCGGGGCGGAGCATTACGCGGGTTCGGGCCGCCGGTTGGTGGTGAGGGGGCGCGGGGGACGGGCGAGGCGTGCGCCGGTAGATCACACCCCGCTCACCGGCCCGTCGTCCGGTCAGCTGTCGAAGCCGAGGCCCAGCTTGTCCATCGTCTTGAGCCAGAGGTTGCGCCTGCCGCCGTTGGCATCGGAGCGGGCGAGCGACCACTTGGTCAGCGCGACGCCGGTCCACGCGAACGGCTCCGGCGGGAATGGCAGCGGCTTCGTGCGGACCATCTCCAGGCTCGTGCGCTCCGTCCGCTCGCCGGAGAGCAGGTCGAGCATGACGTCGGCGCCGAACCGGGTGGCCCCGACGCCGAGCCCCGTATAGCCCGCCGCGTAGGCGACCCGGCCCTTGTGGGCGGTGCCGAAGAACGCCGAGAAGCGCGAGCAGGTGTCGATCGCGCCGCCCCACGCGTGCGTGAAGCGCACCCCCTCAAGCTGCGGGAAGCAGGTGAAGAAGTGCCCGGTGAGCTTGGCGTACGTCTCGGGGCGGTCGTCGTACTCGGCGCGCACCTTGCCGCCGAACGGATAGATCGCGTCGTACCCGCCCCACAGGATGCGGTTGTCGGCGGAGAGCCGGAAGTAGTGGAACTGGTTGGCGCTGTCGCCGAGTCCCTGGCGGTTCTTCCAGCCGATCGAGGCGAGCTGCTCGTCGGTGAGCGGCTCGGTCATCAGCGCGTAGTCGTAGACCGGCACGGTGTACGCGCGCAACCGCCTGACCAGCGAGGGGAAGATGTTGGTGGCGAGCGCGACCTGGCCGGCGAAGACGCGCCCATAGGGGGTGCGGATCGCCATGCCCGCCCCGGCGGAGGCCAGTTGGAGGGCGGGCGTGTGCTCGTAGACGCGTACGCCCTTGGCCAGGCAGGCCCGCTTCAGGCCCCACGCCAGCTTCGCCGGGTTCAGCATGGCGACGCCGTCGCGGTCCCAGAGGCCGCCGAGGAAGGTCGGCGAGTCGACCTGCTCGCGCAGCGCGTCCGCGTCGAGCAGTTCGCTGCCGCCCGCCAGCCCGTGCCGGGCCATCTCCTCGTACATCTCGCGGAGTTCGGCCAGCTGGTGCGGTGCGGTGGCGACGTCGATCTCGCCGGTGCGCTCGAAGTCGCAGTCGATGGAGTAGCGCTTGACGGCCGCCTCGATCTCGTCGAGGTTGCGGGCGCCGAGCTCCTCCAGCTTCCCGATCTCGCCGGGCCAGCGGGCGAGGCCGTTGCCGATGCCGTGGGTGAGGGAGGCGGCGCAGAAGCCGCCGTTGCGGCCGGAGGCGGCCCAGCCCGCCTCGCGGCCCTCGACGAGGACGACGTCACGCCGCGGGTCGCGCTCCTTGGCGATGAGCGCGGTCCACAGTCCGCTGTAGCCGCCGCCGACCACCAGCAGGTCGCACCGGTCGTCGCCGGTGAGGGCCGGCTCGGGCGAGGGCCTGCCGGGGTCGTCCAGCCAGTACGAGACCGGCCGGGCGTCGGAAAGGGAGGAGGTCCAACGGGTCATGGCGCTTGGGGCCATGATTTCCACTCCTTCGAGAGGTCAGGGCGTCAGTCGGGAACGTGGGAACGTCACTGCGCCTGTTTGTTGCGTCGCTTGCCGAAGAGCATTCCGGCGAGCACGAGAATGACGGCGACGAGGAACATCGCCGTACCGATCACATTGATCTGAACGGGCGTGCCCCGCTGCGCCGATCCCCAGACGAACATGGGGAACGTCACGGTCGAGCCCGCGTTGAAATTCGTGATGATGAAATCGTCGAAGGAGAGCGCGAAGGCGAGCAGCGCGCCCGCCGCGATGCCGGGCGCGGCGATCGGCAGCGTGACCCTCAGGAACGTCTGCACGGGTCCCGCGTAGAGGTCCTGCGCGGCCTGTTCCAGGCGCGGGTCCATCGACATGACGCGCGCCTTGACGGCGGTCACCACGAAGCTGAGGCAGAACATGATGTGGGCGATGAGGACCGTCCAGAAGCCCAGCTGCGCGCCCATGTTGAGGAAGAGCGTGAGCAGCGAGGCGGCCATGACGACCTCGGGCATCGCCATCGGCAGGAAGATCAGCGAGTTGACCGCGCCGCGCGCCCGGAAGCGGTAGCGCACGAGCGCGAAGGCGATCATCGTGCCGAGCACGGTCGCGCCGATCGTCGCCCAGACGGCGATCTGCAGGCTCAGCGACAGCGACCCGCACATGTCGGCGACGCCGCACGGATCCCGCCACGCGTCGAGCGAGAATTCCTGCCAGGAGTAATTGAAGCGCCCCTTCGGTTTGTTGAAGGAGAACACCGTCACGACGACGTTGGGAAGCAGCAAATACGCGAGCGACAACAGGCCCGCGATGACGATGACATTGCGTCGCAGCCAGCGGAAGAAAGCGGCCATCAGACGAGATCCTCCGTCCCTGACTTGCGGATGTAGAAGGTCACCATGAAGAGGATGGCGGCCATGAGGATGAAGGAGAGCGCCGCGGCCGTCGGGTAGTCCAGGATGCGCAGGAACTGCGTCTGGATGACGTTACCGACCATGCGGGTGTCGGTGGAGCCGAGGAGGTCCGCGTTGACGTAGTCGCCCGCCGCCGGGATGAAGGTGAGCAGGGTGCCGGAGACGACGCCCGGCATGGAGAGCGGGAACGTCACCTTGCGGAAGGTCGTGGCCGGTGTGGCGTACAGGTCGCCCGCGGCCTCGTGCAGCCGTCCGTCGATGCGCTCCAGCGAGGTGTAGAGCGGCAGGATCATGAACGGCAGGAAGTTGTACGTGAGGCCGCAGATCACCGCGAGGGGCGTGGCGAGGACCCGGTCGCCCGAGGTGACGCCGAGCCAGCCGGTGACGTCCAGGACGTGCAGGGAGTCGAGGGCGCCCACGACGGGCCCGCCGTCCGCGAGGATCGTCTTCCACGCCAGCGTGCGGATGAGGAAGCTGGTGAAGAAGGGCGCGATCACCAGGACGAGGATGACGTTGCGCCAGCGCCCCGCCCGGAACGCGATGAGGTAGGCGAGCGGGTAGCCGAGCAGCAGGCACAGGATCGTCGCGGCGCCCGCGTACAGCACCGAGCGCAGGAACTGCGGCCAGTAGTCGGTGGCCGCGTCCCAGTACGTGGCGAAGTGCCAGGTGACCTTGAAGCCCTCTTCGAGGGAGCCGGTCTGTACGGAGGTCGACGCCTGGTAGACCAGCGGCAGCGCGAAGAAGACGATCAGCCAGAGGATGCCGGGGAGCAGCAGCCAGTAGGGGACGAGGCGGCCGCGTTTGCGGGGCTTGCGCGGGGCGGCGTCCGCCGGTTCGGTCGCGGGCGCCGGGGGTGGCGCGTCGGTCACGGTGGTCATGCGGAGACGTCCTCCTCGACCTTCTCGACGCCCGCCTCGGCGTCCTGTGCGGCGTCCAGGCCGAAGGTGTGCGCCGGGTTCCAGTGCAGGACGACCTCGGCGCCGGGGGTGAGCCTGCCGTCGCGCTCGATGTTCTGCGCGTACACCTCGAAGGAGGGACAGACGGGACTGCGGACGACGTACTGCGTGGAGACGCCGATGAAACTGCTGTCGGCGATGCGGCCCGTGATGCGGTTGCGGCCCTCGGGAATCTGCCCCGCGTCGTCGGCGTGCGTGAGGGAGATCTTCTCGGGGCGGACACCGACCAGGACCTTGCCGCCGGTGGCGGTGGGGCCGCTGCACCGGGCGGCGGGCAGCGTCAGCTTGCAGTCGCCCGCCTTGACGACCAGGTCGCCGCCGGACGCGGCGCCGGTCTGGATCTCGGCCTCGATGAAGTTCGAGGTGCCGAGGAAGTTGGCGACGAAGGTGGTGCGCGGGTTCTCGTAGAGGTCGGCGGGGGCGCCGAGCTGTTCGACCCGGCCGCCGTTCATCACGGCCACGGTGTCGGCCATCGTCATGGCCTCCTCCTGGTCGTGCGTGACGTGCACGAAGGTGATGCCGACCTCGGTCTGGATGCGCTTGAGCTCCAGCTGCATCTGGCGGCGCAGCTTCAGGTCGAGGGCGCCGAGCGGCTCGTCGAGGAGGAGCACCTTGGGGTGGTTGATGAGGGCGCGGGCGACGGCGACGCGCTGCTGCTGGCCGCCGGAGAGCTGGTGCGGCTTCTTGCGGGCCTGCTCGCCGAGCTGGACCAGGTCGAGCATCTCGCCGACCTTGCCCTTCACCGATTTGATGCCGCGCCGGCGCAGGCCGAAGGCGACGTTCTCGAAGATGTCCAGGTGCGGGAAGAGCGCGTACGACTGGAAGACGGTGTTCACGGGCCGCTTGTACGGCGGCAGGGCCGTCACGTCCTGGTCGCCGAGGCGGACCGTCCCGGTGCTCGGCTCCTCCAGGCCCGCGATCATGCGGAGCGTGGTGGTCTTGCCGCAGCCCGAGGCGCCGAGCAGCGCGAAGAAGGAGCCCTGCGGCACGGTGAGGTCGAGCGGGTGCACGGCGGTGAAGGAGCCGTACGTCTTGCTGATCCCGGTGAGGCGGACGTCGCCGCCGTGTTCTTGAGCAGTGGTCATGGTGAGGTCCAGGAGAAGTCGGGGGGGACAGGAGGCGCCCCTTCAGGGGCGCGGGGAACTGCGCGAGCAACCACAGGAGAGCCGCGGACGCATTCACGCCGAAGCGCAGCCGCCTACGTCCCCGTGAGCTTTGCGAACTTCTCTTCGTACGCCGTCTCTTCCTTGGGCGTGAGCGACCGGAACGCCCGTGACTTCTCCTTCATCTCCTTGTCGGGGATGATCAGCGGATTCGACGCCGCGTCCTCGTCGATCTTCGCGAGCGCGTCCCGCACCCCGTCGACGGGGCAGACGTAGTTGATGTACGCCGCGAGGCGGGCCGCGGGCTCCGGCTCGTAGTAGTAGTCGATGAGGCGTTCGGCGTTCTTCTTGTGCCGGGCCTTGTTCGGGACCAGGAGGTTGTCCGAGGACGTGATGTAGCCCTGCTCGGGGATGAAGAAGTCGACCTCGGGGTTGTCGGCCTTCAGCTGCACGATGTCGCCGGCCCAGCCGAGGCAGGCGGCCATGTCGCCCTTGGCGAGGTCCGAGGTGTAGTCGTTGCCGGTGAAGCGGCGGATCTGCTTCTTGTCGACGGCCTTCTGGAGGCGGGCGATGGCCGCGTCGAAGTCGTCGTCGGTGAAGTCCTCGGGGTTCTTGCCCATGTCGATGAGGGTCATGCCGACGGAGTCGCGCATCTCGGAGAGGAATCCGACGCGGCCCTTCAGCTTCGGGTCGTCGAGCAGCTGGGAGACCGAGGTGACCTTCTTCCCGCCGGTCGCCTTCTTGTTGTAGGCGATGACGGTGGAGATGCCGGTCCAGGGATACGAGTACGCCCGGCCGGGGTCCCAGTCGGGGTTGCGGAACTGGGCCGAGAGATTGGTGTACGCGTGCGGCAGGTTGGCCGGGTCCAGTCTCTGGACCCAGCCGAAGCGGATCAGCCGGGCGGCGAGCCAGTCCGTGACGCAGATGAGGTCGCGTCCGGTCTCCTGTCCTGCGGCGAGCTGCGGCTTGATCTTCCCGAAGAACTCGACGTTGTCGTTGATGTCCTCGGTGTACTTGACCTGGATCCCGGTGCGCTTCGTGAACGCGTCCAGGGTGGGCCGCCGGCTCTCGTCCTTCTCGTCGACGTCCATGTACTCGGTCCAGTTGGAGAAGGCGATCCGCTTCTCCGTGGCCGAGTGGTCGTCGGAGGAGACCTCGCCCTGTTCCTTGCCCGCCGCGGGGATCCCGCAGGCGCTCAGGGTGCCGAGACCGCCGACGGCGAAGGCGCCGCCCGCGGAGGCGCGCAGCAGCGAACGGCGGGTCAGGGATCCCCTGCCGTTGCGCAGACTGCGGTGCATGGCGGCCAATTGGGCCGGGGACAGGAGGTCGGGCTCGTACTGCTCCATGCGCGTGGTTGCCCTTTCGGGAGGAAGGCGGCCGCTGGTCGTGCGGCCTGCGGCCCTGCGGCCTGTTGGCTATCGGTCCCCGAAAATCGTGCGGTGCCAGTCCTTGCGGACCACTGCGGTGTTGTCGAACATGACGTGCTTGACCTGCGTGTACTCCTCAAACGAGTACGCGGACATATCCTTTCCGTAGCCCGAGGCCTTGTAGCCGCCGTGCGGCATCTCGCTGAGGATCGGGATGTGGTCGTTCACCCATACGCACCCGGCCTTGATCTCGCGGGTCGCGCGGTTGGCCCGGAAGACGTCGCGGCTCCAGGCGGAGGCGGCGAGGCCGTACGGGGTGTCGTTGGCCAGCCGGATGCCCTCGTCGTCGGAGTCGAAGGGCAGCACCACGAGGACCGGCCCGAAGATCTCGGACTGCACGACCTCGCTGTCCTGCGCGGCGTCGGCGATGAGGGTGGGCTTGTAGTACGCGCCGGGGTGGTCGAGCGCCGCGCCGCCGGTGACCACGCGTGCGTAGGAGCGGGCCCGCTCGACGAAGCCGGCGACCCGGTCGCGGTGCGCGTGCGAGATGAGCGGCCCCATGTCGGTGCTCGGGTCGAACGGGTCGCCGAGCCGCACGCTCTCCATGAGGTCGGCGACGCCCTGCACGAAGGCGTCGTAGAGGGGACGCTGGACGTACGCGCGCGTGGCGGCCGTGCAGTCCTGCCCGGAGTTGATGAGCGCGCCCGCGACCGCGCCGTGTACGGCGGCCTCGAGGTCGGCGTCGTCGAAGACCACGAAGGGCGCCTTGCCGCCGAGTTCGAGGTGCAGCCGCTTGACGGTGGCGGTGGCGATCTCGGCGACGCGCTTGCCGACGCCGGTGGACCCGGTGAAGGAGGTCATGGCGACGTCGGGGTGGCCCACCAGGTGCTCGCCGGCGTCCTTGCCCGCGCCCGTGACGATGTTGACCACGCCGTCCGGGATGCCGGCCTCGGTGGCGGCCTGCGCGAAGAGCAGCGAGGTGAAGGGGGTCAGCTCGGCGGGCTTGAGGACGATGGTGTTGCCCGCCGCGATGGCGGGGAGCACCTTCCAGGCGGCCATCTGGAGTGGGTAGTTCCAGGGCGCGATGGAGCCGACGACACCGATCGGCTCGCGCCGTACGTACGAGGTGTGGTCCCCGGTGTACTCGCCGGCCGACTGGCCCTGGAGGTGGCGGGCCGCGCCCGCGAAGAAGGCGGCGTTGTCGACGGTGCCGGGGACGTCGAACTCCCGGCTCAGCTTGATCGGCTTGCCGCACTGCACCGACTCCGCCTGCGCGAACTCCTCGGCGCGCTCGGCGAGGACGCCCGCGAAGCGGTGCAGGGCGTCGGAGCGCTCGCCGGGGGTGGCGCCCGCCCAGCCGGGGAACGCCTCGGCGGCCGCGGCGACGGCGGCGTCCACGTCGTCTCTTCCGGCGAGCTCGTACGTGTGGACCGCCTCGCCCGTGGCGGGGTCGACGACGGCATGGGTGCTGCCGGAGGTCCCCTTGGTCAGCCGCCCGGCGATGTACTGCGCGCCGTCCGCGAAGTGGTCCCGCGCCTGGAAGTTGTGCATGACGCTCTCCTCCGCCGCCCTCCCCGTCCCGCGGGGGTCGGCGTAGCTCCAGATCGATTTGAGTGCCGATCCTGACAGAGGGCCGGTGGCCCAACAAGTGATTCCGTTGTTGCCTTTTGGTTACGCGACGGAATCTGTCGACCACGTGTCGAGTCATCCCGAAAAACCAAGGACGGAATGTCCGTGGCGCGTGCCAGACTCGCGTGCATGACGGAGATCGACTCGAACCGCCCCATCCGCTCGGTGGAGGCGCTGGTCAGCGCCGTGCGGGCGGGCGAGAGAGTGAAGTACCTGTATTTCTGGGGCCACACCCCCCGCCGGGACGGCTCCCTGGGGCCGAGCTGCCTCAGCCAGTGGTGGCCCGCGCCCTTCACCGTGGACGGCGTGGCGTACGCGACGGCGGAGCACTGGATGATGGCGGCCAAGGCCCGCCTCTTCGGGGACCCGGACGCGGAGCGGGCGGCCCTGACCGCCCGGACCCCCGCCGAGGCGAAGAAGGCGGGCCGGCTCGTGCGCGGCTTCGACGAGGCGCTCTGGTCCCGCGAGCGGTACGAGATCGTGGTCGAGGGCAGCGTCCACAAATTCGCCTCGGACCCCGCGCTGAGGGCCTTCCTGACGGGGACGGCCCCCCGCGTCCTGGTCGAGGCGAGCCCCCTGGACCGCGTGTGGGGCGTGGGGCTCGCGGCGGACGACCCGCGGGCGCAGGACCCGGCGAAGTGGCGGGGCCCGAATCTGCTCGGGTTCGCCCTCATGGAGGCGCGGTCCCTGCTGGCCGAGCCCACGGCCGGCTAACGCCGCGCGAGCACCTCCGCGGAGACGGCGTGCCCGCCGGAGCGCCCGGCGTCCGCTCCCTCATCGGCCCAGTCGTCCGGCACCACCAGCAGGAGCACCAGGAACGCCACACCCAGCACGATGCCGGCCGCCCCGCAGATGATCCCCGCGAGCGCCTGGCCCCCGTTGGTCGCCTCGCCGCGCCGTGCCTTCGCGCGCCCCACCGCGCCGAAGATCACCGCGAGGATGCCGAGGACGATCGCGAGCGGCCACAGGCAGAAGCCGACCGCGGCGATGATCCCGAGGACGAGCGCGGTCACGCCCATGCCGTTGGCGGGCGCCATCGGCATGGCGGGCCAGCCGTAGCCGGGCGCGCCCGGACCGCCCGCACCGCCCGGGTACGCCGGGTATCCCGGGTATCCGTACGGCGGCTGCCCGGGGCCGTCCGGGGAGACCGGGGGCGGCGGCACCGGCTCGCCCGGCGCCACGAAGGGATTGCCGGCCTGCGGATCGCCGCCCTGCGGCGCACCGGGCGGCACGGGAGCCCCGTACGGCGGCGCGAACCCACCGGACGGTGCCCGGCTCCCCCGCTCTCCGGCGGCCCCCGCCGCGCTCGCGGAGCCGACCGCCCCCGCATCCTCGCCCGGCGGCGCCCAGGGGTCCCGCTCCCCCGGCTCTTCCCGCTCCTCCGGCGCCCCGGGCGCCCCCGCGCCACCCGTCCCGGGCACGGCGTCATCCTCCGACTTGGCGGACATCACGGGTCACCTCTTTCGTACGTTCCGTCATGCTACGGCCCCCGCTTGGCCCGTGCCGGGCGCCGCCTACGATGAGCCCGACCCACCGATCAGCCGATCAAGCCCGTTCCTGGGGAGGAAACCGTGACCGAGCACCAGCAGACCGCAGCCGCACCGGACAGAGACCAGCACGCGTTCATCGCCGGACTGCCCAAGGCGGAACTGCACGTGCACCACGTCGGCTCGGCCTCCCCCCGGATCGTCTCCGAGCTCGCCGCCCGGCACCCCGACTCCGCGGTGCCCACCGACCCCGAGGCGCTCGCCGACTACTTCACGTTCACGGACTTCGCGCACTTCATCCAGGTCTACCTCTCCGTCGTCGACCTGATCCGCACCCCGGACGACGTGCGCCTGCTCACCTACGAGGTGGCCCGCGACATGGCACGGCAGAACGTCCGCTACGCCGAGCTGACCATCACCCCGTACTCCTCCGTCCGCCGCGGCATCGACGACCGCGCCTTCATGGACGCCATCGAGGACGCCCGCAAGGCGGCCGAGAGCGAGTTCGGCACCGTGCTGCGCTGGTGCTTCGACATCCCCGGGGAGGCCGGTCTCGTCTCGGCGGAGGAGACGCTCCGGCTCGCCGTCACCGACGGGCTGCGCCCCGAGGGGCTGGTCTCCTTCGGCCTCGGCGGGCCCGAGATCGGCGTGCCGCGCCCGCAGTTCAAGCCCTACTTCGACCGGGCCATCGCCGCCGGCCTGCACTCCGTCCCGCACGCCGGCGAGACAACGGGACCCGAGACCGTCTGGGACGCCCTCACCCACCTGCGGGCCGAGCGCATCGGCCACGGCACCACGTCCGCCCAGGACCCCCGGCTCCTCGCCCACCTCGCCGAGCACCGCATCCCGCTGGAGGTCTGCCCGACCTCGAACATCGCGACCCGCGCGGTCCGTACGCTCGACGAGCACCCGCTCAAGCAGTTCGTCGAGGCCGGCCTCGTCGTCACCATCAACTCGGACGACCCGCCCATGTTCGGCACCGACCTGAACACCGAGTACGCCGTGGCGGCCCGACTCCTCGGCCTCGACGAGCGCGGCATCGCCGACCTCGCCAAGAACGCGGTCGAGGCCTCCTTCCTGGACCCGGCGGGCAAGGCGCGGATCGCCGCCGAGATCGACACGTACACGGATACGTGGCTCGCCCCGTAAGTACCGCGGCACCACAATGGGCCCATGCGCACCGTGACTGCTGTGGCCCACCGAGGCGACCCCTACCGCGTCCGTGAGAACACGATCCCGTCCCTGCGCTCCGCGCTCGCTCTGGGCGCGGACGCGGTGGAGGTCGACGTCCGTCTGACCGGCGACGGCGTGCCCGTCCTACTGCACGACGCGACGCTCAAACGGCTGTGGGGGTACGAGCGGCCGCTCGCCGTCCTGTCCGCCGCCGAGGTCGACGGCCTCACGGAGGGCGGCGTACCGACCCTGGAGGCGGCGCTCGCGGCCACCGAGGGGCACCGGCTCATGATCGATCTGCCGGGTGCGACGCACGACGCGGTCCGCACCGTGGTCGGCGCCGTCGCCGAGTGCGGCGCGGCCGACCGCGTGTACTACTGCGCGGGCGGGGAGTCGATGCTCGCCGTGCGCGAGGCCGATCCGGCCGCCGAGATCGCGCTGACCTGGACGACGCTCGCGCCGCCCCGTCCCGTCCTGCTCGACGCGGTGAAGCCGCGCTGGCTCAACTACCGTTTCCCGCTGGTCGACCGGGACCTGGTCTTCCGGGTGCACCGCCAGGGCCTGCTCGTCTCGGCCTGGACCCCGGACACCCGCCGTTCGATGCGCCGCCTGATCGACGCGGGCGTGGATGCGATCACCACCAACCGCGTCGACGTCCTGAGGTCGTTGCGCACGTCCTGACTCTTCGGGGTACCCGGGCCGGATGAGCGAGAGCGAGATTCTGGTGGGGACCTGTTCGTGGACGGACCGCGCGCTGCTGGCCAGCGGCTGGTATCCGCGGGGCCTCAGGGACGCCGAGGGGCGGCTGCGCCACTACGCGGGGCGCTTCCCCGTCGTCGAGGTCGACTCGACGTACTACGCGCTCCCGGCGGAGCGCACCTGCCTGCAGTGGGCTGAGCGCACCCCGGACGGCTTCCGTTTCGACGTGAAGGCGTTCTCGATGCTGACCGGGCATCCCACCCGGCAGAGCGTCCTCCCGGCCGACCTGCGCGGCCGGGCGGCCGGTCCCGGACTCGTCGACGCCGTGTGGCGGCGCTTCCTGACGGCGCTCGAACCGCTGCGCGCGGCCGACCGGTTGGGCACCCTGCTCTTCCAGTTCCCGCCCTGGTTCGCGCCGGGCGGCAGGTCGGAGAACACGCTCGTGGAGTGCGCGCGGCGCGCCGCGGGGTGGCCGGTGGCCGTGGAGTTCCGGCACGCGGACTGGTGGGGCGAGGAGCAGCGGGACCGGACCGCCGCGCTCCTGTCGGAGCTGGACCTGGCGGCGGTGGCGGTCGACACACCGCAGGGCCTGCGCCACTCCCTGCCCCCGGTGGCGCCCGTCACCGTACGGCGGCACGCGGTGATCCGCTTCCACGGCCGCAGCGAGGCGTGGGGCACCGGCTCCAAGGAGGACAAGTTCCGGCACAGTTACTCGGAGGCGGAACTCGCCCAGTGGCTGCCGCGCATACGTCACATGGCGGCGCACGCGGACGAGGTCCACGTACTGTTCAACAACTGCTGCGGGGACGCGTCCGTCCGGGCGGCGGAGACGATGGCCCGCCTGGTCGAGACGGACATCGCCGGGCGCGTCTCCCTGGGGACCCGCTCCACCTCCACCTGACCGCCGGGCGCGGCGCCCTTCCACGGGCCGAGAGAGGAAGACAGGTCGTGACATCCGGGTGGGACTGGGACGGCGACGCGAGCTTGCTGCGTTTCGACGACCCGGCCGAGTGGGACGCCGCGCACGAAAGCGGCCGGGTCCACCTCCTGGGCTCCGCCGCGATCGGGCTGGCCTTCAACTGCCCGTTGGAGGAGGCCGCGCCCCGCATCCTCAGGGCGATGCGGCTGCCGGACCACCACCAGCGCTGCTTCGCCCACACCGCGGCGGGCACCGCGGCACGGCTCAACGGCCGGCTCACCCCTGAGCTGTACGCGGCGCTGCGCGCGGCGGGCCACCGGGGCTACGCGGAGACCGCCGTCGACGACACGCTCACCTTCGTACCGTTTCGGGAGCTGCCGCTCTGGTTCAAGTGGCGTGCGGTCGTGTCGAGGGTGCGGGCCAAGCCGGCGGCCTGGCGGCTCGGGATCGCGTACGCGGCCGGGGAGGCGTGGCGGGCCGTGCGCCGCCGACGCTGAGCCGCCCGCGCGCCCGTCACGGAGTGCGGAACCCGCGGAACGTCACCGGTTTCCGGGTCTTGAAGCCGAGCCGCTCGTAGAGGGCGATGGCGCCGGTGTTGGCCTCGGCCACGTGCAGGAAGGGACGCTCGCCCCGCGCCACGACGCGCGCGACGAGCGCGCCCACCAGCCGGGCGGCGTGGCCCTTGCCCCGCGCCCGGGGGGCGGTGCAGACCGCGCTGATCTCCGTCCACCCCGGCGGGCGGAGCCGTTCGCCGACCATCGCCACCAGGTCGCCCTGCTCGCGGATGCCGAGATAGGTGCCGAGTTCATGGGTACGCGGCCAGAACGGTCCCGGCCGGGTCGTCTCGACGAGGGCCAGCATCTCGGGCACGTCGTCCGCGCCCAGCTCGACCACGCCGGCGTCGGCCCCGGCATCCGGCGCACCGGGCCGCCCGGTGCCCGGCCAGATCATCTGCCGGCCCTCCAGGACGAAGACCGGCTCCCAGTCCGACGGCGGCAGGGCCGGGCAGCTGAACATGTCGGCGAACGCGTCGGGACCGAGCAGCCGGGCGAGATCGGCCCACTGAGCCGGGCCCGCGTCGGCGGGCACCGAGGAGAAGGTCGCGACCTCCGGCAGATAGGTGGCGGCCTGCCCCACCCGGCGGCCCAGATGCGCATGGGCGCCGCGCAGCGACGCGCCCACCGGGTCGTCGAGCGCGACGACGTCGCGGTCCTCCATCGTGCTGCGCCTCTCGGGTCGTCCGGTCATCCGGTCGCCCAAGGCGGCCGAACGATCGACGCCCCGGGTAGCCGCAGTCTAAAGGGGCCGGACCAGGGCCCCCACGGCCCCCGGGGACCACGCGCTCCCCGCCCCCGTACAGCTCGCCCCTCTTACAGCCCCACCAAAGAATTCCACCGCTTGGCGAACTCCGTCCGTTCCTTCGACGTGATGTCCCGGGCGATCGCGAGGCGCTTGCGCATCGCGGTGTCGGGGAAGATCAGCGGGTCCTCGGCGAGGGCGGCGCGTTCCTTGTCCTTGGATGAGGCGAGGACGTCGCGGGCGGCGGGGACCGGGCAGACGTAGTTGACCCAGGCCGCGAGTTCGGCCGCGACCTCGGGCTCGTAGTAGTGGTCGACGAGCTTCTCGGCGTTGCTCTTGTGGCGGGCCAGGTTGGGGATCATCAGGGACTCGGCCCACAGCTCCGCGCCCTCCTCGGGGACGATGAACTCGATGTCCGGGTCGTCCGCCTGGAGCTGGATGACGTCGCCGCTGTAGGCCTGGCAGGCCAGGACGTCGCCGCTGGAGAGGTCCTTGATGTAGTCGTTGCCGGTGAAGCGGCGGATGTGGTGGGAGGCCACGAGCTTCTCGACCCGGTCGCACATCCGGTGGAAGTCGTCCGCCGTCCACTTGGTGATGTCGACGCCGTCGCCCTGGAGCAGCAGCGCGAAGGCCTCGTCCAGGCCGGACAGCAGCGTCACCCGGCCCTTGAGGTCGTCGGCCCACAGGTCGGAGACGTGCTTGATCTCGCGGCCGACCTTGCGCTTGTTGTACGCGATGCCGGTGATGCCCGACTGCCACGGCACGGTGAACTTCCGCCCCGGGTCGAAGTGCGGCGAACGCAGCTGTGGGTCCAGGTACTTGGTGACGTTGGGCTGGTGCGCGCGGTCCATCTCCTGCACCCAGCCGAGCCGTACGAAGCGCGCGCACATCCAGTCGCTGATGACGATGAGGTCGCGGCCGGTCTCCTGGTGGTTCATCAGGGAGGGGCTGATCTTGCCGAAGAACTCGTCGTTGTCGTTGATCTCCTCCGTGTAGCGGACGTCGATCCCGGTCCGCTTCTCGAAGGCGTCCAACGAGGGGCGCTCCGTCTTGTTCTCGTCGTCGGTGTCGATGTACAGCGGCCAGTTGGCGAAGGTCAGCGCCTTGTCCCGGGCCGAGCGGTCGCCGGCGGAGCGCTCGTCCGGCGCGATGTACGCGGCGGGCACCCCGCAGCCCGCCAGCGTGCTGACGACCGCCCCGCCGCCCAGGGCGCGCAGCAGGGAACGGCGGGACACGGGGGAGGCTATGGGGCCGGGGTTCGCTCGCACCCCGGCAGCATGCTCCTGTGCTCCCCGGCCGGACAATGGACGCAGCGTCGAGCCCCACCGCGTGGAGCCGACACCTTGTCGATCACCTTGGGTCGATCGCCGCGGGACGCGTCGGTGCCGGGTGCGCGGCCCGGACGTCAGGCCGGCTCCAGCCATCCCGCCAGGTCCCCCGCCGTGACGCGCTCCAGCGGCGCCGCGTCGACCGGGCCCGGGTACAGGCGGTACACGGTGCCCGCCGCGGTGTCCTCCGCCCCGGCCAACTCGCCGTGCAGCAGGGCGAGAAGGGCCCGGCGACCGGTGAGTTCCGGTTCGGCGCGCGGGATGTCCGGCTCCCAGCCGTCGTGGACGCGCAGCGCGAAGTCGGCGCGCGGTTCGTCCTCGGCGCGGCGGTAGCCGCGCAGGACGTGGTCACGGCCGCGCACGTACACGTCGCCGTCGGTGCGGGCGGCCGCCGTCCAGCAGGCCAGGTCCCAGAGGGTGGCCCGGCCGCACGGCAGGAAGGTGTCGAGCAGGTCGTTGCCCATGCGGCCGATCTGCTTGCGGTAGCGCCACACGTCGTGGCGCGTCTCCGTCGTGGCGAGGGTGACATCCGTCCACCAGGCCTGCCGCGCCCGCAGGTCGACGATCATCGGCATGCGCAGCTGCGCGTCGCCCCCGAGGTCGAAGCGCTGCCGGATCGTGCGCGGGTCGTAGACGGCCCGCGCCTTGCCGCGCACCGCCATGAACCCCGCGAAGGCGTCCGGGAGTTCGTCGAAGGGCACGTCGTTGAAGGAGAGGACGACCGGCACCACGAACCGCACGCCGGCGTGGGCGAGGCGCGGCAGGTCGAGGTCGAGGTACTCGGTCGCGCCGTGCGGCGGGGGCGCGGAGGTCAGGTCACCGGAGTGCCGGGCCGCCCCGCCCGCGTACTGCAGGTGGGTGTAGTCGCAGAGGCCGACGTAGCGCCACAGGTCGTCGTAGAGCGCGACGGACAGGTCGAGGTCGACGCGGGTGCCCTTGGGCTGGAGCCAGTGCAGGAAGAGCCGCACGGTCTCGCTGTCGGCGGGCATGGGCAGGGAGCTGCCGCGCGGTACGGCGACGAGCGAGGTGGCACTGGCGCGCTCGGCGGACGGCACCGGCAGGTCGGCGAGCGAGGCGTCCAGGACGGCCACGTCGTACCGCTGCCCGTCGCGTCCGGTCAGGCGCCGCACGGCTTCCGCCTCGATCAGCTCACCGGTGCGGCCGGCCACCAGGGCGGGCAGCGGCGGCCGGTGGTCCTCGACCGCGTACGCCTTGGTGACCCGGCCGCGCGGGAAGAAGACACGGCGGTGCCCCGGCAGGTGACGGACCTTCATCCGGCCGTACGCGCCGAGCAGCGGGCCGGGGCCGGAGCGCGGCAGGACGTCGGCGAGGGCCTCCGCCACCGTGTCCGGGAGCGTCGTCGTGCCCGAGCGGGCCAGCAGCAGGTCGAGGCGGCGCAGCAGTTCGCCGGGGCGCTCGCGCAGGAGGGGGACGGCGGCCGGGACGTCCCAGCGGGCGAGGGCCTCCTCGACGCGCCCCTGCCAGGTGACGGTGTGCAGCCGGCCGCCGGTGAGGCGGACGTCCTCGTGCCGGGCGGCCTCGGCGAGCAGCACCTCGCCGAGGGCGTCCTCGCCGACGCGGGTGCCGCGCAGGGCCGCGAAGGCGAGCGCCACGCGCGGGTGGCGGCGGGCGTACTCGAAGGGGTGCAGGGTTTCGCCGAGCCGCTTCCACGCGCGCGGGTGGCGGGCCATGTCCTCGGCGAGGCGCCGGAAGCCGAACCCGTCGAGGAGGGCGAGGAGTTCGCGGCGCAGGGGCCGGGAAAGGCCGCGCAGGCGCGGCGGTTCGAGCAGGTCGGGGTCGCCGCCGGAGCGTACGACGAGTATGCGCAGCACGTCCGTGGCGGTGTCCGCGTACCGGGCGAGGAGCGACGGCGCCTCGGGCAGGCCGAGGAGCGGGGCGAGCGCGAGTGCCGTGCTCTCGCGCAGTGGGATCTCCGCCGGGAGCCGGTCGGCGGCGTCGGCCGGGGCGAGGTGGCCGAGGAGCAGGACGAGGTCGTCGTGGTCCTCGGGGTTGAGCGGTGTACGGCGGGCGAGCAGCGCGGTGAGTTCGGCGGCGAGGTCGCCGGGGGTGGCCAGGCGCAGGACGCGCAGGGCCGCGCCGCCGTCGCCGCCGAGTCCGGCGCCGGTGTCGAGCCAGGGGTTGGTGGGGCCGTCCGTCTCGTAGCGGTTCTCGCAGACCGGGCAGGCGTACCAGACGCAGCACTCGTCGCAGCAGCCGAAGTCGTCGATCTTCTCGACGCAGTCGTCGCAGAGCAGGTGGGCGCAGGGGCCGAGGGCGCGGACGCGGTTGCCGGTGCCCGCGCAGTTCATGCAGGGCTGGTGGGGCTGGGCGGCGAGGCGCGCGAGGACGGTGTCGGTGTAGTGGCCTGCCGCGTACTGGTACGGGATCTCGTCGGGGAAGCGCCGGAAGAGCGGGGCGTGGTGGCGGTCGGAGCCCATCAGGGCGTCGACGCCGTCGAGCAGCTCGCACCCGGTGGCGGCGAGCTCGTCGGCGGGGAGCGCGGTCAGCGCGCGGCGCAGGGGCGCGGTCAGGAGGTGTCCGCGGGCAACGAGTTCGGCTTCGAGTGCGACCACGCCGGCGTCGGTCGCGGCGGTCCGCCCGGGGCCTTCGGGGACGTACACGCTCTGCCGGCGGCGCAGCAGCAGCCAGGCGAGGTCGTCGGTCGTCGTCATCAGGTCCCACCCCCGTGGTGCGGAGAGAAGCGGGGGCGGAGAGTGGGCGCGCTACGGATTCTTTTGCAGAGAAGAGAAAGAAGGAAGCACACCACGGAGCCGCCCCCGCGTACGCAACGGTACGCGGGGGCGGGCAGACGGTCACACGATTTATCCCTCGATGGACGTCATCACGTGCTTGATGCGCGTGTAGTCGTCGAAGCCGTACGCCGAGAGGTCCTTGCCGTAGCCGGACTTCTTGAAGCCGCCGTGCGGCATCTCCGCGACCAGCGGGATGTGGGTGTTGATCCAGACGCAGCCGAAGTCGAGCACCTTGGACATGCGCATCGCGCGCGCGTGGTCCTTGGTCCACACCGAGGAGGCGAGGGCGTAGTCGACGCCGTTGGCGTACTCGACGGCCTGCGCCTCGTCCGTGAAGGACTGCACGGTGATGACCGGGCCGAAGACCTCGTTCTGGATGATCTCGTCGTCCTGCTTCAGACCCGAGACGACGGTCGGCGCGAAGAAGTAGCCCTTCTCGCCGACCCGCTGGCCGCCGGCCTCCACGCGCGCGTGGGCGGGCAGCCGCTCGATGAAGCCGGTGACCTGCTTCAGCTGGTTGGCGTTGTTGAGCGGGCCGTAGAGCACGTCCTCGTCGTCCGGCTGGCCGGTCTTCGTGTCGGCGGCGGCCTTGGCGAGCGCCGTCACGAACTCGTCGTGGATGGACTCGTGGACGAGCACGCGCGTGGCGGCCGTGCAGTCCTGGCCCGCGTTGAAGAAGCCCGCCATCGAGATGTCCTCGACGGCCTTGGCGATGTCGGTGTCCTCGAAGACGACGACCGGCGCCTTGCCGCCGAGCTCCAGGTGGACCCGCTTGAGGTCCTTGGAGGCGGACTCGGCGACCTGCATGCCGGCGCGCACGGAGCCGGTGATGGAGGCCATCGCCGGGGTCTTGTGCTCGACCATCAGGCGGCCGGTGTCGCGGTCGCCGGTGACGACGTTGAAGACGCCGGGCGGCACGATGGAGCCGATGATCTCGGCCATCAGGACGGTCGACGCCGGGGTCGTGTCCGAGGGCTTGAGGACGACGGTGTTGCCCGCGGCGAGCGCCGGGGCGAACTTCCACACGCCCATCATCATGGGGTAGTTCCACGGCGCGACCTGCGCGCAGACACCGATCGGCTCGCGGCGGATGATGGAGGTCAGACCCTCCATGTACTCGCCGGCGGCGCGGCCCTCGAGCATCCGAGCCGCGCCCGCGAAGAAGCGGATCTGGTCGACCATGGGCGGGATCTCCTCGGACCGCGTGAGTCCGATCGGCTTGCCCGTGTTCTCGACCTCGGCGGCGATGAGCTCCTCGGCCCGCTCCTCGAACGCGTCTGCGATCTTGAGCAGGGCCTTCTGACGCTCGGCGGGCGTCTGGTCGCGCCAGGCCGGGAACGCGTCGGCGGCGGCCTTCATGGCGGCGTCGACGTCGGCCTGACCCGACAGCGGCGCGGTGGCGTAGGCCTCGCCGGTCGCCGGATTGATCACCTCGGTGGTCCGTCCGTCGGCCGCGTCCCGGAATTCTCCGTTGATGTAGTTGCGCAGACGGCGCAGCTCGGTGGTCACTTCCGGCCCTCCAAGTCAGATGTCCAGTGGATGAGACACCCACCCTAGTCGCTGTACCGACGCTTTCAACATACCCAGCGGCCCAGAACTGCGGAATCCGTGATGATTGAAGCCACAGACAACGAATTTCATCGATCTGGCCTTGCGGAAGTGACGAGACGTCGTGCACAGTGAGGTCGTGGCCAGTCGCAGCGCAGACCCCAGCAGCCCCCGCGGCTCCCGCACCGGAAACCCGGGCGGAAGCGGCTATGGGAACGGCACTCCCCCCGTGGACGCCGTCTCTCTGGCGATCATCGAGCAGCTCCAGGAGGACGGACGCCGTCCGTACGCCGCCATCGGCAAGGCCGTGGGCCTCTCCGAGGCGGCCGTGCGCCAGCGCGTCCAGAAGCTGCTCGACCAGGGCGTGATGCAGATCGTCGCCGTCACGGACCCGCTCACCGTGGGTTTCCGCAGGCAGGCGATGGTCGGCATCAATGTCGAGGGCGATGTGGACCCGGTCGCGGACGCCGTGGCCGCCATGCCGGAGGCCGAGTACGTGGTGATGACCGCGGGCTCGCACGACCTCCTCGTGGAGATCGTCTGCGAAGACGACGACCACCTGCTCGAAGTCATCAACAAGCGCATCCGCGCCCTCCCCGGCGTGCGCTCCACCGAGAGCTTCGTCTACCTCAAGCTCAAGAAGCAGACCTATATGTGGGGAACCCGATAGCCGTGAGCAAGGACCTCAGCCAGACCGCCTACGACCACCTGTGGATGCACTTCACCCGCATGTCGTCGTACGAGAACGCGCCCGTCCCCACCATCGTGCGTGGCGAGGGCACCTACATCTTCGACGACAAGGGCAAGAAGTACCTGGACGGCCTCTCCGGCCTCTTCGTCGTCAACGCAGGACACGGCCGTCACGAGCTCGCCGAGACCGCCTACAAGCAGGCGCAGGAGCTGGCCTTCTTCCCGGTGTGGAGCTACGCCCACCCGAAGGCCGTCGAGCTCGCCGAGCGCCTCGCGGACTACGCGCCGGGCGACCTCAACAAGGTCTTCTTCACCACCGGTGGCGGCGAGGCCGTCGAGACCGCGTGGAAGCTGGCGAAGCAGTACCACAAGCTCACCGGCAACCACACGAAGTACAAGGTCATCTCGCGCGCGGTCGCCTACCACGGCACCCCGCAGGGCGCCCTGTCCATCACCGGCCTGCCGGCCCTCAAGGCCCCCTTCGAGCCGCTGGTCCCCGGCGCGCACAAGGTGCCGAACACCAACATCTACCGCGCCCCGATCCACGGCGACGACCCCGAGGCCTTCGGCCGCTGGGCCGCCGACCAGATCGAGCAGGAGATCCTCTTCGAGGGCCCCGAGACGGTCGCCGCCGTCTTCCTCGAGCCGGTGCAGAACGCGGGCGGCTGCTTCCCGCCCCCGCCCGGCTACTTCCAGCGCGTGCGCGAGATCTGCGACAAGTACGACGTGCTGCTCGTCTCGGACGAGGTCATCTGCGCCTTCGGCCGCCTCGGCACGATGTTCGCCTGCGACAAGTTCGGCTACGTCCCGGACATGATCACCTGCGCCAAGGGCATGACCTCGGGCTACTCCCCGATCGGCGCCTGCATCATCTCCGACAAGATCGCCGAGCCGTTCTACAAGGGCGACAACACCTTCCTGCACGGCTACACCTTCGGCGGCCACCCCGTGTCCGCCGCGGTGGGCATCGCCAACCTCGACATCTTCGAGAAGGAGGGCCTGAACCAGCACGTCCTGGACAACGAGGACGCGTTCTACCAGACCCTCCGCAAGCTGCTCGACCTGCCGATCGTCGGCGACGTCCGCGGCAACGGCTTCTTCTACGGCATCGAGCTGGTGAAGGACAAGGACACCAAGGAGACCTTCAACGACGAGGAGACCGAGCGCGTCCTGTACGGCTTCCTCTCCAAGGCGCTCTACGACAACGGCCTGTACTGCCGTGCCGACGACCGCGGCGACCCGGTCGTCCAGCTCGCCCCGCCGCTGATCTCCACCCAGGAGACCTTCGACGAGATCGAGGGCATCCTGCGGCAGGTGCTCACGGAGGCGTGGACGAAGCTCTGACCGTCCACCCGGCCACTCGTATGATCGAGTGATCAACACCGGCCCCGGGGGCGCCCGTTCGAGTGAGAACGGGCGCCCCCGGGCCGCGTCTTTTCCGGGCAGCTCCGCCCGAATCCCTAGCGTGCCCAGTGACCGATCGGCCCCGCCTTCGTTCCCCCGTACGGGGGAGGCAAACTGATCTGAACCGAGGTGTACGTGATGGTGGCTCCGCCGGACAACGACGTGCTGTGGGCACGCACCCTGCACGTCACGCACAACGGCTCCCCCGCCCTCACCGGCGTCTCGCTCGGTGTCCGCGAGGGCGAGATCCTCGCCGTCAACGGCCCGCGCGGCAGCGGCAAGACGACGCTCCTGCGGTGCCTGTCCGGACAGCTGCTGCCGCAGCAGGGCGAGGTGTGGTTCAACAGCACCCCCGTCCACACGATGGGTCCCTTCGTACGGGAACGTCTGCGCCGCGACCGCTTCGGCTGGATCGACCCCGAACCACGGCTCGTTCCCGAACTCACCGCCTGGGAGAACGTCGCCCTGCCGCTGATGCTGCGCGGCTCCTCCCACCGCGCCGCCAAACCGGCCGCCCTGGAGTGGCTCGAACGCCTCGACATCGGCGGCTGCGCCCGCAAGCGGCCGCACGCCCTCCTCCAGTCCGAACGCCAGCGCGTCGCCATCGCCCGCGCCCTGGTCACCACGCCGTCCGTGCTCTTCGCCGACGAGCCCACCGCCCCCCTGCACCGCGCCGACCGCGCCCACGCGCTGCGCACCCTGACGACGGCGGCCCGCTCGCACGGCATCACGGTCGTCCTCGCCACGCACGACGCCCAGGTCGCCGCCCTCGCCGACCGCACGATCACCCTCCTGGACGGCCGCCGCGTGAACACGCTCCACCTCCCGGACGGGGAGGACCTCGCGGACGTGGCGAGCGGGGGAAGGGGAGGCGGGGGGCAAGGCGCGGAGACGGCTGGTGCGACGTCTGCGCCTGTGTCGACGTCGGCTTCGGCTTCGGCTTCGGCTTCGGCTTCGGCTTCGGCTTCGGCTTCGGCCCAGGGTCCGGCTCCGGCGTCGGCCCCCGCCCCGGCCATGGGTACGGGTACGGGTACGGGTACGGGTAAGAGCACGGGTACGAGCACGACCAGTACGGCCAGTGCAGCCGGCACGGCCGGTACAACCGCCACCTCCCCCTCCGCCACGACGGAAGGTCGGGCCGCGTGCTCGCTCTCCGTCTAGCCCGGGGCGCCCACCCGCTCGTCCAGCTGCGGCGCCTCCTCGTCGCCGCCGCGTCCGCCGGCACCGGATTCCTGCTGCTGTGCACGCTGGCGTACGCGATGGAGCACCCGGGCGCGGGTGCCGTGCTGCGGCTCGCGTGGTGTCTCGCGCCGATCACCGCCACCGTGTACTTCGCCGTCGCCGTGGCCCGTACCGACCCCGCCACCCGGCCGCGCGGCGGACTCTCCGCGGTGGGGCTCGGCCCGGCCCGCCTGATGGTCTTCGCGGCGATCTCCACGGCCGTGTCCTGCGTGCTCGGCTCCATGCTGGCGCTGCTCTTCTTCCTGCACCTGCGCGGCGACATCAGCGGCCTGCCCTTCGACGGCGCCGCGACGGATCTGCTCGCCGGCGGCCATCCGCTGCCGCTCGCCGCCGCCCTCACCCTGCTCGCCGTCGTCCCGGTCGCCGCGTCGGCCGCCAGCGCCGTCGTACTGCGCCCGCGCCGGGCCAAGGCGACCGGCACGGAAAGCGCTTCGGAGCCCGCCGGGGAACCGGACGCCCCGGGCCGGCCGCCGGGCGGCCTGCCCTGGGGGGTGGCGCTGCTCGCGGTGGGTCTCGCCGTCGAGACGTACGCGGGCCGCTCCGAGACCCGGCCGCGCGACGGCTTCCCCATGCCGGGCAGCGCCGACGGCAGCCCGGTGGGTGTCCTCGCCGGCTGGGCGCTGACCGCCCTCGGCCTCGTACTGGTGGGGCCCGGACTGACCTACCTCTGCGGACGGGTCCTCCAGGCCGTGCGGCCGGGGGCGCTGCGTCTGCTCGCCGGACGTGTCCTCCAGGAGGAGGCCCGGCGCATCGGACGGCCGCTGGGCGTGCTGTGCGCGGTGGCGTCGGGGGCGTACGCCTCGATCGTGCTGTACGCGGGCCCGCGCCCCGCGGTCGGCCCGCTCACCACGCTCGGCGGACTGCTCGTCGCCGGCTGCGCCGTGCTGACCCTGGCCACGAGCGCCGTCGAGGCCAGGCAGTCCCGCTCGCACACGACGGACGCGCTGCTCGGGCTCGGGGCGCCCGCCACGCTGCTGCGCGGTTCGGCGGCCCTCCGCGCCGGCGTGCTCGCCGCCGTGTTCGCCCCGCTGACCTGGCTCGTCGCGGAGCTGGCGGCGACCCCGCTGATGCCCTGACGCCACGGTCCGCGGGCCGTCGACGCGACGGCCCGCGCGGGGGCGGGAAAACGCGCGAAAAAAAGTTCGCGGCTCGCGATGAGTTCCGCGTCGAACGGATGTCTACTCCTCCGTAAGGCACACGCACCCACTGGAGAGACGCTCATGTACCAGCAGATGATCTTCGTGAACCTGGCCGTTTCCGACGTCGCCGCGTCGAAGAAGTTCTTCACCGACCTCGGCTACACGCTCAACCCGCAGTTCTCCAGCGACGAATGCGCCTGCGTGGTGATCAGCGACACCATCATCGCGATGATGCTGAGCAAGGAGCACTACGCGAACTTCACGCAGAAGGAGATCGCCGACGCCACGAAGACCAGCGAGACGCTGCTCTGTCTCAGCGCCGAGAGCCGCGAGAAGGTCGACGAGCTCGTCGACAAGGCCATCGCCGCGGGCGCCACGGCCGGCAAGGTCCAGGACTACGGCACGATGTACGGCCGCGCCTTCGACGACCTGGACGGCCACACCTGGGAGATCATGTGGATGGACCCGTCGGAGGTCCAGGGCTGACCGGCCCCCGCCGGGCGCCCCTGCTTAGCATGGGCGGATGCAGCCCACTCCCGAACACGCATCCGCCCCGCAACTCCCCGGCGAGGACCGTGAGATCGAGACCCTCGCCGAGTTCGACGAGCTCTTCGGTCGCGGCGCCCTCGCGGGCTGCCGCGTCCAGGCCGTCGACCTGACGGAGCGCACCGCCGCGCTCCTCGCGGCGGACGTCTCGGGCGCCGTCTTCCTCGGCTGCCCGATGCGCGAGGACGCCGCCGCGAAGGTACGGGCCGGCGGCGCGCTGGTCTTCCCGCCCGTACCCGGCCTGCCGTTCAACCCGTACCGCGGGCTGCTGTACTCCCCCGACGACCTGTTCGCCGGACTCGCCGACGGCGGGTACGAGGCGACGCCGGACGCCCACGCGTACGCCTGGTTCCAGCGGACCAAGTCCGACGGCGACGTCTTCTCGTCGATGCTGCGCGCCATCCACGACGACTCCATCTCCGACGCCCTCGACGAGCACCTCGTCGGGGCACGGGTGGTGGGCGTCATGGGCGGTCACGCGATGGCCCGCGGCACGGACGCCTACGCGGGAGCGGCACGGCTCGGCCGCGCCCTGACCCGCGCCGGTTTCACGGTGGCGACCGGCGGCGGTCCGGGCGCGATGGAGGCCGCCAACCTCGGCGCCTACGCGGCTCCCCTCGACGATGCCATGCTGGACGAGGCCCTCGAACTCCTCGCCAAGGCCCCGTCGTTCACGCCGTCGGTCACCGAGTGGGCGCGCGCCGCCTTCGCGGTCCGCGAGCGCTGGCCGGCCGGTGGCGCCTCGGTGGGCATCCCCACTTGGTTCTACGGCCACGAGCCGCCGAACGCGTTCGCCTCCCACCTGGGCAAGTACTTCGCCAACGCCACCCGCGAGGACGGCCTCCTCGCCCGCTCGAACGCGGGCGTCGTCTTCCTGCCCGGCGCCGCGGGCACGGTCCAGGAGGTCTTCGACAACGCCACGCCCAACTACTACGAGTCCCGCGGCGAGCCCACCCCCATGGTCCTGGTCGACCGCGCCCACTGGACCGAGCACCTGCCGGTCTGGCCGCTGCTGCGGTCGCTGGCCCGCGACAGGCCGATGGAGTCGCGGATCGCCCTGGTGGACGCGGTGGACGAGGCACCCGGCGCGCTCGCCGAGCTGCTGTCCGCCGGGCCTACGAGCGGATCGGCGGACACCGCGTAGGACCGTCCCCCGCGCCACACCCGCCCCTCCGTCCCCGGGTCTCAGCCGAAGCTCGCCCGCTCCAGCCAGAAGTCAAGGAGCGCCCGCTCCCCCAGCACCTCCACGTGCCCGCTGTCCAGCGGCCGTCGGCGGTAGAAGGCGAGCAGCACCTCCGTGAGCGGGCCGCGCAGCGCCACCGTGGCCTTCGCGTGGCCCCGCCGCCAGGTGAAGCCCTCGTCGCCGAATTCGATGAGCCACTCGGCGTCGAGGCCGGCCGGGGCGTCGGTGGCGTGCAGGTGGATGCTCCGGCCCGCGCCCTTGAGCTCGGCGGCGCTGTCCCGCGGGTCGGTGCGCTGGGCGAGCGCGACCAGGTCGAGCCATTCGTCGATCGCGTCGGCGGCGACGTCCGCGTCGATCTCGTGGGCGACACCGGCGGTGAGGGCCGCGTCCGCCCGGTGGATCGCCAGTTCGTGCGTCATGCGCCGCGCCCAGAAACCGGCGCGGTGGTCGCCCGCCCACGACCAGGCGGGGGCGTCGGCGCCCGCGGCACGGAACGTCCGCGCGCCGAGCTCACCGGTCGCGGCCAGCCACGCGTCGAGGGCGGCGGGGTCGTCGCCCTCGGGGCCCCCGCACTCCGGGATGTCCTCCTCGGGGATGTTCTGCCCGGCGCGCGTGGCGACCAGCCGTTCGCTCCAGCGCACGGCCCCTCCGGCGTGCCGCGCCAGCTCGGCGAGCGTCCAGTCGGGGCAGGTCGGCACGGTGGCCGTGAGGTCGGCGCCGGACAGGGCGGCTCTCAACAGGTCGATCTGCCGGGCGACTTCGTCGCAGTACCGTTCATGGCTCAATGTCGTCATGGGCGAACAGTAGATCGATGTCGGGGCGGCGGGCCCTTGGTTTTCGGTGGCGTCGGGCGCGGACCGGCCGACGGGGGGCTGCCTCCGGCCCCGACCCCGGCCCTCGTTCCCGACCGTCAGCCGTCTCCGTCGAGGACCACGACGTCCCCGGCGTCGAACCCGACCCCCACCATCGCGCCCACCTCCGGCGCCTCGCGCAGCGCGCACGCCGCCTCCAGGCGCGGCCCCTCCTTCGGCTGCAGGCGCACCGCGACATGCGTACCGCGGAAGGTGCGCGCCACCACCTCGCACCGCAGCCCCTCGCCGGGCGCGGCGAGCCGTACGCCGGCCGGCCGCACCAGGATCTTGTGGCTGCCGTCCGGGGTGCCCGGGGCGACGGGGATCCTGCCCCACACCGTGTCGGCGGCCCCGCCCGCCACCGTCGCCCCGACCACGTTGTCGAAGCCCAGGAAGCGGGCCACGAACTCGTCGGCCGGGTGCCGCCACACGTCGAGCGGCGTGCCGGACTGGGCGATGCGGCCGTCGCGCATGACGACGACGCGGTCCGCGAGCGCGAAGGCCTCGCCCTGGTCGTGCGTGACGGCGAGCACCGTGGTGCCCAGCTCGTCGAAGAGTTCGCGCAGTTCGACGACGAGGCGCTCACGGAGGGAGCGGTCGAGCTGGCCGAGCGGCTCGTCGAGCATCAGCAGACGCGGCCGAGGGGCGAGCGCCCGCGCGAGCGCGACCCGCTGCTGTTCGCCGCCGGAGAGCGAGGCCACCGCGCGCCGCTGCGCCCGGGGCAGCCCGACGAGCTCCAGCAACTCGGCGACACGGTGGTCCTGTTCACTCCGTGAGGCACGGCGCATGCGCAGTCCGAACGCGACGTTGCCCGCCACGTCGCGCTGCGGGAAGAGCTGGTGGTCCTGGAACATCAGGCCGACGCCCCGCTTGTGCGCGGGCACCCCGCGCTGGTCGCGGCCGTCCAGCAGGACGCGTCCGGAGTCCAGCGGCTGGAGTCCGGCCACCGCCCTCAGCAGTGTCGACTTGCCGCTGCCGCTCGGGCCGAGGACGCAGACGATCTCGTGCTCGCCGACGTCGAGGTCGACGGCGTCGAGCGCGGCCCGCGCCCCGAAACGTACCGTCGCCTCCCGCAGACTCAGCAGCGCGTCCGGCACCTTCGTCACGTCCGTCACGTCCGTCATCAGAACTCCCCCGTGGTGCGCTGGGTACGCATGCGTTCCAGGAGCAGCAGAGACACCGCGCACACCACCATGAGGATCGTCGAAAGGGCCATTGCCTGGCCGTAGTTGAGGTCACCGGCGCGGCCGAGGAGGCGCGCCACGGCGACCGGCAGCGTCGGGTTGTCCGGCCGCGCGATGAAGACGGTCGCCCCGAATTCGCCGAGCGAGACGGCGAAGGCGAACCCGGCGGCGATCAGCAGCGCCCGCCGCACCATCGGCAGGTCCACCTCCCGCCACGCCCGCAGCGGCGACGCCCCGAGCACCGCGGCGGCCTCGCGGAGGCGTCCGTCCACGGCGCGCAGGACGGGCAGCATGGTCCGTACGACGAACGGCACGCCCACCAGCGCCTGGGCGAGCGGCACCAGGATCCAGCTGGTCCGCAGATCCAGCGGCGGCTCGTCCAGCGTGATCAGGAACCCGAAGCCCACGGTCACCGCGGAGACCCCGAGCGGCAGCATGAGCAGCGCGTCGAGGCCGCGGACGAGCCGCCCGGCCCGGCGGGTGAGCGCGGCGGCGGCGAGCCCTCCGACGGCGACCGCGATGGCGGTGGCCACGACCGCGTACCGCAGGGAGTTCCATACGGCCTCGATCGGCGGCACCAGGAAGGCGCCGCCGTCCGCCGAGGTCAGCTCCCTGTAGTACGCGAATCCGTAGCCCCCGGGGCCGTCGAAGGAGCGCTGGATCAGGACGCCGAGGGGCAGCAGGATCAGCAGGGCGACCGTCGCCATGACGAGCCCGAGCAGCGTCCACTGCCCGGCGCCGCGCGGCCGGCGCGCGACCGCCGCGGCGTCGACGAGCTTCAGCGTGCTCTCGCGCCTGCGGACGGTCCACGCGTGGATCGCGAGGATCAGGCCCACCGCCGCGAACTGCACGATCGTCAGGACGGCGGCCGTCGGCAGGTCGAGCAGCTGCGCGGTCTGCCGGTAGATCTCCACTTCGAGCGTCGAGTACGCGGGTCCGCCGAGGATCTGCACGACGCCGAAGGAGGTGAAGGTGAAGAGGAAGACCATCAGCGCGGCGGCGGCGACCGCCGGTCCAAGGGCGGGCAGGGTCACCGTGCGCCACGCGGTCCAGCGGGAGGCGCCGAGCATCCGGGCGGCCTCCTCCTGGCGCGGGTCGAGCTGCGACCAGAGGCCGCCGACGGTGCGGACGACGACGGCGTAGTTGAAGAAGACGTGCGCGAGCAGGATCGCCCAGACGGTGGTGTCCAGGCGCACCCCCCACAGCTCGTCGAAGAGGCCGCCCCGCCCGATCAGGGCGAGGAAGGCCGTCCCGACGACGACGGTGGGCAGCACGAACGGCACGGTCACCACGGCCCGCAGCGCCTGCTTGCCGGGGAAGTCGAAGCGCGCGAAGACGTACGCGCCGGGGAGCGCGATCAGCAGCGTGAGCGCGGTCGACGCGAGCGCCTGCCAGGTGGTGAACCACAGCACGTGCCGGATGTCGGACTGCCCGAGGACGTCCCCGATCCGCCCGAACCGCCAGACCCCGCCGATGTGCAGCCCGCGCGCGACGATCGCCGTGACCGGATAGGCGAAGAAGAGCGCGAAGAACGCGACGGGCACGGCCATCAGGCCGAGCCGCGCCGCGCTCCCCCGCCCGAGACCCCGCCCGAGTCCAGCGCGGCGGCGGGAGCCGGCTACTTCAGTACGAGCGAGGTCCACGACTTGATCCACGGCTCGCGGTTCTCGGTGATCTTCTTCGGGTCCATCGTCTGCGGGTCGTCGACCCTCACGCCGTGCTTCGTGAACAGCTCGGGCAGCGCGGCGCCCGCGCGCACCGGGTTCACGAACATGTTCAGCGGCATGTCCTCCTGGAACTTTTTGCCCGCGAGGAAGTCGAGGAGCGCCTTGCCGCCCTTGGTGTTCCCTGCGTTGCTGAGCAGACCCGCGTACTCGACCTGGCGGAAGCAGGTGCCGGTGGCGACGCCGGTGGGCGCCTGCTTGGGCTGCGGCTTGCCGTAGAGCACCTCGACGGGCGGCGAGGAGGCGTACGAGACGACGAGCGGGCGGTCGCCCTTGGCCTTCTTGCCGCCGGCGGACCCGGAGAACTCCTCGTTGTACGCCTGCTCCCAGCCGTCGACGACCTTGACGCCGTTGGCCTTCAGCTTCTTCCAGTAGCCCTGCCAGCCGTCGTCGCCGTACTTCGCGGCCGTCCCGAGCAGGAAGCCGAGGCCGGGCGAGGAGGTCGAGGCGTTCTCGGCGACCAGCAGGTTCTTGTACGAGGGCTCGGCGAGGTCCTCGAAGGACTTCGGAGGCGCCAGCTTCTTGTCGGCGAAGTACTTCTTGTCGTAGTTCACGCAGATGTCGCCGCTGTCGACGGGGGTGACCCGGTGCTTGCCCTGGTCGGCCCGGAACTCCGGCTTGATCTTCGCCGCGTCCTTGACCTCGTACGACTGGAAGAGGCCGTTGTCGAGCGCGCGCGAAAGGAGCGTGTTGTCGACGCCGAAGAAGACGTCGCCCTGCGGGTTGTCCTTGGAGAGGATCGCCTTGTTCACGGCGGCGCCGGCGTCGCCGTCCTTGAGGACCTTGACCTTGTATCCGGAGCGCTTCTCGAAGTCCTTCAGGACGTCCTTGGAGACGTTGAAGGAGTCATGGCTGACGAGCGTCACGGTCTTCGAGTCCGACTTCGCGGAATCCCCGTCGGAACTGCCGCACGCGGAGACGGCGACGAGCCCGATCCCCACCGCCACGGCGGTGAACGTGACCTTCTTGGTGGTGCTCACTGGAACTTCCTCCTGGGTGTCCAGGAAGAGACGCGGCCCCGCCCGCCGGCCTGATGGCCCGCGGGCAGGGCGCTACAGCTTGAGTCGTGCCCGAACTCCCTACCCGGAATGACCCGGGCGAGGTTCAGAGGGTCTGCGGCCCACCTGTCCCAGTGGCCGCACTCTCAGCGCTGTGGCGCTCCCCTGTCGGAATATGCAGATGTCTGTACGAGGCCGTACGCCCGTCAGCCTACCCCTCGGCCGTCTACCGCTCGGCGGCGGCGAGCTGGCCGCACGCCCCGTCGATCTCCTGACCACGGGTGTCCCGGATCGTGACGGGCACGCCGTGCGCCGCGATGGCCTCCACGAACGCCTTCTCGTCCTCGGGCCGCGAGGCGGTCCACTTCGAGCCCGGCGTGGGGTTCAGCGGGATCAGGTTCACGTGCACCGGCTTGCCCTTGAGCAGCCGCCCGAGCCGGTCACCACGCCATGCCTGGTCGTTGATGTCGCGGATCAGCGCGTACTCGATGGAGAGGCGGCGGCCGGACTTCGCGGCGTACTCCCACCCCGCGTCGAGGACCTCCCGGACCCGCCAGCGCGTGTTGACCGGGACGAGCGTGTCGCGCAGCTCGTCGTCCGGCGCGTGCAGCGAGATGGCGAGGCGGCACTTGAAGCCCTCGTCGGAGAACCGGTGGATGGCGGGCACGAGCCCCACCGTCGACACGGTGATCCCGCGCTGCGACAGGCCGAGGCCGTCCGGCTCGGGGTCGGTGAGCCGGCGGATGGCGCCGGTCACGCGGTTGTAGTTGGCCAGCGGCTCGCCCATGCCCATGAAGACGATGTTGGACAGGCGCGCGGGCCCGCCCGGGATCTCGCCGTCCCGCAGCGCGCGCATGCCGTCGACGATCTGGTGCACGATCTCGCCCGTCGACAGGTTCCGGTCGAGGCCGGCCTGGCCGGTGGCACAGAACGGGCAGTTCATCCCGCACCCGGCCTGCGAGCTGATGCACATGGTGACCCGGTCCGGGTACCGCATCAGCACGGACTCGACGAGCGTCCCGTCGAAGAGCCGCCAGAGCGTCTTGCGGGTGGTGTCGTCGTCACAGCTGATGTGCCGCACCACGGACATCAGCTCCGGCAGCAGCGCCTCACGGAGCTTCTCGCGCGCCCCGGCCGGAATGTCGGTCCACTCCGCCGGGTCGTGGGCGTACCGCGCGAAGTAGTGCTGCGAGAGCTGCTTGGCGCGGAACGGCTTCTCGCCGATGGCGGCGACGGCTTCCTTGCGCTCGGCGGGCGTGAGGTCGGCGAGGTGCCGCGGCGGCTTCTTGGCTCCGCGGGGCGCGACGAAGGTGAGTTCTCCGGGCTTAGGCATGGTCCATCCAGTGTCGCAGACATACGAGGAGGGGCTCGCCGCCCTGTGGACAACGAGCCCCTCACGTACAGAAGTGCAGGTCAGACGGTGTGCACTGGAGCGCTCAGCCCGACCCGACGAAAGCCACGAGCAGCAGCCACACCACCGGCGCCGTCGGGAGGAGGGAGTCGAGGCGGTCCATGATGCCGCCGTGGCCCGGCAGCAGCGTGCCCATGTCCTTGATGCCCAGGTCCCGCTTGATCATCGACTCGCCGAGGTCACCGAGCGTGGCGCTCGCCGCGACCGCGAAGCCGATCACCAGGCCCTGCCACCACGCGCCGTCGTCGATGAGGAACTGCAGGCAGAGCGCGCCCGCCGCCATCGCGAAGGTGACCGCGCCGACCAGGCCCTCGCGGGTCTTGCCGGGGCTGATGCGCGGCGCCAGCTTGTGCTTGCCGAAACGCCAGCCGATCGCGTACGCGCCGGTGTCGCTGACCACGGTCAGGAGCAGGAACGTGAGCACCCGGTAAGGGCCGTCGTCCGCGGTGAGCATCAGCGCCACGAACGTCGCGAGGAACGGCACGTAGAAGGCGGCGAAGACCCCCGCCGTGACGTCCTTGAGATAGCCCTCGGGCGGTTCGGTCATGCGCCAGACCAGGACCGCGAGCGCGGTGAGCGCCATCGCGACCCACGCCCCCTCGACCCCGCGCACGTACCCGGCCACGACCATCGCCGCGCCGCCCACCGCGAGCGGCACGAGCGGCGCCTTGATGCCCTTGCGCTCCTCCAGCCGCGAGGTGAGCTCCCACAGGCCGACGACGACGGCGACCGCTATGACCCCGATGAAGACGGCCTTCACGATGAAGAGCGACGCGATGATCACCGCGCCGAGTCCGACACCGACTCCTATGGCCGCCCCGAGATCACGCCCCGCGCTCTTCTTCTGCGGCGCTGCCGGGGCGGGCTGCGGCTCTGGTGCGCTGGGCATGGGCTCCTGCGGAGGCTCGTCACGGAACAGGGGGCCGCCCATCCGAGTGGCCCCCCGGTCGTCGTCCTGGTCTCCGCCGCTCACGGGTACGTCGGGCACGATGGGCATGGGCTGCGTCTCAGACGGAAACAGCGCGTCCTGCGCATCGTACGCGGGACCTGGCGGGGTCGCCCCCTGACCTGGTCCCTGGTCGGGCGGCCCCCAATACCCGGCTCTGGGCGGCGCCCCCCAGGAAGAGTCGTTCACGAATCGGATCCCTGATTCCTCGGACTCGAGCCTCAGACTTCGAGCAGCTCGGCTTCCTTGTGCTTGAGCAGCTCGTCCACCTGCGTGACGTACTTCGCGGTGGTGTCGTCGAGCTCCTTCTCGCCGCGGCGGCCCTCGTCCTCACCGATGTCGCCGTCCTTGATCGCCTTGTCGAGGGCTTCCTTGGCCTTGCGACGGATCGACCGGATCGAGATCTTGGAGTCCTCGGCCTTGGTCTTGGCGACCTTGATGAACTCCTTGCGGCGGTCCTGGGTCAGCTCGGGGAACGTCACCCGGATGATGTTGCCGTCGTTGCTCGGGTTGACGCCGAGGTCGGAGTCCCGGATCGCCTGCTCGATGTTGCGCAGCGCGCTCTTGTCGAACGGGGTCACCACGGCCATCCGCGGCTCGGGCACCGAGAACGAGGCCAGCTGGTTGATCGGCGTCAGCGCGCCGTAGTAGTCCGCCACGATCTTGTTGAACATCGCCGGGTGCGCACGGCCGGTGCGGATCGCGGCGAAGTCCTCCTTGGCGACCACGACGGCCTTCTCCATCTTCTCCTCGGCCTCGAGGAGGGTCTCTTCGATCACCACTTGCTCCTGCGTGTCTTGAGTAGGCCCGGCTAGCACGGGGCGGCCGGCTGCGTCGCGTCTCTTTCCTGCACGGTGTCCGACCGGCAGGGCTTTGTCCATCCCCTCAAGGGGCGTCTCGCGTACGTCCCTTGAGCCTGGTCCAGGTCCCTGAGGTCAGGCCCGGCTTCCCTGGTCGCCCACGAGTGTGCCGATCTTCTCACCCTTGACGGCCCGGGCGATATTGCCCGCGGAAAGCAGCTCGAAGACCAGGATGGGCAGCTTGTTGTCCCGGCACAGCGTGATCGCCGTCATGTCGGCGACCTTGAGGTCGCGCGTGATGACCTCGCCGTAGCCGAGGGCGTCGAACTTCACCGCGTCGGGGTTGGCCTTGGGGTCGGAGTCGTAGACGCCGTCCACGCCGTTCTTGCCCATGAGCAGCGCCTCGGCGTCGATCTCCAGGGCACGCTGCGCGGCGGTGGTATCGGTGGAGAAGTACGGCATGCCCATGCCGGCGCCGAAGATGACCACGCGGCCCTTCTCCAGGTGGCGCACGGCGCGCAGCGGGATGTACGGCTCCGCGACCTGGCCCATGGTGATGGCGGTCTGGACGCGGCAGTCGATGCCCTCCTTCTCCAGGAAGTCCTGGAGGGCGAGGCAGTTCATGACGGTGCCGAGCATGCCCATGTAGTCGGAGCGGGCCCGGTCCATGCCGCGCTGCTGGAGCTCGGCGCCGCGGAAGAAGTTGCCGCCGCCGATGACGACGGCGATCTGGGCGCCGTCGCGGACAACGGCGGCGATCTCGCGGGCGATGGCGTGCACCACGTCGGGGTCGACCCCGAGGCCGCCCCCACCGGCGAACGCCTCGCCGGAGAGCTTCAGCAGGAAGCGTCCGGCGACTTTGCCGTCATCACTCTTCGAGTCGGCCTTGGTGGTCATGTGGTTCTCGCTTCTCTTACTTGGCACACATGCGAAGAAGGCCACTGCCGGTGGGGTGTCGTTCGCATCCCATGCTCGGCAGTGGCCTCCTCGTCAGATCCTGCGGTCGTACGTCGCGTCCGAGTATCCCCTCGTGGAGACGCCCGCGCGCGGGCGACCGCTGTCGACCCTAGCGGGGTCTACCGTCGATCGCGGTACGGACTCAGATGCCGACCTTGATGCGCGAGAAGCGCTTCAGGGTGACACCGGCCTCGGCGAGAACCTTCTCGACCGACTTCTTGTTGTCCAGCGCGTACGGCTGGCCGAGGAGGGTGGCCTCCTTGAAGAAGCCGTTGACGCGACCCTCGACGATCTTCGGGAGGGCGGCCTCGGGCTTGCCCTCGGCGCGGGTGGTCTCCTCGGCGACGCGGCGCTCGGACTCGACGACCTCGGCCGGGACGTCCTCGCGGGAGAGGTACTTCGGCGCGAAGGCGGCGATGTGCTGGGCGATGCCCTTGGCGACGTCGGCGTCGGCCTTGTCCAGCTCGACGAGGACACCGATCTGCGGGGGCAGGTCGGGCATCGTGCGGTGCATGTACGCGGAGACGTAGGCGCCCGAGAACTGCGCGAAGCGGTCCAGGACGATCTTCTCGCCGAGGTTGGCGTTGGCCTCGTCGACGTACGCCTGGACGGTCTTGCCGGCCTCGATCTCGGAGGCGAGCAGCGCCTCGATGTCGGCCGGGGACGTCTTGGCGATGTGGGCGGCGAGGTTGTTCGCGACGGCCTGGAACTTCTCGCCCTTGGCGACGAAGTCCGTCTCGCACTTCAGCTCGACGATGACACCGGAGGTGTTGTCGTCGGCGATGAGGGAGACCACGGCGCCGTTCTCGGCGGAGCGGCCCTCGCGCTTGGCGACGCCCTTCTGGCCCTTGATGCGGAGCGCCTCGACGGCCTTGTCGACGTTGCCCTCGGCCTCGTCCAGCGCCTTCTTGCAGTCCATCATGCCGGCGCCCGTGAGCTCACGGAGCTTCTTGACGTCAGCGGCGGTGTAGTTCGCCATGATCGAAATTTCTCTCTCGAAGTCTGAAAGATCTACGGAGGTCTACGGGTGAACGGCGGGGGCCGATCGGGCCCCCGCCGTCAACCACCGAACCTGTGCGGTCAGGCCTGCTCGGCGTCCGCGGCGGGCGCCTCGACGGCGGCAACCTCGGCGGGAGCCTCGGCCTGCTCGGCGTCGGCGGCCTTCTCCGTCTCGGCGGACTTCTGAACCTCGGCGTCGGCCTCGGCGGCCTTTGGCTCGTCGGCCTTCTTCTCGCCCTCGAGCAGGTCGCGCTCCCACTCGGCGAGGGGCTCGCCCTGGGCCTTCTCGCCCGGCTTCGAGTCACCGGCGGCAGCACCGGAACGGGCGATGAGGCCCTCGGCGACGGCGTCGGCGATCACGCGGGTGAGCAGGGTGACGGAGCGGATCGCGTCGTCGTTGCCCGGGATCTTGTAGTCGACCTCGTCGGGGTCACAGTTGGTGTCGAGGATGGCGACGACCGGGATGTTGAGCTTCCGGGCCTCGCCGACCGCGATGTGCTCCTTCTTGGTGTCCACGATCCAGACGGCGCTGGGCACCTTCTGCATCTCGCGGATACCGCCGAGGGTCTTCTCCAGCTTGGCCTTCTCGCGCGAGAGCACGAGAAGCTCCTTCTTGGTCAGACCGGACGCGGCGACGTCCTCGAAGTCGATCTGCTCGAGCTCCTTGAGGCGCTGCAGACGCTTGTAGACGGTCGAGAAGTTGGTGAGCATGCCGCCCAGCCAGCGCTGGTTGACGTAGGGCATGCCGACGCGGGTGGCCTGCTCGGCGATGGCCTCCTGCGCCTGCTTCTTCGTGCCGACGAACATGACCGTGCCGCCGTGGGCGACGGTCTCCTTGACGAACTCGTAGGCGCGGTCGATGTACGACAGCGACTGGAGCAGGTCGATGATGTAGATGCCGTTGCGCTCGGTGAAGATGAAGCGCTTCATCTTCGGGTTCCAGCGACGGGTCTGGTGACCGAAGTGGACGCCGCTTTCCAGCAGCTCCCGCATCGTGACGACGGCCATGGCCGTTCTCCTTGAGATTCTCGGTTGTGCCGCGGGTGCCGGACGGCACTCGCGCCTGACGCCCCGGTGCGCCTTGCCCACGAGGGACCGAGAGGCGCTGACGCCGGCTGTTTGACGGCCTGGTGTCGGGGCGTGCGAAGTCGACCCGGTGACCCGGATCGCCACAAGAAGTGTACGGGACCCGCGGGGTACCGGATGACGCCGCCGTCGACGACCCCGACGACGGCTCGGAGCTGGGGCTTCGGGTGGGGCGGCAAGGGGGCAGGGAGGGGGGTGCTGAGGGGGCGACGGGGGTGGTGAGGGGCGAGGGGGGTGGGTCCGGACGCCGGTCCTCCCACGATCGGGTGAGGCGGCTGTCCACAACCCGGCCGTCGTCCACAGATCCGGACCATGATCCCCGCGGATCGGTCCGGCGCGGGACGGTTCTCGTATGCGCCTCGAACTCCTGCTGCCGGTGCTGGCAGCCCTGCTCGCGTCCACCCTGTCCGCGCCCGCGGCCCCACGCCGGGCCCCTCACCCCGCCCCACCGACGGGCCCACCGACGTCCCTGCCGACAGCCACGGCCTGGCCGGTGGGCTCCCGACCCGAGGTCGTACGCGGCTGGGCCCCGCCGGCATCGGCGTACGGCGCGGGCCACCGCGGCGTGGACCTCGCCGCGCCGCCGGGCGGACCGGTGCGGGCGGTGGTCCCGGGGCGGGTCGCCTTCGCGGGCCGGGTGGCGGGCCGGGGCGTGGTCTCGGTGGAGCTGACGGGCATGGGGGATCCGCCCCTGCGCACGACGTACGAACCGGTGCGGGCATCGCTGAAGAAGGGCGACGAGGTCGGGGCGGGCCAGACGGTGGGCACCTTGGAGTTCCCGACGGGCCACTGCCCGCAGAGCTGCCTCCACTGGGGCCTGCTCAGAGCCGGGACCTACCTGGATCCGCTGAGCCTGCTGCCACCGTGGCTGCTGGGCCGGGGGCCGTCCCGTCTGCTGCCGGTGCACACCGGAGAGCGCGGCCCCGGCTCCGGGGGCCTCGCCGGGGGACCCGGGGGACTCAGCCCCGGACACCGCGCAGGGCCATGGTGACGGCCGCCTCGGTGATGGCGGCGGGATCCTCGGCCGCGCCCAGTTCGATGCGGCGGACCGCGGCGTCCACGATGCCCTGCAGGAGCATCGCCGCCATCCGCGGCTGCTCGTGCCCCAGCTCCTCCAGCGCTTCGACGATCATCGCGATGAGACCGCCGTGCGCGGCCCGGATCTTCTCCCGCGCGCCGGCGTCCAGCTCACTCGCGGAGATGGCGACCACGGCACGGTGGCGCCGGTCCCCCACCAGAGACAGCTGCCGCCGCACGTACGCCTCGACCTTGCCCTCGGCGGACTCCGCGCCCTCCATCGCCGCCGACACCTCCGCCGCCCAGACGGGGAAGTCGACCTCGCACAGCTCTTCCACCACGGCCGCCCGCGACCGGAAGTACTCGTACACGGAGGACCGGGCGAGTCCCGTGCGCTCGGCGAGAGCGGGGAAGGTCAGCGCCTCCGTCCCGCCTTCGGACAGCAGGGAACGCGCGGCGTCCAGCAGGGCCCCGCGCTGCATCGACCGGTGCTCGGCCACTGAGGCCGCTCGAATCCTTGGCACGGCTCCACTTTACGGACGGGGCGCCGCCGGCGGGAGCCGCCGCCGTGCTCGCGCCGTCGGGGCAGGGACGATTCAGCGCGCTCAGCGTCCAAAACTCGCCAGCTTGGCCCGCAGCTGGAGCACGGACTTCGTGTGGATCTGGCTCACCCGGCTCTCGGTCACCCCGAGCACGTTGCCGATCTCGGCGAGCGTGAGCCCTTCGTAGTAGTAGAGCGTGACGACGGTCTTCTCGCGCTCCGGCAGCGTGTTGATCGCCCGCGCCAGCAGCCTGCGCAGCTCCCGGTCCTCGGCGACCTCCACGGGGTTGTCGGCCGCGTGGTCCTCGAGCGTGTCCATCAGGCTGAGCCGGTCGCCGCCCTCGCCGCCGACGTGCAGCAGCTCCTCCAGGGCCACCACGTTCGCCAGCGACAACTGGCTGAAAACCGCGTGCAGTTCTTCGAGCGCGATCCCCATCTCGGCGGCGACCTCCGCCTCCGACGGAGTCCGTCGCAGCTGCGCCTCCAGCGTGGCGTAGGCCCGCTCGACATTGCGTGCCTTCTGCCGCACGGAGCGGGGGATCCAGTCGAGGGCCCGCAGTTCGTCGATCATCGCCCCGCGGATGCGGGTGATCGCGTACGTCTCGAACTTGATGGACCGCTCGATGTCGAACTTCTCGATCGCGTCGATCAGCCCGAAGACCCCGGACGAGACGAAGTCGGCCTGCTCGACATTGGGCGGCAGCCCCACGCTGACCCGGCCCGCCACGTACTTGACCAGCGGCGAGTAGTGCAGGATCAGCTGCTCCCGCAGCCGCCCGTCGCCCGTCTCCTTGTACGACCGCCACAGCTCGTCCAGCGACGAGGGGGCGGGGGGCCGCTCCCGCTCGCCGCTACGAGCGGCGGGGGGAACCGCTGCCCGGTCGGAGCCTGAGGTGTGCTGAGGCATTCGTCGCCTTGAGCCGTTCTGCCGTGAACTGGTGAGGTCGTGTGGAGCGTGGCGCTCGCGCGGACCGGGGAGGTCGCGCGGGTCGGGGAGGTCGCGCGAGCCGGCCGGGGGGCCGGTGTCACTCGCGCCGGTGCGGTGGGGAGCGTGCGTGGGGTGAATGAGGTCGTCCGTCTGGTCGCCTGGCCGGAATCCTCGTGAGCGTAGCGTGACTAAAGTGTCGCAGTGTGCGAAGAGTATGGGATCGCGCGTGCGCAGATACGTTCCGTTGGGCGCTCCGGAGGGTCGATTCCGTCGCTCTGCGTGAGGAGCCTGGCGTATCAACTGCCCGATTTCCCAAGGTCGTCGGGGGTCATCCGTCCGGCGGAACACGCTCGGTCACGATTCACCTCCATCGGCGAAGTCGGACGCGATCGCCTGGCGTGTCAACTGCCAGCCATCGCCGTGTCGTTCGACGAACCCCAACGACTGAAGCTCGTACAGTCGCCCGACCGCGTCATCCTCGGTCGTCGCGGCCCCCGCCGCTACATCGCGCGCCCCCGCACACCCCCGGCCGGGCAGGGCCGCGAGGACACGCTGCACCCCCGGGGCGAGCAGGTCACGCGGGACGACGGGCCCCCGGCGGGGCGGCGCCAGCTCCCCCATGTCGCCGACCAGTTCGACGACTTCGGCGGCGTCGCTCACCAGGACGCCGTCACCCCGTAGCAGTTCGTGCACCCCCGCGGAGAGACCGCTGGTCGCGGGGCCCGGCACCCCCATGGTGAAGCGCCCCAACTCCTGAGCGCTGCGTGCCGTGGCGAGCGCCCCACTGCGGTACGCGGCCTCGACGACCACCGTCCCCCGGGTCAGCGCGGCGATCACCCTGTTCCGCTGGATGAACCGGCTCGGCGTCGGATGATCGCCCGGTGGCAACTCACCCACGACCAGACCCTGTTCCGCGATGCGTCCGATCAGTTCGGCGTGGCCGCGGGGGTAGGGCCGGTCGATGCCGCAGGCGAGCACGGCCACGGTGGCGCCGCCGGCCCCGAGCGCCCCGCGGTGGGCGGCGCCGTCCACGCCGTACGCCCCGCCGGAGATCACGACCCAGCCGCGCTCCGCGAGCCCCGCGGCGAGGGCGGCCGCCATGTGGGCGCCGTACGGCGTGCAGGCCCGCGCCCCGACGACGGCCACCGACCGCAGCGCCCACATCCGCAGGGACGGCCGCCCCCGTACCCAGAGTCCGACCGGGCGCGCGTCGCCCAGGTCGTCCAGGGTCGCCGGCCACTCCGCGTCGCCCGGGCACACGAACCTTCCCCCGACGTCCCGTGCCGCCGCGAGATCCCGCTCCGGCCGCACGGTGGCCGTCCGCGCCCGCAGCCCCTCCCACCTCCGCGCGCTCACCCCGGGCAGCCGCTCCTCGTCCGCGCCGAGCCTGCGCAGCACCTCCGCGGCACCGATCTCGCGGAGCCACCGCCCGCCGACGGCGTCCCCCGGCTCCAGCACCCGGGTCAGGGCGACGCGGGCGAGACGCTCCTCGTCGGGGGACGGGGCCCTGGTCACCGCCCATCTCCGATCGCCATCGGCACGCCCCGGGAGACTCCCGTGCGCAGTTGCAGCGCGAGGGCGACGTCCTGAGCGGTCGGGCGGTCATGTCCCGCCAGGTCCGCGACGGTCCAGGCCACCCGCAGGACGCGGTCGAGGCCACGGGCGGTCAGGAAACCCCGCTCCAGGTCCAGTTCGGCCGCGTCCAGCGCGCCGGGGGCGGCGGGCCAGCGCGTGCGCAGCGCGTGGCCGGGGACTTCGCTGTTGAGGTGCCAGCCCGTGCCGGCCAGCCGGGCCGCCGCCCTCTCCCGCGCGGCGCGCACCCGGTCGGCGACGGTCCGGGTGGACTCGCCGCGTGTGCCGTACCCGGCCAGCTCGGAGCGGGTGACGGCTTCCACCTCGACCTTCAGGTCGACCCGGTCGAGCAGTGGTCCCGAGAGCCGGGCCTGGTAGCGGCGGATGACGGAGGCGGGGCATTCGCAGCCGTCGCCCAGCAGGGTGTGCCGGCCGCAGGGGCAGGGGTTGGCCGCGAGGACCATCAGGAACCTCGCGGGCAGCCTCACCACCCCCGAGCTGCGCGCGATCACCACATGGCCCGATTCGAGGGGCTGGCGCAGCGAGTCCAGCGTCTGGCCGCTGAATTCGGGGGCCTCGTCGAGGAAGAGCACGCCGCGGTGGGCGAGGGAGACCGCTCCCGGGCGGGCGATGCCCTTGCCGCCGCCCACCAGGGACTGCATCGTCGCGGAGTGGTGCGGCGCGCAGTACGGCGCGATGTCCACCAGCGGCTTGCCCGGCGGCAGCATGCCCGCCACCGAGTGGACCGCGGTGACCTCCAGGGACTCTTCCCTGGTCAGCCTGGGCAGGACGGCCGGGAGGCGCTCCGCGAGCATCGTCTTCCCGGCCCCCGGCGGCCCTTGCAGGAAGAGGTGGTGCGCGCCCGCCGCTGCCACCTCGACTGCGGTCCTGGCGGGCGCCTGCCCGACGACGTCGGCCAGGTCCCACGCATGGGCGTCGTCCAGGGCGTCGCTGAGGCCCGTGCCGATGCCGGTGCCGGGCACGCAGAGCCCCGCGAGCATCGGGTCGGGCCGCCCGGCCTCGACCGGCTCCTCCTCCGGCACCGGCTCGTCGGTCAGGACCGCGACGAGCTGGCGCAGACTGCGCACGCCGAGGACCGAGACACCCGGCACCAGAGAGGCTTCCGCCGCCGTGCACTCGGGGACGACCACCTGTTCGTACCCCGCGTCGGCCGCCGCGAGGACGGCGGGCAGCACGCCCCTGACCGGCCGCACCCGGCCGTCGAGGCCCAGCTCCCCGATCATCACGATGTCGGCGAGGACCTTGGGGTCGATCCGCTCGGCCGCTCCGAGGACGGCGCACGCGACGGCGAGGTCGAAACCACTGCCGCCCTTCGGCACCGACGCCGGGCTCAGTCCCACCGTCAGCTTCTTCTGGGGCCACTCACCGCCGGAATTGACCACGGCGGCCCTGACGCGGTCGCGGCTCTCGCTCAGGCTCTTGTCCGGCAGGCCCACCAGCGTGAACGCCGCGACCCCGGGCTCCAGATCGGCCTGCACCTCGACGACCACGCCCTCGACGCCGACCAGGGCGACGGAACACGTACGCGCGAATCCCATCAGGCCACCCCCCGCGCGTGCTCCACCACGGGGTTGCCGCGCCGGGGGATCAGGACGCCCACCAGGTCGATGCGGACGCCGCCGGGAGGCGGTCCGCCGCGCTCCTCGATCCAGCGCTCGGCGAGCCTGCGCAGTCGCTCCGCCTTGGTCGGGCCGACGGCCGCCATCGGATGCTCGAACGGCACCGAGCCGGCCCGCCCCGCCCTGCGCGTCTTGACCTCACAGACGACGTGGGCCTCGCCGTCCATGGCCACGATGTCGATCTCACCGGTCCTGCCCGCGCGCCAATTGCGCTCCAGAACCGTCATTCCCGACTCGACCAGCCGCCGCGCGGCCAGATCTTCGCCGTACCTGCCGAGTGCACCCCGTGCGTTCATGCCGGCACCACCTCCGGCATCCACGGTCGCGGTTCCGCCCGCAGCCATTGGATCTTGGTGGACTACTCGCCGGTTGTGGACAAGTCCGCCACCCCTGCGGGCGAAACCGACCGCGGCTCAGCTGCCCGGCAACTCGAGATCGCTCTTGTTCAGCTCCTCGATGTTCACGTCCTTGAACGTGAGGACCCGCACCTGCTTGACGAACCGAGCGGGCCTGTACATGTCCCACACCCAGGCATCCGCCATCGTCACCTCGAAGAAGACTTCGCCCTGGACCGAGTGCACCTGCATCTCATAATCATTGGTGAGGTAGAAACGCCGCTCGGTCTCGATCACGTATTTGAACAGACCGACGACATCGCGGTACTCCCGGTAGAGCTTCAGCTCCATCTCGGTCTCGTACTTCTCGAGGTCCTCGGCGCTCATGGCATGTTCCCCTTCAGCCGTGCGTCCCCCTATTGTGCGTCAGCCCCGCGAGCCCCTACACGATTTCCGTGTCGAGGACCTCGGGCCGATCCGGGGGCCCCTCGTCGAGCAGCCTGCGCAGCAGCCCGGCGAGCCTGGTCGGGTACACCGTCTCATGAGCCCCGGTCAGTTCTCGGCACGTCCACCAACGTGCTCCGGCGACACTGCGCTTTTCCAGCTCCGTGAGGCCCTCCGCGGCGATCGCCGTCTGCGTCGTGCGCGCCAGGTAGTACCACTCGTCCTGGTCCCAGCGCCGCCCGGCGAACGGAAAGGAGCAGACCCGCCGCCACAGGACCGGGCCGAGCTCGACCTCTGTGATGCCGGTCTCTTCCCGCAGCTCGCGCAGGGCGGCCTGTTCCCGCGTCTCGTCGCCCTCCACGCCACCGCCCGGCGTGAACCACCAGTCGTCCGAGGGGTTCTCCGGCTCGTGGCCGTGCAGCAGCAGGATGCGGTCGCTGCCGTCGAGCAGGACCACCCGCGCGACCCGGCGCAACGGCCGGTCGGCCGGCGCGGCTTCCCGGCCCTCGACCTCCGAGGTCTCTGCGGTCCCCGTAGCTTTCGTCGCTCCCGTGGCCCCCGCAGTCGACGCGTCCTCAGCCGACACGGGCTGCCTCCCGCGTCCGGCTCCCGCCGCGCCCGCGCCCCAGCCGCCTGGCCACCGGCCCGTACGCGGCGCCGCCCAGGACCAAGACCATGCCCGCCACCACCGCGGTCACCACCAGGCGCAGCGGTCCGGGCCGCGAGATGCCGCCCGGCATGTCCGCGAACCCGTCGGGCCGGTCCAGCATGCCGAACTTGTCCATCGGCCAGGCCACCGCGTCGACCCGGGCCTGCACGGCGCCGCGCGGCACCGACCCGTGGTCCGCGTCGCCCAGGTGCACGCTGGAGTCGAGAGACCCGCTGCGCTCGTCACCGAGGAGGAAGAGGCGCCCCTTGGGAACCGTCGTGGTGGGGATGCCGGTCGCCGCGGCCCCCTGCCCCTCGGGAAGATACGGTTCTGCGACTTCCTTGCCGTTGACGGTCAGCTTGCCGTCCTTGCAGCAGGCCACCTTGTCGCCGCCTATCCCGACGACGCGCTTGACCATCGGCAGGTCGCCCCAGGTCGCCTGCTTGAAGACGACGACGTCCCCGCGGCGCACGTCGTCGCCGTCTATCCGCTGCGCGAGGACCCGGTCGCCCGAGCCGATCGTCGGCGTCATCGAGCCGGTGGGGACGGTGTACGGCTGGTACAGGAAGGCACCCCAGGCGAACCCGCCGAGGAAGAGCACACAGCCGAGGGCCACGGCGATGCCCGACAGCACGCTGCCGAGCCGTCCGCGGCCCTCGTCCGTACGTTGTGTCCTGCTCATCCCAGTGCTCCCCCGTTTCGGAGACGATCCCGCCGTATGTCCTGGCGGCGGAAGATCGGCGATCTGGGACGGCACCCTACCCGGCGGTACTGCCGCCAGAAACCCTCGCGCCGCGGGCGGCGGCCACCGTGAGCCGGCGGCGGCGCCACAGCACGATCGGGACCGCACCCGCGAGTCCGAGGGCGCCCGGCGCCGCGCCGGAGAGGGCGTTGATCCCCGGCTGGTCGAAGGTGTCGGGCTTGGGCAGCGTGGCCCAGCGGGTGGGCGGCCAGGCGATCACGATGGCGCGGCCCACGACGTTGTCCACGGGGACGGCACCGCCGCCGGGCTGGTTCTGGTGGTAGCGGGAGTCCAGGGAGTTCTGCCGGTGGTCACCCATGACCCAGATTTTGCCCTTGGGAACGGTCACCTTGAACTGGCCGCCCTGGTCGTCGACCGTGCACGGGGTGTTGCCCGCGAAGACGTACGGCTCGTTGAGCGCCTTGCCGTTGACCTTCACCGGGCCCGTGCCCTTGCACTCCACGGTGTCGCCGCCGACGGCGATGACCCGCTTGATGAGGTCCTTCTCGTCGGCGGAGGGCATCAGGCCGACCCAGCCGAGGACCTTCTGGACCGCGTTCGGGTCGGGCGTCGGCTCGCCGTCGAGCCAGTGGCCCGGGTCCTTGAAGACGACGACCTCGCCGCGCTCGGGCTCGGAGCCGAACCACGGCGTCAGCTTGTCGACGAGGACGCGGTCGCCCTGCTGCAGCGTGTTCTGCATCGAGTCCGAGGGGATGGAGAACGCCTGGACCAGGAAGGTCTTGATGACCAGGGCGAGGACCAGGGCGATGCCGATGAGGAGCGGAAGCTCCTTCCAGAAGGAACGGGACTTCTTCTTCCGCTCCGCCTCCCGGTCCTTCGTCGCGCCGTCGACCTCGGCGGCGTCACTCCCGGGGGTGGCACCGCTCTCGACGGCGTCGACGCCCGGCTCGTCGGATTGCCCCGGCCGCTCCTCGGGTCCCTCGTGTCCGGATCGTGCGCCGACCGCCAAATCCCCCACATCCACTCCTCAGTCCGTGCCGCCGCCTGCCCCAGATGCGATGCAGGCCCACCACTCCCATAACGAGCGGGAGTTCCGCAGGGGTCGGGAGCCGGATCAATCCATATCGATCGCCGGGGGCCACCCTATGCGACGCTCCTGTGAGGGTGCCCGATGCCGCACGCGCGTCGGTGACCGAGGCGTACGTCTTGGGCTCCTCCAGCTTGCGCCAGTGGCCGAAGGGCCAGGCGATCACCATCGCGCGCCCCACCACCTCGTCCTCGGAGACGGTGCCGTGGAACTTCTCGGTGCGGTGGAAACGGGAGTCGGCCGAGTCGCTCCGGTGGTCGCCCAACATGAAGAGGCGCCCCTTGGGGACCTTGACCTCGAACGCGAAGTCCGACGGCTTGTCGCCCGGGTGGATGTAGGGCTCGTCCAGGGGCACGCCGTTAACGGTGACCTTGTCGTTCTCGTCACAGCACTTCACGGTGTCGCCACCCACGCCGACGACGCGTTTGATCAGGTCCCGCTCGCTGTCGGAGGGCAGCAGACCGATCTGGGTCAGGCCCTCTTTGACCTGCTTGACGACGACCGGGTCGTCCTTCTTCTTGCCCTGTTCCTCTTCGAGCCAGTTGCCCGGGTCCTTGAAGACGACGACGTCGCCGCGTTCCGGCTTGGCGCCGAACCACGGGGTGAGCTTGTCGACCAGGACGCGGTCCCCGATCCGGATGGTCTGCTCCATGGAGCCGGAGGGGATCACGAAGGCCTGCACCAGGAACGTCTTCAGGACCAGGGCTATCAGCAGCGCCACGCCTATCAGGAGCGGCACCTCCTTGATCGCCGAGCGTCGCCTGCGCCGCTTGACCTTCTTCGCCAGCCTGCGCCGGTCGGCCCGGCCGGGCAGGACCGGGCCGTCGGTCGGCCGGGAGCCGGTGGGCAGCCGGGTGTCCGCCCGGTGGCCGGCGCCGCGCGTCCGTCCGCGGTTACCCATGGGGCCCGCCGGGATCGGGCACGCGCGCGTAGCTGCCGGGCCGCTTCAGGGACGTCCAGTGGCCGACCGGCCAGGCGATCCAGTCGGCCCGGCCGATGACCTCGTCGACGGGGATCATGCCGCCGCCGGGCTCGCCGAGGTGGTCGCGGGAGTCACGGGAGTCGCTGCGGTGGTCGCCGAGGAGGAACAGGCTGTCCTCGGGGACGACCACGTCGAAGGGGACCTGGGAGGGTGCGTTCCCCGGGTAGAGGAACGGCTCGTCGACGGGCTCGCCGTTCACCTTGATCCTCCCCCGCTTGTCGCAGCAGACCACCCGGTCTCCCCCGGTGCCCACGACCCGCTTGATGTAGTCGGCCTCTCCGAAGTAACCACTGCCGTCGAAGACGACCGCGTCACCCCGCTGCGGCTCGGAACCGAAACGGTACGCCAACTTGTTGACGAGTACCCGGTCCCCGGAGCGGAACGCAGGCTCCATGGAGCCGCTCGGAATCTGGAAGGGCTGCACCACGAACGTGTTGACGACGAGCAGGAGACCCAGGCCCAGCAGGAACACCAGCGTGAGCCTGCCGCCCGGCAGCCAGTCGGTCAGCGACGCGAAAAAGGAGCGCGACCGTTCCTCCGTCCCCTCGGCTGCTCCGTCGACGTGCGGGACGTCTCCGGAACCGGAGGGTGGGGAGGAGCGGTCGCGCTCCGTGTGCTGTGCTTCGGTGTCCATCGGAGCCAGATGCTATCCGGCTCCGCCGTGGACCCGCGCGCGAGCTCAGCTCTCGCGCTTCTCCTTGATCTTCGCGGCCTTGCCGCGCAGGTCACGGAGGTAGTACAGCTTCGCGCGACGGACGTCACCGCGGGTGACGAGCTCGATCTTCTCGACGATCGGGGTGTGCACCGGGAAGGTGCGCTCGACGCCGACGGAGAAGGAGACCTTGCGGACCGTGAAGGTCTCGCGCACGCCGGCACCCTGGCGGCGGATGACTACGCCCTTGAACTGCTGCACACGGGAGCGGTTGCCCTCGATGACGCGGACGTGGACGTTGACGGTGTCACCCGGGCGGAACGCGGGGACGTCGCTGCGCAGCGACGCGCTGTCGACGGAGTCGAGCAGGTTGGCCATGATCGTCTGCTTTCTTCACTGATGCCACAGGTCATCAGCGGAACGTGGTGATGAGGATTCGGTAGCTGATCGCGTCGGGCGGGCGTCTTTCCCCCTGTGGCAGGGGCGCACGCTGGACGTACAGCAGCGGCCTATTCTTCCACGGCTTCGGGGTCTCGCCCAAATCGGCCGTCCGGTCCCGGCCGCCACCCCAGGATCGAGAGCATCTCGCGGTCCTTCTTGTCGAAGGCGCCGGGGTCGCAGCGCTCGATGAGATCGGGTCTGTTGCGGGTGGTGCGCCGCAGCGCCTCATCCCGGCGCCAGCGCGCGATCTTGCCGTGGTGGCCGCTGAGCAGGACGTCGGGGATGCCGTGCCCGCGCCACTGGGGAGGCTTGGTGTAGACGGGGCCTTCCAGGAGGTTGGCCATGGCGCCCGGGGCGAAGGAGTCGTCCTGGTGGGACTCGGCGTTGCCGAGCACGCCCGGCAGGAGCCGGGCCACCGCCTCGGTGATGACCAGGACAGCGGCTTCCCCGCCCGCGAGGACGTAGTCCCCGATGGAGACCTCGTAGACGGGCATGCGCGTCGCGTACTCGTCGGTGACGCGGCGGTCGATGCCCTCGTAGCGCGCGGGCGCGAAGACGAGCCACGGGCGCTCGGAGAGCTCCACGGCCAGTTCCTGGGTAAAGGGACGGCCGCTGGGCGTGGGGACGACCAGGGCGGGCCCGTGGGCACCGGCCTCGTATCCCTCGCCGAGCACGTCGTCGAGGGCCTCGCCCCAGGGCTCGGTCTTCATGACCATGCCGGGGCCGCCGCCGTAGGGGGTGTCGTCGACCGTGTTGTGCCGGTCGTACGTCCACTCCCTGAGGTCGTGCACCTGGACGTCGAGCCGGCCACGCGCGCGTGCCTTGCCGACGAGGGAGACGTTCAGCGGTTCCAGGTACTCGGGGAAGATCGTGACGACGTCGAGACGCATTACGCCTCGTCCCGCGTGGAGGCGATCTCGGCGCGGTCGTCGATGAGCCCGGGGGGCGGGTCGATGACGGCCTTCTGCTCTTCGAGATCGATCTCGACGACGATCTCCTCGACGAAGGGGATCATCACCTCGCTGCCGTCGGGCCGCTCCACGATGAACAGGTCCTGCGAGGGCAGGTGCGAGATCTCGGTGATCCGGCCGACCTCGGTGCCGTCCGCCAGGACGACGTCGAGGTCCATGAGCTGGTGGTCGTAGAACTCGTCCTCTTCCTCGGGGAGCTCTTCGGGGTCCACCTCGGCGATGAGGATCGTGTTGCGCAGCGCCTCGGCGCCCGTGCGGTCGCGCACGCCCTCGAAGCGCAGCAGGAGGCGGCCGCTGTGCACCCGGCCGGACTCGATGGTCAGCGGGCCGACGGAGGCGGGCTCCGTGGCGAGGACGGCGCCGGGGCCGAGCCGCAGCTCCGGCTCGTCGGTGCGGACCTCGACGGTGACCTCACCCTTGATGCCGTGGGCACGGCCGATGCGGGCGACTACCAACTGCACTGCGAATCTCTCCTCATCCACGACTACGGGCCGGGGAAGGCCCTGAAGCCCTCCCCGGCCCGAGCCGGTGCTGCTGTGGTTCTACGAACCCGGTTCAGCGAACCTGGTCCACGTCGACGAGGTCGACGCGGACACCGCGGCCACCGATGGCGCCCACGACGGTCCGCAGAGCGCGAGCGGTGCGGCCGTTGCGGCCGATCACCTTGCCGAGGTCATCGGGGTGGACCCGAACCTCGAGAACGCGTCCACGGCGCAGGGTGCGCGAGGCCACCTGCACGTCGTCGGGGTTGTCGACGATGCCCTTCACGAGGTGCTCGAGAGCCTCCTCGAGCATGCTCAGGCCTCGGTGGACTCGGTGGACGCGGCTTCGGCCTCGTCCGCCTTCTTGTCCGACTTCTTGGCCTTCTGGGTGATGGCCTCACCCTTGGCGTCGTCGCCCTCGAGACCCTTGGTGAAGGCCTCGAACGCGGCGCGCTTGTCCTTGGGCTCGGCGACCTTCAGCGGCGCCGGGGCCGGCAGGCCCTTGTGCTTCTGCCAGTCGCCGGTGAGCTTCAGGATGGCCATGACCGGCTCGGTCGGCTGGGCGCCGACGGACAGCCAGTACTGGGCACGCTCCGAGTTGACCTCGATGCGCGAGGGGTTCTGCACCGGGTGGTACAGACCGATCTCCTCGATGGCCCGGCCGTCACGGCGGGTACGGGAGTCGGCGACGACGATGCGGTAGTGAGGCGAACGGATCTTGCCCAGACGCTTCAGCTTGATCTTGACTGCCACGGGAGTGGTGTCTCCTGGTCTTGACGTGGGTGGGCACAACGGGGATGCCGCGTGGGGTTGCGGTACTCGAGTGCCCGATGGACGCGTCAGCCGGAGGAGAGAGGGGTCCTGTGCGACTGTCGAGTACAGCTAGCCATTGTGCCATACGTCGCCGGGGCACCCGAACCCGGTCCGGGCGCCCCGGTCGCGGCTCAGCCCACGCCCACACCGACCACTTCCGGGATCCGGAACGGCTTTCCGCAGCCCCCGCACATGATCGGCGCCTGGGCGAGCACGGAGGGCACGACGCGGACGTTGCGCCCGCAGTCGCAGACCGCCTTCACGCGCACGCCTCCTCCGGAGGAGCCGTGCCGTGCGGCCGGTCCCCGGAAGCTGCGCGCGGTGTCCGCCGTCGTCGCGGCGGTGTGTGCCTTCAGCGCGCGCTGCAGGCGTTCGATCGTCGGTCGATAGCGCTTCTTCGCCTCCGGATTGAGCGTGACCAGCGAGAAGCCGCTGCTCGGGTGCGGCTCCTCGGGGTGGTCGAGGCCCAGCTCCTCGGCGATCGCGAGGAATCTGCGGTTGTGGTAGCGGCCGGCGCGTGAGGTGTCGCGTACGCCGCGCGAGGCGGCGATGCCATGGACTGCCTCGTGAAGCAGTCGCTCGAAGGAGAGCTCGGCGCCGCAGGCGGACGACGACTCTCCGATCAGGGATTCGGGCGCGGCAAGGTCGGGCAGCTCGGGGTGGTGCCGCTGAATGTCGGCCCACGCCTGTGCCAGCTCTGCGGCGAGAACAGGTGGTGTCGTGCTCACGTCGTGACAACGAGCCGAGTGCCCTCGGGGTTCCATTCCGGGGCATCCCAAATAATTTGCACGTACCCGTCAGTTGCCATTGATGCGTCCGGACGAGGGCGGGTGCGCTGATCTGCGGAGAAGCCTCACAGCTCGCATCAAGCCGGTACGTAGTGGCGCGTACGCCCCAGCGCGTAGGACACGTCCTCGCGCCGGGGCCCGTGGTGTCCGGGCGGGCGCGCGGCCCGCGGACGAGCGCGCCGGTGCCGACGCGTGCCGCTCAGTAGGCGCGGGCCACGACAGCGACGTTACCCGGGGTCTCGTCGGCGTCCGGCACCGCCCCGTCCTCAGCGACCAGACACCGTACGGTCAGGCCGTGCCCGGCCAGTCCGGCCTCGCCCTCCACACCGAGCGCGGCCCACGGGAGGCGGGCCCAGCCGCCGGCCTCGGCGGCCTCCACCGCCTCCCCGACGGTACGGACGTCCGCGGTGCGGGACTCGCGGCGGGCGCGGGCCTGGCTCAGGAGCAGCGCCTGGTCCTCTTCGAGGATGCCGGGCAGCAGGGCGGCGAGTGCGTCGATCGGCACCGGCTCCTTGTTCCCGCCCGGGATGCGGCGCGTCAGCATCGCGGTGCGGCTCTCCAGATCGCGCGGCCCGACTTCGACGCGCACCGGCACGCCCTTGAGCTCCCAGTCCACGGCGCGCCGTCCGAAGGGGGTGTCCGTACGGTCGTCGACCTGGACGCGGACGCCCGCGGCGGTCAGCCTCGCGCCGATCTCGCGGACCTCGGCGAGCACGGCGTCGTCGCCCTTGACGGCGAGGACGACGGCCTGGACCGGCGCGAGCCGGGGCGGTACGCGCAGGCCGCGGTCGTCGCCGTGCATCATCGCCAGGGCGCCGATCATCCGTGTCGTGCTGCCCCAGGAGGTCTGCCAGACCAGTTCCTGTTCGCCCTCCTTGGACAGGTACCGGGTGTGGAAGGCCCTGGCGAAGTTCTGGCCGAGCTCGTGGCTGGTGCCGAGCTGGAGGGCCTTGCCGTCGCCCATCATCCCTTCGAGGGTGAGGGTGTTGATGGCGCCGGCGAAGCGTTCGGCGGCGGTCTTGCGGCCCGGCACGAAGTCCATGGCGAGCACCTCGCGCAGGAAGGCCCCGTAGACGTCGCGGTGGATGCGGGCGGCGAAGTCGCGTGCCTCCTCGTACGTCGCGTGGGCGGTGTGACCCTCCTGCCAGAGGAACTCCGAGGTGCGCAGGAACAGGCGGGGGCGCATCTCCCACCGGACCACGTTGGCCCACTGGTTGATCAGCAGCGGCAGGTCGCGGTAGCTCTGCACCCACTTGGAGAAGTACTCGTTGACGATCGTCTCCGAGGTGGGCCGGACGACGACCGGCTCCTCCAGCTCCTTGCCGCCGCCGTGCGTGACGACGGCCAGCTCGGGCGCGAAGCCCTCGACGTGCTCGGCCTCCCTGGTCAGGTACGACTGCGGGATGAGGAGGGGGAAGTACGCGTTCTGCGTGCCCGTCGCCTTGATGCGGGCGTCCATGTCCTGCTGCATCCGCTCCCAGAGGGCGTAGCCGTACGGTCGGATCACCATGGTGCCGCGCACCGGACCGTTGTCGGCCAGCTCGGCCTTGTTGATCAGATCCTGGTACCAGCGCGGAAAGTCGTCCGCCTGGGGCGTGAGCACGGGTGTCTTGGCCATGGCGCGCATGGTAGGTGCGAGGCCCCGGAGAATGCGCGTATTTATCCCCCCAGGGGGCGCACGACGGTGGCACGCAAGCATTGGCACACAACCTCTGGACGCCACGACGGATGCGGAGTTCTCTGGCATACGGGGGGAGTGTGAGCGCACGGCACGGGGGCGGAGGAACCGTTGAATTCCGGCACGGCACTAACTCTCGTTGGATTGGGGCGCTTTCGATGACACCAACACTCGTGCAGTCGCACCTACCCCGCGCGGGCGCCACGCCCCGCGTGGACCTGGGCGCACGCGCGCGTGACTGGGCGGAGATCCAGGAACGGATGCTGGTCCCGCTCTATGAAGCGGTGTACGAACGGCTCGAAGTGGGTGAGGGCACGCGGCTCCTGGGCCTCGGCTGTGGTTCCGGACTGGCCCTGCTGATGGCGGTCTCACGCGGCGCCGCGGTCACCGGCGTCGATCCGGCCCGGCCCGAACGCCTGGCCCTCGCGCGCGAACGGCTGCTTCCGGAGGCGGCGGGGGACGCACGCACGCGTGCCGACACCCGGCTCGTCGAGGGAGGCCCGGCGGACGCGGCGGAGCCGGGCCTGCCCGCGTACAACCTGGTCACCGCCTTCCAGCCGATCGGCTGCACGGCGGGTGACTCCGAAGGGCTCTCCGAGCTCCTGGAGGCGGCGGCTCCGCTCGCCGGACGCGGCGCCCCGGTGGTGCTCGCCGGCTGGGGCCCTCCGGAGCGGTGCGCGACCTCCTCGGTCCTGCGGGTGGCGACGAAGCTCGCCGATCCGCTGCGGTCCACCGGAAGCTGGCGTCCCGCGCTGCGGGACGACCTGGAGGAGGTCGCTCAGCGGGCCGGGCTCAAGCCGGACGGTTCGGGCCGGGTGGCCTGCCCGTTCGGGTACGCGGACGTGGAGAGCGCGGCGCGCGGGCTGCTCTCGACGGGGCTGTTCGACGCGGCGGTGGGCGCGACGGACCAGGCGCAGGTCGACAAGGAGCTCACCGAGGCGCTCCATCCGCACCGGCGCGCGGACGGGACGGTGTGGATGCCGAACGTCTTCCGCTATCTGATCGCCCGCACTCCGTAGCCCGGCGGGGGGCTAGGCGTCCTTGGTCATGCGCGTGATGCCCGCGACCCGGTACGCCTGCGCCTCCTCGAGCGTCTCGTTCTCCAGCAGCGCCGCGGCCAGCGCGTCCAGTTGGTCCCGGTGCTCGCGCAGCTGCCGGCAGGCACTCTCGTAGCACTCGTCGACGATCCGCCGCATCTCCGCGTCGATGGTGTCGAGGGTGCCGGGGGCCGCCGCGAGTCCGTACGCCTGCTGGGCGTCGTTGGGCAGGGCCGAGAGGCGGCCCACGCGTTCGCTCATGCCCCAGCGGCCGACCATGCCGCGTGCGATGTTGGTGACCTGTTCGAGGTCGCTCTCTGCGCCGGTCGTGATGACTCCGTAGACGACGTGTTCGGCGGCCATGCCGCCCAGGGCGCCGATGACGCGGCCCCGGAGGTACTCCTCGGTGTAGGCGTACTTGTCGGAGTCGGGGGTCGAGAGCGTCACGCCCAGGGCACGGCCGCGCGGCACGATCGTGATCTTGCGGACCGGGTCGGCGCCGGGCTGCAACATGCCGAGCAGGGCGTGGCCGCTCTCGTGGTACGCGGTGCGTCTGCGCTCCTCCTCCGGCATGACGAGCGGGCGTTCGGCGCCGAGCTGCACCTTCTCCATGGCTTCGGAGAGGTCGGCCTGCGTGACGGCCCGCTGTTTGCGCTTGACGGCGACGAGGGCGGCCTCGTTGGCGAGGTTGGCCAGTTCCGCGCCGGTCATGCCCGGTGTCGTACGGGCGACGTGGGCGAGGTCGACGTCGTCGGCGAGCGGGATGGACCGGGTATGGATCTTGAGGATGGCCTCGCGTCCGCCGCGGTCGGGCGGGGAGACGTTGACGACGCGGTCGAACCGTCCGGGCCTGGTGAGGGCGGGGTCGAGGACGTCGGCGCGGTTGGTGGCGGCGAGCACGATGACGCCTTCCGCGCCCGAGAAACCATCCATCTCGGTGAGGATCTGGTTGAGCGTCTGCTCGCGCTCGTCGTGGCCGCCCATTCCGCTGCCGCCGCCCCGGGCCCGTCCGATGGTGTCGATCTCGTCGATGAAGATGATCGACGGCGCCACCTTGCGGGCCTCGGCGAAGAGTTCGCGTACGCGGGAGGCGCCCACGCCGACGATCATCTCGATGAACTCCGAGGCGGAGGCCGAGAAGAAGGGCACGCCGGCCTCGCCCGCGACGGCGCGCGCGAGCAGGGTCTTGCCGGTGCCGGGCGGTCCGGCGAGCAGCACGCCGCGCGGCATCTTGGCGCCCATCGCACGGTAGGCGTCCGGGTTCTTGAGGAAGTCGACGACGTCGTTGAGCTCGCCCTCGACCTCGTCGATCCCCGCCACGTCCTCGAACGTGGTGCGCTTGGCCCCGGGCTCGAGCTCCACGGGCTTGGGCGGCGTCTTGCGCCCGAGCATGCCGCCCCCGCCGCCCATTCCGGCGCTCATGCGCCGGGCGATGAAGATCCACAGCACGACGAGGAGCAGCATCGGCGCCAGCGAGATCAGCAGGTTCGACAGGAAGCTGCGCTCCTGCACCACGGGCTCGGCGGTGACGGTGACGTCGTGCTTGGTCAGGTCGGCCCAGAGCTTGTCGTCGGCGAAGGCGGGCCGCTGGGTCGTGAACTTGGTGTACTTCCCCTTGTCGCCGTCCGGCTTGTCCTGCTCCTTCTTGAGCTGCCCCTGGATCGCGTCGCCCTTGGAGTAGATCTTCGAGACGTTGCCGTCGTCGACCTGTTTGCTGAACTCCGTGTACGAGATCGTCGGCTCGTCGCCGTCGTTGAAGAAGGACAGGACGACGTTGGCGATGAGGTACACGATCAGCGCCGTCAGGATCAGGCTGCCCCAGCCGCCCGGCATCTTCTTCTTCGGCGGCGGGGTGGGGGCGGGCGGCGGCGCGCCCTCGGAGCGCCAGGGCCGGTCGGGCGTCTGACGCGGCGGCACAGGGTTGCTCATATCCGGACGTTACGTCAGAAAAGACACCCAAGCACCCGCTCCGGGCCACCGGGAAACGCCGAGGGCGCCCCTCCGGAGAGGGGCGCCCCAAAGACGTACGACGGAGAGCGGGCCGCGACGGATCGGACGGGCCCCGGCTCGCCGGAGTCAGCCCATGAACTTCTTGAAGTCCTCGGGAAGCTCGAACTTCTGTCCGTCCTGGCCGGCCGGAAGCCCGAAGGCGCCGCCGGACTGCCCGGCCTGCTCGCGGCGGGCCGCGGCCTCCTGCTCCTCCTGCTTGCGCTTCATCGGGTTGCCGGAGCGGCGCTTGCCCTTGGCCTGCTTCTGCTTCTTCTTCTGCTTGCCGGCACCGCCACCCATGCCCGGCATCCCGGGCATACCCGGCATGCCGCCGCCCTGGGCCATGCGGGACATCATCTTCCGCGCCTCCATGAACCGCTCCACGAGGTTCTTCACGGCGCTGACGTCGACACCGGAACCCTTGGCGATACGGGCCCGGCGCGAGCCGTTGAGGATCGTCGGCTCCTGACGCTCGGCGGGCGTCATCGACTTGATGATGGCGGCGGTACGGTCCACGTCCCGCTCGTCCAGATTGTTGATCTGATCCTTGATCTGCCCCATCCCGGGCATCATCCCGAGCAGCTTGCTGAGGCTGCCCATCTTCCTGACCTGCTCCATCTGGGCCAGGAAGTCGTCGAGCGTGAAGTCCTGGCCCTTCTTGGAGGCCAGCTTGGAGGCCATCTGCTCGGCCTCCTGCTGCGAGAAGGTCTGCTCGGCCTTCTCGATCAGCGTGAGCATGTCGCCCATGCCGAGGATGCGGGACGCCATGCGGTCCGGGTGGAACGCGTCGAAGTCGTCCAGCTTCTCGCCGTTCGAGGCGAACATGATCTGGCGGCCGGTGACGTGCGCGATCGACAGGGCCGCACCACCGCGGGCGTCACCGTCGAGCTTGGAGAGCACCACGCCGTCGAAGCCGACGCCGTCCCGGAAGGCCTCGGCCGTGTTGACCGCGTCCTGACCGATCATGGCGTCGACGACGAAGAGGACCTCATCGGGGCTGACGGCGTCGCGGATGTCCGCGGCCTGCTGCATCAGCTCCTGGTCGATGCCGAGGCGACCCGCGGTGTCGACGATGACGACGTCGTACTGCTTGGTCTTCGCGAACTCGATCGAGTCCTTGGCGACCTGCACCGGGTCACCGACGCCGTTGCCCGGCTGGGGGGCGTAGACGCCGACGCCGGCGCGCTCGGCGACGACGCTCAGCTGGTTGACGGCGTTCGGGCGCTGGAGGTCACAGGCGACGAGCAGCGGGGCGTGGCCCTGCCCCTTCAGCCAGAGACCGAGCTTGCCCGCGAGGGTCGTCTTACCGGCACCCTGCAGACCCGCGAGCATGATGACCGTCGGGCCGGTCTTCGCGAACCGCAGCCGGCGCGTCTCGCCGCCGAGGATGCCGATGAGCTCCTCGTTGACGATCTTGATGACCTGCTGGGCGGGGTTGAGGGCCTGGGAGACCTCGGCGCCGGTCGCGCGCTCCTTGACCTGCTTGATGAAGGACCGGACGACGGGCAGGGCCACGTCCGCCTCGAGCAGGGCGATGCGGATCTCGCGCGCCGTGGCGTCGATGTCCGCCTCGGACAGGCGGCCCTTGCCCCGGAGGTTCTTGAATGTCGCTGCGAGGCGGTCGGAGAGAGTATCGAACACGGCGGTCGCGAATCCTCGGGTCGGGGAAAGGGGAACAGGTCGCCTTCCAGGGTATCGGTCGGCCACGACTGCGGGGACCGTGCGGTGGGCTTGGACACCTCAGGTGCGGGCGGGCGTCCGCTCCACCGGTCACCTCCTACCCCCGCAGCGCCTCCTCCACCGTCCGGGCCACCCGGGTCGCCCGCTCCCTCGGCAGGGGGGCGCCGGACGTGTCCGTGACGTAGAACGCGTCCACCGCGTTCGACCCCAGCGTCGACACGTGCGCGCTCCGCACCATCACCCCCGCCGCCTCCAGCGCCCGGCCGATCCGGTGCAGGAGGCCCGGGGCGTCCTGGGCCCGCACCTCGATCACCGTCGCGACCCGTGAACCCGCGGGCGCCACCGACACCCGGGCGGGCGGCGCGACGGTCCCGCGGCGGCGCGGGTACGCCGCCTCCCGTTCCGCGAGCCGCGCCTCGATGTCCAGCGAGCCGTCGAGCGCCCGCACCAGATCGGCCCGCAATCGTGCCGCCTGCGGAAGCGACCCATACTCTGCCGCGACCCGCCAGCTCAGCAGCAGCACCGAGGACGGCACCGGCAGCGTCACCTCCCGCAGCTCCGCCGCCCGTACCGCCAGCCGGTGCATCGCCAGCACCCCGGCCACCGCGGAGAGCACCCCCGGCTGATCCGGCACCGCGACCGAAAGCTCCACACCGAGCGGCTCCCCATCCGCCGCGGACCTCTCCGCCGCAGACTTCTCTGCCCCAGACCTCTCCCCCGCCGGTCCGTCGTCAGACCCGGTCTCCGTGGCCTGGGCCTCCTCCGGCCCTTCCGGCCGGGTCCGCAGCGCGAGCACGGGGCCGCCCGTGCGGAAGGCCTCGACCGCAAGGCGCTCCTGCTCGGCCGTCGGCGCCGCGTCCTCCGTCTCGGACGGCTCGTCCCCCGACAGCACCGCCGCCACCCGTTTCACCAGGTCGGCGACGAGCGCCCCCCGCCACGCCGACCAGGCCGCGGGGCCGGTCGCCAGCGCGTCCGCCTCGGTCAGCGCGTGCAGCAGCTCCAGCGTCCGCACGGAACCGACCGCCTCCGCGACCCCCCGTACCGTCGCGGGGTCGTCGAGGTCGCGCCGCGTCGCGGTCTCCACCAGCAGAAGATGGTGGCGGACGAGGCACGCGAGGACCGCCACGTCGCCCGCGTCGAACCCGATCCGCGCCGCGACGTCCCTGGCGATGATCTCCCCGGCCGTGGAGTGGTCCCCGGGCCACCCCTTGCCGATGTCGTGCAGCAGCGCGGCGACGAGCAGCAGGTCCGGCCGGTCCACCCGCCGCGTGAACTCGGCGGCCCGCACCGCCGTCTCCACCAGGTGCCGGTCGACCGTCCAGGTGTGGACGGCGTTGCGCTGCGGCCGGCACCGCACCCGCTCCCAGTCCGGCAGCATCCGCGTGATGAGCCCCTCGGCCTCCAGCGCCTCCCAGACCTCGACCGTCGGACGCCCCGCGCCGAGCAGCGTCACGAGTTGCTCGCGCGCCTCGGCGGGCCACGGCGTGGGCAGCGGACGGGCCACGGCGGCCAGGCGGCGCACGGCGTGCAGCGAGAGCGGAAGCCCGGCCTGGGCGGCGGCCGCGGCGGCCCGCAGCGGCAGGACGGGGTCGCGTTCGGGGCGGGCGGCCCGCGCGAGGACGGCCTCACCGTCCTGTTCGACGACCCCTTCGGCCAGCGGTGTCCGCTCCGCGGTGGCCCCGCGACCGCCGCCGAGCAGTGTCCGCAGCCGCGGTCGCCCGGCCCGCGCCCGCAGCACCCGGCCGACCTCGCGCCAGGTGACGTCACCGGCGTACGAGATGACGCGGGCGGACTCGTACACCTGCCGCAGCAGGGTGTCGGCGTCCAGCAGGCCCAGTTCGGCGGCGACCTGGTCCTGTTCCTGGAGGGCGAGCCGGTCGGTGGCCCGGCCCGTCGCGAGGTGCAGCGCGTCGCGCACGTCGAGGAGTTTCCCGCGGGCTTCGTCGAGCCCTTCGCGGGGTGCGTCGGCGAGCCAGGACGCGGCGATCGCCCGCAGCGCGGTCGCGTCGCGCAGTCCGCCCCTCGCCTCCTTCAGGTCGGGTTCGAGCAGATGGCCCAACTCGCCGTGGCGCTCGGCCCGTTCCTCGCACAGCTCGCGCAGCTCGGGCAGCCGCTTCACCGCCTGGTTGCGCCAGTCGGCGAGGACGGCCGTGCGCAGCGCCGTGGTCATCCCCGGGTCGCCGGCGACATGGCGGGCGTCGAGCAGCCCGAGGTGCACCTTGAGGTCCTCGCCGGCGGTCCTGCGGGCCTCCGCGGGCGTCCGCACGGAGTGGTCGAGGGCCAGCCCGAGGTCCCAGACGGGGTACCAGAGGCGGTCGGCGAGCGCCGCCATCTCCCCGGCGCCCGCGCTCCCGTCGTGCAGCAGGAGCAGGTCCAGGTCGCTGCGGGGCGACAGCTCGCCGCGCCCGTACCCGCCCACCGCGACGAGCGCGGTGCCGCCCGGCGCACCGGCGGGTCCGCCCCCGGCCCCGCCGCCGCTTCGGAAGAGTCCGGCCAGCCAGTCGTCCGTCAGCTGCGCGAGGGCGGAACGGCGCGGCGGCCCGGACCGCGACTCCTCGTGGAGGAGCCGCAGCCGGGCCGCCGCGTAGCCGCTGGGTCCGGAGTCTTCCGATGTCGTTTCGGTCGGTGCGTCCACACTCGTCACCCAGCAGCTCCTGTTCCGTCCCGCTCAGTTCCGTTCGATCCCGCTCGGCCCGCGCACTCCGCCCGCCGCCTCACAGGGCGTCGGGTCCGCGCTCCCCCGTCCGCACCCGGACCGCCGTGTCGACCGGGACGCTCCAGACCTTGCCGTCCCCGATCTTGCCGGTCCTGGCGGCCTTGACCACCACTTCGAGGAGCTGTTCGGTGTCGTCGTCCTCGACGAGGACCTCGATACGAATCTTCGGCACGAGATCCACCGTGTACTCGGCACCCCGGTAGACCTCGGTGTGTCCGCGCTGCCGGCCGTAGCCGCTGGCCTCGGTGACGGTCAGACCGTGGACACCGAAGGCCTGCAGCGCCTCCTTGATCTCGTCGAGCCGGTGCGGCTTGACGACCGCGGTGATGAGCTTCATGCGTCCACCTTCTTGTTCCGCTGAGCCTTGGCCTGCGCCTGTGCCTGGGCCTGACCGCCGGCCCCTGTCCCGGCACCGGCGCCGCCCGGGCCCGGTACCGCCGTACGGGAAGCCGTACCGCCGCCCGCCCCGCTGAAGTCGTAGGCGGTCTCGGCGTGTTCCACCTGGTCGATGCCCGAGACCTCGTCGTCCTCGCTGACCCGCATCCCCATCGTCCTGTCGATGAGCAGGGCGAGGACCGCCGAGGCGATCAGGGAGTACGCGAGGACCGCGCCGACTCCGGCGAGCTGCTTCCCCAGCTGTTCGAGGCCGCCGCCGTAGAAGAGGCCCTTGGCCTTCGACTGGCCGCCGCCGGTGGCGAAGAAGCCGACGAGGATCGAGCCGGCGACGCCGCCGACCAGGTGGACGCCGACGACGTCGAGCGAGTCGTCGTATCCGAACCGGAACTTGAGTCCGACTGCCATGGCGCAGAGCAGACCGGCGATGGCGCCGATGGCGATGGCGCCGAGCGGCGAGCAGGAGCCGCCGGATGGCGTGATCGCGACGAGGCCGGCGACGGCTCCCGACGCGGCGCCCAGCGTGGTGAAGGTGCCGTGGCGCAGCTTCTCGTAGAGGAGCCAGGCGAGCATGGCGGCGGCGGTGGCGACCTGCGTGTTGACGAACATGAGCGCGCCGACGCCGTCGTCGTTGCCCAGCCACGATCCGGCGTTGAAGCCGAACCAGCCGAACCAGAGCAGGGCCGCGCCGAGCATCACGAGCGGCAGCGAGTGCGGCCGCATCGGGTCCTTCTTGAAGCCGACGCGCTTGCCGATGACGAGGATGACGCCGAGCGCCGCGGCACCGGCGTTGATGTGGACGGCCGTGCCGCCCGCGAAGTCGATGACGCCGAGCTCGAAGGCCCAGCCGCCGGCGCCCCAGACCCAGTGGGCGACCGGGAAGTAGACGACGGTGGCCCACAGCGCGATGAACAGCGCCCAGGCGGAGAACTTCACGCGGTCCGCGAGGGCGCCGCTGATCAGCGCGGGGGTGATGATCGCGAACATCAGCTGGAAGACGGCGAAGACGTAGACCGGGATGGTGTAGCCGTCCCAGAGCTGGTTGATGCCGAGCCCGCTGAGCCCGACGAAGTCGCTCTCCCAGCCGAGGAGGCTGCCGTGGTCGGTGCCGAACGCGACGGAGAAGCCGTACAGCACCCAGAGGATGGTGACGATCCCCAGGCTGATGAAGCTCATCATCAGCATGTTCAGGGTGCTCTTGACGCGGACCATGCCTCCGTAGAAGAAGGCGAGTCCCGGCGTCATGAGCATCACCAGGGCGGAACAGATGAGCATGAACCCGGTGTTGGCGGCAGACAGCTCTGGGGCGTCTGCGGCGATCGTGATGCCTGGGGGCATCGGCGTCTCCTCGTCGTCGTATGCGGCCCGTGCGGTGCGGCCCGTGCGGGCGGAGCGTGTGCGGTGCCGAGGGGCCCCCGCTCGGGGAGCGCGGGGCTGTGGGGCGGTTATGCGCCAGAGATTGGCGCAGCACGATTTCGGCGGGGGCCCCTCGGTGTTTCGCCGCGGTGACGAAGAGGTCGGGTGTGTTACGCGGTCATGAACCGGCGGGTCACGCGGGGTGCCCTTCCGGGCCCGGCGCGGGGCACGAGAACCGGCCGCGGCGGCCATCCGGCTGACTGGCATGGGGGAGCCGAGTCGGGCTGTTCGGGATGGTCCTGCCGCGGCCGGGGCCGGGGGTGCCGGGCTCAGACCGCTTCCGCGGTCTCCGGCATCTCGATGGCGAGCCGCTCGGTGATCTGGACGACTTCGGGGACGTCGCCGAAGTCCCGCACGGCCGTGTCGACGGTCTTGCGCAGGCGGGTGTTGACCCGCTCGGAACGGACCTTCTTGGCGATGTCGAGGGCCTGCCCGGCGAGGACCGTGCTCTGCTCGGGCTCGCGTTGCAGCAGGTGGACGGTGGCTTTGCCGATGAGGTTGAGCGCGTACGAACGCTGGTGTTCGAGGTCCCTCTCGAAGAGCTCCACGGCGCGGTCCATGACGGGCTCGGCGAGCGAGGCGTAGGTGGGGCTGCGGCCCGCCACGTAGGCCAGGTCGCGGTACGAGTGGGCGTTCTCGCCGTTCAGCTCGGCCTCGGAGAAGAAGCGGATCCAGTCCGGCTCGGGCTCGGGGAAGTCCTCGGCGTCGGCGAAGGTGTCCTCGGCCATCCGCACGGCGCGCTTGCACTTGCCGGGCTGCCCCATGCTGGCGTACGCCCGGGCCTCCATCGCATACAGCATGGCCTGGGTGCGCGGACTGGCGCAGTCCCGGCTGCCGTACTGGGCGAGGTGGATCAGTTCGAGCGCGTCGTCGGGCCGGCCGAGGTGGATCATCTGGCGGCTCATGCTGGAGAGGATGTACGACCCGAGGGGCTTCTCGCCCGCCTCCTTCGCGGCGTGCAGGGCGAGGACGAAGTACTTCTGGGCGGTGGGCTGGAGCCCCACGTCGTAACTCATCCACCCGGCCAGCTCTGCCAGCTCGCCCGCGACCTTGAACAGGCGCTTGGAGGTGGCCTCGGGCTGCGGCTCCTGGAGCAGGTCCGTCACCTCGTGCAGCTGTCCGACGACGGCCTTGCGGCGCAGCCCTCCCCCGCACTGGGCGTCCCACTGGCGGAACATCACCGTCGTGGACTCCAGGAGGTCCAGCTCCGGTTTGGAGAGCCGGGCCGGGCGGCGCTGCGCGGCGGGCTCGGGCTCCGGCGGCGCCGTGGCGGAGGGCGAGGGCACCAGCCAGCGCTGCATGGGCTCGATGAGGGCGGGGCCCGCGGAGAGCGCGAGCGAGGTGCCGAGGAAGCCACGGCGGGCGAGCATCAGGTCGCTGCGGGAGAACTCGCTCATCAGGGCGACCGTCTGCGGCCCGGTCCAGGGCAGGTCGACGCCGGAGGAGGCGGGGGTACGGTGCGCGGCACGCAGGCCCAGGTCCTCGACGGCGACGACGCAGCCGAACCGCTCGGAGAAGAGCTCGGAGAGGATGCGCGGGATCGGCTCCCTGGGGTTCTCCCCGTCGAGCCAGCGGCGCACCCGTGAGGTGTCCGTCGAAATGTGGTGAGCACCCAACTGCCGGGCCCTGCGGTTCACTTGGCGGGCGAGCTCGCCTTTCGACCAGCCGCTGCGCACGAACCAGGACGTGAGCATCTCGTTGGGGCGCTTCTCAGCGTTCACGCCGCCTCCGCCGTTGCCGCCCACTGGAACGCCCCCATCCATCAAGCCACTTGTGCGCTGTCCACGCCAAGCCCTAACAGAATGCCGCGCCTTGCGGCTGTCCGTCCGGAGAATGTCACCCATCGAACAGGAAACCGACTTGCCTCCGGCATACCCACGAGTGCTCGAACTCCCAGGGTCATGTACCGAAAGTAATCCTACGATCACCCGTCCGGCGAGGGCGATCGCGGAAACGCCACCATTCGCCACCCCTTCGAATGAACTCCCGGGCCGCCACAAGCGATTCACTTGACATAGGACGAACGAAAGTGGGCGCAACGGAGTGCAGTGGGGCGCATGAACTCCCGCGCACCACCCGGGAATCCACCGAGCGCCGCCTTCAGAACAGAGGGCCACGATCCGATCCGTCACGTAACCAGGGCGTGCTCGACCCGTTGGAGGGGGCATGGGCTTCACGATCGGCGGCATCCGGGGAACCGACCGGCCCCGGACCGGATCACGCCGGCGCGGCCGCGCGTCGGACTGTACGGCGGTGGCGGAGTACACCGGTCTGTGGGGCTGGGACGCGGTCCCCGGCGCCCGGGCCCTCGACGGCGTCTGCTCGTGCGGGCAGAGCGACTGCCCCGCCCCCGGCGCCCACCCGCTGGCGTTCGCGCCGGAGGTCCCGGCCGGCGCCACCCTCGACGAAGTGTCCGACGCCTGGGCCGAGTTCCCCGGCGCGGCCGTACTGCTGCCGGTCGGGCGCGCGTTCGACGTGATCGAGGTGGCGGAGACGGCGGGGCGGCACGCCCTGGTCCGGCTGGAGCGGATGGGGCTCCCCCTCGGGCCGGTGGTCGTCACCCCCGACTGCCGGGCGCAGTTCTTCGTCGCCCCCGGAGCCGCGGCCGAACTCCCCCAGCTGCTCTACCGCATGGGCTGGGACGACGCCGCCCTGGACCTGCACGGCCTGGGCCGCGGCACCCACATCACCGCGCCCCCGTCCGACCGCGGCGGCCTCGGTCCGGTCCGCTGGCTCCGCTCCCCCGCGCTCGACACGGCGACGAACCCGCCCCAGGCACGGCTCCTGCTCGGCACATTGGCGTACGTCGCACACCGGTCACCGGCCTAGTCCCGGCACATCACCTCACGGCACATCACCTCACGGCACGGCTCCGCGCGTCAGAACGACCGGCCCGTGCGCGACGGCGGCCGGAGCGATAGAACCGGCCCATGCAGAGCTTCGAGATCACCCCGATAGGCACCGTCCGCAACGACCGCACGGATGTCCGGCTCACGGACCGGTGGGGCGCCGTCCGCAGCACGATCACCGTCGACGAACGCTTCGGCGAGGCATGCCTCCAGGGGCTGGAGGACTTCTCGCACGTGGAGGTGGTCTTCGTCTTCGACCGGTTCCCGGACCCCGGCCTTCCGGGCACCGTCGGCCCCCGCGGACCCCGGCCCCCGCGCGGCCGCGCCGACCTGCCGCCGGTCGGGGTCTTCGCCGACCGCGGCCCCCGCAGGCCCAACCGCATCGGGGTGACGTGCTGCGCCATCGAGTCCGTCCGCGGGCGCGAGCTGACGGTGGTGGGCCTCGACGCGGTCTCCGGCACCCCGGTCGTCGACCTGAAGCCCGCCATGGCGGAGTTCCGCCCGGCCGAGATCGAGCAGCCGGAGTGGGTCGGCGCCCTGATGTCGGAGTACTTCAAGCCGTAAGGGCCCCCTCACACCGTGAAGGTGCGAGGGGGCCCTTACGCGTACGCCCGAGGGTGCGAGGCCTCAGTCGCCGATGAGCGCGTCCACGAACGCCTCGGGCTCGAAGGGGGCCAGGTCGTCCGCGCCCTCGCCGAGACCCACCAGCTTGACCGGCACGCCCAGTTCGCGCTGGACGGCGACGACGATGCCGCCCTTGGCGGTGCCGTCCAGCTTGGTGAGGACGATGCCCGTGATGTCGACGACCTCGGCGAAGACGCGGGCCTGGATCAGGCCGTTCTGTCCGGTCGTGGCGTCGAGGACGAGCAGCACCTCGTCGAGCGGGGCGTGCTTTTCGACGACGCGCTTGACCTTGCCGAGCTCGTCCATCAGGCCGGTCTTGGTGTGCAGGCGGCCCGCGGTGTCGATGAGGACGACGTCCGCGCCGTCCGCGATGCCCTCCTTGACCGAGTCGAAGGCGATCGACGCGGGGTCGCCGCCCTCGGGGCCGCGCACCGTGCGGGCGCCGACGCGCTCGCCCCAGGTCTGCAGCTGGTCGGCGGCGGCGGCGCGGAAGGTGTCGGCGGCGCCGAGGACGACCGTGCGGCCGTCGGCGACGAGGACGCGCGCGAGCTTGCCGGTGGTGGTGGTCTTGCCGGTGCCGTTCACCCCGACGACCATCACGATGCCCGGCGTCTCCAGGCCCGACTCGGTCTTCACGGTGCGGTCGAGGTCCGCGCCGACGAGCGTGAGGAGCTCCTCGCGGAGCAGGGTGCGCAGCTCGTCCGGGGTGCGGGTGCCGAGCACGCGCACGCGCTCACGCAGCCGCTCCACGAGCTCCTGGGTGGGGGCGACGCCGACGTCCGCGGTGAGCAGCGTGTCCTCGATCTCCTCCCAGGTGTCCTCGTCGAGGTGCTCGCGGGACAGCAGCGTGAGCAGTCCCTTGCCGAGCGCGTTCTGCGAGCGGGAGAGCCGGGCGCGCAGCCGGACCATGCGGCCGGCGGTGGGCTCGGGGGTCTCGATCTCCGGCGCGGCCGGTTCTTCGGCGACCGGCTCCTCGACGACGACCGGGGCCGTGGCCGACGGCTCGGCGAGCGGGAGTTCCACCTCCTCGATCGTGCGGCGCGGTTCGTCGCGCGGCGTCTCGGCCTCTTCGCCGACCTTCGGTTCGGCGGGAGGGGCGGTGATGGTGGGCGCGGAGGGCGGGGCCTGCGGGGGCAGCTGCTTCTTCTTGCGGCTGCCGATCACGAGCCCGCCGAGCGCGCCGATCACGACCACGGCGATGACTACAGCAAGGATGACGATTTCCATAACCCGTCCAGTATCGGCCATGCCACCGACGGAGGCCCAGATTGGAGTTTCCTCCAAAGAACATATGCCTCTTGAGGGCACTACTCGGACTAAAGTACGATGGAGGTCCCCGCATCAACGCGCGTAGAGTCCATCGCGAATCACCCCCACCGGCGGATCGCGACGTTGCGATCCGAGCGAGAGGCACGGACCCACCCCCATGAGCAGCACCACCGCCGAATCCGAAGGCGCCCTCGAGACACGCGGCCTTGAGCCCGTCCCGGACGCCGAGCGCACGGGCAGGACCCGCGAGCTCTTCCCCACCTGGGTAGCGGCCAACATCAGCGTCCTGCTGCTGACCATGGGCGCCGGCCTGATCGTCTCCAACGGCCTGAACATCTGGCAGGTCCTGGTCGTCGCGCTCGTCTCCCCCCTGCTGAGCTACGGCATGGTCGGCCTGATCTCCATCGCCGGCAAGCGCGGCGGTTCGCCGGGCATGACGCTCTCCCGCGCGGTCTTCGGCCAGCGCGGCAACCTCTTCCCGGGCGCGCTCATCTGGGTCGCCCGCTGGGGCTGGGAGACGATCAACGCGGTCACCGGCGCGTACGCGATCATCACGGTCCTGGACATCTGCTTCGGCGTGGAGTCCAGCACCTGGCTGACCGTCGTCACGCTGGTCGCCTTCGTCACCTGCACCTTCCTGATCAGCGGCCTCGGCCGCAAGATCCTGCACATCGCAAGCACCTGGTCGACGTACGCCTTCGGCGCCTTCAGCGTCCTCGTGCTGATCTACCTCCTCGCCGAGACCGACTGGTCCGCCGTCTTCGACAAGCCCGCCGGTTCCACGGCGATGATGGTCGCGGGCGTCGGCACGATCGCCGCGGGCGGCATCAGCTGGGTCCCCACCGGCCCCGACTTCACCCGCTACCTGCCGCGCGCCGCCTCCAACAAGCCGCTGATCGGCCACGCCATCGGCGGCGCGGGCATCGTCGTCGTCCCGATGGTCCTGATGGGCGCGGTCATGGCCGTCTCCGACCCGAAGCTCTCGTCGGCGCAGGACCCGGTCTCCTTCCTCGGTGAGCTGCTGCCGATGTGGATCGCGGTGCCGTATCTGCTGATGGCCCTCATCGGCATGCTGCTGATCAACTCAATGTCGATGTACTCCGCGGGCTTCACCGCGATGACGCTCGGCATCAAGGTCCCGCGCGCGTGGGCGGTCAGCGTGAACGCCGTGATCAGCCTGATCTTCGGCTACATCCTGATGAACGTGGCGACGAGCTTCATGGGCTCGTTCATCTCCTTCCTCACGCTGCTCGCGGTCGCCTTCTCCGCCTGGATCGGCGTCTTCGGCGTCGACATGCTGCGCCGCAAGACGTACGACGGCGAGGCGCTGATGGACACCAAGCGCACCAGCGCCTACTGGTACAAGGCGGGCTTCGCCTGGCAGGCGATGACGGCGTGGGCGCTCGCCCTGGTGGTGGGCATGCTCTTCACCAAGGTCGACTGGTTCAGCGGCCCGCTCGCCACGTCCTGGACCGGCCGCCACGGCCTCGGCTGGCTGACCACGATCGTCGTCGCCGCCGTGCTGTACGCGATCCTGCCGAAGACGCCGCTGGTGGAGAAGGACGCGGCCACCGGCAAGGGCGACACCGAGCTGATCTCGGCCTGATCCGCGCGGACACCCGTACGGATCGATCCGACTCCCGTACGAGGCTATTCATCTGACATCACGTCAGCTAACGTCCCCCTTCGCCGCCCACGCACGGTGAAGGGGGACGTTTCCATGCCCGCCACAGTCGTACGTTTCAACCTCGTCGATCCCGCGGCGACACCCGCGTCGCTGAGCGAGCGCTACCGGGCCGCCCTGGAGATGGCCGCCTACGCGGACGACCGCGGCATCTCCACCGTGCAGACCGAGGAGCACCACGGCACCCCGAACAACTGGATCTCCTCGCCGTTCACCTTCGCCGGAGCCGTCTTCGGCGCCACCCGGCGCATCGCGGTCACGGTCTCCGCGGTGATCGGCCCGCTGCACGATCCGCTGCGGCTCGCCGAGGACATCGCCGTACTCGACCTGCTGAGCGCCGGCCGCCTGGTCACGGTGGCGGGGATCGGCTACCGGCCCGAGGAGTACGAGCAGGCGGGGGTCGACTGGAAGAGCCGCGGGAAGCTCCAGGACGAGCTGCTCGAGACACTCCTGAAGGCCTGGACCGGCGAGCTCTTCGACTTCCGCGGCCGGACCGTGCGCATCACGCCACGCCCCTTCACCCAGCCGCATCCGCTGCTCCTGGTCGGCGGCTCGTCGAAGGCGGCGGCCCGGCGCGCGGCCCGGTTCGGCCTGCCGTTCTTCCCCAGCGCCCACCTGCCCGACCTGGAGGCGTACTACACGGCGCAGCTCGCGGAGCACGGCACCGAGGGGTGGACGATGATGCCCGCCGCCGAGACCCCGCTCCTGCACATCGCCGACGACCCCGACCGCACCTGGGCCGAGCACGGCCGGCACTTCCTGCACGAGGCGCGCACGTACGCCTCGTGGCAGTCCGCGGAGATCCGTTCGGCGGTGAAGTCGGCGGCGACCACCGTCGACGAGCTGCGCGCCGAGGGCGTCTACCGGGTGCTGACGCCCGAGGAGTGCGTGACGTACGCGAAAGAGGGGGCGGCCAGCCTCATCCTGCATCCGCTCGCCGGCGGGATGCCCGTCGACGAGGGGTGGCGCAGCCTGCACCACTTCTGCGAAAACGTACTGCCCCGGCTCAAGGACAAGTGAGACACGAGTCCTTCAGCCGGGGCAGCTTCCTGAAGAGGAGGGGGCAGCGGGGGTTTAGCCCATCTCCTCCAGGGCCTTGCCCTTCGTCTCCTTGACGAACTTCATGACGAAGGGGATCGAGACGGCGGCGAACGCGCCGTAGATGATGTACGAGCCGGTCAGGGACCACTCGGACATGCTCGGGAAGGTCTTGGTGATCGCGAAGTTGGCGAGCCACTGGGCGGAGGCGGCCACGCCGAGCGCGGCGGCACGGATCCGGTTGGGGAAGATCTCGCCGAGCAGCACCCAGACGACCACGCCCCAGGAGAGGGCGAAGAAGAGCACGAAGGCGTTGGCGGCGATGATCGCGGTCAGGCCCTGCGCGTTGGGCAGCGAGACGTTGTCACCGGAGCCGGTCTTGTACGAGAACGCCCACGCCATGGTGAACAGGGCCAGGGCCATGCCGGCGGAGCCGATGATGGCGAGGGGCTTGCGGCCGATGCGGTCGACGAAGATCATCGCGATGACCGTGCCGATGATGTTCACGATCGACGTCTCGAACGAGTACAGGAACGAGCTGGAGGGGTCCTTGCCGATGGACTGCCACAGCTGGTTCGAGTAGTAGAAGATCACGTTGATGCCGACGAGCTGCTGGAAGACCGAGAGCCCGATGCCGATCCAGACGATCGGCAGGAAGCCGACCTTGCCCAGCAGGTCCTTGAAGGACGGCTTGTGCTCGCGGTGCAGGCCGATCTCGATCTCCTGGACGCGCGCGTCCAGGTCGATGGTGTGGCCCTCGACCTCGCTGAGGACCTTCTTGGCCTCGGTCTGACGGCCGGCCGAGATCAAAAAGCGCGGGGACTCCGGGATGATGAAGGACAGCAGCCCGTAGAGCAGCGCGGGGATGACCATGACGCCGAGCATCCACTGCCAGGCCTCCAGGCCGCCCAGCTTGCCGCGCTGGTCGCCGTCGGCCATGTTCAGGATGCCCCAGTTGACCAGCTGGGAGACGGCGATGCCGATGACGATGGCGGCCTGCTGGAAGGAGGCGAGCCGGCCGCGGTAGGCGGGCGGCGCGACCTCGGCGATGTACGCGGGGCCGATCACCGACGCCATGCCGATGCCGATGCCGCCGATCAGGCGCCACATGGTGAGGTCCCAGGCCGCGAACGGCAGGGCGGAGCCGACCGCGCTTGCCGCGAAGAGCACGGCGGCGATCTGCATGCAGCGGATGCGGCCGATGCGGTCGGCGATGCGGCCCGCCACGGCGGCGCCGACCGCGCAGCCGAGCAGCGCGGTGGCGATGATCCAGCCGAGCATGTTGGCGTCGACGTCGAACCGGTGCTGGATGGCGACGGTCGCGCCGTTGATCACCGAACTGTCGTAGCCGAAGAGGAAGCCACCCATCGCGGCGGCCGCCGTAATGAAGATGACATGTCCCAGATGGTCCGGGTGGGCCTCTCTGGCTCCGGACCGGGGCGCCTGCGATGTGCTGGTCACGTGTACTCCTCGGGCCACCGGCAACGTTGCCGGGGGTGGGGGCGAGCTCTTCAAGTGGCGCACAACTTCACGCCGCCCACCACCTGAAGGTAAAAGCAACGTTGCAGAGACTATGCCTTCAAGTTTCGAAGTCAATAGGAGGGCTGCTGTGAATTTGAGGGCACTTCGAGGTCGCACTCGTTCAAGTGTTGAAGTGATGGTTTAAGTGATCAAGGAAGCCCGTCGGCGATCAGGGAAGCCCGTCGGCCGCGGCTACCGCAGGCGCTGGCTGATCACCTTCGAGACGCCGTCGCCCTGCATCGAGACCCCGTACAGCGCGTCGGCCACCTCCATCGTGCGCTTCTGGTGCGTGATCACGATGAGCTGCGAGGCCTCCTGCAGCTCCTGCATGATGCGGATGAGCCGCTGCAGGTTGGTGTCGTCGAGCGCCGCCTCGACCTCGTCCATCACGTAGAACGGACTGGGCCGCGCCTTGAAGATCGAGACGAGCAGCGCCACGGCCGTCAGCGACCGCTCGCCGCCGGAGAGCAGCGAGAGCCGCTTGACCTTCTTGCCCGGCGGCCGGGCCTCCACATCCACGCCGGTGGTGAGCATGTTGTCCGGGTCGGTCAGGACCAGCCGCCCCTCGCCGCCCGGGAAGAGCCGCGAGAACACGCCCTCGAACTCGCGGGCCGTGTCGTGGTACGCCTCGGTGAAGACCTGTTCGACCCGTTCGTCGACCTCCTTCACCACCTGGAGGAGGTCGGTCCGCGTCTTCTTCAGGTCTTCGAGCTGCTCGCTGAGGAACTGGTGCCGCTCCTCCAGCGCCGCGAACTCCTCGAGGGCCAGCGGGTTCACTTTTCCGAGCTGCTGATACGCCCGTTCGGCTGACCTGAGCCGCTTCTCCTGCTCGCCCCGGACGAACGGCACCGGCCTGTTGCGCGGATGCTCGGGGTCGTCGGGCAGTTCCTCGCCCTCGGCGGGGGGCGAGGGCGGCACGAGTTGATCCGGGCCGTAGTCGGCCACGAGTCCCGCCGGTTCCACACCGAGCTCCTCCAGTGCCTTGGCCTCCAGCTGCTCGATCCGCAGCCGCTTCTCGGCACCTAGTACCTCGCCGCGGTGAACTGAATCAGTCAGTTTGTCGAGTTCCGCCTTCAGCTCCCTGCCCCGGGTGCGCTCGGCGGCCAGTTCCCGCTCCCGTACCTCCTTGGCCCGCTCGGCCGCTGCCCGCTCCTCCTCGGCCCGTACGAGGGAGACCTCGACGTGGGCGAGGAGCTGGCGCCCGCCGGCGGCGACCGCCCCGGCGACCGCGGCCTCGTGCCGGAGCCTGGCCCTGCGCTGCTCGGCACGCGCGCGTGCCTCGCGTTCGGCGCGCGCACCCCGGTCCAGGGAGTCCGCGCGGCCCGCGAGCGCCTTGACCCGCTCCTCGTGCGTACGGGCCTGGAGCCGGGCCTCCATCTCGGTCTGCCGGGCGTTGGCACCGTCGGCGGCGAGGCGGTCGCGCACCGAGGTGTCGGGCTCCTCCTCTTCCCCCGCCGGGGACGCCTCCTCGGCGACGGCGAGCCGCTCGGCGAGTTCCTCGGCCTCCTCCACCGCCCGGTCAAGGGCGTCCTGCGCCTTGGCCGCCGCGGCGGCGGACCGTTCCGCCTCGCCCGCCGCGCCCCGCGCCTGCCCGGCGAGCCGGCCCAACTGCTGGGCCACCGCGGACTTCTCCCGGTCGGCCGCCCGGCGCCGCTCCCCCAACTCCTCGGCGAGCGCGGCACATTCGGCGCGCCGCTGCCCCGCACGCTCCTGCTCCGCCGCCAACTCCTCGCAGCGCGCGCCGAGTTCTTCGAGCTCGGCGGCGGCCTCGTCGACGGATGCCTGTACTTCGAGCAGGCTCGGCGCCCCCGCGGAGCCGCCCTGCGCGAAGTGCGCGCCCAGCAGGTCCCCTTCGGCGGTGACGGCGGTCAGGTCGGGGTGCGCGTAGACCAGGTCCTCGGCGTCCTCCAGCGTCCCCACCGCGACGATCCCGCGCAGCAGCCGCCGCACGGCGGGCATCAGCTCCTCAGGGCCCCGTACGAGGTCGGCGACGGGCGGCGGCCCCTCGGAGCGCTCGGTGCGCGGCTCGTCCGGGGCGCCGCCCAGCAGCAGCGCGGCCCGCCCGGCGTCCTGCTTGCGCAGCAGCCGGATCGCCTCGGCGGCCGTGCTCGGACCGCTCACGGCGACGGCGTCGGCGCACGCCCCGAGCGCCGCCGCCACCGGCACCTCGTACCCGGGCGCCACGGTGAGCCGGCCCGCGGCGGGCCCGAGCACCCCGGTGAGCTGGTCCTTGGCGGCGAGCAGCGCGCCGGTGCCGTCCTTGCGGCGCAGCCCGAGCGCGAGCGCCTCGTGCCGGGCGGCGACCGCGGCCCGTCTGCGTTCGACGGCGGTCGCCGCCTCCCGGGCGGCGGTGAGTGCCGCCTCGGCCTCGGCCAGCTCCCGCTTCGCCGCGTCGTGCCGTTCGCCGAGCTCCGCGTCGTCCGCGTCGAGCCCGTCGACCTCGGCCTTGAGCTGCTCGTACTCCTCCTGGGCGGCGACGGCGCGCTCGGCGGCCTCGTCCCGGGCGACGGCGAGGCGGTCGATCTCGGCCTGCGCGGACGCCGCACGCGACCGGGCCGCGTTGACCTGGCCGTGCAACCGTGCGAGGCCCTCGCGCCGGTCGGCGATGGCCCGCGCCACGTCCTTGAGCCTGCGCTCCTCCACCGCCAGCTGCCGTTCGAGCTCGGCCCGGTGGGCGACGGTGTCCTCAAGCGCGTGCTCGGCGGCCTCCAGGGCCGCTTCGAGCTCGGCCTCCTGCTCGCGGATCCGGGCGGCCTCGCGCTCCATGTCCTCGGGGTCGCGCCCGCGCCGCTCCTCGGGGGGCGCGGCGGTGGCGCTCTTGACGCGCGCGTCGGCCAGCGAGACGGTGCCGCGCACCCGCTCGGCGAGCTGCGACAGCTCGTACCAGGTCTGCTGGGCGCGCTGCAGGCGCGGGGTGAGGCGCCGCACCTCCTCCTCCAGCTGCGCCTCGCGCTGCAGGGCGGCCTTCAGCCGGGCCTCGGCGCTCTCCTTGCGCTCCTTGAGCGCGGCCTCGTCGGCGACCTCCGCCTCGAGGGCCTCGCGCAGCCGTACGAGGTCGTCGGCGAGGAGCCGCAGGCGGGCGTCGCGCAGGTCGGCCTGGATGACGGCGGCCCGTCTCGCCACGGCGGCCTGCCGGCCGAGCGGCTTGAGCTGGCGCCGCAGTTCGTCGGTGAGGTCCTGCACGCGCGCGAGGTTGGCCTGCATCGCGTCGAGCTTGCGCAGCGCCTTCTCCTTGCGCTTGCGGTGCTTGAGGACGCCCGCGGCCTCCTCGATGAACGCGCGCCGCCCCATCGGGTCGGCGTGCAGCACGCCGTCGAGCTGGCCCTGTCCGACGATGACGTGCATCTCGCGTCCGATGCCGGAGTCGGAGAGCAGCTCCTGGATGTCGAGGAGGCGGCAGGTGTCGCCGTTGATCTGGTATTCGCTGCCGCCGTTGCGGAACATGATCCGCGTGATGGTGACTTCGGCGTACTCGATGGGCAGGGCGCCGTCGGAGTTGTCGATGGTGAGGGAGACCTCGGCGCGGCCGAGCGGGGGCCGCCCGGTGGTGCCGGCGAAGATGACGTCCTCCATCTTGCCGCCGCGCAGGGACTTGGCGCCCTGTTCCCCCATGACCCAGCTGAGCGCGTCCACGACGTTGGACTTGCCGGATCCGTTGGGTCCGACGACGCAGGTGATACCCGGTTCGAACTTCAGCGTCGTGGCGGACGCGAAGGATTTGAAACCGCGCAGGGTCAGGGCCTTGAGATGCACGCCGTCGGACTCTACCTTTCGCTGACAGTTTCACCCATGAAGGTGCAGGGCACATCAGACGGTAAAGAAAGCAGCGTACGCGGGCGAAAGAAAGAAGGGACGCCGAAGCGTCCCTTGCAGATCTCAAGATCAGCGTCTGACGTGGACAGACAGACCAGACAGAGCGCCGACCAGTACGGGCTCAATTACTGCGCAGCCCTTTGTTACGTCGTGATCGGATAGGGGTCAGGTGAGCGCAGGCTCCGCCTGGGGTACGTCGATGCTCTCCAGGAGCGATTCGTGAGAAGCGGCAGCCGCCAGCGCGTCGTTCTCCGCCTGGATCCGACCGAGCTCGGATTCCAGGTCCTGCACGCGCTGCTGGAGCCGTCGCATCTCGGCGAGGAGTCGCGGGTCGCTGCCGCCGACGTAACCGAGAAGCGCCTTTGCCATGATGGATGGTCCTCCACACTGAGTGACCGACCGAAGCGGTGGTGGGTCGTGAGGGAATCGCACCCGCGGTGCTTGGCACTCGTTGTTTTGCTGGGTCTTGCTGGCCGTTCTCACATGCCAAACAGCTAAGGTGCGCGGGGCTTCCAGAGTCTCACCAAAAAGTTTGACGGTCAACACGATCACGCCCCGTATTGGCGGGCGACCCGGGGGCGCGCGGCCTTCGAACGGGCGGCGCTGCTTCTCCTTCGGGGCCCTGGGGGCGTGGAGATCATCCTTACCTGCGGAGCCTGCCACGGCAAGCGGTTCTTGGCAACCACCAGGCTTTTTCTGCCCCGGGCAGTTGCCCGGGACACGCGTCCCCGGGCGCCGCGCCGGCGCCCGGGGACGTATCCGCGGGTCACGGTCACCGAATGGCGAAGGTCTCGTATATGCCACGTGGTGTGTCCCAGATCTCGGTGACACCGTCGACGCGCCCGGGTGTGTCGCCCTCGCGAAGCCAGTCGAGCAGTTTCTGGCAGCCGGTCCTGGGACCTTCCGCGACCACTTGTACGCGGCCGTCCTCCAGATTGAGAGCAAAACCACTCAGGCCGCCGATCTCCAGCGCCTTGGCCCGCGTGAACCAGCGGAATCCCACGGCCTGCACGCGTCCGCGCACCCAGGCGGTGAGTCGTACGTCTTCGTTCATGAGTGCACGCTAACCGGCCAATTGCTCTGTGGGCACTTCGTCCCCATGCGCCATCGCGTACAGTCCCGACTCGATGAGCCTCACCCGTATGGGTGAGCCACCTTGTTCATGAGGGTTCGTGAGGACGAAAGGCCAGGAGATGGGACGCCACCGACGCTCCGGCGCTGGACAGGCCGCCACCCCTGAGAACCACCCGGGGACGGTGTCGCACCGCCGCAGGGGCCGCGCCGCCACCCCGGTGCGCACGGGCCTGCTCGGCGTCTCCGCAGCCGTCGCGATGGGCGCCGTCGCCGTCGCGGCGGGCGTGCTTCCCGGCAGCGACAGTTACCGGCTGGGCGGCGGGGACGACCCGGGCAAGGTGCGCTCCGCCGCCGCGCCGACCGGGGTGGACGCCCAGGGCGGCTCCCACGGCACCGCCGAGCGCGGCGAGCCGACGACGGGCAGCGGCACCGACCACTCCAAGGCGCCGCGGTCCACGCCGACGCCGACCCCCTCCAAGGCCGCCCCGAAGCCCTCGAAGACGCCGTCCGCCAAGCCGTCGCCCCGGGCCCCGAAGCCGGAGCCGGAGAAGAAGACGACGCCGACCCCCTCCCGTACGGCCGAGGAGAAGCCGAAGGCTCCCCCGGTCGGCGCCCGGTCCTCGTCCGAGGAGGCGAAGGCCGAGGCCGAGGTGATCACCCTGGTCAACCAGGAGCGGGCCAAGGCGGGCTGCCGCCCGCTGGAGGCCGACGACCGGCTGGCGACGCTGGCCGGCGACTTCAGCACCGACATGGCCGAGCGCGGCTTCTTCGCCCACACCGACCCCGACGGCGCGACCCCGTGGGACCGCGCCGAGAAGGCCGGCATCTCCGGCCTTGGCGGCGAGAACATCGCCCGCGGCCAGGCCGACGCGCAGGCCGTGATGGACGCCTGGATGCACAGCCCCGGCCACCGCGCCAACATCCTCAACTGCGACTACAAGACGGTGGGCGTCGGCGCGCACTTCGCACCGGGCGGCCCCTGGTGGACGCAGGACTTCGGCTTCTGAGCCCGCCTCCTGCCCCACCGACTGACCCCCACCCGGAACAGGGCACTAACCTTTGGTTAGCGCTGTGCGGGAGTAGGGTGTCCGCATGGATTCCACCGACCTGGCGTACGACGTGTTCTCCCGGGCCTGCCCCTCGCGGCGCACGCTGGAGCACGTCACCGGACGCTGGGGAGCGCTCACCCTCGGAGCCCTGCACGACGGCACCCTCCGCTTCAACGAACTGCGCCGCCGCGTCGACGGCGTGAGCGAGAAGATGCTCTCCCAGACCCTGCACGCGCTGGAGCGCGACGGGCTCGTGCACCGCGAGGCGCAGCCGACCAACCCGCCGCGGGTGGATTACCGGCTCACGCCGCTGGGACGGGAGATCGCCGACCGTCTCCTCGCCCTGATCCACTGCGTGGAGGGCCGCCAGGACGAGGTGCTCGCGGCGCGGGAGCGTTACGACGAGGCGCGCGGCGGCCGCTGACAGCGGGGACAGAAGTAGCTCGACCGGTTCATCCAGGGCCGCCGCCGGATCGCGGTGCCGCAGCGCCGGCAGGGCTCGTCCTCCCGGCCGTAGGCGTCCAACGACCGCTCGAAATACCCTGATTCACCGTTCACGTTGACGTAGAGGCTGTCGAAGCTGGTGCCGCCGACCGCGAGCGCCGCGTTCATCACATCCCTTACGTGGCCCAGGAGTTCGGCCGTGCGCGGGCGGGTGAAGGTGCCGGTCGGCCGCTCGTAGTGCAGCCGCGACCGCCAAAGGGCCTCGTCCGCATAGATGTTGCCGACGCCGCTGATCAACGACTGGTCGAGCAGGGCCCGCTTGATCGTCGTACGGCGGCCGCGCAGCGCCCGGTGGAAGGCGTCGTCGTCGAACGCCTCGTCCAGCGGGTCGCGGGCGATGTGCGCGATGACGTCCGGGAGTCCGTCGGAGGTGTTGGCGTGGAGGGAGAGCCCGCCGAAGGTGCGCTGGTCGACGAAGCGGAGTTCGGTGCCCTGCTCGTCCTCGAAGCGCATCCGGATCCTCAAGTGCTTCTCGTCCGGCGCCTCTTGGGGCTGCACGAGGAGCTGTCCGCTCATGCCCAGATGGGCCAGGACGGAGTGCGCGGAGTCGGCGAGCGGCAGCCACAGATACTTGCCGCGCCGCTGGGCGAGCCCCATCCGGTGCCCGGTCAGCCGGGCCGCGAAGTCGTCGCCGCCCGCCACGTGCCGCCGCACCGCGCGCGGATGCAGCACCTGCACCTCGCCGATGAGCCGCCCGCTGACCCACCGCTCCAGACCACGCCGGACGACTTCGACTTCGGGCAGCTCGGGCATGTCCGCTCCGGGGGATGCAGGGGAATGGGGGTCGGGAGTTCAAGGGCTCGCGGGATCGCGGATCCGCGGGATCGGGAAAGCACAGTGCCGGCCACCCCCGTGAAGAGGGCGGCCGGCACCGAAGGATGGGCGGCCGTCAGGCCGAGGGGGTGTCGGCGATCCCCTCGGACTGCGCGGCAGCGGCGGCCTCGGCCGCCTTGATCCGCTCGTCCGCCGCGGCGCGGATCGCGCGCCACGCGGACTCGGCGGCCTGCTGCTCCGCTTCCTTCTTGCTGCGGCCGGTGCCGGTGCCGTACGAGACGCCTCCGACGCGGGCGGCAGCAGTAAAGGTCTTCTCGTGGTCGGGGCCGCTCTCCGTGACGAGGTACTCGGGTACGCCGAGGCCCTCCGTCGCGGTGAGCTCCTGCAGACTGGTCTTCCAGTCCAGGCCCGCGCCCAGGTTCGAGGACTTTTCGATCAGCGGGTCGAAGAGCCGGTGCACCAGCTCGCCCGCAGCGTCCAGACCCTGGTCCAGATAGACCGCGCCGATCACCGCTTCCAGGGTGTCGGCGAGGATGGATGCCTTGTCCCGGCCTCCCGTGCCCTCTTCGCCCCGGCCGAGCCGGATGAAGGAGCCGAGTTCGAGGCCGCGGCTGACCTCCGCCAGCGCACGCGAATTGACCACCGCGGCCCGCAACTTGGCCAGCTGGCCTTCGGGCAGGTCGGGGTGGGTGCGATACAGCGTGTCCGTGACGACGAGGCCGAGCACCGAGTCCCCGAGGAACTCGAGCCGCTCGTTCGTCGGCAGGCCGCCGTTCTCGTACGCGTACGAACGGTGGGTCAGCGCGCGCACCAGAAGGGCGGACTCGAGCTTGTACCCGAGCCGCCCTTCCAGAAGCGTGTGGGACGAGGCCGTTGTCTCCGCCAATTTCTTGGCGTCTTCCGCCTTCTTGGGGCTAGACACGGTGCCTCTCACCAGCCGCTCAGACCTCGAGGACCTGGCGCTTGTTGTAGGTGCCGCAGCTCGGGCACGCGATGTGCTGCTGCTTGGGCTCCTGGCAACGCTCACACGAAACCAGGGTGGGGACCGCAGCCTTCCACTGCGACCGGCGGTGGCGCGTGTTGCTGCGCGACATCTTCCGCTTCGGAACAGCCACGGCTACTTCTCCTGCTTCTCGTCGACGCCCGCTTCCGCTTCGGCGCCGCTCATCTCGTCCTTCTCGCCGTCCTGGATGGTGCCAGCGAGTCCCTGCAAAGCCGCCCAACGGATGTCGACGGCGTCATGGTGGTGGTCCGGGTCGTCCGCGAGCCGTACCCCGCACTGGGAGCACAGGCCCGGACAGTCGTCCTGGCACACCGGCTGCATCGGCAGTGCGAGCACCACCGCATCACGCAGCACAGGCTCGAGGTCGAACATGCCGTCCTCGAGACAGAGCCTGTCCTCGTCTTCCTCGGCGTCGTCGGCCGGTTCCGCAGCGCGGCCCCGGTCGTCGGCGTCAGGGTACGAGAACATCTCCTGGAAATCCGCGTCGAGCTCCAGCTCGAGCGGCTCCAGACACCTTACGCACTCCCCCTCGGCCGTTGCACGGGCGGTGCCTGTGACAAGCACCCCTTCCATGACCGACTCGAGGCGGACCTCCAGCTGGACCGGGGCGCCCTGCGGCACCCCGATGACCCCTTCGATGCCGAAGCCGTCCGGCGGACCGGGGGCTTCGACCTCGCGGGACACCCGCTGCAGGGCACCAGGACGCCGCCCCAGCTCGTGTGTGTCGAACACGAGGGGGTTTCGGTGGTCGAGGCGCGTGCTCAGGGTGTTTCCTGCTTTCGGATCCAAGAGTTTCAGGGGGCGGCCGCACCGGTGCACCGGAAACGGGGCTTGGGTGGGCAGCCTGAGCCGCGGACGTATGCGCGACCGAAGAGCCAGGATACTTGACCATCCGCTCTCGGCCCAATCCGGACCAGGACCCGTGCCCGCTCCCGCTAGCGCCCCTGTTCGTACTGGCGCAGCTGCTCGGCGCTGATCATGGTCGTGTCGAAGAGGCTGGTCTCGTCGAGGACCGCCGGCTGCTGCGGCTGGTCCTGGAGATGGGGCTGGTCCTGGAGCTGCGCCTGCTGCGACTGGCCCTGGTCGTAGCCCTGCTGCGGGTAGCCGTACTGGTCGTGCTGGTACGCGTACGGATCCTGCTGGCCGTACGGCTGCTGGTACGCGTACTGGTCCTGTTGCTGGTGCTGGTACCCGTACGGGTCCGGGTGCTGGTGCGGCACCGCGTAGGGCTCCTGGGCCGGGATGGGCGGGGCCTGGGCGGGCGGCTGCGGCACGTGCTCCGTGGGGGTGGCGGGGCCCGCGAGGTCCGCGAGGTACTCGGCGTCCGTGGTGTGGCCCTGGGTCGCGGGGCCCTCCCCCAGGGTGCCGAGCTCGTCGGCGGGGGCCCGGCCGTGCAGGGTCTGGCGGCCGCGTCCGACGGCCTCCAGCGTCTTGGCGAGGACCGCCTCGAAGGCGCCGAGCTTGGCGTCGACGTACGCGTCGGCGTTGCGGCGCAGGGTCTCGGGGTCGTGGCTGCGCTCGGGGGCGTCCTCGTCCTCGTACCCCTGCTCGTCGAGGCCGGGGCCGGTGCCGAGGAGCTTCTCGCGGCCGCGGCCGACCGAGCCGAGCGTCTTGGTGAGGACGACCTCGAAGTTGGCGAGCTTGCTGTCCACGTAGTCGTCGGCCTCGGCGCGCACCTCCTCGGCCGTCCGGCGGGCCTCCGCGAGGATGCGGTCGGCCTCGCCCTGCGAGCGGCGGGCGACCTCCGTGTCGGAGATCAGGGAGCCGCGCTCGGCGTGCGCGCTCTCGATGATCCGCTCGGCCTCCTGGCGGGCCTGCTCGACCAGCTGCTCGCGGCCGCCGATGAGCTCCTGGGCCTGGGCGAGGGAGCCGGGCAGCGCCTGGCGCACCTCTTCGAGCATCGAGAGCAGATCGGCGCGGTTGACCACGCACGAGGCCGACATGGGCATGGAGCGGGCGCTGCCGACCGCCTGCACGATCTCGTCGATCTTCTTCTGCACGTCCACCGTGTGCTCGCCACTCTCTACAGCTGGTTGGGAGACGGACGGGACGACTGTAAGGCCAGTGGCCGCCCGCCCGACACCGGGTGACGAACCGTCAGTACGGCGGTTCGGGCGTCACTTCTTGCCCAGGCGTTCGACCAGGGCCTCGTGGACCACCGGCGGCAGCAGGTGAGCGACGTCGCCGCCCCACGCGGCGACCTCCTTGACCAGCGAGGAGGAGAGGAAGCTGTAGGTGGGATTCGTCGGGACGAAGAGGGTCTCGACGCCCGAGAGGCCGTTGTTCATCTGGGCCATCTGGAGTTCGTAGTCGAAGTCGCTGACCGCGCGCAGCCCCTTGACGATGGCCGGGATGTCGCGCTGCTTGCAGAAGTCGACGAGGAGACCGTGGAAGGACTCCACCTCGACGTTGCCGAAGTCGGCGGTGACCTGGCGGATCAGCTCGATCCGCTCGTCGATCTCGAAGAGGCCCTTCTTCGACTGATTGATCATCACCGCGACGTGCACCACGTCATACAGCTTGGAGGCGCGGGCGATGATGTCGAGGTGTCCATTGGTGATGGGGTCGAAAGACCCCGGACATACGGCGCGGCGCAACGTGAGTCCCTCGCTCTCCGGTCCGGTCATGGCGCGACGCTTGGGTCGTCGCACGTAGAGGCGGCGCGACCGTACCAAAACGTCCCCTCGCCGTAGCGACGGGACCTGAGGGGTTCAAAACCCTCCGGCCAGCCGAATTCTCCGCCTCTTGTACTGCGTTCAACGGTGACGAGCGCGTCGGGTGTGAGCCAGCCCTCCGAGCGGAGTGTGAGCAGGATCTCCCGAAGATCGTCATCACCGACCGCATACGGCGGGTCGAGAAAGACCAGGTCGTACGGGGTGGGAGGGGCTCCCCCACGGACGATCTGGGCGGCTTTGCCCGCTCGGACCTCGGCGCCGGGCAGGCCGACCGCCCGTACGTTCTCCCTGATGGTGCGCGCCGCCCTGGCGTCCGCCTCGACGAGCAGGGTGTGCGCGGCGCCCCGGGAGAGCGCTTCCAGGCCGACGGCCCCGGAGCCCGCGTACAGGTCGAGGACCCGGGTCCCGTCGAGCGTGCCCTGAAGGGCCTGCCAGGTGGAGAAGAGGCCCTCGCGCGCGCGGTCGGACGTGGGGCGGGTGCCGTTGCCCGGCGGGACGGACAGGCGGCGTCCGCCGGCGGTGCCGGCGATCACGCGGGTCATCTGGTTCCTTCTGGCTGGCCGGTATGCGCCACGTTGGTGGGCTGTCTCCACGATATGGCGTACCCGGCGCTCACCCCTTGTCGAGGTACTGCTCGCGCTCCTCGTCGAGCAGGGCGTCCAGGGCGGTGCGCAGCGCGGGCAGCCGCTCCAGGTCGGGGTCGTCGGCGACCACGGCGACGGCCTCCTCGCGGGCAGCGGCGATGATCTCCTCGTCCTCGATGACGGCGAGCATGCGCAGCGAGGAGCGGACGCCGGACTGGGCCTGCCCGAGCACGTCGCCCTCGCGGCGCTGCTCCAGGTCGATGCGGGAGAGCTCGAAGCCGTCGAGCGTGGCGGCGACGGCGCCCAGGCGGCCGCGGGCGGGGCTCGCCTCGGGCATGTCGGTGACCAGGAGGCAGAGGCCGGGGGCCGAGCCGCGGCCGACGCGGCCGCGGAGCTGGTGCAGCTGGGAGACCCCGAAGCGGTCCGCGTCCATGATCACCATGGCGGTGGCGTTCGGGACGTTCACCCCGACCTCGATGACCGTCGTCGCGACCAGCACCTGGGTCTCACCGGCGGCGAAGCGGCGCATCACGGCGTCCTTGTCGTCGGGCTGCATCCTGCCGTGCAGGACCTCCACCCTCAGCCCCTGGAGCGGCCCGCGCGCGAGCTGCTCGGCGACCTCGATGACGGCGAGCGGGGGCCGCTTCTCCGCGGTCGCCGCTTCCTCCGCCTTCTCCTCGGCGGACTTCTTCGCGCCGGCCTTACCGGACTTGCCGGCCTTCTTGGGCTCGTCCTCCTCGTCGCCGATGCGCGGGCAGACCACGTACGCCTGGTGGCCGTTCTCCACCTCCTCGCGCACGCGCTCCCACGCGCGGGCGAGGAAGTGCGGCTTGTCCTGGGCGGGGACGACATGGCTGGCGATCGGGGAGCGCCCGGCGGGGAGCTGGTCGAGGACCGAGGTCTCCAGGTCGCCGAAGACCGTCATCGCGACCGTGCGCGGGATGGGGGTGGCCGTCATGACCAGGAGGTGCGGGGGCTGCTTGCCCTTGCCGCGCAGGGCGTCGCGCTGCTCCACGCCGAAGCGGTGCTGCTCGTCGACGACGACCAGGCCCAGGTCGTGGAATTGCACCTTGTCCTCGATCAGCGCGTGCGTGCCGATGACGATGCCGGCCTCCCCGGTGACCAGGTCGAGCAGGGCCTGGCGGCGTCCGGCGGCGCCCATGGAGCCGGTGAGCAGCGTGACCTTGGTGGCCTGGTCGGCACCGCCCAGCATCCCGCCCTCGGCGAGCTCGCCCATCATCTCCACGATGGAGCGGTGATGCTGCTGGGCGAGGACTTCGGTGGGCGCGAGCATGGCGGCCTGCCCACCCGCGTCGACGACGGCGAGCATGGCGCGGAGGGCCACCATGGTGTTGTGCGTCACCGTGAAGTTGTCGGTGACGTATGCCCTGCTCGGGTGAGCGACGCTGATGCACTGGACCGGCTTTCGCCCGACGAACTCGGCGCTGCGGATCCCCCTTCGGAACGTGTTGTACTTCGGCCTCGCGCACACGCGCTCCGCTTTGCGGGTCAGCCTGAACGGCGGGTAGTCCTCGGGCAACGCGACCGACACGTTGAATGCCGCCTTCTTCGGCAGCACCCTGGCTCTTCCTCCGAGCGAGCGCACCAGCCAGGCGACATCCTCGGCCAGCCGAAGGGACGCAGAGCACAGCGAGATGCTCAACCCGTCCGCCTGGATCGTGCCGTCCGTGTCCAGCAGCCCCTGCAGCAGGGCCAGGCGGTTCTTGATCGAGGTGTTCTTGAAGACCTCAGGGACGAACTTGCCGTGCGAGGTCACCCCCCACAACCCCATGTCACGCAACGCCTGAATGACCGGATTGCGCTTGCCCCCCGACCGTTGTGCCAGCTGGATCGTGTAGTCGCACGACGAACCCGACACACGGACCAGACGGCACTCCGGCGCCACGGCATCGGCCGCCGCGTCGCGGATCTCCGCGTCGATCGTCGACAGCCGCAGATTGTGGCGGAACGACCCGTCCCCCAGCAGGAGGCCGAAGAGGTAGGGGTCGAGCGGCAGCAGTTCGTCGTGTCCCAGATCAGTCGGAGCGGCGGCGGGCAGGTACCACTTCGACGAGCCGTTGGCCTTGAAGAGGTCCAGGCGGATCTCCCTGGTCGTCAGAACCTTCGGCTGCTGCCCCCGGTGCCAGCCACAGCTGGTGCCGACGATCCAGAGGTGTTCGTCATCGCATTCGACAGAGCTGCCGTCGGAGAGCGTCAGACGCCATACGTCACGCTCCCCCTGAGGAAAGACTCCGCTGACGACAGCGGTCTCCCCGGTAGGGACGACGACAAGGTCTCCGGCCTTCATGTCGCCCATCGGACGGAAACCCTCGGGCGTCAGCACCAGCGAGTCGAGCGGCTGCGCCTTCCCGGATCCGACCTCGCCCTGGAGGAGGCGGTGCATGGGGTGTTCGGTGGCGAGGTCGTCGAAGATTTCCTTGGAGACCTTCTGCTGGCCCTCGGTGAGGGTGAAGGGCAGCTTGGCGTCGAAGGCGTCCAGGAGGCCGCCGGGCCTGGGCCTGCGGGCCACTGCGGGCAGTTGCGCGTCCGCGTACCGCCGGCGGGCCAGGGCGACCTGGAGGACGAAGGCCTCGTCCCACTTGAGGCGGTCGCGGGCGGCGGCGATGTCCGCCTTCGAGTGCGGTCGGTGGATCTTCAGGAGGGCCTCGGTGAGCGGGATCAGGCCGCGGCCGTCGCGCAGGGCGGCGGGCAGCGGGTCCTCGGCCTCCTGGGCGCTGGGCAGGACCATGTCGACGGACTTGGCGATTTTCCAGGACTCCAGCTTGGCGGTGGCCGGATAGATCGGCAGGAGGGCGCCGGCCCAGGAGCCGACGGTCTCGCCGGCCTCGTCGCCCTCGGTCCTCAGCAGTTCGTACGCGGGGTGGGCCAGCTGCATCTTGCGGTTGAAGACCGACACCTTGCCCGCGAACATCGCGCGGGTGCCGGGCAGCAGGTCCTTGTGCGGCTTGTGGATGCCGCGGCCGAAGAAGACGAGCTGGACCTGGCCGCTGCCGTCGGTGATGGTGACCTCGAGGCGCTGGCCGCGGCCGCCGTTGAACTTCAGGACGCGTGCGCTCGCGACCTGGGCGACCACCGTGACGTGCTCGTCCAGCGGGAGGTCGGCGAGGCGGGTGAGCTCGCCGCGCTCGGCGTACCGCCGGGGGTAGTGGTGCAGGAGGTCGCCGACCGTGTGCAGGTCGAGGTTCTCGGCCATCACCTTCGCGGTGGCGGGGCCGACCACTTTCTTCAGGGGTTCTTCGAGCGCGGGCACGAGATCCATTGCACACCACGGCACTGACAATGCGGTGCAGGTCCCCGGGATACGCCGGGCTACTCCACGCCGATCAACATCAGCGCCGACTGCCGGCCGCCGCGGTAGACCACCGTGTCGACGGCGAGGTACGCCTCGCGCACGTGCTTCTCCAGCTGTTCCGCGACGGTGTCGGGCACGGATTCGCCGAGCACCAGCGTGACCATCTCGCCGCCGGCCGACAACATCCGGTCGAGGACGGAGGCCGCGGTGCGGGCCACCTCGGCGCCGATCACGGCGACGTCGCCGTCGATCATGCCGAGCACGTCGCCGGCCTGGCAGATGCCGGCCATGGTCCAGGACTGCCGCTCGGCGACGGCCAGTTCGCCGTACCGGGTCGCGCCGGCCGCCGAGGTCATGGCGACGACGTCCTCGTCGAAGCGGCGGTCCGGTTCGTGCACGGCGAGCGCCGCGATGCCCTGGACCGCGGAGCGGGTGGGGATCAGCGCGACCCGTACGCCTTCGGTGCGGGCCTGTTCGGCGGCGGCGGCCGCGGTGTGCCGCAGCTCGGCGTCGTTGGGCAGGAGCACCACCTCGCGGGCGTGGGCCCGCCGGATCGCGTCGAGGAGTTCACCGCTGCCGGGCGGCTCCCCCGCGCGCGTGGGCACGGTGGTGGCCCCGGCCTCGCCGTAGAGGCCGGCGAGGCCTTCGCCGGGGACGACGGCGACGATGGCGCGCTGCGCGCGTTCCCGGGGCGGCTGTGCGGTGGTGTGCGCGTCGCCCGCCCCGAAGTGGGTGATGCGGATGCGGTGCGGGCGGCCCGCCTCCACGCCCGCCTCGACGGCCGCTCCGGCGTCGTCGACGTGGACGTGGACGTTCCAGAGGCCGTCGCCGCCGACCACGACGAGCGAGTCGCCGAGCCGGTCGAGCCGGTCCCGCAGCCGGGTGACGGCGGTGTCGTCGGCTTCCAGGAGGTAGATCACCTCGAAGGCGGGGCCTCCCGCGTCGCCGGGCTGGTCCTCGCACTCGGCGTCCTCCACGCGCGCGTGCCGGGCGGCGCCCCGGTGGACCACGGTCTCGCCGGAGAGGGCGCCGACCAGCGCCCCGAGGACCGCCACGAGGCCCCGGCCGCCGGCGTCCACGACTCCGGCGCGGCCGAGCGCGGCGAGCTGGCCGGGGGTGGCCTCCAGGGCCGCGCAGGCGCCGTCGTACGCCGCCCTGGCCACGGCTCCGCAGCCGCCGTAGCCGTGGCCGTCGGCGCCGGTCGCCGCGTCGGCCGCGGCGGTGGCCACGGTCAGGACGGTGCCCTCCACGGGGTGGGCGACGGCCTGGTAGGCGGATTCGGCGGCCTGTCGCAGCGCGCGCTCCAGCGTCCGGCCGTCCACGTGATCTCCGTCACCGGCGGGCGGGCCGTCCGGTGCCTCCTCGGCGGCGATGACCTGGGCCATCCCCCGGAGCAGCTGCGAGAGGATGGTGCCGGAGTTCCCGCGGGCCCCCAGGAGCGCTCCGTGCGCCATCGCCCGCACGGTCTCGGCGAGCGACGGGAGGGCCGGCTCGTGGCCCGTGAACGCGGCGTCGACCGCCTGGGAGGCGGACTCCACGGTCAGGTAGAGGTTGGTGCCGGTGTCCCCGTCGGCGACGGGGTAGACGTTGATGGCGTCGATCTCCTCGCGGGCCCTGCCCAGGGCGTCCAGAGCCAGTCGGCACCAGGCGCGCACCGCGACCGCGTCGAGGTTCTGCGGCACCTGTTTCGCCTCCTTGACCATCCGGAATGGACGCAGCGTAGACCCCGGGTGAACGCGAGGGCCGCGGCGGGGGCCGGGCCGTCCGTGGTAGTTTCGTTCTATCGAAGCAGTCGTTGTATGCTGCTCCGGTTGCCCGATACCCATCGGGCCATTCCTCCTGGCAACGCCACTTCGATCATTGCACTGATCCCGGCATGCCGGGATTAACCGTAAGTGCATCTGAAGTCTTTGGAGTGACCCGTGGCTGCCAACTGCGACGTCTGCGGCAAGGGGCCGGGCTTCGGCAACAACATCTCGCACTCGCACCGCCGTACGCCCCGTCGCTGGAACCCGAACATCCAGCGTGTGCGTGCCGTGGTGAGCGGGACGCCGAAGCGCCTCAACGCCTGCACCTCGTGCATCAAGGCCGGCAAGGTCTCGCGCTGACGCCAGCGCGGCCACCTAGCTGGTTGCTTGAATGAGCCGGTCCCCTTCTGGGGGGCCGGCTCTTTCGTCTGCCCTGGGGGGCCTGGCCGCCAGGGCAGACGGCGCGGGCCGGAAGCTACGCCCCGCCGGACCGCCAGCCGTGGTCCACCGGGCCGATCCCGTCGCCGAGCGCGAAGCCCGCGGCGATCGCCCCGGTCACGTACTCCTTGGCGGCCGTCACGGCCCCCGGCACGCTGTCCCCCTTCGCCAGCCGCGCCGCGATCGCGCTGGCGAGGGTGCAGCCGGTGCCGTGGGTGTGCCGGTTGTCGTGGCGGGGGGCGCGCAGGACGTGCTCCTCGGTGCCGTCGGTGAGCAGGTCCACGGCGTCGCCGCTGAGGTGGCCGCCCTTGATGAGCACCCACTTCGGGCCGTACGCGAGGACGGCGGCGGCGGCGCGCCGCAGGCCGTCCTCGGAGTCGACCTCGATGCCGGTGAGTTGCGCCACCTCGTCGAGGTTGGGCGTCGCGACGGTGGCGACCGGCAGCAGTCTGGTGCGCACCGACTCCAGCGCGGAGGCCGCGAGCAGCGGGTCCCCGTGCTTGGAGACGCCCACCGGGTCGACGACGGCGGGCGCGTCCGTGCCGGCGAGCAGGTCGGCGACCTCCTCGACGAGTTCCGCGGAGGCGAGCATGCCGGTCTTCACGGCCTGTACGCCGATGTCGTCGACGACGCTGCGGTACTGGGCCCGCACCGCCTCCACCGGAAGCTCCCAGAACCCCTGGACGCCCAGGGAGTTCTGCGCGGTGACGGCGGTGACGACGCTCATGCCGTGCGTGCCGAGGGCGAGCATCGTCTTCAGGTCGGCCTGGATGCCGGCGCCGCCCCCGGAGTCGGAGCCGGCGACGGTCAGGACGCGCGGCGGGGCGTTCACCCCTCTTCTCCGTTGTCCCCGAAGTGGTCCCAGCCCTTGCTGGTCCAGGGGGCGCCGTCCACGGTGACCTGGGGCAGCGCGGAGGGATTGAGGACCTCGCCGATGACCTTCCAGCGGGCGGGCAGCTTCACGTCCGGCGGGAAGGTCGCCACGATGGCGTGGTCCTCGCCGCCGTTGAGCACCCACTGCAGCGGGTCGACGCCGACGGCCTGCCCGATGTCGTTCATCTGTGAGGGCACGTCGACGTCCTGGGAGCGGATGTCGATGCGGACCTTGCTGGCCTCGGCGATGTGCCCGAGGTCGGCGATGAGGCCGTCGCTGACGTCGGTCATGGAGGTCGCGCCGAGGCCGGCGGCGGCGGGGCCCGCGTGGTAGGGCGGCTCGGGCCTGCGGTGGGCCTCCACGAAGGCGCGTGGTGAGCGGAAGCCGCGGGAGAGGACCGCGTGCCCGGCCGCGGACCAGCCGAGCCAGCCGGTGACGGCGACGACGTCGCCGGGCTGGGCGCCCGCGCGCGTGACGGGCTCGTGGTTGCGCAGGTCGCCGAGGGCGGTGATGGCGACGGTGATCGTGTCGCCGCGTACGACGTCGCCGCCGACGACGGCGGCGCCCGCCACCTGGCACTCGTCCCTGAGGCCGTCCATCAGCTCGGTGGGCCAGCTCGCGGGGAGCTCGGCGGGCACGACCAGGCCGAGGAGCAGCGCGGTCGGCACGGCGCCCATCGCCGCGATGTCGGCGAGGTTCTGCGCGGCGGCCTTGCGGCCCACGTCGTACGCGGTCGACCAGTCGCGGCGGAAGTGCCGCCCCTCCAGGAGGATGTCGGTGCTCGCCACGACCCTGCGGTCCGGAGCGGACACGACCGCGGCGTCATCGCCCGGGCCGAGCCGTACGGCCGGGGTGGTGGTGAGCCGTGAGGTGAGCTCTCTGATGAGCCCGAACTCCCCCAACTCGCCCACGGATCCCTTCACCGAGTCTCACCATGCCTTTCACGCTGCCCGGCCCCCGGTCGCGAGCCGCCTCTGTCGTCGGTACGGTCGAGGTGACCGTCAACTTCTGTTGTCCGTCCACCACGATGTGCGCGCCACAGGTCCCCCGGGTCTCCCCGCGGCGAGCGGCGACGCGGTACCGTGGCGTCCCTTCTCCCCACATGATCCTCGTGGCCGCCCTGGAGGTTCCGTGGTACAGGCGTACATCCTGATCCAAACAGAGGTCGGCAAGGCGTCGACCGTCGCCGAGCTGATCGGCAAGATCGCAGGAGTGATCCAGGCCGAGGACGTGACCGGACCCTACGATGTCATCGTGCGCGCCCAGGCGGACACGGTCGACGAACTCGGCCGCATGGTGGTCGCCAAGGTCCAGCAAGTGGACGGCATCACCCGAACCCTGACCTGCCCGGTCGTGCACTTGTAGCCCCCGTCTACCCTGGCCCGGTGAACTTCCCCCGTCTCCGGCGCCGCTGTCTCACAGGAACGTCCGCCGTCGCTCTGCTGATCACGACAGCGGCCTGCTCAACTACGGACGACGAGGCGTCGGTGGTGGTTCCGTCCCCGGACGCGAAGACCGCCGGACTCTGCCGGGACCTGCACGAACAGCTGCCGAAGAAGATCGACGGGCTGGGGCGCACCGACCCGGGGCCGAAGTCGGAGTTGACCGCCGGGTGGGGAGACCCGGCGATCATACTGCGCTGCGGCGTGCGGCGGCCCCCCGAGATGATCGACCCGGCCTACGCGGGGCAGAACGGCGTGCGGGTGAACGGCGTCGCCTGGCTCCTGCAGAAGCGCGACGACGGGTCGTACACCTTCACCACCGGGGCGCGGCTCGCCTATGTGGAGGTGACGCTGCCCGCGGAGCGGACGGGGGACGGCCTCGGTCCGCTCACGGACTTCGCCGCCCCCATCAAGAGGACCATCCCCAAGGGGATCGCCTGACCCCCGCCCGCGCGGGCCGCACGGCCCGCGCGGTCCCGGTGTGCGCTAGCGCAGCCCGGTGGAGCGGTTGAGGGCCGCCTGGATGAGGCGGTCCACCAGCTCCGCGTAGCCGACGCCGCTCTTCTCCCACATCTGCGGGTACATCGAGATGGGCGTGAAGCCGGGCATCGTGTTGATCTCGTTGATCACGAACCGGCCGTCCTCGGTGAGGAAGAAGTCGGCGCGGACCAGTCCCTCGCAGGAGGCCGCCTCGAACGCCTCGACGGCGAGCCGCTGGATCTCGGCGGTCTGCTCGGGCGTCAGCGGCGCGGGCACGAGTCCGGGCGTCGAGTCGATGTACTTCGCCTCGAAGTCGTAGTAGTCGTGCGTCTGTACGGGCGGGATCTCGGCCGGCACGCTGGCGCGCGGGCCGTCCTCGAACTCCAGCACGCCGCACTCGATCTCACGGCCGCGCAGCAGCGCCTCGATCAGGATCTTCGGGTCGTGGCGCTGCGCCTCGGCGATGGCCTCGTCGAGGCCGTCGAAGGAGTCGACCTTCGTGATGCCGATCGAGGAGCCCGCGCGCGCGGGCTTGATGAACAGCGGCCAGCCGTGCTCGCCGGCGAAGTCCGCGATCCGCTGCCGGGCGCCCGCCTCGTCCTGCCGCCACTCGCGGGGCCGGATCACCAGGTACGGGCCGACGTTCAGCCCGAAGGAGGCGAAGACCCGCTTCATGTAGTCCTTGTCCTGGCCGACGGCCGAGGCGAGGACGCCCGAGCCGACGTAGGGCACTCCGGAGAGCTCCAGGAGGCCCTGGAGGGTGCCGTCCTCTCCGTAGGGACCGTGCAGCATCGGGAAGACGACGTCGACCTCGCCGAGGGCCTTGGGCACGGAGCCGGGCTCGCTGTAGACGACCTCGCGGTTGCCGGGGTCGACCGGGAGCACGACGCCGCCGTCCACGGAGTCGGCGAGTTCGGTGACGTTCGGCATCCTGCGGTCGGTGATGGCCATCCGCTCGGGCTCGTCGGCGGTCAGCGCCCACCGGCCGTCCGTGGTGATGCCGATCGGCAGGACGTCGTACTTGGTGCGGTCGATGGCGCCGAGGATGGCGCCGGCCGTGACGACGGAGATGCCGTGCTCCGAGCTGCGGCCGCCGAACACGACGGCCACGCGCGGCTTGCGGAGCGGCTGCCCAGAGCTCGGCTCGGGGCGCGGCTCAGGGCTCTGGGGGAGGTTCTCGCTGCTCATATCGCGTTGAGAGTACCCGTTGCCCCGGAAGTAGTCAGGCGTGCCGTCAGCGGCGCTCGGGCTTGGCGCTGCGGGACATGAGGTCCTTGAGGGCGACCACCGGGGGCGTTCCCTGGTGCACGATGCCGACGACCGTCTCCGTGATCGGCATGTCGACGCCGTGGCGGCGGGCCAGATCGAGCACGGACTGGCAGGACTTGACGCCTTCGGCGGTCTGTTTGGTGACCGCGATGGTCTCCTCCAGGGTCATGCCCTTGCCGAGGTTGGTGCCGAAGGTGTGGTTGCGCGACAGCGGCGACGAGCAGGTCGCCACCAGGTCGCCGAGGCCCGCGAGTCCGGAGAACGTCAGCGGGTCGGCGCCCATGGCGAGACCTAGCCGGGTGGTCTCGGCGAGGCCGCGGGTGATGAGCGAGCCCTTGGCGTTGTCGCCGAGGCCCATGCCGTCGGCGATGCCCACGGCGAGGCCGATGACGTTCTTCACGGCGCCGCCGAGCTCGCAGCCGACCACGTCGGTGTTGGTGTACGGGCGGAAGTACGGCGTGTGGCAGGCCGTCTGGAGCCGCCGCGCGATGGCTTCGTCCCGGCAGGCGACGACCGCGGCGGCGGGCTGCCGCGCGGCGATCTCGCGGGCGAGGTTAGGTCCGGTGACGACGGCGACGCGGTCGGCGGGGACCTTCGTGACGTCCTCGATGACCTCGCTCATCCGCATGGCGGAGCCGAGTTCGACGCCCTTCATGAGGGAGACGAGGACGGTGTCGGGGGCGAGCAGGGGCGCCCACTCGGCGAGGTTGCCGCGCAGGGTCTGCGAGGGGACGGCGAGGACCGTGAAGTCGGCGTCCGCGGCGGCCGCGGCGGGGTCGGTGGTGGCGCGGAGGTTCGCCGGGAGCGCGACGCCGGGGAGGTAGTCCGGGTTGGTGCGCGTGGAGTTGACCGCGTCGACGAGTTCGGCGCGGCGGCCCCACAGGGTGACGTCGCAGCCCGCGTCGGCGAGCACCATGCCGAAGGCCGTACCCCAGGAGCCCGTTCCGAAGACGGCGGCCCGCACGGGCCCGGCCGGGTTCACGGGGTTCGTCACTTGCTGTCCTCCGGGGTGCTGTCTGCGGTGCTCTGCGCGGCGCGGCGGCCGGCTGCCTTGCGTCGTTGTTCCAGCCGTGCCCTGCGCGGGTCGTACGGCGTCTCGGGGGCCTTCTCGCCCCGGATCTCCTCCAGGAGTTCGGTGATCGCGGCCATGATGGTCTCGGTCACCTCGCGCAGTACCTCGGGCGTCGGCTCCTTGTCGTGGAAGCGCGACAGGTCGACGGGGGGCCCGGCCTTCACCTGGAGGGTCTTGCGCGGGAAGAAGGCGGGCTTCTTGCTGTACGGCGGGAGGGCGAGGTTGGCGCCCCACTGCGCGACGGGGATCACCGGGCACTTGGTCTCCAGCGCCACCCGCGCGGCACCGGACTTGGCCGTCATCGGCCACATGTCGGGGTCCCTGGTGAGGGTGCCCTCGGGGTAGAAGGCGACGCACTCACCGCGCTCGATGGCGGCGACCGCGGCCCGGAACGCGTCGAGCGCGTTGGTCGTCTCGCGGTAGACCGGGATCTGGCCCGTGCCCTTCATGACCTTGGCGACGAAGCCGCGCTTGAAAAGGCCGTCCTTTGCCAGGAAACGCGGCACTCGTCCGGTGTTGTACTGGAAGTGCGCGTACGAGAACGGGTCGATATGGGAGTTGTGATTCACCGCGGTGATGAATCCACCCTCGGCCGGAATGTGCTCCATTCCGCGCCAGTCCCGCTTGAACAGAACCACCAGCGGCGGTTTTGCAATCACCGCCGCAAGGCGGTACCAGAAGCCGATTCTGCGGCGGGACACGCGGACACCTTCCTCCATGAGCCTGGTCGGCCGCACAAGTGTCGCCCCAGGCTGCCGGTCTGTCGAGAACACCGTACGCCCACCCGTCTCCCGCCACCGCTCCTGTGCCGGGGCGCTGTGCGCGCCCCCCTTCCCACTCCCCCGCGCCCGCTCCCCCCAGCAGGTCACAATGGGCCCGAAGCGAAGGACGGAGCGCCCGTGCAGTGGACCCTGGTCATCCCCCTGAAACCGCTGGCGCACGCCAAGAGCAGGCTCGCCGCCGCCTCCGGGGAGGGGCTGCGCCCCGGGCTTGCCCTGGCATTCGCGCAGGACACCGTGGCCGCGGTGCTGGCGTGCCCTGCGGTACGGGATGTGGCGGTCGTCACGGACGACGCCCTGGCGCGCCGCGAGCTGACGGCCCTCGGCGCGCGGGTCGTGCCCGATGCGCCGGGGGGTGGCCTGAACGCCGCGCTGGCCCACGGAGCGGCCCTGGTGCGCGCCGAACGGCCCCGGGCGCCCGTCGCGGCCCTGAATGCCGATCTTCCCGCGCTGCGTCCCGCGGAATTGTCCCGCGCCCTCGATGCGGCCTCCGCATTTCCCCGCGCATTCATGCCGGACGCGGCGGGAATCGGGACGACATTGCTGTGCGCGACGGCCGGAGCGGAATTGCGGCCGGCGTTCGGCACGGATTCCCGTGCGCGGCACGCGGCGTCCGGAGCCGTGGAACTCTCGCCCGACGGCGTCGATTCCCTGCGCCAGGACGTGGACACCGGGGACGACCTGCGGGCGGCTCTCGCGCTGGGGGTGGGCCCGCACACCGCGGCAGCCGCGGCCGGGCTGCTCATCGCCGACTGAGTACGCTGCTCCCCATGCAGGCCACCGCGTACACGTACGACTCCGAGACCCGCAGCGGCAGCGTGCTGCTCGACGACGGCACTCCGGTGCCCTTCGAGGCCCCCGCGTTCGACGCGGGCGGGCTGCGGCTGCTGCGGCCGGGGCAGCGCGTCCGCATCGAGGTGGACGGCGAGGGCGCCGCGCGCCGCATCACGCTGGTGACGCTGCAGACGTTCTGAGCCACGTGGCCGCACGGCGGGGCATGGCGCGGGAGAACCGTCCGTACACACGACGCGGGCCGGGCTCCCCCGTGGGAGTCCGGCCCGGCGCGTGAGTGCCCTCGTGCCCTTACTTCTTGCGGGCCGTGGCCTTCTTGGCGGTCGTCTTGCGCGCCGTGGACTTCTTGGCGGGCGCCTTCTTGGCGGTGGCCTTCTTCGCCGGCGCGGTCTTCTTCGCCGTGGCCTTCTTGGCGGCGGGGGCGGCCTTCTTGGCGGTGGTCTTCTTCGCCGTCGCCTTCGTGGCCGTCGACTTCGTCGCCGTCTTCTTGGCGGGGGTGGCCTTCTTCGCGGCGGCCGCCTTCTTCGCCGTCGCCGTGGTCTTCTTGGCGGTGGTCTTCTTGGCGGTGGCCTTCTTCGCCGTCGCCTTGGTCGCCGTCTTCTTGGCGGTGGCCTTCTTGGCCGCGGCCTTCTTGACGGTCGCCGAAGCGCCGCCGGTCAGGCTGCCCTTGGGCGCCTTCTTGACCGCGACGTCGTTCTTCGGGAGCTTCTTCGAGCCGCTCACCAGGTCCTTGAAGCCCTGACCCGCGCGGAACCGCGGAACCGAGGTCTTCTTGACCCGCACGCGCTCCCCGGTCTGCGGGTTGCGGGCGTAACGGGCCGGGCGGTCGACCTTCTCGAACGAGCCGAAACCGGTGACCGAAACGCGGTCCCCGCTGACCACGGCACGGACGATGGCGTCCAGGACCGCGTCGACGGCGTCGGCGGCCTGCTGGCGGCCCCCCACCTTGTCGGCAATCGCTTCTACGAGCTGCGCCTTGTTCACGTCTTCCCCTTCGGAGACATTGCCGGGAGCGAAATACTCCGGCTTTTTCGCACGTTAGGCAGATATATACCGCAAATCAAACACGAAACGGGCTAATCACCCTTGTGCCGCAACGAAGTGGCCCATCTCAGAGTTCCTCGAAGGCCCGTTGAGGCTGCGGATCAGGTGTCTTGGGGGAATCGGCCCTCGTCAGCTTCGTCGAGGGACGCCATCAATCGCTCCAGACGCCTTGCCGCATCGGCCAGATCGTGTTTGGCCGCGGCCGTAATGACCAGCAGCTTCCGGGTCAGCGCCATCCGTACGCCCTCCGGGACTTGCAGTGCGCGCACTCTTGCGTGCGCTTCCTTCAGTTGGTCCGCGACGAGCCCGTAGAGCTCGAGTTGGCTGTCACGTCCCATGCACCGATTGTGCCATCTGGGGCGAGTTGTCGCCTCCGCAGGGGGTAACTGCCGCCGTCCGCCGCCCTCCTGAGGGTACCCCGTCCCGCCGAGTACAAGGGGATTTCCAGCCTCTTCTTCCTTCTCGGACAAGGGAGTTGAGACCACCCGTTCAGGTCATCGGGTGCCCCTCGGAGGCCGCACACAGATGTACCCCCAACCGTCCACGATTGGGGGTACATCGGGGTCCCGCGGGGTGTTGCGGGGTGTCAGACCTGAACGGTCCGCGGCTTGTACGAAGGACGCTTGGTCTCGTACGCGGCGATGTCCGGCTCGTTCCGCAGCGTGATGCTGATGTCGTCCAGACCGTTCAGCAGACGCCAGCGGGCGTTCTCGTCGAGCTCGAAGTCGGCGGTGACGCCCTCGGCACGGACTTGGCGATCCCGCAGGTCAACCGTGATCTCGGCCTGCGGATCGCGCTCCGTCAGCTCCCAGAGCGCGTCCACCACCCGCTGGTCGAGCACCACGGTGAGCAGGCCGTTCTTCAGCGAGTTGCCCCGGAAGATGTCGGCGAAGCGCGAGGAGATGACAGCCTTGAAGCCGTAGTTCTGCAGCGCCCACACCGCGTGCTCGCGGGAGGAGCCCGTGCCGAAGTCGGGGCCGGCCACCAGGACCGTGGAACCCTGCCGCTCCGGACGGTTGAGGACGAACTCGGGGTCCTTGCGCCAGGCCTCGAAGAGTCCGTCCTCGAAACCGTCCCTGGTGACCTTCTTCAGCCAGTGGGCGGGGATGATCTGGTCGGTGTCGACGTTGCTGCGGCGCAGCGGCACGGCCCGGCCGGTGTGCGTGGTGAATGCTTCCATGGTTCTCAGACTCCGGCGGTCACGGGGGCGTCGGACAGGTCGGCGGGCGAGCTCAGGTGGCCGGTGACCGCGGTGGCGGCGGCGACCTGCGGGGAGACCAGGTGGGTGCGTCCGCCCTTGCCCTGCCTGCCCTCGAAGTTGCGGTTCGACGTGGAGGCCGAGCGCTCGCCGGGCGCGAGTTGGTCGGGGTTCATGCCCAGACACATCGAGCAGCCGGCGTGCCGCCATTCGGCCCCCGCGGCGGTGAAGACCTTGTCCAGGCCCTCCTCGACGGCCTGCAGGGCGACCCGGACCGAGCCGGGGACGACCAGCATCCGTACGCCGTCGGCGACTTTGCGGCCCTCGACGATGGAGGCGGCCGCCCGCAGGTCCTCGATGCGCCCGTTGGTGCAGGAGCCTACGAAGACGGTGTCGACCTTGATGTCGCGCAGCGGCTGCCCGGCGGTCAACCCCATGTATTCCAGGGCCTTTTCGGCGGCGTGGCGCTCCGAAGCGTCTTCGTACGAAGCCGGGTCGGGGACGTGCGCCGAAAGGGGCGCTCCCTGGCCCGGGTTGGTGCCCCAGGTCACGAACGGGGCCAGCGAGGCGGCGTCGATGTAGACCTCGGCGTCGAAGACCGCGTCGTCATCGGTCTTCAGGGTCTTCCAGTACGCCACCGCGGCGTCCCACTCCTCGCCCTGCGGGGCGTGGGCGCGGCCCTCGAGGTAGTCGAAGGTGGTCTGGTCCGGGGCGATCATCCCGGCGCGGGCGCCCGCCTCGATGGACATGTTGCAGATGGTCATGCGGGCCTCCATCGAGAGTTTCTCGATGGCCGCGCCGCGGTACTCCAGGACGTAGCCCTGGCCGCCGCCGGTGCCGATCTGCGCGATGATCGCGAGGATCAGGTCCTTGGCCGTGACGCCGTCGGGCAGTTCGCCGTCGACGGTGATGGCCATGGTCTTGGGGCGGGCCATCGGCAGCGTCTGGGTGGCGAGGACGTGCTCCACCTGGGAGGTGCCGATGCCGAACGCCAGCGCGCCGAACGCGCCGTGGGTGGAGGTGTGCGAGTCGCCGCAGACCACCGTGGTGCCGGGCTGGGTCAGGCCCAGCTGCGGTCCCACCACGTGGACGACGCCCTGCTCGACGTCGCCCAGCGGGTGCAGGCGCACGCCGAACTCGGCGCAGTTCTTGCGCAGCGTCTCCAGCTGGGCGCGCGAGACCGGGTCGGCGATGGGCTTGTCGATGTCGAGGGTCGGGGTGTTGTGATCCTCGGTGGCGATGGTGAGGTCGAGCCGCCGCACCTGACGGCCGGCCTGCCGGAGGCCGTCGAAGGCCTGGGGGCTGGTCACCTCGTGCAGCAGGTGCAGATCGATGAAGAGGAGGTCGGGCTCGCCCTCGGCGCGCCGGACGACGTGGTCGTCCCAGACCTTCTCCGCGAGTGTCCTACCCATCGCTTTCCCTCCGACCGGCCTGTTCGCCGGCCCAACTAGAGAATCCGTTCGTCGACGTGCGTACGCCTCGTGCCGCACGTGGACCGCCGATCCGTTGGTCCGCGGATCGCTCCTACAGAGTGGCGGGTTCCACGGGAAATTGAACTTGCGTTTCACAGAGTGAGACGGGAGTATCGACGCATGGACAACTCTAGCGGCGTCGGCGTTCTCGACAAGGCGGCCCTTGTCTTGAGCGCTCTGGAGTCCGGTCCGGCCACCCTCGCGGGCTTGGTCGCGGCCACCGGGCTCGCACGACCCACGGCCCACCGACTCGCCGTGGCACTGGAACACCACCGGATGGTGGCGCGCGACATGCAGGGCCGTTTCATTCTCGGCCCTCGTCTCGCGGAACTCGCGGCGGCGGCCGGCGAGGACCGCCTGCTGGCGACGGCGGGCCCGGTCCTCACGCACCTGCGCGACGTCACCGGCGAGAGCGCGCAGCTCTACCGCCGGCAGGGCGACATGCGCATCTGCGTGGCGGCGGCGGAGCGCCTCTCGGGCCTCAGGGACACCGTCCCGGTCGGCTCGACGCTCACCATGAAGGCGGGCTCGTCGGCGCAGATCCTGATGGCCTGGGAGGAGCCGGAGCGCCTGCACCGCGGCCTCCAGGGCGCCCGCTTCACGGCCACGGCCCTCTCGGGCGTACGCCGCCGGGGCTGGGCCCAGTCGATCGGCGAGCGCGAACCGGGCGTCGCGTCGGTTTCCGCACCCGTGCGCGGGCCCTCGAACCGTGTGGTCGCCGCCGTCTCGGTCTCCGGTCCGATCGAGCGCCTGACCCGCCACCCGGGCCGCATGCACGCCCAGGCGGTCATCGACGCGGCAGGACGCCTCTCCGAGGCACTGCGCCGCTCGGGCGGCTGACGCCACCGGCGCCGGTGGCGCCGCTCCTCGTACACGGCGCCGGAAGGACACCGCCTCAACGCCGCGGCGGCCCCTTCCGGCGCTTCACTCTTCTCTGGGGCCCGCAAGCCCCTCCGCGGTCCGCGAGCCCTCAGGCCGCCTTCAGACGGTCGGCCGCCCGGTCCCCGCGACGCCCCACCGGGACCACGCCGGAGACGGCCCCCAGGCCGAACGGCGGCATGTTCACGTACACGGCCTCATACGCGCCGGCCGGGACGACGAAGGTCTCGTGCCAGAAGCCGACCTTGCCCCTGCCCTGCTTCAGACGGCGGTTGAAGGCCGTCCACGCGGGCCGGTGCTCCTTGTCCGTCGCCGCCGAGTAGGCCAGCAGCTTCTCCTGGGACTCCCAGTACTGGACCACGTAGATCAGGCGCGGCCCGCCGAGGAGCAGCCGGTAGCCCAGCAGTCCGCTCTCCTCGTCCCGCGACAGCTCGTCGAGCATGCGCGGCATGGCCCGGAAGACGGGCCACCAGCTGCGGACGGCACGGAAGTGATTGATGTGCATCCCGATGTGGAAGACGACCACCTCCCCGTCGGCCTCGGCGGTCATGCGTCCGTCAATCGGCTTGGTGCTCATGGCAGTTCCCCCTCCGTGAAGCCCGGACCCCGCTTTGGATAGCTCCGCTACCCATAATGGATAGTGGCACTCTCCAAGAGAGGGTGCAAGAGGGATGCACGAGAGGTCTCCGGCTCACAGGAGGGCGCCAACTGGCCACGCCCGGAACGGATTTGGGCGGACGGGGGCGGATAGGGCCGGACGGGACGGGGACGGGTCCGGGCATGACGAAGGGGCCCTCCCTGATGGGAAGGCCCCTTGCCGTTCTGTACCCCCGACCGGATTCGAACCGGCGCTACCGCCTTGAGAGGGCGGCGTGCTAGGCCGCTACACAACGGGGGCGAGGATCGTGCGTCTCCGCGTGATCCAGCTGGGCTACCAGGACTCGAACCTAAACTAACGGAACCAGAAACCGTCGTGCTGCCAATTACACCATAGCCCAATGTGGTCTAGACCAAGTCTAGGACCTACAGTACCCCCGACCGGATTCGAACCGGCGCTACCGCCTTGAGAGGGCGGCGTGCTAGGCCGCTACACAACGGGGGCCCTAGCGATCCTGCATCAGTAACAGTGGGTGCGACCCGATCTGTTCCCGCGGGAAGGATCTGTACCCCCGACCGGATTCGAACCGGCGCTACTGCCTTGAGAGGGCAGCGTGCTAGGCCGCTACACAACGGGGGCTTCGTGGACGAGATCCACATTTTTTGCAGATGAGCTCTGCGAGCTGGCCTACCAGGACTCGAACCTAGACTAACGGAACCAGAAACCGTCGTGCTGCCAATTACACCATAGGCCATCAAAACTCAACCCCTTGCGGGATTTCTGTTTGATGTGCGCTTCCCGACCGGACCTTTCGGCCCTCTCGGGCGGCGCAGGAAGAACATTACCCGAAGGTGGACGGCGCTCCAAAACGGGTATTCGCCCGCAGCAGCGCGGGGAGCTCGGAGAGACGCGTGATGCGGTGTACGCCCGTCGGGCCGTCCTGCGCCGAGCCGTTGCGGTCGAGCCAGATGCCGAGCAGGCCGGCGTCCCTGGCGCCCCGGGCGTCGATCTCCGGCTGGTCGCCGACGTAGGCGATCTCTGCGGGTTCGAGGCGCAGTGCCGTGCAGACGGCCTGGAAGGCTTCCGCGGCGGGTTTGGAGAAGCCCAGGTCGGCGGCGCACAGGACCGCCTCGAAGCGGCCGCGGATGCCCAGGACGGTCAGCTTCCGGTCCTGTACGGCCAGGGCGGAGTTGGACAGGACCGCCTGGCGGTAGTCGCGGGCGAGGGCGTCCAGGGCGGGGAGCGTGTCGGGGAAGAGGGACCAGGCCGACTCGTAGTGACCGACGTAACGCGCGAACCAGGCCTCGGCGTCGTCGTCGGAGAGGTCCGGGGCGTCGAGGAAGTCCCGTACGCGGTCGCGCCGCTGCTGCTCGAAGGCGACCTCACCGGCGCCGAAGCGGGCCCAGTGGCGCTCGGTGAGCCGCCGCCACAGGGCGAGGGCGCGCTCGGCGGACTCGTACCGCTCCAGGAGGCCCTCGGCGGTGAGGTGCGCCCGCATGCCGGCGGAGTCGGCACGCGCGTAGTCGAAGATCGTGTCATCGATGTCCCAGACCACGGCTTTGATCGGCATACCGCCGACGGTAGCCGCACTCCCGCCTCCTGGCTGGGGGTTCGGGGGTCATCCCCCGGTCGGCATGGTTCGACCGTATGCGAAGGACCCGGGAGCCGTGATGGCTTCCGGGTCCTTCGGCTGCGTACGCGTCGTTACGCGGCGAGCTTCGCCAGGGCCGCGTCGATGCGGGTGAGCGTCTTCTCCTTGCCCAGGATCTCCAGGGACTCGAAGAGGGGCAGGCCGATCGTGCGACCGGTGACGGCGACGCGGACCGGGGCCTGGGCCTTGCCGAGCTTCAGGCCGTGCTCCTCGCCGGCGGCCAGGACGGCCTCCTTGAGGGAGTCGGGGGAGGTCCAGTCGGCCGCCTCCAGCTTGGCGCGGGCCGTGCGCAGGAGGGCGTCGGAGCCCTCCTTCATGGCCTTCGTCCAGGACGGCTCGTCGAAGACCGGCTCCGGCAGGAAGAGGAAGTCCACGTTGTCCGTGATCTCGGAGAGGACCTTGAGGCGGGTCTGCGCGTGCGGCGCGATGGCCTGCCAGGCGGCCTCGTCGAACTGCTCGGGGGCCCAGTTGGCGTGCGGGGCGCGCAGCCAGGGCTCGCAGGCCTCGGCGAACGTCTTCACGTCCAGCATGCGGATGTGGTCGGCGTTGATCGCCTCGGCCTTCTTCAGGTCGAAGCGGGCGGGGTTCGGGTTGACGTCCGCCACGTCGAACTTCGCCACCATGTCGGACATCGAGAAGACGTCCTGGTCCGCGGAGAACGACCAGCCCAGGAGGGAGAGGTAGTTCAGCAGGCCCTCGGGGAGGAAGCCGCGCTCGCGGTAGATGTTGAGGGAGGCCTGCGGGTCGCGCTTGGAGAGCTTCTTGTTGCCCTCGCCCATCACGTACGGCAGGTGGCCGAACTCGGGGATCGTCTTCGCGATGCCGAGCTCGATCAGGGCCTTGTAGAGCGCGATCTGGCGGGGGGTGGAGGAGAGCAGGTCCTCGCCGCGCAGGACGTGGGTGATCTCCATCAGCGCGTCGTCGACCGGGTTGACCAGCGTGTACAGCGGGGCACCGTTGGCACGGACGATGCCGTAGTCCGTGACGTTCTCCGGCTGGACGGTGATCTCGCCGCGGACCAGGTCGGTGAAGGTGGTGGCCTCGTCGGGCATCCGGAAGCGGACGATGTGGCTGCGGCCCTCGGCCTCGTACGCCTGCTTCTGCTCGGCGGTGAGGTCGCGGCAGTGGCCGTCGTAGCCGGAGGGCCTGCCGGCGGCGCGGGCGGCCTCGCGGCGCGCGTCGAGCTCCTCGGTGGTGCAGTAGCAGGGGTAGGCGTAGCCGCCGTCGAGGAGCTTGGCCGCGACGTCCCGGTAGATGTCCATGCGCTGCGACTGGCGGTACGGCGCGTGGGGGCCGCCGATCTCGGGGCCCTCGTCCCAGTCGAAGCCCAGCCAGCGCATCGAGTCGAGCAGCTGCTCGTACGACTCCTCCGAGTCGCGGGCCGCGTCGGTGTCCTCGATGCGGAAGACCAGGGTGCCCCCGTTGTGCCGGGCGTAGGCCCAGTTGAAGAGAGCGGTGCGGACCAGGCCCACGTGGGGGTTGCCGGTCGGCGAGGGACAGAACCGTACGCGTACGGGGGTCGCGTTAGCCACGCTTGATCACCTTGTTGGTGAGAGTGCCGATGCCTTCGATGGTGACGGCGACCTCGTCGCCGACGTTGAGGGGCCCGACGCCTGCCGGGGTGCCCGTGAGGATGACGTCGCCCGGGAGCAGCGTCATGGCCTCGGAGATGTTGACGATCAGATCCTCGATGGAGTGGGTCATCTCGCTGGTGCGGCCGAGCTGGCGCTGCTGTCCGTTGACCGTGCACTGGATGGTGAGGTCGCTCGGGTCGAGCTCGGTCTCCACCCAGGGGCCGAGCGGGCAGGCGCTGTCGAAGCCCTTGGCGCGGGCCCACTGCTTCTCGCGGCGCTGGACGTCACGCGCGGTGACGTCGTTGGCGCAGGTGTAGCCGAAGATCACGTCCTTGACCCGCTCGCGCGGGACCTCGCGGCACATGCGGCCGATGACCACGGCCAGCTCGGCCTCGTGGTGCAGCTCCTCGGAGAACGAGGGGTACGTGATGGCGTCGCCGCTGCCGACCAGCGAGGTGGACGGCTTGAAGAACGCGAAGGGGGCGTCGGGGACTTCGTTGCCGAGCTCCGCCGCGTGTTCCTTGTAGTTGCGGCCGAAGGCCACGATCTTGTTCGGGAGCACCGGCGGCAGCAGGCGGACCTTGCTCAGGGGGACCTTGGTGCCGGACAGCTCGAAGTCGGCGTACGGGATGCCCTTGATGATGTCGAGGACGAGCTCGCCCTCCTTGCCGGGGGCGCTCTCCCCCTCGACCGCGCCGTAGCCGACATTGCCGTCGATGGAGAACCTGGCGATGCGCACGCTCTAGCCTCTTGGGGTGGTTTGCGGAGTGACACCCCAGGCTAACGCGGGGGCCTGTGGCCTGCTGACGACATTCCTCCGGGTGGGGCCGCCTCTAGACGGCGGAGGGGGTGGCGGCCTCCGGGGCGTCCATGAGGATGGTGCGCTTGGGGTTGGCGGTCTGCGTCGGCAGTTCGACGGCGTGCTCCGGCTGCTCGGGCGCGGCCTGGAACTCGTCCGCGTCCGTGAGGTGCGCGAGCGTGGTGCGGCGCGGGTTGGCTATGTTGCGGAACATCGTCGACTTCACAGTCTTCATCTGCTGTTCGGACCTTGTCGGTTGTGGCGTCGTGTGGCGGACGCGGTTGTCGGATTCGCCATCCCTGTAAAGCGTCAGGCTAAACATCCAATTCCCGGCCAAAGTCCGGAAGACGCCATGATCTTCGTGTGAGTTTGCTCACGAGGGAGCCGACAAAAGGGTCAATTCAGGCCCGGGTTCCGCCAGTTGGAAACGGACATTGCGCCACTGAAGCCACCATTCCGCTCTTGATCATGAAGACTGGGACACCCCCTGCCGCCAGGAGCTTTGTGGGTAAGGGTCCGTTTTGGACCAGATCACTTTCTACGTCTCGTCACCCCTCACTCACACCGTGTCACGTAGGTCGCGGCGCGACACACGGGCCTTGTTGGAGATCCGGCACTGTGCTGGAATTCCCGGGACCGCCGCGGGATCGAACCGGCGCGCAGGGGCGCAACAGCGCCGAGTGGCGGCGGGAAGGGGGAGCAGCGCCGGTCACTCAACGACCACCATGGGGCGTTCGCCGCCCCACGACGCCGACACCGTCCCGCCGTTATCCGGCAGGACGCCTGGTCCAGAGGTTGCGACGCTAGTGCAGGGACGTTTCAAGAGGGATGGCAAGGGGTCTCCCCAGGCCGACCACGGCCGAGGAAGTGCTCCGGCGGAGCCGGAGCGCGGCTCCTCGCCCCAGCACGCCCAGAACCCCGGACCGGGTGCGCCCGGCGACAGCGGCCCCGGCGCACGCCAGGGGTCCGCCGGCGGCGGCACGGCGGCCGCCCCGGCCAAGGGCAAGGGCAAGGGTTCGGCCGGCACCAAGACGCCCACCGGTCCCGGCTCGCGAATAGCCCTGCGCAACTGGCGCATCTCCACCCGCCTGGTCTCGCTGCTCGCGCTCCCCGTGATCACCGCGACCTCGCTCGGCGCGCTCCGCATCAACTCGTCCATGGACGAGATCCAGCAGCTCGACAACATGAAGCTGCTGACCGAGATGACCAAGCAGGCCACCGAGCTGGCCGCGGCGCTCCAGGAGGAGCGCGACAAGTCGGCGGGCCCCCTCGCGCACGGCGCCGACGCCTCGGACTACACCGTCAAGGGCGCCCGCGAGAAGACCGACCGCGTCTACCGCAACTTCCTCCAGGGCACCCAGGACCTCAACGACACCGACGGCGAGAAGGGTCTTCTCGGCGTCCGGCACAGCGCGGTCCAGATCACCCAGCAGCTCCAGGGCATCAACGACGTCCGCAAGAACGCGTTCAAGGACGAGAAGTCGACCTCGCAGACGGTCGAGGCGTACAGCCAGCTCGTCGAGCAGCTGCTCAAGCTCTCGCAGGACATGGCGCAGGCGACGAGCAACCCGGACATGATCCAGCGCACGCGCTCGCTGGCCGCCTTCTCCTCCGCCAAGGAGTACGCGTCCGTCCAGCGCGCGATCATCGCCGCGGCCCTGCCCGCCAACGACAGCCAGTACGGCAAGATCTCCGAGACCGACCGCACCTTCGGCCTCAGCGCCAACGAAAAGGAGCGCTCGGAGCTCCAGACGTTCAGCAAGATCTACGCGGGCAACGCCGGTGAGCTGACCAAGCCCATCGACGGCGCCAACCCCGCGGTCAAGGCCGCCAACGAGTACGCCAAGCGCGTCCTCGAGCAGGAAGGCGGCATCAAGCTCCAGGACAAGCGGTCCTACAAGGACTGGGTCGACGCGGACACCACCAAGATCGACGCGATGTCCAAGATCGAGCTGACGCTGCTCGGCGAGATGGAGCAGAAGGCCCGCGAGCTGCGCAACGAGTCGGAGCAGTCGGCCATCCTCAACGGTGCGCTGATCCTCCTCGTGCTCGGCGTCTCGCTCGTCGGCGCGTTCGTCGTCGCCCGGTCCATGATCCGCTCGCTGCGCCGGCTCCAGGACACCGCGACCAAGGTCGCCCAGGACCGCCTGCCCGAGCTGGTCAAGCAGCTCTCCGAGTCGGACCCGCAGGACGTCGACACCTCCGTCGAGTCCGTCGGTGTGCACTCCCGGGACGAGATCGGCCAGGTGGCCGCGGCCTTCGACGACGTGCACCGCGAGGCCGTCCGCCTCGCCGCCGAGCAGGCCCTCCTGCGGGGCAACGTCAACGCGATGTTCACCAACCTCTCGCGCCGTTCGCAGGGCCTCATCCAGCGCCAGCTCTCGCTCATCTCCGAGCTGGAGTCGCGCGAGGCCGACCCGGACCAGCTCTCCTCGCTCTTCAAGCTCGACCACCTCGCGACCCGCATGCGCCGTAACGGCGAGAACCTCCTCGTCCTCGCCGGTGAGGAGCCGGGCCGCCGCTGGACCCGCCCCGTCCCCCTCGTCGACGTGCTGCGTGCCGCCGCGTCCGAGGTGGAGCAGTACGAGCGCATCGAGCTCTCCTCGGTCCCCGCGACCGAGGTCGCCGGACGCGTCGTCAACGACCTCGTGCACCTCCTCGCCGAGCTGCTGGAGAACGCGACCTCGTTCTCCTCGCCGCAGACCAAGGTCAAGGTCACCGGTCACGCGCTGCCCGACGGCCGCGTCCTGATCGAGATCCACGACACCGGCATCGGCCTCTCCCCCGAGGACCTCGCCGCGATCAACGAGCGGCTCGCGTCGCCGCCCACCGTGGACGTCTCCGTCTCCCGCCGCATGGGCCTGTTCGTGGTCGGCCGCCTCTCGCAGCGCCACGGCATCCGCATCCAGCTGCGGCCGTCCGACTCCGGCGGCACGACCGCGCTGGTCATGCTCCCCGTCGACGTCGCCCAGGGCGGCAAGAAGGTGCCGGGCAAGCCCGGCGCGCCCTCCCCGACCGGTGGTCCCGCGGCGGCCCAGGCCGCGGCGGGTGCCGCGGCCGCGCGCCGCGGCGCCGGCACGGGCAACGGCGGCCCCGGTCTGACCGCGGGCCCCGGCCGTGGCGGTCCGGCGCTCGCCGGTGGTCCCGGCGGCGGTCCCGGCGGCGGTGGTCAGGGCGGCCCCGGTCTGCTCGGTGCCGGCGCGCCCCGCCAGCAGGTCGCGGGCTCCGGTCCACGGGCCGCGCTGCCCTCCCGGGACACCGGACAGGGCCAGGGCCAGCAGCGTCCGCAGGGCGGTCAGCCGCAGGCTCCGCAGGGCGGCCGCGGCGGCAACGCGCCGCAGCCTCCGGTGCCCCAGCAGCGTACGAACGCCATGAACCCCCCGGCCGGCTCCGGCGCGGGCAACGACCAGGCCGGCCAGGGCCGCAGGCCGCAGCTGCCGCCGCGCGGTGGTCCGCGCGCCGAGCTGCCCGGCGGCAACCCCGCGCCGAGCGTGCCGGGCGGCGACCAGCCGGCCCCGCGCGTGCCCAGCTGGAGCGACGAGAACGCGCAGCCGCACATCTCGCGCGAGCCCTTCGACACCCCGCGCGGGCACGAGGAGCCCGAGTCCACCGGGCAGTTCGCCCAGGCGGCCCCCGACGACCCGCTGGGTCCCGGCTCCACCGCCGAGTTCCCCCGCCCCGACTTCGACGGCCCGGCGCCCGGCGCGCCCGCGCCGCAGGACAACGGCTCCACGGGCCAGTTCGTCCGCTCGGACGTCTTCGGAGGCGGTGGCGGTCAGCAGCCCGGCCGGCCCGTCGACCAGAGCGCCCGGAACGATTTCCGGCAGGACGATCCGCAGGGCAGGCCGCAGCACCAGGCGGGCGGTCCCGCGCAGCACGGCAACCGGGAGATGCCCGACTACACCGTGCCGCGTCCGCCGGCCCCGCGCCGCGGCGAGGGCGCCCCGCACCAGGGCATCCCCCAGCAGCCGCAGCCGTCCGGACCCCAGCCGACCGGACCTCAGCCGACCGCGCCGCAGCAGGGCCAGGTTCCGCAGCAGGGTCAGCTGCCGCCGCACCACCAGCAGGCCCCGCAGCCGCTGGAGCCCACGCAGCACCTGCAGCCCGCCGAGCCCGAGCCGCTGCCCCCGGCCGGCCCCGGCGACGGGCGCACGCCGCTCTTCGACACGCTGGAGACCAACTGGTTCCAGCAGCAGCAGAACCAGCAGGCCGCCGAGGAGCAGAGCCGCCGGGCCGCGCAGCAGGAGCAGCAGAGCCGTCAGGCCCCGCAGCCCCCGCAGCACCAGCCCCCGCAGCACCAGGCCCCGGAGCCGGCGCGCCACCAGGCGCCCCAGCCGCCGCAGCGCCCGCTCCCCTCGCGCCCCCAGCGCCAGGACCCGGCCGCCGCGCCCGCGGCGGGCGACGCCACCAACGGCGCCGGCACCCCCGGGAACTGGCGTTCCTCCCCCAACGACGAACTGGGCCGGCAGGCCGAGCGCGTCCGGCAGCCGTCCGCGGGCGGCGTCACCACATCCGGACTGCCGCGCCGGGTCCCGCGGGCCAATCTGGTCGCGGGCACGGCCCAGCAGCAGCAGGACAGCACAGGTCCGCAGGTCTCGCGTGCGCCCGACGACGTACGCGGCCGGCTGACGAATCTCCGTCGGGGTATCCAGCAGGGGCGCCAGGCCGGCACCGGCCAGACAGGCAGTTTCCCTCGCCCCACTCACCAGCAGGAGCGTTAGTTGAGCCCGATGAGCCAGGCGGCACAGAATCTGAACTGGTTGATCACCAACTTCGTGGACAACACCCCAGGGGTGTCCCACACCGTGGTGGTCTCCGCCGACGGACTCCTTCTGGCGATGTCCGAAGGCTTCCCCCGCGACCGCGCCGACCAGCTCGCCGCGGTCGCCTCCGGGCTGACCTCGCTGACCGCCGGGGCCTCCCGGATCTTCGAGGGCGGCACGGTGACCCAGACCGTGGTGGAGATGGAGCGGGGGTTCCTCTTCATCATGTCCGTCTCCGACGGTTCGTCCCTCGCGGTGCTCGCGCACCCCGAGTGCGACATCGGCCTCGTCGGGTACGAGATGGCCCTCCTCGTCGACCGCGCGGGCGCCGTCCTCACCCCGGACCTCCGCGCCGAGCTGCAGGGCAGCCTGCTCCACTAGCCCGAGCACGCTCCGAAGCCTTACCCCTTCGGCCGCCCCACCGACCGAACGTACTGACCAACCGTCCGGCCGCCACACTGCCCCCACCGGCTCTGTCAGACGGCACACGCAGATGACCTGCTGTCCCGCCCGGAGGATCCATGACCCCGCCCACCGCCTCACACAACCCGTACGGGGACCCTTCGTACGGACTGGAGGGCGACCAGCCGTTGGTGCGTCCCTACGCGATGACCGGCGGCCGGACGCGGCCCCGCTACCAGCTCGCCATCGAGGCGCTGGTGAGCACCACGGCCGACCCGGCCCAGCTGATGGGGCTGCTCCCCGAGCACCAGCGGATCTGCCACCTCTGCCGTGAGGTCAAGTCGGTTGCCGAGGTCTCGGCCCTTCTGGCGATGCCCCTCGGGGTGGCCCGGATCCTCGTGGCGGACCTGGCCGAGGCCGGGCTCGTCGCCATCCACCAGCCCGGCGGCGACGAGAACGCCGGTGGCCAGCCTGACGTGACACTGCTCGAAAGGGTGCTCAGTGGACTTCGCAAGCTCTAGCGGTTCGAGCCCGGCCCGGTCCACCACCTCCGCGAAGATCGTGGTGGCGGGCGGCTTCGGCGTGGGCAAGACCACGTTCGTCGGGGCGGTCTCCGAGATCAACCCGCTGCGCACCGAGGCCGTCATGACGTCCGCGTCGGCCGGCATCGACGACCTCACCCACACCGGGGACAAGACCACCACGACGGTGGCCATGGACTTCGGCCGCATCACCCTGGACCAGGACCTGATCCTGTACCTCTTCGGTACGCCCGGTCAGGACCGCTTCTGGTTCATGTGGGACGACTTGGTCCGTGGCGCGATCGGCGCGGTCGTGCTCGTGGACACCCGCCGTCTCGCCGACTGTTTTCCGGCCGTCGACTACTTCGAGAACAGCGGGCTGCCGTTCGTCATCGCCCTCAACGGCTTCGACGGCCACCAGCCGTACACGCCCGACGAGGTGCGCGAGGCGCTGCAGATCGGGGACGGCACTCCGATCATCACGACCGACGCGCGACACCGTGCGGACGCAAAGAGTGGCTTGATCACGCTGGTGGAACACGCACTTATGGCACGTCTCAAGTAGGCAGGTCCGTACGGCAGTTGCCGTAGTCCATACGGAGTGATCTGTGTCCTTTGACACGGTCGCTCGCCATGTTCATAACGTTTCGACAGAGAATTGCCCGGTGACCGCCACGCGTCGCTGTCACCTGGTGTCGCTGTGCTCACAAGAGCCCCGCCTTTTGGCGGGGCTCGCTCTTTATGACCGATTTATCTGAGGCTTACACCACGGGGAACCGCCGCTTCCCACTGTTTGGAAGAGCAGCCCCTGACGTGCTGGAATGCGCTGAACTGCCCAGTAGCACGGGCCTTGGAGACGACAGCGGCACGACGTGAGTGCCGCCGCCGAGAGGTTGTTGGTCGAGTGAGGCGAAGCAAGCCGAGCCCCGCGGCATCCCCCACCGGGGACACGCGGGGCAACTTCACCCCGCCGCCGCGCACAGCGGCGTCCCCCGCCGACATGGCCACCGCGCCAGGAAACGAGCCCCCGGCCGCCTCCGGTGGACGGATGTCCCCCCGCAACTGGCGCGTGCCGACCCGGCTGAACGCGATCCTGCTCATACCCGTGCTCGTCGGCCTGGTCATGGGCGGTTTCCAGGTCAAGGGGTCCATCGACACCTGGAGCGAGGCCCAGGACGCCGAGAACACCGCCCGTCTGGTGCGGGCGTCGCTGAACTACGGCAACCGTCTCATCGAGGAACGCGACATCTCCGCCGCTCCGCTGCTGAACGGCAAGCGGAACGACCCGGCCGTCGTCAAGGCGCGCAAGGCCACCGACCAGGCCGCCGCCGAGTTCAAGTCGGCGGCCGAGAAGATGCCGGACAAGGAAGGCCTCAACCGCCGCCTCGCCGGCTTCCGCAAGGTCGAGCCGAAGCTCGGTCCGCTGCGCCAGGCCGCGTACACCACCAAGCTGCCGGGCGTGCAGACCGAAGAGGGCTACGTCGCCATCCAGCACCCCCTGATGGAGTTCGCCAACGAGCTCGGTCTGGGCACCGGCAACATCACCAGCTACGGCCGTACCGTCTACGCGATCTCCCTCTCCAAGGCAGCTCTCTCCCTGCAGCGGTCCATCGGCACCCATCTGCTGGTCAAGCCGGGTCCCGGCACCGGTTCGTTCACGCTCCAGCGCACCTCCCTCTCCTCGTACGCCTACCTCGAGCGCATCGCCATCGAGGAGTACACCGGTGGTGGCACCCCCGAGGACGTCGCCAAGCTGGAGGACGCCAAGAAGGAGCTGGCGGCCGCCGCCGACAAGCAGGCGGGGCCGGCCCTCTCGCAGGACAAGATGGTCGCGGCCATCGCCACCATGCCGAGCACCCAGCCGAGCGCACGCGTCGAGCTGGCCGGCAAGGGCATCACGCCCAAGGCCTGGTGGGCCACGACCACCGCCAAGTTCGACGCGTACCGCACCATCGAGTCGGACCTCGCCGACAAGGCCGTGGACGAGGCGTCCGACATCGCCGCCACCGCCCAGCGCAACGCCTACATCACCGGCGCCATCGTGGTGCTCGCGCTGCTCGCCGCCTTCATCCTGGCCGGGCTCATGGCCCGCCAGATGTCCAAGGCGATGCGTCAGCTGCGTACCGCCGCCTTCGGCATCGCCGAGCAGCGTCTGCCGATGCTCGTCGACCAGCTCTCGCGCACCGACCCCGGTCGCGTCGACACCCGGGTGCAGCCCATCCCGATCAACTCCACGGACGAGATCGGCGAGGTCGCCCGCGCCTTCGACCAGGTGCACCGGGAGGCCGTCCGGCTCGCCGCCGAGCAGGCGCTGCTCCGCGGCAACATCAACGCGATCTTCACCAACCTGTCGCGCCGCAACCAGTCGCTGATCGAGGGCCAGCTGACCCTCATCACCGACCTGGAGAACAACGAGGCCGACCCGGACCAGCTGGAGAGCCTCTTCCGCCTGGACCACCTGGCGACCCGCATGCGCCGCAACGGCGAGAACCTCCTGGTCCTCTCCGGCGAGGAGCCGGGCCGCCGCTGGGACCAGCCGGTCCCGCTGGTCGACGTGTTGCGCGCCGCCTCCTCCGAGGTGGAGCAGTACGAGCGCATCGAGCTCTCCGGCGTGCCGGAGGCCGAGATCCACGGCCTGGCCGTGACCGACCTCGTGCACCTGCTCGCCGAGCTCCTGGAGAACGCCACCACGTTCTCCTCGCCGCAGACCAAGGTCCGCGTCACCGCGACCCGGCTGCCCGACGGCCGCATCATGGTCGAGATCCACGACAAGGGAATCGGCCTCACCGCCGAGGACTTCGCGGACATCAACCACAAGCTGGCCAACCCGCCGACCGTGGACGCCGCGATCTCGCAGCGCATGGGCCTGTTCGTGGTCGGCCGGCTCTCCGACCGGCACGGCATCCGCGTGCAGCTGCGCCCCTCGGGCGAGCAGGCGGGCACGACGTCGCTGGTCATGCTGCCGGACGCGATCACCCACGGTGGTGGTGGCGAGCAGGCCGCGCACGACAGCGAGTTCACCGTCTCCTCGATCATCCCGGAGCAGCAGGCCCTGGAGGCCGAGCCGCTGCGCACGGCCGCCGAGCTCGGCTTCGACGACAGCCGTTACCACGGTGACGGTTCCGAGGCGCAGCCCGAACTCGACCCGGTCGGCCGCTCGTTGATGCGCGAGGAGCGCAGGGCGGCCCTGGAGGCCCAGGCCCAGCAGCCCGGCGGTCACCGTCCGCTCTTCCGCGACGAGGTGGAGCCGCAGCAGCAGCCCCAGCAGGGCGGGCAGCACGGCGGGTACGAGCAGCAGGCCGGCTACGACCAGCAGGCTCCCGTCTACGACGAGCAGCAGCAGGCGGGCTACGACCAGGGCCAGGGTTACGAGAACGAGCAGTACGGCAACAGCGGGTACGCGACCGCGCAGTACGCCGACGACGGCTACCGCGAGGAGCAGTACCCGGCGGAGCAGTACTACCAGGAACAGCCTGCCCAGGACGGCTACCAGGCCGGTTACCAGGACCCGCAGATCTCCTATCCGGAGCGCTCCCACCAGGATGACTGGCCCAGCGGTGACGGCTACCAGGCCGATTACGGCCAGGAAGCGGAATCTGCCCCACCAGCCCACGCGGCCGACGCCGAGCGCGTAGGCTTCGACCGGCCGGGACCGACTCCGTCCGTCGTCCACGAGATGACCGACGCGGGCCTCCCCCGCAGGGGTTCCTCCGGTGCGAACGGGAACGAGAGCTCCCCCGCCGCCGGCGAGGGCCGGGACGACTGGCGTTCGTCCAACGACGAGCGCTGGCAGCGTGCCGAGCGCCTCAAGGAGCCGAAGGCGGGCGGGGTCACCTCGTCCGGACTCCCGCGGCGGGTGCCCAAGGCCAATCTGGTCGAGGGCACCGCGGAACAGACCCCACAGGGCGGCCCCCAGGTCTCCCGCGACCCCGAGGACGTACGGGGCAGGCTGAGCAACCTGCGCCGGGGCGTCCAGCGGGGACGCACAGCAGGCAGTGACACGAATGGCCAGGGCTTCAGCCCTGATAGCACCTACAACCAGGAGCGTTAGTGTGAGCCCGATGAGCCAGGCGGCACAGAACCTGAACTGGTTGATCACCAACTTCGTGGACAACACCCCAGGGGTGTCCCACACCGTGGTGGTCTCCGCCGACGGACTCCTTCTGGCGATGTCCGAAGGCTTCCCCCGCGACCGCGCCGACCAGCTCGCGGCCGTCGCCTCCGGGCTGACCTCGCTGACCGCCGGGGCCTCCCGGATCTTCGAGGGCGGCTCCGTCACCCAGACCGTTGTGGAGATGGAGCGAGGATTTCTCTTCATCATGTCCATCTCCGACGGCTCGTCGCTCGCCGTTCTCGCCCACCCAGATGCGGACATCGGTCTCATTGGGTACGAGATGGCACTTCTTGTCGACCGCGCGGGCACCGTTCTCACGCCGGACCTGCGCGCGGAGCTCCAGGGGAGCCTTCTCAACTAACAGACAGACGGTGCGTTTTCGTGTCCCGTGCCCGTAAGGTTTCGGGACGCGGCTCCACAGTGATGGTGCCCGGCACAGTTGGAGGAGGAAGCAACGTGGCAACACCCCCAGACGGTTCGTCATCGGCGAACTGGTCCCCTGGTCATGGCCAGGGCGGCCGGCACGACGGCGGTCCGAACAGGTACAACTTCCCCTCCGCGCCGAGCCACCGCCGCCAGTCGTACGGGCAGCCCCAGCAGCCAGGACCGCGCCCGTACGACCAGGGCACGCCGGCGCACGCGCCCCGTATCCAGCCCGTGCAGCCCCAGCGGCGCGCCCCCGAACCGGCGCCCGCCGGGTCGGCGAGCAACCCCCTGGTGCGCCCGTACGCCATGACGGGCGGCCGCACCAGGCCGCGCTACCAGCTCGCCATCGAGGCGCTGGTGCACACCACCGCACAACCGCACCAGTTGCAGGGCCAGTTGCCCGAGCACCAGCGCATCTGCAACCTGTGCCGCGAGATCAAGTCAGTCGCCGAGATCTCGGCGCTGCTCTCCATCCCCCTCGGCGTCGCCCGGATCCTCGTAGCCGACCTGGCGGAGGCCGGACTTGTCGCCATCCATCAGCCCGGCGGCGACGAGACCGCCGGCGGCCAGCCAGACGTGACACTGCTCGAAAGGGTGCTCAGTGGACTTCGCAAGCTCTAGCGGCGGAGCAACAGCCCGCTCCACCACCTCCGCGAAGATCGTGGTGGCGGGCGGCTTCGGCGTGGGCAAGACCACGTTCGTCGGGGCGGTCTCTGAGATCAACCCGCTGCGCACCGAGGCCGTCATGACGTCCGCGTCCGCGGGCATCGACGACCTCACCCACACCGGGGACAAGACCACCACGACGGTGGCCATGGACTTCGGCCGCATCACCCTGGACCAGGACCTGATCCTGTACCTCTTCGGTACGCCCGGTCAGGACCGTTTCTGGTTCATGTGGGACGACTTGGTCCGTGGCGCGATCGGCGCGGTCGTCCTGGTCGACACGAGGCGGCTCGCCGACTGCTTCCCCGCCGTCGACTACTTCGAGAACTCCGGGCTGCCCTTCGTCATCGCCCTCAACGGCTTCGACGGCCACCAGCCGTACACGCCCGACGAGGTGCGCGAGGCGCTGCAGATCGGCCCGGACACCCCCATCATCACCACGGACGCGCGACACCGCGCGGACGCGAAGAGCGCGCTGATCACGCTGGTCGAGCATGCGCTGATGGCGCGGCTGCGGTAGTCCCCCGTACCTGTTCTTGCCCGTACGCGGATATGGCCCGCACGCCTCGGCGTGCGGGCCCCTGTCACTTCCGGCGGTAGTGCGCGAACTGGGTCACGCCCCCATAGCCGTAGCTCTCGGGGTGCAGTTCGTGCAGGGCGACGCCGCCGCGGGCGAGCGGGCCGAGGAGCCCGGTCAGGAAGTCCTGGGCCCCGGCGATGAAGGCGGCCTTCTCGGCCGCGCTGTTCGTGCCCGCGGTGAGACTGACCTCCAGGTGTGCGTCGAGGGCGCCGGACAGGGGTTTTCCGGCCACGTGGTAGCGGTCGGCGGGGACCAGGTCGAGGTGGACGACGGTACGGGCGCGGGACTTGCCGAGCGCGGAGACGGCGAGGCGGGTCAGCCCTTCGGCGAGCGCCTGGCGCACCTCCGCGGGCAGGTCGGGGTCGGTGACGGTGGCCCTGATGTGGGGCATGGCTCTCCTCGAGTCGTACGCCGTGGTCACTGCGGTGCCGCCCGGTGGCGGCCCGTGGCCCACCCTCGCCCGGACCGGCACCCTTGATCCAACGCAGAGCCGTCATCCCCTATGAGGCCGCCTCATGACCGTGAACTTCCCGCAGCTCAGAGCCTTCGTCGCCGTCGTCGACGCGGGCGGCTTCAGCGCGGCGGCCGCCGAGCTCGGCATGAGTCAGTCCGCGGTGTCGCACGCCGTGGCCTCCCTGGAGCGGGAGCTGACCGGCGCGCTGCTCATCCGGTCGGCCCCGGTGCGGACCACGGTCCTCGGCGAGCGGGTCCTGCCGTACGCCCGGAGCGCGCTGTCGGCGGTGCGCTCCGTCGAACAGGTCGCCGCGGACGCCGCCGACGCCCTGACCGGCACAGTGCGGCTGGCCGCCACCCCCACGGTCTGCCAGGGCCTGCTGCCCGGCCTGCTGCGGCACTGGCGCCAGAGCACGCCCCAGGTCACGGTGCGGGTCTTCGAGGGCGACAGCGCCGAGATCGGCGACTGGCTGGAGAACGGCACGGCCGACGCCGCCGTCCTGGTCGACCCGGAGCCCGGCCCCGGCGTCCTGCTCGCGGTCGACGGCTACCGCGCCCTGCTCCCCCGGGACCATCCGCTGGCGGGCGAGCCGGCCGTCGACATCCGCGACCTGGAGGACGACGACTTCCTGATCTCGCCGGGCGGCTGCGAGGAGCGCGTCCGCGCGGTCCACGGCCTCGCGGGGCAGGAGCTCGCCCCGGCCCGCCGGGTCCGGGACCTGGCGACCCTCATCAGCATGGTGCAGGCGGGCCTCGGCGTGACCGTGCTGACGGAGGCGTCCCGCTCCCTCGTCCCGCCCGACCTGGTGCTGCTGCCGCTTTCGCCGCGGACCTCGCGGCGGCTCGTGCTGTCGGGGCCGCGGGGGAAGGCCTGGCATCCCGCGGTGCGCGCCCTGGCGGAGTCCGCCGCCGCGCAGCTTGCCTCGGGACACGTCGAGGCCCCGCCTCCCTGAGGGGAAGCGGGGCCTCGGCGGAATGCGGGTGTCAGCCCTGCCAGCTGTGCGGGGCGCGGAAGCCGGGGCTGCGCTCGAGGCGGCGCCAGCCGGCCTTGTCACGGCCGCGACGCGCGGGGGCGGCAGGCTGGGCAGCGGCGCGCGCCAGCAGGATCGCGGTGATGGCCGCGACCTCCTCGGGTTCGGCGTGACCCTTCTCGACGCGGATGTCGGGGGCATTCATCTGCAGCGTTCTCCTTGTGGGCTACTGCGTGGGTTACTGCGGTCGTGGACGCCGGCCCGTCGCTACTGCGGGGGGTTGCCGTGCTTGCGCGAGGGCAGGTCGGCGTGCTTGTTGCGGAGCATGGCGAGGGACTTGATGAGGACCTCGCGGGTCTCGGCCGGGTCGATGACGTCATCAACCAGACCGCGCTCGGCGGCGTAGTAGGGATGCATCAGCTCGGCCTTGTACTCCTTGACCATCCGCGCCCGCATCGCCTCAGGATCCTCCGCGGCCGCGATCTGCCGCCGGAAAATCACATTCGCAGCACCCTCGGCACCCATGACGGCGATCTCGTTGGTCGGCCACGCGTAGGTCAGGTCCGCGCCGATGGACTGGCTGTCCATGACGATGTAAGCACCGCCGTAGGCCTTGCGCAGGATCAGCGAGATCCGCGGCACCGTGGCATTGCAGTACGCATACAGCAGCTTCGCACCATGCCGGATGATCCCGCCGTGCTCCTGGTCCACCCCGGGCAGGAAACCGGGGACGTCCAGGAGGGTGACGATGGGAATGTTGAAGGCGTCGCACATCTGCACGAACCGGGCGGCCTTCTCCGAGGCCTCGATGTCCAGGACACCGGCCAGCGCCTGCGGCTGGTTGGCGACGATCCCCACCACCTTGCCGTCCAGCCGGGCCAGCGCACAGATGATGTTGCGCGCCCAGCGCTCATGGACCTCCAGGAAGTCACCGTCGTCGACGAGCTCCTCGATGACCTTGGCCATGTCATAGGGGCGGTTGCCGTCCGCCGGCACCAGATCCAGCAGGACGTCGGAACGCCGCTCCACCGGGTCCTCGGACTCATGCGCCGGGGGGTTCTCCCGGTTGTTGGAGGGCAGCATCGAGATCAGGTAGCGGACCTCGGCCAGGCAGGTCTCTTCGTCGTCGTAGGCGAAGTGGCACACACCCGAGGTCTCGGCGTGCACATCCGCCCCGCCCAGCCCGTTCTGGCTGATCTCCTCCCCCGTCACCGCACGCACCACATCGGGGCCGGTGATGAACATCTGCGAGGTCTCACGCACCATGAACACGAAGTCGGTCAGCGCCGGCGAGTAGGCCGCGCCGCCCGCGCACGGGCCGAGCATCACACTGATCTGCGGGATGACGCCCGAGGCCCTGGTGTTGCGCTGGAAGATGCCGCCGTAACCGGCGAGCGCCGAGACGCCCTCCTGGATCCGGGCGCCGGCGCCGTCGTTGAGCGAGACCAGCGGCGCACCGGCCGCGATCGCCATATCCATGATCTTGTGGATCTTCGTGGCATGCGCCTCACCCAGCGCCCCGCCGAAGATCCGGAAATCGTGCGCGTAGACGAAGACCGTGCGGCCCTCCACCGTGCCCCACCCGGTGATGACACCGTCGGTGTACGGCTTCTTCGCCTCCAGGCCGAAGCCGGTGGCCCGGTGCCGGCGCAACTGCTCGACCTCGTTGAACGAACCCGGGTCAACCAGGAGTTCGATCCGCTCGCGTGCGGTCAGCTTGCCCTTGGCGTGCTGCGCCTCGGTCGCCTTCTCGCTCGGTCCCCGGAGGGCCTCGGCACGGATCTCATGCAGCTCGGCCACCCGGCCGCGCGAGTCGGTGGGCTCGCTCCCGGAGGAAGCGGTCTCGTCCAAAACGGTCATGTAAGCGACCTTACGGAGGGCTCCCAGGGAAACGGACCGTCGACTCCTCACAGTCTCCGGGCCGTTTTCCTGGCACCCCCGGACAGAAGAGAGCCGCCGCCATGAAGAAGTGACGGCTCAGCCCCTCCTCCCTTGTGGGGGTTCCACAAAAAAGCCCCCACCGGGTGGTCATCCGGAGATCTCCGTCACCTGAGAGACACCTCACACCGGTGGCTCGCGCACGCCTTTCCCGGCGTGATCCGCAGCCGCAGCGACCTGCCCGTGGCGACCACCTCCACCGAGGGGTCCTTGCTCACCACGCGGGCCACGGGACGGTTCCAGACACATTCGAAGGGTTCTCCGGTGCGCGGGGGTTCGCTCACACGCACGGTAGCCGTTCTCCCCCGCTGCCTGAGCAGCACGCTCGACGGCGCGGTGACGGCGAGCGGCCCCGCCTCCCCCGCCTGCCAGAAGTTGGCCCCGGTCAGCCCGAGCGAGTCCACGGCCACCGCCTGGACCTCGTCCGAATTGGCGAGGACCGACAACCAGCGGCGGTCGGCGGCGCGGGCCGCCAGGGTGCGGCGCGACGCCCCGGGCATCAGGACATAGGCGTACGTAGCGTCCGTGGGGTCCGTGCCGTGGTCCAGCCACAGCGTCTGCCAGCGCCGGGTCCGGCGCTCGGTGGAGCTGGTGGTGTTGATGTCGGACCAGGCGCCGGTGCGGTCCTCGCGCAGGGTCCGCAGCCCGGACGTACCGCCGGGGAAGACCCAGCCGCCGTGGCCGTCCAGGTGGGCCCAGCGGGGGCGCGCGCGGTCGTCGAGGGTGAAGGCCGCGGTGCCGGACTCGCCCAGGTTGCGGTTGTCGACGACCGTCTCCACCGGGACGCCGTCCCCGGCGGTGATCCCGGCGCCCAGGCAGATCACGGCGTCCGCGGCGCAGAACCACGACTTGCGGGCCCGCAGCGTGGAGCCGAGCCCCTTGACGTGCTGGCCGACGGCCGCGAACTCGCCGTCCGTCGCGCCGCCCACCCAGGTCACGGCGGGCCTTGCCGCGCCCCACTCGCCGCCCGCCCTGTCGGGGAGCCGTTTGGTGGAGACCGTCGTGCCGGGCAGCCGGTAGGGGTCGACGGTCGGCCAGAACCAGTCGGTGTACTGGTCGCCGCGGCTCCCGGCGGCCCACCAGTAGAGCATTCCGGCGCCCGTGTGCCAGCCGCGCGGGTTCTCGCCGTTGCCGCACTCGTAGTACGCGATCCGCTCCGAGGCCATCGAGAGGTTCGCCGTGAAGGCGGGGCGGCGGTGCACCGCGCGGTCCATGGCGGGAAACAGCCGGTGCTCCACCGGCTCCGGCGCCGCCGCCACACCGGAGTCCGCGACCGCGTGCAGCCGCGCCAGGTCGGCGACCCCGAACTGCCGGGCGGTGAGGATCGGCGTCACGGTGTCCCGCTCGATCCAGCCCTTGATGCGGGCGTGCCAGCGCCGCCGTTCGGCCGCGCTCGCGCCGCCCGCGAGCAGCGCCATGGCGGCGATCAGGCCCTGGCCGTGGAAGTGGTCGCTGCGCATGATCCTGCGGTCGTCGCTCTTGAGGTAACCGCGGCTGATGGCACGGCCGTTGACGCTGTCCATCATCAGGCCGTCGACGATCAGGGGCGCGTACGCCCGCTCGACGCTGTCGAGGATGATCTGCTTCTTGGGGTCGGTGACCTCCCAGGTCGACCCGGCGAGCAGCGCGAAGAGCCGGCCGAGGCCGTCGAGCATGACCTGCCCGTACGTTCCCGAGTACGCGACCCAGGTGTGCTGGACGAACGAGCCGTCCGCGTAGAGGCCGTCGCCCTTCGTCACGTAGGGAAAGACGGGTGAGAGCGCGTCACGGGCGAGGGCGACCTTGGCCGGGGCCCTGCCGAGGATGCCGCGCAGGGCGACCGAACGGCACAGGTCGACGCGGTTGGCCCCGGTCGATGTGCCGGTGTAGTCGCCGATCGCGGAGTCGGGGACGAAGTGGTCGACGGCGGCGAAGGCCTTGTCCCTGCGTGCCGCGCCGAGCTCGTCGTGGAGCGCCGCCACGATGTCCATGAGGAGCCGGGGGCTGCCGATCTGCCACTCCCACCAGTTGCCGTAGCGGGTGGTGGCGGAGTGGTAGACGGTGTCCCCGAGGTGGTCGAGGCCGCGCAGGACGTCGGCGAGGAGTCCGGCGTCGCCCGTCGACCCGGTGCCCTCGCAGATGTACGCCTGGGTCATCGTCCACAGCCTGCTGTAGCTCAGGGTGATGCCGGCGGGCGGGTCGAACGGGGCGTCGGGCCAGAGGGACTTGGCGCCGGGCGCCATGGCCGAACGGAAGGCGCGGGCCAGGTCGCCGGTCTCCTTGAGCCGGGACGCGTACGGCTCGGTGGCGGGGTCGTACCCGGTGCCGAGGGAGATCTCCAGCCAGCGCTTGCGCAGGACGGTGAACTCGTCGTCGTCCGCGGCGGCGTACGCCGGGGCCGGCAGGGTCAGCATGGCGGCGGCTCCGGTCGTGCTGAAAGCGGTTGCGGCGAGAAACGTACGGCGGGTTGGGGTCATGCGTCAGGGGTGTATCAGGCGGGGGAAAGCGCTGTCTATACCTCTGACGGGGTCGGTGTTTGGTCGGTGTGCGGGGGGACAGGCCAAGGGGGAGGGTGGCCGTGGACCGTGGTCGGGCCCGCGGAGGCCCCCGCCCTGCCCCTCCCCCCATCCCCCTCCCCCGCTACCGCCTCGCGCTCCGCCGGAAGAGCGAGCGGGACCACAGGAAGCCGAGCAGGGCGATGGCGAAGCCCCAACCGACCGCCAGCGGGCCGAACTTGCCGATCTCCCCGCCGGTCAGCAGCCCGCGCAGCGTCTCGGTGAAGGCGGTGTAGGGCTGCCACTCGGCGAAGGCGCGCAGCGCGCCCGGCATCGAGTCGAGCGGCACGAAGACGCTGCTGAGGAAGGGCAGCAGGAAGGAGAAGGGCAGAGCGACGCTGCTGGCCGCCTCCGGAGCCTTGACCAGCTGCCCGAGCGCGACCGCGAGCCAGGTGAGGGCGCAGGACATGAGGGCGAGGAGCCCGGCCGCCGCGACCCATTCGAGGGGTTCGGCGCCGGAGCGGAAGCCCACGAGAAAGGCCACCCCGGTGACGAGGACGATGCTCAGCATCGTCTGGATGACGGCGCCGACGGCACGCCCCGTGAGGATCGAGGAGCCCCTGATCGGCATCGTCCGGAAACGGGCGACGATGCCTTCGGTCATATCCATGCTGACGCCGACGGTGGTGGGCAGGACGCCCGCGCCGACGGCCATCAGCAGGATGCCGGGGACGAGGTAGTCGATGTAGTCGCCTGACCCTTCGGCGCCCATGCCGGCCGACATCGCGCCGCCGAACACGTAATTGAAGAGCAGCAGCATGGCGATGGGCATGCTCACCAGGCTGATCGTCATCGCCGGGTAACGGCGGGCGTGCCTGAGGTTGCGGCGCAACATGGTGAGGGAGTTGCGCAGCCCCGAGGTGGGCTCGGGGGTGGGACGGTCGCGGGGGCGGTCGGGGTGGCGGTCGGGACCCGGCCGGTCACGGCGGGAGGGGGTGCCGGCGTCGCCGCGGTCGGCGGTCGCGGCGGGGGCGTGTGCTTGTGCTTGTGCTTGTGCTCCGGTGCTGTCGCTCATCGGGTCGTCGCTTTCTCGTTCTCGGGGTGGCCGGTGACGGCGAAGAACACGTCGTCCAGATCGGGGGTGTCGATGGTGAGCCCCTCGACTTCGAGCTCGGCGGCGTCGATCCAGTCGAGCACCGCCTTGACCGACTTCAGGCTGCCGTCGCTGGGGACTTGCAGTGTCAGGGCCGCTTCGTCGCGGGTGCCGATGCCGAGCGTCCGGGCCGCCTCGTCCAGGCTGCCGGGATCGGCGAAGCGGAGCAGGACGTGACCGCCGGGCACGAGCCGTTTGAGTTCGGCGGCGGTGCCCTGGGCGACCAGCTTGCCGTCGTTCAACACCGCTATCCGGTCCGCGAGTTGGTCGGCTTCGTCCAGGTACTGGGTGGTGAGGAAGATGGTGACGCCGTCGCTGACGAGGTCGCGCACGAGCCCCCACATGTCGTGCCTGCTGCGCGGGTCGAGTCCGGTGGTCGGCTCGTCGAGGAAGATGATGCGCGGATTGCCGACCAGCGTCATCGCGATGTCGAGCCGGCGCCGCATGCCTCCGGAGTACGTCGATACGGGCCGCCGCGCGGCCTCGACGAGGTCGAACCGCTCCACGAGGTCGGCGGTGAGGCCCCGTGCCGTGCGCCGGCCGAAGCCGTACAGGTCGGCCATGAGGAGGAGGTTCTCCTCGCCGGTCAGGAGGTTGTCGACGGCGGAGAACTGACCGGTGACACCGATCGCGGCGCGCACCTGGTCCGGCTCGCGGACGAGGTCGTGCCCCGCGATCCGTACGTCCCCGGCGTCCGCGGCGATGAGCGTGGACAGGATCTGCACGGCGGTCGTCTTGCCCGCGCCGTTGGGGCCGAGGAGGGAGAAGATCGTCCCCTGGGGGATCTCCAGGTCGATGCCGTCCAGGACGGTCTTCTCGCCGAAGGACTTGCGCAGACCGGTGGCGGTGATCGCCGGGGGGCGGGGCGGGTGGACCGGGTTGGGCGAGGGGACCGGGTTGGGCGTTGCCATGTCCGTTGTCCGTTCCTTTCGGGTGGGGCGCTTTGGGATGGGGGTGCCGTGGAAAGGGGGGCGCGTTTGGGATGGGGGTGCCGTTGAGAGGGGTGGGGCGGCTGTTGCGGGGGGGAGGAGGGAGGGGGCTGTTGAGTGCGACGGACGCGTCGGCTCCCCACCCGGCGGCAGGGCCTCACGCCGGGGGGAGCCGCGCGTCCGGTGGGCCTCACGCCCAGCGGAGTGTCATGCCCAGGGGCAGCCTCACGCGCGGTGGAGCCTCACGCGCGGTGGAGGCTTATGCGCCGTGGAGTCTCACGCGCCGTGGAGTCTCACGCGCGGTGGATCGAGATGTCGCCGAGGCCCGTGCGGGCGCGCAGCTTGAGGGTGTCGGTGGCCTCGCCGGGCGCCGCCGGGCTCCCCGACTCCTCCAGCGACTGACGGACGACGCCCGCCTGGGTCCGTACGTCGAGCCACGCGGCCGTACCCTCGCGGATGCCGACCTCGATCTTGCCCGCGGCCGTCTCCAACTCGCCCGTGCCACGCGTCATTTCGCCGACGCGGATGGCGCCGTTGGCGGTCTTGACGGTGAGGTCGGCGGCCGCGCGGTCGATGGTGACGGCGCCGTTGGACGCCTTCACCGTGATGTCGCCCTCGATGTCGCCGAGGCCGACGGGGCCGTTGGAGTTCTTGACCACGACCGCTCCCCGGACCTGGCCGAGCCGGATCTCGCCGGAGCCGGTGCTGACGTCGGCCGCTCCGTGCACGCTTCCTGCGGAGACGTCTCCGTAACCGGTGGTCGCCCGGACCTCCGCGGCCCGTTCGATCCGTACGTCCCCGGCGGAGGTCTTCAACCGGGCGTCGCCGAGGGGGCCTTCGGTGGTGATGTCCGCGAGGGCGGCCGTGGCGTGCACCTCGGAGCCGGCGGGCAGCGCGACCTCCACGTCGATCGACGCGTTCTTGCCGAAGATGGAACGTTCCTTGGGCCCCTTGACCAGCAGCTTTCCGTGGGCGTACTCGACGCGGGTGCGTTCGGCCGCCTTGATGTCCACCTCCCGGCCCTCGCTGCTGGGACGTACGTCCACGACGGTGTCCGCACGGTCCCCGGCCACGATCCGCAGGTGCCCCACGTCGAGGGTGAGGGTGGCGATGATGGGCTTCGGGGTGTCGAAAGAAGGCATGGCTGTCCCGTCCTGGGGTCTCGTCGGGCCCTGGGGCCCGGTCGGTGAAGTGTGTGGTCGGCCGGTGGGTGAGGTCATTGCGGCCCGGGTCGGTGGTCGCGGCCCCGGACCTGCGGTCGAGGTCCGGCGCCAGGGGCCGGGGCCTTGAGGCGCGGGTCGTCGGGGGCTACCGCACCCATCCCGTGAAATCGCTGCCGGCGCCCCAGAGTTCACGACCGCCTGACCCCGGGCTCTCCCGGAGGTGAGGCCGCTCCACGGCGTCGGAGACGGTCCGGACGAGCCAGGCGTTGACCGAGAGGCCGTCACGGTTCGCCGCCTCCTCCACACGCGCCTTGGTCCGGGCCGGCAGCCGGAAGTTGATCCGGGCGGTCCCGCTGTCACCCGTGTCACCGGACGTGTCACCGGCCGCGCCATCGGTCTCGGCGGCGGCTGCGAGACCGGCCGGCTCCGCGGCCGGCAGGGAGGGCACCCGATGCGCCGCCATGAGCGCCGCGTACTCGGCTTGCGCGTCGAACGCTCCCGCCGCCGGCGGCGGTGTCACCACGAACTCGAGATCGGCCCCGCGCAGTCGTACGTCGACGGAGCCCGGCGCCAGATCGACGGTGATCTCGTCCGCGGCGGCGGAGATCGCGTGCAGAAGGGTGAGGCGGGCGGCCGACTCCAGCGGGGCGGTGAGGCGCTCGGCCAAGAGACGGGCCTCGTCCCCGCCCGCCCCATCCGTCCCGCCCACCCCGGCGGCCACGGCGAGCTCGTGCCGGAGCTGTCCTACGTACGGCGTGAGGTTCATGACGCCATCATGGCACCGCTTTGGCGCCACGGCAACACCCAAGATGGCGCAGCGTGCATTCACCCGACCCCGAAGCGCACTTTTCGCAGGCCAGAGCCGCGCAGCGGGGCTGACGCAGCTCCAGCGCCACCATGGCACCACGCTGACGCCACCCCGCCCCCCTCCGGGGCAAACAAGGATGCACCCAAGACACACCCCCCTAGAGGTTGAATATTGAACGGAATGCCGCTACCTTCAATCTCGTTGAACTTTCAACAGCAGCTCCCCACCGGAGCTCGTCCCCAAGGAGCACGTCATGGGTCTCTTCGGCCGCAAGAACGACACCGACACCGTCACCGCCACCCCGGCAGCAGCCACGGCCACCGCGCCCGCCGCGGTCAACCCGGAGCTCGCCGCGCTGACCGGTGACTACACGATCGACCCCTCCCACACCACGATCGGCTTCGTCGCCCGGCACGCCATGGTCACGAACGTCAAGGGTTCCTTCCTCGACTTCACCGGCTCGCTGTACCTGGACGGCACCGAGCCGTCCCGCTCGACCGCATCCATCGACGTCAAGATGGAGAGCATCGACACCGGCAACGCCGACCGTGACGGGCACCTGAAGAGCGCGGACTTCTTCAAGACGGAGGAGTTCCCTGAGATGACCTTCCGGTCCACCAAGGCGGAGGCCCTCGGCGGGGACGACTACCGCATCACCGGTGACCTGACGATCCTGGGCACCACTAAGCCGCTCTCCATCGACCTGGAGTTCAACGGCTCGGCCAAGGACCCGTTCGGCAACGAGCGCGTCGGCTTCGAGGGCAAGGCGGAGATCCTGCGCTCGGAGTGGGGCCTCACCTGGAACGCGGCGCTGGAGACCGGCGGCGTGCTCGTCTCCGACAAGATCAAGCTGAACTTCGACATCTCGGCGATCAAGTCCGGCGCCTGACCGGACCGGCTCCTGACCGGACCGGCTTCCGACGGACGCCCGGCCGGCACCCGGCCGGAGCCCGTCTCCGATCCGAACCCCGCCCCCGCCGCCCGCTCCGGGCACACCCCACGGCCGCGTCCGCCCACCGGGCCCGCGGCCGGTGAGGTGCGCGCTAACGTTTCGCCGTGTCCGAGTTCATACAGCAACTGCCCGCGGTCATCGGCGTACTCATCGGTGCGATCGGGTCCTACGTGGCGATCACGCGGGGCGACCGCATCCGCTTCCGGCGCGAGCAGGCCGCCCGCTGGGAGGAGCGGCGGCTCGCCGTCTACACCGAGTACGCCCGGGTGCTGCGGCAGACCGTGAGCCTCACCTACCGGGTCGCCGCCCACCTCGGCAACGACCCGCACCCGCATCCCCTCTCCCCCGAGGAGGCGGTGCCGCACTTCACCCAGGCCGCGGAGGCACGGGATCCCGCCGGGGAGGCGCTGCTCATGCTGGGCGCGCCGGAGGTGGTCGACGAGGCGCGGCGGTGGGTGCTGACGGTGATCGAGATGGAGCGGTTCCTGCGCGAGGACACGCACGACCCCGAGGCGTGGGCGGACTTGCTGGAGCGACAGCGGGCCGGCCGTGAGGCGTACTACGCGGCGGTACGGCGAGACTTGGCGCTGCCACCGGGCCACCCGGGCCGCTGGCCGATCACGGCCACCCCCACTCCCCCACCGGCTCCTTCCTCGTAACTCTCCCCCTCGTGGGCAGAGGGTGCTGTGCCTATCCCGCTGGGCGTAGCTCTGCGCATTCGTCGACGAAGGCACAGAGTCGGCGGATCAGGCTCACATGGGTGGTGGGGGCGTCGGCGTGGCCGCCACCGGGTCGCCCCTGGAGCCACTGGTGCCACAAGCCGTCCGGGGACAGGAAGCGGGCGGCCCTGTTGTCCCCGAGGTTCAGATCGATGCAGCAGAGGGCGCCCATGGCCACGAGTTGGTCGTAGCCGAGGTCGGGGCGGCGCAGGTAGGCGGTCAAGTGGCCGGCGTCGTCCGGTGTGCCGAAGTTGGCCAGGGTCACGCAGTACGCAAGGCCGACACAGCAGACCTCGCCGGCCAGGAGAAGCTCCCCGATCCGTGCACGGAACCCGGTCCGACGGGACACGGCGATGAGCCAGGCGGCAGTTCGGCGCTCACGCCACCCGCCGTCAAGAAGGGTGACGAGTTCAGGCGTGGTGATGCGTTCGGCGTCCTCGGCGAGGCGTCGCGCGAAACGGTCGTGCTCGGGCTCCGCCAAGTGCAACAGACCGCCGCCGAGCTTGAGGTAGCGGCGTCCGGGCTGGACATAGCGGCGGATCAGGTCCCGCGGCTCAGCGTCTTCGTCGGCATGGCGCACCCGCAGGATCCTGTCTCACCGGGGGCCATCGGGCCAGCCGTTTCGGCGCAGCTGCTCAACTCCCCTTCGTGTGGCTCAGGATCACCTCCGTCAGTGGGGCGTGTACCGCCGGCGGGAGTGCGTGGCCCATTCCCGGGATCTCCACCAGCCGCGCCCCCGCGATGACTTGGGCGAGGTGTTGCGGGTGCGGGAGCGGGAAGACCGGTTCCGCCGTCGCCGAGATGACGAGCGTGGGGACCTCCGTCCGGGCCAGTTCGGCGGTGCGGATCATCCCGGAGGAGTCGGCGCGGCCGTGGGCCGAGGAGTCCAGGTAGCTGCCCGCGTGCTCGATGATGCGGCGTTCCAGGTCCCTGAAGTACGCCTCGTCGAAGGGGATCTGGTCGCCGTTCAGCAGCCGCCAGTGCTCCACCCTGCGGTCCAGCTCGGCCTCCGGGCCGTTGTCCTCGACGGGGCGGGACCACATCTCCAGGATCTCCGGCGCGACCCCGGGCAGTTCCGCGACCGGGACCCGCACACCGTCCGGCCGGACGTACGGCGTCTCGCTCAGCGCGCACGTGCCCAGCAAGGTCGCACTCAGCACCCGCTCGGGATGGTCGGCGAGTACCAGCTGGGAGAGCATGCCACCCAGCGAGAGGCCCACGAGATGCGCGCGCTCGACACCGAGGCCGTCCAGGACCGCCACCGCGTCCCGCGCCAAGTCGGTCACGGCGTACGGGTGTTCGTCAAAGGGCCGGGTCGATCGGCCCGTGTCGCGGTGGTCGTAACGGATGACGTGATGGTGTGCGGCGAGCGCCTCCACCAGCGGCTCGGGCCAGCCGAGCCCGGATGCCTGGGCCCCCATGACGAGGAGCAGCGCCGGGGCATCCGGGTCTCCGCGCCGCTCGGTCCACAGCCGCACTCCCGGTGCGACCTCGACGTACTGTTCCTGCACTCCTCGCGACATGAGCCGTCCTTCCCCCTGTTGGATGTTCAAGACGGAACGTATCGTCTCGCATATCGGCGGCAAGGTCAAGCACGACAATGACGATGCCAATGACAACCACCATCGGCTCACGTCCGGCAGCGCCGATCCGGATCAGGTGTCGGGGTGATGGGTGCGCGCCTGCGCCCCCTCGGCGAGGCCGCTTCTGGCCCTCAGGGCGTCGAGCACCAGCCCGGCGGCGCTGTCGGCGGCTGCGGCACGGGTGCGAAGTTCCTCGATGCGGCCTTGCTCGGCGAGCAGGTGGGCCAGCCGCCACCGGGCGGACTCGTTGCCCGCGTCGGCCAGGGTGCGCAGGTCGTCGAGGCGGCCATCGCCGGCGAGGACGTCGACCGCCCTGTTGGCATTGGCGATGGCGCCGCCGGCCCGGGGCTGGGCCAGCAGAGTCGCCACTGCTCCGTCCAAGTCCCCGCAGTCGGCCAGCAAGTTGGCCAGCCGGTACCAGGCGCCGTCGTGGCCGCTGTCGGTCAAGGGGCGCAGGATCGCCGTCGCCTCCTCGACCTCGCCGTGTTCGGCGAGCACGTCGGCCAGCCGGCAGGCGGCCTGCCCGTCGCCGGTGTCGGCCAGACCGCGCAGGATCGCCAGGGCCTCGTCGAGAGCGCCCTGCCGCGTGAGCAAGCCGGCCAGTACGCAGCCTGCCGCCGCCTCACCGGTGGCGGCGCGGGCGCGTAGTCCGGTGATGTCTCCCGTACGTTCGAGTGTCTTGGCCAGGGCGTGCGCGGCGTACGGGTCGCCGCTGTCGGCGCGGGCCCGCAGCTCCTCGGTCCTGCCGTACTTGACCAGCAGCTCGGCCAGCCTGAACGCGGCCTGCACATGGCCGTCGTCGGCGGCGGCGCGCAGTTCGTGGAGGCGGTCCTGTTCGGCGAGCACCTTCTTGATGTGGCGCGCGGCGCTGTCGTCGCCCTCGGCGGCCCAGGCACGCAGGTGGGACAGCGCCTCCTGCACGTATCCCTGTTGGAGGAGGCGGGCGACCAGCAGCCGTGCGGCCACGGGGTCGCCGCCGGCCCGGCCCCGGGCGCGCAGCCCGGCCAGGTCCCCCTGACCGGCGAGCACGTTCACGTACACGGAGTTGGCGCCCCGGTCCCCCGCGTCGGCCCGGGTGCGCAGCTCCTCGATCCGCCCGGCGGCGAGCAGCAGCTCACCCAGTTGCATCCCCGCATAGATGTCACCGCCGTCGGCGGCCCGGCGGTACAGCACCTCCGCGTAGTCCGCCGCGTCCAGGCGGCGCGCGTTGTGGGCCAGGGACTGGGTGTCCCACGGGTGGTAGTGGTCGATGACGGCCTGCCACAGCGTCTCGGGCACCGGCTCTGCGTGGCGTTTCCGTTTCGCCTGCTGGTGGAGGTAGTCGGCCACCAGATAGCCGGTGATCCTGCCCTTGCCGCCGCTCGCGTCCACCACACCGACCGGCCGCAGAACGGCGGCGGCGCCGTGCAGTCGCGCGGTGGCGTACTCCAGCGCCTCGTCCAGCGAGCTTTCCTCGGTCCTCGCCTGCTCGGTCTCCGTCAGGTAGCCGGGAACCACGGCCGCAAGCAGTTCGCGCGACAGAGGGGCACGGGCACCGAGGCGGCGCAGGTCCAGCGCTGCGGTGATCAGCGCCTTCGCATACGGGTCCGCGTGGGTCCACCGCGTCTCCAGGTGCGGGGCAGCCGCCAGGAACTGGGTGAAGCCGACGTCCGGGGTGTCCAGCGCGAGACGGATCCTACGGTCGGCGGACAAGGTCTCGGCATGGAACCGCTCGGCCGGGGTGAGCGACTCCGGGACCCGCACCAAGTGGGCCAGTTCCAGGAGCTTTCGGGCGTCGGCCCCCGGATCCGGCCGGCCCGGCACGCGCGCCTCCACGCGTCCGGTGTACTCGTCCGACCACAGCGTGCCCACCAGGACCAGCCCCGCGCCGATCAGACGCCGCGCCGTCGCCGCGGTCAACGACGCCGTGCCGTCGAGGTGTTCCTGCAGCTCGTCCAGCCACACCACCGTGCGCCGGACCTCGTCGGCGTCCAGGGCCCGCAGGCCGGTGGCGTCGGCCGGATCGGGATGGAGCAGCCACCACTCGGGCAGCTCCGCGCCGACCGCCTCGTACAGGGAGCGGGTCTTGCCCACCGACGAGTCGCCGGTCAACAGCACGAAGCCGCCCTGCCGGGCCGCGGCCGAGACGGCGGTGCGCAGATCGCCGTCGAAGTCACGGGGTACGTAGGCGGGCAGCTCGGTCGTGTCCGGCTCGCTCACGACCCGGACCGATGGGTGCACGCCGAGCAGCAGAGGGCGGGCTTCGCGGACCCGTACGGCGTCGGCGGGCCGGCCTCGGTGGGCGTGCTTGACCCGTTCGTAGGCCCTCAGCCAGGGCCGCCGAGCCGCCTCCCCGAGACCGCAGGCACTGAGGAACGCGACGACCGTCTCTTCCTGCGGCATCGAACCGCCGGGGGCCAGCAGGTCGCTGATCGTGCTGCGGGCCGGCCCCGACTCTTTCTTCAGGTCGCTGTACGAACGCGTCCCGCGCAAGGCCTCAAGAGCGGCCTTGAACTCGGTCAGGGTCTCTATTCGCTCCGGGTCGGGGCTTCCCGCCGGGCCGGGGGTGTTCGGTGACCTGGCGTCAGGGGCCATCGACTCACCGTACCGCAGCCGACCGGACCCCCGGTGAGCTCTGCGGCGAGCCCGGCCGGTGTCCGGGCTTGTCCGGAGGAGATGCCGGACAGGTCGGCGCCCTGATTCATTCGAGGTGTCCGAGGGAATGCCGGCCGGCCCCTCCACCGCGCACGGAAGCGGAGCAGATCACCATGGATCACTCGTTCACCCTCGCGGGCGAGCTCATCCGCCTCGCCGACTCCCTCGCGGCCCTCGCCGCCGCCGCGCTGACCCTCATCGCCGCCCGCGCGCGGCGGACCCACGACCGTGACGCCAACTGCGATCACGGCGACCATGACGACCTGGGCGATCTCGGCGACCTTGGCGACGACACGGACGTCCAGTAGCGCGCCGCTCAGGGCTCAGACCTCTGCCGGAGTACTAGAACTAGAACCCGCCCCCGCCGAAGTCCCCGCCGCCCCCGAAGTCCCCTCCTCCGCCGAAGTCCCCTCCCCCGCCGAAATCGCCGCCGCCGAAGTCGCCCGGGTCGAAGTCGGCGCCGGAGAAGTCGCCGCCCTCGTAGCCGCCGCCGAAGTCGCCGTAGCCGGATCCGTAGTCCGCCCCGTAGGCGGGGGTCGCCATCATGCCGCCGAGCATCGTGCCGAGCAGCAGGCCCGGCAGGATGCCGCCGCCGAAGTACCCGCCGGCCCAGGGCCCGTACGCCGGTCCCGCCTCCCAGTAGGGCCGCCGGTCGCCGTACTCCGTGGCCACCGTCCGCACCATCGGGTCCTGCCCGTCCGCGAGGCGCGCCGCGTCCGCCGCGCACACCGGGACCGACCGCTCCGGCGCGCCCGCGGGCGCCCACCTCGCGTCCTCGACGGACGGCCCGTGCCGGGGGTCGAAGAAGCAGGGGGCCCGCCGCTCGGGCAGCTCGCGCCCCTCGCGCCGCGCGGCGAGCAGGGCGAGGGAGAACCGGCCGTCCTCCAGCGCCTGGGTGACGGCCCGCACGTCCTCGGGGCGCGTGGCCGCCGCCATGTACGCCTTCGCCTTCTCGTACGCGTCCAGCGCGCGCTCGTAGTCCGCGCGCATCGCGTCGTCCGCGCCGGCCTCCGCGGGGTGGAAGTCGAGCCGGTCGAGCTCCTCGCCGAACGCGGTGATGTCCTCGTCGACGACGACGGACAGCTTCCGCAGCGCCTCGCGCCGGCTCTCCTCGTGCCGCCGCTTCTTGCGCCGGATCACGGCGTACGCTCCGCCGGCACCGGCGACGAGCACCACTCCGACACCGACGAGGCCGCCGGTCGACACCCCGTCGTCCGGGCCGCCGCCCCAGGACCGCGGCGCCTTGCCGCGGGCCTGTGCGAGGGCCTGCCCGACGAAGTGGTCGAGCTGGACGGCGGTGTCCTCGCCCTGGACGAGGGAGACGAGGTTGTTGACGGCGTTGCCGGTCAGGACGGAACGGTCGGCCTTCGCGTCGAACCCGCCGCCGAGCCGGACGGCGTAGAGACCGGTCACGCCGGTCTCGGCGCGCAGCTTGCGGAAGATGTCCCGCTGCGGGAAGTCGCCCGGCAGCACAGCCACGAAGACGGGCTTGTCCGCCTTCTCGATCTTCTGCGCGAGCGCGTCGGCCTGCTCCCCGGACAGCTGGTCCGAGGCCGCGGGATCCACGTAGACCGGGCCCCTCTTCCACGCCTCGGCCACCGCCGACGTGCCGGCGGCGGCCGGTGCCACGGTGGCCGCCGGCGCCCCGGGGGCCGCGGTGAAGGACGTGGCACCCAGAACGAGCAGGAGCCCGGAGAGTCCCACCGTGATCCGCTTCGTCCGATTCCTCATACTTCGAACGTAACCCAGCGGGGGCCGCCGCGGCGGTTCTGGAAGGGCTTATTCGACCGGCTCGACCCCGGCGCGCAGCAGGCCGTACGTGTACGCGTCCTCAAGGGCGCCCCACGACGCCGCGATGACGTTCTCCGCGACGCCGACGGTCGACCACTCGCCGACGCCGTCGGTCGTGGAGATCAGGACGCGCGTGGTGGAGGACGTGCCGTGCTTGCCCTCCAGGATGCGGACCTTGTAGTCGACGAGCTCCAACTTGGCGAGCTGCGGGTAGATGCGCTCCAGACCGACCCTGAGCGCCCGGTCGAGGGCGTTGACGGGGCCGTTGCCCTCGGCCGTGGCGACGATGCGCTCGCCCTTGGCCCACAGCTTCACGGTGGCCTCGTTGGCGTGCGTGCCGTCGGGGCGGTCCTCGACGATGGCCCGCCAGGACTCGACGCGGAAGTAGCGGCGGGCGCGGCCCTCGGCCTCCTCGCGGAGCAGCAGTTCGAAGGAGGCGTCGGCGGCCTCGTACGTGTACCCCTGGAGTTCGCGCTCCTTGACGCGGTCCACGACGCGGCCGATCAGCGCGCGGTCGTCGCCGAGGTCGACGCCGAGTTCCTTGCCCTTGAGCTCGATGGAGGCGCGGCCGGCCATGTCCGAGACCAGCATGCGGATGCGGTTGCCGACCAGGTCCGGGTCGATGTGCTGGTAGAGGTCCGGGTCGACCTTGATCGCGGAGGCGTGCAGGCCCGCCTTGTGGGCGAAGGCGGAGACGCCGACGTAGGGCTGGTGGGTCGACGGGGTCAGGTTGACGACCTCGGCGATGGCGTGCGAGACGCGGGTCATCTCGCGCAGCGCGCCCTCGGGCAGGACCTGCTTGCCGTACTTGAGCTCCAGGGCGGCGACGACGGGGAAGAGGTTGGCGTTGCCGACGCGCTCGCCGTAGCCGTTGGCGGTGCACTGCACGTGGGTGGCGCCGGCGTCGACGGCGGCGAGGGTGTTGGCGACGGCGCAACCGGTGTCGTCCTGGGCGTGGATGCCGAGCCGGGCTCCGGTGTCGGCGGCGACGGTGGAGACGACGGCCTGGATCTGGGCGGGCAGCATGCCGCCGTTGGTGTCGCACAGGACGACGACGTCGGCGCCCGCCTCGGCGGCGGCCCGTACGACGGACTTGGCGTACTCGGGGTTGGCGCGGTAGCCGTCGAAGAAGTGCTCGCAGTCGACGAAGACCCGGCGGCCCTGCCCGCACAGGTAGGAGACGGTGTCGCGGACCATCTCCAGGTTCTCTTCGAGGGTGGTGCGCAGGGCCAGCTCGACATGGCGGTCGTGGGACTTGGCGACGAGCGTGATGACGGGGGCGCCGGACGCGAGGAGGGCGTTGACCTGCGGGTCGTCCGCGGCCTTCGCGCCGGCGCGGCGGGTGGCGCCGAAGGCGACGAGGCGGGCGTGCCGGAAGGTGATCTCCTGCTGGGCGCGCGCGAAGAACTCGGTGTCGCGCGGGTTGGCGCCGGGCCAGCCGCCTTCGATGAAGCCCACGCCGAAGTCGTCCAGGTGCCGGGCGATGGCCAGCTTGTCCGCGACGGTGAGGTTGATGCCCTCGCGCTGCGCGCCGTCGCGCAGCGTCGTGTCGAAGACGTGGAAGGAATCGTCGGGTGCGCTGGTTTCCGTCATGCTGATCTGGCTCCTGTGTCGGATCTCGGTCTACCGGAATGACCGGCTCCACCACCCCCAATGATCCCTCGCGCTCCGTGTCCGGCTGCAGTTGGGCCGGGAAACGAAAAAACCCCTCGCGGGTGCGAGAGGTCTGCGCGCGGGTCGAGGCGACGGTGTCCGCCCGTACGTGATGGATACGAGGCGGTCACTGCGGACCGGCGCGCCTGCTGCCAATAATCATGGCGAACGAGAGCACGACAGGCAGCTTGCCACGGTTCGCCGCCGCGCGGAACGGCGTCTCACGATGCGGGCGGCGCGTGGTCGCGCCGCCCGCGTCGGGTCGAACGTCAGCGCAGGCGGCGTACGAAGATGTCGTCGCCGTCGTTGGTGTCGCCGGGCAGCAGCGTGGCGTCGGAGGAGGAAAAGGCGATCCGGCGGGCGCCCGCCGAGATGCCGCCGGGCAGGACCGTGGCGGTGGCGGCGCCGCCGGTGGTGTCCGGGGTGACGAGCGTGGTCGTGCCCTTCTTCAGGTCCCGCAGGTAGACGGGCCACTCCTTGCCGTACTCGCTGCCCGGCTCCGCGAGCTCGGACATGAAGGTGAGGTACCGGCCGTCGGCGCTGATGGCGGGGGCGCGGGTGTAGACCTCGCCGGGGCCGCCCTGGGTGCCGTGGATGCGCTGGTTCCGCCCGGAGGCGATGTCGTGCACGAAGACGTTCCAGGAGGCGTCGTCGTCGCCGGGTACGAGATGGGGGTCCCGGGACTCGAAGACGACCGTGCGGCCGTCACCGCTGATGGACGGCTCCAGGGACTCCTTCTCGGTCCTGGACCCGTCGTGGGAGCGGTCGACCTGGGTCAGCTTCCCGGTCCTGCGGTCGCGCAGCCACAGATCGCTCCAGTCGTCGCCGCGCGGGCCGTTGACGAAGGAGGTGGCGTAGACGACGTACCGGCCGTCGTCGCTGACGGTCGGCGAGTGGGCGTCGCGCTCGCCGTCACCGCCCGTGTACGGGTGGCTGACCTTCTCCGTGGTGCCGGCCCGGCGGTCGCGCAGGAAGACCGCCGTGCCGTCGAAGCGGGGCCCGTCGGTGCTGAAGACGGCGTAGCGGGCGTCGGCGCTCAGCGAGACGCTGCCCGCGCTGTCGCCGGGGTAGCCGTCCGGCAGCCCGACGTCGAGGCGCTCGACCTTCTTGGTTTTACGGTCGTAGAGCCGCACGTCACGGTCGGAGTAGGAGTTGGCGGGGCCGGAGAGGAACGCGACGTAGCGGCCGTCGGCGCTCAGGGAGGGACCGCTGAGCCGGCGGCCCGGCAGCGAGACACGCTCCGTCCTGCCGGTGCGCAGATCCCGTACGAAGATGTCGCCCGCGCCGTTGGTGTCACCGGCGGTCAGGTCGGTGGCCTCGGAGTCGAAGGCGGCGAACCTGCCGTCGCGGCTGATCACGGCCCCCTCGGACCGGTCGTTCGCCGCCTTGCCCCCGGCGGTGACGCTGACGCCCTCGGTGCGTGGCGCGGCGGCGGTGGCGGGTGCGGCGGAGGCGGCCTGGAGGGTGGTGACGGTGACCGCGGCGACGACGGCCGCGGCGGCCAGGGCGGTGCGCTTGCGGTGGCTGGCGTACATGGTGAAGTCCCCCGTGCTCGTTCGTGGTCGGTGGTGCGCATGCGGGGGCCCGGCCGTGCGGGTGGCGTGGCACGGCGGCCGCGTGGTGGCGGCCGTGGGCTCCGGCACCGTCCCCCTACGACCCCGTCGGGGTCCCCACCCCCGCCCGGCCCCTTGCCGACATGGACGGTCTCCCGGGCGGCGCGGTTCCTGACGCCGGCGTCCGCGCGGTCCTAGGAGGCGGCGGAGAGCGATCCGTCCAGGAAGTCCCGTACGTGTGCGAGCACTTGGGTACGGCCCGTGCCCCGCAGGCCGATCGCCACGTGGATGGCGAAGCCGTCGAGCAGCGCCCTCAGCCGGGTCGCGAAACGGTCCGGGTCGACCGTCTTGAACTCGCCGCGCGAGACGCCCTCGGCGAGCAGCGCCACCAGGTCGCGGTGCCAGGCACCCTCGATCGCGGCCTGCCGGTCGCGGCCGTCCTCGTCGGCGTTGAGGGAGCGGTTCCAGACCTCGAGCCACAGGGTCCAGTGCGGGTCGCCCGGCCCGTCGGGGACGTACAGCCCGACGTAGGCGTCCAGGCGCTCGCGGGCCCTGCCGGGGCGGGCGAGGAGGCGGCCGCGCTCGGCGCCGAGGCGGCCCTCGCTCCACTCCAGGGTGCGCAGGAGCAGTTCGTCCTTGGTGCGGAAGTAGTAGAGGAGGTGGCCGGAGCTCATGCCGACCTCACGGCCGAGCGCGGCCATGGTCAGCTTCTCCAGGCCGCGTTCGGCGATCATCTCCATGGCGGCCGCCAACACGTCCTCACGCGGTGGGGCGTTCTTCCGCGCGCGGGCCTGACCGGCCATGTCCGTACTCCTTGATCACACCTTCGGCCGCCGCCGGGAAGCAGACCCCGTCCCGCGCCCGCCGCACCACCGCGTCCGGCGCCCCATCTTAGGCACCACGCCCCGACACACGGTGAGCCGGACCCGGCCCGGCTGGCGGCGTACGGCCGGGGCTTCTCCGGCGCGGCTGCGCACCCGTTTTAGTGCAGCGCTTCGATCGCGCGCACGATCAGCTCTCGCGCTTCGGCCCCATACACGGCCATGCCACGCAGCCGCTCGAAGGCGGAAGCGTAGAGGGCGACCTCGGAGGGCTGCGTGACGTTCACCTCCGCGCTCACCAGCTCCACGGAGACGTGGACGTCGTCGTAGATGTGGAAGGTCTCCTCAGGCCAGCGTGTCCGTCGGGCCGCCATGGGGATGATTCCGAGGGATACCGCAGGCAGCGCTCCGACGGTGAGAAGAAAACCGAGTTGGGCGGCCATCGCCTCGCGGCCGGCGACCTGGTAGCGCAGCACCGGCTCCTCGATGACCACCACGAAGTAGTGGCCCTGCTCCTGAATGATCCGGGAACGCTCCACCCGGGCGCGGGCAGCGTCAGCACTTTCGTCGACCGGCAAGTCGTGCACATGCGCCGCGATCCCCAGGACGGCCTGCGCGTATCCCTCCGTCTGCAATAGCCCCGGGACGATGCTCGACGAGTACAGCCGGAAGGACTCCGTCTCACGGAACGCCTGCACCCGGCTCTCTTGCAGGTGGCGCAATCCCGCACGGACCTGCTCGCGCCACTGCCGGTACATCGACTCCGCGCTGATGGACTGCACGACGAGATCGTTCGCGTGATCGCCCGCACCCACTGCTGCGCACCACCGGCGGATGTCGGTGGCGGTGGGCCCGGTGCGGGCGTTCTCAATGCGGGACGTCTTGGAGTGGTGCCAGCCGCATGCCGCAGCCAGCTGCACGACCGTGAGTCCGGCTTCCTTCCGGAGGTCGCGCAGCCGGTGGGCGACCGTTTCACGCGCGGCCTGGGCAGAGCTCGACGGCGAGGCGGGCATGAGGCGTTGGCCGGTGCTCTCTCTTCAGCGGATCTTGTAGAGGTCGTGCGGGGTCGCAAGGGCCCATACGGCATCGAACGCCTCGGCGCACAGCCGTGCGCTCGCTTCATCGGTGGAGACCTCGTGGCCGACGGAGGCGCCGTTGCCGGAAAAGAACCCCCACCGGACAACTTGGCCGTCGAACAGCCAGAAATCGTTGCCCGGCAGCGCGAGAGCGGAGGCGTTGCGCCGGGGCAGCCATCGCACGTCCTCGCCCGCGTGCAGGTTGACGCTCGTGGAGGCGTGCTCGTAGCGGATGTAGTCGGTGACCGGCTCGGAGACGATGCGGGCCCGCTTGATCGAGACGCCGCGAGCCACGGCCCGAGAGACGAGGTCGACCCACGGGGCCCAGTCCGGGGAGGCGGGGTCTGTGTCGAGACGGCCGGTGTCGAGCCACTCCCTGAAGTCGTCGGCCTCTGCCGCTACTCCGTAGTGGTCCCGCATCTCCAGGTGCACGGCGGATCGTGTGGCGCCGGCGAAGAGGTCAGCGATGGTCGGAGCGTTCGAGGGCATCACACGCCTCCCTGATCATCCTCACCATACGGGCAGGAATACGGACGACGGCCTCACCCTCCGGAATGCCGACGGCGTGACCGGGCACCTCGAAAGCAGCTGCTTCTGCGGCCATCTCGGGCCCTGGCTCCCACCCTTGGAAGACGAGTTCCTGCGCGAGGTGATCGACCCAAACGGTCGGAGAGTCCGCGGTCTTCGTCTCAGGGTCGATACCGATGAACGTCAACGGCACGTCAACCTCCGCCTGTCGGTGTGCAGTTCTGTGTGTCACCGTCGTGCAGCAATCTCGTCCGGTCAAGGGGTAGCGGGGCGAGTTACCCCCGCAAGGGGGCTCTTCCTGCACACATCTGCACATCGCTGGCTGTGGCGCACAGCACGCTCCTAGCGTCGGGAGACACAGCGAACCCCGGTGACCGCGCGTGCGGCCCCGGGGCGTGGCCGACTGGGTTAGGAGTCGACATGGCCGAGAGCATGGCCCGGGCCGTGACTGCGGAAGGCAGGTTGGGCGACGCCGCGTTCGACTGGCTGGCGCGTGCCCGGCGGGAGCCGCGCCTGGCGCAGCGGGAGTGGGTGGAGCGCGGCGCTGCGTTACTGCCCCTCGGCACTCGGTTCAACGCCGTGTGCTTGTCCGCACGGATCGTGCACGCGGGCGTCGACACCGATGACCCGGAGACGGTGGCCGCGGCGCTGGCCCACCTGCTCTGCGGCCCGGTCATCCACCACCGACCGAAACAGACGTACTACGCACTGACCGCACCGCATCCGCCCACCCTGTGGGCCCGCGCCGACGAGGCCCCGATGCTCGGCGCCGGTCACTTCCTCTCCGTCCCGGCCCCGGACATGCTCGGCCCGTACGGCCTGCACTGGGTCGTGCGCCCACGCATCGTCGGCGACCTGTGCCCCGTGCCGTCCGTCGCCGCCCTCGTCCACATCGCGATCGGCGCGGGGGCGGGGGGCCATCGGTGAACGCCCCCATGAAGACCACCGACCTGCGGCAGTACGAGCACGAGGTCTACGTGATCCTCCTCATGCACACCGTGGAGTGCGCCACCTGTGGGGCCGAGCAGGACTGCCCGGACGCGGCGTGCATCCGGCGCGTACTGCGAGAGACGCGGTTCGTCCTCCGACACGGCGATGAGTGAAGGTACGCGGTTCTGCCGGCGCTGTGACGAGTCCGGCCTGCCCGGGCAGGCCATCGTGACGTACGTGAAGCCGTCGGTCTCGGTCGGCGGGCACGTCGTCATCGTGCAAGACCGGGGCGCTCAGCGGCCCGTGACCGCCGGCTGTTGCTGGGTGATGCAGTGGATTCCGCCTCCGCCGGCGAAGATCGTGCGGGCGTCGACGAGCGTCACCGTGCGGTCGGGGAAGAGGCCGCGGAAGATGCCCGCCGCGAGCTCGTCGTTCGGGTCGCCGAAGGCGCAGAGGACGACGCCGCCGTTGCAGAGGTAGTGGTTGATGTAGGAGTAGTCGACCCAGCCCTCGTCGTCCCTGAGGACGGTCGGCGCGGGGACCTCGACGATGCGCAGGGTGCGTCCGCGCGCGTCCGTCTGGCCCTTGAGCATGGCGATGATCTCCTTGCTGACCTCGAAGTCGGGGTGCTCGGGGTCGCGCTGGGAGTGGACGAGGACGACGCCGGGCGCGGCGAAGGCGGCGACGATGTCGACGTGGCCGAGGGTGCCGTAGCCGTGGCCGGGGTAGTCGGCGGTGAGGCCGCGGGGCAGCCAGATGGCCTTGGTGGTGCCGAGCTGGGCGTGGATCTCCGCCTCCACCTCGGCCTTGGTCAGGCCGGGGTTGCGCTCGGGGCCGAGCTGCACGGTCTCGGTGAGCAGGACGGTGCCCTCGCCGTCGACGTGAATGCCGCCGCCCTCGTTCACCAGGCGCGAGGGGTACGTACGGGCCCCGGCGAGGTCGGCGACGTACGCGCCGATCTTGGAGTCGTGGTCCCAGCGCGCCCACTCCTGGGCGCCCCAGCCGTTGAACGTCCAGTCCACGGCGGCCAGTCGGCCCTTGCCGTCGGTGAGGAAGGTCGGCCCGATGTCCCGCATCCAGGCGTCGTCGAGTTCGCGCTCCACCACCTCGATGTCGGGGCCGAGGAGCTCGGCCGCGTACGCGGACTGGGCGGGGCCGCAGACCACGGTGACCGGCTCGAAGCGGCGTACCGCACGGGCCACGGCGGCCCAGGCCAGGCGGGACTCGTCCAGGCCCGCCGGGTCGTCGAAGGTGGGGTTGGGGCACGGCCACGCCATCCAGGTGCGCTCGTGCGGGGCCCACTCGGCGGGCATGCGGAAGCCGTCGGCGGCAGCAGTCATGTGACGTACACCTTCAGAGGAAGTAGAGGCGGTTGAGGGAGACGGAGTCGGCGGGTTCGGAGCGGACCGGGTCGCCGTCGAGGGTGACGAGGCCGGTGCGCTGGTTCACGTCGACGGCGCCGGTGCGGGAGTTCAGGCGGAGGTCGGCGGGGCCGATGCCGCGGGTGCCGCGCACGGCGACGCGGCGGCGGCGGGTGGGCATCAGGTCGTTGCCCTGGTCGACGGCGGCCTGCGCGACGAACGCCACGGAGATGTCGGCGGGCACGGCGCCGTGGGCGCCGAACAGCGGGCCGAGGACGAGGGGTTCGCAGGTGTCGGTCGCGGCGTTCGGGTCGCCGGTGACGCCGTAGGCGGGGAAGCCGGACTTGAGGACCATCTGCGGCTTGGCGCCGAAGTACTGCGGGCGCCAGAGCACGATGTCGGCGAGCTTGCCGACCTCCAGGGAGCCGACCTCGTGGGCGAGGCCGTGCGCGAGGGCGGGGTTGATGGTCAGCTTGGCGATGTAGCGCAGGACGCGCGCGTTGTCGTCGTGCTCGCCGTCGCCCTCCATCGGGCCGAGTTCGGCCTTCATCTTCCCGGCCATCGCGAAGGTGCGGCGGACGGTCTCGCCGGCCCGGCCCATGCCCTGTGCGTCGGACGAGGTGATACCGATGGCGCCCAGGTCGTGCAGTACGTCCTCGGCGCCCATCGTGCCGGCGCGGATGCGGTCGCGGGCCATCGCCGCGTCGCCGGGCAGGTCGGTCTTCAGGTCGTGGACGGAGACGATCATGCCGTAGTGCTCGGCGACGGCGTCCCGGCCGAAGGGCAGGGTGGGGTTGGTGGAGGAGCCGATGACGTTCGGCACGCCCGCCATCTTCAGGACGTTCGGTACGTGACCGCCGCCGCAGCCCTCGATGTGGAAGGCGTGGATGGTGCGGCCTTCGAGGACCTTCAGGGTGTCCTCGACGGAGAGACACTCGTTCAACCCGTCGCTGTGCAGGGCGACTTGGACGTCGTGCTCCTCGGCGACGCGCAGCGCGGTGTCGAGGGCGCGGGTGTGCGCGCCCATGTCCTCGTGGACCTTGAAGCCGGACGCGCCGCCCTCCGCCAGCGCCTCGATCAGCGGGGCGTCGTGGGAAGACGAACCGCGGCCGAGGAAGCCGATGTTGACGGGCCAGGCGTCGAAGGCGTTGAAGGCGTGGCGCAGTGCCCAGGGCGAGTTGACGCCGACGCCCCACACCGGTCCGAACTCCTGGCCGATGATGGTGGTGACGCCGGAGGCGAGGGAGGCCTCCATGATGCGCGGCGAGAGCAGGTGGACATGGGTGTCCACGGAGCCCGCGGTGGCGATGAGGCCCTCGCCGGACACGATGGACGTGCCGGTGCCGACGACGACGTCGACGCCGTCGAGGGTGTCGGGGTTGCCGGCCCGCCCGATGGCGTGGATGCGGCCCTCGCGAATGCCGATGGAGACCTTGCGGATGCCCTGCACGGCGTCGATGACGACGACGTTGCTGATCACCACGTCGCAGGTCTCGCGGACCGAGGCGGCTTTCAGGTGCAGTCCGTCGCGGGCCGTCTTGCCGAATCCGGCGAGGAACTCGTCGCCGTGCTTCTGCGCGTCGGACTCGACGCGGATCGTCAGGCCGGAGTCACCGAGCCTGACGTGGTCGCCGGCGCGGGGGCCGTGCGTGGAGGCGTACTCGTACGGGGTGAGGCGGCGCGGCTCGGCGGGGTGGCCTCCGGGGCGGCTCATCGCTCGACCTCCTGGTCGCTCTGGTCGGTCACTTCCGGGACGCCGAGGCTCGTTTCCGGAACGCCGAGGTAGCCGCAGGCGGCGGCCCGGCGCAGGGCCTCTTCGCGGGCGCCCGGCGCGTCCAGCGGCCCGTCGACCAGGCCCGCGAAGCCGATGGCGATCCGCTCGCCGCCGATGGGCACGAGACCGACGTCGGCGCTCTCGCCGGGCCCGAAGCGGACCGAGGAGCCGGCGGGGACGGCGAGGCGCAGGCCGTAGGCGGCCGCGCGGTCGAAGTCGAGCCGGGGGTTGGCCTCGAAGAAGTGGAAGTGCGAGGTCACGGAGACGGGGACGGCGGCGGTGTTGCGCACGGTCAGCGTCACGGCGGGGGCCGGGTCCTCGTGCTGCGGGCCGGGCAGGAGCGCGCCGGGCGCCTCGTCGCCGAGGCCGGGGCCGATCGGGTCGGAGACCACGGCGAGGCGGGAGCCGTCGTCGAAGACGGCCTCCACGTGCACCTCGGTGACGACGTCGGCGACGCCGGGCAGCACGTCGCCCGGGCCGAGGACGGCGCGGGCCAGGTCGACGGCCTCGGCGAGCCGGCGGCCGTCGCGGGCCGCCTCGCAGACGGTGTCGGCGATCAGCGCGGTCGCCTCGGGGACGTTGAGTCTGAGGCCGCGCGCCTTGCGCGACCGGGCGAGCTCGGCGGCCCCGAAGAGCAGCAACCGGTCGCGTTCGGTGGGCGTGAGTCGCACGCGCCGTACCTCCCTGTTCCACATTTAGAGCAACACTCTAACTACGAAATCCGCATGCGGGAAGCATTGACGGGAGGGGGTTCCACGCGTCACATTGAGCGCTGCTCAAATGTCGGGGCAACCATCGGGACCAAGCGAGCGTCAGGGGCACCCTCATGCCGATAGAACAGCGCGGAGTCGACACCATCCCGGACGGGGAACGCACCAGCGGCCCCCGCGATCTCGTGTCGATCCTCATCGGCTCCAACCTCTGCCTCGGGGTGATCGTCTTCGGCTGGCTGCCGGTGTCGTTCGGCCTCGGCTGGTGGGAGTCGGTCAGCGCGGTGGTGGCGGGCACGGTGATCGGCACGGCACTCACCGCGCCGCTCGCCCTGGTCTCGCTGCGCACCGGGACGAACCTCTCCACCTCGTCCGGCGCCCAGTTCGGGGTGCGCGGCCGGCTGGTCGGCTCGGTGGTGGGCCTGCTGCTCTCGCTCGGCTACACCGCGCTGACCATCTGGATCGGCGGCGACGTGATGGTGGGCACGCTCCACCGCCTGCTCGGCCTGCCGGCCGGCGGCCTCTCGTACTCCGTCGTCTACGCGCTGCTCGCGGCGGCCACCGTCGCGGGCGCCGTCTACGGCTACCGCGTGCTGCTGCGCCTCTCCCGCATCCTCGCCGTCGGCATGACGGCGCTGCTCATCCTCGGCGTCGTCGCGTACGGGCCCGACTTCACGACCTCGGCGCTGCCCGGCGCCGGCGGCTACGCCCTCGGCTCGTTCTGGCCGACCTGGCTGCTCGCGCTCGTCGCGGCGGGCCTGTCGGGACCGATCGCCTTCATCACGCTCCTCGGCGACTACACCCGCTACGTATCGCCGGTCCGGCACAGCTCCCGCAAGGTGCTCGGCGCGGCCTGGGTCGGTCTGATCGCCGGGCTCCTGATCCCCCAGCTCTTCGGCACGTTCACGGCGTACGCAGCCCGCGCCGCCCTCGACTACGCGGGCGGACTCGTCGACGCCTCCCCCACCTGGTACCTCGTGCCGCTGCTGCTCGCCGCCTCGGCGGGCTCGGTCGGCAACGCGGGCCTCATGCTCTACTCCATGGGCCTCGATCTCGACGCGATCCTGCCCCGCGCCTCCCGCGCCCGCGCCACGTACACGGTCGCCGCCGTCGCCGCCGGGTGCGTCTTCGTCGGGCACTTCGCCTGGGAGGCGCAGGACGCGATGACCTCCTTCGTCCTGCTCCTGACGGCCATCGGCACCCCGTGGGCGGTGATCACCCTGATCGGCTTCGTGCGCTGCCGCGGGGAGTACGACGCCGAGGCCCTGCAGGTCTTCAACCGCCGCTCCAGGGGCGGGGTCTACTGGTACCGCTCCGGCTGGAACGTGCGGGCCACCACGGCCTGGGCACTGGGCGCGGCGGTCGGCCTGCTCGCCGTCTCCCTGCCGTCGTACGAGGGCCCGCTGCTCGGCCTCACGGGCGGGGTCGACTGCAGCTTCCTGCTGTCGGGGCTGGTGGGCGGTGCGGCCTATCTGGCGCTGACCGCCCGGGAGCGCGCCACGGTCCCGGGCGCCCTGGAGACGGCCCCGGCGGCCGTCTCCGCTGATCACGTAGCCTGAAGCGGACCGTGATCACCTGATCAGGTGCTCAGGTGCTCAGGTGATCAGCAGGGGACCGCAGCAGGACGGGAGCCACCACCATGGAAGAACTCATAGGACTCGGCGTGCGCGCCGCCAAGGGCGCCGGTGCGGCGGTCCTCGGCGTCGTCGACGCCCTCACCGGCGGCCCGCTCACCCCGGTGGGGTCGAACGTGCCGCCACAGGACGACGAGAAGGCCGACGGCGAGAAGGGCGACGGCGACGAGGCGAAGGCGGACGGCAGCGCGAAGGCCTGAGCGGCGCGGAGGTCGGCGGTGGCGGTGCGGGGCGGCCGGGTTCCTGGCCGTTCCGCTCCAGCACAGCCCCGCCCGATCTCAGCCGATGTCCAGGATCGCCTTGCCGTGCAGGCGGCGGTCGAGGAGTGCGCCGACCGCCTCCGGCGCCTTCTCCCAGGAGCCCCGCCAGGACTGGCCCGCGTCGAGGTCACCGGCCGCGACCCGGGCGGCCAGCCGGGTCAGGTCCGGGCCGAGCCCCGGGCAGTCCAGGAGGTAGAAGGTGGCGATCGTGCGGTTGTGGCGGCCGCCGTCGCCGAAGAACGCGCCGTAGTCGAAGTGTTCGCCCTCGCCGCCCGAGTGGCCGACCGAGACCAGCGTGCCGTTCGGCGCCAACTGCCCGAAGGCCTCGACCAGTTGACGACCCGCCACCAGGTCCACCACACCGTCCACCGGCGCGCTCGCCGCGCCGGGTGAGGCGACCACCTCGTGCGCGCCGAGCCGGCGCAGCTCCGCACCCTGCGCGGCGGGGTCCCGCGTCACCGCGACTACTTCCGCCCCGCCGAGCCGGGCGAGCTGCACCGCGTAACGGCCGACGCCGCCCGTCGCCCCGGTGACGAGGACGCGCCTGCCGAGCAGCGGGCCGATCCGGTCGAGGGCGCGCAGCGCGCTCGCTCCCGCGACGGGGACCGTGCTGATCGCGCCGAGGTCGGCGCCCTCGGGGACCGCGCCGATGAAGTCCGTGTCCACGGCGCGCAGTTCGGCCCAGCCGCCGGTTTCCCCCAGGGTCACCACCGGGGTTCCCGCCGCAGGGCCCGATCCGTCGGCGGCGGCACGCTCGACCACGCCCGCCGCGTCCCAGCCGAGCACCGCGCCCTGCGCCGACCCCTCGATGCCCCACTTCACCTCGCCGTAGTTGAGGGAGGTCGCCGTCACGCGGACCAGCGCCTGGTGCGGGCCGGGCTCGGGGTCCGGGGCATCGCCGAGGCGCAGGCCGCCCGGGGCGGTTCGGTCGACGAGAAGTGCGCGCATGACAGGGGGCCTCTCGGTAAAAGGGCAGGCAAGCCGGACAGCCCCAGTGGACGCCGGCGTCGGCAATAGTGCCACCGAGTGGCAGAAGCCATCAAGGGGCATTCGCTCCCCGGGCTACACTTTCGCCATGGAGACCGAACAGCTGCCCCTGCGGGAGCGCAAGAAGCTGCGGACGCGGCAGGCGCTCGTGGACGCCGCCCTGGAACTGTTCACGGAGCGCGGTTTCGACGGCGTCACGCTCGACGTGCTGTGCGATGCGGTGGAGGTCAGCAAGCGCACGTTCTTCCGCACCTTCAGCAGCAAGGAAGACGTGGCGATGGCGCCGACCCAGGACCTGTGGGCGGCGTTCCTCGATGAGCTGGAGCGGATCGAACCGGCCCCGGGGCAGCCCCTGTTCGACGTCCTGCGGGACACGCTGCTCGCGGCGCTGGACCGGATGCCGGAGGAGGGGTGGACGGACCGGGTGCTGCTCAGCCGGCGACTGGCGGCGGTCACCCCGTCCATGGACGCGCACGGGCTGGCCTTCTGCGACCGGACCAGCCGGGCGGCGGTCGAGGTGGCGCGGCTCCGCTTTTCGCTGGCGGGGGCGCCTGAGGGGGATCTGCGGGTGCGGCTTGCCGTTGATGTGCTGGTGGCGGCGTTTCACCGGGCGTTGGAGGGGTGGGCTGAGGAGGCCGGGGCCGGCCCCGGGCGCGGGGCGCTTGCGGTGAGGTTTCGGGACGCCTGCGGGGCGGTGCCGGGGAGTCTTACGCTGCCCGCGCGTTGAGGGCGGGTGCCGCTTTGCCCTTCGGCTGCGGGCCGGTGGGGGTTGATCGCGCAGTTCCCCGCGCCCCTGAACCGCACCTGGCGTGCCGCCCCACGCGGCCTTGTCCCCCCCCCGGCCTCAGCAGTTACTCGGCCGCCGGCCGGTGGGGGTTGGTCGCGCAGTTCCCCGCGCCCCTGGGCGGCGCCTGGCGTGCCGTCCCACGCGCACGTACCCCCCCCGGGGGTTGTCGCGCAGTTCCCCGCGCCCCTGAACCGCACCTCGCGTGCCGCCCCGCGCGGACTTGCCCGTCTCAGCCGAGGTCGTGCATCCAGCCGTGGTGGTCCTTGGCCGTGCCGCGCTGGATGTCCAGGAGCGCCTCGCGGAGCTTCATCGTGACCTCGCCCGGCTCGCCGCCGCTCTGCTGCCACTCGCCCGCGTTGCACTTGACCGTGCCGACGGGCGTGATGACCGCCGCCGTGCCGCAGGCGAAGACCTCGGTGAGGGTGCCGTTCTCGGAGTCGGTCTTCCACTGGTCGATGGAGACGCGCGCCTCCTCCGACTCGTAGCCGAGGTCACGCGCGACCGACAGGAGCGAGTCGCGGGTGACACCGGCGAGGAGCGAGCCGGTGAGGGTGGGGGTGACGATCTTGTTGCCGTAGACGAAGTACAGGTTCATGCCGCCCAGTTCCTCGACCCACTTGTGCTCCACGGCGTCGAGGTAGGCGACCTGGTCGCAGCCCTTCGTCGCGGCCTCGGCCTGCGCGAGCAGCGACGCGGCGTAGTTACCGCCGGTCTTGGCGTCGCCCATGCCGCCGGGCACGGCGCGCACCCGGTCCTCGGAGAGCCAGATCGAGACGGGCTTCACGCCGCCGGGGAAGTACGCGCCCGCGGGCGAGGCGATGACGACGAAGAGGTACTCGTTGGCGGGCTTCACGCCCAGGCCGACCTCGGTGGCGATCATGAAGGGGCGCAGGTAGAGGGATTCCTCGCCGCCGTGCGCCGGGACCCACGCCTTGTCCTGGCCCACCAGGACGTCGCAGGCCTCGATGAACGTCTCGACGGGCAGCTCGGGCATGGCGAGGCGGCGCGCGGAGGCCTGGAAGCGGCGGGCGTTGGCGTCGGGGCGGAACGTGGCCACCGTGCCGTCGGGCTGCCGGTACGCCTTGAGACCCTCGAAGATCTCCTGGGCGTAGTGCAGGACGTTCGTCGCCGGGTCGAGCGCCAGCGGACCGTACGGCACCAGCTGGCCGTCGTGCCAGCCGCGGCCTTCCGTCCACTTGATCGTCACCATGTGATCGGTGAAGTGGCGGCCGAACCCGGGGTTCGCCAGGATCGCCTCGCGCTCGGCGGTGGCCAGCGGCGTCGAGGAGGGCTTGAGCTCGATGGTCGGCGTCGTCGTCATGAGTACTTGTCCTTCACGTGTGATGGTGACGGACCGCGCTCACATCCGTACGCCCGGTACTAGGACGTCCGAGTTTCCCTGCTGCTTTCACGGCCCCACGTTCGATTATCGCCCGTGGGGTCCCGATGAAGAAACGGCATGATTGCGGCCCGGGGGTCGATGGTGACACCCGGGGGCCGCATACGAGAAGCCGCCGGGTGTCGGCAAGGGACCCGGCGGCTTCTGTCTGATCTTCGAGCTACCGGGTCAGCCCGCTACTCGTACGGCGAGCGCGTCGCCGATCTGCTCGGTGCTGCGCACCGTGTCGCCGCGCTCCGCGAGGTCCGCGGAGACCGCGTCCTCGATGCGGGCGGCCTCCGCCTCGTAGCCGAGGTGGCGCAGGAGGAGGGCGACGGAGAGGACGGTGGCCGAGGGGTCGGCCTTGCCCTGGCCGGCGATGTCCGGCGCCGAGCCGTGCACCGGCTCGAACATGGACGGGAACTCGCGGCTCGGGTTGATGTTGCCGGAGGCGGCGACGCCGATGCCGCCGGAGACGGCCGCGGCGAGGTCGGTGATGATGTCGCCGAAGAGGTTGTCGGTGACGATCACGTCGAAGCGGCCGGGGTCGGTGACGAGGTAGATCGTCGCGGCGTCGACGTGGATGTAGTCGGTGGTGACCTCGGGGAACTCCTCGGCCACCTTGTTGAAGACGTTGGTCCACAGGTGCCCGGCGTAGGTGAGGACGTTGTTCTTGTGGACCAGCGTCAGCTTCTTGCGCGGGCGGGCCTGGGCGCGGGCGAACGCGTCGCGGACCACGCGCTCCACACCGAAGGCCGTGTTCACGGAGACCTCGGTGGCCACCTCGTGCGGGGTGCCCTTGCGGATGGTGCCGCCGTTGCCCGTGTAGGGGCCCTCGGTCCCCTCGCGCACGACCACGAAGTCGATCTCGGGCTGGCCGGCCAGCGGGGTGGCGACGCCCGGCAGCAGCTTGGAGGGCCGCAGATTGACGTGGTGGTCGAAGAGGAAGCGGAGCTTCAGCAGGAAGCCGCGCTCCAGGACACCGGACGGGACCGACGGGTCGCCGATCGCGCCGAGCAGGATCGCGTCGTGCTGCTTGAGGGCGGCCGCGTCGGCGTCGGTGAGGGTCTCACCGGTGGCGTGGTACCGCTTGGCGCCGAAGTCGAACTCTCTCGTCTCCAGCTTCACATCCTGCGGGAGCACGGCGTTGAGGACCTTGAGCCCCTGGGCCACGACCTCTTGGCCGATGCCGTCTCCGGGGATGACTGCGAGATTGATGCTGCGAGACATGTCGGCACCCTACTCTTCGTCCCACGGGATGACACCGGATGTCCGTCATGCGGACAGCCGCCTCGTCGACGGCTGTTGTTCACCCGGGCGTCCGCCCGCGGTTGGTCCCGGCCGGGAAGTCCTTCCGGCATGGACACCCCGAACGTCGGCATCCCCGCGCGGCTCGCCGCCCGGCTGAGCATGCCCGAGCAGCACGCGTACCTGCGCGCGAAGTTCTCCCGCCGCAAGGTGCTCGCCGGTTCGTTCGCGGCGGCCGGCGCGGTGGGCGGTCTGGCAGGTGGCGTGAGCCTGCTCGGCGGCGGCCCGGGCACCGCGGGCGGCGCCGCGCCGGCCGCGCTCCCCCGGTCCGCGCCGCCCGTGCCGGTGCGCGTCGACGGGAAGCTGGTGGCCCCCTTCGGCCGGCACCTCGCCTTCGGCGCCGACCCGCGGACGCAGCTGCGGATCTCCTGGCAGGTGCCGTTCGCGGTCGGCTCCCCGTATGTGCGCGTGGGGCTCCAACCGTGGGAGCTGGGCGAGAAGATCGAGGCGGAGGTGCGCGACCTGCACACCCCGTCGCTCTCGAAGAAGCTGCCCGCGGTCGAGCAGTACTACCTGCACGCCGCGCTCGACGGCCTGCGGCCCGGCACCACGTACTACTACGGCGTCGGCCACGACGGCTTCGACCCCGCCGCACCCGGGCGCCTCGCGACGCTCGGCACGTTCAGGACCGCGCCGGCCCACGCGGAGGACTTCGTCTTCACCGCCTTCGGCGACCAGGGCGTCAGCCCGCACGCGCTCGCCAACGACCAGCTGATCCTGGGCCAGAACCCCGCCTTCCACCTGCACGCGGGCGACCTCTGCTACGCGGACGACACCGGGCACGGCAAGGAGTCGGACACCTACGACGCGCGCGTGTGGGACACCTTCCTCGCCCAGACCGAGTCCGTCGCGAAGTCCGTGCCGTGGATGGTGACCACCGGCAACCACGACATGGAGGCCTGGTACTCGCCGAACGGCTACGGCGGCCAGCGCGCCCGCTGGTCGCTGCCCGGCAACGGCTTCGACCCGGCCCGCGCGCCGGGCGTCTACTCCTTCCGGTACGGGAACGTCGGCGTCGTCGCGCTGGACGCCAACGACGTCTCGTACGAGATCCCCGCCAACAGGGGCTACTCGAACGGACGCCAGACCGCCTGGCTCGACAGGCGGCTGCGCGAGCTGCGCGCCGACGACGCCGTGGACTTCGTGGTGGCCTTCTTCCACCACTGCGCGTACTCGACGTCGACGCACGCCTCCGACGGCGGGGTGCGCGACGCGTGGACGGAGCTGTTCGACCGTCACCAGGTGGACCTGGTCGTCAACGGCCACAACCATGTCTACGAGCGCACGGACGCCATCAGGGGCGGCGAGGTCGGCAGGCCCGTGCCGGTCGGCGCGTCGACCGATCCGACGCGCGACGGCATCGTGTACGTCACCGCGGGCGGCGCGGGCAAGGACCTCTACGGTTTCGGCGCCGGGGTGCGCGACAGCCACGAGGGCGACGTCCACGATCACGAGAGCGTCGAGACCTTCCACTGGACGAAGTCGCGCGAGCGCCACCCCGAGACCGTGGAGTGGTCACGGGTGCGCTACACCGGCTTCTCGTTCCTCGCGGTGGAGGTGACCGCCGGGGCGCACCCGAAGCTCTCGGTCTCCGCGCTCGCCGAGAGCGGCGAGCGCGTCGACCACTTCGAGGTGGTGCGGGGCGCCTGACGGATGGCGGCAGGCGCAGCGGACGGGGGTGGCGGGGCTCAGTGTCCCGTCTCGCCGCCGTTGTCCCTGCGGTCGAGGGCGCGCTGGAGGGCGGCCGCGGCGTTCTTGCGCTCGGAATCGGTCTTGCGGGAGATGTGGCGGACTCGGCGGGCGGTCGTCTCGGCCATGGGAGATCCACTCCTTGAGGGAAGGGTGTTTTCGAGACTCCCTCACTGCCCGGGGGGGCGTGAGGGGCACCAGCCAGAAGGGGCGGGGAGCGGCGGAGCGGCAGGGTTCGCCTGCGTGCTGCTCCGGCTCAGGGCCGCCATTCGCTTGATCAAGCGAGACGTTCGGCTTCTCCCAAGCTAAGGGAGGACGGAGCGTCTGTCTCCACAATTACTCGGACTTCCTACTATCTGAGACGGCGATCGCCCGGCCGGGCCCCGGCTCGCGCCCGTTCGGTCGGCCTTGCACCGCCCTGAGCTCGCGGATCAGCGCGCGGACGGCTGCGGAGGCGGCCAGTTCGGGGGTGGTGACGTAGCCCACGGAGCGGGTGGGGCGCTCCGTTCCGAGATCGGTGATCTCGATCGAGTCCGGTGCTCCGATCAGGGAGAGCGCGGGCATGATCGCCATTCCGTGACCGTTGCTCACCATCGAGAGCACCGCTCCGTCGTCCTCGGCCAGGACCGTTGCCCGCGGGATCCACTCCTGCCGTCCCCACCACTCCCGCGTGTACGAGCCGCAGTTCTCGTGCCAGTCCACCAGCGGCAGCGAGCGGGGCTCGGGGTGGCCTGCCGGGTGCACGAGCGAGTACGGCTCTTCGAGGAGTACGTCGCCGACGAGCCCGGCGGGCACCGGCGAGGTGCCCCCGATCGTCGCGATGCCGAGATCCGCCCGGCCCTGCGCGACCTCACCCGCCGTCCCCGCGCCCAGCTCGCGCACCACCCTGACCTCCGGCCGGATGCCGGGGTGGCGGGCTGCCAGCCGCTCCAGGGCGGCCGGCAGCAGGTGCAGGGCGGCGCTGCGGAACGCGGCGACGCGCAACGTCCCCGCCAGGGCCACCCCGGGCCCGCCGGTACCGTCGGCCTCCCGTCCGGCGCCGCGCGCCTCCACGGCGAGGGTGTCGAGCAGCCGCAGGACCCGCCGGGCGTGCGCGGCCGCCACGGCGCCGGCCGCCGTCGCGGTCGCCCCCTTCCTGCCCCGCTCGAAGAGCACGGCGCCCACCTTGCGTTCCGTGCCGCGGATGGAGTGCGAGACCGCAGACTGGGTCAGCCCCAGCGCCTGCGCGGCCGCGGAGAACCCGCGCTCGCGGTCGACGGCGTCCAGGATCCGCAGCTCGTGCGGGGCGAGGTCGGCGGGGAGGGCGGCGGTGGCGCGGGCGGGGCGGCCGGGTCTTCCCGGAACCGGAGCAGTGGTCGGCTTCAGGGGGCTCACCTGCTTCTATGAGGGCTCTTCATGGTTCGGCGCGTTCCATGAGCGCAACCCGCTGCCCGGCTCCGGCATTCCTGCATACGGTCACGGACATGACCGAGACCGCGCTCACCGTGCACCAGACCGCCCGCCCCCACGGCTTCCCCACCGCGGGCCACTTCGCCTTCGTGGAGTCTTCGCTCCCCCGCCCCGCCGCTGGCACCGCCCTCGTGGAGAACCTCGCCTGGTCCGTCGACCCGTACCACCGCGAGATGATGGACGGCGACTTCGCGCTCGACGCCCCGCTGGAGGGCCGCACCGTCGGTCGTGTCGTCGACTCCCGCGACCCCGCCCTTCCCGAGGGGGAGATCGTCATGCACCGCAAGGGCTGGCGCACGCACTCCGTGGTCTCGCCGGACGAGGTGCGCCGGCTCCCCCGGTTCGACGGCGTGCCCCTCTCCGCGCATCTGAGCATCCTCGGCGGCACCGGCCTGACCGCATACGTGGGTCTCACCCGTATCGCCGAACTCCGCGAAGGGCAGGACCTGTTCGTCTCCGCGGCGGCCGGCGGCGTCGGTACGGCCACCGGGCGCCTGGCGCGGCTCATGGGCGCGGGCCGGATCGTCGGCAGCGCGGGCTCCGCGGCGAAGGTGAAGTACCTCACCGAACACGTCGGCTACGACGCGGCCTTCGACCACCGCACCGGCCCGGCCGCGGAGCTGCTCGCCGGGGCCGCGCCCGACGGCATCGACCTGTACGTCGACAACGTGGGCGGCGAGCACCTGGAGGCCGCGATCACCTCGCTGCGCGTGTACGGCCGGATCGTGCGGGTCGGCACGATCACGCAGTACAACGCGACCGGCGCCCCGTACGCGCTGCGCAATCTGCCCGACATCGTCGAGAAGAGCCTGCGCATGGAGGGCTTCCTGGTGCGCGACTACGCGCATCTGCAGGAGGAGTTGTACGAGTTCGTGGTGCCGCATCTGCAGAGCGGGCGGGTGCGGCCGGACGAGACGGTGGTGGAGGGGTTCGAGCACATCGTGGAGGCGTTCCTCGGGATGCTGCGCGGCGCGAACCAGGGCAAGATGATCGTCCGTTCGGCCGCGGCGGCTCAGTAGACGTCCCCGTCCCGCCAGTCGATGAAGAGCCCGTGGGCCGGGTCGAGGTCCCCGCCCCGGAGCAGCGGCGGATCCTCGTCCGGCATGAGGACGGCGCCCTCCGGCCCGAGCGTGCCGACCGCGCCCCGCCACTCCCGCCAGCCGCGTCCGAGATAGAGCCGGGCCCCTTCGGCGGAGGCCGAGAGCGCCCCCAGGTCGTACGCCGCGTCGATGACCCGCTCCAGCGCGCCCATCACCTGGCCGCCGATGCCCTGCCGCTGCCGGTCGGGGCTGACGGCGACCGCTTCGACGTAACCGACGCGCAGGGACCGGCCGTTGTGCAGGATGCGGCGCTGCACCACCGAGCCGTGCGCGATCAGCCGCCCCGAGTCGTCGTGCACGAGGGCGTGGATGCCGCCGAGGCCGTGCTCCCAGTCGTGGTCGCCGAAGTCGCCGTCGAAGGCCTCGTCCAGGAGGGCGCGGGCGGCACGCAGTTCGGCCGCGGTGAGATCGCTGGTGTGAGCTGTACGCAGAGTGTGCACGGGCCCACGGTACTCAGACCGTATCCGGGTACGCATCCCGATTTGCCCACGCTCACGCCGAGCATGACGGGGGTCGGAGCGGGACGGGGCGGGGCGACCGTCCCGTTCCGGCCCCGGAGGGTCCGGAATTGGTCTGCACCATGGCGCGGAGCCCGCCCCGCGCCGCAGAATCTGACCATGCCTGAGACCGAACAGCAGCGAGAGTGGACCCCCATCCACGGCGAGCCCTGCCGGACCGTCCCCTACCGCCCCGCCCGTATGCCCGCGGCCGAATCCCTCGACCGGGCGGCCGAGTTGCGGGCCCGGATGGACGAGCGGCGCACGGTACGGCAGTTCGCCCCGGACCCGGTGCCCCCGCAGGTCGTGCGGGACGCCATCGCCTGCGCGGCGACCGCGCCGTCCGGCGCCCACCAGCAGCCGTGGACGTTCGTCCTCGTCCAGGACCCGGAGGTGCGCCGCCGCATCCGCGAGGCCGCCGAGCACGAGGAGCGCATCTCCTACGACGGGCGGCTCGGCGAGGAGTGGCTCGCCGCCCTGCGCCCCCTCGGCACCGACGAGGTCAAGCCGCACCTGACGGACGCGCCCGCGCTGATCGTCGTCTTCCAGCAGCGCTACTGGCTGGGCGAGGACGGCACCAAGCACAAGCACTACTACGTCGACGAGTCGGTCGGCATCGCGGTCGGCATGCTGCTCTCCGCGCTGCACCTGTCCGGCCTGGCCGCGCTGGTCCACACGCCGAGCCCGATGCGCTTCCTCCAGCAGGTGCTCGGCCGCCCGGAGAACGAGAAGGCGTTCGCGGTGATCCCCGTCGGCTACCCGGCGCCGGACTGCGAGGTCCCCGACCTCGTACGGAAATCCCTCGGCCAGGTGCTCGTCGAGGTCTGAGCCCGGACCGGGGGGGGGCGGCCGAGGGAAGGTGAGCCGGGACCAAGGGGAGGCAGGATCAAGGGAGTTGCCACGCCCGGTAGCGTCGGGATCATGAACTCGACTCCCTCCCGCAGAACGCTCCTCGGCGCGGCCGCGGCCGCCCCCGTCCTCCTCGCCGCGTCGGGCACGGCGGGCGCGGCCGCCCCCTCGGCGGCCGGCGTCCCCGCGGCGACCGCCGGCGACGCCCGGCGCCGGCTGCGCGAACTCGAAGAGAGCTACCCCGGCCGGATCGGCGTCCACGCGCTGCACACCGGCACCGGCGCCACGCTCGGCCACCGCGCGCACGAACGCTTCGCCATCGCCTCGACGTTCAAGGTGCTGGCCGCCGCGGCCGTCCTGCGCCGGGCGCGCGAACAGGAGCCCGGCCTGCTCGACGTACTGGTCCGGTACGGGCCCGACGACCTCGTCACCAACTCGCCGCGGACCGAGCTGCACCTCGAAACCGGCATGACCGTACGGGAGTTGTGCGACGCGACCCTCACGTACAGCGACAACGCCGCCGCCAACCTGCTGATGCGGCGAATCGGCGGGCCTTCCGGCATCACCGGGTTCGCCCGCTCCCTCGGCGACTCCCGCACCCGCCTCGACCGGTGGGAGCCCGACCTGAACACCAACATCCCCGGCGACCGGCGGGACACCACGACACCCGCGTCGATGACGGCGAACCTGCGCCGGCTCGTCCTCGGTGACGCCCTCCACCCGCTCGACCGCGGTCAGCTGACCCGCTGGCTCCTGGAGAACACCACCGGCGACCGGCGGATCCGGGCCGGGCTCCCGGCCGGCTGGCGGGTCGGCGACAAGACCGGCTCGCCCGCCTACGGCGGCGTCAACGACGTGGCCGTCGCCTGGCCGCCGGGCGGGGCTCCCCTGGTGATCTCCGTCTACACGACCCGCCTCGACCCGGACACGCCCGGCGAGGACCGCATCGCCGAGGACATCACCCGCGTCGTCGTCGACGCGCTCACCGGCTGACCCCCGGCCCCGGTGGATACGACGCCGCCTCCGACCGGGGTGGGGCCCAGGTCGGAGGCGGGGTTCGGGGGCGGGCCGCAGGGGCCCGCGGCGGGCGTCAGCCCATGTGCGGGTAGCCGTACTCGGTCGGCGGGACCAGCGTCTCCTTGATGGCGCGGGTCAGCGTCCAGCGCTGGAGGTTCTGCGGGGCGCCCGCCTTGTCGTTGGTGCCGGAGCCGCGGCCGCCGCCGAAGGGCTGCTGGCCGACGACGGCACCGGTCGACTTGTCGTTGATGTAGAAGTTGCCCGCGGCGTAGCGGAGCTTCTCCATCGTGTACGCGGCCGCGGCGCGGTCGTTGGCGATGACCGAGCCGGTGAGCGCGTAGTCGGAGACCGACTCCATCTGGGTCAGCATCTCGTCGTACTTCTCGTCGTCGTAGACGTGGACGGCGAGGAACGGGCCGAAGTACTCGGTCGTGAAGACCTCGTTGGCCGGGTCGGTGCACTCGACGACGGTCGGGCGCACGAAGTAGCCGACGGAGTCGTCGTAGGTGCCGCCCGCGACGATGGTGCAGGACCCGTCCGCCTTGGCGCGGTCGATGGCCGCCTTGTTCTTGGCGAACGCGCGCTCGTCGATGACGGCGCCGATGAAGTTCGACAGGTCGGTGACGTCACCCATCTTGATGCCGTCGACCTCGGCCGCGAACTCCTCCTTGAACCCGTCGTTCCAGATGGAGGCCGGGATGTAGGCGCGCGAGGTGGCGGAGCACTTCTGGCCCTGGTACTCGAAGGCGCCGCGGGTCAGCGCGGTCTTCAGGATCGCGCGGTCGGCGCTCGGGTGCGCGACGACGAAGTCCTTGCCGCCCGTCTCGCCGACGAGACGCGGGTAGGTGCGGTACTTCTTGATGTTCTCGCCGACCGTCTTCCACAGGTGCTGGAAGGTCGGGGTCGAGCCGGTGAAGTGGATGCCGGCCAGGTCGCGGTGGTTCAGGGCGACCTCGGAGACGGCGATGCCGTCACCGGTGACGAGGTTGATGACGCCCTTGGGCAGACCGGCCTCCTCCAGGAGCTGCATGAGCAGCACGGCGGCGTGGGTCTGCGTCGGGGACGGCTTCCACACGACCACGTTGCCCATCAGGGCCGGGGCGGTGGGGAGGTTGCCCGCGATGGCGGTGAAGTTGAACGGCGTGATCGCGTAGACGAAGCCCTCGAGCGGGCGGTGGTCCAGACGGTTCCAGACGCCCGTGGCGTTGGCCGGCGGCTGCTCGGCGAGCAGGTCACGGGCGTACTTCACGTTGAAGCGCCAGAAGTCGACGAGCTCGCACGGGGTGTCGATCTCGGCCTGCTGGGCGGTCTTCGACTGGCCGAGCATGGTGGAGGCGGCCAGGGTCTCGCGCCACGTCGTGGAGAGCAGCTCGGCGGCGCGCAGGATGATCGCGGCGCGGTCGTCGAAGGACATGGCGCGCCACGCCGGGGCGGCGGCCAGGGCGGCGTCGATCGCGTCCTTGGCGTCCTGCTGGGTGGCGCCGCGGCCGGTGCCGATGACGGACTTGTGGTTGTGCGGCTGCACGACCTGGAAGGGCTCGCCGCCCCCGAGACGCTTGACGCCGCCGATGGTCATCGGCAGCTCGATGGGGTTCTCGGCCAGCTCCTTGAGCTTGGTCTCGAGGCGGGCGCGCTCCGGGGAGCCGGGCGCGTAGCCGTGCACCGGCTCGTTGACCGGCGCGGGGACCTGGGTCACAGCGTCCATGAGTTCCGTATCTCCTTAAGGGGGGTCGGGGGAAGGGAGCTCAGCCCTTGGTGAGGATGGAGCGGCCGAAGAAGAGGAGGTTCGCCGGCTTCTCCGCGAGACGGCGCATGAAGTAGCCGTACCAGTCGGTGCCGTAGGCGGTGTACACGCGCATCCGGTGGCCTTCGGCGGCGAGCCGCAGGTGCTCGTCGCTGCGGATGCCGTACAGCATCTGGAATTCGTACTCGTCCAGTTTGCGCCCGGCGCGGCGCGCGAGCTCCTGCGCGATGGCGATGAGTCGCGGGTCGTGGGACCCGATCATCGGGTACCCCTCGCCGTCCATCAGGATCCGCAGGATGCGGACGTACGCCTTGTCGATCTCGGCCTTGTCCTGGTACGCGACCTCGGCGGGCTCTTTGTAGGCCCCCTTCACGATACGCACCCGGCTGCCGTTCGCGGCAAGGCGGCGGGCGTCGGCCTCGGTGCGGAAGAGGTAGGCCTGGATGACGCAGCCGGTCTGCGGGAAGTCCTTCCGCAGCTCGTCGTGGATGGCGAACATGGAGTCGAGGGTGGTGTGGTCCTCGGCGTCCAGGGTGACCGTGGTGCCGATGGCGGCGGCGGCCTCGACGACGGGGCGCACGTTGGCGAGGGCCAGCTCGTGGCCGCCCTCCAGCGCCTGGCCGAACATGGACAGCTTCACCGACATCTCGGCCCTGGTGCCGAGGCCCAGGTCCTTCAGACGGTCGATGAGCGTCAGGTAGGCGTCGCGCGCCTCGTGGGACTGCTCGACGGTGGTGATGTCCTCGCCCACCACGTCGAGGGTGACCTCGAGGCCCTTGTCGGCGGCGTCGACGATGACCGGCACGACCTGGTCGACGCTCTCACCGGCGATGAACCGGGCCACGACCTGCTTGGTGCCGGGGGCCGCCGAGACGAAACGGCGCATCTTGTCGCTGCGTGACGCGGCGAGGATCACGGGACCCAGCACGGGGCACCTCCACGGGTGTACGAAAACGGGTGCCTTACCGGCATAACCCCTCTCAGGAGGAAATGCGGCGGTACGGCACGGAGAACCACCGTGAAATCTAGGGATCACGCCCACCGCGAGCCATCGACACCTGTCACGCATCCGTGCCCTGGATCTCAGACAGATGTCTGAAGAAAGCGGGGGGCTGCGGGAGAATGAGGTGGTGAAGGGTGACTACCAAGAACTGGTCGACGAGATCTCGGCACTGCTCGGCGCCCCGGCGACCTTGGAGAACCGCGACTTCGAGCTGATCGCCTTCGGCGCGCACGACGGCGGCGGCGACGGCGCGGGCGGCTTCGACGCGACCGTCCTCGACCCGGTCAGGACCCGGTCGATCCTGACCCGCAGGTCCACCGCCGAGGTCCGCTCCTGGTTCGAGGGCTTCGGCATCACCCGCGCCACGTCCCCGGTCCGCATCCCGCCCACCCCGGAGGCGGGCGTCTACCGGGGCCGGATCTGCCTGCCCGTACGCCACCGCGGCTTCGCCCTCGGATACGTGTGGCTGCTCGACGACGAGCCGGGGCCCGGCGATCAGCAGCTGGCCGCCGCCATGGAGGTGGCCACCCGGATCGGCGCGCTGCTCGCCGACGAGGCGCAGGCGGGCGCCGACCTGACCCGGGAGTTCCGCGCGGTCCTGACGGCCGAGCGGGGCTGGCAGCGCGACATGGCGGTGGCCTCCCTGCGCACGGCGCTCGGCGCCCGCGGCGACGGCCTGCACGCGGTGGTGTGCGTGGCGCCGTGGCGCTCGGCCGATCCGGACGACGCCCCGGCCGCCCGTACGGTGCCGGGTGCGGCGGCGGTGTGCACGGTGCCGTGGGGCACGACCGCGCAGTCGCTCGCGGCCCTGGTGCGGCTCCGCTCGGCCGACGCGCTCTCCCCCGCGCACTCGGCGGCCGCGCGCCTTCTGGACGCGGCGCCGGGCGCGGCGGCCGGCATCGCCGGGGCCCGGCACGGTCTGGAGGATCTGGGTGCGGCCTGGTGGGAGGCGTCGGGGGCGGCGCGCGCCGCGCTGGCCGAGCGGCGGTTCGCGCCGGTGGCGCAGTGGTCGGACGTGGGCCCGTACCGCCTGCTGACCGCCCTGCCCCCGGAGGCGGCACACGACCCGGTGGGCACGCAGCTCCTCGGCCCCACCCACCGCGAACTCGCCCGTACCGCCGAGGTGTTCCTCGACTGCGCGGGCCAGGCGGGCCGCGCCGCCGCCGAGTTGGGCATCCACCGCCAGACGCTCTACTACCGCCTCTCGCGCGTGGAGCAGCTCACCGGCCTTGACCTGGACGACGGCGAGGACCGGCTGCTCCTGCACATGGTGCTGAAGTCGTCGCGGCTGTGAGGCCGTTGAGGATCCACCTGGCGGCGGGGGCGGCGTCGGCGTCGCTACTCGGGCGTGACCGTCGCCGCCCGTGACAGCGCGTCGACGGTCACACCCACGATGGCCCGGAGCTGCGCCGGGCTCGCGCCGGCTCTGCTCATGACGGCGAGGGACTGGTTCACGGCGGCCACGTGTTCGGCGAAGGCGTCGACATCGCAGGCGGTCAGGCGGCCCGCCGTCAGGGCGGCGCGCAACCGCGCGCGCTGCAGGCCCAGCGCCTCCGTGACGCGGGCCGCGACGCGCTCGCTCAGCACCGGGACCGCCATGGCCGACTGGGCGATCAGGCATCCGTCCGGCAATGCGGGATCGGCGATGCGGGCGAGGGTGACGTCGAAGAACGCGCGGACGGCCGCCGAGGGGTCCGCGGCCGCGCCCGAGAGGGCGTCGTCGTACCTCGCGCCGTACCGCGCGGCGTAACGATCCAGACAGCGCAGGAAGAACGCGTCCTTGCCGCCGAACGAGGAGTAGATCGAGCTGCGGTTCAGGCCGGTCGCGCGGGACAGGTCGTCCAGCGAGGTGTCGGCGTAACCCGCCCGCCAGAACTGGATCATCGCGGCGTCCAGCGTGGTCTCCATGTCGAACTGCTTCTTGCCTGCCACGGGGCGCTTCCTTGCCGGTGTGTCGGTGTCGCGTTCTGTGCCGCGCTGCCCCACCATCCTATCCTGAACCAATCAGTTCAAGATGTGTTAGCGTCCGAGGCCCCGAGCCCCCACGACCGATGGAGATCCTCGTGACCAACCCCGTCCCCGACCTGCCCCTGCGCCCCTTGGCGGGGTTCACGCACCGCTGGGTCGACGCCGACGGCGTCCGCCTCCACGCCGTCGAGGGCGGCCGGCCCACCGGCCCGGCCGTCGTCCTGCTCGCCGGGTTCCCGCAGACCTGGTGGGCCTGGCGCAAGGTCATGCCCGCCCTCGCCGACCGGTTCCACGTCATCGCGATCGACCTGCCGGGCCAGGGCCACTCCGCGCGTCCGGAGCGCGGTTACGACACGCACACGGTCGCCGCGCACGTCCACGCCGCCGTCCGGGCCCTGGGGGTCACGGACTACTGGTTGGCCGCCCACGACGTCGGCGCCTGGGTGGCGTTCTCGCTCGCCCTCACGCACGAGGAGGGACCGCGCGGGGTCGCCCTGCTCGACGCGGGGATCCCCGGCATCACCCTCCCCGAGGCGATACCCACCGACCCGGACCGGGCGTGGAAGACCTGGCACTTCGCGTTCCACCTGGTACCCGACCTGCCCGAGACGCTGCTCGCCGGCCGCGAACGGGAGTACGTCGCGTGGTTCCTGCGGATGAAGTCCCTCTCCCCCGGCACGTTCGACGACGCCGAGATCGACCACTACGCGGCGGCCCTCGCGGCCGACGGCGGCCTCCGCGCCTCCCTCGCCTACTACCGCGCGGCCGCCGAGTCGGCGCGCCGGAACCACGAGGCGCTGAAGCGGCGGCACCTGACCGTGCCGGTCCTCGGGATCTCCGGCAGCCACGGCTCCATCCCGGACATGGCGGCCTCCCTCGCCCCATGGGCCGACCACACCACGGGGATCGTCGTGCCCGACGCCGGCCACTTCATCCCCGACGAGCAGCCCGAAGCGGTCGCCGCGGCCCTGGCCGATTTCATCCGCGCCGACGCCTGACGTCCCGGTAGGGGGCCGTGGCCGCCCGCCCCTCCTACTGCCCGTCGGCCCCGGGGTTGGACCCGGCGCGCTCCATCACCCGGCGCAGCCCCTCGGTCAGCTGTTCCGCCGTCGTCGCCGAGTCCGGGTCGAAGAGCCACTGCACCATCAGGCCGTTGAGGAGCGTGGTGTAGAGGCGGCCCTCGCTCTCGACGACGTCATCGGAGAGCTCGCTCTCCTCGATGCCGGTGAACAGCGCCGCGAGGCCGCTGCGCCCCTCCTTCTGCGCCTCGATCAGCAACTCCCTGATCCCCGCGAGGCGTTCGCCCTGCGTGATGACCTCCAGGGTCATCATCCAGATGGGGCGGATCCGGGGCATGGAGTCGATGATGTTGCTCCACACCTCGTGGAAGCGCTCCAGGCTGCCCCTTGCGGCACTGCCCTCGGACCGTGAACTCTCGAAGTCGTCGCCCATCGGCTCGACGAGCGCGATGAACGCCTCCGCGAGGAGCGCGTCCTTGGAGCCGTAGTGGTAGCCGATGGAGGCGAGGTTGGTCCCCGACTCCTTCACGATGTCGCGGGCCGTCGTGCGCACGAACCCCTTCTCCAGCAGGCAGCGCTTCGCGCCCTCCAGCAGATCTTCGCGGTGTCCCATGCCCGCCACTGTACGCCGATCCATACGGACGTCTTACACAAGCGATCTATACGCCCGTACTAGACAGACGTATAAGACGTCCGTACAGTCCTCGGCATGCAGACGAACCCCCGCGCCACCCGCAAGGAATGGACCGCCCTCGCCGTCCTGATGCTCCCGCTGCTCCTGGTCTCGATGGACGTCTCCGTCCTCTACTTCGCGATCCCGGAGATCAGCGCCGACCTGCGGCCGAGCGGCACCCAGCAGCTCTGGATCTTCGACGTCTACGCCTTCGTGCTCGCCGGGCTGCTGATGACGATGGGCTCGCTGGGCGACCGCATCGGCCGCCGCAGACTCCTCATGTTCGGCGCCGCGGCCTTCGGGGCCGCCTCCCTCATGGCCGCCTACGCGGGCAGCGCCGAGCTGCTGATCGCGGCCCGCGCAGTCCTCGGCATCGGCGGCGCCACCCTGATGCCGTCCACGCTCGCCCTGGTGCGCAACATGTTCCGCGACGACGGTCAGCGCGCGAAGGCGATCGGCATGTGGCAGGGCGTCATGGTCGCCGGCATCGCGCTCGGCTCGGTGCTCAGCGGCGTCCTGGTCGCGCACTTCTGGTGGGGCTCGGTCTTCCTGGTCAACCTGCCCGCGATGGTGCTGCTCCTGCTCCTCGCGCCCGTCCTCATCCCGGAGTTCAAGGACCCGGAGCCCGGCCGCTTCGACCTGCTCAGCGTGCCGCTCTCCATGGCCGCCGTCCTGCCGCTCGTCTGGGGCCTCAAGGAGATGCCGGCCGAGGGCATCAAGACCTCGTACGTCGTGTCCGTCGCGGCCGGCCTCGTCTTCGCCGCCCTCTTCGTCCACCGGCAGCGCACCACCGCCTCACCGATGATCTCGCCGGACCTCTTCCGCGGCCGGGGCCGGGCCTTCGGCGCCGCCGTCTCACTGAACCTCATCTCCGCGCTGGCGATGATGGGTTCGGCCTACTTCACCACCCAGTACCTGCAGTCCGTGCTCGGCAAGAGCGCCATGGAGGCCGCGCTCTGGGCGCTGCTGCCCTCGGTGTTCATCGGCTTCGCCGCGCCCGTCGCCACGGCGCTCGTCCAGCGCGGCATGAACCGCGCGCACGTCGTCGCCACCGGCTTCGCCCTCTCTGCCTGCGGTTACGGTCTGCTCGCCGTCACCGGCACCGACTCCCTCTGGCTCGTCCTCGCCGGAGCGGGCGTCCTCGCCTGCGGTGCCGTCGTCATCGGCTCCCAACTCACCGACCTGGCCCTCGGCGCCGCCCCGGCCGAGAAGGCGGGCACCGCGTCCTCGCTCCTGGAGACGGGGCAGGAGTTCGGCGGCGCGATGGGCATGGCTCTGCTCGGCTCCATCGGCAACGCGGTCTACCACGCCAGGATCCCGGACTCCACCCCCGCCGAGGCCCGCGAGACGCTCGGCGGCGCGGTGGCCGCCGCGCACCGGCTCCCCGCCGGGGCGGCCGGCGATCTCCTGACGGCGGCCCGCTCCGCCTTCACCGACGGCATGCACGCCGCGGCGGTGACCGGCATGGTGGTTCTGCTCGCGGCGGCGGTCCTGGCCTCGGCGGCGCTGCGCGGGGTGCGGGTGCGGGAGGCGGCGGCCGGGGAGAGCGCCGAGGCGAAGGTGCTGGTGTGACGCGGACGCGTACACACGGACGCCGGGCGGGCTGGATGATTCCAGCCCGCCCGGCGTTCGAGGAAGGACTCGGCGGAGCAGGTGCTCACGGCACCCGCAGGCGCCCGGTGCTAGTCCGTGAGGTCGACGGCGCGGGCGGACTCCGCCCCGATCTCCGCCGACAGCTCGTTGAGGACGGACTGCGGGACCGTGTCGTCGACGGTCAGGACGGCCAGCGCCTCGCCGCCCACGTCGGCGCGGGCGACCTGCATGCCCGCGATGTTGATGCCCGCCTCGCCGAGGACGCGGCCGACGGTGCCGACGACGCCCGGCCGGTCGGCGTACCGCAGGACGACCATGTGGTCGGCGAGCGCCAGGTCCACGTCGTACTCACCGATGGCGACGATCTTCTGGAGATGCTTGGGGCCGGCCAGCGTGCCGGAGACGGCGATCTCCTCGCCGTCGGAGAGCGTGCCGCGCACGGTCACCACATTGCGGTGGTCCGGCGACTCGGAGCTGGTGGTCAGCCGGACCTCGACGCCGCGCTCCTGCGCGAACAGCGGCGCGTTCACGTACGACACGGTCTCGTCCACGACGTCCTCGAACACGCCCTTCAGCGCGGAGAGTTCGAGCACCTTGACGTCGTGCTGGGTGATCTCGCCGTACACCTCGACGTCGAGGCGGGCCGCGACCTCGCCCGCGAGGGCGGTGAAGATGCGGCCGAGCTTCTCGGCGAGCGGCAGGCCGGGGCGGACGTCCTCGGCGATGACCCCTCCCTGGACGTTCACCGCGTCCGGGACCAGCTCACCGGCGAGCGCGAGCCGCACCGACTTGGCGACGGCGATGCCCGCCTTCTCCTGCGCCTCGTCCGTGGAGGCGCCGAGGTGCGGGGTGCAGACGACCTGGTCGAACTGGAAGAGCGGGGAGTCCGTGCAGGGCTCCTTCGCGTACACGTCCAGGCCGGCGCCGGCGACGCGGCCCTCCTTGAGGGCGGAGTACAGCGCTTCCTCGTCGACGATGCCGCCGCGCGCGGCGTTGACGATGCGGACGGTCGGCTTGACCTTGTGCAGCGCGTCGTCGCCGATGAGACCGAGCGTCTCGGGCGTCTTGGGCAGGTGCACGGTGATGAAGTCGGAGACCTCGAGCAGCTCGTCGAGGGAGAGGACCTTCACGCCCATCTGCGCGGCGCGCGCGGGCTGCACGTACGGGTCGTAGGCGACGACCTTCATGCCGAAGGCGCTCATGCGCTGGGCGACCAGGGCGCCGATCCGGCCGAGGCCGACGACACCGAGGGTCTTCTCGGCGAGCTCGACACCCGTGTACTTCGAGCGCTTCCACTCGCCGTTCTTCAGGGCGGCGTTGGCCTGGGGGATGTTGCGCGCGGTGGCCACGAGCAGGCCGCAGGCGAGCTCGGCGGCGGTGACGATGTTCGACGTCGGGGCGTTGACGACCATGACGCCGGCCTTGGTGGCGGCGGAGACGTCGACGTTGTCCAGGCCGACGCCGGCGCGGGCGACGACCTTCAGCTTCCTGGCGGCGGCGATCGCCTCGGCGTCGACCTTGGTCGCGGAGCGGACCAGGATCGCGTCGACGTCGGCGATCGCGGGCAGCAGCTCCGCCCGGTCCGCGCCGTTGCACCGGCGGATCTCGAAGTCCGGGCCCAGGGCGTCGACGGTGGCGGGCGACAGCTCTTCAGCGATGAGTACGACGGGTTTGCCGGTGGCAGCAGTGCTCACGTGAGTCCTCACAAGTCCATTGCGGACGGCCGTCCCGACGGCCGCTGGCGGTGGAGGGAGCGGCACCGGGGAATTGCGGGGCGTTCCCGCGTCGTTCGGTGCGTGCTCTCGACGTGCCGGGCGAAGGTCCTCGTAGCGGAGCTACTCGGGCCTTTGGCCGGTGCGGCGAGAGTGCGTGCCGGGCGGCGTGGGGGCGTGCCTGCAATTTCTCGGTGTCGCTTAGCCGCGTGGAAGACGCACGACGCTGTGGGCCCGACGCGAATGTTGAACAGCAGTGTAGTGGCGCGGAGGGGATCGCCATGCGCCTGACTGGAAGGATCACTCGTCCGTGGCTGGACACGGCGGATGAATTGAGCCCCTGGGGGTCCCCCCTGCTCTTCAAGAGCTTGGGGGAGACTGAGGAGCGGGGTCCGGGGCGGAGCCCCGAGGCGTCAGCCCCGGACCCGAGCACCCCTACTCCTCGTCGTTGACCCAAGACATGAGCTTGCGCAGCTCCTTGCCGGTGGTCTCCAGGAGGTGGTTCTCGTCCTGGGTCTTGTACTCGTTGTACTTCTTCAGACCGCCGTGGTACTCGTCCATCCACTGCTTGGCGAAGGTGCCGTCCTGGATCTCGGCGAGGACCTTCTTCATCTCGGCCTTGGTGGCGTCCGTGATGATGCGCGGGCCGGTGATGTAGTCGCCCCACTCGGCGGTCTCGGAGACGGACCAGCGCATCTTCTCCAGGCCGCCCTCGTACATGAGGTCCACGATCAGCTTCAGCTCGTGGAGGCACTCGAAGTACGCGATCTCCGGCTGGTAGCCGGCCTCGGTCAGGGTCTCGAAGCCCGCCTTGACCAGCGCGGCGGTGCCGCCGCAGAGCACGGCCTGCTCGCCGAACAGGTCGGTCTCGGTCTCCTCGGTGAAGGTCGTCTTGATGACGCCCGCACGCGTGCCGCCGATGCCCTTGGCGTACGACAGCGCCAGCTGGAAGCCGTTGCCGGTGGCGTCCTGCTCGACGGCCGCGATGCACGGGACGCCGCGGCCCTCCTCGTACTGGCGGCGGACCAGGTGGCCCGGGCCCTTCGGGGCGACCATGCAGACGTCGACGCCCTCGGGGGCCTTGATGAAGCCGAAGCGGATGTTCAGGCCGTGGCCGAAGAACAGCGCGTCGCCGTCCTTGAGGTTGTCCTTGATGGACTCCTCGTAGACCTGGGCCTGGATCGGGTCCGGCACCAGGATCATGATGACGTCGGCCTCGGCCGCCGCCTCGGCGGGGGTGACGACGCGCAGGCCCTGCTCCTCGGCCTTGGCCTTGGACTTGGAGCCCTCGTGCAGACCGACGCGGACGTCGACACCCGAGTCACGGAGCGACAGCGCGTGGGCGTGGCCCTGGCTGCCGTAACCGATGACCGCGACCTTGCGGCCCTGGATGATGGACAGGTCGGCGTCGTCGTCGTAGAACAGCTCGGCCACTGGGAATCTCCTATGTGTGCTGGTGTTGCGTCCCACCGTACGGCGGGCGGGGGAAGGGAAGTCTGCCGGTCTCGCCATGCGGGCCGGTCGTCGTGGAGCTACGCGCTGCGGTCGAGCGCCCGCAGGCTGCGGTCCGTGATCGAGCGGGAGCCCCGGCCGATCGCGATGGTGCCGGACTGCACGAGCTCCTTGATGCCGAAGGGCTCCAGCATCTTGAGCATGGCCTCCAGCTTGTCGCTGCTGCCGGTCGCCTCGATGGTGACGGCCTCCGGGGAGACGTCCACGGTCTTGGCGCGGAACAGCTGGACGATCTCGACGATCTGGGAGCGGGTCTCGTTGTCGGCGCGGACCTTCGCCAGGACGAGTTCGCGGGCGACGGCGGCGCCCGGCTCCAGTTCGACGATCTTCAGGACGTTGACGAGCTTGTTGAGCTGCTTGGTCACCTGTTCGAGCGGCAGGTCCTCGACGTTCACCACGATGGTGATGCGGGAGATGTCGGGGTGCTCGGTGACGCCCACGGCGAGGGAGTCGATGTTGAAGCCGCGGCGCGAGAACAGGGCGGCGATCCGGGCGAGGATGCCGGGGGTGTTCTCGACCAGGACGGAGAGCGTGTGCTTGGTGGACATGGCTCTGGGTCTCTCTTTCGCTCTCGGTCTCAGTCGTCTTCGTTGTCGCCGAAGTCGGGGCGGACGCCCCGGGCGGCCATGACCTCGTCGTTCGAGGTGCCCGCGGCGACCATCGGCCAGACCTGGGCGTCCTCGTGGACGATGAAGTCGACCACGACCGGGCGGTCGTTGATGGCGTTGGCCTCGGCGATGACCTTGTCGAGGTCCTCGGGGCGCTCGCAGCGCAGCGCCACGCAGCCCATCGCCTCCGACAGCTTCACGAAGTCCGGGACGCGGGTGCCCTTGTTCGGGCCGATGTCCTCGGGGCCGCTGTGCAGGACGGTGTTGGAGTACCGCTGGTTGTAGAAGAGCGTCTGCCACTGGCGGACCATGCCGAGGGCGCCGTTGTTGATGATGGCGACCTTGATCGGGATGTTGTTCAGGGCGCAGGTGGTGAGCTCCTGATTGGTCATCTGGAAGCAGCCGTCGCCGTCGACCGCCCAGACCGTGCGGTCGGGCATGCCGGCCTTGGCGCCCATCGCGGCGGGGACCGCGTAGCCCATGGTCCCGGCGCCGCCGGAGTTGAGCCAGGTGGCGGGCTGCTCGTACTCGATGAAGTGCGCGGCCCACATCTGGTGCTGGCCGACGCCCGCCGCGAAGATCGTGCCCTCCGGGGCGAGTTGCCCGATGCGCTCGATGACGTGCTGCGGGGAGAGCGAGCCGTCGTCGGGCTGGGTGTAGCCGAGCGGGTAGGTGTCGCGCCAGCGGTTGAGATCGTTCCACCAGGCGGTGTAGTCGCCCGTGTGGCCCTCGGTGTGCTCGGCCTGGACGGCCTGGACGAGGTCGGCGATGACCTCGCGGGCGTCTCCGACGATCGGCACGTCGGCGGCGCGGTTCTTGCCGATCTCGGCCGGGTCGATGTCGGCGTGGACGATCTTCGCGTACGGGGCGAAGCTGTCCAGCTTGCCGGTGACGCGGTCGTCGAAGCGGGCTCCGAGGGCGACGATCAGGTCGGCCTTCTGCAGCGCGGTGACGGCGGTGACCGCACCGTGCATGCCCGGCATTCCCACGTGCAGCGGGTGGCTGTCGGGGAATGCGCCGAGCGCCATCAGTGTGGTGGTGACGGGCGCTCCGGTGAGCTCTGCCAGGACCTTCAGCTCGGCGGTGGCCCGGGCCTTGAGGACACCACCGCCGACGTACAGGACCGGGCGCTTGGCCGCCGTGATGAGCTTGGCGGCCTCGCGGATCTGCTTGGCGTGCGGCTTGGTCACCGGCCGGTAGCCGGGCAGGTCCTGCTGCGGCGGCCAGGAGAACGTCGTCTGCGCCTGCAGCGCGTCCTTGGCGATGTCCACGAGGACGGGGCCCGGGCGGCCCGTCGAGGCGATGTGGAAGGCCTCGGCGATGGTGCGCGGGATGTCCTCGGCCTTGGTGACCAGGAAGTTGTGCTTGGTGATCGGCATGGTGATGCCGACGATGTCCGCCTCCTGGAAGGCGTCCGTGCCGATGGCCTTGGAGGCCACCTGGCCGGTGATCGCGACCATCGGGACGGAGTCCATGTGGGCGTCGGCGATCGGGGTGACCAGGTTGGTGGCGCCGGGGCCGCTCGTCGCCATGCAGACGCCGACCTTGCCGGTGGCCTGCGCGTACCCGGTGGCCGCGTGGCCCGCGCCCTGCTCGTGGCGGACCAGGACGTGCCGGACCCGGGTGGAGTCCATCATCGGGTCGTACGCGGGAAGGATGGCGCCGCCGGGAATGCCGAACACCGTGTCGGCCCCGACTTCCTCGAGAGAACGAATGAGGGACTGCGCACCCGTGACGTGCTCGACGGGGGCGGCGTGCTGTCCTGAGGTTCGGGGCCGCGGCTGCGGATGGTGGGCCCCGGAGGCCTGCTCGGTCATCGGCATTCTCTTCTCGAAGCTGAGGGTTTTTGCGGGGGTTTGGCGGGGTTTTGGCGGGTGCCGGTGCAACAAAAAACCCCTCGTGCCGTGAGGCAAGCGAGGGGAGCGCGCCGGGTGCGGTCGCAAGGATTGACGGTATTCGGACCGGTCAGTCCCAGCTTCAGCCGACGCGCTTTCCAAGTACGAGAATTCGGGTGCGCATGGCATTGACCCTCCCCCCGGCACGCAGTGCCTGTCAAGTAGGTGGGACGGGGGTCTCATCATGTGAACGGGCATAGGCCGCGGAGCCGCCCGTGAACGCCGCCGCGGGACCGCTCCCGTACACCCCCGCGGGCCCTCCGTACGCCGCCGGGGGGCCGCCCGCGAGCACCCGTTCGGCGGGGCCGCGCGGCACCGGATACTCGCCGATCGTGAGCGCCCGGCGCAGCCGGTACTCGTCGAGGGGTCCGGCGAAGGCCACGCCCTGGCCGTGCGTACAGCCCATCGCGCGGAGCGCGGCCACCTGCTCGGGCAGGTCGACGCCGTCGGCCACGGAGACCAGGCCCAGATCGCCCGCGATGCGCAGCAGACCGGAGGTGATCTTGTGCAGGCGCGCGGACTCCACGACGCCCTCGACCAGGTCGCGGTCCAGCTTCAGGATGTCGACGGGGAGCCTGCGCAGGGCCGTGATCGCCGCGTATCCGCTGCCGAAGCCGTCGAGCGAGATGCGGACGCCGAGGCGGCGCAGGGAGGCGAGGCGGCGCTCCAGCTCGTCGAGCGGGACCCGGGGGTCGCAGTCGGCGAGCTCGACGATGAGCGCCCCCGAGGGCAGGCCGTGCCGGGTGAGGAGGGCCTCGATGGAGCCCATCGGCATGGAGCGGTCCAGGAGGCGGCGCGCGCTCATCCGGACGGCGACGGGCACCGCATGCCCGGCCCGGCCGCGCTCGGCGGCCTGCTCGATGGCCGCCTCGAACATCCAGCGGCCGAGCTCGGCCGCGCGGCCGGCGTCCTGGCCCTCCCTGGTCTCGGAGACCCGCAGGAACTCGGCGGGCGTGAAGAGGATGCCCTGGGCCGAGCGCCAGCGGGCCTGCGCGGCGACCGCCGTGATCCGGCCGTCGTCCAGCGAGACCACGGGCTGGTGGAGCAGGGCGAACTCGCCGTCGTGCAGGGCGGCGCGCAGCCGGGTGGCGAGCTCCGCCTTACGGACGACGTCGGCCTGCATCTGCGGGGCGTACAGCTCGACGCGGCCCTTGCCGGCAGCTTTCGCGCGGTACATCGCGAGGTCGGCGTTGCGCAGCAACTCCCCCGCGCCGATGCCCGGTTCGGCGAAGGCCACGCCGATGGAGGCCGCCACGCGCACGTCGTTGCCGTCGATGGCGTAGGGCTGGGACAGGGTGATTCTGAGACGGTCGGCGAGCTCGTAGATGTGCCGTTCTCTCGCGGCCTGGTCCCTGGTCCCGTCGCCGACGATGAGGGCCGCGAACTCATCGCCGCCGAGCCTGGAGGCGGTGTCGCTCGAACGCACCGCCTCCTGAAGTCTGCGTGCCGCCTGGATGAGGAGTTCGTCACCGGCCTGGTGGCCGATGGTGTCGTTGACGGCCTTGAAGCCGTCGAGGTCGATGAAGAGCACCGCGGTGCCCCGGTCGGTCACCCGGCGGCCGGTCAGGGCCTGGCCCACGCGCCGGGTGAACAGGGCGCGGTTGGGCAGGTCGGTGAGCGGGTCGTGCTCGGCGTTGTGCTGCAACTGCGCCTGGAGGCGGACCCGTTCGGTGACGTCTCTGCTGTTGAAGATGAGGCCGCCGTGGTGGCGGTTGACGGTGGATTCCACGTTGAGCCACTCGCCGTCGCCGGACTTGAAGCGGCACTCGATGCGGGTGGTGGGCTCCTGCACGGGGTTGGCGGCGAGGAATCTGCGGATCTCGTGGACGACCCGGCCGAGGTCCTCGGGGTGCATGAGCGCGGCCAGTTCGGAGCCCACGAGGTCTTCCGCGTCGCGGCCGTAGACACCGGCGGCGGCGGGGCTGACGTACCGCAGGATGCCGTTGGGCGCGGCGATCATGATGACGTCGCTCGAACCCTGGACCAGGGACCTGAAGTGGTTCTCCTTCTGGGCCAGTTCCTGGGTGAGGGTGATGTTGTCCATGAGCATGATGCCCTGGCGGACCACGAGGGCGAGCACCACGGTGCCGCCGGTGAAGAGGACGACCTTGTCGACGCTCTCGCCGCTCAGGACGGTGTAGAGGATCCCCAACGTGCAGACGGCCGCGGCCAGATACGGCGTGAGGGCGGCCAGCGATCCGGAAATCGGGCGGGTCAGGGCCGCCCGTGGGGCGTCGGGGCCGCTGTCGTACGACACGCGTGCGTGGCCGGGGGCCGGCGCCCCGCGCGTCTGCCAGGGGGCGGCCCACGGGGCGTAGGCCAGGAGCAGTGAGCCGGCGAACCATCCGGCGTCCAGCATCTGGCCGGAGTGGTAGGTGTGCTTCAAAAGCGGTGAGGTGAACATCGCGTCGCACATGACCGTCAGGGCCAGCGCGCCGATCGCGGTGTTCACGGGAGCCCGGTGCGCGGGCGACCGTCTGAAGTGCAGCGCGAGGACCATGCTGACCAGCGCGATGTCGAGGAGGGGGTACGCGAGCGAGAGCGCGTTGCGCGTGACGCCCTTGTCCTCGAAGCGTGCCGCGCTCGCCAGGGCCAGGCTCCAGGAGAGCGTGAGCAGCGAGCCGCCGATGAGCCAGGCGTCGAGGCCGAGGCAGACCCAGCCCGCGCGCGTCACCGGGCGCTTGGCGAGCACCAGGAGGCCGATGATGGCGGGCGGGGCGAAGCACAGGAAGAACAGGTCGGCGAGGCTGAGTTGGGGAACGGCGCGGTCGAGCACGACCTCGTACCAGCCCCATACGCCGTTGCCCAGGGCGGCCATGGCCGAGGAGAGCGCGAAGAGCAGCCATGCGGATCGAAACCGGCTGCGACGCGTGCGCGCGTACCGGAAGCAGGAGACCGCGGCGACCGCGGCGGCGGCGCTCAGCCCGAAGTCGCCCATGATCTGGGCCAGTCGGCCCGATCCCCAGCCGAGCGCGGAGCCGGTGGCATAGGCGCCGCAGATCAGCAGGAGCGCCATCTGGGAGGCGAGACCGCGGCCGCCCGGCAGCGGGCGCCGGACCGGCGGCGTCCTGGGGGGCAGTGTCCGCATGCCCCCGTCCAGGACGGCGGTCGAGGTCGCGGGGGCGTTCATCGGGCCGCCTTGGTCCGTGCCGCTCCCGTGTCGGCCCGGCCGGCACCTCGACGGGGCCTGCAGGGTCGCTGATGCGTGCGTCGGCGGCCGCTCGCGCGGCTCCCGACTCGCCTGCGCCTGCGGGCCGGTGTGCGCCAGAGTCGCCGGCTGCGGTCCCGCCGCGTCGGATCGTTCGCCCATAGGCCGTACATCGCCCGTCGCCCCCCTCGCAGTCTGATGTCGCAATCCCCGGCGCCGAACGGTCGACGACGCATCCCCAGTCGGGACGATACACCAGACTCGTCACTCAGGGACATAGCTCCTCTACGCTCCGTGACTACGGGCGGAGAAGCGGACACAGGGCGCACGCGGTCGGGTGCGGAGCGTGCACAAGGCGTGCTCAATCGATCAACTGCCCGTGATCAGCACGGTGTTGTCGAGCGCCTCCCCGGCCGCGTACCTGGTCAGCTGCGCGGCCAGCAGACGCTTGGCGCGCGGCGCGAAAGCGGACGACGAGCCGCCCACGTGCGGGCTGATGAGCGCTCCGCGAGCGTGCCACAGCGGGTGGCCCGCGGGCAGCGGTTCGGGGTCGGTCACATCGAGGGCGGCGGTGATACGGCCGGACTCCAGTTCGGCGATGAGCGCCTTGGTGTCGACCACGGGGCCGCGGGCCACGTTCACGAGCAGCGCGCCGTCCTTCATGCGCGCCAGGAACTCCGCGCCGACCAGCCCACGCGTCGCCTCGGTGAGCGGCGTCGCGAGGACGACGACGTCCGCGTCGGGCAGCAGGGACGGCAGCTCGGCGAGCGGGTGCACGGGGCCGCGCTCGGTGGCACGGGCAGAGCGCGCGACGCGCGTCACCCGCGCACACTCGAAGGGGGCGAGCCTGTCCTCGATCGCCGCGCCGATCGACCCGTACCCCACGATGAGCACGGACTTGTCGGCGAGCGCCGGATAGAAACCGGAACGCCACTCCTCCTGCCGCTGCCCCTCGACGAAGCGCGGGATGCCCCGCAGCGAGGCGAGAATCAGCGCGAGCGTGAGCTCCGCGGTGCTGGCCTCGTGCACACCGCGTGCGTTGCACAACCGCACACCGGGCGCGAGGAACTTGATTCCCGGCTCCACGTGGTCGATGCCCGCGGTGAGGGTCTGCACCACGCGTACGGAGGTCATCTCGGGCAGCGGGCGCACGGCGGTCTCCGTGGTCTTCATGTAGGGCACCACGTAGAAGGCGCAGTCGGCCGGGTCCGCGGGGAACCGGGGACCGCCGTCCCAGAACCGGTAGGTGAGTCCCGCGCGGGACGCATCGGGCAGCCCTTCGATCTCGTGCGGTTCATACGGAAGCCATACGTCTGTGGTCATGGCTGGAGGCTAGTGCGCGCCGGCCGCCGGCCGCCCGCGGGGAGGCAGCGGTCGGGGCCGGGGCGCCAGCGGTTAGTTTTGGTGATCTCCGGACGAGGAGCGGGAGGGTACGGCCAGGTGGAGCGCAGGACGATCGGCGCGGGGGCGCTCGAAGTGGGCGCCGTCGGACTCGGCTGCATGCCGATGAGCTGGGCATACACCGGCTCCCGGCAGCGCGGCGACGCGTCGCTGCGCACGGTGCACGCGGCCCTGGACGCCGCCGGCGGGGCCGGGCACGGGGTGACGCTGCTGGACACCGCGGACATGTACGGGCCGTTCACCAACGAACTGCTGATCGGCAGGGTGCTCAAGGAGCGGCGGGCCGAGGCGTTCGTTTCGACCAAGTGCGGGCTGCTCGTCGGCGAGCAGCACATCGTCGCCAACGGCCGCCCCGGGTACGTGAAGCGGGCCTGCGACGCGTCGCTGCGCCGCCTTCAGACGGAGACGATCGACCTGTACCAGCTGCACCGGCCCGACCCCGAGGTGCCCATAGAGGAGACCTGGGGCGCGATGGCCGAACTGGTCGCCGCGGGAAAGGTGCGGGCCCTCGGGCTCTGCGCGATGGGGGCGCGCTCGCACCGGCGTGCGGCGCCGGGGCGGCCGGGGCCCGGGGCGCACGACGCGACGATCCGGCAGCTGGAGCGGGTGCAGCAGGTCTTTCCCGTGACGGCGGTGGAGGCCGAGCTGTCCGTCTGGTCGCCGGAGGCACTGGACGCGCTGCTGCCGTGGTGCGTGGCGCGCGGGGTGGGCCTGCTCGCCGCGATGCCGCTGGGCAACGGCTTCCTCACCGGGACGCTGACGCCCGGCCAGGGTTTCGAACCGGACGACCTGCGGGCCCGCCACCCGCGCTTCACCGCCGAGATGATGGCGGCCAACCAGCCGCTGGTGGTGGGGTTGCGCAAGGTGGCTCAGCGGCACGGCGCGACCCCGGCCCAGATCGCGCTGGCGTGGGTCCTCGCGCAGGGCAGGCACGTGGTCCCGATACCCGGCGCGAAACGGGAGCGGTGGGCGGTGGAGAACGCGAAGGCGGCACAGGTGCGGCTGACGGAGCGGGACCTGGCGGAGATCGCGGCGCTGCCGGCGGCGCTGGGGTCCTGGGACTGAGCGCCGGGGGCCGGGCACCGGGGCCGACACCGGGGTCGCGGGCCGGGGATGTGCCGTGCCCTCGATCTCGTGGCGGCGGAAGGGGAACCTGAGGGGCGCGAGCGGTGTATGAACAGGAGAAGCCGCTGCGTCGAAGGGATCCTGATCGTGCGACGACCTGCTGTTACGGCCGTGACGGCCGCTGCCGCCCTCCTCTTCGCGGCCGGGTGTGCCTCCGGCGGCGGTGGCGGGCCCGACCACCGCCGGAGCCCCTCGGAGTCGGGGAGGTCGAGCCAGTCCCCCACCGGCACGTCGGGCGCCGAAGCGCCACCGGAGAAGGGCTCCGCCAAGGTCACCCGCACCCTGGCGACGGGCCTCGAATCCCCCTGGGGCCTCGCGCCGCTGCCCGGCGGCGACCTGCTGGTCTCATCCCGCGACAAGGGGACGATCACCCGGATCGACGGCAAGACGGGCAAGAAGACGGGGCTGGGCTCGGTGCCGGGCGTCTCCCCCGGCGGCGAGGGCGGCCTGCTGGGCCTCGCGCTCTCCCCGTCGTACGCGTCGGACCACCTCGTGTACGCCTACTTCACGACGGAGTCCGACAACCGCATCGCCCGCATGCTGTACGACGAGAAGAAGCCCTCCGGCGAGCAGCTCGGCGCCCCGGACACGATCTTCAAGGGCATCCCCAAGGGCATGATCCACAATGGCGGCCGGATCGCCTTCGGCCCCGACAAGATGCTGTACGCGGGCGCCGGGGAGACGGGCGAGACCGGTCTCGCCCAGGACAAGAAGTCCCTCGGCGGCAAGATCCTGCGCCTCACCCCGGAGGGCGAGCCCGCCCCCGGCAATCCCTTCGACGACTCCCCCGTCTATTCGTACGGCCACCGCAATGTGCAGGGCCTCGCCTGGGACGAGCAGAAGCGGCTGTGGGCCTCGGAGTTCGGCCAGGACACCTGGGACGAGCTGAACGAGATCAAGGCCGGCGGGAATTACGGCTGGCCGGAGGTCGAGGGCAAGGAGGGCAAGGAGGGTTTCCGCGATCCGGTGGCCCAGTGGAAGACCTCCGAGGCCTCACCGAGCGGCATCGCCTACGCCGAGGGTTCCGTCTGGATGGCGGGCCTGCGCGGCCAGCGGCTGTGGCGGATCCCGGTGCGGGGCGTGGAGGGCACACCTAAACCGCAGGACTTCCTCAAGGGTGAGTACGGCCGCCTGCGCACGGTGCTCGCGGCGGGCGGCGACAAGCTGTGGCTGGTCACCAGCGAGACGGATGGGCGGGGCACGCCGGAGAAGGGGGACGACAGGATCCTGGAGGTGACGGTGGAGTAGTCAGGCGGCCGGGTCGGCGCCGGGGCCGTGGCCCGGTCGCGCCTCGGCGTCCGGTGACTCGTCCGCGTCCGGTGACTCCTCGTCCCGCGGCGACTCGTCGGCTCGTGGGGTCGGTACGGGTGGGCGTACGACCACCTTGCCCGAGGAGAGGTCTATCGGTCCGCGTCCCGGGTCGCCGTCGGCCAGGTCGACCCGGGTCAGCTCCAGGCGCTTCTGCTCGTCGTCCGTGTGCTTGCGCCCCGGCGCGAACAGCGCCTCGATCGCGTTGAACACTGCGCCTCCCAGGGGCCGGGTCTCTGCTGTCAAGCGTAAGCGAGGCCGCGGAAAACCGGCCCTGTCCGGGAAGTCGCAGGTGGGGCGGGTCAGGCCGTCAGCGCGCGACCTGCTCCCCGGCCGTCGGGAACAGCCGCAGCCGGTGGGCGAGTGCGGCGGCCTCGCCGCGGCCGGTGACGGACAGCTTGGCGAGGATGTTGGAGACGTGGACGCTCGCCGTCTTCGGGGAGATGAAGAGCTCCTCGGCGATCTGCCGGTTGCTGCGGCCCACCGACACCAGGCGCAGGACGTCCCGCTCCCGGCTGGTCAGGCCCAGCGCCTCGGCGGGGTCGGCCGGGGCCGCAGGGGCGTGTGCGGCCTCGGCGGGGTACAGGGTGAGGCGGGCGCGCTGGGCGAGTCCGGTGATGGAGTCGGCGAGCGGGCGGGCGCCGAGCCGGGCGGCCACTTCACCCGCCCCGCGCAGCAGTTGGGCGGCGCGGTCGCGGTCGGTGGTGTCCGGGGCGAGGAGGGATTCGGCCAGGCGCAGGTGGGCGTGGGCGAGGTCGTAGGGGCGCTCCAGGGGTTCGAGGGCGGTGACGACGGCCGTCCAGTCGGCGGGGCCGTCGCGGCCCTCGGCGCGCCGAAGCTCGGCGCGCGTCCACTCGTCGTAGGCGCGCCAGAGGGGGACGGGGGTGGCGAGGGTCTTGGCGACGGCGCGGATGCGTTCGACGGCGGCGGGGCGGCCGGGCTCGGCGGCGGGGAGTCCGCGGGCGTCGGCCTCCATGGAGGCGGCGGCGAGCAGCAGGGGCCAGCCGTACCGCTGGGTGCCGAGGGGGAAGCCGGTGGCGAGGGCGCGTTCGAGCTCGGCGCGGCCGTCGAGGATGCGGCCCTCCCCCGCGGCGATGCCGAGGGCGATGCGGATGAGCGGCAGGGTGTACTGGGGCTGCGGGTCATGGCTGCCGTAATGCTGGTGGGCGGCCTGCACGTGCCGGATCGCGGCGGCGTGGTCGCCGCTGAAGAGCGCCATGCGCGCGGAGCACAGGGCGGCGGACCCGCGCGGTTTGGAGCTCTGCACGCGGCGCTGGGTCTCCGCGACGGCCTCGGCGGACTCGTCCCAGCGGCCGAGGGCGAGCAGGGACTCGGCGGCGTTGGCCCAGATCCATCCCTCGGTGTCGACCAGGCCGTACTTCCGGCAGAACTCGATGCCCTCCATCGAGACCTTCACGGACTCGGCGGAGCGGCCGACGCTCTCCAGGGCGGAGGGCAGGTTGATATGGGCCCGGCTGAGGTCGGTGATCAGGCCCTCTTCGACGACGCGGTCCCGGACCTCGTACATCTCGGCGAGGCCGGCCTCGGGGTCGCCCGCTTCGATGAGGAGGTTGCCGCGGGTGAGGCGGGCGTTGAGCTCGATGGTGTCGGCCTTGACCATGCGGGCGTACTCGACGGCGCGTTCGGCGGCGGCCAGGGTGTCGGGGCCCGGGTCGTGGAGCATGCCCCAGGAGGCGCGGTGGACGAGGACGTCGGCGTGCACCTCGGAGGGCGGCAGGCCGCGCATCAGCTCCTGGGCCCTGGCGATCTCCGTCCAGCCGTCGCCGCGGCCGAGGGTGGAGACCAGGCGGGAGCGGGCCACCCAGAACCAGGCGGCGCGCAGCGGGTCGCTTTCCTCGTCGAGGAGGCGCAGGGCGCGCTTGGTGATCTTCAGGGCGCGTTCGCGTTCGCCGCAGAGGCGTCCGGCGACGGTGGCCTCGGCCATCAGGTCCAGGTACTGCAGCGGGGTGGCGGTCTCGTCACAGCCGCAGACCGGGTAGCCCTCGACGTAGTCGGCGGGGCGCAGTTCGTCGCGTACGGCGTCGGGGGCGTCGTCCCACAGCTCCATCGCGCGTTCGAGCAGGCGGAGTTGTTCGGCGTAGGCATGCCGGTGGCGGGCCTCGAGGGAGGCGTCGAGGACGGCGGGCAGGGCCTTGGCGGCGTCGTGCGCGTGGTACCAGTAGGTGGCGAGGCGGGTGGCGCGCTGGTCGGCGGAGACGAGGGTGGGGTCGCTCTCCAGTGCCTCGGCGAAGCGGCGGTTGATGCGGGAGCGCTCGCCGGGCAGCAGGTCGTCGCTGACGGCCTCGCGGACCAGGGAGTGCCGGAAGCGGTAGCCGTCGCCGTCCGGCGAGGCGTGCAGGATGTTGGCGCCGACGGCGGCGCGCAACGCCTCGATCAGGTCGTCCTCGCCGAGCCCGGCGACCTCGGCGAGCAGTTCGTACTCGACGGTGGAGCCGCCCTCGGCGACGATCCGCGCCACCCGCTGGGTGTCCTCGGGCAGTTCCTCGACGCGGACCAGGAGCAGGTCGCGCAGGGAGTCCGTCAGGCTCGCGCAGCTGCTGCCGTGCGAGGCGACGGCGAGTTCCTCGACGAAGAAGGCGTTGCCGTCGGAGCGGTCGAATATGTCGTCGACCAGGCTCTGTTCGGGCTGGGCCGCGAGTATGCCGGCCATCTGGCGGGCGACCTCGTCCTTGCTGAAGCGGCCGAGTTCGATGCGGCGCACGGTGCGCAGCCGGTCCAGTTCGGCGAGCAGGGGGCGCAGCGGGTGGCGGCGGTGGATGTCGTCGGCCCGGTAGGTGGCGAGCAGGACGAGGCGGCCGCCGCGCAGGGTGCGGAAGAGGTAGGCGAGGAGGTTGCGGGTGGAGGTGTCGGCCCAGTGCAGGTCCTCCAGCGCGACGACGACGGTGCGGTCGCGGGAGAGGCGTTCGAGCAGGCGCGCGGTGAGTTCGAAGAGGCGGGCCATGTCCTGCTCGTCGGAGCGCCCGACGGGGGCGTGTCCCGGCGGGGCGGGCGCGGCCAGTTCGGGCAGGATCCTGGCGAGTTCCTCCTCCTGGCCCTCGGCGGCGGCGGCCAGTTCGTCGGGGAGGCTGCGGCGCAGCGAGCGCAGCGCGGTGGAGAAGGGGGCGAACGGCAGGCCGTCGGCGCCGATCTCGACGCAGCCGCCGACCGCGACGACGGCGCCCTGCTTCTCGGCGGCGGCGGTGAACTCCTCGACGAGGCGGGTCTTGCCGACCCCCGCCTCTCCGCCGAGCAGCAATGCCTGGGGCTCGCCCGGGCCGGGGCCCCCGGCTCTGTCGAGCGGGGTGCCCGTGGCGCGGGCGAGTGCTTCGTTCAATACGCCCAGTTCATCGGTGCGGCCGACGAACACGGGACTGACGGACCTGGTCTCCACAGCCGCGAGCATCGCACAGTGCGTGGTCGCCGTGTCACCCGATATCCGCGGAGTGGACAGCGGCACCGGGCCCCTCATCTCAGGCGGCCCGTGTGAAGCGGGACTTGAGGAGTGAGGTGGTCACCCGCCCCTCGGCTTCGTCGCGTGCCGAACGGCGGGCCGCGGCGCGGATCTTGCGGGCCTCGCCGATCAGGCGGCGGCGGTCGGCCTCGCGGGTCAGCTCGGCGGCGCGCATCTGGTGCATCTCGTACTCGAACATCTCGTACCCCTCGGGTTGTCGGTGATCTCGCCGGTGTCGTTCCCTGCGATGACTCCACTTTCGTCTCCCAGGGGGGTCGCCCACATCGGGCGGCTGCCGCATCTGTGCGGGGTGAGGGGCCTTAGGTACGGCGAAGGGCGGGGCGGGGGCCTTAGCCCCTGCCCCGCCCCTGCCTTATGTGCGGGCGCGAGTGCTCAGGAGGGTGCCGAGGGCAGCCCGAGGAGCAGGTCGGAGTACTTGGCGACGGCGAGGATCAGACCGATCACGCCGAGCGCGACCCCCGCCCACGCCACGGACTTGATCCACGGCGCCTGTTCCCTGCCGGGGTCGCCGAAGGCGGGCCTGACCAGGACGAGGAAGCCGACGACGAGCGCGGAGAGCGCGAAGATCCCGGCGACCAGCGCGGTGGCCTGCCAGGAGTCGCCGTACATGGCCTGGAGCTGGTCGGAGACGCTCGCGGACTGCTTGGTCTCCAGCTGTCCCATGATGTTGGAGCGGGCGCCGGCGATCGTGCCGAGCCAGCCGCCGGAGAGGCCGATCACGCCGAGCGCGGCGGCGACGACGGCCGCGGCGCCCTGGCCGACGCCGGTGGACCGGGCGGACCGGGCCGTGGCGTCGTACGCGTCGTCGGCCTCGGCCGCGTCCTCATCCGTCTCGGCGCCGGCGCCTTCCGCGTCGGCCTCGGCCGCCCGCTTCTCCGTCTCCGACGTGTCGGAACCGGTCGCTTCCTCCGTCCGGTCGGCGTCCTCGGCGCCGGTGGCAGCCTTGGCCCCGGTCGCGTCCTCTGTCTTGGTACCCATGCTGCGCACCGTACGGACGGAGTCTGAGAGCTCTCTTAACGAACGGCGGCGCCGGCCGCCGAGCCGTCCCGTGCCGCCCGCCACTCGGGGGCGAGGACGGACCAGACCTCCATGTCGTGCCGCTTGCCCTGCCAGGGGAAACTCTCCCGCAGCACGCCGTCCCGGGTGAAGCCGAGCCGCTGGGCGGCCGCCTTGCTGCGTTCGTTGAGCGAGGAGACAAGCCACTCCACGCGGTGCATGCCGCGCTGGTCCACGGCCCAGTCGATGAGGACCTTGGAGGCCTTGTTGACCAGGCCTCGCCCGGCGGCGGACGGTTCGAGCCAGACGCCGATCTCACAGCCGTCGACGCTCGTGTCGAAGATCCGGAAGAGGACGCCGCCGACGAGGGTGCCGTCCAGCCAGATGCCGTAGAAGCGGCCGGTGTCGGCGGCCTGCTTGTCGGCGTAGATCTGGAGGTGCCTCCGCGCGGATTCGACGTCCTTGACGGTCGCGGTGAACGGCACCCACGGCCCGGCGTACTCCCTGGCCCGCTCGACGTGCTCCAGGAACTCCTCGGCCTGCCACGGTTCGAGGGGGCGCAGCTCAGCGCCCTCGGCCAGCGATATCGCGAACATCCTGCTCCTTCAGCCCACTCACGTCGTCGTCCAGCTCCCGCTGTTCCGGGATCTTCGCATGTGCGTCGCGCGAGTTCGAACGACATTCGGGCGGCTCGATGCTGATGCGCGGCAGGAGGCGGTCCAGACGGCGCGGCAGCCACCAGTTGGCGCCGCCGAGCAGGTGCATGAGGGCGGGTACGAGCAGGGTGCGCAGCACGAACGCGTCGAGTGCGACGGCGGCCGCGAGCGCGATGCCGAACATCGCGATGACCCGGTCGCCGCTGAGGACGAAGGCGAGGAAGACCGAGATCATGATCACGGCGGCGGAGTTGATCACGCGGCTGGTCTCGGCGAGGCCGACGCGCACGGCCCGCCGGTTGTCGCCGGTCTCCAGCCACTCCTCGTACATCCGGCTCACCAGGAAGACCTGGTAGTCCATGGAGAGCCCGAAGAGCACGGACACCATGATCACCGGCAGGAAGGGTTCGATCGGCCCGGCTCTGCCGAGCCCGAGCAGTTCGCTCCCCCAGCCCCACTGGAAGACCGCGACGACGATCCCGAAGGCCGAGGCGACCGCGAGGACGTTCATCAGGGCGGCCTTGAGCGGGATGCCGACGGACCGGAAGGCGAGCAGGAGCAGGACGCAGCCGAGCCCGATGACCACGCCCACGAAGAGCGGCAGCTTGCCGACGATGACCTCCGCGAAGTCGTCGTAGCTCGCGGTGACACCGCCGACCCGCATGTGCGGGGAGCCGCCCGCCTCGGCGCGCGGCAGGACGTCCTCGCGGAGCCGGTCGACGAGGGCGCTGGTCGCCTCGGACTGCGGGGCCGAGTCGGGGACGACGGTGAGGAAGGCTGCGCGGCCGTCGCCGTCGTACGTCACCGGGCTGACGGAGGCGACGCCGGGCGTCGACTTCAGGGTCGCGGCGAGGTCGTCGACGGCCACCCGGCCGCCGGCCCCGTAGACCTCGCCGACCAGGGTCAGGGGGCCGTTCACGCCGGGCCCGAAACCGTCGGCGAGCAGGTCGTACGCCTGTCGGGTGGTCGCCTTCTGCGGGTTGTTGCCCTGGTCGGAGGTGCCCAGGTGCAGGGCGAGGGCGGGCAGGGCGAGCACGGCCATGACGAGGGCCGCGAGCGCGCCGAGGAGCCGGGGGCGGCGCTCCACGAAGGCGGCCCAGCGGGCGGCGAGGCCGGTCGGCAGCTCCGGTTGGGGCCCGTGCTCGGCAAGTCTGCGGCGCTCGCGGCGGCTGAGGGCGCGCGGGCCGATCCAGGCGAGGAGGGCGGGCAGCAGGGTGACGGAGGCGGCGACGGTGAGGACGACGGTCAGCGAGGCGGCGACGGCGACGCCGTTGAGGAAGCTGAGCCGCAGGATGAGCATGCCGAGCAGGGCGATGCAGACGGTGGCGCCGGCGAAGACGACGGCGCGTCCGGTGGTGGCGACCGCGCGTTCGGCGGCGACGGCGACGGGCAGGCCGCGTTTGAGGCCCTTGCGGTGCCGGGTGACGATGAACAGGGCGTAGTCGATGCCGACGCCGAGCCCGATCAGGGTCCCGAGCATCGGCGCGAAGTCCGCGACGGTCATCACGTGGCCGAGCAGCACGATGCCCGCGTAGGCGGTGCCGACGGAGACCAGAGCGGTGGCGATGGGCAGCGCGGAGGCGGCGAGCGAGCCGAAGGCGACGAAGAGGACGACGGCGGCGACGGCCACCCCGACGACCTCGGCGACCTGGGCGCCCTTGGACTCGGTGAGACCGACCGCGGTGCCGCCGAGCTCGACCCGCAGATGGTCGGAGCGGGCCTTGCCCGCGAGGTCGACGACGGCCTGTGCGTCGGCCTTGTCGAGGTCGTCGGCCTGCTCGCGGAAGGTGACGGAGGCGTACGCCGTGCGGCCGTCGGCGCTGATCCGGGCGGCGCCCCCGGTCGTGTAGGGGCCGGTCACGGAGGCCACGACGGGCAGCTCGGAGATCTTGTCGAGCGTGTCGGTCATCGTCTGCTCGACGTCGGCGGCGCGGACGGAGGTGCCGGGGCCGGTCTGCCAGACGACGGTGTCGCTGTCGCCGCCGAGGCCGTGGAAGTTCTCGTTCAGGAGGCGGGCCGCCCGGCCCGATTCGGTGCCCGGCACCTCGTAGTCGTTGGAGTAGGCGGTTCCGGCGACCGCGGCGGCGGAGGCGGCACCGCCGAGGGCCAGCAGCCACAGCAGGACGACGACGAGACGGCGCCTGACGCACCACCGGGCGAGAGCTGCCACGGACTGACTCCCTGGATGTTTCGTGGATCTTCACCGGGAGCGACAGTCGACCGACCGGGGGCCCGCAAAGAACGCATGAGTGGCGACATGTGCGCCGGAGTCACTTTGACAGCCATTGAAGATCCTTGGTCCCTTTCGTGGCCATGCTCACAAGGGCACAAGGAGTGTGCGGTGGCCGCGTGCGGCGCGCGCGGGCTCCGGGCGGGGCCTCGCGCGCCGCGTGCGGCCGGGGGCGTCAGCCCGAGACGCTGGCGCGCCCGTTCTCGATGTGCCCCATGAGCCTGCGCCGGAAGGCCGGATCGCCGTCGGCGGTCACCTCGACGTCGTACCAGCCGTGCTCGCCGGTGGTGTGCCAGGCGACGGTGCGGCTGCTGCCGGGCTTGACGCGGACGGTCCGCGACCGCGACCTGATGTCGCTCTCGTCCACGTAGCCGAGCGGCTTGACGGTGAAGACGAGCGGGTGGCGGCCGCGGTTGGCCAGGGTGAGGTGGATCTCGCGGTGGGTGAGCGCGGAGGAGACCCGCGCGCCGCCGCTGCCTCCCTTGCCGCCGCCGGAGCCCTCCTTGGCACCCTCCTTGGCGCCCGCGAACTCGCGCCGGAAGCCGTTCGGCCCGGTGATGGTGAAGGCGTACGTGTCGCCGGGCACCGGCACGGTCCAGGAGCCCTTGCGCACGACGTCCTGATGCTGCGGGATGCGGAACTCCCCGGCGTACGGGTAGAGCGCGAAGTGCGCGCTGGAGCTGCCGCCGTTGCGCAGCCGCACCGTCAGGGTGCCGTCCTCGCCGGGCCACGCGTCCGCGTCGGGCTGGTAGGGCAGCGGGCGGGCGCGGCGGACGCCGGGCTCCTGGACCGGCATGGACTGCTCCAGGGGCGGCTGCGGGGCCCAGCGGCCGCTGAACGCGGGGATGGGGCCCGGCTGTTCGACGTCGGGCTGCCGGTGGCCGCGGCGGAAGTCGAAGGCGCCGGTGAGGTCGCCGGTGACCTTGCGGCGCCAGGCGCCGATGTTGGGCTCCCGCACCCCTGTCCACTTCTCCAGGAAGCGGACCACCGAGGTGTGGTCGAAGACCTCGGAGCAGACGTAACCGCCGACGGTCCACGGCGAGACGACGAGCATCGGCACCCGCACGCCGAGCCCGGTCGGCCGGCCCTCCCAGCGCTCCTCGCGCTCCTCGGGGCTGTCGCCGCCGGGCACGGGCGGCGGCACGTGGTCGAAGAAGCCGTCGTTCTCGTCGTAGTTGATGAAGACGGCGGTGCGCCGCCAGACCTCCGGGTGGGAGGCGAGGGCGTCGAGCACCTTGTAGACGATGGTGGCGCTGTGGATGGGCGAGGAGACGCTGGGGTGCTCGGAGTCGAGGGCGGAGGGCACCAGATAGGTGACCTTCGCGAGCTTGCCGGCCGCGACGTCCGCGGCGAACTCCTCGGCCAGCCTGCCGGTCGGCACGCGCCGCAGCCCGCGCTCGAAGAGCGACCGCTCGTGCCTGTTCAGCGTGGCGACGCCCTGCTCCAGGGTGGCGAGCAGCCGGGCGCGCTCGGTCTCGTCCCGGGCGTCGCGCACCTTGGCGTAGAAGGCCTCCATGTAGGTGAGGCCCGTGGGGGCGAGTGCCTTGCGGGCGATGGCCTTGAAGGTGGTGAAGAACTCGATCTGGTTGTCGGTGAAGTTCTCCCACTCGGTGTACGTCCGCCAGCTCACGCCCGCCTTCTCCAGGCGCTCGGCGTAGGTGCCCCAGCCGTATCCGGGGTGGGTGCCCTCGTCGTACGCGTCGTTGCCGACGGCCCGCCTGCCGTTCGCCTCGTACCCCGTCTTCCCGCTCCAGAGGTGGTTGCGGTTGGGGCTGGTGGAGCTGTGGATGGAGGAGTGGTAGGCGTCGCAGACGGTGAAGGTGTCGGCGAGTTCGTAGTGCAGCGGGATGTCCTCGCGCGTGTAGTACGCCATGGTGGCCGCCGTCTTGGCGGTGATCCAGCCGTCCGTCCAGCCGTCGTGCCAGGCCTTGGCGCCGCCACCCCAGGAGTGGTCGAGCGCGCCGATGTACTGGAGGTCCTTCTTCTGCGTCTCGGCGGCCTGCCGGACGGGGAAGGGCAGGACGGTGCGCAGGGCGCCCGGCTGCTCGAACACGCTCGTGCCGCCGGGGAGCCGGATGGCGTTGCGGTCGCCGAAGCCGCGCACGCCGCGCAGGGAGCCGAAGTAGTGGTCGAAGGACCGGTTCTCCTGCATCAGGATCACGACGTGCTCGATCGCGTCGAGGCCGCCGCCGCCCGGCCGCTCGTGCGCGAGTGCCTCCTGCAGCGACGGCGGCAGGAAGGAGCCCGCGGCGGCGGCGCCGAGCGCGCCCCCGCCGATCGCCATCAGACGTCTGCGCGATATCTCCGGAGTCACGTACGACCTCCCAGTAGTCCGGGCCGGTCCTCGCGGAGCCGGCCGGCAGCCAATGGTTCTCTGCTGATCCATTGGCCTCCTCGGCGGGGACGCTAGTGACGCCCGGTTTCCTTGTGAAGGCCGAGGACCGAAGTAGAGGTGAACGTCCGGGAGTTCGCCGCCGCCGTCCATCCCGGAGGGCGTTGTCAGTGCCGGATGTCACCCTCTGGTCATGGATCTCTCCACCCGCATCGCCGCCTTCACGGACCTGGTCGGACCGCCGCCCGACCCCGCCCCGCCCGTCGACTGGGCAGCCGTCGAGACCTGGCTGGAAGTACCGCTCCCCGCGGAGTACAAGGCGCTCGTGTCGGCGTACGGCCCGGTCGAGATCGGCGACCCGGCCACCGCCTCCGTCCGGCTGCACACCCCGTGCGTCAGCGCCGACGGGCGCTATGAGTACGCGTCATGGGTGGCGGAGACCCACCGGCACTCCGCGATCCGGCCGCGGATGTTCCAGCGGAGCGAGCGCGAGGAGCGCCGCTTCCTGCCCGACGAGGGCGGACTGCTCGCCTTCGCCACCACCTCGGGCGGCGACCACCTCTTCTGGGACACCTCGGTCTCGAAGGACCCGGACCTCTGGCCGGTGGTCCTCATGACGACGTCCATCGCGGTGGGCGCGGCGGAGCCCTGGGTGGCGTACGAGGTCCCCCTCATCGACCTGCTGTCCGCCGCGGTCCGCGCGGGCGTGCCGGACCCCGGCGAGCCCGGCGGCCTCCTCGGCCCCCTGGCCGCCACCGTGCGCACCTGGGCGCCACTGGCGGGAGCCGTGCCCTGGACCCCGCCGCCCCGCGGCAGTTACGTGGACGGCCCGCAGCACGCCGCGCTCACCGAGGGCGAGGGCCTTGCCGCCGTCACCGCGCTCATACCGCCCCCGCTCACCCCCCACCTGGGCGAGGCCACCTGGGAGGAGGTCTTCGAGCGGCTCGGCACCCGCCTGCCCGCCGACTTCACGGCGCTCTGCGAGCGGTACGGCGCGGGGAACTGGAGCTGGTGGATCGACATGCCCGCCCCGCTCGCCCTGACCGGCCGCTTCGGTCTCGCCGCGGGCGTCGAGGAGATGCTGGAGGGGTACGGGCGGCTGCGCGAAGCGCACCCCGAGTACTACCCGATGCCCGCCTGGCCCGAGCCCGGCGGCTTCCTGCCCGCCGTCTCGACCATCGACGGGGACCAGATCGGCTGGTGCGCCGAGGGCGACGACCCCGATCTGTGGCCCGTCGCCGTCAATCCCCGGCACGCGGACCAAGGGCCCCCGCTGGCGGCGAACTTCACCGAGACGCTGCTCGACTGGCTGCGCGGCGGCCGTCCGGCCACCGAGGGCTTCTTCTGGCTGCGCAGGGACCAGGACCCGCTGGAGCACATGTTCTTCGAGCCGTTCGCGCCCCCGCGGGCGGACGAGCACTGACCCGCCCCGCCCATACGCGCCGGGCCGGCCCTCCACCGATGCGGAGGCTCCGGATACGCCGAAGGGGGCGGCGCCCCGACCGGGTGCGCCGCCCCCTCACGCAGGGGTCCGGGACCGTCAGCCCTCGCTGACGCCCAGCTTCTCCAGGATCAGCTCCTTGACGCGGGCCGCGTCGGCCTGGCCACGGGTGGCCTTCATGACCGCGCCGACCAGCGCGCCGGCCGCCGCCACCTTGCCGCCGCGGATCTTCTCCGCGACGCCCGGGTTGCCGGCGATGGCCTCGTCGACGGCGGCCGTCAGCGCGCCCTCGTCCGAGACGACCTTCAGGCCGCGCTTCTCCACGACCTCGTCCGGGGTGCCCTCGCCCTTCAGGACACCCTCGATGACCTGGCGGGCCAGCTTGTCGTTGAGGTCGCCCGCGGTGACGAGCTCGGTCACCCGGGCGACGTGCGCCGGGGTGATGGCGAGCTCCTCCAGAGCGACGCCCGACTCGTTGGCGTGGCGCGACAGTTCGCCCATCCACCACTTGCGGGCCGACGCCGCGTCGGCGCCCGCCTCGATGGTGGCGACGATCGGCTCGACCGCGCCCGCGTTGAGGATCGACTGCATGTCGTGCTCGCTGATCCCCCACTCCTCGCGGAGGCGGTTGCGGCGCACGCGCGGCATCTCGGGCAGGCCGGCCCGCAGCTTCTCGACCCACTCGCGGGCCGGGGCGACGGGGACCAGGTCGGGCTCCGGGAAGTACCGGTAGTCCTCGGCGTTGTCCTTGATGCGGCCGGACGTCGTGGAACCGTCGTCCTCGTGGAAGTGGCGGGTCTCCTGCACGATGGTGCCGCCGGAGCTCAGGACCGCCGCGTGGCGCTGGATCTCGAAGCGCGCCGCGCGCTCCACGGAACGGAGCGAGTTGACGTTCTTCGTCTCGCTGCGCGTGCCGAACTCCCGCTGCCCGTGCGGGCGCAGCGAGAGGTTCACGTCACAGCGCATCTGGCCCTTGTCCATCCGGGCCTCGGAGACGCCGAGCGCCTTGATGAGCTCGCGCAGCTCGGCGACGTACGCCTTGGCGACCTCAGGAGCCCGCTCGCCCGCGCCCTCGATCGGCTTGGTGACGATCTCGATGAGCGGGATGCCGGCGCGGTTGTAGTCCAGGAGGGAGTGCGAGGCGCCGTGGATGCGGCCCGTCGCGCCACCGACGTGCGTGGACTTGCCGGTGTCCTCCTCCATGTGGGCGCGCTCGATCTCCACGCGGAAGACCTCGCCGTCCTCCAGCTGGACGTCCAGATAGCCGTTGAAGGCGATCGGCTCGTCGTACTGGGAGGTCTGGAAGTTCTTCGGCATGTCCGGATAGAAGTAGTTCTTCCGGGCGAAGCGGCACCACTCGGCGATCTCGCAGTTCAGCGCGAGGCCGATCTTGATCGCGGACTCGACGCCGATCTCGTTGACGACCGGCAGTGCGCCGGGCAGACCGAGACAGGTGGGGCAGGTCTGGCTGTTCGCGTCCTGCTTGAGCGTGGTCGAGCAGCCGCAGAACATCTTGGTCTTGGTGCCGAGCTCGACATGGACCTCGAGGCCCATGACGGGGTCGTACGTCGCGAGGGCTTCCTCGTACGACACCAGGTCAGAAGTGACAGTCACGGTGAAACTTTCCCTCTCAGCCCAGCAGGACGTCGTCGTCGCCGAGGCGCTTGAGCTCCCGCAGGAGCAGCGCGACGCCGGTGGCGATGGCGGCAGCGGAGACGACGGCGTCCACGAGACGGAGCGTGTCGTTCTCGTAGCGGGCCTTCTTGGCCTGCTTCAGCACGGAGACCGCGCCGAACGCGGTGGTGCCGATCGACAGGTACGTGCCGGTCTTGGACTTCTTGAAGCCCTTGGCCTTGTTCAGTGCACTCACAGCGACGGTGCCTCCTCAAGCAGCGGGTGTCCCCACTTTTCCACGAAGGCGGCCTCGACGGCGGCTCCGACCTTGTACAGCCGGTCGTCCTTCATGGCGGGGGCGATGATCTGCAGTCCGACGGGCAGGCCGTCCTCCGGCGCGAGGCCGCAGGGCAGCGACATGGCGGCGTTGCCCGCCAGGTTGGTCGGAATGGTGCACAGGTCCGCGAGGTACATCGCCATCGGGTCGTCGGCGCGCTCGCCGATCGGGAAGGCGGTGGTCGGCGTCGTCGGGGAGACGATCACGTCGACCTGCTCGAAGGCGGCCTCGAACTCGCGGGTGATGAGCGTGCGGACCTTCTGGGCGCTTCCGTAGTACGCGTCGTAGTAGCCGGAGCTCAGCGCGTACGTACCGAGGATGATGCGGCGCTTGACCTCGTCGCCGAAGCCGGCCTCGCGGGTCAGCGCGGTGACGTCCTCGGCCGAACGGGTGCCGTCGTCGCCGACGCGCAGGCCGTAGCGCATGGCGTCGAAGCGGGCGAGGTTCGAGGAGCACTCGGAGGGCGCGATCAGGTAGTACGCGGAGAGCGCCAGGTCGAAGGTGGGGCAGTCCAGCTCGACGATCTCGGCGCCGAGCTCCTTGAGGAGCTCCACGGACTCGTCGAACCGCTGGACGACACCGGCCTGGTAGCCCTCGCCGCGGAACTGCTTGACGACACCGACGCGCATGCCCTGTACGGAGCCGTTGCGCGCGGCCTCGACGACCGGCGGGACCGGGGCGTCGATGGAGGTCGAGTCGAGCTCGTCGTGGCCGGCGATGGCCTCGTGCAGCAGCGCCGCGTCGAGGACGGTGCGGGCGCAGGGGCCGCCCTGGTCCAGGGAGCTGGAGAAGGCCACCATGCCGTAGCGGGAGACGCCGCCGTAGGTCGGCTTGACGCCGACCGTGCCGGTGACGGCCGCCGGCTGGCGGATGGAGCCACCGGTGTCGGTGCCCATCGCCAGGGGGCTCTCGAAGGCGGCGAGGGCGGCGGAGGAGCCACCGCCGGAGCCGCCGGGGATGCGGGTGAGGTCCCAGGGGTTGCCGGTGGGGCCGTACGCGCTGTTCTCGGTGGAGGAGCCCATGGCGAACTCGTCCATGTTGGTCTTGCCGAGGATGACGACGTCGGCGGCCTTCAGGCGCTTGGTGACGGTCGCGTCGTACGGCGGGATCCAGCCCTCGAGGATCTTCGAGCCGACCGTGGTCGGCACGCCCTCGGTGGTGAAGATGTCCTTCAGCGCGATCGGGACGCCGGCCAGCGGGCCGAGCTTCTCGCCCCTGGCGCGCTTCTCGTCGACGGCGCGGGCCTGCGCGAGGGCGCCCTCGCGGTCGACGTGCAGGAAGGCGTGCACCTTCTCGTCGACGGCCTCGATACGGGCCAGGTGGGCCTCGGTGACCTCGACGGCGGTGAGCTCGCCGGAGGCGATCCTCGACGCGATGTCGGCGGCGGTGAGCTTGATGATGTCCGTCATGTTCTTAGTCCTCCCCCAGGATCTGCGGCACCTTGAAACGCTGCTGCTCCTGGGCCGGGGCGCCCGAAAGCGCCTGCTCGGGGGTGAGCGACGGACGGACCTCGTCCGCGCGCATGACGTTCGTCAGCGGCAGCGGGTGCGAGGTCGGCGGTACGTCTTGGTCGGCGACCTCCGAGACGCGGGCGACCGCGCCGATGATGTCGTCGAGCTGTCCGGCGAAGTGGTCGAGCTCCTCGGCCTTCAGCTCCAGACGTGCAAGGCGGGCGAGGTGGGCGACCTCCTCGCGCGTGATGCCAGGCATGCGGCGATCCTCAGGGGTGGTGAGTGTGTGGTTTGTGGCCCAATCCTATGGGGCGGGGCGGCGTGCCCGTTAAACGGTTTACTCGCCGCCGCTCCGCGGCCGTTCTCCCCGCGCCCCGCGACCGCCGGACGGCGGCCCCGGCCCCGGCCGCCTACTGGACCACGTGACCCGAAGAGTGCCCCACGTCGGAGCCCTCGGCGGAGGCCGCGGCCGCCTCCGCGGCGACGTCTGCGGGCCTGCGCCAGCCGCGGGAGCCCCGCGCCCGCAGCCATGCCGTGGTCTCCTCGGCGGGCATCGCCGCGGCGACCAGCCAGCCCTGCACCGCGTCGCAGCCGAGGTCCCGCAGCCGCTCCCACGTCTCGTCGTCCTCGACGCCCTCGGCGACGACGAGCAGCCCGAGCGAGTGGGCGAGGTCCACGGTGCAGCGGACGATCTCGGCGTCTTCGTTGTCGACGGCGAGCCGGGCGACGAAGGAGCGGTCGATCTTCAGCTCGCTGACCGGGAGGCGGCGCAGGTGGACCAGTGAGGAGTACCCCGTGCCGAAGTCGTCGAGGGACATCTTGACGCCGTGTCCGGTGAGCCCGGCCAGGGTGTCGGCGGCGCGCTGCGGGTCCTCCAGGAGGACGTGCTCGGTTATCTCCAGCTGCAGCGCCCCCGCGGGGACCCCGTGGCGGGCCAGGCGCGCCGCGACGGCTCCGGCGAAGCCGGGCGTGTGGACGTCGCGCGGTGAGACGTTGACGGCGACGGGGACCTTAAGGCCCTGCGCCTGCCACTTGGCGACCTGGCCGAGGGCGGTCTCCAGGACGTACTCGGTCAGGTGCGGCATGAGGCCGGAGGACTCGGCGATGGCGATGAACTCGTCGGGCGGCACCTTGCCGCGCTCCGGGTGCACCCACCGCACCAGCGCCTCCAGGCCCGCGACCTTTCCGTCGAAGCGGACCTTGGGCTGGTAGTGGAGCTCGACGTCGCCCGCGTCGAGGGCCCGGCGCAGGTCGCCGAGGAGGCCGAGGCGGTCGGGGGTGTTGGAGTCCCGCTTGGACTCGTACACCTCGACGCCGGTGCGGTCCCGCTTCGCCTGGTACATCGCGACGTCCGCGCGCCGCAGGAGGCCTTCCGCGTCGAGCGCGTGGTCGGGGAAGACGGCGAGGCCGGCGCTGGCCTCCAGGACGAGGGTCAGACCGTCCAGGTCGAGCGGGGAACCGAGCGCGGCGACCAGCTGGCGCGCCACGCGGGTGGCCGAGGTCGTGGAGTCGGCGATCGGCAGCAGCACGGCGAACTCGTCGCCGCCGAGGCGCGCGGCTTCCGCGCCGCGGGGCAGCGCGAGCCGCAGCCGGTCCGCTATCTGCAGCAGCAGCCGGTCGCCCGCGAGGTGGCCGAGGGTGTCGTTGACCGAACGGAAGCGGTCCATGTCGATCAGCAGCAGGGCGGCCCGCGCCCCGATCCGCTCGGCGTCGTCGAGGGCGGTCCAGGTCCGCTCCAGGAGCCACTGCCGGTTGGGCAGTCCCGTGAGGGGGTCGCGCAGCTGCTCCTCGGCGCGGGCGCGGGCGATCCAGAGGGTGGAGTCGAGGGCGACCAGCGGGATGGCGAAGAGGGGCAGCAGGATCGGCAGGGAGACGGCCACCACGCAGATCAGCGGGGCGATGCCGAGCAGCGCGACGCCGAGGAGCCCCTGCCGGACCAGGGCGGTGCGGGTGACGGTCGGCAGGGCCCCGGGGCGCGGCGCGTGGATGTACCAGAGCAGGACGCGGGTGACGGCGAGGTACGCGACGGCGACCAGGGCCACTTGGGGCGCCGTGTACAGATCCCAGGTCTCGGGGAGCCACGGCGACTCGGCGCTCGGCGAGGTGCCGAACGCGGCGAGGGCGAGGGCGCCCGCGCCGATGCCGAGGATGTCGACCGCGCCGTGCACGAGGCCCTGGCGGCGGCGGTTTCTGCGGGCGACGCCGACGAGGACGACGAGGGTGAGGCTGACCATGCCGGCGGGCACCCAGCCGTAGAGGAGGAGGACGGCGACGGTGAGGGCGCCGCCCGAGCCCGTGCCGCCCCACCAGCGGTCGCGGCCGAGGGCGACCAGATGGCCGACGATGAGGCCGGTGAGGACGGCGAGGGACCAGCCTGCGGCGCCGGACGGGAAGAGGGCGTGCCGGCCCGTGAGGGCCTGGAAGAAGCCGGTGCCGAGCAGCACGGCGGCGGCCGTGACGACCGCGGCGGGCAGCAGCGGCCAGGGGTCGCGGATGTCCTGCGCGGCGGTGGCCGCCGTGCCGGTCAGGGGCGCGGGGCTCTCCGCGGGGGGACGGGCGCCGGAGGTCCAGGCCCGCTCACGGGGTTCGACGGCGGTGGTGACCGTGCCGGATCCGCAGCCGGCCGCGGTGGTGGTGTGGGGTGCGGTGGCCGTCGCCGTGCGGCGGCCGCGCAGCCAGGCGCCCGGCGCGCGCCACAGGCGCGCGCGCAGCCGTGAGTCCGGGGCGGCGCTCTCGGTCGGTTCCATTCCCGTCCCTCTCACAGCCGGCGGTGCCCACGCCACGCGGACTCGGCCAGGAATCGGCCGCGCCCCGACATTCTTCCCCCGGCCCTCGGCGAGCGACGAGATGCACTGCTCCCGTGCTCGCGCCGGGTGGGGGATGCCCCCTTCCAAGCTCTTGATGAGCAGGAGATACCCCGTTCGCAGCGGGGCACGGCAGGCGCACACCTCAACAGTAGGCCGCAGAAGGCTTCTACGGGCAGCGGTCGACCACGGTTGCCCGAATGCGACCCGGCCACCCGTATGCATCTGGTATGCGCTGAACGGGTGGCCTTCAACCGCTACTCCTCGGTCGGAAGCGCGACTTCTTTCGCCGCGTCCGGTCCCTGTTCGAGCAGGACAACGAAGCCTTCCTCGTTGAGAACCGGAACCTTCGCTTGCATGGCCTTGTCGTACTTGGAGCCGGGGTTGTCGCCGACGACCACAAATGAGGTCTTCTTGGAAACGGAACCGGTCACCTTGGCCCCCCGGCTCTGCAGCGCCTCTTTTGCGCCATCCCGGGTGTAGTGCTCGAGCGTTCCGGTGACGACCACCGTGAGCCCTTCGAGCGGACGGGGGCCCTCGTCCTCGCCGCTCGTCTCCTCCTCCGTGCGCACCCCGGCAGCCCGCCACTTGCGCAGGATCTCCCGGTGCCACTCCTCGGCGAACCACTGTTTGAGTGAGGCGGCGATGACCGGGCCCACGCCGTCGGTCTCCGCCAGCTCCTTCTCGGTGGCCTGTTCGATCCGGTCGATGGAGCGGAACTCCCGGGCCAGCGCCTCGGCGGCCACCGGGCCGACGTGCCGGATCGAGAGGCCCGTGAGGACCCGGGCGAGCGGCCGGTCCTTGGCCGCCGCGATGTTCTCCAGCATGGCGAGGGTGTTCTTCTTCGCCTCGCCCTTCTGGTTGGCGAAGAAGGTGACGACCTTCTCCTCGCCGGTCTTGGGGTCGCGCTTGGGCAGGCCGGAGTCCTGGTCGAGGACGTACGACTTGATGGGGAGGAGCTCCTCGACCTTCAGGTCGAAGATGTCGCCCTCGTCGAGGATGGGCGGCTCGGCGGGCTCCAGGGGCCTGGTGAGCGCGGCGGCCGCGACGTATCCGAAGTTCTCGATGTCGAGGGACTTGCGGCCGGCCAGGTAGAAGAGACGTTCACGCAACTGGGCGGGGCACGTCTGGGCGTTGGGGCAGCGCAGGTCGATGTCGCCCTCCTTCATGGGGCGCAGCGCCGTGCCGCACTCGGGGCACTCGGCGGGCATCACGAACTCGCGCTCGGTGCCGTCCCGCAGGTCGACGACGGGGCCGAGGATCTCCGGGATGACGTCTCCGGCCTTGCGGATGACGACGGTGTCCCCGATGAAGACGCCCTTCTTCTTCACCACCTCCTGGTTGTGCAGGGTGGCGAACTCGACCTCGGAGCCGGCCACTGTGACGGGCTCCACCTGGGCGTACGGCGTGACGCGGCCGGTGCGGCCGACGCCGACCCTGATGTTGATGAGCTTGGTGTTGACCTCCTCGGGCGCGTACTTCCAGGCGATGGCCCAGCGGGGGGCGCGGGAGGTGGAGCCGAGCCGACCCTGGAGGGGGATCTCGTCGAGCTTGACGACGACACCGTCGATCTCGTGCTCCACGGAGTGGCGGTTCTCCCCGAAGTACGCGATGAAGTCGCGGACGCCCTGGATGCCGTCGACGACCTTGTTGTGCTTGGCGGTGGGCAGGCCCCACTCGTGCAGCAGGTCGTAGGCGTGGCTGAGGCAGTCGATGTCGAAGCCCTCGCGGGCGCCGATGCCGTGCACCACCATGTGCAGCGGGCGGGTCGCGGTGACGCGCGGGTCCTTCTGGCGCAGCGAACCGGCCGCGGCGTTGCGCGGGTTGGCGAAGGGCTTGTCGCCCGCCTCGACCAGGCGGGCGTTGAGCTCCTCGAACTTCTCCATGGGGAAGAAGACCTCGCCGCGGATCTCCACCAGGGCCGGGACGCGGTCGCCCTTGAGGCGCTGGGGGATGTCCGCGATGGTGCGGACGTTCGGAGTGATGTCCTCGCCGGTGCGGCCGTCGCCGCGGGTGGCGGCGCGGGTCAGCCTGCCGTCCTCGTACGTGAGGTTGACGGCGAGGCCGTCGACCTTCAGCTCGCACAGGAAGTGGAAGTCCGGGGAGCCGACCTCCTTGGCGACGCGGTCGGCCCAGGTGTCGAGCTCCGCGTCGTCGAAGGCGTTGTCGAGGGAGAGCATGCGCTCGCGGTGCTCGACCGCCGTGAACTCCGTCTCGTACGAACCGGAGACCTTCTGGGTGGGCGAGTCCGGCGTCCGCAGCTCCGGATACTCCTCCTCCAGGGCTTCGAGGGAACGCAGCAGCTTGTCGAACTCGGCGTCGCTGACGACCGGCTGGTCCTTCACGTAGTACCGGAAGCGGTGCTCCTCGATCTGTTCGGCCAGCTGGGCATGGCGATCGCGTGCCTCGGCGGGCACAGAGCCTTGCTGTTCGACAGCCACCGTTTCGTCCTCCCGTTACTTCATACCCAATTACTCAGGGTTGTCTGCGAGCGATCTCGCCGCTCTGACACAGTGGGCGAGCGCCGCGCGCGCATACGCGGGCGAAGCGCCCGCGAGCCCGCACGACGGAGTGACCACGACCGACTCCGCGAGTGATCCCGGATTCAGCCCCAGCCTGCGCCACAACGTCCTGACACCCATGACGCTACCGGCAGGGTCCGACAATCCGCCGTCCACGCCCGGCACGACACCGGCGAAGAGCCGCGTGCCCGCCTCGACCGCCTCCCCGATCGCCTCGTCGTCACGCTCGGTGAGGAGGGAGAAGTCGAACGAGATCGCGTCGGCCCCGGCGCGCCGCAGCAGCGCGAACGGCACGTCGGGCGCGCAGGAGTGGATGACGGCCGGACCCTCGCCCCGGACGCCGAGGACGTCCCTGAGGGTGCTCTCCACGACCTGCCGGTCCACGGCGCGGTGGGTGCGGTACTCGCTCGCCGTCTTGACCCGGCCGCGCAGCACGGCGATGAGCGAGGGCTCGTCGAGCTGCAGCACCACCTGGGCGCCGGGCACCCTGCGGCGCACGTCGGCGAGGTGCTCGCGCAGGCCTTCGGCGAGGGATCCGGCGAGGTCGCGGCAGGCTCCGGGGTCGGAGAGCGCGGCCTCGCCGTTCCTGAGCTCCAGGGCGGCGGCGAGCGTCCACGGGCCGACGGCCTGGACCTTCAGCGGCCCCTCGTACCCCTGGGTGAACTCCTCCAGGGCGTCGAGGTCTTCGCCGAGCCAGGCCCTGGCCCGCTTGGTGTCCCGGCCCGGACGGTCGCCGATCCGCCAGCCGCTGGGCTCCACGCGCGCGTACAGGTCGACGAGGAGTCCCGCCGTGCGGCCGATCATGTCGGCGCCGGGTCCGCGCGCGGGCAGCTCCGCGAGGTGGGGCATGCCCTGCCCGGGTCCTTCGAAGGTGCCGGTGACGGTCTTGGCGGCCTCGCGGGCGTCGCCGCCGGGCAGCGAGCCGATCCCGGTGGCGGGGCCCCAGGTGAACGTGTCGCTCATCGTCCCGGCCGCACCGTCAGGTCGTTGACCTCCGCGTCGCGCGGCAGGTCCAGGGCCATGACGATCGTCGTGGCGACCGACTCGGGGTCGATCCAGCGGGACGCGTCGTACTCCTTGCCCTCCTGCTGGTGGACCTTGGCCTGCATGGCGCTCGCGGTGCGCCCGGGGTAGACCGACGTGACCCGCACGCCGGCCGCGTGCTCCTCCTGGCGCAGCGAGTCGGCGAGGGCCTTCAGGCCGTGCTTGGAGGCGGCGTACGCGGCCCACTCGGGTCCGGCGCTGAGGCCCGCGCCCGAGTTGACGAAGACCACGTGGCCCTGGGCGAGCCGGAGTTGGGGCAGGAAGTGGCGGGTCAGTTCGGCGGGCGCGATGAGGTTGACGTTGAGCTGGTGGCGCCAGGACTTGGGGGTGAGCTCGCCGACCGGGCCGAGGTCGACGACGCCCGCGATGTGGAGGAGGGAGTCCACCTGCGAGGGCAGCGACTGGTGCCCGAAGGCCCAGGAGAGCTTGTCGGGGTCGGAGAGGTCGCCGACGAGGGTGCTCGCGCCGGGGAACTCGGCGGTGAGCTCCTTGGCGCGGCCCGCGTCCCGCGCGTGCAGGACGAGGTCGTCGCCGCGTGCGTGGAGGCGGCGGGCGACCGCCGCGCCGATGCCGGAGCCCGCCCCGGTGATCACATGTGTAGCCATACCGCCATGCTCGCATCACTGGGTGCCGAGCGATTCCTCCAGGTACGCGAGCGCGCCCACCGGCTCCTCGGCGAAGAAGACCAGGTCGGTCAGGGGGACGGGCAGGAAACCCTCGTCCTCCATGCGGCGGAACTGCTCCTTGAGGCCGTCGTAGAAGCCCGCGGAGTTGAGCAGGACCACCGGCTTGGTGTGCTTGCCGTGCTTCTTCAGCTCCAGGATCTCGGTGGCCTCGTCGAGCGTGCCGGTGCCGCCCACCATGATCACGACGGCGTCGGCCTTGGCGAGGAGCAGGGCCTTGCGCTCGGCGAGGTCGCGCGCGACGACCATTTCGTGGGGCTCGGTGACCTGCCTGGCCTTGGCGGCGAGGAAGTCGACGGAGACGCCGACGAGCCGCCCGCCCGCCTCGTGCACACCGTCCGCCACCACCTTCATCAGGCCGCTCTCGGAGCCGCCCCACACCAGGGTGTGGCCGCCCTTGCCGAGCAGTTCGGCGAATTCCCGGGCCGGGCGGGTGTAGCGGTCGTCGAGGTCGGCGGCGGAGAGGAAGACGCAGATGTTCATGCGGCCACGGTACGTTCCGTGCGGAAGGCACTCGTCGAGGAGGGCATCACATGACCGAGGGACACCGGATCACCGTCGAGCAGGGCACGGAGCACGTGCGCGTGGAGCGCGACGGGCAGGTCGTCGCGGAGAGCCGTCGCCCGCTGCTGCTGCGCGAGACGGGCTGCCCGGTGCGCTACTACCTCCCTCCGGAGGACGTGCGCACGGAACTGCTGACGCCGTCGGAGACCACCACGTACTGCCCGTTCAAGGGCACGGCCTCCTACTGGTCGCTGCCGGGCTCCCCCGACGCGGTCTGGGCGTACCGGGAGCCGAAGGCGGGCGTGAGCGGCATCAAGGACCACTTCTGCTTCTACGAGGCGGACGTCACGAAGCAGCCGTGAACGTCCTCCGGTAGGCGACCGGGGAGACGCCGAGCACCGCCCGCATGTGCTGGCGCAGCGAATTGCCGGTGCCGAACCCGGCCCGGTGGGCCACCACGTCCACGGGCAGGTCGCTGGATTCCAGGAGCTGGCGGGCGAGTTCGATGCGCTGGGCGGTCAGCCAGCGGCCGGGAGGCATGCCGGTCTCCTCCTGGAAGCGGCGCGTGAACGTCCGCAGGCTCATGCGCGCGTGGGCGGCCAGCTCGCCCAGGGAGAGGGGCTCGTGGAGCCTTTCGAGGGCCCACGCGCGCGTGGCGGCCGTCGTGGCGAGCGTGGGCTCCGGGACGGGCCGCTCGATGTACTGGGCCTGCCCGCCGTCGCGCCAGGGCGGTACGACGCAGACGCGGGCGACGTGGTTGGCGACGGCGGCGCCGTGGTCCCTGCGGATCACGTGCAGGCAGAGGTCGATGCCGGCCGCGACGCCCGCCGCGGTCAGGACGTCGCCGTCGTCCACGAAGAGCACGTCCGCGTCGACCTTGATCCGGGGGAAGGAGCGCTGGAAGTCCTCGGCGACGTGCCAGTGCGTCGTCGCGGGGCGCCCGTCGAGGACGCCGGTGGCGGCGAGGACGTACGAGGCGTTGCAGAAGGACACGATCCGGGTGCCCGGCCTGATCCGCCCGAGCGCGGCGGTCACCCCCTCAGGGAGCTCGTCGCCCTCCATGCCCCGGTCGAAGCGGCGGGTCGGCGGGATGACCACGGTGTCCGCCTCCGCCAGGGCCCCCGGGCCGTGTTCGGCGGCCACGGTGAAGCCGGAGTCGGTGCGCACCGGGCGCCCGTCCACCGTGCAGACCACGACGTCGTAGAGCGGCCGGCGCAGTTCGTCCTCGGCGCTGCCGAACAGCCGGGACGGGATGCCCAGCTCGAAGGCGTACACGCCGTCCAGGGCGAGGACGGCCACCCGATGCGCTCCCTTTGCGTCACTTGCTCCACCGCACTCCATGGCCGAATTCTGTCACATCATGGCCAAACTGCCAGCACCGCGGCGCACGGCACCGACGCACTCTGGTCCCACGAACCGTTCCCGAAAGAGGAAGACCATGAAGATGCGTGCCGTCACCCCCCGCGCCTGGGGCGCCCCCGAGAACCTCGTCCCCGTGGAGGTGGACCGCCCCGAGCCCGGCCTGACCGAGATCCTGGTCCGGGTCCACGCGGCGGGCGTCAACCCCGTCGACTGGAAGACCCGCGCCGAGGGCGCCTTCGGCAGCTGGGGCGACACCCCGATCCTCGGTTACGACGTGTCCGGCGTCGTCGAGGAGGTCGGCCCCGGCGTGACCCTCTACCGGCCCGGCGACGCGGTGTTCGGCATGCCCCGCTTCCCCGAACAGACCGGCGGCTACGCCGAGTTCGTGGCGGCGCCCGCGCGCCGCTTCGCCCCCAAGCCGCGGGGCATCGACCACATCCAGGCCGCCGCCCTGCCGCTGGCCGCGCTCACCGCCTGGCAGGGGCTGATCGAGACGGCGAAGCTGCGCGCCGGGCAGCGGGTGCTGATCCACGCGGCCGCCGGCGGCGTCGGCCACCTCGCCGTACAGATCGCCAAGGCGCACGGCGCGTACGTGATCGGCACCGCCCGCGAGGAGAAGCACGCCTTCCTGCGCGGCCTCGGCGCGGACGAGGTCATCGACTACACGCGCGTGGACTTCGCCGAGGCGGTGCGCGACGTGGACGTGGTCCTCGACGGGGTCGGCGGCGCGTACGGCGCCCGGTCCGTGGAGATCATCCGGCCCGGCGGTCACCTGGTCACGCTGCCCGACCCGGGCGGCCTGCCGGACCCGGCGCGGGCCGCGGAGCTCGGCGTGCACACCGGCTGGACGATCGTCGAGCCGGACCGCCTCGGCCTGCTGGAGATCTCCCGCCTGGTCGACGAGGGCAAGCTGCGCGTCGAGATCGACACGGTCGTCCCCCTGGATGAGGCGGCGAAGGCCCACGCACACGGCGAACAGGGGCGCACCCAGGGCAAGATCGTGCTCCGCGTCGCCTGACATCGCCGAGACGTGGCTCACGCTCGGAAGACCGCTCTATCTTGCCGCACCTCGCCACAGGCTCGGCTCCACATCCGCGAAGCGCCGCTCCAAGTCCTCGAAGTCCGTCAACACGGACTTCATCACGCGCCGGAAGGCCGCCCCGTGACCGCCGGTCCTCAAATGGGTGAGCTCATGGACAAGCACTAGGTCGATCAGAGACGGGGAAAGCTGCATCAAGGCCCAGTGCAGGGCAATGCGGCCGTCGTGTTCACACATTCCCCAGTGTTCGCCCAGGTCACGTGCCTCCACCGCCGCCGGATGCACTCCCGCCCGCGCGGCGAGTGGAGCCGCCCGGGACGTAAGCCAGCGGCTGCCCCGAACGCTGTACCAATGAGCGAGCTGCCGGACACCCTCCGACCTGCTGGCGGGCCGCGGCAGCTCCAGCCAACCCTGGTGCAGCCGGACTTTCCCGGGCATCCCCTCGGGGAGCACTCTCAGGCGGTAGCGGCGGCCGAGGTAGGAGTAGCTCGCACCGCTGACCAGCTCCTTGACCGGTGCCCCAGGGCGAGGCCCGCGTCGCCGCACTTCGGCCGCCAGTCGTGGCAGGCGTGAGCGCACAGCCTCAGCGACAACGGACGGCTCGGCATCCGCAGGGACGGCGAAGAGCAACGTCCCGTCCTCGGCGACCTCAATGCCAAGGGTCTGCCGACGTGGTCGCACGGCAACCTGCCACTGCCACTCCTCGGGCAGCGACAGCGCGGCAATGGCCGATTCGACAGTGACGCCCACGCCGTATTCGTATCACTCGGCACTGACAGAGCGGTGTACACAGCCGCCGGGGCGAGCAGCCAAATCAGGCAACCGGCCTCCCCGTCGGTCAGGTACGTGACGGCCGGTCGCCACGGTGCAGGAAATCCTCGTACCGGGCCTCGGCCAGCTGTACCAGCTCGGCCGCCACGTCGGCGGTGTACTCCCACTCCAGACGCAGGTACTGCTCCACCCTTATACGCAGCTTCTTGCGCGCTTCGTTGCGGGTCGCCGGGGACGTCATGAACGACGGGGCGCGCACGAAGTTCACGATCTCAGCAGTGATCGTGCGCGTCACCCCATGCAGGTCTTGCTCCTCCGGCAGCGGCAACATTCCCGCTTCCTCCAACGCCTTGACCAGGGCCCGGCACACAGGGCCCTCGGTCAGCGGATCAAGCCCTGCCGCCACGTCCGCGCTGCCCGCCTCAGCCTCCGCCTCGTTTACGTCGCCGACCAGACGAGCGAGGTCGGCGGCCGCCTGTTCGCTGTCCTGCCGCATGCGCTGCACGATGGCGTCCAGACGCTCACTGAACCTGTCGTACGTGGTCCGGTCCCCGGCAAGGCGCGCGGTGATGCGAGTGCGCAGCGAGCTTTCCATGTACGCGATCCTCGCCCGCGGATCGGAGTTCGCATCGACGCGTTCCATGAAGTCAGGGTCGCTCAGATCCACGCGCGGCACGCGAAGTTCGGCCTGGTTCGCCTCCAGATGGCGGGCGATGAGCTGACGCACCTTGGCGCCGTAGCGGCGCGGGCTGAATTCGTCGCGCCCGTCGAGGTAGCGGCGGCGCACGTCGTACTGGATCTCGCCGAGGCGTCCGGCGAGCCGCTCATACAGCAGTGCGGCAGGGCGGGGCAGGACCGCCCCGAGTGCAGTGAGGAAGTCGCGGACGATTTCGTCGAACTCGCCGCGCATGATCGGGTCGCGCAGTGCGGCCAGTAGGTCCTCGCGGCGGCCCTCGTCCTCAAACGTCAGAATGCCCTGGGTGTCGTACGCGGCGAAACTCTGCCCGTCCTGCCCGTCCAAGAAGCGGGCCATAGCGCGGTGCAGGTCGGCCAGGAGCCGGTCGGCGGCGGCGTCGGCCTGGAGAAGCAGTCCGTCGCGGGTCGGCTGGTCCTGCGGATACCGGCCGTCCTCGTCGCGCTCTAGGTGGTCGGCGTCGACGCGTTCGTATCCGTAGACCTCACGTAGGTGCCGCTGGTCGTACTCGCGCAGCAGCCGGGCGAGGCGCGAGCCGACGCCCGCGTAGTCGACGACGAGGCCCCACTTCTTCGACCGATACGGCCGGTTGGTGCGGGCGACGGCTTGCAGCAGGTTGACACCGGTGATGGCACGGTCGAGGTACAGGACCTGCTCGACCGGCGCGTCGAAGCCGGTGAGCAGCATCGACTGGACGACGAGGAAGGCCATCGGCCCCCCGCCGTTCTCGGCGCCAGCCGCCGTGTCACCGTCTTCTTCCTCCGGTACGTCGTCACCCCCTGCGGGGTGCCATTCATCAGCCCCGGCAGAACTGCCGCCGAACCCCTGGCCCGCCCCCCCATGTGTGTCGGCTTCCCAGGACGGATCGCCTGCCGGCTCCCACGCATCGCCAAGGCCTGCAAGGAAGCGCTCGACGTACTCATCCTGCCGTGACTTGAGTTTCCAGCGGCGCCAGCTTTCCGGGTCGCTGCCGGGAACGGTCGCGGACCGCTCGGAGATGACGACAGCGGCGTCGATGGACCGCAAGATGTGGCTCTGGTCCCGGATGGTGAGCAGCTCGCGCGTCGCCTCGTCCGCTTCGAGAGCGGCCATCGGATCGTGCACGAGATCGGGGTCCAGGGCCTCGACCTCGGCAAGGAGCCGGTCGCGGGCGGCGAGCAGGGCGTCGCGGTACCGGACGGCCGCGAGCCGCGAGACGGCGACGACCTGGGCCCCGAACCGGTCCGGCAGGGCGTTCACCGCCCAGTGCCGCAGCATGTGCTCGGCCTTGGCCGCGATGACCGTCGGGGCCTCCTGGATCTCCTTGCGCCGGGCGAACTTCCGCAGCACACGACGCCGCCGCTCTGGATCGCTGGGCACCTGCTCGTCGAAGCGCGCGTCGAGTGCGGCCCTCCGGACGACCTCCAACGGCACGTCCCACGCTTCGTATCGTACGGGCACGACGGAGCGGTCAGCCTCCGCGTCCCGCAGCGTGTAGGTGTCGGCGAAGGGGCCGAAGATCTCTTCGGTGTGCTTGCGGGCATCGTTGATGATCGGCGTGCCGGTGAAACCGATGAAGACGGCGTTCGGCAACAGCGCGCGCAGCCGGGCGTGCTGCCAGCCTTCGTGACCACGGTGGGCCTCATCCACGAGGACGACGATGCGGGAACTCTCGTTGGCCGGGACGTTGTGCAGGTGGGCGGGCTCGTCGGCGCCTTCCGCCAGGGTCTCTTCCCTTCCGTCGTCGGCACTTTCGTCGCGCCGTGCCTTCTGCAGCATGACGAGGACGACGTCGGGGACGTCCACGGCGAGCTGCTGGCGAGCATGCGGCACCGTGGCGGCGCGGTGGATGGTCTCCTCGGCGGCGGCCAAGGACCGGCGGATCTGCTTCTCCAGGTCCCGGCGGTCAGTGACGACGACGACCTTGTGCGTCTTGAGGTCGGGGTCACTACGCAGATGCCGTACGAGAAAGGCCATGGTAAGGCTCTTGCCTGAGCCCTGCGTGTGCCAAACGACACCACCGCGAGGGTTGGGCGCGTTCCCCGCGCAGATAGCCCTGTGCCGCTCCCGCAGCCGGCCCGCGAGGGAAGTGACGGCGCGAAACTGCTGGTAACGGCCGATCACCTTGACGGTGTGGCCGCCTTGGAGACGCTCGGTGGTGAAATCCTGTACAAGTGTCAACAGATGCCGAGGTGTCAGCAGCCCAGCTGCCAGCACCCCCATCGCCGTCTCACGTCCGGCGGCGGGGGCGGGCGCGGTGGTGCGCCATGGGGTGAAGTACTCGGGGTCGGTGGTGACTGTTCCCACCTCGGCATGGTCCCGGTCGGTGGCGACCAGAACTTGCGCGAAGCGCGTGAACGCCGTGACGGGGTCGGGGGCATACACGCCCGCGTACCCGATCACTTGCGCGACGGCGGCATCCAGGGCGGACCGGCTGTCGTTGCCGGAGGTCAGCGGGGCTTTGCATTCGATGACCACCCAGGGCAGGCCGTTGACGAAGAGGACGAGGTCGGGGGCGACAGTGCGGGTGGGGCCCCCGTCCCGCTCGACGCGGAACTGGGAGACGGCAAGCCAGTCGTTGCCGTCGGCCTGGTGCGGTCTGTCCGGGCGCCTGAACTTGCCGTCCCAGTCCACGAGTCGTACGAACTCGGGGTCGCCCTCTTCCCAACCTGGTAGAGCTCGGGCATTGACGCCATCCCGTAGGAGCCGGGTGGCCTGGAGGTTCCCTGTCACCCCCAGCTCGGCACGACCCTGTCCCCGGCCGGTGCCGAGGACGAGGACGAGCAGCGCGTCCAGCTGCGCGGCGCTGAGCCATGTCCGCTGCCCATCCGGGCCGGGATTGATGCGGGAGACGGCCGCCTTGAAGCGGTCGGGGTAGACGGTCTCGGTGAACGACTTCCGCCCGGATGTCTGCGGCACGTTGGCCGGCGCACCGGGTGGGGCACCCTCCAGGTGTTCCCAGCCCGCATCCATGAGCTGCTCGATCAGCGGCCGCTCGGTCTTGTCATACTCGGGCAGCACACGCTGCCCCTGCCGCTCCTGCCGCCCCACTGCCGAACTCCCGCCCGTCGCCGCCCCATTGCGTCCACCCCGCCACCCGTACGGGGCATGTGGACGACTCTACTCGGGCGGGTGGGGATCCTGCGGGTCAGGCGGTGAGGGCAGGCGCAGGCCCTCCGTCGGACGGTGGCAGGGCCAGGTTCAACTCGAACCCAGAGGGTCGTGCCGCCCTGCCACGCGATCGCCGACCGCTGGGGCGGCTACCCCAAGGGGCGGGGGGAGGCGAGCAGCCCGCGCCCGCCGTCGGCCTAAGGCGCAGTACCCGTACTGGGGACCAGCCAGGCTGCCCCGGCAGCACGGGCAGATCGGGACTCATGTCCCAAACCCTGACGCGCAGTATGGGATGCAGCCACTGGAGCCGTAAGGAGGCGGTGCCTTACGTGTGCCGTACGAAATTGGTCGTCAGCTTGGAGGTGAGGAGTTCCGCGCGGTCCGCGAGTTCGGTGAGCTCGTGGGCGTGAGCATGGCGCGCAGGGTGAGGCGTGCGATGCCGGGGCCGGGGGGTTGGGCATTCGTAGTGCCATTGGGCGGCGAAGGGGAGTTTGCCTGAGGGAGGCGAGGGTGGGGAGGAGGTAGGTGGTCGGGGTGAGGGCTGGGGGCGTGAGCTGCGTGATCTGGTTCGGGGCCAGGGGGAGAGGTCGAGGTCGCGTCCAGGCGGGGGGTGAAGGGGACGGGACGAGGTTCGCGTTCGTGGTCGAACCCGTGGCCGAGCTCCGGCTCTGCTCTGCGCTCACATGGCACCTCCTGGGGGCGCGGTCGTGACTGAACAAGTGGGCTTGGACCATGAGGCGTTCCGGCTACCGGTGGGCCGGTGGCCGTGCCGCGCCGAACCTGCCTTACTCGGCGGCCAGGGCAGTGCGGTGCGCTTCCGGGTTCCGGAGGTGGGACTAGTGGAACGGCTCACACCGTAGGGCATGTGAGCTCATTAATGAGTTGAGTCTCACCGTCGAGTGAATGACGCATGTACTCACCAGGCGAGGATCTCTTCGTTCCAGACTGGTCGCCCCCACGAGAGAAGGCCCATGGCACCACGAGGCTCCCTCACCAGCGCAAGCGCCGCCCAGCCACAGAAAAGCGGCGCGTGCGTAAGCAAACAGGTATCTCCATTCAAAAAGCCACCTCGCTCCTCGGTTAAGACCGGACGATGATCTCTAACATCGGAGCCGGACGCACTGGTCCAAGTGGCTCTAACAAAATCCTTTGATCATGTGACTGGCGACTTGTCCGCTCGTTGGTCTGGTCGTGAGGAAGCGTCAGTCACGGCCGTGGATCGCGTCGGTCGAACTGTGATCGCTCACCAAGCCGTTGCCGCCCGAACCAGGTCCGAAGCTGGTCGAGGAGCGGCCGCGGGTGCCGGACCGGCAGGCCTGCGCGGGAGCCTGTCCGTCCTGCACACCCGTATCCAGTGGGAGTACCTGCTCCAAGAGCTCAGCTTCGGATCTGGCATGACCTGCCGGCGACGGCTGGCCGCGTCGAACGAGGCCGGTGTCTGGGCCCAATTCCATGTGGGCTGCTGCAGAAGCCGCGCTCGAAGGACAAGCCGGATTGGTCCCGGGCGGCGATCGACTCCTCGCCCGTCAGTGCGGCCTGGCGAGGCCCAAAAGCGGGCCCAGCCCCGTCGACCGCGCGCCCGGCCAGGCAGCAAGCACCACGTCATCGTCTAGCTCCTGCCCCTGCCCGACAAGATCCCGGCAGTCGCAGGCCGGGATGGCAGACCCCGCCGGCAACCGGACGATGGGCTATGAGGCAGACGGCGAGGCCAAGGAACGCTTCGTGGATGTCATCGCGTCGTTCCCAGCGGATCTGCAGGCGGCGGGCTACGTCCCATGCCTTTGTTAGGACCTCTAAGCGACGAGCGTGTGCGCCACTCGCCTGGCACTACAAATGTCCTAACCCGGCGCTGGTCGACGCACTCGCAGCCATGACGGGGCCTCCGCAGGTGAGGTACCGGTGGGACGGCTTCCGGAGTTAGTTGCCCGAGGGCCACCTCGAAGTATCGGAGGTGGAGCATTACCCCACCCGCGTCCGCGGCTCAGACGGTTCACTTGCCTGGCCCGTTCCAGATGGAAGATCACACCCGCGTCATCTTCGAGTTCGTAATGCCGAAGCTTTGCAGTAGAGGTCAGCATCGGCTGAGGTGGCAGGTTATCCTCGACGGAGGCAACCCCACGCCGTATGTCGGCATATCCACGAGGCCGCTTTGCGCCTTGCGTACGGCGGCCGTGACGTGGCACGCGCTCAGTTGAAGCATCTTGCGGACACCGTCGACCGCCAAAACGTAACGCTTCTCGTGATTCCGTTCATTAGTGGAGCCTTCTACGGGGCCGGATTGTCGATCCTCTAGGCGGAGGGGCCAGTTCCTCAGTTGAACACAGTTCGACTGCGTGCCCCACTTGGCTCGGACTTTATGAATGCCCCCACTCCGTTGGCGAGCTATCCTTCCCTTCTAGACCTGATGGAGCGGTCGGCGCTAGCCCCTGACGAGTCGCGGGAGCTCATCCGGTCGATCGCACGCGAACTGCGAGAGGACTGGCACGTGACTGGGCGCATATGCCAGCGTTCACCATTCTCTCCCGACAAGGACCCCACTGCGTCGAGGTCGCCGGAACAGCGGATGGCGCGTGTCCCACTGCGCGAAAGTGACAGCCCGCCGGCGTCCTGACGACGAAGCGGGGCGCGTTGCTCTCGCTCATCCAGAGCGCGAAACCGGGCGGCACTCCCTGGCACCCGCTCTCGTGACGTATGCCCCGCCCTTGAGTGCGGTGCGGGGTCGGCACGTACCCAAAGGTGCGCCCGCTCTGGCGCCCTCAGCGCATACGACGCCGCTTGAGAGACCGTGGCATCCCCCCTTGTTGCAAGAAATCCCAGTGACATGCCGTAAAGTGCAGCGTTTCACTGGGGCTTTCCGCAATCCCACCAACTTCGGCGGATTCACCGCCGTCCGCCCACGTGAGGCAACATGGCCATCAGACAGCGCAAGCCGCCGCAGGCACACGAGCTTTGGTCATGAGGAGGTCCTCTACTACCGCCTGCTGAACTGTACGGAGCTTGTGGATCCGCCTGGTGATTATTGCGACCCTCCGCTCGTACGCTGCCTGCGCGCGGACGATGCGGCGTTGCTCGCCCACGGTTGGGAGCGGGATCTTAAGGGACTTGACCAGCTCCGCACTGATCTTGACCATGCTCTCACTCGTCCCTCTGGCCCCTGCCGTCACCGTTCTGCGGACCGCGTCAGAGCGCAGAACTGTCTCCAGATAGTCGGAAAGGCACCGCTCCTCGTTAGGGCGCAGTCGCATCATCAGGTCCGGATAGATGCATGGGTGGCCGGTGGACTTGAACCGGCCTACGAGGCCAACCAGTTCCCTGGTGTTGGCTCGACTCATCAGCAGATCCCCATCGGCCAACAAGGCTCCATGCGCCAACGGTGTATCCGGGACATTCTTCAGCTGAACCGGAGCGAAACCGTTGGCTGTGAGGCAGCCCAGTCCCAGCGCCTGAACGCCTGTCCAGCTGGGCACTGGCTTTGGCGAGTAGCCATTCCTCGGGTTCTCACGGAGCACCTCCTCAAGCACCACGCCCTCTCCTTGCGCAGAGTCACGCAACGATGCTGCCAGCGTTGCCTCCGAAACCACTCGCAATTTCCCCCGCACCCGCTCCAGCCCCCCGATCCGCCGCTCGAACGCCGCGTGCGCGGCGACGATGCGGCGCTGTTCCTCCAGCGGTGGCACCCCGATCTCCAGGGCCTGAAGGCGCTCCGTGTCCAAACGCCCCGTGCCGTGACTCGTATCCTCCACCATGGCCAGGATTTCGTTGGTCCGAGCCTGGATCGCGTGCGCAAGGAAATGCGGATCAATCCCCTTGGCTGGAATCAGCGCCTTGCAGTCCTGGCCGAAGGCCAGTTCCCGCTCGGCCACTCCGATGCGGAACTCCGACTTAAGGCTCATGCCGCGCACGATGAACAACGTCGTGCCCTTGCCCACGAGGCGAGAACCATTCTGCACGCCGAGTCTCGTCAGTCGACGCTCTGAGTCCGTCAGTCGGAAGCTTTTCAGGCTGGCCCCGCTGATCCACGGAACGTCACCGCCCCAGTAGGCAGGGTTCGACGTGCTGGGAGTCCCGCCTGACAGCCACGTCCCCGCATCGCCGAGTGACACATAACGCCACCCGACCCAACGCTCACCGCCCATAACCCAACTCCTTTAGCCACTTACCCAGCTCCCCCTCAGCTGCCAAGCTCTCCCCTTCAAGCTCCTCCAACGACACCGCGTACTTCTCCGCCCAACGACGGAACGCCGCAATCAGCTCACGGCGGCCGACCGCAACGGCGGCGTCCAAGCGAGCCGTAAGGCTCTCGTTCAGGACTGTCAGGACCACCTCGCGCGTCCGGCCCTCGTCCGCCAGCGCCAGCTTCGCGGCCGCAAGCAGATCCGGAACGAACCGCTCCTCCAGCGCCTTGCGCTTCTTCGTCGCGGCTGTGCGCTCCTTCTTGCGTAGCGCGAACTGCTGCTCCAGGCGGGCCAGTTCCTCCTGGGACACCGGCGGGGCGGCATCCTCGCCGGAAGCAGAGGAGCCGTCCGCGCCGTCCCCGTCCTCGAAGTCTGAGTCCTCCGCGGCCCCGGAGTCATCCGACTTCGCCGCCGCCAGCGCCTCCGCCGCCTCCTTGTACGCCGCGTCGGCCGCAGCAGAGGCCGCTTCCGCCGCCGCGTACGCCTCAAGAAGATCCGGGATCAGCAGCCGCACCACCGGCCGGTACATGGCCTTGCGTCGGTCTGCGGCGGACACCGTGGTGCGCCGCGCAGAACCCGCCACCACAGCCGCAGGCGATACGATCGCCTCCGCCGAGTCGACCCAGCCCTCCAAGACCCGCTCGAACCCGCCGGCTGCCAGCGCCTTCATGTCGTAACGGGACTCCGTCCACCAGTCGGCGACGATGCCCGCCGTGCGGTACCGGTCGAGGACGCCGACGCCGCCGATGGCCTGGGCGAAACCTTCGAGAAGCCCGGCTCGCAGGTCCATCAGGCGGCCGTCCTTGGCGAGGTGTACGAAGAGTTCCTGACCTTTGGCCCACCAATCCTCGTACGCCGTGCGCAGCGCCGCCTCGCGCGGTGCCGCCAGCTCCGGGATGCGGGCCGCGCTCGCTTCCGGACCCTCCGGGAGGAAATCGTAATACGCCGGGTCGTCGGCCCGCACAGCGAAGAGCGACGTGGCGTCGACGCCGTACGCGTCGAACAGTTCCTTGCGCGAGGCCACCTCGGCGACCGGCACACCTCCGTAGAGGTGCGCACGTACATCCTGTGGCTCCGCAGGTGGCGAATTGTCCACCCAGCGGCGGATGTTGAGGTTGGCGTCGGCCGCGAGGAGATCGTCACGGCTCACGAACTTTGAGTAACCCGCCTCCGTCCGACCTTCCTGGAACACCGTGACGATCTTCTCGACGTGTTCGGGACCGAGTTCGTTCTGCTTGCTGCCGGGCGTGAAGTCGCGGTCGGCGTTGATGAACAGGACCCGCTTGGCCCGGTCGGGCTTCTTGCGGCCCGGACGGCGCAGGATCAGGACGCAGGCCGGGACCCCCACCCCGTAGAAGAGGTTCGGGGCGATGCCGATGACCGCCTCCACGCAGTCGTCGCGCAACAGCTCGATCCGGATGTCACGTTCCTTACCGCCGCGGAAAAGCACACCGTGCGGCATGACGACCGCGACGACGCCCTCTTCCTTGACCACCCCGAGCATGTGCTGGGCGAACATCAGGTCCGCCTTCTTGCCCTTCTCCGGGGCCCAGCCCCACTTCATGCGGGCGCCATGCCGTTCCTCGGCCTCCTCGACCGAGGGCCGGTCGTAGAGCTGGGAGAACGGCGGATTGGACAGGACCTTGGTGAAGGTGAGCAGGCGGCCGGTCTTCGGATCGATGTGGAGCGGCTGCGTGAGGGTGTCGCCATGCTTGAGGTCGAACTTCTCGACGCCGTGCAGCACCATGTTCATACTGGCCATCGCCCAGGACTCCGGCTTGACGTCCTGTCCGTTGACACCAAGGTGCTCGGGCTTTCCGCCGTGCTCCTCGACGTACTCCTTGGCCGCGATGAGCATGCCACCGGAGCCCATGCAGGGGTCGTACACCGTCTCCTGCGGCCGGGGGTCGACCAGGCGCACCATCATGCGCACCACGGAACGTGGGGTGTAGAACTCGCCCCCGCTCTGGCCGGCGCTGTCCGCGAAACGAGCGAGCAGGTATTCGTAGGCGGCGCCCAGCATGTCCGGGAACTCGAAGTCGTCGTTGCGCAGCCGGTGCATGCTGAAGTGCCGGATCAGGGACTTCAGCTCGGTCGTCGTGAAACGGGGGCGGTTGCCGATCTGGGCGTTGAACTTGATGTGGGTGGTGACTCCCTCAAGGCGCTCGTTGCCCTCCTCCAGGGCGGCGAGAGCCATGTCGATCTGCTCGCCGACACGATCGGTGAGCACCGAGATGCCGGGCGCGAAGCCTTCCTCCAACTCCGGGTCACGGTGTGGGCCCGCCCACCAGCGGGCGCGCGGCGGAACGTAGTAGACGTGCGGGTACCTGTCCGGGTCGTCGGCTTCCTGTCGGGCCCGCTCCGGATCCTTGGTGATCGCCAGCCGCTCGTCGTAGACCCGCTCCCACTCCGGCTGAAACTCGTCCGACGAACGCTTGAGGAACAGCATCCCGAAGATGTAGTCCCGGTAGTCGGAGGGCTCCATGCGCCCGCGCAGGATGTCAGCAGCCGCGAACAGGTGCCGTTCGAGTTCGGGCAGGGTGAGTCTGGCCACGCGCCGGTCCTTCGGTTGCCTGAGTGAATGGGGAAGTCACCCGGCAGAGTAATCCGGTCGAGGGCTTGGACGGAAACCGTTCGCTCCGCTCGTTACGTATCCTCCGTGCCGATGCCGAGGCTGGCAACAAGGCGCCACACGTCCGAGGACGGGTCGCGTCGCAACGGGTCACATCCGGACGCATGCCCGCTGCGGCGGGTCCACTGCTCGTACGTCTCGGTCCCGGGGCCCGGGATCGGCGAAATGTCCAGGTCCCTGGCCGAGCACTCGCCATACGGGCACTGCGCCACCAGCTTGCGGGCGTTACGTACGGCGTTACGCGTTCGCTCTCGCTTCGGGCCGAGGAGGGACTGGCCGCGCTGTGTGCCAAGCCCCTTGCCGCGGTCGCCCGACTGCTGGTCGTAGTCCTCGAAGCCCCTGGCGTCCCGGTGGCCACGCAGCCGGTTGAGGACCGTGTCGTTCCGTCCGTCCTCCTGGCTGCTGAAGTACTGGAAGTGGAGCAGCAGCCACAGCTCGAAGGAGGGGTGGGAGAGGGCGACCTGGACGCCGTGCTCGGCGGCCTTCCTCATGGCTTTTGGGATCTCCTCGTCGCGCGAGTCGAGGGCGTCGCGGTCGAAGAGGGCCCACTTCTCGGCGTCCGGCGCCGTGGCCGTGGCGAGGACCAGGTCGACGACCTGCCCGGGGCGCAGCCCGTTTGAGTGCGGCGGGGCGCAGAAGTGCAGGCGGAAGCCGCTGCCTTCAGCCTTGCCGTACGTGTCGTTGAGCAGCTTGATGTAGTCGCGTTCCGTCTTCGCGCCCTCGGCGGCCACGTAGATGACGCGGCGCGACTGGTCGGCGTACGAGGAGACCGGGCGACGTACGGCCCCGGCGGCGAAACGGTCCGTGCGACGGCGGCCCCGCTCCTGACTGTCTCGTCTTCTGCTGCTCACGCTGTCGCCTTCAGCCCCTCTTCGAGCACCGCGATCTGGCGGGCGATATCCCCGCTGGAGAGTCGTGGCACGCCGCCGTAGTGACCGTGCAGATAGCGGCGTTCCAGGTTCTCGTCCTTGCGCGCCTTGCGGGCGGCGGTGAGCGGGTAGAGCGCGGTCTCCCCGCCCTCGTGCTTGAGCGTGATCCACACCTGGTCACGATCGAGTGGGCGCTCCGCGACCGAGGGCCCGAGCAACGTCGCATCATGAGTCGTGAAGATCAGTTGCGCGGTGCGGTGGTTGCTCTCGCGGTCCTGGAAGAGACGGATCACCTCGGCGGCGAGCAGCGGGTGAAGGCTGGAGTCGAGTTCGTCGGCGAGGAGGATACCTCCTCGGTCCAGGACGTGGAGCAGAGGGCCGAGGAAAGCGAACCACGCGTGCGTGCCCAGCGATTCCTGCTTCCAGAAGTCGAGGGGGCGGGCAGTGCCGTCCGCGGACTTATGTAGAAGCTGAATGTCGCCGGTCTCCGGCTCGACCGTGACATCGGAGATACCGAGGTCGGCGGCGCGCAGAAGCAGCTTGAAACGCTCTCGCAGCGAGTCGTCGGCTCGCGCGCTGTCCATGATCAGATCGCGGGTCCAGCGGGTCCGGGCGCGTACGTCGTCGCCTGAGGTGACCAGCCACAGGTTGTCCAGGAACCAGCGGTGGACAGCGGCAAGCTGTGGGTTGTTCATGGTCGCCGCTACGGTGAGCAAGAGGGAATTGGGGCGAGTGAAGGACACGTACGAGTCCTTCGGGCCTCGCAACCCCGTGCCGGGGAACTTGAATTCCCCGCCCTCGCCCTCCCCCCGGTCCGCCTCACGGTCGAACCAGACTTGGCGCCGTCCTGAAGGATAGGCGTGCAGCCACTCCCCTTCGACCCGCTCGTCGGAGAGCTCGAAGCCATAGGTGTACCGGACCGGATTCTTGTTGCCGAGCAGCAAGTCCACCTCGAAGAGGCTGGTCTCCTCACGGGCCCGCGGGTCGAGATCAAAGGGCTCGCGCGGCACCCCCTCGCTCTTGCCCCACTCGGCGAAGGACTCCCTGACGGCCCTGCGCATGAAACGCATACCCGAAAGGAGATTCGATTTACCCGAGCCGTTGGCCCCGAAGACTCCGACTGTGGGCAGTACCGACACTGGTGTGCCCTCGGATCGGGCGCGAGTGTCCCGCCCCGTGCCCTCGTTGAACTCGGTGGCGACGAGCGACAGCTCCTGTTCCTCGCGGATGGACCGGTGATTGGCTACGCGAAAGCTGAGTAGCACAGCCGACCTCCCAGTGAAGACAGTCTCGCGGGCCACTGCCTCAGGCCTCTTCTTGCGGATTACCCGTAACAAAGAGCCTATGACGAAGGTCGATGATGCGCCAGAGCGACGTCAGCCTTGGCTGACGCCTGCCGTCGCCCGCTCCGTCGTCGCGATCGTCGCCGAGCCGACCACGCGCGTACCGTCGTAGAGCACGATCGCCTGGCCGGGGGCGACACCGCGGACCGGCTCCGTGAAGGAGACCCGCAGCTCCGAGCCGTCGACGAGCTCGGCGGTGACCTCGGTCTCGCCGCCGTGGGCCCGCAGCTGCGCGGTGTACGTCCCCGGGCCCGAAGGTGCCGTCCCGCACCAGCGGGGCTTCACGGCGGTCAGGCCCGTCACGTCAAGGGCGGCGGCGGGGCCGACCGTCACGGTGTTGTTCACCGGGGAGATGTCCAGGACGTAGCGCGGCTTGCCGTCGGGGGCCGGGGTGCCGATGCGCAGGCCCTTGCGCTGGCCGATGGTGTAGCCGTACGCCCCTTCGTGGGTGCCGAGGACCGCCCCTGACTCGTCCACGATGTCGCCCTCCGCCTTGCCGAGGCGGGCGGCGAGGAAGCCCTGGGTGTCGCCGTCGGCGATGAAGCAGATGTCGTGGCTGTCGGGCTTCTTGGCGACGGCGAGGCCGCGCCGCTCGGCCTCCGCGCGGATCTCCTCCTTGGTGGTGACCGTGTCACCCAGGGGGAACATCGCGTGGGCGAGCTGCTTCTCGTCGAGCACCCCGAGGACGTAGCTCTGGTCCTTGGCCATGTCCGAGGCGCGGTGCAGCTCGCGGCTGCCGTCCTCGCGGACGATCACCTTGGCGTAGTGGCCGGTGACGACCGCGTCGAAGCCGAGGGCGAGCGCCTTGTCGAGGAGCGCGGCGAACTTGATCTTCTCGTTGCAGCGCAGGCAGGGGTTGGGGGTGCGGCCGGCCTCGTACTCGGCGACGAAGTCCTCCACCACGTCCTCGCGGAACCGCTCGGCGAGGTCCCACACGTAGAACGGGATGCCGATGACGTCCGCGGCGCGGCGGGCGTCGCGCGAGTCCTCGATGGTGCAGCAGCCCCGCGCGCCCGTGCGGAACGACTGCGGGTTCGCCGAGAGCGCGAGGTGCACTCCCGTCACGTCGTGTCCGGCTTCGGCGGCGCGGGCGGCGGCGACGGCGGAGTCGACGCCGCCGGACATGGCGGCGAGGACGCGGAGGGGGCGCTGCGGGGTCTCGGTCAAAGTCATAGCCCTAACAGAGTACGGGGCGGCGGGAACCGGATGCCCGTGAGTAAGCGTTGACGATCTCATGGGGGCGAAAACCGAGGGTGCGGGTGCGGGCGGGAAGCCGGGGCGGCGGGGGATCGACCGGCGCACCCTGCTGATCGGCGGTGCCGCGGCGGCGGCCGGCACGGCGCTGCTCGCCAGGGGCGGGCTGGGGCGGCTGCCCGGGGTGGTGAAGAAGCGCAAGGAGGGCGAGGTCGACGCCCGCGGCGCGCAGTGGACGGCCGCCTCGGACTACAACTGGCGCCGGGCCGACCGCCCCGACGACTACCCCATAGACCGCGTCGTCATCCACGTCGTCCAGGGCGGGTATCAGACGGCGCTGCGGGTCTTCAAGGACCCGGCGCACGGCGCCGCCGCGCACTACGTGGTGCGCAAGGACGGGCACGTCGCGCAGATGATCCGCGAGCTGGACGTGGCCTTCCACGCGGGCAACAAGAGCTGGAACGAACGCAGCATCGGCATCGAGCACGAGGGCTTCGTCGACAAGAAGTCGTCGTTCACGGACGCGATGTACGCGGCGTCGGCGCGGCTCACCGCCGGGATATGCGAGCGGTACGACATCCCCGTGGACCGCGAGCACATCGTCGGCCATGTGGAGGTGCCGGGCACGGACCACACGGACCCGGGTCCGTACTGGGACTGGGACCGGTACATACGCCTGGTGCGCGCCGCGCGGGACCGGCCGAAGAGGCCGCGCGCGTCCCCGAAGGGCCGGGCGGGCCCTAGCTGAGCCCCGCCGAGCGCGCCCGTTCGACCGCCGGGCCGATCGCCGCCGCCACCGCGTCGACGTCCGCCTTCGTGGACGTGTGGCCGAGCGAGAAGCGCAGCGTGCCGCGGGCGAGGTCGGGGTCGGCGCCGGTGGCGAGCAGGACGTGGCTGGGCTGGGCGATGCCCGCGGTGCACGCGGACCCGGTCGAGCACTCGATGCCCTGCGCGTCCAGGAGCAGCAGGAGGGAGTCGCCCTCGCAGCCGGGAAAGGTGAAGTGCGCGTTGGCCGGAAGCCGCCCCTTCGGGGACGGGTCGCCGCCGAGGATCGCCTCGGGGACCGCCGCGCGGACGGTGGCCACCAGATCGTCGCGGAGCGCGCCGACCTCGGCGGCGAACCGCTCGCGCCGGGCCGCGGCCAGCTCACCGGCGACGGCGAACGCGGCGATGGCGGGCACGTCCAGCGTCCCTGAGCGCACATGCCGCTCCTGGCCGCCCCCGTGCAGTACGGGCACGGGGCTGTACTCGCGTCCGAGCAGCAGCGCGCCGATGCCGTACGGGCCGCCGATCTTGTGGCTGGAGACGGTCATCGCGGCGAGTCCGGACGCGGCGAAGTCGACCGGGACCTGGCCGTAGGCCTGCACCGCGTCGGCGTGCAGCGGTACGTCGAACTCCCGGGCCACGTCGGCCAGTTCACGGACAGGCATGAGGGTGCCGATCTCATTGTTGGCCCACATGACGGTGGCCAGGGCGACGTCGTCGGGGTTGCGCCCGATGGCCTCGCGCAGCCCTTCGGGGTGCACCCTGCCGTACTGGTCGACGGGCAGGTATTCGACGGTGGCGCCCTCGTGTTCGCCGAGCCAGTGCACGGCGTCCAGGACGGCGTGGTGCTCGACGGGGCTGGCGAGTACGCGGGTGCGGGCGGGCTCCGCGTCGCGCCGCGCCCAGTACAGGCCCTTGACGGCGAGGTTGTCCGCCTCGGTGCCGCCCGAGGTGAAGACGGTCTCGCTGGGGCGCGCGCCGAGCGACTCGGCGAGCGTCTCGCGGGCCTCCTCGACGGTGCGTCGCGCCCGCCGCCCCGCCGCGTGCAGCGAGGAGGCGTTGCCGGTGACGGCGATCTGGGCGGTCAACGCCGCAATCGCCTCCGGGAGCATCGGAGTGGTCGCTGCGTGATCGAGGTAGGCCATGGTGCGCACGATTCTACGAGCCGTGCGGGGCCCTACGCCCCGGTGGTATCAGCCTGCGAGACCCCAGGACACGGTGTTGTCCATCGAGACGAGCACGGCGAGCACGAGGAGGTCGGCGACGCCGAGCCCGAGTCCGAGCAGCGCGCGGCCCTTCCGGGCGGTGCCGCGCCACAGGGCGATGCCCGCGAGGACGATCGCGACCGGGCCGAGAAAGATGTTCAGGACGAGCAGGCCGAGCAGTCCGAGGACGAAGGAGGCGACGGCCATGCCGTCGGTGTCCCGCCGCCCGGTGGGGCGCTCCGCGGGCCGCGCCTGCGCGGTGTTCCCGGTCGTGTGCTCGCGGGTGTGCTCGGTCGTGCTCTCGGTGGTGCGTTCTGCGGTGATGGCCATGGTGCGACTCCTGACAGGTGGAGGTGTCGTACGGAGTGGATCAGCGGTGCCCGACGGGGTCAGCGGTGCCGCGCGTGACGCTCTCGGAGTGCGAAGACCAGGAGCCACACGCCGATGACGACAGCGGCGATCAGGCTGACCGGCAGCGGGGCGTGAGCCACGGAACCCATGGCGACACCCAGCAGCAGAAGGGCGGCGACAAGGAAGAGCATGAGAACCCTCTCGTTGGGTGAACGCTTGTGGTTACAGTTGTTCACTGACTTAGAAGTCTACTCCCTCTCCGGCTTTCAAAACTCGGAGAACAGTTGTTAACTGCATGGCATGAGTCACACCCTCGGCATCCGGCAGGCCCAGAAGCAGAAGACCCGGCAGGCGCTCCTCGACGCGGCGCTCCAGCTGCTGGAGGAGCAGAGCCTGAGCAGCCTGGGCCTGCGCGAGGTCACCCGGGCCGTGGGCGTCGCCCCCACCGCCTTCTACCGGCACTTCCGGGACACCGCCGACCTGGGCGTGGCCCTCGTCGAGGACACCCTCGGCAGCCTGCACACCACCCTCACCGCGATGCTGGCGGCGGAGACCGGCGACAGCGAGCAACGCATCACGGGCACGGTCGAGTTGATAGCCGGATACGTCCGCGCCCACCCCGCCCATGTCCGCTTCATCGCCCGCGAGCGGCACGGCGGCGTCCGCGCGGTACGGGACGCGATCGGGTCCCAGCTGGCCCTGTTCGCGCGCGAGGTGGCGGAGCAGTTCGCCCGCGAGACACCGACATCGCGGTGGAGCGAGGACGATCTGCTGATGCTCGCCGGGATGTACGTCGACCACATGGTGATGACGGCGTCGGCGTTCCTGGACGCGGGCCCCGGGACGGCGGCGGAGGCGCGGGTCGCCGATGTCGCGCGCAGGCAGCTGCGCCTGATCGGACTGGGCCGCCGCCACTGGCAGGACGAGGGCTGACGCCCCCGCCACGGGAGGCGGCGGGCGGCCCGGGCGGATGAGGCCCTCGACTCCCCCGTAAGGAGCAACTAGCCTTACGCTCATGACCGACGATGCCCGTGACCCCTGGACCCTCGACCGGACCTTCGCCGCCACCACCGGCACGGTCCGCTGGGCCGCCCTCGGCCCCGCCGACGCCCCACCCGTCGTCCTCGTCCACGGCACCCCCTTCTCGTCGTACGTCTGGCGTGCCGTCGCCCGCGCGCTCTCCCGCGAACACCGCGTCCACGTCTGGGACCTGCCGGGGTACGGCGTCTCGGAGATGCGGACCGGACAGGACGTGACGCTCGCGGCCCAGGCCCGGGTCCTCACCGAACTGCTCGACCACTGGGGCCTGGAGCGGCCCGCCGTCGTCGCCCACGACTTCGGCGGGTGCATCGCGCTGCGGGCGCAGCTGCTGCACGGTGCCGACTTCGAACGCCTCGCCCTGGTCGACCCGGTGGCGCTCGCCCCCTGGGGCTCCCCCACATACCGGCTGCTCGGCGAGAACGCCGAGGTATTCAGCCGGCTGCCCGCGGAGCTGCACCGGGCCCTGGTCCGCGAGTACGTGAGCTCGACCAGCCCGCGCGGGCTGCACCCCGGCGTGCTCGACCGCCTCGTCGAGCCGTGGTGCTCGCCCGAGGGCCAGAGCGCCTTCTACCGGCAGATCGCCCAGAACGACCAGCGGTTCACCGACGAGATCGAGGGGCGGTACGGCGAGTTGAGCCTCCCGGTGCTGATCTGCTGGGGCACGCGGGACCCGTGGATCCCGGTGGCCAGGGGTGAGGAGCTCGCGCGGCTCATTCCCGGCGCCCGGCTGTCCCTGATCGAGGGTGCAGGCCATCTCGTGCAGGAGGACGCGCCGGCCGAACTCAGCGGTGAGCTGGCCCGTTTCCTCGCGGACCGTACAGCTCGCTGACCGCGGCGGCGGCCCTGGCGAGCTCGTCCCGCACCTCGGGCGGCGAGACCACCTCGACGTGGTCGGTGAAGGGCAGCAGCAGCTTCGCCTCGCCGACGGCTCCGTAGCCGAGGCGGACCGTGACCCACTCGCCCTCGCCGTCGCGGTCGGGGGGCTCGGTGACCGCGGAGCCGTTCATGCGCAGGAACTGGTCGAGGCGCTCGCGCCGCACCCGGGCCAGCACGTCGACGCCGCCCGGCCGCTCCTCGACCCGGCGCTTCAACACGTCCCACACATCGGCGAGTTCGACCCCCGCGCGCCGTTCGACCGGGGCGTCGCTGAGGGTCGCCGAGGCGACCCGGTCGGCGCGGAAAAGGTGCGGGGCCCCGCTCCGGTCGGCCACCAGGTACCAGATCCCGGCCTTGGCGACGAGGCCGTACGGATCGACGGTGTACGCCCGCGGGGTCTGCTCGCCGCTGTGCCGGTAGGTCAGCCGCAGCCGGCGGTCGGCGAAGACCGCGTCCCGCAGCACCTCCAGGTCCACGGTGGGGTGCGGGCCGCGCATCCAGCGCGCGTTGTCCACGAGGACGCGGCGGCTCGCCAGCTCCGCGGCGGGCCGGTGCGGTTCGGGCAGCGCCGCCATCACCTTGCGCAGCGCGGAGCCGAGCGCGGCGTCCAGGCCGAGCGCGGCGTGCGCGCCCCGGGCCGCGAGGATGAACAGCGCCCGCGATTCGTCGGCGGTCAGCCCGGTCACGTCGGTGCGGAACCCGGCGAGCAGTTCGATGCCGCCGTGCCGGCCCCGCTCGGCGTAGACCGGGACACCGGAGGCGGACAGGGCCTCGATGTCGCGGTAGATGGTGCGCACGGAGACCTCCAGGCGCTCCGCGAGCTCGTGCGCGCGGACCCGGCCGCGGGTCTGGAGCAGCAGCAGGATCGAGAGCAGCCGGTCGGATTTCACCCGCCCAGGATCTCCCACGCCCGCCGCGGGCCCGCCCCTACCCCAGCCGTACGCGGGCCAGTTGGCGCGACTGGGCGACCAGCCGGTCCGCGCTGTCCCAGACCTCCGCGTCCTCCTCCAGGAAGCCGCCCGCGAGGTTGCGGGTGGTGATCGAGACGCGCAGCGGGCCCGGTGCGGGGCGGTGGCGGACGTGGACCGTCAGCTCCACGGTCGGGACCCAGCCGGTGAGGCCCATCTCGAAGGCGGTCGGCGGCAGCGCGTCGACGGTCAGCAGCAGCGACAGCGGGTCCGCGTCGCGGCCGTCCGCGAGCCCGAACCAGCCCCGCATCTCGCCCCTGCCGGACGGCTGCCCGAGCGCCCAGCCGAGCGTGGCGGGGTCGAGCTTGAGGAAGAGGCGGTCGGCGATGGCGGAGCTGCCGGGCACCGGCCGGTGGTCGGGGGCGTCCTGCGCGCCGAAGCACTGGTCGAGCGGCGGGATGGCGGGGGGTTCGGCCGTGGTGCGGACGTCGTCGGGGAGCGCGTCGAGGTCGCCGTACGAGGCGAGGACGCGGATCCGCTCGACCTCGCGGCCCTCGTCGTCGTACTGGAAGAGCGAGGCCTGCCCGGTGGAGAGGGACCGGCCGCCGCGGACCACGTCCGTGCGGATCACGGCGGGGCCGGGGGCCGACGCGGTGAGGTAGTGCGCGGAGACGGTGAAGGGGTCGGCGTGCGGGAGGGCGTCCGCGAGCGCGCGGCCGATGACGGCGAGGAGGTAGCCGCCGTTGACGGCGCTGATGATCGTCCATCCGGCGGAGAGTTCGGTGTCGTAGACGCCGGGCTCCCGCCGGGTGACCGCCGTGTCGCGGTCGAACTCGCTGTCGCCGATGGAGGCCGTCGATGCCTCCGATGCTGCCGTTGCCATGCCAGCAACGTACAACAGGTAACTACTGAGCGGTAGCTTTTCTTGTCACGGGGTCTCCTGGACCTCAGCTTCCACGGCCGTGGAGCGCCGGTTCCAGGCCCGGGGCGCCCGCCAGTGGTAGTGCAGCGCGAGCAGCCGCAGGACGAACGTCGTCACGACGGCGAAGCCGCTGGTGAGGGCCGACAGCTCGTCGGCGCGGATGGCGAGGGCGACCATCGTCGCGCCCACGATGGCGGGCACGGCGTACAGGTCACGGTCCCAGCGGACCAGCGAGGGCACCTCGTTGGCGACGATGTCGCGCAGCACGCCGCCGCCGACCGCGGTCATCAGGCCGAGCGCGGCCGACGCGGTGAGGCCGAGGCCGTAGTCGTACGCCTTGGTCGTGCCCGAGACGCAGAAGAGGCCGAGCCCCGCCGCGTCGAAGACGTTCACGGCGAGCTGGGTGCGCTCCACCTCCGGGTGGAGGAAGAAGACCAGGGCCGCGGCGAACAGCGGGGTGATGAAGTACCCGAGGTCGGTGAAGGCGGCCGGCGGCACCGCCCCGATGACCAGGTCGCGGAAGAGCCCTCCGCCCAGCGCGGTGACCTCGGCGAGGACGGCGATGCCGAAGACGTCGAAGTTCTTGCGCACGGCGAGCAGCGCGCCGGAGATCGCGAAGACGAAGATCCCCACGATGTCCAGCGCGTGCTGGACGGAGGGGGTGAACAGGTCCAGGAGCACGCGCCATTCTTACCCGACCCCGGCACGCACCCCGCGCCGCCCTCACCCGGACCCGGGACTCACCGCGAGGGAAGAGCCGGCTTTCCCTTCGTGAAGAGCCAGGTGTGGAAGAGCTGGTCGAGCTGCTCGCCGGAGATCCGCTCGGCGAGTTGGATGAAGTCGGCGGTGCTCGCCGTGCCGTACCTGTGCTGCTTCACCCAGGCCTTGAGCAGGGCGAAGAAGTCCTTGTCGCCGATGCGCTCCCTGAGCACCTGGAGCGTCATCGCGCCGCGCTGGTAGACGGCCGAGGCGAACATGGTGTCGCGCTGCGGGTCGCCGACGGTGATCTGCCAGAAGGCGGAGTCGGCGGGCCGGGCGTCGTAGGCGGCCCGGAAGGCGTCGTGCGCGGTCGCCCGGCCCTTGTGCTCGCCCCAGAGCCAGGGCCCGTACGTCGCGAAGCCCTCGTTGAGCCAGATGTCCCGCCAGGTGGCGGGCGAGACGGCGTCGCCGAACCACTGGTGGGCCAGCTCGTGCACGATCGTGTTCTCCGAGCGCACGGCCGAGTAGATCGGCTTGGTCTGCGTCTCCAGGGAGAAGTCGGCCTGCGGCATGTCGTCGACGATCGCGCCGGTCTCCTCGAAGGGGTACGGGCCGAAGACCTTCGACCAGTGGTCGGTGACCTCGGCCGTGATGCCGTACACGTCGACGTCGCCCCTGGGCAGCGTCGGGTCGATGGCGACGTAGATGGGCGTCCCGCCCGGCGTCTCGCCGGTCCGCACGTCGAACTTCCCGATGGTGGCCGTCGCGAGGTACGTGGCCATGGGCTTGGTCGAGCGCCAGTGGGCGACGCGCTGGTCGCCCTTGCCGTACGTGCCCACCAGGCGGCCGTTGGAGACCGAGGTGAGCTCCTTGGGCGCCTTGATGCGGATGTCGAAGGCGGCCTTGTCGGAGGGGTGGTCGCTGGACGGGAACCAGGTCGAGGCGGCGTTGGGCTCGCAGGCGACGAAGACGCCGTCGGCGGTCTTCATCCAGCCGTAGTCGGAGCCGAAGACGATGGGGCCGCTGAGCGGTTCGGGCACGCCGCCGTAGGTGACCCGCACGGTGAACGTCTTGTTCTTGCGCAGGGCCTCGCGCGGCGTGATGCGGATCTCGTCACCGGTGCGGGTGAACCGGGCGGGTCTGCCGTTCACCTCGATCCGGGTGACCGTCAGCTTCTGCAGGTCGAGGTCGAAGGAGGAGAGGTTCTCCGTGGCACGCGCGGTGATCGTGGTGCGGCCGTCGAGGCGGTCGGTCGCCGGGTCGTAGGCGACGTCGAGTCCGTAATGGCGTACGTCGAAGCCACCGTTGCCCAGCTGGGGGAAGTACGGGTCGCCGACGCCCTCGGAGCCGGGGTGGGGCGCGGGGGCCGCGGCGATGAGACAGAACGAGAGCGCCGCGGTCGCGAGCGCTCCCAGACGTGCCGAACGGGAGAGTGCCATGAGTCTTCCCTTCGAACGCGTTCCGATGGGGTGTCCGTGGAGACGGACACGCAGACTCTGCACTCTCCCGTTAGGGCATGTACATGACCCGGGGCGCGTACTTCGCCCGGGTCAACTTGGCTTACGCCTCAGTCGACTTCTGACCCTTGTCCTTCGCCACGCCGCTCTCCGAGACGTCGCTCTTGGCCGCGTCAGTCTTCGCCGCGTCAGTCTTCGCCGCGTCAGTCTTCGACACGTCACTCGTCGAAGAGCCGGCCGCGGCGGCCTCGTCCGCCTTGGTCGTCAGTGTGACGACCTCGATCGCCTCCTTGGCCGCCGACAGGAGCCTGGTGTCCTCGGGCGCCTGGTCCTCCGCGTTCTCGGGGTGGTGGCAGGCCACCTGGTGCCCGGTGGCGAGCGCGGTCAGCGGCGGCTCCTTCGTCTTGCAGATCTCCGTCGCCTTCCAGCACCGCGTGTGGAAGCGGCAGCCGGTGGGCGGGTCGATCGGCGAGGGGACGTCGCCGCGGAGCAGGATCCGCTCGCTCTTGGTACCGCGCCGCCTGGGGTCGGGCACCGGCACCGCGGAGAGCAGCGCCTTGGTGTACGGGTGCATCGGCGTGGCGTAGAGGTCCTTGCGGTCCGCCAGCTCCACGATCTTGCCGAGGTACATCACCGCGATGCGGTCCGAGACGTGCCGGATGACCGACAGGTCGTGCGCGATGATCACGTACGTGAGACCGAGCTCGTCCTGGAGGTCGTCCAGGAGGTTGACCACCTGGGCCTGGATGGAGACGTCCAGGGCGGAGACGGGCTCGTCCGCCACCACGAGCTTCGGGCGCAGGGCGAGCGCCCGGGCGATGCCGATGCGCTGGCGCTGGCCGCCGGAGAACTCGTGCGGATAGCGGTTGTAGTGCTCGGGGTTGAGCCCGACGCGCTCCAGCATCTCCTGCACGGTCTTCTTCACGCCGCCCTCGGGCTTGACGCCCTGGAGCTTGAACGGCGCGCCGACGATCGTGCCGATGGTGTGCCGGGGGTTCAGCGACGAGTACGGGTCCTGGAAGATCATCTGGACGTCGCGGCGCAGCGGGCGCATCTTGCCGGTGTTCAGATGCGTGATGTCCGTGCCCTCGAACTCGACGCGGCCGCCCGAGGGTTCGAGCAGCCGGGTGATGAGCCGGCCCATCGTCGACTTGCCGCAGCCGGACTCGCCGACCACGCCGAGCGTCTCACCGGGACGTACGTCGAAGGAGAGCCCGTCCACCGCCTGGACGGCCGCCACCTGGCGCTGGAGCAGCCCCTTCTTGATGGGGAAGTGCTTCACCAGGCCGTCGACCTTGAGCAGCGGCTCGGGCGAGCTCTTCGGCTGCGCCGGGATCGTCATCTCCTGGCCCTTCACGTCGTCGTTCACAGCTTCGGCGCAATCTCTTCGGTCCAGATGCGGGTGCGCTCGTCCTGCGACATGTGGCAGGCCGAGTAGTGCCCCTCGGCCACGAGCCGCAGCTCCGGGCGCTCACGCCGGGTGATCTGGTCCTTGGGGATGTCCGCGTAGGGGCAGCGCGGGTTGAAGGCGCAGCCGCTCGGCAGGTTGATCAGGCTGGGCGGGGAGCCCTTGACGGGGATGAGCCGCTCGGTCTCCTCGCGGTCGATGCGGGGCATCGACCCCAACAGGCCCCAGGTGTACGGGTGCTGGGGCTCGTAGAAGACCTTCTCGGCGGTGCCGCGCTCGACGCACCGGCCGCCGTACATGACCAGGAGCTCGTCCGCCATCTCGGCGACCACGCCCAGGTCGTGCGTGATCATGATGACGGCGGAGCCGAACTCCTTCTGCAGGTCCCGGATGAGGTCGAGGATCTGCGCCTGGACGGTGACGTCCAGGGCGGTGGTCGGCTCGTCCGCGATGAGCAGTTCCGGGTTGTTCACCAGCGCCATGGCGATCATCGCGCGCTGGCGCATGCCGCCGGAGAACTCGTGCGGGTAGGCGTCCACGCGCTTGTCGGGCTGCGGGATGCCGACCCGGTCGAGCATCTCGATCGCACGCCTGCGGGCGGTCTTCTTGTCGACGTCGTTGTGGACCCGGTACGCCTCGGTGATCTGCTTGCCGATGGAGTAGTACGGGTGCAGCGCGGAGAGCGGATCCTGGAAGATCATCGCCATCTCGCGGCCGCGCAGCTTGCGCACCTCGTCCGGCGGTGCGCTCAGCAGCTCCTTGCCGTCGAGCCAGATCTCACCGGAGATCTGCGCCCGGCGGGCGCCGTACTGGCCCGCGGTGTGCAGGCCGAGGATGCCGAGCGAGGTGACCGACTTGCCGGAGCCGGACTCGCCCACGATGCCGAGGGTCTTGCCCTTCTCCAGCTGGAAGCTGAGCCCGTCGACGGACTTGACCACGCCGTCGTCGGTCGGGAAGTGCACCTTGAGGTCGCGCACCTCGAGGAAGGCGGAGGGAGCGGGCGAGTCGGCGACGGGTTCGCCCACCGCGGCTCCGCTCTTGGACAGTTCGGTCATCCCAGCCTCACTCGCGGGTCGATGACGGCGTACAGAAGGTCGACGACGAGGTTGGCCACGGCGATCGCGAGCGCCGCGCACAGGGTCACGCCGAGAATGACGGGCAGGTCCTTGCTGCTGATGGCCCTGACCGCTTCGAGGCCGAGCCCCGGCAGGTTGAACGTGGACTCGGTGAGCACGGCGCCGCCCATGAGGACGCCGAGGTCGAGTCCGAAGACGGTGAGGATCGGCGTCATCGCGGAGCGCAGCGCGTGCTTGCGGATGACGGTGGCCTCGCCGAGCCCCTTGGCGCGCGCGGTGCGGATGTAGTCCTCGCCGAGCACTTCGAGCATGGTGGCGCGGGTGAGACGGGCGTACATCGCGGCGTTGAGGAAGGCGAGGACGATCCACGGCAGGATCAGCGTCTGGAGCCAGACACCGGCCGAGTCGTCGGTGCTGAGGCTGTCCGCGATCTTCACCCAGCCGAGGTTGTGGACGAAGATGCCCATCGCGATCATGCCGGTGAAGAAGACGGGGAGCGAGACGCCGCCGAGGGCGACGGTCATCGCGGAGCGGTCCCAGACGGTGCCCCGCTTGAGCGCGGAGACGACACCGGTGGCGACACCGGCGGCGAGCCACAGGACGCAGGCGCCGGCGGCGAGCGCGCCGGTGACGGGCAGGGCGTCCTTGAGGGTCTCCCAGACGGGTGCCTCAGTGCGGAAGGAGTAGCCGAAGCAGGGCGCCGGGCAGTGCGTGACGTCACTGCCGTTGACGTAGTCGCGCCCCATCGGGATGCCCTTGATGAACTCCCAGAACTGGACGAGCAGCGGGTCGTCGAGTCCCAGTTTGGTCCGGATGCCTTCGATCTGCTCGGCTCCGGTGGCCTTGCCGGCGAAGAGGACTGCGATGTCCTGTCCCGCCCACTTGGGCAGCATGAAGAAGACGGTGAAGGTCGCGAGCAGTACGACCAGCACCATGATGATTACGGCGATCAGGCGCCGGATGAGATAAGCAAGCACTGTGCGCGGCCCGGCGGTGGCCGGAGCCCCCTCGTGAGGGGCTCCGGCCGTCGCCCGGGGCCATCACCTGCCCTTCGGACTGGCGGGATTCGGCGGCGGTGGGGCGGTCAACTGCGTGTGACCGGACGGGGAGTTACTTGACGACGCCCAGCGAGGCGTAGTCGTAACGGCCGTTGTAGCCGTCCGACATGTAGGCGTTGGTCAGCCGCGACCCGCGCCAGGTGATGTTCTTCTCGTAGAGGAAGGGCATCCAGTCGGCGTTGTCGAGGATCCGCTTGTCGAGTTCCTTGTAGATCTCGCCGGCCTTGGCCGGGTCGGTCTCGGCGATCGCCTTGTCGAAGAGCGCGTCGACCTTCTTGTCCTTGATCTGGGACTCGTTGTAGTTACCGGTCGGGTTCAGGAAGCGGCTGTCGAACAGCGGCTGCGCGTAGCCCTGGCCGGACGGGAAGTCCGGGCCCCAGCCGCTCATCGTCATGCCGTAGCCGCGCTTCTTCACGACGGACGGCGAGCCGGTGATGCTGGAGGTGTCGGCGCCGTCGAGGGAGTCGACCTGGACGTTGATGTTGACCTTCTTGAGGGCCTCCTGCAGCGCCTCCGCCGCGTCGACCTCACCCGGGTTGTTGCTGCGGGCGGTCAGCTTGGTGGTGAAGCCGTTCGGCTTGCCGCACTGCTTGAGCTCGTCCTTGGCCTTGGCGCGGGAGGCGGCGTCCGCCTTCTCCTTGGCCTTGCCCTTGAGGGAGCTGCGCTTCAGGACGCCGTACGGGTCGTAGTCGCTGTGGCCCGGGATCGCCTTCGGGAAGGTGCTGTTGGCGACGTCACCGGCCGCGATCTTGCCGCCGCGGGTCTGCTGGATGCTCGCGAAGTCGGTCGCGTAGAACACGGCCTTGCGGCAGTGCACGTTGTCGAACGGCTTGGCGTTGTGGATCAGCGCGACGTAGCGCACGAAGGACGTGTGCATGTTGTCGACGTTGCCGCGGTGGTCGGTGACGGCGCTGACACGGCCGGACTGGGTCATGCCCGTGCCGTTGAGGTCGACGTCGAAGTCACCCTCCATCAGCTTCTTGTCGTTCTCCTCCTGGTTGGCGGAGATCGTCACGTCGATCTTGTTGGGCAGCGCGGCGCGGATCGGGTCCGAGGACTTCTTCCACTTGTCGTTGCGGACCAGCACGATCTTCTTGTTGGACTTGTACTCCTGGAACTTGTACGGCCCCGAGGAGAACGGTCGCTGCGTGTACTTGGCCTTCGTGTCCTTGGACTCCTTCACCGGCGAACCGGTGGGCATGGCCAGGAACTGCTCGAAGTCACCGTTGCGCTTGGGCAGCTTGAAGATGATCGTCTGGTCGTCGGGGGTCTCGATCGCGTCGAGGCCGCCCTTGTCCTTGTAGGGACCCTTGTACTTCGTCTTCGGGTCCAGCGTCTGGCGGATGTACCCCGGACCACCGGTGATGGTGTCCGTCGCCCAGATGCGCTCGATGCCGTACTTGACGTCCTTGGAGGTCAGCTTGGAGCCGTCCTCCCAGGTGAGACCGGGACGCAGCTTGTACGTGTAGGTCTTGCCGTCGTCGGAGATCTTCGCCGTGGAGGTGGCGAGGTCCGGGACCAGCTTCGTGCCCGCCTTGCCCGGCTTGGTGTCGTACGTCACCAGCTGCCGGGTGTAGAAGCGCATGAAGTCCCACGTCATGCCGTAGTAGGCGCGCTGGGGGTCGGCGGAGTCGAGGTCCTGCTTGCCGACCATCTTCAGCGTGCCCCCCTTCTTCTTGGAAGGGTTGGCGATCTTGTTCAGTGCCGCGTTGTAACCGGCACCCTTCGAGTCGCTGTCGCCACCGTCACCGCCGCCGCACGCCGTGGTGGTCACCAGCGCCGCGACGACGAGGGCCGCACCGCTGGTGAGCCGTCGTTTCGTGGAACCTGTGGGCATTTTCTCGTAACCTCCGAGATCGCGGTCCCTGGCCTAGTGCTGCCGGAGAACCATGGTTAAAGCCACCTGACATGCGGCAGGGGCAAGCCAATTGGGACCTTCTAGCGCGTCCCCTTCGGGTCGAGCGCGTCACGCAGCCCGTCGCCGAAGAGGTTGAAGGCCAGCACGGTGATGAAGATCGTGACGCCCGGGAAGACCATGAACATCGGGTCGTGCTCGTACGTCTTGAGCGCGTCGCGCAGCATGCCGCCCCACGAGGCCGTCGGCGGCTTGACGCCGGCGCCGAGGAAGCTGAGGGCCGCCTCCGTGAGGATGTTGGTCGGGATCATCAGCGTCGCGTAGACGGTGATCGGGGCGACCAGGTTGGGCAGCAGCTCGCGGAACAGGATGTGGCGCTTGCCGCCGCCGAGGCTGCGGGCCGCTTCCACGTACTCGCGCTCACGGAGCGAGAGTGTCTGGCCTCTGACGATCCGTCCGACGTACGGCCAGCCGAAGAAGCCGATGACCATGACGAGGATCGCGACGCGCACGCTGGTGCCCTCGAGACCCAGCAGGTCGTCGGGGAGCACGGAGACGAGCGAGATGATGAAGAGCAGCTGCGGGAAGGAGAGCAGTACGTCCATCACGCGGCTGATCAGCGCGTCGATCCAGCCGCCGAAGTACCCGGCGATGATCCCGAAGAGGGTGCCGAGCGCCACGGCGACGATCGCCGCGAGGAACGCCACCAGGAGCGAGATCCGCGCACCGTAGACGATGCGGCTGAAGACGTCGCGGCCCTTGTTCGGCTCGAGTCCGAAGAGGAAGTCGCCGCTGACACCGCCCAGCGAGCCCGTGGGCAGGCCGGTCAGCTCGTCGAGCTTGTCCTGGTGGAAGTCGTTGGGCGGGTGACCGAGCAGGCTCACGATCAGGGGCGCGAAGACCGCGACCAGGACCAGGAGCACCACCGTGATGCCGCCGGCCAGGGCGACCTTGTCCCGCTTCAGCCGGTTCCAGGCGATCTGCTTGAGGGACCGGCCCTCGACCTTCTTCACCCCTGCATCAACTGCGGGAGCGACGTCCTCTGTCGGGTCCGCGTCCGCAGGTGTGTCATGCAATGGTGCCGTCATCGTGGCAGGGACCCCTCTCAACCGGTGGTGACCGGCCCGCACTTGCCGCTGTAGCGACGTGATCAGTCCGTCGTACACAGGGGCGAAGGCCCCTTGGAGCGGGAGTCTTCATCCACGTCGCGATCTGTTACCAGACTTGACGGGGAATGGATGCGTAACCGTGATGTGGCCTGCCCCCTTCCGGTATCCGGACATCGTGAGCGATCAGTCGGACTGTCGCATCTCGACCAAATCCCCTCCACCGCAGCTCGGTTCACCATGCCTGACCTCCAAGGATCGGCACTTTTGGGCCCGCCGAGGCACGCGCGCCGACGGGCCGGAGCCCTCGCTTCGAGGGCGTCCGGCGAGGCGCAACCGCCACAAACCCAACTCGCCTTTCCAGAGGCCGCATTGATGGCCACTCCCCCCATACGCACCTCCAATGTGACGCACGTCACGCCACTCTGCGTGGTGACCGTTTCGCCCCGTGTCACCCATTTACGTTCTCCGCAAAATTCCCATATCGGACGCTTGAAATTGCGGACTAATTTCATCCGCAATCATGTTTGAGGTTCCCCTGAGGAACGCTTAAGGCACTTTCTCTAAACCCCTTGATGCCGCAGTTTCCCATCGCTAACTTCATCCCCGTCAACGAAACGTCTGACCAACACGGGGAAAAATGAGAGCCGCAATCAAGCACACCCTGTACTCGACCACTACAGCGGCAGCGCTGGTACTCGGTAGCTTCGCCCTTACTCCGGGTACGGCGACGGCGTCGGAGAACAGCGCCCAGCAGTGCGACGTCTTCCACTTCTACACGGTCAAGCCCTACGGGAAGTCCATCTTCAAGAGCCGGGGCCCCGCGATCGGAAAGTACAACAGCAGCTCCGGCTCCTCGTGGCTCACCATCTCGGTGAAGACCAACAAGAGCCGCTCGTCAACGTGGATCGGTGAGGCCGGTGGCAGCGTCTCCTGGGGCATCGGGAAGATCGAGGCGAAGACCAGCTACTCGGTGACGAAAAAGGTGTCGGCCGGCGCGACCGTGACCAACCGCATGAAGGTGGACGCGAAGAAGCGCGGTTTCACACAGCCGGGCGTCCTGTACCGAAAGTTCCTGATCACGAAGTACCGGCAGAACGGAAACTGCAGCACCACAAACCTCGACTCCTGGACCATGAAGGGCATCGTGGCAAAGCTTCATTTCGCCGAATGCCAGACAAAGCGAGCCAGCTGCAAGCCCAAGCCGTAGCCTTCTCCAAATAATTCACTTCGGGGGACGTGAATTACCGCTGTGTCCGCCCTTCGGGGCGGGCACAGCATTTTTCGTGCCGGGTCGCGGCGTGCCATTCGAGTTCTCTGTCGTCGCAGGCGCGAACGCCACTCCGCGGCCACATGAATTTAATCCGTCTTCCCGTAAATTCGTGCCGAGGTCCGTGAAAGGCCTGATGGACCCCGGTCATCGCACAGCCGGCGGACCAGCCGTGCGCCGCCGCGTCAGTACGATCGCGGCGCGACCCCGGGCGGCGGGTACCCGTAACCCGCGGAGGCTGCCGGGGCCGGCTGGGATTCGCGGTCGTAGAACGGGCGGGTGTTGGCCCGTAGCCACATCGCTACCGGGTCGTAATCGTCGGACATCGCCACCGTCGAGACGGGCAGGCCCTCGGGGACGGCGGGGATGGACTGCTGCATCATCGTGCGGACCGCGTCGACGGACGGCGGCGACGTGTCGTACACGTCGAGGCCGATGGCCAGATAGGGCGCCCCGAGCGCGGGCTGCACCCAGGCGCGGCGCAGCGAGCGGACCGCCGGGGTGCGGTGCGCGTTCTGCGTCAGGAGGGCGTAGAACTGGGGGATCTCGATGCTCGGCTCGGTGAGCCTGAGCGGGCCGGCGGGCAGCAGGTCCAGGCCGGTGGCGATGCGGCGCAGATCGAGCCAGGGGATGCCGACGCCGCCGCCCGGCGCGTGCGGGTTGAGCCAGAGGCCGTAGTGGTCGGGGTAGAGGGTGCGGGCGACGTCGATGCCGCGCACCACCTCGTGGCTGCGGTTCCAGCCACTTGCGGAGAGCTCCTGGGCGGAGGTGACGCAGGGGGCGTAGCCGAGGGCGTCGACCTCCATGTTCCCGTACTGGGCGTCGGGCGATCCGGCCCGGCCGTGCCAGAGCAGCATCCACACCTGGTCGGCGGCGAGCGCGTGCAGGAGTGCCTCGTACGCGTCGTAGCGTCCGGGGGTCACCTGGCGCAGCAGCTGCTCGACCTGTCCCCGGGCGCCCGAACCAGCTCGTGCAGGGGAGACCCCATCGCCCGCGGCCGTGCCCGACGCACTCACCCGTAACCGCCCCTTCGCTTCGCACCCGACCATCCGGGAACCCCGGCGCCCGGCACGGACGTGCCCCGGCCGGGTCATGGAACCAGCTTAAGCGGCGATCCTGACACGGACTTGACGTACGACACCTCAGGTCCCGCCGTACGGGATCCGTGTCCGGCGGACCGCCGCGGCTCAGGCCGGGCGGTGGTAGAAGGGCCGCACCCGGCCCCGCAGCCAGTCGCCCACCGGGTCCTGCGCCACGTCGAGCAGGACGAGGTTCACCGGCCACGGGACCGGGACCTGGCCGAGGGCGCGGCCGAGGGCCTCCATGGGCAGGTCGCGGGCGTTGCCCTCCCAGGTGGACAGCTCGACGCCGACGAAGAGCGTCGGCTCGTCGGTCTCGACGGTCGCCAGGCAGCGGCGCGCGGTGAGGACGACGCCGGTCGCCTCGAACTCCCGGCCGGCGGCGGCCAGGAAGTCCACCGGGTCGTGCTGCCAGTCCGGCTCGTACAGGCGTACGCGCCCGCCGGTGGCGGGGCCGTCCAGCTCGGTGCGGCCGGCCCGGGCCAGCTCGGCGACGGCGGCCGGCGGCAGCGGCACGCCGACGGTGCCGTCCGGGTTGAGGGCGATGCCCAGCTGCGGCGGCAGCCCGCGCGCGAACTCCACGGCGGGGGCGACGGTGCACCCCATCCGGTCCGCCGCGCCGCCGAGCGCCTGGCGGTACTGCTGCTCGGAGCTGAAGACGGGGACGTACGCCTGGCCCTCGATCTCCAGGGTCGGCAGGTCGAGGGTGCCGCTCTCGGGGCCGCCGCCGTTCGGCAGCGGGACCCATATCGGGCTGCGGCCGAGGACCTCGACGATCCGGGCGCCCGCTGCGGCGGGGCCGCCGAGGGAGGCGGCGAGGACCTCCTCCAGTTCGTTGCCCGGCCACCCGCCGTACGGATGGGCGTGTGCCTGCGCCGGAAAGTCCATCTGTCCGTCCAACCCCTGCTCGCGACCGCTCTGCCTGCGGCTCGAACCCTAGCGCCGGGCGGCTCAGCGGTCGAAGGCGATCCCCCGCAGCACCCGCGCCGCCGCCCGGTCGAGCAGCACCGCGGAGCCGCAGCCGCGCGGCAGGTCGCCGCGCTCGGTGGCGGCGACGAGGCGGCCGACGGTCCTGCGGTGGCGCCCGAAGGCGTACCGGGAGACGCCGCGGCCGCGCTCCTGCTGGCCCCGCAGCGCCGTGTCCACGGGGACGTCGAGGAGCAGCAGGTGCAGGGCGGTGCCGCGGCGGGCGGCCTCGCGGGCGAGCCAGCGGCGCACCCAGGTCTGGGTGCCGCAGTCGTGCACGACGACGCTGGCCCCGGAGCGCAGGGTGCGGCGCAGCGCGGCGTAGTGCGCGACGCGGACCAGGGGGCGGTAGACCGCGTACGGCAGCAGGGCCGGCATGCGGCGGGCCCACCGGTCGCGGGTGTCCTGGGAGTCGATGCGGGGGCCGGTGACGGCCTGCCGCATCAGCGTGGACTTCCCGCCGCCGGGCAGCCCGGAGACGACGACGAGGTCGCCCTCGCCGAAGGTGAGGCGGTGCGGGCTGTGGCCGGCCCGCTGCCGCAGGTCGCGGACGACGGCCACGGGAAGCGGGCCACAGCTCTCCGCGGCCGGGGCGGCGGGCTGCCCGGGCAGCGCCACTCCCGTCGTCGTGGCGTAGGCACTGGTCCTGGTGCGCACCGTGATCGGCCTCCCCATAGCGGTCACGAACTGCTTCCCCGGCAAGTGTAAAGAGAAGGTAATGCGGCACAAGTGGATTCGGGGCCTCGGGATCCGTGGCCGGTCGCGGGTCCCCCAGGACAGGGTCGCGTGCAATGATGTGCCCGCCAACTCCATACCGGCCGTTTGAATCCGCGCGGGAGAGTCCCCGGTACCAGCCACGCTGTGTCCTCGGGGCGCCGAAGGAGCAAGTCCCTCCCTTGAATCTCTCAGGCCCCGTACCGCGCGGGCGAGGCACATCTGAAAAGCGGGCCGCCCCGGCGGTCCCACCCAAGGTGCAAGCCGGGCGTCTCGGATACCGAGATGCTCCCGGCGAACCTCTCAGGTTCGATGACAGATGGGGAGGATCGACCTCGCCCGTCATGCCCTGGGAGTTTTCTTCATGAGCACTGCCCCCCGTCTGACCGCCCTCGACGCCGTCCATCGGTCGCTCGGCGCGACCATGACCGATTTCGCCGGCTGGGACATGCCGCTGCGGTACGGCAGCGAGCGCGACGAGCACAACGCCGTGCGCACCAAGGCCGGCCTCTTCGACCTGTCGCACATGGGCGAGATCACGGTCACCGGAGCCGGGGCCGCCGACTTCCTCAACTTCGCGCTGGTCGGCAACATCGGCTCGGTCGGCGTCGGCCGCGCCCGCTACACGATGATCGTCGCCGAGGACGGCGGCATCCTGGACGACCTGATCGTCTACCGCCTCGGCGAGACCGAGTACATGGTGGTCGCCAACGCCTCCAACGCGCAGGTCGTGCTCGACGCGCTGACCGCCCGCGCCGACGGCTTCGACGCCGAGGTCCGCGACGACCGCGACGCGTACGCGCTGCTCGCCGTCCAGGGCCCCGAGTCCCCCGGCATCCTCAAGCGGCTCACGGACGCGGACCTGGACGGGCTGAAGTACTACGCGGGCCTGCCGGGCACCGTCGCGGGCGTGCCCGCGCTGATCGCCCGCACCGGCTACACCGGCGAGGACGGCTTCGAGCTCTTCGTCTCCCCCGGTGACGCGGAGAAGCTGTGGGGCGCGCTGATGGAGGCGGGCACGTCGGCCAGCATGGTCCCGGCCGGGCTCTCCTGCCGCGACACGCTGCGCCTGGAGGCGGGCATGCCGCTGTACGGGCACGAGCTGACCGACCGGCTCACCCCGTTCGACGCCGGGCTCGGCCGGGTCGTCAAGTTCGAGAAGACCTCGCAGTCGGAGACCTTCCTGGGGCGCGCGGCGCTCGCCGCCGCCGCCGAGCGGGCCGAGACCGCGCCGCCGCGCAAGCTCGTCGGCCTGATCGCCGAGGGCCGCCGCGTCCCGCGCGCCGGCTTCCCGGTGGTCGCGGACGGCAAGGTCATCGGCGAGGTCACCTCCGGCGCCCCGTCGCCGACGCTCGGCAAGCCGATCGCGATGGCGTACGTCGACGCGGAGCACGCGGCCCCCGGCACGCCGGGCGTCGGCGTGGACATCCGCGGCACCCACGAGCCGTACGAGGTCGTGGCCCTGCCGTTCTACAAGCGCCAGAAGTGACCCCACGCACATCTTCCCCGTTCCGCAGCACCCACCCGCGTACAGGAGAATTCAGGTCATGAGCAACCCCCAGCAGCTGCGTTACAGCAAGGAGCACGAGTGGCTGTCGGCCACCGAGGACGGTGTGGCGACGGTCGGCATCACGGAGCACGCGGCCAACGCGCTCGGTGACGTCGTCTTCGCCCAGCTTCCCGCGGTCGGTGACACGGTGACCGCGGGCGAGTCCTGCGGCGAGCTGGAGTCGACCAAGTCGGTCAGCGACCTCTACGCCCCGGTGACCGGTGAGGTCGTCGCCGCCAACCAGGACGTCGTCGACGACCCGTCGCTGGTCAACTCCGCTCCCTTCGAGGGCGGTTGGCTGTTCAAGGTCCGCATCTCGGGCGAGCCGGACGACCTGATGTCCGCCGACGAGTACACCGCTTTCACCGCCGGCTGACCCATACCGATAGGGATCGTGTGATGTCGCTTCTCAACACCCCTCTCCACGAGCTGGACCCGGAGGTCGCCGCCGCCGTCGACGCCGAGCTCCACCGCCAGCAGTCCACCCTGGAAATGATCGCCTCGGAGAACTTCGCTCCGGTCGCCGTCATGGAGGCCCAGGGGACGGTCCTCACCAACAAGTACGCCGAGGGCTACCCCGGCCGCCGCTACTACGGCGGCTGCGAGCACGTCGACGTCGCCGAGCAGATCGCGATCGACCGGATCAAGGACCTGTTCGGCGCCGAGTACGCCAACGTCCAGCCGCACTCGGGCGCCTCCGCCAACCAGGCCGCCCTCTTCGCCATCGCCCAGCCCGGCGACACGATCCTCGGTCTCGACCTGGCGCACGGCGGCCACCTCACCCACGGCATGCGCCTGAACTTCTCCGGCAAGCAGTTCAACGTGGTCGCGTACCACGTCGACGAGGCCGGCCTGGTCGACATGGCCGAGGTCGAGCGCCTCGCCAAGGAGAACAACCCGAAGGTGATCATCGCGGGCTGGTCGGCCTACCCGCGCCAGCTGGACTTCGCCGAGTTCCGCCGGATCGCCGACGAGGTCGGCGCGTACCTGTGGGTCGACATGGCGCACTTCGCCGGCCTCGTCGCCGCCGGTCTGCACCCGAACCCCGTGCCGTACGCGGACGTGGTGACCTCCACCACGCACAAGACGCTCGGCGGCCCGCGCGGTGGCGTCATCCTGGCCCGCAGCAAGGAGTTCGCGAAGAAGCTGAACTCCGCGGTCTTCCCCGGCTTCCAGGGCGGCCCCCTGGAGCACGTGATCGCCGCGAAGGCCGTCTCCTTCAAGGTCGCGGCCTCCGAGGAGTTCAAGGAGCGCCAGCAGCGCACCCTGGACGGCGCCCGCATCCTCGCCGAGCGCCTGGTCCGGGACGACGCGAAGGCCGTCGGCGTCGACGTCCTGTCCGGCGGCACGGACGTGCACCTGGTCCTCGTCGACCTGCGCAACAGCGAGCTCGACGGCCAGCAGGCCGAGGACCGCCTCCACGAGGTCGGCATCACGGTCAACCGCAACGCCGTCCCGAACGACCCGCGGCCCCCGATGGTCACCTCGGGCCTGCGGATCGGCACCCCGGCGCTGGCCACGCGCGGCTTCCAGGAGGAGGACTTCCGCGAGGTCGCCGACATCATCGCCGAGGCCCTCAAGCCGGGCTTCGACGCGGACGCCCTCAAGGCCCGCGTGACGGCGCTGGCCGACAAGCACCCGCTGTACCCCGGCCTGAAGTAAATTTCGTACCCGTTTGTCCGTACGCTTTTGTTCGTACGCACGAAACGTCGGGGCACCCCGCACACTGGACAGTGAGCGAGGTGCCCCGCACCACGTAGCCCACGTGTTCGTAGTTCCTGCACCGCCTTGTACTTCTGCACCACCCAGGCAGACAACGGCGTCTACCAACCACCATTGGAGTTTCCCGTGGCCATCTCGGTCTTCGACCTGTTCTCGATCGGCATCGGCCCGTCCAGCTCCCACACGGTCGGCCCGATGCGCGCCGCCCGCATGTTCGCGGGACGCCTGAAGAACGAGGGCCTGATGGCCCACACCGCGGCGATACGGGCCGAGCTCTACGGCTCGCTCGGCGCGACCGGCCACGGCCACGGCACCCCCAAGGCCGTCCTGCTCGGCCTGGAGGGCGAATCGCCGCGCACGGTGAACGTGGAGAGCGCCGACGACCGCGTGGACGAGATCAAGAGCAGCCGCCGCATCAACCTCCTCGGCATGCACGAGATCGACTTCGACTTCGACGAAGACCTGATCCTGCACCGCCGCAAGGCCCTGCCCTACCACGCCAACGGCATGACGATCTTCGCGTACGACCGGGACGGCGCCCTCGTCCTGGAGAAGACGTACTACTCGGTGGGCGGCGGCTTCGTCGTCGACGAGGACGCGGTGGCCGGCGAGAACCCGATCGTGCCGGACGACACCGTCCTCAAGTACCCCTTCCGCACCGGTGACGAGCTGCTCCGGCTCGCCGAGGAGACCGGCCTGTCCATCTCCGCGATGATGCTGGAGAACGAGAAGGCCTGGCGCACCGAGGAGGAGATCCGCGAGGGGCTCCTCGACATCTGGCGGGTCATGCAGGCCTGCGTCTCCCGCGGCATGTCCCGCGAGGGCATCCTGCCCGGCGGCCTCAAGGTCCGCCGCCGCGCCGCGAACTCCGCCCGCCAGCTGCGCGCCGAGGGCGACCCGCAGGCCCGCGCCATGGAGTGGATCACCCTCTACGCGATGGCCGTGAACGAGGAGAACGCCGCGGGCGGCCGCGTCGTCACCGCCCCCACCAACGGCGCCGCCGGCATCATCCCCGCCGTCCTGCACTACTACATGAACTTCGTGCCCGGCGCCGACGAGGACGGCGTGGTCCGCTTCCTCCTCGCGGCCGGCGCGATCGGCATGCTCTTCAAGGAGAACGCCTCCATCTCCGGCGCCGAGGTCGGCTGCCAGGGCGAGGTCGGCTCCGCCTGCTCGATGGCGGCGGGCGCACTCGCCGAGGTCATGGGCGGCTCCCCCTCCAAGGTCGAGAACGCCGCCGAGATCGGCATGGAGCACAACCTCGGCCTGACCTGCGACCCGGTCGGCGGCCTCGTCCAGATCCCGTGCATCGAGCGCAACGGCATGGCGGCGGTCAAGGCCGTCACCGCCGCGAAGATGGCGATGCGCGGCGACGGCTCCCACAAGGTCTCCCTCGACAAGGTCATCAAGACCATGAAGGAGACGGGCGCCGACATGAGCGTCAAGTACAAGGAGACGGCGCGGGGCGGGCTCGCGGTGAACATCATCGAGTGCTGACCGGGCGGCCCGGCCCGGGCCCGGCCCGGGGGCGTCAGCAGGTCGTGTCGGGGGCGATTCGTTTCAGGTCGATCAGGTAGGCGTCGACGGCGCGCGAGACACAGGCGTTGCTGCGGCCGTACGCGGTGTGGCCGACGCCGTCGTACGTCAGGAGCATGCCGCCGGGGAACTGCCCGGCCAGGCTCCGCGCCTCCTCGTACGGAGTCGCCGGGTCGCCCGTCGTGCCGACCACCAGGGGCGGGGGCACGTCCTTGGCCCTGACCCGGTGCGGGCGCTGACGGCCGGTGCCCGCGGGCCAGTCCTTGCAGGTCAGCTCGTCGACGACGCCGGACGTGCCGTACACGCCCGCGGCCTTCTCGGCGAGGCCGAGGGCCTTCCAGTAGGGGCCGGGGGTGTGCGGGTGCGGCACCTCCAGGCAGTTCACGGCGATGAGCGCCTCGTCGTCGTTCCCGGTGGCGCGGGGGCGCGGGCGGTGGCGGGACTCCGTGGCCGGACCGGACTTTCTGGCCGCACCGGCGCCCTCCGCCATGCGGGCGAGCTTCGTGCCGTCGCCCTCGTTGGCTGCGGTCAGCGCCGCCGACAGCTCCTCCCAGTCGTCCTCGGGGCTGTACATCGCGCCGGTGACCACGTCGAGCAGTGTCCTGGCGTCGACGTCGTACAGCTCCTCGTCGTCGACCGGCAACGGCTCGCGCGCCGTCCGCTCGTACAACCTCCCGACCAGCGCCGAGATCTCCGCCGGGGTCGCGCCGGGACAGCTGTCGCCCGCGATGTCCGCACAGAACTCGGCGTAGTCGTCGACCGCAGCGCGGAACCCCCTGCCCTGGCTCAGCGCCCGCTCCCGCCAGTCCAGGGACGGGTCCATGGCGCCGTCCAGGGCAAGGGCGCGGACGCGGTGCGGGAACTGTTCCGCGTACGAGGTGCCGAGGCTCGTCCCGTACGACCAGCCCAGATAGGTGAGTTTCCGGTCGTCGAGGGCCGCCCGCAGGATGTCCAGGTCCCGGGCGGCGTTCTCGGTGCCGACGTGCGGCAGGACGCCGCGGCTGCCCTTCGCGCACGCGGCGGCCTGCTCGTCGGCCTCGGCGAGCGCCTGTTCGCGGTCGGAGGCGGTACGCGGGGTGATCGGCTCGGGAGCGGCCCCGGCATCGTCGTCCCCGGACCCTCCATCCGCATCCGTGTCCGTCTCCGTATCCGTCTCCGCGCACTTGACCGCCGGGACGCTGCCGCCCACGCCCCGGGGGTCGAAGGAGACGATGTCGAAGCGGGCCCGCACCCGGGCCGTGAAGGACTCGGCGCCGTCCGACTTCATGTCGCTCACCCCGGAGGCGCCCGGTCCGCCCGGGTTGTAGACGAGGGAGCCGATGCGCCGGGCCGGGTCGGCGGTCGCCGCCTTCGCCACCGGCAGGACGAACGTCTTCCCGTTGCGCGGATGGGCGTAGTCCATGGGAACGGTCAGGCGCGCACAGCGCAGGTCACCGCACTTGCGCCAGGTCAGCCGCTGCCCGTAGAACCGCGCGAGCTCGGGGCGCGAGGCACCCGCGACCCGGTCGTCGCCCGCCCCGCCGCCGTCCGGGGCGGGCCCGTCCGGCGCGGTGCAGCCGCCGAGCGCGAGCGCCGTGAGGACGGCCAGGGCGAGGGGGCGCCGGCGGTCCCGGGGACGGCGGCCGGGACGGGGACGGGGCGGGACGGCGGGGTTCAACGGTGCTCCCAGGGTCGGGCCGGACCGGCTGCGGTGCCGGCGCGTGCCGAGGCGGCGGGCCTCGCCTCGCCCTGAGAGACGGGGGCGGCGCCCGCCCCGCTCCGCCGCCCACGAAAAAACCACGGTGGCGCACCTCACTCACCATCGGCGATGGTCGTACTCCCTGCCGGGGCGGGTCGGGGCTGCCGCTACCCTGACCTCCGTCAGTAGTGCACGAAGAAGGGGTGGATCCGGTGGCGGACATCGAGGAAGCGCGCAGGACGTTCGAGCAGTTCGACGCGGACGGCGACGGCTTCATCACGGCGGCCGAGTGGAAGAGCGCCATGGCCAAGATGGGCGACTTCTACCAGACCGAGGCGGTGGCCGAAGCCGTGATCGGCGCGAAGGACACCAACGCGGACAAGCGCCTCTCCTTCGACGAGTTCTGGGCGAGCCTGAACAAGTAGAGGTCGGCGCGGAAGGGCAGGGGCCCGCACACACGGTGTGCCGGGCCCCTGCCCTTTTGGGGTTCGGGGTTCGGGTTCGGGGCTCAGGGTTCGGGGTTCAGCGGTGGGTGCGCACGTTCCACCGCCCGTCCCTGCGCTCCAGGCGCACCGGGTGGTCGAAGCACTTGCCGATCAGGTCGCTCGTGAGCACCTCGTCGACGGCCCCGGCGGCGAGCGCCCGGCCCTCGCGCAGGAGCAGCGCGTGCGTGGTGCCCGAGGGCAGCTCCTCCAGGTGGTGCGTGACCAGGACGGTGGCGAGCTCCGGGTGGGCCCCGCGCAGGGCGTCCAGGCTGTCGAGGAGTCCCTCGCGCCCGGCGAGGTCGAGTCCGGTGGCCGGCTCGTCGAGCAGGACGAGGCGTGGCCTCGGCATCAGGGACCGTGCGATCAGCGTGCGCCCGCGCTCGCCCTGGGACAGCGTCGGCCAGCGCGCGTCCGTGCGGTGCGCGAGGCCGAGCAGGGCGATCAGTCGGTCGGCCCGCTCCTCCTGCCCGGGCGTGGGCCGGCGGCGCGGCACCGGCTCGATGCTGTTGGTCAGGCCGGTGAGGACGACCTCGCGGACGGTCAGCGGGGAGCGCAACGGGTGACGCGGGTTCACATGGCCGACGTAGGCCCGCAGCTCCCGCAGGTCGACGCCGCCCAGCCGGTGGCCGAGTACGTCGACCGTGCCGTGCGTGGGGTGGGTGACGGCACCGCAGAGGCTGAGCAGGGTCGACTTCCCGGCACCGTTCGGGCCCAGCAGGGCCCAGTGCTCGCCGGGGCGGACGGTGAAGGTGACGTCATCGAGGATCGGCCGCCCGTCGCGGACGACGGTGACGCGGTGGGCTTGCAGGACGGGGGGTGTGGGTGCAGGGCGCTCGGGGGGCTCGGGGGTCACCGGGTGGTTCCCGCGCGGTTCACGGCGGCGAGTACGGCCTGTACGGATGCGGTCAGGACGGAGGTGTCCAGGCCCGCGCCCCAGCAATCCACGTCGCCGACGCGGCACCGTACGTACGCGACGGCCTCGCTGGCGCCGCCCTCCGCCACCGCGTGCTCGGCGTAGTCGAGGATGCCGACGGTGATCCCGGCGGCGGCGAGCGCGTCGACGAAGGCGGACAGGGGGCCGTTGCCGGCGCCCTCGAAGTCCCCTGTCCTGTCCCCCACTTGAAGGGTGCAGACGAACCGGTGCGCGCCGTCCGGGGCCCGGTCGGTCGTCCAGGAACTCAGCACCACCTCGCCGTCCTGCCCCGGCACGACGTACGTGGCGCGGAACAGCTCGTACAGCTCCTTCGCCGTCGCCTCACGCCCGCTGTCGTCGGTGGCCTCCTGCACCACACGCGAGAAGTCGGGGCGCATGGCGGAGGGCAGGTCGAGGCCGTACCGGGTCTGCAGCAGATACGCCATACCGCCCTTGCCCGACTGGGAGTTGACGCGGATGACGGCCTCGTAACTGCGCCCGATGTCGGCCGGGTCGATCGGCAGGTACGGCACGTCCCAGGGAGCCTCGCGCTCCGGCACGCCCAACTCGGCGGCGCGGCGGGCGTGATGGGCGAAACCCTTGCTGATGGCGTCCTGGTGGGTACCGGAGAACGCGGTGTGCACGAGATCGCCCGCATACGGATGGCGGGGGTGCACGGGCAGGCGGTTGCAGTGCTCGACGACCTCGCGCACCGCGTCGATGTCGGAGAAGTCGACCATCGGGTCGACGCCTTGGGCGTAGAGGTTGAGGGCGAGGGTCACCAGGTCGACGTTGCCGGTCCGCTCACCGTTTCCGAACAGGCAGCCCTCGACGCGCTGGGCACCCGCGAGCACGGCGAGTTCGGCGCAGGCCACGCCGGTGCCGCGGTCGTTGTGGGGGTGGACGGAGAGGATGACGGAGTCGCGGCGCGCGAGGTTCCGGTGCATGTACTCGATCTGGTCGGCGTACACGTTCGGGGTCGCGATCTCGACCGTCGCCGGCAGATTGTGCGTCACGGGGCGGTCGGGGCTCGCGTCCCACAGCTCGGTGAGGCCGTTGCAGACCTCCAGGACGTAGTCGGGCTCGGTGAGGTTGAACGTCTCCGGCGCGAACTGGAACCGGATGTCGGCCTCCGGCCGCTTCCCGGCCAGCCGCGCCATGTGCGCGGCGGCCTCCTCGACCACGCCGTACACCTCGTCCCGCGACCGCCCGAGGACGGTGTCGCGCCAGACGGGCGACGTCGGGATGTAGAGGTGCACGACGGCACGCGGCAGCCCCTCGATCGACTCGAAGGTCCGGTCGATCAGTTCGGGCTTGGCGGGCGTGAACACGACGACGGTCACATCGTCGGGCAGCGCACCGCCCGCCGCCCGCCCGGCCAGATACCGCACGAACTCGAAGTCCGTCCGGCTCGCCGACGGATAACCGACCTCGATCTCCTTGAACCCCATCGAGACGAGCAGATCGAAGAAGCGCCGCTTGCGCTCGGTGTCCATGGGCTCGGCGAGCGCCTGGTTCCCGTCGCGCAGATCGACGGGCACCCACAGGGGCGCCCGCTTGATCCGGGCACCGGGCCACTTCCGCTCCCCGCCGGACAGGACGGGAACGTCGACCCGGTCCTGGTAGGGGCGGTAGCGGTGGTGGGGCATGGGGCCGGGGCGCTGGGGGTTCCAGGGGTACGGCGGGGGTGTGGGCGTCTGCGTCTGTGCCTCTGGCTGGGTCTGTGTCTGGGTCTGTGTCTGGGTCTGTGTCTGGGTCTGCATGGGGGCTGCTCCTGAGCTCGGTCGGGAGACCGGCAGCACGACACCCCGCGGCGGGGTGCCGGTCGTTTCAGGCCCCGCCGCGGCAGCCGAGAAGGAGGAGACCGCGGAAGATCATGGGGGCAGCGTAGCGAGATGTTCGCTCCTCAGACAAGTACTTGTCTGAGGAGCAGAGGAGTACTTGCCTGAGGAGTACTTGCCTGAGGAGTACTTGTCGGAGGGGTACTTGTCGGAGGGGTACTTGTCAGACAGGTGGTACTCCTCAGACGAGTAGGGCAGGCGGAAGTTCCGATAGGTTCTGCTCTGCTCCGCCCTCCTCGTCCGATCCGCCCCGAAAGGCCCGCCGATGCCGCTCGGCTCCGTACGCCCCAGTCCCCTCGTCGAACAGGCCGCCGACCGCCTGCGCCAGCAGATCTCCCGCGGCGCCTGGCCCGTCGGGACGAAACTGCCCGGCGAGACGACGCTGGCCAAGGAACTCGGCATCGGGCGTTCCACCGTTCGCGAGGCGTTGCGCGCGTTGGCGGGGGCCGGGCTGGTGCAACCGCGGCAGGGTGCCGGCGTCTTCGTCATCGCGACGGAGCCCGTGGCGGACTGGCCGACCCGGCTGCGGCGGGCGGCCGTCGCGGACGTGTACGAGGTGCGGATGCTTCTCGAGGTGCAGGCCGCGGGGCTCGCCGCCCGGCGCCGTACCGATGAGGACATCTCCGCGATGCGGGCCGCCATGGAGGGGCGCAGGGCGGCGGCGACGAAGGGGGACGCGGCGTTCATCGACGCCGACATCGCGTTGCACGCCGCGGTGGTGGCGGCGGCCCGCAATCCCGTGCTGACCGATCTGTTCGCGGAGTTCGCGCCCGTACTGCGGGAGGGCCTGATCGAGTTGCTCGAACTGACCGACGTACGCGCCGAGGAGGCCAACCACGGCGACGCCTCCCACGCGGAGCTCGTACGGGCGGTCGAGGCGATGGACTCGGAGGAGGCGGCCCGGGTGGCGCAGGCCGAACTGCGGCAGACGTTGCGCTTGTTGACCACGTCGAGCTGAATCCCGTGACGGGGCCCCGGGTCCCGCGTCCCTGAGTCCCCGAGTCCCCGAGCCCCCGGGGCTAGGTGAGCGCGGTGATGATCTGTCGTGTGGCCTCGGCGATGAGGGCGTTGCTGGGGTGGTCGTCGCGGGCGGGGCGGTCGGTCATGACGGCCAGGACGAGCGGGCGGTGCCGGGCGGCCAGACGACGGCGATGTCGTTGGCCCTGCCCCAGTTGCCCGTGCCGGTCTTGTCAGCCACCGTCCAGCCCCCGGGCAGGCCGGCGCGGATGCGCTCGGCGCCGACCGCCGCCGCGTTGTGCAGGAGCCAGTCCTTGAGCAGGGCGCGTTTGCGGGCGGGCAGCGCGTCGCCGAGGACGAGTTCGCGGTAGTCGGTGGCGATGGCCCTGGGCGTGGTGGTGTCGCGCGGGTCTTCCTGGCGTACGTCGTTGAGTTCGGGTTCGTAGTCGTCCATGCGGCTGACGGTGTCGCCGAGTCCGCGCAGGTAGGCGGTGAGCCGGGCGGGGCCGCCGATGTCGCGCATCAGCAGGTTGCCCGCGGTGCCGTCGCTGTGGCGGACGGCGGCGTCGCAGAGCCGGCGGATCGTCATGCCGGTCGCGATGTGGTCCTCGGTGACCGGGGAGATGGAGTCGACGTCGGCGGCGGTGTAGGTGACGCGGTCGTCGAGGTGGGTGAGGGGGTTGTGGTGCAGGACGGCCGCCGCGGCCAGCGTCTTGAAGGTGGAGCAGAACGCGAAGCGGTCGTCCGCGCGGTGGGTCAGCTCCGCGCCGCTGCCGGTCGCCAGGGCATAGACGCCCAGACGGGCGTCGTGCCTGCGCTCCAGCGCGGCGAACCGCGCCGCGAGCCGCGCGGGGTCCGGTTTCGGGGTCTTCTCGGGCCGACCCTGGCTGTGGCCCCCGCCCCGACCGCTGCCCCGTTCACGGTCCGACGGCGAGGGTGTCCCGGAGGCGGCGTGGTCGTCGCCCGCCTCGCATCCGGCCAGCGGCAGGAGCGCGGCCGCGGCCAGGAGTGCGCGCCGGGACGGACCGTACGGCTCCACGGACACGCACCGCACCTGCTCTCCCTCGTCGATCACGGGCCCACCGACCCGACCGCCCAGCCCATCCAAGCCGAGCTCAACCAGCCCAGCCCTCGCAGGCTAACCCTCAGCCCCACCCCCCTCCCCCTCGCCGCCCCCTCCCCCATCACCACCACCCCCGCCATACAACCGCGCCGAAGCATCCACATGCGCGAGCCTCCGCATGGCGTTGAACACCGCCTCGCCCAGCACCGTGCCGATCACCACGCTCTCCACCCGGTCCTCGACCGCGACCCTCCGGTCGACGTAGCCGAGGTCGGCGCGGGCCACGAGTTCCGCCGCGTCCGCGTACTCGTCGAGCAGTTCCGCGAAGGCTCCGTGGCCGAGCCGGGCCAGGGTGGCAAGGGCGCGTGAGAGGTCCTCGGCGGCCGGATTCGACTCGTGGGTCCGCCAGCCGCGCCGGGCGATCAGTTCCTGGACGGTCCGGTGGGCGGTGGCCGCTTCCGCGTCGTCGTCCGTGCCGCCGTCCGTGCCGAGGCGGGCGGCGGCGGCGCCGAGCACCTTGTGCAGGGGCCGGCCGGGGTCGTCGACGGCGCCGAGCACCTCCGCGATGGCCGCCACCTTGAGGCCGCCGACTTCGAGGAGCGCGCGGATCAGCCGCAGCCTGCGCTCGTGCGCGTCGCCGTAGTGGGCCTGGTTGGGGCTGGTCAACTCGCCCTGGGGCAGCAGCCCTTCCCGTACGTAGTACTTGATCGTCGGCACCGGGACGCCGGTCCTCCGGCTCAGTTCGCCAATCCGCACGGCCTGCCCACGCTCCTGTTCGTCCTGTTCATCCTGTTCGCCCTGTCCACCCTGACAGTCCCGGCGTCACCGTTCGCGCAGCTGCTCTTCTTGGCGGTACGGGCTGCCCCTCACCCGGTGGCGCGCAGTTTCCGGTACTGTCCCGGCGCCATGCCGAACTCCCGCTTGAACGCCTTGGCGAACGCGAACTCCGAGGCATAGCCCGCCCGTTCGGCCACCGTGCGCAGCGGAGCGCCGTCCGGCTCGCGCAGCCGGCCCGCTGCCGTGGTCATCCGCCACCACGTGAGATAGGCGAGCGGTGGCGTCCCCACCGTGGCCGTGAACCGGCGCGCGAAGGGGGCCCGCGACAGACCGCCGAGCGCGCCGAGTTCGCCGACCGTCCAGGGGTGGGCGGGGTCACCGTGGATCGCGCGCAGCGCCGCCGCGACCGCCGGGTCCGCCAACGCGGCCGCCCAGCCGGAAGGGGCTCCGCCACCGTCGCGCATCCGCAGCCACCAGGTGCGCAGGATCAGCAGGAGCAGCGTGTCGAGATACGAGGTGACGATGGAGTCGGAGCCGGGCTGTGGGTCCTCCAGCTCGGCGGCGAGCAGGGAGAGCACCGCTCCCAGCGGTTGACCCAATGAGCCCGATCGTCCCAATGAGCCCGGTCGCCCCGCGCCGTCCCCCGCGGAGACGTGCACGACGTCCGGCAGTTCGGAGAGGAGAGGGTGGGTCCGGCTCTCGTCGAGAAGGTACGCACCGCAGATCATCACGGTCGACCGCGACCCGATCTCCACCGCTCGCGCCGCCCGCGGCCCGGACCCGGCGCCGTCGGGCGGCTGAGCGAACTCCCCGACGGGCGCGCCCGGTTCACTCACCAGCTCGTACGCGCCCGCGGGCGTGACGAAGGCGACCTCGCCCGGCCCGATCCGCAGGGGTTCCGTCCCGCGGTCGGCCATGACGAGCCAGGCTTCCCCCTCCAGGACGGCGTGGAACCCGGCCCCGCCGGCCCCGGCGAACCGCGTGCCCCACGGCGCACGCCTCCTCGTCAGGGAGGAGTGGGGGCGTCCGGTGCGCATGGCCGCGACGGCGTCGCTGAGTACATCCATGGCAGCACCGTAACCGCAGGTGCGGGCAGCCGCGTGGGGGTCCCCGGGGTGCGGTCCGCACGCGAGACGAACGGACATCGGCGCGGGACCGACGAGCATGGTCCGGCCTCCGGGCGCCCGCCTAACGTCCTTTCCATGACGACGAAGATCGCACGCACCGTACTGTTCGACGAGACCGGCGGCCCCGAGGTCCTGCGGATCGAAGAGGTTCCGGTGCCCGCACCCGGGCCCGGCGAAGTCCTCGTCCGCGTCGAGGCGTTGGGCCTCAACCGCGCCGAGGTCCTCTTCCGCGCCGGGGAGTACTACTACCAGCCCACCCTGCCGGCCTCCCGGCTCGGCTACGAAGCCGCCGGCACCGTCGAGGCGGTCGGCCCCGGGGTGACAACCCTCGCCCCCGGCGACGCGGTGATGACGGGCCCCGGCATCGAGATGAGCGCCCAGGGCGTACACGCCGACCGCGTGGTCCTGTCCGCCGGCTCCGTACTGGCGCGCCCCGCCGGGGTCGACGCGGTGACGGCGGCGGCGACATGGCTGGCGTACTCGACCGCGTACGGCGGCATGCTGGAGACCGGCGGGCTCAGGACCGGCGACCACGTGGTGGTCACGGCGGCGTCCAGCGGGGTCGGTGTCGCCGCGCTGCAGACCGCCGCGCGGATCGGCGCGGCCCCGATCGCGGTCACCCGCACCGGCGAGAAGCGGCAGCGGCTGCTCGACAACGGCGCGGCCCTGGTGATCGCCTCCGAGACGGAGGACGTCGTGAAGGAGGTGCTGCGCTTCACCGGCGGACAGGGCGCGGAGCTGATCTTCGACGCGGTGGGCGGGCCGGGCCTGGCGGAGCTCTCCCGGGCGGCGAACTCCCCGGGGACCGTGGTCGTGTACGGCTCCCTCGACCGGCAGCCCATGGCGGTGCCGCTCAACTGGCCGGTGAGCGTGCACGGTTACTCGAACCCGCACCTCTCGTCGACGCCCGAGGGGCTGCGCCGCATCAACGCGTTCATCGCCTCGGGGCTGCGGGACGGCACGTTCCGGCCCGTGGTCGGTGAGGTCTTCGAGGGGCTGGACCGCATCGCGGACGCGCACCGGCTGATGGAGTCCAACGCGCACGTGGGGAAGATCGTCGTGCGACTCACTCCATGACCGGCCCCCCCCGCCCCACGACCGGACTCCGGACCCGCCCATGACCGGACTCCCCCGACCAGGTGATTCATCTCCACCGGCGGAATACCCGACCCCTTCCGGAGGTTACCTCCGTTACGACAGCGGAACACCGGAAGGGCAGTCATGAAGATCGGCATCATCGGCGCGGGCAACATCGGCGGCAACCTCACCCGTCGTCTCACCACCCTCGGCCACGACGTCTCCGTCGCCAACTCGCGCGGCCCGCACACCCTGACCGCCCTCGCCGAGGAGACCGGTGCCAAGCCCGTCACCGTCGAAGAGGCCACGAAGGGCGCGGAGGTGGTCGTCGTGACCATCCCGCTCAAGGCCGTCCCCGACCTGCCCGAGGGCTTCCTCGACGGCGCGGCCGAGAACGTGGCCGTCATCGACACCGGCAACTACTACCCGCAGCAGCGCGACGGGAAGATCGCGGAGATCGAGGAGGGCCTGACCGAGAGCCGCTGGACGGAGCGGCAGATCGGCCACCCCGTCATCAAGGCCTTCAACGGCACCTACGCCCAGGACATCCTCGACAAGCCGCGCCCCAAGGGTGCCCCGGACCGGGTCGCCCTGCCGGTCTCCGGCGACGACGCGGCCGCGAAGAAGGTCGTGCGCGACCTCATCGACGAGCTCGGTTTCGACACCGTGGACAACGGCGGCCAGGACGAGTCCTGGCGCCAGCAGCCCGGCACGCCGGTGTACGGCCACACCGGCGGTGTGGACGAGATCCGCGCGGCCCTGGACGCCGCCTCCCCGGAGCGTACGGCGGAGTGGCGCGCCTGACCCCACGGACCGGGGACGTCAGGGCGTGGCCCAGTCCCGCATCGCGGCCTCGCTCGCGAACGCGGCCACGTTCTTGTCCAGTGGTGACGACGTGTACTGGTGGATCGTCCACTTCGCCCGGATGCGCGGCTTGCCCGCCGTCACGTAGTCGGCGATCCACAGTCCGTCGCCCGCGTACGAGGTGGTGTCGTGGTTGAGCCAGAAGTCGCGGTTGCAGTAGAGCATGACCTTGTATCCGGGCCGCAGCCGTTTCACCTCCCGGATGAAGCGGTCCTTCTCGCCGTTGCTGGCGCGCGTCCCGTCCCCGGTGCGCTCCCAGTCCACCGCCAGCACGTCGCCGGTCTTCTCGGGTGACTTGCTGAGGAAGTACTCCGCCTGGGCGGTGATGTTCCCGGGCCACAGGAAGTGGTAGAACCCGACCACGCAGCCGCCGTCGCGGGCCCGCTTGGTGTGGGCGGTCAGTTTCGGGTTGATGTACGAACGGCCCTCCGTCGCCTTGATGATGACGAAGGAGAGGCCGTCCGTGCTGAAGGTCGTCTGGTGCGAGCTCACGTCGATGCCACGGATCACGGGCGCCTCCGGGGGTGGGGGGAAGGCAGGTGCCTGGGCTCCCTGAACTTCCTGAACTGCCCTTTTCGTGCCCGGTGTCGGCCGCGGCCAACCGCGAACCGGTGACGCCCGCGGGTCAGTCGCTCAGCGGAAGATCCCCGTGTGGCCGAGCGAGTAGCGGCCCGGCTGCGGGTAGACCGCGAGGCCGTGCGGGCCCTCGCCGACCGGGATGCGGGCGAGCTGGACTCCGGTACGGGTGTCGATCGCGTACACCTCGGAGTCGTAACGGCCCGACAGCCAGAGCGTGTTGCCGTCGGCCGAGACGCCGCCCATGTCGGGGCTGCCGCCCTGCGGGAGCTTCCACTTCTTGGTGAGCTTCTTCTTGGGGAAGTCGAAGACGGAGATGGTGCCCTCGCCGCGGTTGGAGATGTACATCTCCTTGGAGTCGCGGCTGACGTACAGGCCGTGGCAGCCCTTGCCGGTGGGCAGCAGCTTCGGCTTGGTGAACTTCTTGCCGTCCAGGATCCACATGCCGTGCGCCATCATGTCGGCGATGTAGAAGGTCTTGCCGTCCGGGGACATCTTCACGTCCTGCGGCATGGCGCCCTTGAAGGGGATCTTCTGCTGGCCGACGACCTCCATCTTCTCGGTGTCGACCTTGAGCAGTTCGCCGGAGAACTCGCAGGAGACGATGAAGTAGCGGCCGTCCATGGAGAAGTCGGCGTGGTTCACGCCGGCGCAGGTCACCGGGACGGTCTTGACGCGGTTCATGGTCTTCGGGTCGCGGAAGACGAGTTCGCGGTCCATGGAGGCCATCACGATGGCGTGTCTGCCGTTCGGCGTGAAGTAGAGGTTGTACGGGTCGGAGACCTCGACGGTGCGGCCGGGCTTTCCGGTGACGGGGTCGATGGCGGTGAGGCTGTCGCCGAGGTCGTTGTTGACCCAGAGCGTCTTCATGTCCCAGGACGGGACGACGTGCTGGGGCTGGTTGCCGACCTTGATGGTCTTGATGACCTCGTACTTCTCGGGGTCGATGACGGAGACCGTGTTGGAGTTGGTGTTGGGCACGTAGACGCGGTTCAGGAACTTCTTGGCCACGGGCTGCAGGGCGTTGGGCCGGTCCGCCGCGTAGGCGTCCTTGGGGTCGAGGACGGGCGGCATGCCGGGCAGGCCGGGTGCCGCCTTCGGCTTGGCGGGCTTGCGCACGCCCTCGGTGCCGAGCGCCTCGTCGGCGTGGTGGTCGGAGCCGCAGCCGGCGAGGACGGCGAGCACGGTGCCGGCGGCGACGACGGCCGCGGCGCGCTTGGTGAGGTTGGGTTTCTGGGACATCAGGTCAGCAGCTCCGTGGTCGTGACCGCGCGCAGGCCGCGGCGTTCCAGTTCTTCGAGGACGGCGGGGAGCGCGGCGACCGTGTCCGCGTACCCGAAGTGCAGGCTGACGACGGATCCCTCGCGGATCTCGCCGGCGATCGTGCGGGTGACGGCCGGGGCGCCCGGCGAGGTGAAGTCGAGGGAGTCGACGTCGTACGAGAGGACGTGCGGGTAGCCCGCGCGGCGGGCGAGACGTTCGACGAGGGGGGTCGCCGTCCGGGCGCGCGAGGGACGGAACCAGGTGCCGATGGAGCCGGTGAGGCGGCGCAGGCGGTCCGCGCAGCCGGTGATCTCGGCGTAGGCGTCGGCCTCGGACATGTCGTTGATGCCGAGGTGGTGGTGGGTGTGGTTGCCGAGGTCGTGGCCGCCGTCGAGGATGCGGCGCGCGAGGTCGGGGTGGTCGTCGAGCCAGCCGCCGACGGCGAGCACGGTGACCTTGGCGCCCGCTTTCTCCGCCTCGCCGAGCAGCGTCTTCGCGATGGCCGGGTCGCCCTGGCCGTGGAAGGTGAGGGCGACCTGGGGGCGGGTGCGGGGGCCGTGGGTGATCTGGGCGGGGAGGCCGGGGAAGCGGCGGGGGGCGGGGGCGGCGGCCGGGGCGGGGCGGCGGGCCTTGCCCGGGGGGCCGGGGGGTGTGGTGGCGGGTGGGCGGTCGGGGGCGGGGCCGGCCGCGGCGCACCCGGTGGTGAGCGCGCCCGCGGCGAGAAGGCCGACGCCCGCGCACAGGGCTCTGCGGCGGTCGGTCTCGTTCACCCGCCCATTTAATGGGAAAAACATGGAAAAGATGCTGATTGCCCGCTTAGGGACCCTTGCGGGTCGGGGCCCCTGCGGTGGTTTCCGGCGCGGCGGGGGTTGCGTATCGCCTGTCACAGCTGGCGCTTAACCAGCGTTTACCAGGCAGGTGTCCCATCTCACCATGGATTCACCTCTAAACTGTCACTGTTTGCCCGAATATGTACGGGTCGGGGCTTTTGGCGTGGCGACGCCCGTCTGCCATAGTCGGGGGCACGACCCCCATTGACCCGGGCTCAGGTCGTCACCGGTGACCGTGGATCACACCCCACCTTCCACGGCACTCCGCGAAGCCCCCATCGCGCCGGACCACGGCCGCCGGGGGCTTTCGCGTATCAGCGGTCGGCGACCCGCATCTCGAACCACGTCGTCTTGCCGCGGGGCAGCAGGTCCACGCCCCACCGGTCGGAGAGCTTGTCGACGAGGAACAGGCCGCGGCCGCTCAGGTCCATCTCATGGACGGGCATCAGGCAGGGCAACCCGCGCGAGGGGTCACGGACCTCCACGCGGATCCAGCCGCGCCGGCGCTGCATGCGCAGGCCGAAGACGCGGGCGCCGGTGTGGCGCACAGCGTTCCCGACGAGCTCGGAGACGAGCAGGATGACGTCCTCGGTGAATTTCGGGGAGAGCCCCCAATGGCGCAGGACGACGACCTGGGCGAGGCGGCGCGCGATGGCGGCCGACTCCGGGCGCGAGGGCAGCGGCACTTCCGCGTCCGTCGGATTGCCGAACAACTCGAGCGCCTTGAGCGCGTGTTCGTCCTCTACCGCCGGCGACCAGCGGGCCGCGGTCGCACTGCCCTGCCGCCGCGGCCGTTCATAACCCTCCAGCCCCGCCATGCCCCCCATCATGGCCGCCCAGAGCGCTCTCCGGGGCCGTTCCGGCGGAATAAGCCCCCCGGAACCATCCATTCCGGGGGGCGGGCTTGACATATGCCAGTGGCAGCCCATGACCCGGGAATCCGCGCCGACCTGCGGTGACTTCCCGCTTACGGGTGATCACCGACCGCCCGGGCACCGCGAGACTTAAGGGTTTGTTAAGCCGGTGATAATCCGCCCCTTCGGGGGACATGCTCACTGACGCCCATTCAACTCGACGTCTCAGGCGGCCAGTTCAGAGGAACTTGGCCTTGCCGGGACCCTCCTCGACGAAGCTCCGCATGCCCCGCTCGCGGTCCTCGGTGGCGAACAGGCCCGCGAACCACGTCCGTTCGATGGCCAGACCCGTGTCGATGTCGGTCTCCAGGCCCGCGTCGACGCACTCCTTGGCCGCGCGCAGCGCGATGGCCGGTCCCTGGGCGAGGCGTGCCGCCCACGCGTGGGCCTGCTCGTACACCTCGGCGGCGGGCACGACGCGGTCCACCAGGCCGATGGTGAGCGCCTCGGGCGCCTTCACGTGGCGGCCGGTGAAGATGAGGTCCTTGGCCTTGGAGGGGCCGATCAGGCGCGCCAGGCGCTGGGTGCCGCCCGCGCCGGGGATGAGGCCGAGCAGGATCTCGGGCTGGCCGAGCCTGGCGTCGTCCGCGGCGATGCGGAAGTCGGCGCAGAGGGCGAGTTCGCAGCCGCCGCCCAGCGCGTAGCCGGTGACGGCGGCGACGACGGGCTTGGGGATGCGGGCCACGGCGGTGAAGGAGTCCTGGAGGGCGCCGGAGCGCACGACCATGGCCGCGTGGTCCATGGCCTGCATCTCCTTGATGTCCGCGCCCGCCGCGAAGACCTTCTCGCCGCCGTGGATCACCACGGCGCGGACGTCGTCGCGGCGCGTCGCCTCCTCGGCGAGCTCCTTGAGGCGGTCCTGGGTGGCGATGTCCAGGGCGTTCATCGGGGGGCGGTCGAGCCGGATCGTGCCGACGCCTTCGGCGACTTCGAGGTGTGCAGTCATGACAGGCACGTTAGCGGGGGTCAACGGGGAAGGGCCCGGTGCACTTGGTCACAGTGCACCGGGCCCTCACGTTCGGCGGGAGTGGGGGCCTAGGCCTTCCACTGCTCCCACGACATGTTCCAGCCGTTGTAGCCGTTGTCGGGCTGGATCTTCTTGTCGGCGGAGTTCTTCACGACGACGAGGTCGCCGATCATGGAGTTCTCGAAGAACCAGCCGGCGGGCGTCTTCTTGCTGTAGCCGCCGCGCACGTCGCTCAGGCCTATGCAGCCGTGGCTGGCGTTGGTGTTGCCGAAGGCGCCGCCCGACCAGTAGTTGCCGTGGATGAACGTGCCGGAGGTGGACAGGCGCATGGCGTGCGGGACGTCCTTGATGTCGTACTCGCCGCCGAAGCCGACGGTCTCGCCGTTCATCCGGGTCACCTGCAGCTTCTCGCTGATGACCATCTCGCCGTTGTACGTGGTGGTGCCGGGGGCGCCCGCGGTGATCGGGATCTTCTTGATCTGCTTGCCGTCGCGGACGACCGTCATCTGGTGCGTCTTGGCGTCGACCGTGGAGACCTGGCTGCGGCCGATGGTGAAGTTCAGGGTCTTGGCCTGCTTGCCGTAGACGCCGGGCCGCCCCTCGACGCCGTCGAGGTTGAGCTTGACGGTGACCTTCGTGCCGGCCTTCCAGTACTTCTCGGGGCGGAAGTCGAGGCGGTCGTTGCCGAACCAGTGGCCCTCGACCGGCACCGACGGCTCGGTCTTGATCTCGATGGCCTTCTCGACGGCCTCCGGGTCGGTGATGCCGCGCGTGAAGTGCACCGAGAACGGCATGCCCACGCCGACCTTCGAACCGTCCTCCGGCGTGAACTGGCCGACGAAGGTGTTCTTCGGGGTCAGCGTCGTGAAGTCGGTGTCCTTGGCGGACGCGCGGCCCTCGGAGTCCTTCGCCACCGCGTGGACCTTGTACTTCGTGGCGGCGGCGAGGTGGTGCGCGGGCTTCCAGCTGGTGCCGCCCGCGGTGATCCTGCCGGGGACCGGATTGCCCTTGCTGTCCTCGACCTTGACCTCGGAGAGCTTGCCCTTCTCCGCGCCTATCTTCAGGGCGCCGCTGGTGGCCACGGAGTCCGCGCCGTCCTTGGGGGCTATCGTCACGACGGCCGCCGAGGGGGCGTTCTTGTCCGCATCGCCCTTGCCGTCACCGTCGCCCGCGTCCGAGCCGCCCCCGCCGCATGCCGCCACGAACAGCAGCGTCACCCCCGACGCCACCGCCGTCAGACCTCTGGCGCCCCGCCGCCGCACGCGCGATCGCGCGCCAACCGACGTCCCCGATATCGGTCGCCCGTTCAAGATTCCGTCTCCCCTCGCACGGCCTGGATCCAGGCCCGCACCCCGTTGCACCTGCCCGTTTCGGACACGCGCCAGCGATAGATAACCACACGGTTCCCGGCGATGACTCCCCGCCAATGTCACCGTTCCGTTCCAACTGCCCCGGGGTGCGGGCAGACCATGATCACCCGGTGGTTCCCCGGCCGGTCACCCGGGGAACACCTCGCCGTCCCCTTGGGGTTCAGCCGTTCCTCACCCAGTCCTTCCACTCCATGTTCCAGCCACCGAGGCCGTTGTCAGGAGCGACTTTCCTGTCATTGCTGTGGACGACCTCGACGACGTCCCCGATGAGGCTCCGGTCGAAGAACCAGCCGGCCGGCGTCTTCGAGCTGCCGCCCTTGACGTCGCGCAGGCCCACGCAACCGTGGCTGACATTGGTGTTGCCCGGGGCGTCCGGTGACCAGTAGTTGCCGTGCAGGAAGGTGCCGGAGGTGGTCAGGCGCATGGCGTGCGGCACGTCGGGGATGTCGTACTCCCCGCCGAAGCCGACGGTGCGGCTGTTCATGCGGGTCACCTCCAGCATCTCCGTCACCACCATCTTCCCGTTGTACGTGGTGGTCTTGGGGGCGCCCGCGGTGATCGGCAGGGTGGAGATCAGCTCGCCGTCGCGGCGTACCTCCATGGTGTGTTCGGCGGCGTCGACCAGGGACTCCTGGCGGCGGCCGATGGTGAAGGAGAAGCTCTTGTCCTGCAGGCCGTAGACGCCGGGGGCGGCCTCGACGTCGCGCAGCCGCAGGCCGACGGTGACCTTGGTGCCGGGCTTCCAGTACTTCTCGGGGCGGAAGTCGACGCGGCTCTTGCCGAACCAGTGCGGGCGGATGTCGACGGCCGGCCGCGCGGTGACGTGGATGGCGCGCTGGACGGCGTCGCGGTTCTCCACCTCCCGGTTGAACTCCAGGGAGACGATCATGCCGGTGCCGACCGTGGCGCGGTTCTCCGGCGTGACGTATCCGGTGAACCGCTCGTCGGGGACGTACGTGCGGAAGGTGGTGTGGCGCGCCGAGCGGCGGCCGTGGCCGTCCATCGCGACGGCGTCGATCTTGTACGTGGCGGCGAGCGCCAGCGGGCCGTCGTCGAGGGGCCGCCACGTCAGGCCGTCGTCGGCGATGCGGCCCGGCACCTCGGTCCTGCGGGCGTCCTGGGTGCGGACGACCCGCACCGACTCCAGGCGGCCGTCGGGGACCCTGACCTCGATGTGTTCGTCCGGCTTGATCCCCTTGCTGTCGTCACCGGGCGTCACCCGGATCGCGTCCGCGGGCGAGCGCGGTTTCCCCATGAATCCGTCGGGCCTGTCGGCGGAGCAGCCGGACGCCGCGGCCAGCAGACCCGCCCATGTCACCACCGCGGCCAGCGCGGCCCCTGCGCGCCGTGCGCGCCTCGCAACCTGTCTCACGTGGGTCCCAACGACCGTCCCCCTGCCGGGGAAACGTGAGTGCGACGCGCACGGTGGGCAGAACAGTGGGGAGGACGACGTGGGGGAGGTGCGGCCGGGACGCCGCACGCCCTTCTTCGCGCGTCGGCCGACGGAGCCGCGGGAGGCTGACAGGTGTCGAGCGCACCCGAGCAAGAGGCAGTGCAGAAGGCGCGGGCAGGGGGGCGCGCCACGACCGAGCGGCCCGCCCCCGCGGTGAACGGGAGCAGGCGGGCCGCGGCCCGTGCCGCGCCGACGCGGCCGGTGTGGCCCGGGGCGCCGACGCCGCTCGGCGCGCGTTTCCGGGTGGGCCCCGACGGCGTGGCGGGCACCAACTTCGCGCTGTGGGCGGGCGGGGCGGAGGCCGTGGAGCTGTGCCTGTTCGACACGGAGGGGGGCCGGGTCGTCGAGACGCGCTGCCGGCTGACCGAGCTGACGCACGAGATCTGGCACGGTTTCGTGCCGGGCGTGCGTCCCGGGCAGCGGTACGGCTACCGCGTGCACGGCCGCTGGGACCCGTGGACGGGCGCCCGCTGGAACCCGGCCAAGCTGCTCCTCGATCCGTACGCGCGCGCGGTGGACGGCGGGCCTGGCAACGACTACGGCCGGCTGCCCGCCGAGGTGTACGGGCACGTGCGCGACTGGCCCCAGCAGCATGTGGCGGACACGGTCCGCGACGAGCGGGACTCGGCGCCGTACGTGCCCAAGGGCGTGGTCGTGCACGACGACGCGCCGGACGACGAGTGGACGGACGACCGGCGCCCCAAGACGCCGTGGGCGGATTCGGTCATCTACGAGCTGCACGTGCGCGGCTTCACCAAGCTCCATCCGGGGGTGCCGAAGGAACTGCGCGGCACGTACGCGGGGCTGGCGCACCCGGCCGCGCTCGACCATCTCGTACGGCTCGGGGTGACGGCGGTCGAGCTCCTGCCGGTGCACCAGTTCGCGCACGAGGACCATCTGCTCCGCCGGGGCCTGCGCAACTACTGGGGCTACAACTCGATCGGCTACTTCGCCCCGCACGCGGCGTACGCGGCGACCGGCACCACGGGCCAGCAGGTCGGCGAGTTCCGGCGGATGGTGCGGGCGCTGCACGAGGCCGGCATCGAGGTCATCCTGGACGTGGTCTACAACCACACGGCGGAGGCCGGGGAGCTCGGCCCGATGCTCTCCCTGAAGGGCATCGACAACCGCGCCTACTACCGGCTGCGGCCCGGCGACGCCCGGCGGTACGCGGACTACACGGGGTGCGGGAACACCCTCCAGGTCGTCCAGCCGCACGTGCTGCGCCTGATCACGGACTCCCTGCGGTACTGGGTGACGGAGATGGGCGTGGACGGGTTCCGCTTCGATCTGGCGGCGGCGCTCGCGCGCTCCTTCCACGACGTCGACATGCTCTCGCCGTTCCTCGCGGTGATCGCGCAGGATCCGGTCCTGCGGCGCGTGAAGCTGATCGCCGAGCCGTGGGACGTGGGGTCGGGCGGCTATCAGGTGGGGGCGTTCCCGCCGCTCTGGACGGAGTGGAACGACCGCTACCGGGGTGCGGTGCGGGACTTCTGGCGGGGGGCGCTGCCGGACGTACGGGATCTGGGGTACCGGCTGTCGGGGTCGAGCGATTTGTACGCGTGGGGCGGGCGCAGGCCGTACGCGTCGGTGAACTTCGTGACGGCGCACGACGGTTTCACCCTGCGGGACCTGGTCAGTTACGAGCGCAAGCACAACGAGGCCAACGGCGAGGGCAACCGGGACGGTTCGGACGACAACCGGTCGTGGAACTGCGGCGCCGAGGGCGAGACGGACGACGGGGGCGTGGTGGCGCTGCGGCGCAGGCAGCTGCGCAACCTGATGACGACGCTGCTGCTCTCCACCGGGGTGCCGATGCTGGTCGCGGGCGACGAGATGGGCCGTACGCAGCGCGGCAACAACAACGCGTACTGCCAGGACAACGAGATCAGCTGGGTCGACTGGGGGCTGCGCGAGGAGCCGGGGTGGCGCGCGCTGTACGCGCTCACCGCCCGCCTCATCGAGCTGAGGCACCGCCATCCGGTGCTGCGCAGGCGGGCCTTCTTCTCCGGGCGGGCCCATTCGGCGGACGGGCTGCGGGATCTGGCGTGGTTCACGGCGGGCGGTACGGAGATGACGGAGGCCGACTGGTACGCACCCACCGCCACGCTCGGCATGTATCTGTCGGGACGCGACATACCGGGCCGTGACGCCCGGGGCGCGCCCATCACCGACGACAGTTTCCTCGCCGTCCTGCACGCGGCCGAGGCGCCGTCGCCCTTCGTGCTGCCGGGGCCGCCGTGGGCCGACGCGTACGAGGTCGTCGTGGACACCGCCGTGGAGGAGCAGGACGCGGCGCCGGGGAGCGTGCACCGGGCGGGCGCGGTGATGACGGTGGCGGGGAGGTCGGTGGTGCTGCTGCGGGTCGTCGAGGGCTGACGGCGACCGCTCCGGGGTGCGGCGGGCCGCCCGTACCCCGGGATGATCACGATTGGTCCGTACCGGAGTATTGCCCGGGCCCCGGGGTGACTCCAAGCTCGCCTCATGGACCTGGAGTTGCGGCACCTGAGGACGATCCGGGCGATCGCCGACGCGGGCAGCCTGACCAAGGCCGCCACCGCGCTCGGGCTCGCGCAGCCCGCGCTGAGCGCGCAGCTGAAACGGATCGAGCGCGCCCTCGGCGGCGAGCTCTTCGAGCGGGGCCGGCACGGGGTGCGGGCCACCGCGCTCGGCGAGTTCGTGCTGGCCAGGGCCAGGGTCGTGCTGCCGGCGGTCAGCGGGCTGCGGGAGGAGGCGCAGCGGTTCGCGCGGTCCTGGGAGGGCGGGGCGGGGTTCCGGCTCGGCGGCATCCACGGGCCGCTGCTCGGCGCGCTGGTGGACCGGCTCGCCGCCGCGTACCCGGGGGTGCCCGTGACGACGCACACCTCCTGGTCCGAGCGGGAGATCGCGGCCCGTACGGCGTCGGGCCGGCTCGACTTCGCGCTGGTGGGCACGTGCGGGGCGAGCGCGCCGCCCAAGGACGGGCTGCTCACCTGGCGGGAGGTGGCCCGCGATCCCGTCTTCGTGATGCTGCCGACCGGCCATCCGCTGGCCGGCCGGCCGGAGATCGAGCTGGCGCTGCTCGCGGACGAGGCGTGGACGGACGTGCCGGGGGACGGCTGTTTCGCGGAGTGCTTCGCGGCGGCGTGCGCGCGTGCGGGGTTCACGCCGTCGTGCGTGTACGAGACGGATGTGGCGTCCTGCGTCCATCTGGTGCAGGTGGGGCGGGCGGTGGGGCTCTGCCGGGCGACGTTCCCGCCGACGCCGGGGCTGGTGACCAGGCCGCTGGCGGGGGCGCCGCTGTACTGGCGGCATCTGCTGGGCTGGCACCCCGCGGCGCCGGCCCACGACACCGCGGCCGCCGTCTTCTCGCTGGCCCGGGCCGCCCACGCCGAGGCGGCGGCGCGCAGCGAGAGCTACACGGCGTGGCTCTCCGCGCCGTCGCCGCCCACGGGGTGACGGCGCCGTCCCGGCGCCCCCGCCGCCGCGTTCCATAACGCCGGTACGAGGGGTCGGCTGACAGCTACTGGCGGGCAGTTGAGGCTTCTACGGTGTGGGCGATCCCCCGCTCGTCCCCGGCACATCGAGGAGACCTCGTATGCTCCCCACCTCTCACCGGCGCCTCACCGCGGCGTGCGCCGCGGTGGCCGCGGCCGGCGCGCTGGTCCTCGCCGGTCTCCCCGGATCCGCCTCCGCGCAGACCGACCCCGGCGCCCCGGCGCCCTCCGCCGCCGAGACCGCCGCCGTCTCCACGACCCCTGCCGGAGTCCTGCGGGCGATGCGGCGCGACCTCGGCCTCACGACGGCGCAGGCCGAGGCCCGTCTGGTCAACGAGGCCGAGGCAGGCGCCGTCGCGGGAGCGCTGCGCGCCGCGCTCGGCCGTGACTTCGCGGGCGCCTGGGTGGGCGGCACCACCTCCGCACGGCTCACCGTGGCGACCACGGACGCCGCCGACGTCCCCGTGATCGAGGCGCGGGGCGCACGGGCCGCCGTGGTCGGGCACTCCACCGCGCAACTGGACCGGGCGAAGCGGGCGCTGGACCGGGCGGCGCGGAGGACGGCGACGCGTGACGCGCCCGTCTGGTACGTCGACGTGCGCGCCAACGCGGTCGTGGTGCGGGCCGTGCACACCCCCGCGGCGAAGTCCCTCGTCTCCGCGGCGGGCGTGGACCCCTCCCTCGTACGCCTCGTGCGGACCGCGGAGCGGCCGAGGCCGCTGTACGACCTGGTGGGCGGGGACGCGTACTACATGGGCGGGGGCCGCTGCTCGATCGGCTTCCCGGTCACCAAGGGCACCCAGCAGGGCTTCGCGACGGCGGGGCACTGCGGGCGCGCCGGCACGGCGACCAGCGGATACAACCAGGTGGCCCAGGGCACGTTCCAGGCATCCGTCTTCCCCGGCATGGACATGGCCTGGGTCGCCACCAACTCCCAATGGACCGCCACCCCGTACGTGGAGGGCCAGGGCGGCCAGCGGACCGGCGTCGGGGGCTCCACACAGTCCCCGGTGGGTGCGTCGGTCTGCCGGTCGGGCTCCACTACGGGGTGGCACTGCGGCACGATCCAGCAGCACAACACCAGCGTCACCTACCCCGAGGGCACCATCAACGGGGTGACGCGCACGACGGTCTGCGCCGAGCCGGGTGACTCGGGGGGCTCCTACATATCCGGCAGCCAGGCGCAGGGCGTCACCTCGGGCGGTTCCGGCGACTGCTCCAGCGGCGGCACGACGTACTACCAGCCGATCAATCCGCTGCTCCAGCAGTTCGGCCTGACGCTGAAGACCACCGGCGGCGGCCCGGGCCCGGGTGATCCCGAGCCGGGCGGCACGTGGGCGGCGGGCAAGGTCTACGCGCCGGGCGACACGGTCACCTACGGCGGCTCGACCTACCGGTGCCTCCAGGGACACCAGGCCCAGCCGGGCTGGGAGCCGCCGAACACCCCGGCGCTCTGGCAGCAGGCCTAGGGCCGCCCCGGGTCCGGGTCCGGGTCCCGGTCTCAGCCGAGGATTCCCCTGCTGTACGCCGTGGCCACCGCCGCCGCACGGTCCTTGACGCCGAGCTTGCCGTAGATGTGGGTGAGGTGGGTCTTGACCGTGGCCTCGCTGATGAAGAGTTCGGCGGCGATGGCGCGGTTCGACGTGCCCTTGGCGACGAGCGCGAGCACCTCCCTCTCACGGGTGCTCAGCGGTTCGTTGCCGGGGGCACGCACGCGTGAGACGAGCCGGGAGGCGACCGCGGGCGAGAGCACCGTGCGCCCTTCGGCCGCGGCGCGGACCGCGGTGAACAGCTCCTCGCGCGGGGCGTCCTTGAGCAGGTAGCCGGTGGCGCCCGCCTCGATGGCGGGGAGCGTGTCGGAGTCCGTGTCGTACGTGGTGAGGACCAGGACGCGGGCGCGGGCGCCGCGGCGGGTGAGCTCGGTGATCGCGTCGACGCCGTTGCCGCCGGGCATGCGCAGGTCCATCAGGACGACGTCCGGGTCGAGTTCGGCGGTCAGCGCCACGGCCTCCACGCCGTTCGACGCCTCGCCGAGCACCTCGAAGCCGGGGGCCGAGCGGAACATGCCGCGCAGGCCGTCGCGGACGACGGGATGGTCGTCGACGAGGAGGAGGGTGATCGCGTCAGTGCTCATGGCGCACCAACGGTACGCGAGCCGAGACCGCGGTGCCGCCGCCCGGCTCCGACTCCACGGTGAGCGACCCGGCGATGCGTTCGGCCCGGGCCCGCATGCCGTCGAGACCGAAGCCGCCCGAGCCGCCGCGCGCCACCGTGGCCAGCGGGTCGAAGCCGCGGCCGTCGTCGCGGACGTCCAGGCTGACCTCGTCGCCCATGAAGGAGAGGGTGACGCCGAGACGGCCGGCCCCGGCGTGCCGGGCGGCGTTGGACAGGGCCTCCTGGGCGATGCGCAGCAGGGTCGCCTCGATCTCCTCGTGGAGGTGCTCCGCGGTGCCGGTGACGGTGAGGTCGGCGCGCACGCCGGTGCGCTCGGCCCACTCCGCGACGGTCTTCTCCAGCGCCTCGGGGAGGCGGTCGTTCTCCAGGGGCGCGGGCGAGAGGTTGTGGACGGAGCGGCGGGCCTCGCCGAGGCTGTGCCGGGCGAGGTCGGCGGCCCGGTCCAGGTGTTCGCGGGCCAGCTCCTGGTCGGCGGTGCCCGCGACGACCTGGAGCTGGGCGATGATGCCGGTCAGGCCCTGCGCGATGGTGTCGTGGATCTCGGCGGCGAGCCTGCGCCGCTCGTCGGCGACGCCCGCCTCCCTGGCCTGGACGAGGAGCTGGGCGTGGAGAGCGGCGTTCTCGTCGAGTGCCTGCTGCAGGGCGGTGTTGGTGCGCTCAAGCTCGGCGATGGTGGCGGCCGCGTCGAGGGCGCGCCGGTCCTCCTGGGCCGCGAGGTGGGCGAAGACGGTGAGCAGGGCGACGTTCACCGCGAGGAGTCCGCCGAAGACGCCCCAGCCGAGCGCGTCGTCCGGCGGCAGCCCGCCGGACTGGGAGCCCGCCATGATGACGGCGGTGGCGAACAGGCCCGGCTTGACCAGGCGCGGGGGCAGCAGCCGTTCGGCGCCGAAGTAGCCGACGACGGCGTAGAACGCGAAGAACGGGTTGATCCAGGTCAGCACGAAGGCGATCGCCCAGCGCAGGCCGTAGTAGACGGTGCCCGCGGGCGAGGGGCCGGACCGGGAGCGGGTCCGGGCGCCCCACACCAGCTGGAGGGCGACGGCGGCGCAGACCAGGGCCGCGCTCACATACCGGTCGCCGCGGTCCATGCCGACGACTTCGCTGGTGGCGGCGGCCATGAGGACGCCGAACCCCAGCAGGACGTAGGGCCCCCAGCGGTGGAACATGCTCCACCGCTCCTCGATCGACTTCGTGGCGTCGGCCGTGCTCGTACTCACCGGACCAGTCTCGTCGACGGGCCGGGCCAGGACGGTCACTCCCATCGGAACCAGCGCGAGGCGCCCGCCGACAGGGCCACGGCCCACAGCGCGAGGACGCCCAGGTGGGCCCAGCCGGGCCAGCCGCCGCCCGCCGCCTCGTTCAGCGCCTGGGAGGCGGCGCCGAGCGGGGTGGCCTCGACGGCGCGGGCCAGCCCGTCGGGCATCGCCTGCACCGGCAGCCAGACGCCCGCGCTGAACATCATCGGGAAGAAGACGGCGGAGCCGATCGCGGTCGCGGCCTTCGTGGTGCGGGCGAGCGCCGAGACCAGCGCGCCGAGCGCGAGCCCGCACAGGACGGCCAACAGCAGCGCGAGGGCGTAGCCGAAGGCCTGGCGCGGCAGCGGTACGTCGAAGGCGAGGCGGCCCACGGTCAGCGAGAGCAGCGCTGAGACGAGGGCGGCCGCGCCGTGGATGCCCATCTGCGCGCCGAGCACGGCGCTGGGGCGCACCGGCGTGGCGGACATGCGGCGCAGGATGCCGCGCTCGCGGTAGCCGGTGATGAGCGGCGGCATGGCCTGCACGCCGGCCATGATCAGGGAGAGCAGGACGGTCACGGGGACGTACGCGTCGACCAGGCGCAGGCCGCCCAGTGAGGCGTCGGCCTCCCGGAACGACGGGATGGAGCCGAGGATCACCAGGAGCAGGGTGGGGAACGCCATGATCCAGAAGAGGGCGCCCGGTTCCCGGCGGAAGAGGCGGAGCTCGGCCCGCAGGACGGCCCCGGCGGCCCGGTCGACGGGGCGCCGCGGGGCGGGGGCGTGCGATGCGGAGGTGGCCGTGGTCATGCCGAGGCTCCCGTCAGGTCGAGGAAGGCGTCGTCCAACGTGGCGTCGGCGACCCGGAGTTGGTGGGCGGTGATGTGGTGCCGGGCGAGCAGGGTGATGGCGGCGTCGACGGTGTCGTCGGTGCCGTTCAGGGTGTAGCGGCCGTCGCGGTGCTCGACGGAGGTGACGGCGGGCAGCGCGGCGAGGAGACGCTCGTCCAGCGGCGCGGACGGCGTGAACGACATGACCGTGGAGCTCGCGGACCTGCGGACCAGGCCCGCCGGGGTGTCGAGGGCTGCGACCCGGCCCTTGTCGATGACGGCGACCCGGTCGCAGAGGCGCTGGGCCTCCTCCATGAAGTGGGTGACGAGCAGGACGGTGACGCCGCTGTCGCGGACGTCCTCGATGAGCTCCCAGGTGTCGCGGCGGGCGCGCGGGTCCAGGCCGGTGGTCAGCTCGTCGAGGACGACGACCTTCGGGCTGCCGATGAGGGCGAGGGCGATGAACAGGCGCTGCTTCTGGCCCCCGGAGAGCTTGCCGAAGCGGCTGTCCAGCTTGTCGGTCAGGCGCAGCCGCTCGGCGAGGGGCCGCCAGTCGGCGGGGTCCGGGTAGAACGCCGCGTACAGCTCGAGGGCCTCGCGCACGGTCAGCTTCGGCTGGAGCTCGCTCTCCTGGAGCTGCGCGCCGAGGATGCGGGTGAGGCGCTCGTGGTCGGCGACCGGGTCGAGTCCCGCGACGCGCACGGTTCCGGCGTCGGGGACGCGCAGCCCCTCGACGCATTCGACGGTGGTGGTCTTGCCGGCGCCGTTCGGGCCGAGGATCCCGAAGATCTCGCCCTCCTCGACGGTGAAGGAGACGCCGTCGACGGCGGTCCGGCCGCCGTAGGCCTTCTTGAGTCCGTGCACTTCGATGAGGGGCATGCGTCGAGAATCGCCGGTGGGCGGGGGTGCGGACATCCCCCATCGCGCTCGAAGCAACATCAGCTGATCGGTTGATGGGCGGGTACGACTTCGTGGCGCGGGGCCACCCGGCTTCGTGGCGCGGAGCCGCCCGGCGGGCAAAACTCGGTGGGCTCTGTCAGTGGCAATACGTAGGCTCGCCCCTGATGCCGAAATCAGCTGCCCCCACCGAAAAGCGGTCCACCGTACGGACGTTGCTGCGCCTGTGGCCGTACGTGCGCCCGATCCGGATCCGTCTGATCACCGCCGCCCTGATCGCGGTCGTCGCCTCCTGCACGGGGCTCGTCTTCCCCCTCGTGCTCAAGTGGATGGTGGACGGGCCGGTGGCCGACCGGGACCCGACCGGGGTGTGGCTCGGGGCGCTGCTGCTGCTCGTGCTCGGCGTCGCCGAGGCGCTGCTCTTCGGGCTGCGGCGGTGGCTGGTCGCCCGGCCGCTCGCGGGCGTCGAGGCGGCGATGCGGGCCGATCTCTACCGCCATCTGCAGCGGCTCCCGGTGGCCTTCCACGACCGGTGGGCGTCCGGACAGCTCCTGTCGCGCGGCACGACGGATCTGATGCTGCTGCGCATGTTCCTCGCCTTCCCCCTGACGTTCCTGCTGGTCAACGGCGCGACCATCCTGGTCGGCGTGATCATTCTGCTCGGGCAGGACTTCACGCTCGGCCTGGTGCTCCTCGCGCCGGTGGTGCCGATGGTGATCGCCCTCGCGTACTACGAGGGGCGGTACACCGCCGCGGCGCGGCGCGCGCAGGACCAGGTCGGCGATCTGACGACGGTCGTCGAGGAGAGCGTGCTGGGCATCCGCATCATCAAGGGGTTCGGCCGCCACCGCAGCCAGGCGCGGGCGTTCCGCGAGCTGTCGCACACGCTGCGCGGCACCGAGCTGGTCAAGGCGCGGATCCTCGCCGCCATCTACGCGGTGATCATGGCGTTGCCGGAGGCCGCGATCGGGGTGGCGCTGGTCCTCGGCACGGTGCGGGTCGCGGACGGCGGTCTGTCGGCGGGCACGCTGGTCGCCTTCCTCTCGACGGCGCTCGCGCTGCGCTGGCCGGTGGAGTCGATCGGTTTCCTGCTTGCGATGAGCCAGGAGTCGGCGACGGCGACCGAGCGGTACTTCGAGGTCATGGACGCCGAGCCGGAGGACACGGCCGTCACCGCCGCGGCCCCGGCGCGCCCCGGCGGCTCCCGGCCGGACGACGACACGCTCGGCGGACTCCGCTTCGAGGGCGTGGAGTTCAGGTACCCCGACGCGCCGCCGGACGCCCCTGCGGTCCTCGCCCGCGTCGACCTGCACGTGCGCCACGGCGAGACCATGGCGCTGGTCGGCGCGACCGGCAGCGGCAAGACGACGCTCACCGCGCTGGTGCCGCGCCTGCACGAGGTGACCGGCGGCCGCATCACGCTGGACGGCGAGGACATCACGGCGATGGACCGCGAGCGGCTGCGCACCCTCGTCGCCGTCGCCTTCGAGGAGCCGACGCTGTTCTCCGCGACGGTCGGCGAGAACGTCCTGATGGGCGCGGACGGCACCGCGGGCGACGCCGAGCTGCGGCGGGCGCTCGACGTGGCCCAGGCCGACTTCGCGCACGCCCTGCCGCAGGGCACCGGCACCCAGGTCGGCGAGCAGGGCCTGAGCCTCTCCGGCGGGCAGCGCCAGCGCCTCGCGCTGGCCCGCGCGGTGGTGGGCCGGCCCCGCTTCCTCGTACTCGACGATCCGCTCTCCGCGCTCGACGTGCACACGGAGGCGCTGGTGGAGGCGGCGCTGCGGCGCGTCCTCGCGGACACGACCGCGCTGATCGTCGCCCACCGCCCCTCCACCGTGCTGCTCGCCGACCGGGTCGCCCTGCTCTCCGGCGGCCGTATCACGGCGGTCGGCACCCACCAGCAACTGCTGCGGGAGAACGCGGAGTACGCGTGGCTGATGTCGGGGGCGGAGACCGCCGACCACCCCGGCGCCGATGCCCCCGCCGGCCCGGACCGCGCCACCGAACCTCCCGCCGCCGACCACCCCTCCGCCGTCCCCGCCGCCGAGGAGGCCGCCCGATGAGCTCGTCGACATCCGTACGGGAGAAACCCGTCGACCCCGAAGAACCCGAAGGAGCCGCGGGAGCCGCAGGACCCGAGGAGCCCGGAAGCACCGGCCGTCCCGGCGACGCGAGCGCGGGCGCCGGCGCACCGGACGACCCGTTCGACAGGGACGAGCTGCCCGCTCCCCCGGGCGCCACCCGCGCCCTCCTGCGCTCGCTGCTCTCGCCGCTGCGCGGCCGCGTCACGCTCGCCGCCGTACTGCTGCTCGTGCAGCAGGCCGTCGTGCAGGCCGGTCCGCTCCTCGTCGCCTACGCCATCGACCGCGGCGTACCCGCCGTGCGCGCCGACGACTACGGCCCGCTGATCGCGGTCGGCGCCGGCTATCTGGGCTGCGCGGCCGCCTCCGGCGCCCTGCAGTACGCGTTCATCATCGCCTCCGCACGCGTCAACCAGGACGTGCTGCTCGATCTGCGCGGCCGCATCTTCCGGCACGCGCAGGCCCTCAGCGTCGACTTCCACGAGCGGTACACATCGGGCCGGCTGATCTCCCGCTCCACCACCGACCTGGAGTCGCTGCGCGAACTGCTCAGCGAGGGCCTGCAGGAACTCATCACGGTCCTGCTCTCCTTCGTCTACATCTCGGCGATGCTGCTCTGGCTCGACCTGGGTCTCGGCGCGGTGGCTGTGGCCTCGTTCGTGCCGCTCTACCTCCTCGTACGCCTCTATCAGCGGCGCGCGGGAGCGATGTTCCGACAGCGCTCCACCGCGATCGCCGCGGTCATCGTGAAGTTCGCGGAGACGATGAACGGCATCCGGCCGGTGCGGGCCTTCCGCCGCGAGCGGGCCAACGACGCGGAGTTCGGTGAGCTCAACCACCGCCACGAGCGCACCAACGGCGACGCCATGCTGGAGATGGCCCGCTATGTGGTCGGCTCGCGGCTCGTCGCCAACACCGCCGTCGCCGCCATCGTGCTGTGGGGCGCCCAGCGGGTCGCCGACGGCGGGCTGGCGCTCGGCGTGCTGGCCGCCGCCGTGCTCTACCTGCGGCGCCTGTACGACCCGATCGACCGGCTCGGCATGTTCCTCAACTCCTACCAGTCGGCGGCCGCCTCCCTGGAGAAGGTCGCGGGGCTGCTCGCCCAGGCCCCGACCGTGCCCGAGCCCGCGGCGTCCGACGCGCGCCCGCTGCCGGTCCTGGCATCGGACCACCCGGGCCGCGAGGTGCGGTTCGACGGGGTGCGGTTCGCCTACCGGACGGGCGGCGAAGTGCTGCCCCGCTTCGACCTGACGCTGCCCGCGGGGCAGACGGTGGCCGTCGTAGGCTCCACGGGCGCGGGCAAGTCCACGCTGGCCAAGCTGCTCGCCCGCTTCTACGACCCGACGGACGGCCGGGTCCTCCTGGACGGCGTGGACCTGCGCGAGCTCGACGGCGCCGAGCTGCGGCGCGGGGTCGTGATGGTGACGCAGGAGGCTTTCCTGTTCTCCGGGACCGTCGCGGAGAACATCGCGATCGGCCGGCCCGACGCCACCCGCGAGGAGATCGAGCGCGCCGCCAAGGCCATCGGCGCGCACGACTTCATCACCTCGCTGCCCGACGGGTACGACACCGACGTGCGCAAGCGGGGCGGCCGGATCTCCGCGGGCCAGCGGCAGCTGGTGGCCTTCGCGCGGGCCCTGCTCGCCGACCCGGCGGTGCTGATCCTCGACGAGGCGACCAGCTCGCTCGACATCCCGGGCGAGCGGGCCGTGCAGCGCGCAATGCACACGGTGCTGCGCGGCCGCACGGCCGTGGTGATCGCCCACCGGCTCTCCACCGTGGAGATCGCCGACCGGGTCCTCGTGATGGACCACGGCCGGATCGTCGAGGACGGCCCCCCCGACGACCTCATCACGGGCACCGGGGCGTTCGCCGACCTCCACCGGGCGTGGCGGGACAGCGTGGTGGGCTGAGGCGGCGGACGACCGGGCGTTGACCGCCCGACCGGAGTGACGGCACACGACAGACGGGGAGTTGATCCGACGGCATGGCTGAGACAGGCACGGACGCGAGTACGGAGACGGGCGCGGGTACGGGGACGGGCGCGAGGGCCGGTGACGTCCTCACCATCCCCGAGGCCTACCAGGGCTACCCGGGCATCGCCTACGGCGGATACGTGGCGGGGCTGCTCGCCGGGCGCTCGGCGACCCGCACGGTACGGGTCGACTTCCGGGCCGCGACCCCGGTGGGCTCCCCCCTCCGGCTCACCGGACCGGACGGCGGGGGCGCCCGGCTGACCGACACCGCCGGCACCGTGCTCGCGACGGCCACGCCCGTCGCGGACCTGCCTGCGGCCGTTGCGCCGCCCGCGCCGTCCCTGGCGCAGGCCACGGCGGCCTCCGAGGCGTTCCGCGCGGCCGGGCTGACCGGACTCGCGGCCGACGGCACGCCGATCGACTGCTTCGGCTGCGGCCACCGGGCGCCGGGCAGGGGCCTGCGCCAGCACTGTTCGCGGGTGCCCGGCCGCGACGTGGTGGCGGCGGCCTGGTCCCCGCACCCCGCGTTCGCGGACGCGCGGGGCCGGCTGCGGTCCGAGATGCTCTGGGCGGTCCTGGACTGTGCGACGGCGTGGGCCGGCATCCACCTCGGCGGCCTGCGCACCGGCGCGGTCACGGCCTCGCTGACGGCGACCCTGCTGCGCCCGGCGGCCACGGGCGAGGAGCACATCACGTATGCCTGGCCGATGACGCAGGCGGGCCGCAAGCACACGATGGGCGTGGCGGTGGCCACGGCGCGGGGCGAACTGTGCGCGGTGGGCGAGGCGTTGTGGATCAACCCGCGGGAGGGGAGCCGGCCCGCCGAGTGAGCCGGCGTGAAGGGGGCCCGGCGGGGTGAGAGCCGCGCCGGGCCCCCTTTTGCGTGGCGTCACAGGAGTGGACCACCGGCGAAAAGCAGCCACATGCCGCCTGTCCCGGAGTCGTACGCCGCTTTCGAACAGGGCGGCGCGCGGCACCGTCGCGGAGGCCCGGCAGAGGTGCGTACGGAGCCGTCGTACCGCTCGCACCGGGTGGTACGGACCCCGGCGCGGAACCATCGTTGGCCTGCGCTCCCGGCGTGCGCCGGGGGGTGGGAAGGGGGTCGCGCCGGGGCCCGGAGCATGCCCAACCGGACCGCCGCCCACCCCCGGAGCGCGCCGTTCCAAGCTTCCGTAAAACGCGGCCGGGCCTCGGTCGCCGCCCCCGAAAAGGCTTGGCAGGATCCCGCGCACGGGGCATGTCCGCCCCCGGAGCGCGAGGCGTCCTGGGCCCGCGCGCCGGACCGCGCCACCCTACGGCGCGGGGTGGAGATCACCTCGCCCCGGGCCAACCGGAATGGCCCGCCGCAAGTCTGCGGGAGCCGCCCGTGCCGGCGGCCGGGACGGCCGTAAAGGGCCTGCGGCCGGACTCCGCATACCGAACGTGCCCCACCGGCCAACGGACTGATTCCGGCCAACTACTGATGCGCACCTGACAACGACGGCCCTCTGGTGCCACTCTTCCCCTCGACCGTCGCACGGCTTTCAACAAGGCGACGGTTTCTCTTCACGCAATACCCGTTGTGCTTCGCCCAGTTCTGCGTTCCGCCTTGCTCTGCCCGGAGGGCGACCCAGCCATCCGGTAGTTCTGGCCGCGCTACCCACGCGGCCGCGCAGAAGGAGTCCGTGTTGAGAAACACCTCCCACAGACCCACCTCCCACAGCCGTTCGGTCCGCACCCGTGCGACCGCCGTCGGCGCTCTCTCCGCAGTCGCCGCGCTCCTCGCCGTAGCCGTACAGGCGGGCCCCGCCTCGGCCGACGGCGCACGCGCCGACGCCCCCAAGGCCGCTGCCCAGAAGCTCGGCAAGGTCGACCCCGGCGCCCTGGCCGTCAAACTCTCCCCCGCCCAGCGCGCGGAGCTCATCCGCGACGCCAACGCCACCAAGGCGGAGACCGCCGCCGACCTCGGTCTCGGCGCCAAGGAGAAGCTCGTCGTCCGCGACGTCACCAAGGACCGTGACGGCACGGTCCACACCCGCTACGAGCGGACCTACGGCGGGCTGCCCGTCCTCGGCGGCGACCTGGTGGTCGACACCGCGAAGTCGGGGAAGACCGAGGGCGTCACCAAGGCCGCGCGGGCCCAGCTCAAGGGCGTCGACACGAGCGCCGGCATCAAGGCCTCGGCCGCCGAGAAGCAGGCGCTCGGCGCCGCGAAGGCCGCCGGTTCGAAGAAGACCGACGCGGACCGGGCGCCGCGCAAGGTCGTGTGGATGGCCAAGGGCGCGCCGGTCCTCGCGTACGAGACGGTCGTCGGCGGCCTGCAGCACGACGGCACGCCGAACGAGCTGCACGTCATCACGGACGCCACCACCGGCAAGAAGCTCTTCCAGTGGCAGGGCATCGAGAACGGCACCGGCAACACGCAGTACAGCGGCCAGGTCACCGTCGGCTCGGTCCAGTCGGGGTCGAACTACACGCTCACCGACTCCGGCCGCGGCAACCACAAGACGTACAACCTGAACCACGGCACCTCCGGCACCGGCACCCTCTTCACGGGTCCGGACGACATCTGGGGCAACGGCTCCCCGTCGAACGCCGAGACCGCCGGCGCCGACGCCGCCTACGGCGCCCAGCTCACCTGGGACTACTACAAGAACGTGCACGGCCGCACCGGTATCCGCGGTGACGGTGTCGGCGCGTACTCGCGGGTCCACTACGGCAACAACTACGTCAACGCCTTCTGGTCCGACGCCTGCTTCTGCATGACGTACGGCGACGGCTCGGGCAACTCGGCGCCGCTGACCTCCATCGACGTGGCCGCGCACGAGATGACGCACGGCGTGACCGCGGCGACCGGCAACATGCAGTACAGCGGCGAGTCCGGCGGCCTGAACGAGGCCACCTCGGACATCTTCGCGGCGGCCGTGGAGTTCAACGCCAACAACGCCCAGGACAAGGGTGACTACCTCGTCGGCGAGAAGATCGACATCAACGGCGACGGCACCCCGCTGCGGTACATGGACAAGCCGAGCAAGGACGGCGGGTCCAAGGACTCGTGGTACTCAGGCATCGGCAACATCGACGTGCACTACTCGTCCGGTGTCGCCAACCACTTCTACTACCTGCTGAGCGAGGGCAGCGGCAAGAAGGAGATCAACGGCGTCCAGTACGACTCGCCGACCTCCGACGGCCTGCCGGTGACCGGCATCGGCCGGGACAAGGCGTCGCTGATCTGGTTCAAGGCGCTCACCACCAAGTTCACGACGACCACCAACTACGCGTCGGCCCGCACCGGCACGCTGGCGGCCGCCGGTGAGCTGTACGGCACCAGCAGCGCCGAGTACAAGGCCGTCGCCAACGCCTGGGCGGCCGTGAACGTCGGCAGCCGTCCCGGTGGCGAGGAGCCCGGCGGCACCTCCTTCGAGAACACCACCGACGTCGCCATTCCGGACAACGGCGCCGCGGTCACCTCGTCGGTCAACGTCACCGGCCGCACCGGCAACGCGCCGAGCACCCTGAAGGTCGGCGTCGACATCGTGCACACGTGGCGCGGTGACCTCCAGGTCGACCTGGTGGGCCCCAGCGGCAAGATCTTCCCGCTGAAGGCGACCAGCAGCTCGGACTCCGCGGACAACGTCAAGGAGACCTACACGGTCAACGCCTCCACCGAGGTGGCCAACGGCACCTGGAAGCTGAAGGTCCAGGACAAGGCCGCGCAGGACACCGGTTACATCAACAGCTGGAAGGTCACCTTCCCGTAAACCGGCCTGAAGGCACCTGAGGGTTTCCTTCGCAAAGAGCACGCAGGGACGCCTCTCCCGCGGACAGCGGGCGGGGCGTCCCTCCCGCGCACCACCGAGCACCTCGAACGCCGCCGCCCCGGGTCGATCAACTCCCCGGGGCGGCGCGCTCGTTCACGGCCTCGTGCCCGTCATCCCGTGTTCGCATTCCGTATGTTGACCATCGCTCAACGAACTATTTCCGGCCAACATCCATCCAGGGGCTGACATGTACCTGGCTCGAATGACACTCTTCCCTCGCACGACACATGAGCCACACCCGCACCGCATCTTTCATGCCCGGGCAGTACCCCACGCCGCCCGGGCCCCCCACAGAAGGAGCCTGCGTGACCCCCCACATTTCCCGTAAGCGCTCAACCCTGGCCATAGCCACCGCTGTTGCCGCCGGAGCCCTCCTGACCGCCGGACTGTCCACCGGCGCGTCCGCCCAGCCGGCCACGCCCTCCGGCGCGCCCGCCGCCCTCTCCACCTCCGCCAAGGCCGGCCTCCTGAAGGACGCGGCCGCCACGACGGCCGCCACCGCCGAGAAGATCGGCCTGGGCGCCAAGGAGAAGCTCGTCGTCCGCGACGTCGTCAAGGACCGCGACGGCACCACCCACACCCGCTACGAGCGCACCTACGACGGCCTGCCCGTCCTCGGCGGCGACCTCGTCGTGCACACCGCGAAGAGCGGCAAGGTCAAGAGCGTCACGAAGGCCACCAAGGCCTCGGTGAAGGTCGCCTCCACCGACGCGAAGCTCTCCAAGGGCGCCGTCGCCAAGTCCGCCGAGTCCACCGCGGCGAAGGCGAAGACCGCCGAGGCCGACGCGCAGTCGCCGCGCAAGGTGATCTGGGCCGCAACCGGCAAGCCCGTCCTCGCCTACGAGACGGTCGTCACCGGCACGCAGAAGGACGGCACGCCCAGCAGACTCCACGTCATCACGGACGCCGCGACGGGCAAGAAGCTCTTCCAGCACCAGGCCATCGAGAACGGCACCGGCAACGGCCAGTACAGCGGCAAGGTCGAGATCGGCTCCAAGAAGGGCACCAGCGGCTTCGACCTGACCGACGACGCGCGCGGCGGCCACTCCACGTTCAACCTGGCCAACGGCGAGGGCGAGGGCAAGCTCTTCACGGACGACGACGACACGTGGGGCACCGGCAAGCCGGACGACCCGCAGACCGCCGCCGTCGACGCCGCCTACGGCGCCCAGGTCACCTGGGACTACTACAAGAACGTGCACGGCCGCGAGGGCATCAAGGGCGACGGCAAGGGCGCGACCTCGCGCGTCCACTACGGCGACAGCTACGTCAACGCCTTCTGGGACGACAGCTGCTTCTGCATGACGTACGGCGACGGCGAGGGCAACAAGAAGCCCCTCACCTCGATCGACGTCGCCGCCCACGAGATGTCGCACGGTGTCACCTCGGCCACCGGCAACATGGAGTACTCCGGCGAGTCCGGCGGCCTCAACGAGGCCACCTCGGACATCTTCGGCACCTCCGTCGAGTTCAACGCCAAGAACCCCGAGGACATCGGCGACTACCTCATCGGCGAAGAGATCGACATCAACGGCGACGGCTCACCGCTGCGTTACATGGACAAGCCCTCCAAGGACGGCCAGTCCCTGGACAGCTGGAGCGCCGACGCGGGCAACGTCGACGTCCACTACTCCTCGGGCATCGCCAATCACTTCTTCTACCTGCTGTCCGAGGGCAGCGGCGCGAAGGAGATCAACGGCGTCAAGTACGACTCCCCGACCGCCGACGGCTCCAAGGTCGAGGGCATCGGCCGCGACAAGGCCGAGAAGATCTGGTTCAAGGCCCTGACGGCGTACTTCACGTCGACCACCGACTACAAGGCGGCCCGCGAGGGCACGCTGAAGGCGGCGACGGACCTGTACGGAGCGGACTCGGCCGAGGTCAAGGCCGTGGGCGCAGCGTGGACGGGCGTCGCGGTGAAGTAAGCGGTCATGTAAGCGGTCATTGCAGCCGGCGGCACCCGGGGGTCCTTCCTCCCCGGGTGCCGCCTTCTTCGTTCACTCCGCCCTGAGCTCGCGGCTGCCCGCCCTGTTCTTCGCGATGTTCCGCGTCTTCTTGGTGCGGGCCGACTCGGCGACCACGGCGAGTACGTCCGGCGATCTCGAGAACTCGGCGAGGTGGCGCTGCATCCAGTCCGTGACCTCCGCCAATTCGTCGGCCGTCGGCACGTGACCGTCCTTGACGGACAGGTGGAACAGCCAGTCGTGGACGCGGCGGCGGATGAACTCACGGAACGACTCCGTCTTGAGCCGCTCGGTCTCCGGCAGCAGTCCGTCCGACCACTGCCGGAACTCGTCGGGACCGGTCACTTCATGCGCGATCGCGTCCACGAGGGCGACCACGGCCGTCTTGGCCCCGCTCTCGTCGGGGTCGCGCAAGATCGCGGCCACGATCGCGCGGTCCCGGTCGCGGCTCGGAGACTCCGCGACCGCCGAGACGACGCGCACGTACGCGGCCGTGCGGACGTGGTCGTCCGCGACGGCTTCGTCGACGTCCACATCGGTGATGCCGGCCTCCGCCAGCAGCGCGGCCACATCGGAATGCAATGTCATCGTTTCTTCCCTACTTGCAGGGTTTCTTGGCACCCTCGGCGGCCTCGCGCTGCTCCTTCGCGGCCCGCTCCTCCGCCTGACTCCGCCTGCCGAGCTTCCTGACGGCGGTCCTGATCTGCGGCTTGAAGTGCTCCACCGCCTGTCGTTGCTTGCTCGAAAGCTCCGGCTGGTTGTGAAGGGGTTTGCCGTTCGCCCCGATTCTGACCTCGCGGCCTCCGCCACCGGTGACATGGGCGTGCGCCGGCTTGTCCACGTCGTACTCGTGCACGACGATCTTGACCCCGTTCTTGCTGACGTCGAGGAGGGAAAGGCCGAGGGGGTCGATCCACATGAACGGATTGGGGACGTAACTGTGCGGCCCGAAGCCACCGGCGAGACCGATCGGGTCCGGCGTGAGGTAGCGGGCGGTCTCGGGGTCGTAGTGCCGGAAGTAGTTGTAGTGCAGCCCCGTCTCGGGGTCGTAGTACTGGCCGGGGAAACGCAGGGGCGTGTAGGCGGTGGCGCTCCGGTTCCAGGCGGTGGTGCCCCAGAGGGTGGTTCTGGTGCGCCAGGCGATGTCGCCCCGCTCGTCGAGGAGTTCGGTCGGGGTGCCGACGAGATCGGTGACGATGGCGTAGAAGCGGGCGTCCACTTCTTCGTCGGTGAGGTGTTTGCGCTCCGTCTGCGCCAGGGGGCACAGGCCGTCGTGGTCCCAGGTGAGGGTCACCGACTCCGGCACACCCGGGGTGTGGCTCGTCTGTTCGCAGAGGGTCATGTCGTCCCAGGTGAAGTCGGTCTGTTCCGCCACACCCTGTTCCGTCATGCGCTGCTTGCATATCCGGCGGCCCAGGGGGTCGTAGAGGTAGCGCCACCTCGTGCCGTCGGGGGTCACCACGGACGTGAGGCGGTCTTCCGCGTCCCATTCGTAGTGCCAGGTGTCGGGTTTGCGGGACAGGCGGGTCTTCTGGCGCAGGGTGGTGCGTCCCGCCGCGTCGTATGCGTAGCGGACACTGCCTGCCGCGGTGATACGGGTACCGGTGTAGGTGCGGGGGCCTGTCGCCTCCTGGCCCGGCATGGGTGCGGGCCAGGAGGCGTCGGTCTGGTTGCCCGCCTTGTCGTAGGCGTAGGTCTCCGTCCAGCCCGCCGCGTGGACCGCCGTCACGCGGCCTGCCACGTCCAGGTCGAAGTTCCGCGTGCCGTTGAGCCGGTCCTCCACGCCGGTCAGATGGTCGTCCGGACGGTACGTGTACACGCGGTGCTGGACAGGCTTGCTGCCCGGGCCCATCAGTTCCTGCTTCGTCAGGCGGCCCACGACGTCGTACACGTTCGTCAGTGTCAGGGCCTCGCCGACCGTGCGGGTGAGTTCCCGGCCCACCCCGTCGTGCGTGAACGCCAGCCTCCGCCCGGACGCGGTCAGTTCGGTGACCCTGCCTGCCGCGTCGTACGTCCAGGTGCTCGTCGCGCCGGACGGTGTGGTGCGGGCGGTGCGGCGGCCCAGCGCGTCGTAGGTGTGGGTCAGGGTGCGGCCGTTGACCGTTTCCGAGATCAGACGGCCCGCCCTGTCCCGCTCCAGGGTCAGCGTCACGTCCGGGCTCACCGCCGCCGTGAGGTCGCCCGTCGCGTCGTAGGTGAAACGCGTGATCGCGGCGCCCGCCACGTCCTGCGTGACCGTCCGGCCCAGCGCGTCCCGTTCGAAGGTGATCTCGTCACCCGTGGCCGTCGTACGGCTCAGCAACTGGCCCGCCGCGTCGTGGGTGTACGTCAGCGTGCGGCCGTCGAAGTCCGTCTCGGCCACCAGTCGGCCCGCCGGGTCGTACTCGTAACTCCAGGTCAGGCCCTGCGGGTTGGTGACCTTGCGGAGCTGGAGCTGGGTGTCGTGGTCGAACTCGTAGCGGACGCCGTCGGGCCCGGTGCGGGCGGCGATCAGGTCGAAGTGCGTGTACTCGTGGGTCGTGACCGCGCCCATCGCGTCCGTGTGCGAGACGCAGTTGCCCTCGCCGTCGTACGTCCACGACTCCGACGAGCCGTCCGCCTCCGTGCGCCGCGCCAGCTTGCCCTCGACCGTCCACTCGAGGCGCGTGGCCGCGCCCGTCGGGTCCGTGATCGTGGTGACGCGGCCGAAGGCGTCGAGGTCGTAGCGGGTCACCGCGCCCAGCGGGTCCGTGACCTCCAGCGGCAGGCCCGCCGCGTTGCAGCGCAGCTCGGTGGTGTGGCCGAGGGGGTCCGTGATGGTGGCCACGGCTCCGGTGGCGTCGTGGGTGAAGTGGTGGGTCATGCCGTCGCGGCCGGTCACGCTGGTGCGGTTGCCCCGCTCGTCCCACGCCTGGCGCTGGACGGAGTCGTCCGGGCCGACGATCTCGACCGGCAAATTGAGGTCGTTGTACACGGCGGTGACGCAGGTGCCGTCCGGGGCACGTGTCGCGATCAGATTGCCGTGCTCGTCCCAGGTGTTCTCGGTGCGGTGCCCGAGCGCGTCGGTGCGGGCGAGCAGGTTGTTGCGGCTGTCCCACTCGGTGTGGACGGTGCCGCCCAGCGGGTCCGTCTCGGAGAGCAGCTGGCTCAGGTCGTTGTAGCGGTAGACGGTGATCCCGCCGAGGGCGTCGGTGTAGCGGGTCTCCCGCTCCTCGGGGCGGTACTCGATGGTGCAGGCCAGGTGGCCGCCGGTGCTCTCGCCGCGGACGCAGCGGTCCTCGTCGTCGTAGGTGAAGCGGTACCAGGTCCGGTTGCTGTCGGTCCAGGACGTGACGCGGGCGTCGGCGTCGTAGTCCAGGCGCAGCCGCACCCCAGCCGACGCGTGGACCGCGGCCAGATTGCCGACCTCGTCGTAGCCGTACGCGACCACTGTCGTGCCGCCGTCCTCGGCGCCGGTGCCGTCGCCGGTGGCGGGGTCGAGCAGGCGCAGCGCGGTGACGCGGTGGTCGTCGGTGTCCACCTTCAGGTGGTAGCCGCCGGTGTGGCGCACCGCCGTGGGTGTGCCGGTAGGGTCGCGCTCGATGTCGATGCGGTTGCCGTTGCGGTCGGTGATGGTCCGCAGCGGCAGACGCCGTTCCGTGTCGCCCGTTCCCGCCGCCTCGGGTGTGGTGGGCAGGAAGTGGCGGACGTGGCCGGTGTACGGGTCGGTGACGGTGACCGTGCCCGCGTCGTCGATCTCCAGGGGCCAGGCGGAGCCGTGGACGGGGAGCACGGGCCGGCCGTCGGACTCGGGGTGGGGGTAGGACAGCAGCTGGCCGTCCTCGGTGACGTAGATCAGGCCCTCGTCGTCGATCTCGACCCGCTCGTCCAGCGTCGAGGCCCAGGAGTCGCCGTACCAGTGGCCCCAGCGGTACGTGGACAGATGCGTGCGCCGGAGGACGAGCGGGAGCAGGCCAGGCAGGGTGACGTCGGTCTGCTCCATGAGCATCTCGCCGGAGATCATGTCGATGGGGTCGCCGTTCTTGCAGCGGCCCTTGGTCGGCTTGGCCTTGCCCGCCGCCTTCTTCATGCCGCCGGAGAGGGCCTTGCGGAGTCCCCCGGAGCGCAGTCCGCGGGCGGCGGCCTTCATGCCCTTGGCCGCTCTGGCGACGGTGGTGAGACCCTTGCCGCCCGGGATGCAGTCCATGGCGGCGAAGGCCACGTCCATGAGGGTGGCCTGGCCCTTTGCGTATTTGCTCAAGGTGTCGGCCAGGACGATCGCGCCCGCGATGATGACGATCGCGGCCAGGATGGGACCGCCGACGATCATCGCGATGACCCCGACGACGGCGACGACGACCTTGCAGACGGCGACGATGGCATCCCAGTTGTCGGTGACCCAGTCACCGAT
>NZ_JBVJRV010000009.1:0-471410 GCF_055607265.1 Streptomyces sp. NPDC037013 | reverse complement strand
ACCGGCAAGATGCTCGACGAGCGCCTGGGCAAGATCACCTTCTGGACGCTCTTCATCGGCTTCCACGGCACCTTCCTCGTCCAGCACTGGCTGGGTGCCGAGGGCATGCCGCGCCGTTACGCGGACTACCTCGACGCCGACGGCTTCACCGCGCTGAACACGATCTCGACGATCTGCTCGTTCCTCCTCGGTCTGTCGATCCTGCCGTTCTTCTACAACATCTGGAAGACGGCCAAGTACGGCAAGAAGGTCGAGGTCGACGACCCGTGGGGTTACGGCCGTTCGCTGGAGTGGGCGACCTCCTGCCCGCCGCCGCGGCACAACTTCCTCACCCTGCCGCGCATCCGCTCGGAATCGCCGGCGTTCGACCTGCACCACCCTGAGATCGCGGCTCTCGGCCACATCGAGAACGACGGGCAGAAGGACACCGCGCTGTTCGGCGGCGACAAGGAGGCCGCGAAGTGAAGATCCAGGGCAAGATGTTCATCTGGCTGAGCGTCTTCGTCCTCGCCATGGCGATCGTCTATGGCGTGTGGTCGAAGGAGCCGGCCGGTACCACGGCGCTCTTCCTGGCCTTCGGCCTGTGCATCATGATCGGCTACTACCTGGCCTTCACGGCCCGGCGGGTCGACGCCTCCGCACAGGACAACAAGGAGGCCGACGTCGCGGACGAGGCCGGCGAGGTGGGCTTCTTCAGCCCGCACAGCTGGCAGCCGCTCTCGCTGGCCGTCGGTGGGGCGCTCGCCTTCATGGGCGTCGTCTTCGGCTGGTGGCTGCTGTACTTCTCGGCCCCGATCATCCTGATCGGCCTGTGGGGCTGGGTCTTCGAGTACTACCGCGGCGAGAACCAGACGCAGTGAGCCGGTAGTTCCCGCTCGGCCCGGAGGGCCCGGACACTCCTTCAGGAGTGACCGGGCCCTTCGGCGTGTCGGGCTTGACCCCCGGACGGGTCACTCACCGCGCCGGACAGGATGAAGCTCCATACCGTGTGTTCATGAGCCACTCACCGCGAATTCGCACGGTACTGAGCTGCACGATGCTGGTGGCCGCCCTCGGTGCGGGGGCCGGCGCCTGCAGCTCCGACGGCCACCCGCTCTCGGCGAAGCCGTACGACGCGGCCGGCCAGATCGCCTTCAACGGCCCTGTGGGCAGCCAGAAGGCGGACCCGGACAAACCCCTGGAGGTCACGGCCCAGGGGGACGAGGCGCGCATCACCGACGTGACGGCCACCGACGCGATGGGCCGGTACGTGGCGGGCGAACTCTCCGCCGACGGCGAACGGTGGCACAGCACCGCCCCGCTGGCGGCGGGCGCCCACTACACCGTGCGGGTGAGCGCCGAGGACGAGGACGGCGCGCCGGGCCGCAAGGTCCTGACCTTCGACACCGGCGCCCCCGCCGAGAAGAAGCAGCTGAAGGTCACCTTCGGCCCCGAGGCGGGAAAGTACGGCGTCGGACAGCCCGTCACGGCCAAGCTCAGCGCCCCGGTGAAGGGCAAGGAGGCCAGGGCGACCGTCGAACGCGCGCTCAAGGTCCGCTCGACTCCCGCCACAGAGGGCTCCTGGTACTGGGTGGACAGCGAGACGCTGCACTACCGCCCGAAGGAGTACTGGCCCGCGGGAGCGACCGTCGACGTCTCCAGCAACCTGCGGGGTCTGAAGGTCGACGACAAGCTGTGGGGCGCCGAGACCAAGCCGCTGAGGCTCACCATCGGCGACCGGGTCGAGGCCGTCACGGATGCCGGTTCCCACTACATGACGGTCTACCGCAACGGCGAGGAGATCAACTCCATGCCGGTCACCACCGGCAAGCCCGGCTACTCCACGCGCAACGGCGTCAAGGTCGTGCTGGGCAAGGAGTACTCCGTACGCATGACCAGTGCCAGCATCGGCGCGTCCGACTTCTACGACAAGCAGGTGTACTACGCGACGCGGGTCACCGACTCCGGCGAGTACGTGCACGCCGCGCCCTGGTCGGTGGGTTCGCAGGGGTACGCCAACACCAGCCACGGCTGCACCGGCATGAGCACCGGGGACGCCGCCTGGTTCTACGAGACCGTCCGCCAGGGCGACCTGGTGAAGGTCATCAACAGCTACGGCGAGGACATGCCGGCCTTCGGCAACGGCCTCGGCGACTGGAACATGAGCTGGAAGAAGTGGCGCAAGGGCAGCGCGCTGCTCTCCGGCACCAAGGAAGGCCCCACGGCGGCCGACGCGGCCAGGCTGCGGCCGAGGGTCTAGCGGCCCGGCAGAGAGCCGCTCAGAGGCCCGCCCGGCGATGGGTCCGGCAAGGGCCGCCCGCGGACGCACGGAAGGGCCCACGCCGCGGCGTGGGCCCTTCCGCGGTGCCGGGTGAGGTCAGGCCTCCACGGCCGTCTTGCTGCGCAGCAGACCGGCCAGGGCGGCCGCGAACTCCACCGGGTCGACCGGCAGGGTCACCGCGGCCTCCGCGCGGCTCCAGGTCGCGAGCCAGGCGTCCTGCGGGCGCCCCATCAGCAGCAGGACGGGCGGCGCCTGGAAGATCTCGTCCTTGATCTGGCGGCAGACACCCATCCCGCCCGGCGCCGACTCGCCGTCCAGCACACAGACGTCGATGCCGCCCTGGTCCAGCTCCTTCATGACCGCGTGCACCGTCGCGCACTCGACGAACCGGACCTCGGGAACATCCGTCGCCGGCCTGCGGCCGGTGGCCAACCGGACTTGCTCGCGGGTGCTCGCGTTGTCGCTGTAGACCAGCACCGTGGCGGTCGGCTGCATTGTTCCTCCGATACGTCGAGCTGTTGCGTCGAGCTGTGCCGTCATGGGATCGGGAACCGATGCGCGGATGCTACTCCTCCCGACACCCCGTCAACAGCGCTTCGGACAGGCCTCCGATGGGCCATCCGGGCAGGACACACCCCGTAGACACTCCGAACGGCACCCCCCGGGGTGAGGGCGGGATAAGCGACCGACATAATGTCGGTCGTGGCGACAGCAACGACAGTAGATACCGGGCACGCGCACCCGCCGGTCAATCGACCGAACCTCACCAGCGTCGGAACCATCATCTGGTTGAGTTCCGAGCTGATGTTCTTCGCGGCCCTCTTCGCGATGTACTTCACCCTGCGATCGGTGACAGGTCCTGATCACTGGAAGGAAATGGCCTCGGCCCTTAACTTCCCGTTCTCGGCGACGAACACCACGATCCTGGTGCTCTCCTCCCTCACGTGTCAGCTCGGCGTGTTCGCGGCTGAACGCGGTGACGTGAAGAAGCTCCGGATGTGGTTCATCGTCACCTTCATCATGGGTGCGATCTTCATCGGCGGTCAGGTGTACGAGTACACCGAGCTGGTCAAGCACGAGGGCCTCTCGCTCTCGTCCGACCCGTACGGCTCGGTCTTCTACCTGACCACCGGCTTCCACGGACTGCACGTGACGGGCGGCCTGATCGCCTTCCTGCTGGTCCTGGGACGCACCTATGCGGCCAGGAGGTTCACCCACGAACAGGCGACCGCAGCCATCGTCGTGTCCTACTACTGGCACTTCGTCGATGTGGTCTGGATCGGCCTCTTCGCCACGATCTACATGATCAAGTAAGCGGCAGGTCGCTCACGCGACATCCGACATATTCCTGAAGCATCGACGCAGAAGATCCTGACACCGGGGTAATCCGTGAAAAAGCTCTCCGCACGACGACGCCATCCGCTGGCGGCGGTCGTCGTCCTACTCCTCGCGCTGGCGGCCACCGGGGGGCTGTACGCCGCGTTCGCGCCGGCGGACAAGGCGCAGGCCGAAGACACCGCCCAGTCCCTCGCCATCGACGAGGGCAAGAAGCTCTACGCCGTGGGCTGCTCCAGCTGCCACGGAACCGGCGGTCAGGGCTCCTCCGACGGTCCGAGCCTGGTCGGCGTCGGCGCCGCCGCCGTCGACTTCCAGGTCGGCACCGGGCGTATGCCGCTCCAGCAGCAGGGTGCCCAGGCGCCCAAGAAGAAGGTCATCTACAACCAGGCCCAGATCGACCAGCTCGCGGCGTACATCTCGTCGCTGGGCGCCGGTCCTTCGGTCCCGACCGAGAAGCAGTACAGCCCGGACGGGGCGGACATCGCCAAGGGCGGCGAGCTGTTCCGCACCAACTGTGCCCAGTGCCACAACTTCACCGGTGAAGGTGGCGCGTTGACGCACGGCAAGTTCGCGCCTTCGCTGGAGGGTGTCTCCCCGAAGCACATCTACGAGGCCATGCAGACCGGCCCGCAGAACATGCCGTCCTTCCCCGACACCACGATGCCGGAGAAGAACAAGAAGGACATCATCGCGTACCTCGACGCGGTCAACGGTGAGAAGACCGAGAGCCCTGGCGGTCTCAAGCTGGGCGGTCTGGGTCCGGTCAGTGAAGGCCTCTTCGGCTGGATCTTCGGTCTCGGTTCGCTGATCGCGGTCGCCGTGTGGGTCGCCGCTCGGACCGCAAAGGCCAAGAAGTCATGAGTAGCCAAGAGATTCCAGAAGAGAACCTGCCCAGCACGCAGGAGACCGAGCACGGCTCGGTGGCGGTGACGGAAGAGAACCCGTTCGCCGACCCGGGGCTGCCGCCCCACGAGCACCGCGTCCAGGACATCGACGAGCGGGCCGCGAAGCGCTCCGAGCGCGCCGTGGCGTTCCTGTTCACCCTCTCGATGATCGCGACGGTCGGCTTCATCGCCTCGTACGTGGCGATCCCGGCGGACAAGAGCGTCTTCATCTGGCCGCTCGGTCACATCAGCGGACTCAACTTCGCCCTGGGCACCACCCTCGGCGTGGCGCTGTTCTGCATCGGCGCGGGCGCGGTCCACTGGGCCCGCACCCTCATGTCCGACGTGGAGATGACCGACGAGCGGCACCCGATCGCCGCCGAGCCCGAGGTCCGGGCCAAGGTCATGGCGGACTTCAAGCAGGGTGCCGCGGAGTCGGGTTTCGGACGGCGCAAGCTGATCCGCAACACGATGTTCGGCGCGCTGGCCCTGGTCCCGCTCTCCGGCGTCGTCCTGCTGCGTGACCTCGGTCCGCTGCCCGAGGACAAGCTCCGGCACACCAAGTGGGCCAAGGGCAAGATGCTCGTGAACATGAACACGAACGAGCCGCTGCGCCCCGCCGACGTGCAGGTCGGTTCGCTGACCTTCGCCATGCCCGAGGGCATGTCGGAGCACGACCACGACTTCCAGACGCAGATCGCCAAGGCCGCCCTGATGATCGTCCGGATCCAGCCGGAGAACATCAAGGACAAGCGCGAGCTGGCCTGGTCGCACGAAGGCATCGTGGCCTACTCCAAGATCTGCACCCACGTGGGCTGCCCGATCTCCCTGTACGAGCAGCAGACGCACCACGTCCTCTGCCCGTGCCACCAGTCCACCTTCGATCTCTCCGACGGTGCCCGAGTGATCTTCGGCCCGGCTGGTCACGCCCTGCCGCAGCTGCGCATCGGCGTGAACGAAAAGGGCTACCTCGAGGCGCTCGGCGACTTCGAAGAGCCCGTCGGTCCTGCCTTCTGGGAGCGCGGATGAGCACCAATGCTTCGAACGACAAGCGTCGTCAGGCGCCCGCGGGCGAGCGGGTCGCCGACTGGGCCGACGGCCGGCTGGGGATCTACTCCCTGGCCAAGGCCAACATGCGGAAGATCTTTCCGGACCACTGGTCCTTCATGCTCGGCGAGGTCTGCCTCTACAGCTTCATCATCATCATCCTCACGGGTGTGTACCTGACGCTGTTCTTCCACCCGTCGATGAACGAGGTGGAGTACCACGGCAGCTACATCCCGCTGCAGGGACAGCTGATGTCCGAGGCGTTCAACTCGACCATGCACATCAGCTTCGATGTGCGCGGTGGTCTGCTGATCCGGCAGATCCACCACTGGGCGGCGCTGATCTTCCTCGCCGGCATGTTCGTGCACATGATGCGCGTCTTCTTCACGGGTGCGTTCCGCAAGCCGCGTGAGATCAACTGGCTCTTCGGCTTCCTGCTGTTCTTCCTGGGCATGTTCACCGGCTTCACCGGTTACTCGCTCCCGGACGACCTGCTCTCCGGCACCGGTGTCCGCTTCATGCAGGGCGCCATCCTGGGAGTGCCGGTCATCGGCACATACCTGTCGATGTTCCTGTTCGGCGGGGAGTTCCCCGGCGGCGACTTCGTGGCGCGCTTCTACTCGGTGCACATCCTGCTGCTGCCGGGCATCATGCTCGGCCTCGTGGTGGCCCACCTGATCCTGGTCTTCTACCACAAGCACACGCAGTTCGCGGGCCCCGGCAAGAGCAACAAGAACGTCGTCGGCATGCCGCTGCTGCCGGTCTACATGGCCAAGGCCGGAGGCTTCTTCTTCCTGGTCTTCGGTGTCATCGCGGTCATCGCGGCGATCGCCTCGATCAACCCGATCTGGGCCATCGGCCCGTACCGTCCCGACCAGGTGTCCACCGGCGCCCAGCCCGACTGGTACATGGGCTTCGCCGAGGGTCTCATCCGTGTGATGCCGGGCTGGGAGATCAACCTCTGGGGCCACACGCTCGTCCTGGGCGTGTTCATCCCGCTGGTGCTCTTCCCGCTGGTCCTCGTGGCCATCGCGGTCTACCCGTTCATCGAGTCCTGGGTCACCGGCGACAAGCGCGAGCACCACATCCTGGACCGCCCGCGCAACGCCCCGACCCGTACGGCCTTCGGTGTCGCGTGGATCACGGCGTACATGGTCATGCTCGTCGGTGGCGGCAACGACCTGTGGGCGACCCACTTCCACCTGTCGCTGAACGCGATCACCTGGTTCGTCCGGATCGCCTTCTTCGTCGGGCCGGTCATCGCCTTCATCGTCACCAAGCGGATCTGCCTGGGTCTGCAGCGGCGCGACAGGGACAAGGTGCTGCACGGCCGCGAGTCGGGCATCATCAAGCGCCTGCCGCACGGTGAGTTCATCGAGGTCCACGAGCCGCTCAGCCAGGACAAGCTGCACACGCTCACCGCGCACGAGCAGTACAAGCCGGTCGAGATCGGCCCGACGGTCGACGAGAACGGTGTCGAGCGCAAGGTGTCCGGTACGCAGAAGCTCCGGGCCAAGCTCTCCAAGGGCTACTACGGGGAAGAGAGCCAGATCCCCAAGCCCACCGTCGACGAGTACAAGGAGATCACCAGCGGCCACGGCCACCACTGATCGACCTGAGCGTCGCCACGGCGAGAGCCCCGTCCAGTTCATGGACGGGGCTCTTTGCCGTCCCGGCGGCTGGATAGGGTGGTGCCACCCCTGCGCGCAGGGGTGATTCCTTCATACGCAGACGAAGACCAGGAGCGGCTATGAGCGCTGTGACCCCCGCAGGAGGCGACACCGCGGCGGCCCGTTCCTGGCCGGACGTGCTGAACGGCCTGCTCGACGGACGGAACCAGAGCGCCGACGACACCGCGTGGGCGATGGACCGCATCATGCGCGGCGAGGCCACCGACGCGCAGATCGCGGGCTTCGTCGTGGCGCTGCGGGCCAAGGGCGAGACGGTCGAGGAGATCTCCGGCCTGGTCCGCGCCATGTACGCGCACGCCAACGTCATCGACGTACCCGGCCCGAGCGTGGACATCGTGGGCACGGGCGGCGACGGGGCCAAGACCGTCAACATCTCGACCATGTCCGCGATCGTCGTCGCGGGCGCGGGCGCGAAGGTCGTCAAGCACGGCAACCGCGCCGCCTCCAGCGCCTCCGGGGCCTCCGACGTCCTGGAGAAGCTCGGCGTCAACCTGGACCTGACCCCCGAACGGGTGGTCGAGGTCGCCGACGAGGCCGGCATCACCTTCTGCTTCGCCGTGAAGTTCCACCCCGCGCTGCGGTACGCGGGCGGCGCGCGGAGCCAGTTGGGGATCAGGACCGTCTTCAACCTCCTCGGCCCGCTCACCAACCCGGCCAAGGTCCGCGCCCAGGCGGTCGGGGTCGCCGACCCCCGGATGGCCCCCGTGGTCGCCGGGGTCTTCGCCGAGCGCGGGCACTCCTCCCTGGTCTTCCGCGGCGACGACGGGCTCGACGAGCTGACGACGACGTCGACCTCGCGGGTCTGGGTGGTACGGGACGGCGCGGTGCGCGAGGAGGCCTTCGACCCGCGGGACGTCGGCATCGACCTGGTGCCGGTCGAGGCGCTGCGCGGCGCCGACGCGTCGTACAACGCCGAGGTGGCGCTGCGTCTCCTCGACGGCGAGCGCGGTCCGGTGCGGGACGCGGTGCTGCTGAACTCCGCTGCGGCGCTGTGCGCCCTCACGCCGACCGACGAGCCGCTGGTGGACCAGATCCGCGCCGGCATGGCGCAGGCGGCGCAGGCGATCGACTCGGGCGCCGCCAAGCGGGCCCTGGAGCGCTGGGTGGCGGCCAGCAACCGCTGAGGTTCCCCCGATGTGACGCAGGGCGCAGTCCGAATCCCGGACTGCGCCTTGCGCGTCGAAGATCGTGTGGCAAGATGCTGCACAGGTCATGAGTGACAGCGACTACGGCCCCGGCCCGCTGTCCGGCAACCCTCCGTCCGTGGCGGGGTGCCCCGGGTGAAGACCAGGTCGTACGCAGCAAGGCGTATGGCAAGCGCGGACCCCTGGACATCGGTGAATGTCCGCCCCTGGGGTCCTGGTCCTCAAGGGAGCAGTCTCGTGAGCAAGCGAATGTGCTAGGGCCTTCGGCCCCTTTTCCGCGCACCCTTCTTTCTTCATCACTGCACCGCCGCACCCCTCTGTCCTCCGTGCGCGCGCGCAGTGAACTCACTTGCCTCTTACGGGAGTTCGCCATGTCTGTTTCCGCCGTCGCCGCCGACTCGTCCGTCTGTGCCCCGCTCGCCGTCCTCGGCCGGGACGTCACCGTTCCGCTGGTCACCGGCGGCGAGGTGACCTACGCCGCGCTCGACTACGCGGCGAGCGCTCCCGCGCTGCAGCGGGTGTGGGACGACGTGGCCGCGTACGCGCCGTACTACGGCAGCGTGCACCGCGGCGCCGGATACCTCTCGCAGCTCTCCACCGACCTGTTCGAGAACAGCCGGGCCGCCGTCGCCGAGTTCCTCGGCTGCCGCGAGGGCGACCAGGTCGTCTTCACCCGCTCCACCACCGACTCGCTCAACCTGCTCGCCAAGGCCCTCCCCGCCGGCTGCGAGGTCTTCGTCTTCGAGACCGAGCACCACGCCTCGCTGCTGCCGTGGCGGGACGCCCGCGTCACGTACCTCAACGCCCCGCGCACCCCGGACGAGGCCGTGCAGACGCTGGAGCGCGCGCTCGCCGACCGCGACCCCTACGGCCCGGCGCTGGTCTGCGTCACCGGTGCCTCCAACGTCACCGGTGAGCTCTGGCCGGTGCGCGAGCTGGCGGCGGCCGCTCACGCGCACGGTGCCCGCATCGTGCTCGACGCCGCCCAGCTCGCGCCCCACCACCCCGTCTCCGTCGACGAGCTGGACGTCGACTGGGTCGCCTTCTCCGGCCACAAGCTGTACGCGCCCTTCGGCGCGGGCGTCCTCGCAGGCCGCTCCGACTGGCTGCGCGCCGCCGAGCCCTACCTCGCGGGCGGCGGGGCCTCGCGGAAGGTGGCCCGGCGCGCCGACGGCGGCGTCGACGTCGAGTGGCACGACACGGCGGCGCGGCACGAGGCCGGCTCGCCCAACGTCATCGGCGTGTACTCCATCGCCTCCGCCTGCAAGGCGCTGACCGAGGCGGGCTTCGACGCGCTGGTCGCCCGTGAGCAGCACCTGATCCGCACGGTCCGCGAGGGCCTCGCCGAGGTGCCGCAGGTGCGGGTCCTCTCGCTCTTCGGGGACGACGCGCCGCGCGTGGGCGTCATCTCCTTCGTCGTGAACGGCTGGAACAGCTCGCACTTCGCCGCCGCGCTCTCCGCCGAGTACGGCATCGGCGTACGGGACGGCCTGTTCTGCGCCCACCCGCTGGTGCGCACCCTGCTCGGCAGCGAGGCCGACGAGCCCGGCGAGTGCGGCGCCCCCGAGGCGGCGCCCGGCGAGAAGTCGCTGAACGCCATCCGGGTGAGCTTCGGCGCGGGCACCCCCGACGAGCACGTCGAGCGTTTCGTGCGCGCCGTCAAGGAGCTGGTGGCCGACGGCGCGCGATGGAACTACCGCACCGAGGACGGGCGTTGCGTGCCGGACACCGGCGTCGCCGCCTGACCGGGCGGCGCGGGGTCCGCGTGCGCCGGAGGGAGAGGCCCTAGGAGTCGAGGCCGATCGCGAACGCGGCCTCCAGGTCGTGCTGCGAGTACGTGCGGAACGCCACGTGCGTGTCGGTCGCCTCGACACCGGGGATCTTGCTGATCCGGCCCGGGATGACGTCCGCGAGGTCGTCGTGGCGCGGCACCCGCACCATCGCGATCAGGTCGTACGTGCCGGTGACGGAGAAGACCTCGCTGACGGAGTCGAGCGCGGCGATCGACTCGGCGATCTCCGGAATCCGGTCCACGCTGGTCTTGATGAGCACGATCGCGGTGATCACGGCTGGCTGTCTCCCTCGGTGGCCGGTGCTGTGCCTTTCACTCTAGCCCTCCCGTCTCGGGCCCCGGCCGCCGTGCGGACGTGCTCCGCGCCCCCCTCCGCTGCCTGCGCGCCCACCATCCCCACGCGTACAGGAAGCCGAGCGTGAACCCCACCAGGTGCGCCAGATAGGCGACCCCCGTGCCCTGGCCGCCCCGCCCCGCCGCCAGCCACTGCAGCGTCACCCAGAACGGCAGCACCACCCATGCGGGAAAGCGCAGCGGCAGGAAGAAGAGGAACGGGAAGAGGCTGGTGACGCGCGCCCTGGGGAAGAGATACAGGCAGGCGCCGAGGACGGCGGAGATGGCGCCGGACGCCCCGACGAGCGTCTGGTCGGACCCCGCGTGCGCGGCCGCGTAGGCGAGCAGGGCGAGATATCCGCAGCAGACGTAGAAGCACGCGTACAGGAGGTGCCCCATCCGCTCCTCGACCATGACCCCGAAGACGTACAGGAACAGCATGTTCCCGAGCAGATGAAGCCAGCTTCCGTGCACGAACAGGGCGGTGAACGGGCCGAGCGCGGCGCCCGGGTCACCGCTGAACAGTTCGACGGGCACCACCCCCCACCGCTCGAAGTAGGCCTGCTGCGCCCCGATCAGCTCGTCGCCGCGGCCGTAGGCGGGGTTGAAGCCGGACACCGGGGAGACCAGGAAGACCGCGCAGCAGACGGCGATCAGTCCGTACGTCACCGGGGCGGGATGCCCCCTGAGCAGCCGGCCCGCCTTCGTACCCCATGTTCGGATCATGGACAGAGCATGACGTAACGGGCGCTACCTGCCCAGAGCGCCATGCCGCTCCGTGGGCCGCCGCACGGCGCCCCTTACAGGCCTTAGGGTTACGGGCAATACGCACACGGAAAGCCGCGTAGGCCCCACGGTCGCCGAAGACGTCGCCGGACGAGTCACCGAAGAAAGCGAACAGCAACGATGACGGTTCCCCTGCCGACCGCCACCACCCGGTGGCGCTGCACGCTCTGCGGCAATCTCACGCGTTTCGATGTGACCCGCAGCTCGAAGGTGGTCGAGTATGTCCATCTCGACCTGGCCGGAGAGTCCAGCGTCGAGGAACGCGAGGTGGTCAGTGAGACCATCGAGTCCGTGCGCTGCCGCTGGTGCAACGCCGTGGATCAGGTCGAACTCGTGGACAGGCCGGGCGCCGCTTCCTGAGGGAGCGGGCCCGCACAGGTAGTGGGGTGACGGATGGTGGAGAGCGCAGGCGGCGAGCCGGACGACGGCGCCGCTGAGGTGCTCGACCGTCCGCTGCCCGACGGGGTGCGCCGGCGGGTCGTCCAGATCGTCTCGGACGGCTTCGGCGGCCTCACCCTGGCCGAATTGCCCGCCCAGCTGCGGCAGTACGCGCGCTTCACGCCGACCCGGCGCGCCAAGTTCGCGGCCAACGCCATGGCCGCGGCGGTCGAGAGCGACACCCTCTTCCGCCAGCGCATCGGCGAACGCCTCAGAGAGGCCCAGAGCGAGCTCGCCGCCGCCCTGGACGCCGGCACGCCGCCGCCCGCCGCGGACCCCCTGGACGTGGCCGCCGCGGCCTATGTGCTGCGCCCCACGGGCTGGGTGAAGCTGGTCACCGCCGCGGGGGAGGAGGCCCAGCGGGCCGACGCCGAGCGCGCCGACGACGAGACCCGGGCCGAGCTGGAGCGGCTGCGCGAGGAACTGGCCGCGGCCCGCGGGCAGACCAAGGCGGAGACCGAGCGGCTGCGCGCCGAACTGGAAGCGGCACGCAGGGAAGCCGAATCGATGCATCGCAAGCTGCGGGGCGCGCTCAGCGACGTCAAGCGCGGCGAGGCGGCGCTGCGCAAGGCGGCCGCCGAGACCGAGGCCGTGCGCGCCGAGGGCCAGGCCCAGGTGTCCGCCGCCGAGAGCGAGGCGCGGCGGCTCAAGGCGCGGCTCGGTGAGACGGAGGCCGCCCTCGAGGCCAGCCGCAGGGCGGCGCGCGAGGGGCGCAGCGTGGAGGACATGCGGCTGCGGCTGCTGCTCGACACGGTTCTGGACGCGGCCCAGGGGCTGCGGCGCGAACTGGCCCTGCCGCCCGTCTCCGTACGGCCGGCCGAGACCGTGGACGCCGTCGAGCCGGGGCGCATGTCGCCCAAGGACATCGCCGCCCGCGCGCTGTCCGAGAGCGACCCGGCCATCCTCGACCAGTTGCTCGCGCTGCCGCAGGCGCATCTGGTCGTCGACGGCTACAACGTCACCAAGACGGGCTATCCGACCATGCCGCTGGACAAGCAGCGGCTGCGGCTGCTCGGCTCGCTCTCGCAGCTGGCCCTCCAGTCGGGCGCCGAGGTCACCTGTGTCTTCGACGGCGCGGAGCTGGCCGCGCCGGTGCTGCTCGCGCCGCCGCGCGGGGTGCGCGTGCTCTTCTCCAAGCCCGGTGTCACCGCTGACGAGTTGATCCGCCAGCTGGTGCGCGCGGAGCCGCCGGGGCGGCCCGTGGTCGTCGTCTCCACCGACCGTGAGGTGGCCGATGGGATCGCCAAGGCCGGGGCGCGGCCGGTGGCTTCGGCGGTGCTGCTGAAGCGGCTTTCGCGGGGCTAAAGGGGTACTCGGCAACTGCTGGGCCCTATGCCCGGATTGAGGACCCGTCGTGTGCGACGTAGCGTCAGAAGATCATTACGGGCTGTGCGTCATCGGTAAAGAATGTTGTCCGCGACCGATTTTTTGCTGGTGTGATTTGAACTGATCACAAGAAGGTCACTAGGGTCAGCCCTCGAACCCCCGCTCGGTTGATCACCCATCCGGGGTGGCGGCGGTGGTACCCGCCCGCCGCGTCCCGGTAGGCGGCCGGAGGAAGAAGGAGCCGCCCGCGTGGCGTCCCACCGTCGACCCAAGCAGCCGAGCCGCACCCGCGTGACCGTGCTCACCGCGACCGCCGCCGCTGCCGTGGCCCTCACCTCGCAAGGCGCCGCCCAGGCCGCGCCGAAGCCGAGCAAGGAAGAGGTCAAGTCCAAGGTCGACAAGCTCTACGAGGACGCGGAGCGGGCCACCGACAAGTACAACGGGGCCAAGGAGAAGCAGGAGAAGCTGGAGAAGCAGATCGGCGACCTCCAGGACAAGGTCGCCCGCGGCCAGGAGGAGCTCAACGACCTGCGCGACGGCCTCGGTTCGATGGCCAGCGCCCAGTACCGCTCCGGTGGCATCGACCCCTCCCTGCAGCTCTTCCTCTCCTCCGACCCGGACGACTACCTCGACAAGGCGTCCACCCTCGACCAGCTGAGCAGCCAGCAGGTCGAGGCGCTCAAGAAGATCCAGAAGAAGCAGCGGGACCTCGCGCAGCAGCGCAAGGAGGCCGCGGGCAAGCTCGACGACCTCGCGGACACCCGCGAGGAGCTCGGCAAGAAGAAGAAGGAAGTCCAGGGCAAGCTCGGCGAGGCGCAGAAGCTCCTCAACACGCTGACCGCCAAGGAGAAGGCGGCGCTCGCCGCCAAGGAGCAGAAGCGCGCCAGCCGTTCCGCCGGCGACCGCACCGACCTCGGCGACGAGAAGCCCGCGTCGGGCCGCGGCGCCGCCGCCCTGAGCGCCGCCGCCACCCAGATAGGCAAGCCCTACGTCTCCGGCGGCACCGGCCCCAACTCCTACGACTGCTCCGGCCTCACGCAGTGGGCGTTCGCCCAGGCCGGCGTCCACATCAGCCGCACCACGTACACCCAGCAGAACGACGGCACGAAGATCGGCCGCAGCGAGCTCAAGCCGGGCGACCTGGTGTTCTTCAACAACCTCGCGCACGTCGGCTTCTACGCGGGCAACGGCCAGGTGCTGCACGCCCCGCACCCCGGCGCCTCGGTGCGCTACGAGTCGATGTCCTACCTGGGCACCTTCCAGTTCGGCGTCCGCATCTGACCGCGGCCACCGCGCCGCTGACGTCAACGCCGTGCCGACACCGCCCAAACGGGCGAATTCCGGCAACTCCCGCTGACCCCGCGCCCCGTTGATGACCTGCGTCTGAGGCGGGGCGCAGGGCTGTCCGCACCCTTCCGCACCCCGCCGGGTCTTTGGCCGCTCCGTGTCCGCACGGCTACTGTCGGCGCGCATTCCCTCCGGCAACCGGGGGGTCCGTCAGCGGAAGGGAGAGCGGCGTCTCGTGGGGTTCCATCGCCGTCCCGCACAGCCCGGTCTCGACCGGAGCGCACGTGTGACCGTCCTTTCAGCGGCAGCGGCCACCGCGGCGGCGGCCCTCGCTGCCGTCCCCGCCGGTGCCGCGCCGCAGGACAAGCCGTCCGACACCCGGGCCAAGGTGGACCGGCTGTACGAACAGGCCGAGCAGGCGACCGAGCTGTACAACAAGGCCGATGAGCGCACCGACAAGCTGCGCGCCCAGGTCGAGCGGGCCAAGGACAGCGTCGCGCGCGGCCAGGAGCGCATCAACCGGATGCGCGGCGCACTCGGCGCGCTCGCCGGGGCCCAGTACCGCGCCGGCGGCATCGACCCCTCGCTGGCCCTGATGCTCTCCTCCGACCCGGACGGCTACCTGGAGCGGGCCTCGGTCCTGGACCGCGTCACCGCCCGCCAGGCGGGTGAACTGGCCGATCTGCAGCGGGCCCAGCGCGGCCTCGCCCAGCAGCGCACCGAGGCGGGCCGCAAACTTGCCGAGCTGGAGAAGAGCCGCACCGCCGTCGCCCGCCACAAGCGGGTCGTCGAGCACAAGCTGGCCATGGCCAGACGGCTGCTCAACTCGCTGCCGAGCGACGAGCGCGAGGCGTACGAAAGATCCTCGCGCGGCGGCGACCGCCCCGAACTGCCCGCACTCGGCGGCGCCCCCGCCTCGTCCCGGGCGGCCGCGGCCATCGCCGCCGCGCGCTCCGCGGTCGGCCGCCCCTACGTCTGGGGTGCCAACGGGCCCTCCGGCTTCGACTGTTCGGGCCTCACCCAGTGGTCGTACGCCCAGGCCGGCGTCGGACTGCCGCGCACCTCACAGGCCCAGCGGTACGCCGGACGCCAGGTGCCCCTCTCCCAGGCGCAACCCGGTGACCTCGTCGTCTACCGCGACGACGCCAGCCACGTCGGGATGTACGTGGGCAACGGCCAGGTCGTGCACGCGCCGTACCCCGGCGCGGTGGTCCGCTACGACCCCGTCGGCATGATGCCGGTCTCGTCCGTGACGCGGATCTGACCGGCGGGGGACCGGACCGGCCCCGTACGATCGGGAACGTGGCTGGTCACAGACGTGGGTCGTGGGTGGTGGCGCTGTGCTTCGCGCTCTGCCTCGCCCTGCTCGCCGGATGCGGCGGCGACCCGGTCCCGGATGCCGCCGCCGGTGATGTGCGCAGGCTCCTGGAGCGGCGCGCGCAGGCCGTCCTCGACGACGACGAGAAGGCGTACGACGGCACCGAGCGGCCCGCGAAGGGCGCCGCCGACCTCTTCGAGAGGATCGACGACGTCCCGCTCGACTCCTGGGAGTACCGGCTGACCCGCCTCGACCGCTCCGGCGCCGAAGCCACCGCCGACGCCGAACTCCACTACCGCATCAAGGGGTACGACCGCGCGCCGGTCACCGCGGAACGCACGCTCTCCCTGAAGCGGCACGGCGGACAGTGGTACGTCACCGCCGAACGCCCCGCCAAGGATGCCGGGGAGCAGCTCTGGGACCAGGGCCGGGTCAGGGTCGAACGCGGCGCGCACAGCCTCGTCCTCGGCGTCGGGCGGAGCGCCGCCGAACTGCGCGCCCACCGCGAGCTCGCCGACCGGGCGGTGCCCGCCGTCCGGGACGCCTGGCCGCAGAAGTGGCCGGGCCGCGTCGTCGTCCTGGTGCCCCGTTCCCTGGACGGCATGGCGGGACTGCTCGCGGCGCCCGCCTCCGGGTACCGGGGGATCGCGGCGGTCACCACGGGCGAGACGGGCGGCTCGGGACGGGCGCCGGCCGACCGCGTCATCCTCAACCCCGAGGCGTACGGCGTCCTCGGCGACTTCGGCAAACAGGTCGTCCTCACCCACGAGGCGACCCACGTCGCGACCCGCGCGCAGACCTCGGCCGCCACCCCGCTCTGGCTCTCCGAGGGGTTCGCGGACTGGGTGGGCTACCGCGGCACCGGGCGCACCGCGGAGCAGGCCGCCCCCGAGCTGCGGCGCGCGGTGCGGCGCGGCGAGCTGCCGAACGCGCTGCCCGGGGACGACGACTTCGGCTTCGGCGGGGACGCCGGGCGGCTCGCGGGCGCCTACGAAGGCGCGTGGCTGGCCTGCCGGATGATCGCGGAGCAGTGGGGCGAGCGGAAACTGACGGACTTCTACCGGGCCGTGGGCGCCCACGAGGGACGGGCGGGCGCGGTCGGCGCCGCGCTGCGGGACGTCCTCGGCACCACGCCCGGTGCGTTCACGGCGCGCTGGCGTACGTATCTGCGCGCGGAGCTTGGCTGACCTGCTCCGGTACCGGCTGCCGCTCCGCGCGGCGCGGTTCGGAGACCGTCTGCCGCCACAGGTTCCGGCCCGCCAGCAGCGCCGCGGCGACCAGCAGGCCGTTGCGCACCAGGAGCAGGCAGACCCCCAGCGGATCCCCCGCCACCACGTGCGAGAACCAGACGGGGAACTCGAGGAACGTCACGAACGCCGCCACGAGGACCAGCCGCGCCGGGACCTCCATGCGGCTCGCGCCGAAGGCGAGGCAGACGGCGGCGGTGCCGACCAGCCAGAGCAGGTACTGCGGGCTGATCACCCGGCTCGTGGCGGTGAAGAGCAGCACGGCGACGAAGGCCGCGTCCGCGGGCGTGCTCGCCGCCCAGACCCTGGCCCGCAGCCGCCACGCCAGGAGCCAGCAGAACGCCACCACCGTAAGGACCTGCGCCGCCGAGCTCACCATCGGCACGTACGGGCCGAGGAACTCCACCGAGCCGTAATTCAGCCGCACTTCGCCCCGCCAACCCAGGTGCCGCCCCACGTGGAAGACGAGCGCGCCGAGCGACTCCACCTCCGTGCCGCGGTCGCGCTGGAAGGTGAGGAAGGCGAGCGCGCCCGGCACCGACACCACACAGGCCATGGTCAGCACGAGGGCCGTCCCCGCGGCCGCCGTCCAGGACCGCCGCGTCGCCCGCCCGCGCGGGGCGCCGACGAGCAGCAGCACCGGCCACACCTTGAGCAGCGCCCCGAACCCGGCGAGCGCCCCCATCGTGCGCGGATGCCGCGCTCCGGCGAGCAGCGCGGCGACCGCGACGGCCACCACCATCACGTCGTACCGGGCGTACACGATGGGCCCGAGCAGGGCCGCGCCCACCACCCACACCCAGGCGCCCCGCGGCGACTTGCCGGGCCGTCGCCCCGCGTACAGGAGCAGCCCGCACACCGCCGCGTCGCAGAGGAGGGCAAGGACGAAGAAGGCCGTCGCGTAGCCGAGGAAGGGCAGCAGGGCGGGGGAGAGGACGGCGAGGGCGGCGGCGGGCGGGTACTGCCAGGTGACGTCGTCGAGCGGGAAGGTGCCGGTGCGCAGCACCCCGTACCAGCCCTGGTAGATGACGGAGACGTCGCTGGTCACGTCCGGGCCCGGGACCGTGAGCACCCGGCAGACGCAGAGCAGCAGAACGGTTCTGGTCAGGACCCAGACGGTCAGGATGCGTCCCATGCGCGCCTCGCCCCTTTTCTCATACTTCATTGTGATTCGTGGAGCCATGATGCCGGGCGGGGCCGGGCGAGGGCGAAGAGGCTGGGCCGTTGGGTACTGTCGTGCGCGATGCACAAGACCCTGATCGTCACGAACGACTTCCCGCCCAGGCCCGGTGGCATCCAGGCGTTCCTGCACAACATGGCGCTGCGCCTGGACCCCGACCGGATCGTCGTCTACGCCTCCACCTGGAAGCGCGGCCGCGAGGGCGCCGAGGCCACCGCCGCCTTCGACGCCGAGCAGCCCTTCCAGGTCGTACGCGACCGCACCACGATGCTGCTGCCCACCCCCCGCGTCACCCGCCGCGCGGTCTCACTCCTGCGCGAACACGGCTGTACGTCGGTGTGGTTCGGGGCCGCCGCGCCGCTGGGGCTCATGGCCCCCGCGCTGCGCAGGGCCGGGGCGACCCGCCTCGTCGCCACGACCCACGGCCACGAGGCGGGCTGGGCCCAACTGCCCGCCTCCCGCGGGCTGCTGCGCCGGATCGGCGAGTCGACGGACACGATCACCTACCTCGGCGAGTACACGCGCTCGCGGATCGCCGCCGCGCTGACCCCCGCGGCGGCCGGCCGCATGGTCCAACTCCCGCCTGGCGTGGACGAGAAGACCTTCCACCCCGGCTCCGGCGGGGCCGAGGTGCGGGCGCGGCTCGGGCTGACCGACCGGCCCGTGGTCGTGTGCGTCTCCCGGCTGGTGCCGCGCAAGGGACAGGACACGCTGATCCTCGCCATGCCGCGGATCCTGGCGGGGGCGCCCGACGCGGTGCTGCTGATCGTAGGCGGCGGGCCGTACGAGGAGAGCCTGCGCAAACTCGCGGCGGAGACCGGGGTGGCGGACTCCGTGCGCTTCACGGGGGCCGTGCCGTGGGAGGAGCTGCCCGCGCACTACGGCGCGGGCGACGTCTTCGCCATGCCCTGCCGTACGCGCCGCGGCGGCCTCGACGTCGAGGGCCTCGGCATCGTCTACCTGGAGGCGTCCGCGACGGGCCTGCCGGTGGTCGCCGGCGACTCCGGCGGGGCGCCGGACGCGGTGCTCGACGGCGAGACGGGCTGGGTCGTCCGGGGCGGGGCGCCGGAGGAGGCGGCGGAGCGGATCGGCGCGTTGCTGGGCGATGCGGAGTTGCGGGGGCGGATGGGGGCGCGGGGCCGGTCCTGGGTGGAGGAACGGTGGCGCTGGGACCTCCTGGCCGAACGCCTCCGAGAACTCCTGTAACTTGCCCTGGCCCTGTCGCACGGTTCCCCGTGCGGGGAGGCTTCGTCGGCGGCTGCGGGTGATTGTGGGCCGCTCGCGCAGTTCCCCGCGCCCCTGAACGCCCGAGGGGTTGCCCCGGGTGCTTTGTTGGCGGCTGCCGGGTCGTTGTGGGTTGCTCGCGCCGTTCCCCGCGCCCCTGAACGCCCCAGGACGTGCCGGGGTTGCTTCGTCGGAGGCTGCGGATGTGTGGTGGTTGCGCGCGCAGTTCCCCGCGCCCCTGGACGCCCCTTGGGCTCGCGCAGTTCCTCGCGCCCCTGGGCCGCGGCTGCGCCGCGTCAGGGGCTCGGGGGTCGGGGAAGCGGGGCGAAGCCCCCGCTTAGGGGCGCGGGGAACTGCGCGAGCAACCACGACGAACCCCGGCCCCGCAAACAAACAGCCGCCCCACGGCGAGTGGGCGTGAGCAACCCGGCGAGAGCAGCAGCCGCGAGCGAAGAGCACACCCCACGGGCAAGTGGGATGACAACTCCCGAGAGCGGCAGCCGCGAGCGACGCGCACCCCCCCACGGGCAGTGGGCGGGCCGGTTGCGCTACGCGTGGTAGATCGCTTCGATTTCGTCCGCGTAATCCTTCGCCACCACATTCCGCTTCAGCTTCAGCGACGGCGTCAGATGCCCCGACTCCTCCGTGAACTGCGAGCCGAGCACCCGGAACTTCCGTACCGATTCCGCCTTGGAGACCGCCGCGTTGCCGTCGTCCACCGCGCTCTGGATCGCCGCGAGCAGGTCCGCGTCGTCACGGAGGGAGAGCGCCGTCGACCCGGCGGGCTTGCCGTGTTCCGCGGCCCACCGGCCGAGGAACTCGTCGTCGACCGTGACCAGCGCGCCCACGAAGGGGCGGCCGTCGCCGACGACCATGCACTCGGCGATCAGCGCGTGCGCGCGGATGCGGTCCTCGATCACGGCGGGGGCGACGTTCTTGCCGCCCGCGGTGACGATGATCTCCTTCTTGCGGCCGGTGATGCGCAGGTAGCCGTCCTCGTCGAGGGTGCCGATGTCGCCGGTGTGGAACCAGCCGTCGGCGAGCGCCTCTTCGGTGGCGCCCTCGTTGTTCCAGTAGTGGGAGAAGAGGTGCTCCCCGTGGAGGAGGACCTCGCCGTCGTCGGCGATGCGGACGACGGAGCCCGGCAGCGGCTGGCCGACCGTGCCGATCTTCTGGCGGTCCCACGGGTTGAAGGCGGTGGCCGCGCAGGACTCGGTGAGGCCGTACCCCTCCAGGACCGTGAAGCCGATGCCGCGGAAGAAGTGGCCGAGCCGCTCGCCGAGCGGCGCGCCGCCGGAGATCGCGTACTCGCCGCGGCCGCCGAGGACGGCGCGCAGCTTGCTGAAGACCAGCTTGTCGAAGATCTTGTGCTTGATCCGCAGGCCGAGGGACGGGCCCGACGGGGTGTCGAGCGCGCGGCTGTAGGCGATCGCCGTGTCCGCGGCCCTGTCGAAGATCTTGCCCTTGCCGTCGGCCTGCGCCTTGGCGCGCGCCGAGTTGTAGACCTTCTCGAAGACGCGCGGCACACCGAGGACCATGGTCGGCCGGAACGAGGCCAGCTCGTCCGTGAGGTGCTTGATGTCGGGCGCGTGGCCGAGTTTGATCGGCGCCATCAGCGCGGCGACCTCGACGAGCCGTCCGAAGACGTGTGCGACGGGCAGGAAGAGCAGGACCGAGCACTCGCCCGTACGGAAGAGGGGCTTGAGCCGCTCCACGACGTTGCCGCACTCGGCGAAGAAGCTGCGGTGGGTGAGCACGCAGCCCTTGGGGCGGCCCGTGGTGCCCGAGGTGTAGACGATGGTCGCCGGGTCGTCCGCGCCGGCCACCGCGCTGCGCTCGTCGACGGTCTCGTCGGGGACGTCGGCGCCGGTGCGGCGCAGCTCCTCGACGCCGCCCTTGTCGATCTGCCAGACGGTGGCGAGCGCGGGCAGCCCCTCGCGGACGGACTCGACGGCGGCGGCGTGCGCGTCCAGTTCGACGACGCAGGCCACGGCGCCGGAGTCGCCGAGGATCCACTGGATCTGCTCGGCCGAACTCGTCTCGTACACCGGTACGGTGACCGCGCCCGCGCTCCAGATGGCGAAGTCGAGGAGCGTCCACTCGTAGCGGGTGCGGGACATCAGGCCGACGCGGTCGCCGGGGCCCACGCCCGCGGCGATCAGCCCCTTGGCGGTGGCGCGCACCTCGGCGAGGAAGGCCTTGGCGGTGACGTCCTGCCAGCGGCCGTCGACCTTGCGGCCGATGACGGCGACATCCGGGTGCTGCGCGGCATTTCTGCGGACGATGTCGGTCAGATTGCCGTCCGCAGGGACCTCGTACAGGGCCGGAAGGCTGAACTCGCGCAAGACTGCTGCTCCTACATAGGGCGCCGGCGCCACGACGTTGTGTGCTGCGACGGTGCGGTCCAAGATCGGGCAGGTGCTCAGTCGGGATGGGGGGCCGAGCACTACTGGACTGCCCGGACGTTACCCATCGGTATGGCTTGTTCGGTAGGGGGGCAGGGCCAGATGTTCGGTGCGTCACACGTCGCTGTGGTCTGAATCGCACAGTACGCCACCGTCTTCCCGACTCGGAAGTAACCGCAGGTCCGGCCGGTGCCCGGGGGCCCCTACCCTCCGCGGGGCCGCCGTCCTAGGGTGATCCGCATGCCAGCTTTCCGGGTCAATGTGGTCAGTGACGTGCACGGCAACGCCGAGGGTCTCGCCCGCGCGGGGGACGGCGCGGACGCGCTCGTCTGCCTCGGCGACCTGGTGCTCTTCCTCGACTACGCCGACCACTCGCGCGGCATCTTCCCCGACCTCTTCGGCGCCGAGAACGCCAGCAGGCTGGTGGAGCTGCGCACCGCCCGCCGCTTCGAGGAGGCCCGGGAGTTCGGCAGGCAGCTGTGGGCGGGCATGGACCGGAACGCGGCGATCGAGCGGGCGGTCCGCAAGCAGTACGCCGAACTGTTCGCCGCCTTCCCCACTCCGACCTACGCCACCTACGGCAACGTCGACATCCCCTCCCTCTGGCCCGAGTACGCCGGGCCGGGCACCACCGTCCTCGACGGCGAACGGATCGAGATCGGCGGCCGCGTCTTCGGGTTCGTCGGCGGCGGCCTGCGCACCCCCATGCGTACTCCCTACGAGATCAGCGACGAGGAGTACGCCGCCAAGATCGAGGCCGTCGGCGAGGTCGACGTCCTGTGCACGCACATTCCGCCGGACGTACCCGAGCTCCTCTACGACACGGTGGCGCGCCGCTTCGAGCGGGGCAGCCGGGCACTCCTCGACGCGATCCGCAGGACCCGTCCGAGGTACGCGCTCTTCGGCCACGTCCACCAGCCCCTGGTCCGGCGCGTGCGCCTCGGCGCGACGGAGTGCGTGAACGTCGGGCACTTCGCGGGGTCGTCCAGGCCCTGGGCCCTGGAGTGGTGAGTCTGCCCCGCGCGGTAGCCTTCACGCGGTACACACCACCCCTTCCCCAAGCCCTCGGCTGCGCACGAGCAGGGGAGACCCAAGCGGACCGCTTCTGGAGGAGCCACAGCGATGGCCGAACACACCAGCTCGAGCATCACGATCGAGGCGGCACCGGCCGAGGTGATGGGAGTGATCGCCGACTTCGCCCGCTATCCGGACTGGACGGGAGAGGTGAAGGAGGCGGAGGTCCTCGCCACCGACGAGCAGGGCCGCGCCAAGCAGGTCCGCCTCGTCATGGACGCCGGCGCGATCAAGGACGACCAGACGCTGGGCTACACCTGGACCGGTGACGACGAGGTGAGCTGGACCCTCGTCAAGTCCCAGATGCTGCGCTCCCTGGACGGCTCGTACCTCCTGAAGCCGGTGGGCACCGGCACGGAGGTCACCTACCGGCTCACCGTCGACGTCAAGATCCCGATGCTCGGCATGATCAAGCGCAAGGCGGAAAAGGTCATCATCGACCGCGCACTCGCGGGCCTGAAGAAGCGAGTGGAATCAGGCGAGGCGTAGGCCGCCCGGCCAGGAGCGGACCACAGGCCTGAGGCAGGCGGCCCGGCCGATGGCGTGCCCCTGCCCCTGAGGCAAGCGCTCCGGCCGGTGGCGTGCCCCTGACCCTGAGGTCGCCCCGAGACAGGCCGCCCGGCCTGCCGCGGGGCCTTCGGTCATCCGGTCTGGTGGGTGGTGTCCGGTCTGGCGTGCTCGGTCTGTCCGACGTGAACCGACCGGCCTGGCGTGAGCCGTTGGGTCGGTCCGATGCCCGCCCGGGACGTCGCGCGGGCATCCGGTCCGCCCCCTTGACGCCCCGGCCAGGGTCGGACGACGGCTGACGTACCGTTCACTCTTATGCGCACCCTTCTCGTGACCGGGTCCGGCGGGGCCGGGCGGAGCACCGTTGCCGCGGCCACCGCGCTTGCCGCGGCGCGGGCCGGGCAGCGGGTCCTCCTGCTCGGTTCCGACCGTGCCGACACCCTCGGCGCCCCCGACGCGCACCCCGGCCTCACCACCCTGCGGCTCGCCCCCGACGCCCGCTTCCGGGACGATCTGCTCGCCCTGCAGGAACGTGCCGCCCCCGCCCTCGACCTGCTCGGCGCCGAGCGGCTCGACGGCGAGGAGCTGACCCCGTTGCCCGGGGCCGAGGAGCTCGCCCTGCTGCGCGCCCTGCGCGACGCCGCCCGCGACGACGCGTACGACACCCTGGTCGTCGACCTGCCGCCCGCCCCCAGGGCCCTGGCCACCCTCGCCCTCCCCGAGCAGCTCCGCCGCTACCTGCGCCGGCTGCTCCCGCCCGAGCGGCAGGCGGCCCGCGCCCTGCGCCCCATGCTCGGCCGCCTCGCCGGCGTCCCCATGCCCGCTGCCTGGCTGTACGAGAGCGCGGCCCGGCTGGAGGACGAGCTCGCCGCCGTCCAGCGCGTCATCGAGGCTCCCACCACCACCGTGCGGCTGGTCGCCGAGCCGGGACCGGCGGGCGACGACGCCGTGCGCGCCGCCGTCACCGGCCTGGCCCTGCAGGGGCTGCGCGCCGATCTCCTGATCGCCAACCGGGTCCTCCCGGACGCCGGCGCCGACACCTGGCTCGCCGGGCTCTGCGCCCAGCAGCACAAGACCCTCGGAGAGTGGGAGGCCGGGGCGGGGGGCGCTTACGAGCGGCTCGTCCGCGTTCCGCATCTGGGGCGTGATCCGCGGGGCGCCGACGATCTCGCCGCCCTCGGCCTGACCGCGCCCGCCCCCGCCCCCGCCCCCGTCGCCTGGCCCGTCACCGAGGCCCCTGCCGACGCCGACGGGAGCCACACGTACGTCTGGCACATCCCGCTCCCCGGCGTCACCCGCGAGGAGCTCGGGCTGATCCGGCGCGGCGACGAGCTCGTCGTCACCGCGGGCCCCTTGCGCCGCATCGTCACCCTGCCGTCCGCGCTGCGCCGCTGCACCGTCGCCGGGGCCGGGCTGCGCGAGGGCGAGCTGCGGGTGCGGTTCGCGCCCGACCCGCAGCTGTGGCCGCGCGGCGACTGAACCCCGCCGCCGCACGGACGGTGAACGCGTGACCGCCATTCGGGTAACGTCGAGTGCCATGAGCGATGCCACCGAGCGCGAAGCCCCCGAAGCCGACGCCGACGCCTGGGAGCAGGCGTGCGCCGAGGATCTCGCGGCCGAGCGGGCCCGCCGCCGCGCGGAGTACGGCGCCCCGACCGGGTCGGCCGCCGAGGAGCTGCGCAAGCTCGTCGACGCCGTCTCCGAGAAGCTCTCCGGGCTGCAGACGCCCCTGCTCGGCGCGGTCGCGCAGGGCGCCGTCGAGCAGACCATCAAGCAGGTCGTCCGGGAGGCGAAGGCCGTCGTCGAGCCGGTCATTGAGCGCAATCCCGACGTCTTCGACCACCTTGCGGCGGCCGGTTCCGAGCTGCTCGCCGCCTACCGCTCCGCCGCCCGCGGCCAGGAGGGCAGGTGGACCCGCGGCGACACTCCCGCGGCCGGCACGAAGGAGACCGCGGACGGCCCGGACCGCCGTGACGAGGGCCCCGCGGCCGGGGAACACATCGATCTGGACTGACCCCCCTCGGGTACGGTGGGCCGTAGCGGGGCTCGATCGAACTGAGGGATTCATGGGACTCACCATCGGCGTCGACATCGGCGGCACCAAGATCGCGGCCGGAGTGGTCGACGAGGACGGCAACATCCTCTCGACCTTCAAGGTGCCGACCCCTGGTACTTCCGAGGCCATCGTCGACGCGATCGCCTCCGCCGTCGCGGGCGCGCGGGCCGGACACGAGATCGTCGGCGTCGGCATCGGCGCCGCCGGATACGTCAACCGCCAGCGCTCCACGGTCTACTTCGCGCCGAACATCGACTGGCGGCAGGAGCCGCTGAAGGAAGAGGTCGAGAAGCGCGTCGGCCTGCCGGTCGTCGTGGAGAACGACGCCAACGCCGCGGCCTGGGGCGAGTACCGCTTCGGCGGTGGCAAGGGCCACCGCAACGTCATCTGCATCACGCTCGGCACCGGCCTCGGCGGCGGCATCATCATCGGCAACAAGCTGCGCCGCGGCCACTTCGGCGTGGCCGCCGAGTTCGGCCACATCCGGATGGTGCCGGACGGCCTGCTCTGCGGCTGCGGCAGCCAGGGCTGCTGGGAGCAGTACGCCTCGGGGCGCGCCCTCGTGCGGTACGCCAAGCAGCGCGCCAACGCCACCCCGGAGAACGCGGAGTACCTGCTCTCGCTGGGCGACGGCACCCCCGAGGGCATCGAGGGCAAGCACATCTCGATGGCCGCCCGTCAGGGCGACGCCGTCGCGATCGACTCCTACCGCGAGCTGGCCCGCTGGGCCGGCGCCGGCCTCGCCGACCTGGCGTCGCTCTTCGACCCGTCCGCGTTCATCGTCGGCGGCGGCCTCTCGGACGAGGGCGAGCTGGTCCTCGACCCGATCCGCAAGTCCTTCAAGCGGTGGCTCGTCGGTGCCGCCTGGCGCCCCGAGGCCCAGGTCATCGCCGCCCAGCTGGGCAACAAGGCGGGCCTGGTCGGCGCGGCCGACCTGGCGCGGGAGCCCGACCCGGTCATGTGAGACCGCCCGGCACGGTCTGCCCGGTGCCCGCCGCGTCCCCTCGGGGAGCGGCGGGCACTGTCGTATCTTGATCGCCATGGCCAGCGACCTGCTCCCCAACTCCCGCACCGAAACCGACGGTTCGGCCGTCGTCCGGGTGCTCAGCTACAACATCCGCTCGATGCGCGACGACACCGCCGCGCTCGCCCGGATCATCTCCGCCTGCGCCCCCGACCTCGTCCTGATCCAGGAGGCCCCGCGCTTCTTCCGCTGGCGCAAGAAGCTGGCCCGCCTCGCCCACGCGGCCGACCTGGTGATCCTCTCCGGCGGCGGCAGCGCGGCCGGACCCGCGCTCCTCTGCTCCCTGCGCGCCACCGTCGAACGCACCGAGGACGTCCTGCTCCCGCTCACCCCCGGCCTGCACCGGCGCGGCTTCGCCACCGCCGTCGTCCGCTTCGGCGGCGCCCGGCTCGGTGTCCTCAGCTGCCACCTGAGCCTCCAGGGCGACGAGCGGTACGAGCAGGGCGGCATGCTCCTCGACCGGCTCGCCGGGATGGGCGTGGAGCATGCGGTCGCCGGCGGCGACCTCAACGAGCGGCCCGACGGACGGACCTTCCGCAGGCTCGCCGCGGCGCTGACGGACTGCTGGGCGGCGAAGCCGTGGGGGAGCGAGAACACCTCGACGCCGGCCGACCCGCACCAGCGCATCGACGCCCTCTTCGCCACGCCGGGCATCGAAGTCCTCGGCTGCGGCGTGCCGTTGGGGCTGCCCGGGGTGAGCGAGGAAGACCTGCGGGCGGCCACGGACCACCTGCCGGTCCTGGCCGCCCTCAGGGTTCCCGCGTCCCGTCGGGGTGACGAGGCGCGGTGAGGTCTACGGCCGCTGCCTCACCTTGTCGACGACCGCCCACTCGACGGTGTGTGACAGCTGCGTGTACGTCTTCTTCCCGTCGCGCGAGACCCGCTCATCACGGAAGCCCAGGAACGCATAGGACTTCGGGTCGAAGATGAGGTACCTGCCCTTGAACCGGGAGGGGTAGGCGATCCCCACACCGGGACGCCCGGCGGAGTCCTCGACCCCTTCGACCGTCTTGACGCCGGGCACGAGCGCCAGTCCTTCGTAGGCCGCGGCGCGCAGTCCTTCGGGCAGCGTCGGAGCCTTCAGGAGCTCGCCGAGCAGGAAGTAGGCCTGCGCCCGGTCGTCCTCGGTGAGTGCGCTGATCGGGGTGTCGCCGCTGCCCATGGACACGATGGCCGGGACGAGCTTCTCGGGGTCGGTGGGCAGCTTCTTCAGCTCGGCCCACCGGCGGGGCGGCCACACCCCCTCGCCCTTGCCCATGGGCTCCTCCCACATGACCTTGCCGAGCTCCATGGACAGGGAGCGCTTGGAGCCGTCCACCGAGTCCCACATCTCATCGGTGTAGGTCCTGACCTCGCCGGTCTTCTGCTCCGTTTCCTTGATGACCCGTTTGGAGTAGAGGAACTGGTCGTCGCGGGGCACCACGGTCCGCTTCTCGTGCCTGCGCTCCCGGGCCGCCGCGCCGCCGAGCACCTTCGCGGCGGCGACGGTGGCCGCGTTCGGTGAGCCGACGGCGGGCGGCTTCGCCCGCTGCCCATCGTTCGTACCGTCGCCGGTGACCAGAAGGGTCGCCGCCACCGCGGCCGTCACCAGGCCGGTGAGGGCGATGCGCAGCACGGGGCGGCGCCGCGACGGCCGTACCGCTGCGGGACGTTCGTTCATCGCGGCGAACAGCCGCACCCGCCCCCGATGGCGGGTGTCGTCGTCCAGCGGGGGAGCCCCCGCCTCCCAGCCGCGCAGTTCATCGAGTTCATTCATGGGCGTGTGCCTCCTGGAAAGCTGTCGGATCGGACCCGCCCAGTGCTTCGCGCAACGCGCTGCGAGCCCGGTGCAGCCGTGATCTGACGGTGCCGACGGGCACCCCCAACGCCTGCGCCGCCTCCTCGTAGCTGAGGTCGGCCCACGCCACGAGGAGGACCACGTCGCGGTGGCGGGCGGAGAGCCCGGCCAGCGCCGCCGCCAGGTCCGTGCGGAGCCCCGCGGCGCCCGCTCGGGCCACCGCGCGGTCGGCGACCGGCTCCTCGTGCGGCACCGGCGAGGGCACCCGCGCCAGCGCCCTGAAGCGGCGGGCCTCGGCCCTGCGGTGCCGGCCGATGAGGTTGGTCGCGATGCCGAACAGCCAGGCGCGGGCGTCGGCCCGCGCCGGGTCGTACCGGTGGCGCTGCCGGAAGGCGGTGATGAAGGTGTCGGCCATCAGATCCTCCGCCGCCTCGGGGCCGAGCCGGCGTGCCGCGTACCGGTATACGGAGTCGGCGTGCCGGTCGTAGAGGACGGCGAACTGCTCGGGCTCGTCCCGGGACCGTTCGATGGACCGGGCGTCACTCGGCTCGGGCTGCCCGGGCGGCGGCACGTGCTCTCCCCTGTGGAGCACGTGCCGACCGGCGCGGGCCTCGGGGTGGTGCGCACCGAGGGGGACGCCGGGATCGACGGTCATCGGGGCTCCTTTCGTTCGTCCGAACGCCTCGAAGGCTTGGGCTCGTCCGGTGGTTCACCCCTTCTTCGCCGCCGGCCGGGATCGGGTTCCATCCGGGGTGCGGGCACACGAAAGGCCCGCCCGGAGAAATCCGGGCGGGCCCCTCGCGCCGTGCGGGACTCAGACGACCGCGCCGCGTCCCGGGTCGTCGTCCTCCTCGTCGTCCCCGCCGTTCATCCGCATCACCAGGGTGGCGAAGCCGCCGAGGAAACCGCCGATGCCGAGCGTCGTCAGCCACCACGTCATCTGCCAGCCGAACAGCACCGCGAGCAGGATCAGCAGCGGGCCGCCGAGCACGGCGAGCCAGGCGAACTTGGCCGTCACGTCGGCCTCGGGCAGCGGCGGCGGCTCGGGCGGCACGAAATGACCCTCGTCGTCGGCGTCGAAGTCGCTCTCGGAGGGCTCCGCGAGGCTGTGGTCGCGCGGGCCGCCGACGCCGGGCGCGAACGAGACGGAGCTGCCGAGCGGCTTGCCGGTGCCCGGCTTGTCCCCGGCGCCCGCGTCGCCGGGGTCCTTCGCCGGGCCGCCCGCGGGGCCGTTGGTCTCCGTCTCCAAAAGGGCCAGGTCCTCGACGGACTTGAAGGGCTTGGCGCCCGGCGGGTCCGCGGGCTCCTCGCCGTACCCCGCGACGATCGCCTGCCAGGCGGCGTCCTCGTCCACGGGCAGGCCCTCCAGGGGCAGCCCCTCCAGGGGTTCGTCTCTCTTCTCGGGCTCGCGGCTCTCTTCGCGGTCCGCGTGGTGCTCAGCCACCGGTGGCCGTCCCTTCCTTGCCGAAGCTGGGGGCGAGCCGGCCGATGAACGCGTGGCTCTCCTCGAAGATCCGGTCCGCGTCGTAGTCCAACGTCGCGACGTGGTAGCTCTGTTCCAGCAGGATCTCCGTGACGTCCCTGGAGGAGACGCGGCCGAGGATCCTGGCCGAGTCGGCGGGCGGTACCACGTGGTCGCGGGGGCTGTGCAGCACCACGAGCGGCTGGGTCACCTGCGGCAGCTCGGCGTCGACGATGCGGAAGAAGCGGCGCAGGGAGTGCGCGGCGTGCAGCGGGATGCGGTGGTAGCCGATCTCCTCGGAGCCGGGCTTGGCGATGTCGCTGACGATGCCCTTGGTGCTGGGCACGAAGTGGCGCGCGAGGGGCAGGGCGTGGGCCGCCGCGCCGTGCACCTTGTTCCCCGGGTTGACGAGGACGAGGCCGCTGATCGCGTCCCCGTGCTTGGCGGCCAGGCGCAGCGCGAGCGCCCCGCCCATGGAGAGCCCGAAGACGAAGACCCGCTCGCACCGGTCGAGGAGGCCGCGCAGCTCGCGCTCCACCTCCGCGTACCAGTCCTGCCAGCCGGTGATCTGCATGTCCTCCCAGCGGGTGCCGTGCCCGGGCAGCAGCGGCAGCGAGACGGTCAGGCCGCGCTCCGCCAGGTACTCGGCCCAGGGGCGCAGCGACTGCGGGGATCCGGTGAAGCCGTGGCAGAGGAGGACGCCGACCTCGCCGCCTTCGTGGCGGTACGGCTCGGCTCCGGGGAGGACCGGCACCTTCGGTCTCCTTCGTGAGAGGTGGCAGGGGTGGCAACGGGCTGCGGGGGGATGCGAGGAGTACTTCACCGTACGCGACCGGACTGACACCGACCAGGGTCGTCGGGCCCATTGGCGGTACCCCGGGTTAAGGTCTGATCCACAGAAACAGGAGGCACTCGGTTTGATCTACGGCGCAATGAAGGTTGCCATCGGAGGGCCGCTGAAGCTCGGCTTCAGGCCCTGGGTGGAGGGCCTTGAGAACGTTCCCGCCGAGGGCCCCGCGATTCTGGCGAGCAACCACCTCTCGTTCTCCGACTCGTTCTTCCTCCCCGCGGTCCTCGACCGCAAGGTCACGTTCATCGCCAAGGCGGAGTACTTCACCTCGCCGGGCGTGAAGGGCAAGCTCACCGCGGCCTTCTTCAAGGGCGTGGGCCAGCTGCCCGTGGACCGCTCCGGCGGGCGCGGCGCGGGCGAGGCGGCCATCAAGAGCGGCATCGAGGTCCTGGAGCGCGGCGAGCTCTTCGGCATCTACCCCGAGGGCACCCGTTCGCCCGACGGCCGCCTCTACCGCGGCAAGCCGGGCGGCCTCGCGCGCGTGGCGCTCGCCACCGGCGCCCCCGTGCTCCCCGTCGCGATGATCGACACGGAGAAGATCCAGCCGCCCGGCAAGGTCCTGCCGAAGCTGATGCGGCCCGGCATCCGGATCGGCAAGCCGCTCGACTTCAGGCGCTACCAGGGCATGGAGCAGGACCGCTTCGTGCTGCGCGCGCTGACCGACGAGGTCATGTACGAGATCATGAAGCTCTCCGGCCAGGAGTACGTCGACATGTACGCGACGGCGGCGAAGCGTCAGATCAGCGAGGCGGCGAAGGCCGCCAAGGCGGCGGAGAAGGACGCGGCGGACAAGGCGGCGGACAAGGAACGTTCCGGCTCCTAGCCGCGTCCGTTCAGGGGCGGGAGCACGGCGGGGGACGGGGGGACATGGCCAAGCGCGAGAAAGTCATGAGGATGTCGGTCGAGCAGCCGCTGTGGCGCGCGCTCACCGCCTACCGCGTGCTGACCCTGCTGTACGCGATCGGGCTCTTCGTGGCGGCGCACGAGAAGCTGGACCGCCCCTGGCTCGCCGTCGCCTACTACGCGGTGCTCGCCCCCTGGACCCTGGCCACCCTGCCCCGCGTCGCCAACGCGGCGAGCTGCACCAGGCGGTTCCTCGTCGCCGACCTGACCGTCGCGATCGTGGGCATCCTGCTCACCCCGCTCGCCGACTCCCAGCAGCGGATCGTCGACGGCGGACCGACGCTGCCCTCCATATGGACGGCCGGCTCGGTCCTCGCCTTCGCGATCAAGGGCGGTTGGCGGTGGGCGGCCTCGGCCTCCCTCCTGGTCGGCGTCGCCAATGTGGTGCAGCGCGGCGCGTTCAGCCGCGACACCCTCCACAACGTCCTGCTGGTCTGCATCGCCTCCATCGCCATCGGATACGTCGTGGAGCTGGCCCGTGCCTCCGAGCGCACCCTGGCCAGGGCCCTGGAGATAGAGGCGGCGACCCGCGAGCGCGAACGGCTCGCCCGCGACATCCACGACAGCGTCCTGCAGGTCCTCGCCATGGTGCAGCGGCGCGGCACCGCCATCGGCGGCGAGGCCGCGGAGCTCGGCCGCCTCGCCGGCGAACAGGAGGTCGCGCTGCGCGCCCTGGTCGCCGGGGGGATGGTGCCCGCCTCGCGCGCCTCGGAGGACGCCTCGCAGGGCGCCGTCGTACGGGCCGTCGAGGTGCCGGACGACGAGCCGGACGAGAGCGCGCCGTGCGATCTGCGGTCGCTGCTCGCCGCCCACGCGGGCTCGCAGGTGACGCTCTCCGAGCCCGGGGCGCCGGTGCTGCTGCCGCCCGGCGCAGCGCGGGAACTGGCCGCCGCCGTCGGCGCCGCCCTGGACAACGTCCGCAGGCACGCGGGCGCCGGCGCCCGCGCCTGGATCCTGGTCGAGGACGAGCCGGAGAGCGTCATCGTGTCGGTCAGGGACGACGGGCCCGGCATCCCGGAGGGCCGGCTCGCCGAGGCCGAGGGGGAGGGGCGCCTCGGGGTGGCCCTGTCGATCCGGGGGCGGCTGCGGGACATCGGGGGCACCGCCGAGCTGATCTCGGTGCCGGGCCAGGGCACGGAAGTGGAACTGAGAGTGCCGCGCGAAAGGGCGCGGGAGACACGGGGGAAGGCGGAAAAGGCACGATGAGCGAGTACGCGATGAACGGCCGGCAGGGACAGGAACCGGCCACCGGGACCGACGCGGCCACGGCGACGGCAGAGGCCACGGCGACAGCAGGGTCCACGGCGACGGAGGCGGCCACGGCGACAGCAGCGGCCACCGAGACGGCAGGTTCCACGGTGACAGCAGCGGCCACAGAGACGGCAGGTTCCACGGTGACAGCAGCGGCCACAGAGACGGCAGGGCCCACGGTGACAGCAGCGGGCACAGAGACGGCAGGGCCCACGGAAGCGGCCGCCCCGATCAAGGTCATGGTCGTCGACGACCACCCCATGTGGCGTGACGCGGTCGCCCGCGACCTCGCCGAGGCGGGCCTCGACGTGGTCGCCACCGCGGGCGACGGCGAGCAGGCGGTCCGGCGCGCCCAGGCGGCTGCCCCCGACGTCCTCGTCCTCGACCTGAACCTCCCGCTCAAGCCGGGCGTGCAGGTCTGCAAGGAACTCGTCGCCGCCAACCCGGCGCTGCGCGTCCTCGTCCTCTCCGCCAGCGGCGAGCACGCCGACGTCCTGGAGGCCGTGAAGTCCGGCGCCACCGGCTACCTCCTGAAGTCGGCGTCCACCGAGGAGCTGATCGACGCGGTGCGCCGCACGGCCGTCGGCGACGCGGTCTTCACGCCGGGCCTGGCCGGCCTCGTCCTCGGCGAGTACCGCCGCCTGGCCACCGAGCCCGCCACCGGCACCCCGGACGACCCGAAGGCCCCGCGGCTCACCGACCGCGAGACGGAGGTCCTGCGCCTGGTCGCCAAGGGCCTGAGCTACAAGCAGATAGCCGAACGCCTCGTCATCTCGCACCGCACCGTGCAGAACCACGTCCAGAACACCCTCGGCAAGCTCCAGCTGCACAACAGGGTGGAGCTCGTCCGGTACGCCATCGAGCGGGGTCTCGACGACGCGTGACCGGCGCGAAGCCGCCGACGCGTGCCCCTCGTACGAGTGAAAGCGCGTGATCAACTCCCCGGAACAGCACAGGAATTGACCGTTCACCCCGTCCCGGAGTGACCTGCATCACCATTAGCGTGACGCGCATCAGGTCACTGACGCGAAGGGACTTTTCCTATGGGGGCCAAGAAAATCGGCGTACTGACCGGCGGCGGCGACTGCCCCGGGCTCAACGCCGTCATCCGGGGCGTCGTCCGCAAGGGCGTGCAGGAGTACGGCTATGACTTCGTCGGCTTCCGGGACGGCTGGCGCGGTCCGCTGGAGGGCGACACCGTCCCGCTCGACATCCCCGCCGTCCGCGGCATCCTGCCGCGCGGCGGCACCATCCTCGGCTCGTCGCGCACCAACCCGTTCAAGGCGGAGAACGGCGTGCGCCGCATCAAGGAGAACCTCGCCAAGCACGAGGTCGACTCCCTGATCGCGATCGGCGGCGAGGACACGCTGGGGGTGGCCGCGCGCCTCACCGACGAGTACGGCGTCCCGGTCGTCGGCGTCCCGAAGACCATCGACAACGACCTCTCCGCCACCGACTACACCTTCGGTTTCGACACCGCCGTCGGCATCGCCACCGAGGCGATCGACCGGCTGCACACCACCGCCGAGTCCCACATGCGCGTCCTCGTCGTCGAGGTCATGGGCCGCCACGCCGGCTGGATCGCGCTGCACTCGGGCCTCGCGGGCGGCGCCAACGTCATCCTCATCCCCGAGCAGCGCTTCGACGTCGACCAGGTCTGCGCCTGGGTGACCTCGCGCTTCAAGGCGTCGTACGCGCCGATCGTGGTCGTCGCCGAGGGCGCCATGCCCAAGGACGGCGAGATGGTCCTCAAGGACGGCTCGCAGGACTCCTTCGGGCACGTCCGCCTCTCCGGCGTCGGCGAGTGGCTGGCCAAGGAGATCGAGGGGCGCACCGGCAAGGAGGCGCGCACCACGGTCCTCGGGCACGTCCAGCGCGGCGGCACCCCGAGCGCCTTCGACCGCTGGCTCGCCACCCGGTTCGGTCTGCACGCGATCGAGGCGGTGCGGGACGGCGACTTCGGCAAGATGGTCGCGCTACAGGGCACGGACGTGGTGCGGGTCCCGATCGCGCAGGCCACGGCGAAGCTGAAGACGGTGGACCCCGCGCTCTACGCGGAGGTCGGCGTCTTCTTCGGCTGACCTCGCCGGTTCCCCCCCCCGGGACGGCCCCGGCTCCGGGTGCCGTCCCGGGAGGCGGTACATAGACTCACGCCCATGGAGATCCTCGCGTTCGGCGTGCAGTCCGACGAGAAGCCGCTGATCGAGAAGGCCTTCGAGGGGCACTGCGAGGTCCGCTGCCTCGACGTCTTCCTCACCGAGGACACCGCCCCGATCGCCGCCGGCTACGAGATCATCTCCTCCAGCGTCAACGCCACGCTGAACAACCACGTCCTGCAGACCCTCGCCGCCGGCGGGACGCAGATGATCGCCCAGCGCTCCACCGGCTTCAACAACATCGACCTGCAGGTCGCCGAGCGCCTCGGCCTCACCGTCGCGCGCGTCTCGTACTACTCGCCCTACTCCGTGGCCGAGTTCGCCTGGACCCTCGCCATGGCCGTCAACCGCCGCATCGTCCGCGCGAGCAACCGCACCCGCGACTTCGACTTCCGCCTCGACGGGCTCATGGGCCGCGACCTGCGCGGCCGCACGGTCGGCGTGCTCGGTACCGGCAAGATCGGCGAGGCCTTCACCCGCATCGCGCACGGCTTCGGGATGCGGCTGCTCGGCTGGGACGTCGCCGAGAACCCCGCCTGCGTCGAGCTCGGCATGAAGTACGTCGAGAAGGACGAACTCCTCGCCGAGGCCGACCTCGTCAGCCTGCACGTCCCGCTGCTCCCGTCCACCCAGCACCTCATCGGCGCCGCCGCCCTGCGCAGGATGAAGGACGACGCCATCCTGGTGAACTCAAGCCGGGGCGGCCTGATCGACACCGAGGCCCTGGTCGGCGAGTTGCGGGCCGGCCGCTTCGCGGGCGTGGGCCTCGACGTGTACGAGGCGGAGGCGGGCCTCTTCTTCCTCGACAAGTCCCTCGAGGTCGTCGCGGACGACACCCTGGCCCGCCTCGTCACCTTCCCCAACGTCGTGGTCACGTCCCACCAGGCGTACTACACCGCGGACGCGGTCGGCCAGATCATCGACACCACGGTGCGCAACGTCCTGGACTACCGGGCGGGCCGCCGCTCCGAGAACGTCCTGGTCCCCGCGGCGGCCAGGAGCTGACCGAGCAGCTCCCGCACGATGCCGGTCCCGCGCAGCGTGAGCACCGACTCCGGGTGGAACTGCACGCCGGCGAAGGACGCCCCGCGCACCGCGTGCACCTCACCGCTGGCCGCGTCCCTGCTGACCGCCACGGAGTGCGCGGCCAGCTCCAGCGCCGCGTCGTCGTCGCAGCGCGCCACGAAGCTGTTGTAGAAGCCGACGGTCTCGGTCCGCCCGAACAGGTCGACGGCGGTCTGCGCGCCCTGGTACGGCACGTCCTTCGCGACGATCTCGAGGCCCAGCTCGGCCGCGATCAGCTCGTGCCCCAGGCAGACCCCGAGCACGCCGTACTCATGGCTGCGGATCACCTCCGCGGCGAGGGAGCGCAGGAACCGCATCTTGGGATCGGCGAGGTCGCGGGGGTCGCCCGGCCCGGGGCCGAGCACGACGGGCCCCCGGTGCGCGAGCACCGCCTCGCGCAGTCCCGCCGTGCCGTGACCGAGCACCGACACCTCCAGGCCCAGCGAGCGCAGCACGTGGGCGAGCATCGCGGTGAAGGTGTCCTCGCCGTCCACGACGAGCGCGTGCCCGCTCAGCTCCGCCCGCGGCTCCTGCATCCGCAGCCAGAACGGTGCGAGCGACGCGCGCCGGCCGTCCAGTGCCGCCCGCACCCGCGGGTCGTCGGCGAGGGCGGGCCCGGCGCTCTCCTCGCGGGGGCGGCCGGGACGCACGCCGAGGGCGGCCAGTACCCCCGCGGCCTTGGCGTGGGTCTCGGCGACCTCGCCCAGCGGGTCCGAGCCGCGCACCAGGGTGGCGCCGACCGGCACCCGCAGCCGCCCGGCCGCGGAGATGTCGGCGGTGCGGATCAGGATGGGCGAGTCCAGGGTCTGCGCGCCGCCCGCGTCCCGGCCGATGAGGGCGAGGGCGCCCGCGTAGTAGCCCCGGCCGCCGGTCTCGTACCGCTCGATGACCCGGCAGGCGTTCTGCACGGGCGAGCCGGTGACGGTCGCCGCGAACATGGTCTCCTTCAGGACCTCCCGCACGTCCAGCGACGACTTGCCCCGCAACTCGTACTCGGTGTGCGCGAGGTGGGCCATCTCCTTCAGCCGCGGCCCGATCACGACACCGCCCATGTCGCCGACGGTGCACATCATCTTGAGCTCCTCGTCGACGACCATCGACAGCTCCTCGATCTCCTTGCCGTCGGAGAGGAAGGCGAGCAGGTCGTCGGCGGTGGGCCCGGCGGCCGGGTAGCGGTAGGTCCCGCTGATGGGGTTCATGACGACGGTCCCGCCGGACATCCGCACGTGCACCTCGGGGCTCGCCCCGACCAGCGTGCGCTCTCCCGTGTGCACGACGTACGTCCAGTACGCGCCCCGCTCGCCCACGAGCAGCCGCCTGAAGAGCGCGAGGGCGTCGGCCCGGTCGAAGCCGGGGATCTCACCCTCGTACGTACGGCGGATGACGAAGTTGGCGCCCTCGCCCCGGCCGATCTCCTCGCGCAGGACCCGCCCCACGGTGTCCGCGTACGCGGCGTCGGTCACGTCGAAGGCCCCGCCCTCGACCCGCACCTCGTGCGCGGGCAGCGCCGACAGGGCCTCGGCGAGCGGGAGTTCGTGCCGCTCCTCGGGGGTGAGGACGGTCAGCGGCGTGCCGTCGTCACGGACGTCGAAGCCGCGCTCTCTGATCTGCCGGAAGGGCACGAGGGCGAGTCCCTCGGGGAGGTCGGCGAGCCGTTCGTACGTGCCCGTCGGGCCGATCAGGACCTCGACGGTGTCGTGGTCGTGGCCCGGGGTGCGGCGGCGCAGCAGGGCGAAGGGGCGGTCGTCGGACAGGAGGTCGGTGAGGTGCATCGGTTCGGTTCCTTCTCACTCGGAGAGGAACGGCCCGGCTGGTCCCGGAGAACCCGGAAAACACTGAAGGCCGCCCCTCGGGCGGCCTTCGCGAGTCTGTGTGCGCGCAGAGTCAGTGGGCCGCCGGATGAGCGGGCCACCACCAGTTTCGGGTCGTCGTCTGCGCGTGCATGTCCCGCACCTTAGCGCACCATCAGGAGATCGAGACTCTCGTCGAGGTACGTGCCGAGTTCCGCGCCGGACGGCACGACCGAGGGCACCGCGTGGCCGAGCTGGGTGTGGCCCAGGTAGACGCTGTACGCGAGGAGGCCGCGCCGGCGCGCCTCCGCCTCCGGGAAGCCGAGGCCGGCGAAGAGCTCGGCGACGTACGCGAGGCGGCGCTCGGTCACCTTCCGCAGGGCGGCCGCCACCTGCGGGTGCTCGGCGGTCGCCAGGAGGGAGACCTCGAGGGGGCCCGAGGCGGCGGCGGTGATCGCCTCGGCGAAGAGCAGCCGGATCCGCCTGCGGGGGTCCGGCTCGGTCTCGACGTGGCTGATCATCCCCTCCGTGTGGAGCTGCGCCCACCGCGCAAGGGCCGCCTCGACGAGGGCGTCGCGGCCCGCGAAGTGCCAGTAGAAGCTCCCCTTGGTGGTGCCGAGGCGGACCGCGAGGGGCTCGACGGCGACGGCCGCGATGCCGCCCTCGCCGATCGCGTTCAGTGCGGCGTCCGCCCAGTCGTCGGCGGTCAGCCGGGGCTTCGCGGGGGCCTTCTTCTGCTGCCGTTGCGCCATGTCCATACGCTACCGTACGGTTCACCATACGCCAGCGTATGGAGGTACGGCATGGGAGTCGTGCGCGACGAACACCATCGGGTCGTCGAGGCCCCGGCCGGCGAAGGCTTCCACGAGGTCACGGTCGAGCCGCTGGGGGAGGGGCGCTGCCTGGTGCGGCACGTCCTGGAGGTGCGGCACCGCCTTATCGACCGGCTCCGGTGGCCAAGGCCGGAGACGGTGCCGGTGCCGCGGGGGGCCCGGCTGCTGCGGGCCTCCGTGGACCGGCCCGGCTACCGGGACGCCTACCGCATGGAGATGCGCGCCGGACTGCCCAGCGACCCCGGCGCGTGGACCCGCGTCCTGCGCGACGCCTTCCCGGTGATCGCCCGCGACGGCGGTGAGCTGCTCATGGACGTGAGCACGGCAGGGCTGACCGCCCGCGCCTCGATCCTGGTCGACGAGCGGCACGTCACCCTCAGCACGGCCGTGCGGGCCGACACCTGGCGCGCCCGGCTCTACTGGGCCGCCGTGCGGCCCGTGCACCCCTTCATGGCCCGCATGGCACTGCGGCGCGCCCACCGCGGGCTCGCCCTCGCCGCCCCGCACGCCGGCGACCGGGCGCGGGAAGGCGATCACTCCACGGTGTCTGCTCCGTCTCACTTGGTGAGCGGGTGAATGGACGGCGCCCTGCACCACGTAATGTTGACGAGGTGACCGTGAACGCTAAGACCACCGCAACCGGTGGCAACACCTGGCGAAACCTGCCCGCGGCGCAGCAGCCCGAGTACCCCGATGCCGAGGCTCTGCGCGATGTGATCGCGGACCTCGAGTCGTATCCGCCCCTCGTCTTCGCGGGCGAGTGCGACCAGCTGCGCGCCCGACTGGCCTCCGTCGCCAAGGGAGAGGCGTTCCTGCTCCAGGGCGGCGACTGCGCCGAGGCCTTCGACGCCGTCTCCGCCGATCACATCCGGAACAAGCTGAAGACCCTGCTCCAGATGGGCGCCGTCCTCACGTACGCGGCGTCCGTGCCCGTCGTGAAGGTGGGCCGCATCGCGGGGCAGTACTCCAAGCCGCGCTCCAAGCCGACCGAGACCCGCGACGGCGTGACGCTCCCGACCTACCGGGGCGACTCCGTCAACGGCTTCGACTTCACCGAGGCCGCCCGCATCCCGGACCCCGAGCGCCTGAAGCGGATGTACAACGCCTCCGCCTCCACGCTCAACCTGGTGCGCGCCTTCACCACCGGCGGTTACGCCGACCTGCGCCAGGTGCACGCCTGGAACCAGGACTTCGTGAAGTCGTCCCCGTCCGGCCAGCGGTACGAGCAGCTGGCCCGCGAGATCGACAACGCGCTCAACTTCATGCGGGCCTGCGGCACCGACCCGGAGGAGTTCAAGACCGTCGAGTTCTACGCCTCCCACGAGGCGCTGCTGCTCGACTACGAGTCGGCGCTCACCCGCGTCGACTCGCGCACCGGCCGGCTCTACGACACCTCGGGCCACATGGTCTGGATCGGTGAGCGCACCCGCCAACTGGACCACGCGCACATCGAGTTCGCCTCCCAGGTGCGCAACCCCATCGGCGTCAAGCTCGGCCCGACCACCACGGCCGAGGAGGCGCTGCAGTACATCGAGCGCCTCGACCCCGACCGCGAGCCCGGCCGGCTGACCTTCATCGTCCGCATGGGCGCCGACAAGGTCCGCGACAAGCTGCCCGAGCTGGTCGAGAAGGTCACCGCCTCCGGCGCGACCGTCGCCTGGATCACCGACCCGATGCACGGCAACACCTACGAGGCGGCGTCCGGTCACAAGACCCGCCGCTTCGACGACGTGCTCGACGAGGTCAAGGGCTTCTTCGAGGTCCACAAGGCCCTCGGCACGCACCCGGGCGGCATCCACGTCGAGCTCACCGGTGACGACGTCACCGAGTGCGTGGGCGGCGGCGACGAGATCTTCGTCGACGACCTGCACCAGCGCTACGAGACGGCCTGCGACCCGCGGCTCAACCGCAGCCAGTCGCTCGACCTGGCGTTCCTGGTCGCCGAGATGTACCGCGACCAGTAGTCCTTGGCCGTACGCACGAGTGGGGCGCGGATCCATGTGATCCGCGCCCCACCGGCGTATCAGGGGCTTTTGTGGACTCGGAGCCATGGGTAAGGTTAGGTTAGCCTCACCGATTAATCGGGACGGCGCTGCCGATGAATCCACTCCGGGAGGTGAACCGCGTGTACGTCTGCAACTGTTTCGGGGTCACCGAAGCGCAGGTGAAGAAGCACGCGGCGGACGGTGCCTGCACCCCCCGCCAGATAGCGTCTGCCTGCAAGGCCGGCACGGACTGTGGTTCGTGCGTACGACGCATCCAGGCACTGCTCGGCCGGGGCGCGTGCCCCCGCCGTGAGCTGGTGGACCAGGGAGAACCCGCCGTGGCACTGGCGGCCGACGCGGCGCTTCCCGAAGCCGCCTAGCTCTCCGGCTGCTCGATGAGCTGCGCGATGTAGAGCGCCTCACCCAGCTTCTCGACCAGCTCGAGCTGGGTGTCCAGATAGTCGATGTGGTGCTCCTCGTCCTCGAGGATCGACTCGAAGATGTTCGCGGACGTGATGTCGCCCTTGGCCCGCATCACCTCGATGCCGCGCCGGAGACGGTCGATCGCCTCCACCTCGACCTGCCGGTCGGCCTGGAACATCTCGGTGACCGTCTGGCCGACCCGGACGTGGAAGAGCCGCTGGTAGTTGGGCAGACCGTCGAGGAACAGAATCCGGTCGGTCAGCACCTCCGCGTGCTTCATCTCGTCGAACGACTCGGACCTGGTGTACTTCGCGAGCTTCGTCCAGCCGAAGTTTTCCTGCATCTTGGCGTGGAGAAAGTACTGGTTGATCGCCGTGAGTTCGGCGGTCAGCTGCTCGTTGAGAAATTCGATGACCTCGGGGTCGCCCTGCATCGCAGAGGCTCCTTCCACACGGGTTACTGGGCAGGTGACGCGCATCCTTGCACCGGTGTTCGGAGGCCGTCCAGTAAGTGCACGCTTAGTAGGAGTTGCCCCAATCAGCGCCCCGGGGCTGCGGCTGGTCACGTCCACCGCCCCGGGTCTGTCAGGATGGAGTCATGGGTCAGCCGGCGGAACGCGCATCTCGACAGGCAGCGGAGCCGGAGCTTCCGCCGGGTCAGCGGCTGCAGCGCGGCTGGCCGGTCACGCACTACGGCCCGGTGCCGAAGTTCCGGCCGGAGCGCTGGGAGTTCAGGGTCTTCGGCGCCACCGCCGACGGTGAGAAGCACTGCTGGACGCACGAGGAGTTCTCCGCCCTCCCGTACGACACGGTCGTCGCCGACCTGCACTGCGTCACGAAGTTCAGCATGCTGGGCGCCGAGTGGGGCGGGGTGCCGGCCCGCACGCTCCTGGAGATCGCGCCGCCCGCACCGAACGCCACCCATGTGATGGTCTGGGCCGAGTACGGCTTCAGTTCGAACCTGCGCATGGCGGACTTCGCCTCCGACCGCACGATTTTCGCCACCCACAAGGGCGGCGAACTGCTCACCGCCGAGCACGGTTTCCCGCTCCGGCTCGTGGTGCCCCACCTGTACGCCTGGAAGGGCCCCAAGTGGGTCCGCGGCATCGAGTACATGACCGCCGACCGCCGCGGTTTCTGGGAGGAGCGCGGCTACCACAACGTCGGCGACCCGTGGCGTGAGCAGCGCTACTCCTACCAGGAAGAGCCCGGGGACGGCCCCGAGCTCTGATCCCCCCTGCGGTGGCGGTCAGTGGTACTGGTGCACCACCGCGTGGCCCTTGCCGCGGCCGATCATCCACTTGTTCACCGGTGTGGTGACCACGAACGCGAGCGCCAGGGCGATGGCCAGGACCCACCAGAACATGGCGTCCGACAGGTGCGCGTCCATGGCGCCCGGCCACAGCGTGATCACGCCGTTGTCGATCAGCTCCATGACCGCGATCGAGAGGGTGTCGGCGGCGAGCGCGACCCGGAACGCCGTCTTGAAGTCGACGCCGGCCTTGAGGATGCCGCGCAGCGTCAGCGCGTAACCGAAGCCGAAGGCCAGGACGATCGCGAGGATCATCGTCGGCATGTTGCCCCAGCCGAGCGCGGTGCCGATGATCATGCCGAGCACCTCGCCGATGGCGCATCCGGTGAGGCAGTGGAGGGTGGCCTGCGCCGCCATGCTCCAGCTGACCTTGCCGTCACCGTGACCGTGGTGGTGGCCGTGACCGTGGTGCCCGGCCTGGTGCTGGGCGTGGTCGTGGCCGTGGTGCCCGCCGTGGTCGTGGCCTTCGGCGTGGTGCGCGTGCTCGGTGTGCTCGGCATGCGTGTCGTGCTGCATGAGAATCCCCCAACGTCGGATAACGGTTCCTGCCGCCTCTGACAGGAACCGTATACCCCCTAGGGGTATTCCTCAAGGGTTTTCAGACCGTCCTGAGCTCCTTCAGGCGCGCCACGTCCGCCACGTGCCCCTCCTTGCCGCCGGGCGTCTCGATGACCAGCGGCACGCCCTCCGTGGCGGGATGCAGCATCAGCTCGCGGAAGGGCTCCTCGCCGATGTGGCCGGTGCCGATGTTCTCGTGGCGGTCCTTGTGGGCCCCGGTGACGTCCTTGGAGTCGTTGGCGTGCACGAGCTTGAGGCGGCCCTCACCGACCGTGTCCACGAGGAGGTCCAGGGTCTGCTTCATGCCGCTCGGCCCCGTCAGGTCGTGGCCCGCCGCGAAGATGTGGCAGGTGTCCAGGCAGATGCCCAGCTTGGGGTGGGAGTCCAGCGCCTCGAAGTACGGGCCGAAGTCCCAGGTGCGGGAGCAGAGCGAGGCGCCCTGCCCCGCGGTGGACTCCAGGAGCAGGAACGGGTCGTCCTCATGGGTCAGCTCGTCGAGCAGCGGCAGCATGCGCTCCCGCACCTGGGCGAGGGCGACCGCGCGCTCCCGGCCGCCGGTCGCCGAGCCCGTGTGCACGACGACGCCGAGCGCGCCGATCTCCCGGCCTCTGCGCAGCGAGTGGCGCAGGGACTCCACGGACTTCTCGACGGTCGCCTCGGTGTGCGAGCCGAAGTTGATCAGGTACGGCGCGTGGACGTAGGCGGGGATGCCCTCCGCCGCGCAGGCCGCGCGGAAGGCCTCGTCCTGCTTCGGGTTGCCGGGTGGGGTCGCCCAGCCGCGCGGGTTGGCGACGAAGACCTGGACGGCCTCGGCGCCGAGATCACGGGCGTACGACAGGCCGACGGTGGCGAGACCGCCGGCCACGGGGACATGGGCGCCGACGGGGTTGCGGGACGCGGAGAAGGGGGACTTGTTGCTGCTCACGCCGTCAAGGGTGGCACGCGCGGGGCGATGCGCGGGCAGCGGTCCCGAACAGCGGTCCCAAGCGGCGGTCCCGGGGCGCGGCGGGTGGCGCCGGGCCCCGGGGGTGCCGCTCAGCGGATGGTGATCGTGATCGTCGAGTTCTTCGGGGCCTTGTCGCCGCCGTCCACCGACTGCTTCTTCACGGTGTCGCCGAAGAGCCCCAGCAGGCCGCGGTCCTCGTCCACCTCGAAGCCCGCGCCCTCCAGCCGGTCCTTGGCCTCGTCGACGCTCATGCCGGTCACGTCGGGGACCTCGACCAGCGGCGGGCCCTTGGAGATCGTCAGCTTGACGGTGTCGCCCTCGGCGACGGTCTTGTCCGCCGCGGGCGACTGCCGGGCGACGTCTCCCTTGTCCTCGTCGGAGTTGACCCGCTCCTCGACCACCTCGACCTCGAGCCCGGCGTCCCGGAGATCGGCGGTGGCGTCGGCCTGGGAGTCGCCCACCACGTCAGGGATCTCGACCGGCCGGCCCTTGCTGACGACCAGCGCGACCGCCGAGCCCGCCTTGCGGGTGAAGCCGGTCCGCGGGTCCGTGCTGATCACGGAGCCCTTCTTGACGTCCTCGCTGAAACTCTTGGTGACCATGCCGGGCGCGAGTCCGGAGTTCTTGAGCTCCTTCTTCGCGGCGGCCAGGGGGATGCCCTTCACGTCCGGGACCTTGACGGTCTCCGGGCCGAGGGAGACGGTCAGCGTCACGTCGCCGTTCTGCCGGATGCGCTCGCCGGCCGCGGGGTCGCTGGCCATGACCGTGCCGCGCTTGTCCGTGTCGCTGTACTTGCGCTTGACGTCCTTCACGTCGAGGCCGGCCTCGTCGAGCCGCTTCTTGGCCTGCGCCTCGGTCTTGGTGAGGACCGGCGGGACCTCGGTGAACTGGCCGGAGTTGATGTACCAGATGCCGGTGCCGAGGCCCAGGACGAGCAGGACGCCGGCTATGACCGCGATCATGCGGCGGCGCGGGTCGAACCGCCGCCGCGAGGCCGGCGCGGCCGCCGGCGGGCCGGGCGGCGGCGTCGCGAGGACGCTGGTGCGGTTCAGCGCGTCCTGGCCGTCCCGCGCGGGCCCGCCGTCCTCGGCGGGCAGCGGGAGCTGTACGGGGCGTGCCGCGCGCGGGATCACGCTGGTGCGGTCCTCGGAGCCGTCGTGGTCCGCCGGGTGCGCCTGTGGCGGCACCGCGTCGAGCTGCTCCTCGGTGAGGGCGGCCCGCGCGTCCCTGAGCTGGGCGAGGAGCGCCACCGCGTCGTACGGACGGATGTCGGGGTTGCGCGCGGTGGCCGAGGCGACCACCTCGTCGAGCGCGAAGGCGAGACCCGGGACGAGGGCCGACGGGGGCGGCACGTCCTCGTTGAGGTGCTGGTAGAGGACCTGGGCGGGGGAGTCACCGGAGTGCGGCTTGGCGCCGGTCAGCATCTCGTAGAGCACGACCCCGCTGGCGTACACGTCCACACGGGTGTCCGCCGTGCCGTGCTCGATCTGCTCGGGGGCGAGGTACGAGACGGTGCCGAGGACGGTGCCCGTCGTGTTCGTCACGGTGTCCACCGCGCGGACGAGTCCGAAGTCGGCGACCTTCACCCGGCCGTCGTCCCCTATGAGGACGTTCTCCGGCTTCATGTCGCGGTGCACGAAGCCGGCCCGGTGCGCGGCGCCGAGCGCGGCGAGGACCGGCTCCAGGATGTCGAGCGCGGCCCGCGGCTGCAGCGCACCGCGCTCGCGCAGGACGTCGCGCAGGGTGCAGCCCGCGATGTACTCCATCGCCAGATAGACGTACGAACCGTCGGTGCCCTGGTCGAAGACGCCCACCACGTTCGGATGGGAGAGGCGGGCGACCGACTTGGCCTCGCGGATGAAGCGCTCGACGAAGGAGGCGTCGGCCGCCAGTGTCGGGTGCATCACCTTGAGCGCGAGCACGCGGTCGAGGCGGGTGTCCACGGCCCGGTAGACCGTGGCCATCCCGCCGACAGCGATGCGCCCGTCGATCCGGTAACGGCCGTCGAGCAGCTGCCCGACGAGCGGGTCCTGAAGGGTCGTGTCCACGCAGGGGAGTCTACGAGGCACCGCCGACACCTCTGCCCGTCCGGTCGGATTCGGGGCGGGACTGCAGCCGAGCTGTGACGCTCCCCGCCGCTCAGAACGCCGGCCGCTCCGGATCGAGCCTGGCCATGCCGGCCACGGGCGAGGACGCCTCGGCGAAGTGCCGCCGCGGGATGCGTCCGGCGCGGTGCGCGAGGCGCCCGGCCTCGACGCCGTGCCGCATCGCCTCCGCCATCAGGACCGGCTCCTGCGCCCGCGTCACGGCGGAGGCGAGCATCACGCCCGCGCACCCCAGCTCCATCGCGATCGCCGCGTCGGACGCCGTGCCCGCGCCCGCGTCGAGGATCACCGGCACGCGCGCGTGCTCCACGATCAGCTGGAAGTTGTGCGGGTTGCGGATGCCGAGCCCCGAGCCGATGGGCGAACCGAGCGGCATGATCGCCGCACAGCCGACGTCCTCCAGCTTCCGCGCGAGCACCGGATCGTCGTTGGTGTACGGCAGGACCGTGAAGCCGTCGTCGACCAGGACCTCGGCGGCGTCCAGGAGCTCGACCGGATCGGGCAGCAGGGTGCGCTCGTCGGCGATCACCTCCAGCTTCACCAGGTCCGTGCCGAGCGCCTCCCGCGCGAGACGGGCGGTGAGGACCGCCTCGCCCGCCGTGAAGCAGCCCGCGGTGTTGGGCAGCACCCGGATGCCGAGCCGGTCGAGGACCGAGAGCACCGAGCCCTGCACCCCCGGGTCGAGCCGGCGCATCGCGACGGTGGTCAGCTCCGTGCCGGAGGCCACCAGGGAGCGTTCGAGGACGTCGAGGCTGGGCGCACCGCCCGTGCCCATGATCAGGCGCGAGGAGAGGGTGAGCCCGCCGATGACGAAGGGGTCGTCTGCCATGGTGTTCAGCCTCCCTGTACGGCGGTGAGTACTTCGACGCGGTCGCCCTCGGCCAGCGCCGTGGTGGACCACTGCGCGCGCGGGACGACGGTTTCGTTGACGGCGGCGGCGACACCGGAGTGCGCCGTGGAGAGGGTGGTCACGAGGGCGTCGAGCGTGGTGCCCGGTGCCACGGCGCGTTCTTCTCCATTGACGGAAACGGCGAGGGACGTGCTCATACGGGCTGCTCCGTGAAGGACTGCGTGCGGGCAGAGAGGGAGGGGGCCGCCGCACCGGAGGCGCCCTCGAAGCGGCACGGGGTGAACGGGCGTGCCTCGTCCGGCAGTTCACCGGTGGTCAGGGCGTGCGCCATGACGTCGCCGGTGAGGGGCGTCAGGAGGACGCCGTTGCGGTAGTGGCCGGTGGCCAGCTGGAGTCCGGGGAGCCGGGTCGGGCCGAGCAGCGGCGCGTTGTCGGGCGAGCCGGGGCGCAGCCCCGCGCGGGTCTCGGTCAGCGGCAGCTCGGTGATGCCGGGCACCAGCTCGTGCGCGTCCCGCAGCAGCTCGTAGACGCCGCCCGCGGTGACCGTGGTGTCCCAGCCGAGCTCCTCGCTGGTCGCGCCGACGACCAGCTCGCCGTTCTCGCGCGGCACGAGGTAGAGGTGGCCGCCGCGCACCACGGCCCGCACGGTGCGGCTCAGGAACGGCGCGTACGGCGTCGGCACCGTAAGCCGCAGAACCTGCCCCTTGACGGGGCGCACGGGCGGCAGGACGTCGTCGGGGACGCCCGCGAACCGGCCGCTGAGGCTGCCCGCCGCGAGCACGGTCTGTGCCGCGGACAGCGCGGTGCCGTCCGCGAGGACGACTCCGCGCGCCCGGCCCCCCGCGACGGTCAGGCGCTCGGCCCGCGTCCGGTGGAGGACGACGCCGGCCCGCTCGCACGCCACCAGGAGCGCCGCCGCCAGCCTGCGCGGGTCGACCTGGTGATCGCCGTCGACCCGCAGCCCGCCCCGTACGCCCGGCGCGAGCATCGGCTCCAGGCGGCGGCACTCGCGGCCGCTCAGCCACTGGGACGTCAGCCCCGAACGCTGCTGCAGGGCGTGCAGCTCGCGCAGGTGGGCGCGGTCGTCGGAGTCGAGCGCGACGGCGAGCGTGCCGCACGCGCGGTAGCCGAGGTCGCGCCCGCTCGCCTCGGTCAGCTCCACGGCGAAGTCCGGATAGCGGCGGGCGGATTCGAGGTTGATGCCGAGCAGCGTCTGCTCGCCGTAGTGCAGTTCGGTGACGGCGGCCAGCATGCCCGCCGCGACCTGGGCGGCGCCGCCGCCCGGCTCGGGGTCGACGACGGTGACGGAGAGCCCGCGCTGCGCGGTCCGCCACGCCGTGACCAGGCCGATGATGCCGCCCCCGACGACGACGACGTCCGCCGTGGTGCCTGGGGACGCGCTCGTCGTGGTGCTGGTCGGTGTACGTGGATGCATGGGCGTCCAGCCCCTCCCTTCGCCGGCATGACCCGGATCAGGTTCGTACGGTCGGAGGCCGTCCCAGCCTCCCTCTCAGCCCGGTGCGTCCGGGCTCCCGCGAGTGCTCTGCACCGGCCACCCTAGCCCGTCGCCCCGCGCGGCAGTAGGGGAGCCGCCCGGGGGCGGGCCGGGGGAGGTGTCCGGATACGTACAGTGACGGTGTGTCAGAGATCTCCTCCCGTCCGTCTGAGGGCGCCCCGGCCCGCCGCCCTACAGTGATCGGGTGAGCGAGCAGCGGAAGCAGACCGGGAAAGAGCGGCAGGCGGAGCGGCACGTCGTCATCGTCGGCGCGGGGATGGCCGGGGTGCAGACCGCGGTGGCACTGCGCGAGCAGGGCTTCGCCGGTGCGGTCACCGTGGTCGGGGCCGAGCCCCACCAGCCGTACGACAGGCCGCCGCTGTCCAAGGCGGTGCTCCTCGGCAAGGCGGAGGGCTCGGCCTTCGACATCGACTTCGAGGCGCTCGGCATCGAGCTGAACCTGGGCCGTGCGGTCACCGGGGTGCGCCCCGCCGACCACCTCCTCGACACCGAGGCGGGCCCCCTCGCCTACGACGTCCTGGTCATCGCGACCGGCGCCGAGCCGATCGGCCTGCCCGGCACCGAGGGGGTGCGGGGGGTCCACCTCCTGCGCACCCTGGACGACGCCGAACGGCTCCGTCCGGTCCTCGCCGAGCAGCACGACGTCGTGGTCGTCGGGGCGGGCTGGATCGGCGCGGAGTTCGCGACGGCGGCGCGCGAGGCGGGCTGCTCCGTGACGGTCGTGGAGGCCGCGGCGCGGCCGCTCGCGGGGGCGCTGCCCGAGGAGGTCGCGGCGCCCATGGCCGGCTGGTACGCCGACTCCGGAGCGGTGCTGCGCACCCACGCGCGCGTGGAGCGCGTCGAGCCGGGCGCCGTGTTCCTCTCCGACGGGACCCGGCTGGCCGCGGGCGCCGTCGTCGTCGGCATCGGCGCACGCCCGGCGACCGAGTGGCTGACCACCTCGGGCATCGAGCTGGGCGCGCACCGGGAGGTCGTGACCGACGACCGGCTGCGCACCTCGGCGCCCGACGTGTACGCGGTCGGCGACTGCGCCTCCTTCCCCTCCGGGCGGTACGGCGAGCGCCTCCTCGTCCACCACTGGGACAACGCCCTCCAGGGCCCGCGCACGGTCGCGGCGAACATCATCGGCGAGACTCCGGCGCCGTACGACCCCGTGCCGTACTTCTGGTCGGAGCAGTTCGGCCGCTTCGTCCAGTACGCGGGCCACCACGCGGGCGCCGACCGGCTGGTGTGGCGCGGCGACCCGACGGGCGTGGCCTGGTCGGTCTGCTGGCTCCGCGACGGCGCCCTGGTGGCCGTCCTGGCGGTGGGCCGCCCCCGCGACCTGGCCCAGGGCCGCAAACTCATCGAATCGGCCACCCCCCTGAACCCCACCCTGACGGCAAACCCCGCAATCCCCCTAAAAAAAGCAACCCTGTAACCCCACCCTCGACCTCCCGGCGCCGGGCAAGGCAGTCGCCGCCCATGGGCGCGGGGAACTGCGCGCCAAGCCCCCACGGCCCGCAGACGATCAACAACCGCACCCCCAGCCACCTCACCCCCCACCCCAGGCCCCCCGGCCAGAGATACGCTGGGGAGGTGACCGAGATTGACGCAAAGACCGATGCTCTCGTCCCCGCCTGGCTGCACCTCCCCGACATCGCGGAAATGCTCGATGTCGAGGTGACCCGCGTGCGCCAGCTGGTCAGGGAGGGCACGCTGATCGCCGTACGCCGTGGCGAGAACCGCGCGCTGCAGGTGCCGGCCGCCTTCATCGACGGCGACAAGGTCGTCAAGGGCCTCGCCGGCACCCTGACGCTCCTGAGGGACGACGGTTTCTCCGACGAAGAGATGCTCGAGTGGCTCTTCACCCCCGACCCGACCCTGCCCGGCACCCCCGCGCAGGCACTGAGCGAGAATCGCGGCACGGAGGTGAAGCGCCGCGCCCAGGCGCTCGCCGTCTGAGCAGGTGCTCGGCCGTCTGACCTGAACACACCGTCCGGCGTACGGGAGCGGGAGCCGGAGCGGCGCCATACGCGCCCGCACGCGCCCGTACGCCCGACGCTCCCGCACGCCACCGACAACGGGGGGACTACTCCATGGCTGCCGCCGCCGATCACCGTGCCCAGCTCGCCGACGCCCGGCTCTACCTGTGCGTGGACGCCCGCAGGCGCCAGGGGGACCTTCCGGAGTTCCTCGACGCCGTCCTCGCGGGCGGCGTCGACATCGTGCAGCTGCGCGACAAGGGCATGGAGGCCGCGGAGGAGCTGGAGCACCTCCAGATCTTCGCGGACGCCGCACGGCGGCACGGCAAGCTCCTCGCGGTGAACGACCGCGCGGACGTCGCCCACGCGATCGGCGCCGACGTGCTCCACCTCGGCCAGGGCGACCTGCCCGTCCCCGCGGCCCGTGCCGTCCTCGGCGAGGACGTCCTGATCGGCCGCTCCACGCACTCCGGGACCGAGGCCGCCGCGGCCGCCGTCCAGGCCGGCGTGGACTACTTCTGCACGGGCCCGTGCTGGCCCACGCCCACCAAGCCGGGCCGCCACGCCCCCGGCCTCGGCCTCGTCCGCCACACGGCCTCGCTCGGCACCGACCGCCCGTGGTTCGCCATCGGCGGCATCGACGCGGGCAACCTCGACGAGGTCCTGGAGGCGGGTGCCCGCCGTGTCGTCGTCGTGCGGGCGATCACCGAGGCCGACGACCCGGGCGCGGCCGCGGCCGACCTGGCGAAGCGGCTGCGTACAGCTGTGTGAGCAACAGCCCGGGAGTGTCCGATCCGTGGACAACAACCCGGCAAACCGGCCAATTCTCCCCACTCTGGTTGGGGGACCGTCCCGGCCTGGCTAACCTGCCCATATGGCCCTAGGCACAGCTTCGACCAGGACTGACCGTGCGCGCACGGTGCGCGACATGCTCGCGACCGGTAAGACGACGTTCTCGTTCGAGTTCTCCGCCCCCAAGACCCCCAAGGGCGAGCGGAACCTCTGGAACGCGCTGCGGCGGGTCGAGGCGGTCGCCCCGGACTTCATCTCCGTGACCTACGGCGCGGGCGGCTCGACGCGCACCGGCACGGTCAGGGAGACCCAGCAGATCGTCGCCGACACCACCCTCACGCCCGTCGCCCACCTGACCGCGGTCGACCACTCCGTGGCCGAGCTGCGCAACATCATCGGGCAGTACGCGGACGCGGGGATCAGGAACATGCTCGCGGTCCGCGGCGACCCGCCCGGCGACCCGCTCGGCGAGTGGGTCGCCCACCCCGAGGGCCTCACCTACGCCTCGGAACTGGTCGAGCTCATCAAGGAGTCCGGGGACTTCTGCGTGGGCGTGGCCGCCTTCCCCGCGATGCACCCGCGCTCGCCCGACTGGGAGTCCGACACCCGCCACTTCATCGACAAGTGCCGGGCCGGCGCGGACTACGCGATCACGCAGATGTTCTTCGACCCCGAGGAGTACCTGCGGCTGCGCGACCGCGTCGAGGAGGCGGGCTGCGACACCCCGATCATCCCCGAGATGATGCCGGTCACCAACGTCCGCCAGCTCGACCGGCTGCCCCAGCTCAGCAACGCCGTCTTCCCCGCGGAGCTGAAAGAACGGATGCTCTCGGCCAAAGACGATCCCGCCGCTGTACGCTCCATTGGCATCGAGTTCGCGACGGAGTTCTGCGCGCGGTTGCTGGCCGAAGGTGTGCCGGGGCTGCACTTCATCACGCTCAACAACTCCACGGCGACGCTGGAAATCTACGAGAATCTGGGCCTGCACCAGCAGGCCTGAACGGTCGTACCCCTGGGGCGGCGGCCGTAGGGGAGAGGGGCGTACATGGGCTGGACGGTCCTCTACATCGCGTTCGGATTCGTCGCGCTGTGGCTGCTCGGCGAGGTGCTGCTGCAGTACAAGGCCAGGCTGCGCTGGCGGCTGCTGGCCTTCGGGGGCTTCCTCGGGGTCGTCGTCGGCGTACTGATCCCGTCGGTGTGGATCATCGGGCTCGGCGCCATCGCGTTCGCCACGGGCCAGACCTACGTGACGCTGTCGTTCCGCCGGGGTTTCTCCACCGGCTGGGCGCTCGGCGGGCGGCCGGGCCTGAGCAGGCGCCGCAGGAGGCCCGCGCAGGCCGCCGCGGCGCAGGAACCGACGCTCCAGGTCTCCGACCTGGAGTACGAGCAGGTCCCGCCGCCGCCCGCGCACGGCCCGGACGTCCCCGGGGACGGGGTCTACGAGCCCGAGCCGCTGCCCGACGACACCGGCCAGTACGGCGTGTACAGCGACGCCGCGTACGCCCCGCCCGCCGCGGGCGACGCCGCCCACCCCGGCGAGGGCCACGGCTACGACGCGGCGGCCTTCACCGGCTACGAACAGCAGAACTACGGATACGACGAGACGGGCCGCCAGCAGTACGCCGCCTACTCCGACCCGTACATCGGCACGCAGACCTACGGCGCGCAGAGCTACGACGCCTACGGCGACCAGCAGCAGTACGCCCCGTACGGCGGCGACACCTACAGCGGCGGACTCGGCGGGACGTACAACGACACCCCGCCCGGCGGCGTCTGGGTGCCGCACCAGCGCACCACCGAGGCGCCGCACGCCGGTGAACTCCCGCCGGAGCAGCCCTACCCCTACCAGGGCGGGAACGGCGGCGGCCCCGACGGCTCGGGCCACAACGAACAGCAGTACCGCTACTGAGCCAGGGCGGGGCCCGCCGCGGCGGTCACTGCGAACCGCGGAACTGAGGGCCCTCCACGATCAGCCCCGCGGCCAGTGCGCCGGACATGCCCGCGTGCGGCAGGCCGCCGCCCGGATGCGCCCAGCCGCCGACCGCGAAGAGCCCCGGCAGGCCCGTGGTGTTGGCCGGGTGCAGCAGCTTTCCACCGGCCGCGGCGAGCGCCGGGGCCGGGACCGCGCCGCCCTCGGCGCCGGTGGCCTCCGCGATGTCGGCCGGGGTGCGGACCTCGTGCCACAGGAGGCGCTCCCGCAGCCCGGGCACCGCCCGCTCGGCGCGGGTGATCAGGCTCTCCGCGTGCGCCGCGAAGTCCTCACGGGAGGCCGCGCCGGACGCCCGCGCCGGCACCGTGGCGGTCAGCGTGATCGCCTCGTGCTCCCCGTCCGGCACCGACGAGGCGTCGTCCGGGCGCGTCACCGTGACCGTGGGGGGCGCCGCCAGGGCGGGGGCGCCGCCGAAGAGGGCGTCCAGCTCCCGCGTCCGGTCCGGCGCGTGCACCACGGTCCGGAGCGGGGCGTCGGCGGGCCGGGCGCCGCGCAGCGCGAGCAGGACCGTGAGGCGGCTGGGCATGGCGGGGCTCCGAGGGGCGTCCCCCGCGCGCACGGCCACCCCCGGGAGCATGCCCGCCAGGGCGGCGGGAGCGACGCCGGCGACGACGAACTCCGCGTCGGTCGTGGTGGCGTCCGCGAGCTCCACTCCGGCCGCCCGCCCGTCCTTCTCGACGATCCGCGTCACCGCCGCTCCGAACACGAACTCGACCCGCCGGGCCAGGCACCGCTCGTACACCGCGCGGGCCAGGGCGCGCATGCCGCCCCGCACCGACCAGGTGCCGAACGTCTGCTCCAGATAGGGCAGGACGGCCGCGCTCGCCGGTGTCGTACGGGGATCCAGGCCCTGCGCGAGCGCGAACTGCTCCAGGAGCGCCACCAGACGCGGATCGCCGCCCAGTTCGAGCTCGCCGACCTCGCTGAGGGTGCTCGCGCGCCGCTCACGGCGCAGCAGGCGCTTGTGCGGCACCGAGGGGTAGGGCTCGCGCGCGGCGAGCACCTCCCAGTTGGGCCACAGGGGCTCTTCCAGCAGAGGGCGGCGGGTGCGGTCCCAGGCCTCCCGCGCGCGGTTCATGAACGCCGCCCAGCGCGCGCCCGCGCCGTCGCCGAGGGCGGTGTCCAGGGCCTCGCCAACGCCCGCGCGCGAGGCGTTCGGCAGGTCGGCCGTGGTGCCGTCCGCGAAGACATGGCGCACCGCGGGCTCCACCTGGGAGAGCTCGACGCACTTCTCCAGGGGCTCCTTGCCCGTCTTGACGAACAAGTCGCGGTAGACCGCGGGGAGGTGGAGCAGCGTCGGTCCGGTGTCGAAGGCGAAACCGTCCCGCTCGACGCGGCCGAGCGCGCCGCCGTACGTCTCCCCGCGTTCGTACACCACCACCCGGTGGCCCGCGACGGCCAGCCGGGCGGCCGCCGTCATCGCGCCCATCCCGGCGCCGATCACCACAATCCGTGCCATGCCGGGGACTTTATCGGCCGCCACCGACAGTCAGTCGGGCGGTGGCCCGGTCCGGCCCGCGAGCCGCTTCTCCTCGCGCCGCTGCGCCCTGCGCCGCAGGAACCGCCGGATCCGTGAGACGAGGAAGAAGAGCAGGACGAGGCCGATCAGCAGGAGCACGGCCGCGATGACGGCGGCGGCCGCCGGGTGGAACATCGCGAAGCTGATGACGCCGGCGACCCCGAGATCCTCGGCCGTGCTCAGCACGAAGTTGCTGAACGGCTCCGGCGAGGTGTTGACCGCCATCCTCGTCCCGGCCTTCACCGCATGGCTGGCCAGGGCCGTCGACCCGCCCACCGCGCCGGCGGCCAGATCGGGGAGCGAGCCGCTCTGCCCCGCGAGCAGCGCGCCCACCACGGCACCCGACACCGGCCGGATCACGGTGTGCGCCGTGTCCCAGACCGAGTCCACGTACGGGATCTTGTCGGCCACGGCCTCGCACACGAAGAGCACGCCGGCCACGATCAGGACGTCGGGCCGCTGGAGGGCCTCGGGGACCTCGTCGCTGACACCGGTCGCCCCGAAGACGCCGAGCAGCAGGACAACGGCGTACGCGTTGATCCCGCTCGCCCAGCCGCTGGTGAACACCAGGGGGAGTACGGACACGGACGTGATCGTAACCATTGCGGACCCCGGCGGCCCGGGGTTGAGCGCGCACGCCTGAGTATCCGTACCTAGTGGCAGAGATGAGTACGCGCGCGGATGGGGCCCCACCTGCGAAGACGGAAGAGTGTGGGGCACGGAGAAGGGCGCGGCGCCGGTACCGCCGACACGGGGCGGCGGAACGGTGCAGCGCCCTTGGCCGCTCCTCCCGCCGCCGAGCGGCGGGAGCGAGACACGGGGGTGACTCGGGGGACGACCACACGGGGGTCGTACGGGGGGTTACGGGGGGACACGGAGAAGCGCCGGATCGGTGCGCCTTTGACCAGGGCGCACCGGTCCGGCGCTGTCCGTGGTCCGTATGTGCTCCGGTCGGCTGTTGTCCGGTCGGCCGCTACGCGCGCGTGCCGCTGACCCGGCCCTGCAGCAGCCGCGACAGCGCCGCGTGCACGTCGTCGAGCGAACGCTCCGGCTGGAAGGCCTGCCAGTCGAGGGCGGCCACCAGGACCATGCCGACGAGGGCTGCGGCCGTCAGCGGGATGTCGATCTCGTCGCTCAGCTCGCCGCCCGCCACACCGGCCCGCAGCACGTCCTCGACGACCGCGACGGCCTGCTGCCTGACCACGAGCAGGGTCGACTGCCAGGCCCGGTTGGTCCGCCACAGTTCGGCGACGTACAGCTGGGTGAAGGCCGGGTAGCGGTTGATGAAGACCAGTCCGGCCCTGATCATCGCGTCGAGGGCGTCGACCTTGCTGCCGCCCTTGCCGTCGGTCTCCTCGGCCGCTTCCTTCAGGGAGGCGGTGAGCAGGCCGACACCGTGCCGCAGCAGCTCTTCGAAGAGGACCGATTTGCTCGCGAAGTTGTAGTAGACGGTGCCCTTCGCGACCCCGGCCCGTTCGGCGATCTCGTCGACCGTCGTGGCCGAGAAGCCCTGTTCCGCGATGAGGGTGACCGCGGCCTCGTAGAGCTTCTGCCGGGTGGCCTCGCGACGGGTGCTGCCTGCACTGCTGTCCATGGCCCTGATTCTCACAGGTTCCGCCGCCCGGCCCGGACCCGCCGCCCTCACAGGGTCAGCTCCGGATGCAGCCGGTCGAGGGTCCACACCTGCTTGCGGCGCGCGGAGAGCGCGGTGAGGGCGAGGGCGCCCAGGGTGAAGGCGGTCAGGACCGCGCAGCCCTGCCAGACGGGGCCGAGGCCGCCGCCCGTGATCAGTCTCCGGAGCGCCTCGACGACGTAACTCATCGGCAGGAAGGGGTGGATCGCGCTGAAGAATCCGGGGCTCGTCTGGACGGGGTACGTGCCGCCCGCCGACGTCAGCTGGAGCATCAGCGCGGCGAGGACGAGGATCCGCCCGGCCGCCCCGAAGCGGGCGTTGAGCCACTGCACGATCGCCGCGAAGCACGCCGTGACCAGGCAGAGGAAGCCCACCGTGCCGGCCGCCCTGGCCATCTGCAGACCGATGCCCCAGTGCAGCACCGACAGCAGCGCCGCGGTCTGGAGCACGCCCACGGCGGCCACCGGCAGCCAGCCGGCGAGCGCGATGCGCCACGCGGAGGCGCCCGCGGCGAGCGCGCGCCGGTTGAGCGGCTGGATCAGCATGTACGCCACCATCGCGCCGACCCACAGGGAGAGCGGGATGAAGTACGGCGCGAAGCCCGTGCCGTAGTTGGGCGCCTCGTGCAGCGACCGGGAGGCGAGCTGTACGGGGTCCGCCATGACCCCGGTGCGCTCGTCGCGGTCCTTCTTGTCGTAGTCCGGGATCTTCTTGACTCCGTCGTGCAGCCCGCCGGACAGCTTCGCGGAGCCGTCGGCCAGCTTGAACAGACCGCCCTTGAGGTCGCCCGCGCCCGTCTCCAGCTTGCCGATGCCCGCGTCCAGGTCGTTCGCGCCCGTCTCGGCCGTGCCGAGCCCCGTGTGGAGCTTCTTGGCCCCCTTGGCGACCTTGCCTGCGCCCTTGTTCAGCTCGTTGATCCGGGAGACGGCCGTCTCCAGGTCCTCGTCGAGGTGCGGGGCGCGGTCGGCGAGGGCCTGCGACTTCTTCTGCAGGGTGGCCAGCTGCTTGTCGAGCTTGGCCACGTCACCATTCTGGTCCTTGATCACGGTGTTCATGTCGTCGGCGATCGTCGACACGCTCTCGGCGGACTTCTTGGCCTCCTTGATCTTCGGGCAGTACGGCTCGGGGACCGGGGCCTTCACGCAGCGCTCCGTGTAGAAGGCGCCGATCGCCCGGGAGCCCTCCTCGGCGCCCTTGGCGGCGCCGGGCGCGAGCTTGACCCACGTGCTCAGGTGACGGCGGAGCGCCTTGGAGGAGTCCGCCACGAGCTGCGCGGTGTCCCCGATGCTCTTGCCGTTGTCCCTCAGGAACGGCCGCACCTCGTCCGCCGTGCCGTTGACCTTGTCGGCCAGCTTCTGCGTGCCGTCCGCGACCTTCTTCGAGCCGTCCTTGAGCTCGCCCGCGCCGGTGTGCAGCTTCTTGACGCCCCCGGCGAGGTCACCGCTGCCCTTCTTGGCCTTCTTCAGGCCGTCGGCGAGGTCCTTGGAGCCCTTCTTCGCCTTGCCGATGCCGCTGTCCAGCTTGTCGGCGCCGTCGGCGGCCTTCTGCGTCTTCCCGTGGATGTCGGAGAACGAGATGAAGATCTTGTCGAGGAAGGAGCGCGACGCCTTCGTGGACGCCGCCGAGCGCACCTCGGAGAAGACCGTCCGCGAGATCTGCCCGACGATGTAGTTGTTGGCGTCGTTCGTCCTGACGCGCAGGGCGCCCGTCTCCGGAGACGACCCCGAACTCGACGCGATGCGCTTGCTGAAGTCCGCGGGCATCGTCAGGGACAGGTAGTACGTGCCGTCCTCGACGCCCTTGCGCGCCTCGGCGTCGCTCACCTCGTGCCATTCGAAGGTCTTGCTGTCCCGCAGCTTCTCGACGATGTTGTCGCCCGCCGCGAGCTTCTTGCCCTGCGCGGTCGCTCCCTTGTCGTCGTTGACGAGCGCCACGGGGATGCGGTCGAGATGGCCGTAGGGGTCCCAGAAGGACCACAGGTACAGGGCGCCGTACAGCAGGGGCAGCAGCAGGAGCGCGACGAGCGCGGCGCGCGGCAGCTTCCCCCTGCCGAAGCGCCTGAGCTCAAGCGCGGCGAGCTTCGGCGAGCGCATCCGCCGTCTCCTTGTCGTCGTCGGTGCCGTCCGAGTGCGGTTCGGTGTCCTGCGCGAGCGTGCGGGTGCCGGTGCGGACCACGACCGCGCCCTCGGGAGCCTCGCTGCACACCGCGAGGACGGTCGTCCCGTCGTCCGTGAGGGACGCCAGCATCCGCCAGGCCTCGGCCCGTTCGGCGTCCGAGAGCTTCAGGTCGGTGTCGTCGACGCCCAGCACGCGCGGGCGGCCGATCAGGGCCAGCGCCACGGAGAGCCGCAGGACTTCGAGCCGCTCCAGATCGCGCACGGCGGTACGGCGGCCCTTGGGCAGCGTTTCGGGGTCGAGTCCGGCGGCGGCCAGCGCGGCGTCGACGCGCAGCCGCATCTCGTTCCGCCGCTCCTCGCGCGGCCTGAGCAGTCCGCGCAGCGGGCCGCCGAACCGGCGCTCAAGGAGCGCTCGTTCGTGCAGGTGCTCGGCCACGGTCAGGGCCGGATCGAGATCGGTCACGCCGGGCACCGGGCCGAGCCCGCTGATCCGGCGCACCGCGGCGAGCTGTCCGGGCAGCCGGAAGTGGCCGACCGTGGCCTGGCCCTCGGTGGCGCGCATACGTCCCGTCAGAGCGAGCAGGAGGCAGGTACGGCCGGTCCCCGACGGGCCCTCGATCGCGATCAGTGATCCGGGCTCCGCCTCGAAACCGATGGAGCGGAACGCCCAGCCCCGCGGCCCCTCGAGACCGAAGCCCTCGGCGGTGACGGCGGCTCCGCGCACGCCGTCGGTCGGACCGTTCACAGTCCCCCCTCCCCCTCCTTTTGAACTGACTGGTCAGTACAAAAGTAAGCCCGAACCCGCGATCGAGGCAAAGCCCCAGGTCAGAGCCGATTGTCAGTGGCGTACTCCACGATGGGCACATACGGCCACTGCGCCGTCACACGACGACAGGAGGTTCGTCATGGCCAGCACTTCCGCAGCAGCCGCCCGTCGGCACCGCGCCGTCGGCCCTGCTCCCTCACTGACCGGCCCGGCGAGCGATGTCCACCCCGTCCTGCGCCGCGCCACGGCCCCGCCGGCCGCCCTCGAACTGCTCGCCCAGGCCCGCGCCGGAATCGACGAGGCCGCCCACCTGGACGCGGCCAACGAGCGCTATGCCACCGCCCACCTTGCCGCCCTGCGCACCGCCGCCGCCGTCCTCGCCGCGCGCGGCCGCCCCGAGACGACCCCGCGCCGCAGGCAGCGCATCCGCAGCGCCTGGGAAGTCCTCCCTGAGATAGCCCCCGAACTGACCGAGTGGAGCGCCCTGTTCGCATCCGGCGCCGCCCGCCGGGCCCGCGCCGAGGCGGGCATCAAGGACGCCGCCACCACCCGCGATGCCGACGACCTGCTCCGCGACGTGGCCATGTTCCTGCGCATCGTCGAGCGGATGCTGGTCCTCCAGCCCGTCCTGCCCCAGCCGAGGCAGGAGCGGGACGGGGCCGGAGAGGAGCCGCCGGAGGCGGGCTGACCGGCGTATCACGCCGCGGGACGGGTGACCCGGGCACCGGACGCCAGGCAATAAGGTGGGGGTGATCCGCAACCCCATGCGCCGAGGAGTCAACTGCCGTGTCGGACCCGATGCGCCCGCCCGCCTCCCACCACCACACTCAGCCGGCGTCGCAGCGCTCCGACTCGCCTCGTCCGCGCGCCTCCCTGCGCACCGCCGTGGTCTGGGACGTCCTCAAGGAGGCCCTCGACCGCCGCGCCCAGGCCGCGGGCCAGGAGTCGCGCGGCGAGCTCGACGTGCTCGACACCGGCGGCGGCAGCGGCAACTTCGCGGTACCGGTCGCCCAGCTCGGCCACCGCGTCACCGTCGTCGACCCCAGCCCGAACGCCCTCTTCGCCCTGGAGCGCCGGGCCGCCGAGGCAGGCGTCGCCGAGCGGGTGCGCGGTGTCCAGGGCGACGTGCTCGGCCTCTTCGACGTCGTGGAGCGCGGCGGCTTCGACGCGGTCCTGTGCCACGGCGTCCTGGAGTACGTGGACGACCCGGCCGAGGGCGTGCGCCTCGCCGTCGACGCGCTGCGCCCCTCCGGCATCCTCAGCCTGCTCGGCGCCGGACTCGGCGGAGCGGTGCTCGCGCGGGCCCTCGCCGGGCACTTCAAGGAGGCCCAGGCGGCGCTCAGCGACCCGGCGGGCCGCTGGGGCGCGGGTGACCCCGTGCCGCGCCGGTTCACCGCCGAGCAGCTCACCGCGCTGGTCGAGTCGGCGGGCGTGCGGGTCGACGCGGTGCACGGCGTCCGGGTCTTCGCCGACCTGGTCCCCGGGGTCCTCGTGGACACCGAGCCGGGCGCCATGGAGGCCCTCCTCAAGCTGGAGGCGGCCGCGGCGGAGCTGCCCGCCTTCCACTCGGTGGCCACCCAGCTGCATGTGCTCGGTGAGGTACGGGGCGCCGGAGCGGCCTGAGGGACTGCCGCGTCCCACTTGCTGATCAGGGACGCAGCAGCACATGGAGTACGCCACAGGCCCCCGAACGGGCTACGGGCGCCGTATGATCGAGGGACACCGTTCTGCATGACGGATCGGCCGCTGGGGAATGCACGCCAGTGAGCCGGGGCGGCGTGAAGGTCCGGTTTGGCGAAGTTGGCGTAGAGGGGCGGGTTTCACGGGGGCGATTCCCTGCCTATCCTGAAGGGGACCCCCGGTCGCCCCGGCGACTGCACGATGAGGAGGACTCCGTGCCGCTCTCGGAGCACGAGCAGCGCATGCTCGAGCAGATGGAGCGAGCGCTGTACGCCGAAGATCCCAAGTTCGCGACAGCGCTTGAGGGAAGCGGGCTGCGTACGTACACCCGGAAGCGGGTCTACCAAGCGGTCGCGGGCTTCCTGGTGGGCATCGCCCTTCTCATGGCCGGAATGGTCGCCCAGCAGATCTGGATCAGCGTGGTGGGGTTCCTCGTCATGCTGGGCTGCGCGGTGCTCGCCGTCACCGGTTGGCGCAAGGCCCCGAAGCCGGGCGAACAGCCCGCGGGCGCGGCCGCCGCGCCGGGTGGGGCGCCGACCCGTCGGCAGGCGAGGCAGCGCCGCTCCGTCATGGACCGCATCGAGCAGCGGTGGCAGCGCCGCCGCGACGAACAGCAGGGCGGTCAGTGAGCGCAGCGGCTCACGACTGACCGAACAAACGTATGCACGTGTGGGGTGATCGCCCGGTCGGGTGATCACCCCACACGCGTCTGCGGACGACGCGGCGGCAGCCGGTCGGCTGAAGGACCGGTCGGGACCCGGTGGAGCGCTGGTCGAAGCTCCCGGGCACCGCGGAGACCCACGCGTACGGAGGTCCGCCTACGGAGGCCGATGCGTACGGAGGGCCGGGCCGGCCGGGCTGGAGGCGAGGCCGGCCAGCCCGGAGGCGAGACGGCCCGGCCGCCTCAGCCCCCTACCCGGCCCGCCGCGGCAGCCTGCGGGTGAGGGTCGTCCACCGCTTCACGCCCCGGTCGCGCCAGCGCGCGGTGAACGCGGCCCAGCGGTCCGAGACCGTCCAGACCACCCGCGCGGCCGAACGCGGCGCCAGCAGCGCCCGGAGCCTGGCCGCGCGCCCGACGGAGGCGTTCAGGCCATCCCGTACCAGCCCCACGTCGTCGGCGAGGCCCGTCGCGGGGTGCGGGTGCGGGGCGTAGAGCGCCTGCTCCACCGCAGCCGCGAGCCGGTGGACGGCCGCCGCGGGCCCCGCCGTCAGCTGCCCGACGCGGACGATCCGCGCGGCCGCCTTCCGCGGGGTCAGCGACTCGTCCGGCACGATGCCGTGGTCCCAGGCCGTATCGGTCGCCTCCAGCCAGGCCGCCAGCGTCCGGGCCGCCGGATCCGCCCCGTTGTGCCCGCCGGGCGCAAGGCGTACCGCCCGCGCCCGGGTCCGCCAGAGCAGGGGCAGCAGCGGCAACGCGAGGACGAGCAGCGCCCCGAGCGAGAGGCCGACGATCATCCCGATGGGCGGGCCGTCACCGCCCGAACCCACCGTGACCTGCGGTGCGGCGCTCTGGCAGCCGCCCTGCTTCTTCAGGTCGGGCGGGCAGGTGTCCGAAGCGGACGGCGCCGCGGACGGCTCGGACGAGGTGGCCGGCTCCGGCGCGTCCGGATCGCTCACGTCACCGGGGGGAATGTCCGAGCTCGTGTACTCGGGCGCCGTCCCACGGCTCGGGGTCGGCTCGAAGCGGGTCCAGCCCACCCCCTCGAAGTACAGCTCGGGCCAGGCGTGCGCGTCCCGCAGGCCCACCGACATCGAGCCGTCCGCCTGCGCGGTGCCCGGCGTGAAACCGACCGCGACCCGGGCCGGTATCCCCAGCGTCCGCGCCATGGAGGCCATCGCGAAGGAGAAGTGGACGCAGAAGCCCTCCTTCTGCTTGAGGAACCGCTCGATCGCCGAGGGCCCGCTGCCCGCGCGGACCCGCGTGTTGTACGAGAAGCCGCCGTCCGAGATGAAGTAATCCTGGAGCTTGACCGCCTGCTCGTACGGGTTCGCGGCGCCCTTGGTGACCCGGCGGGCCGTGGCGCCGACCATGGCGGGCAGCGAGTCGGGCACCTTGGTGAACTCGCGCCGCAGACTCTCCGGCGGCGCGGGCGCGGCCGCGAGCTGCTCGGCCGTGGGCTCCACGACCAGGCTCTTGACCTGGTACCGCGCGCCCCGCGTGGTCTGGCCCCGGTCGCCGACCAGGGCGCGGCCGACCGGCTCGTACCGCCAGCGGCCGCCGATCTTCACCTGGCTGGCGGGGAACGGCATCGGCAGCCAGTTCTGCGCGTAGTTCTCGGCGGCCGAGAGGTTCGTCTGGATCTCGGTCCTGCGCACCTCGGGGCTGAGCCCCAGGGGGGTCGGCAGCGGCGACGGCACGTCCTTGATGCGCCGGACCGTCGTCTTCCACGTCGTGCCGTCGAACTGGTCGAGCGAGACGATCCGCAGGTACAGGTCGTCGGTGCCCGTGGCGTTCGTGCGGTACGAGATGACCTCGCGGTCCTCCGGCTGGTTGAGGCTGTCCTGGAGCGCGACCAGCGGGTTCACCGCGGAGATCGTGCCGCCGCCGCCCGGACCCTCGCCGCCGGGACCGCCGGAGCCGCCGAGGAGGCCGCCGTCCAGGGCGGGCAGCGCCAGCGGCACCACCAGGGCGATGCCCAGGGCCACCGCGCCGATGCGGCGCCCGGTGCGCACCGGGGCGACCACCCCCGTACTGCTCTCGAGCCCGCCGGAGACCCGGCCCGGCGCACGCGCGGCGCCGCCGAACACCCGGCCCCACTGGGAGAGCCGGTCCCTCCCCTCCGCCAGGACCAGCAGCAGATACCCGGCGGCGGCCAGCAGGAACCACAGCCAGCCCGCGCCGCCCTCGGAGAGCCCGGCCGCGACCGAGTACAGGGCGAGCAGCGGCAGCCCGGCCGGGGCCGCCGTACGGAACGTCACCGCGAGCGCGTCCACGGCGAGGCCGACGATCAGGACGCCGCCGACCAGCATCAGCCGGATGCCGTCGCTCAGCGGGGCCGGGATCATGTACCGGCTGACGTCGTTGCCGCCCGCCTCAAGGAGCACGCCGAACCGGTGGAACACCTCGGGCCCGGGAAGCACCCCCGCGAGGGCCTGCTCGCGGGCGAAGACCAGGGTCAGCAGGAACAGCGAGACCAGTGCCTGCGCCGCCACGGTGAGCGGCCTGGGCAGCGGCAGCCACCGGGCGAGCGCCCCCGCCCCGCTCTGCAGCAGGAGCAGGATCACCGCCTGCAGGAACCACGTCGCCGGCTCGACGAGCGGCAGCAGCGACCCCGACGCCATGAGAGTGGCCGCGGTGGCACACACCGCGAGCCGTGCGCGTCCGCTCATGCCCGTACCCCGGCCTTCATGCCCGTACCCCGGTCCTCATGCCCATCCCCCGGTCGTCGTGCCCGCGGCGGGCGCCGGGCCCGCGCTCGTGCGGGCGTGGTCCGCCTGCCGCCACAGCTCCTCGAGACGCGCCCCCGGCAGCACCTCGAGCGCCGTCCAGCCCGCCTCGCGGAGCATCCGCACCCGCGCCGCCCCGCTGCCGACGGGCCCGCCCCCCGGGCCCTGCGCCCAGGCCGCGCTGTCCAGCACGAAGGCGACCGCGGAGCCGCTGCGCTGACGCATCTTGGCGACCACCGCCGCCTGCTCCTCCGCCAAGTCGCCGAGGAAGGCGACGAGGAGGCCTTCGTTGCCGCCGCGCAGCACGTCGTAGGCGCGGGAGAGACCGGCGCCGTCCGAGTGGTCGATCACCGCGAGGGTGTCCATCATCAGCCCGGCGGCGTCCGCGGACTCCTGGCTCGCGCCCGCGAAGCCGTCCGATCCCTCGCCCGGCACGGAGGTGCCGGTGTCGGTCAACAGGCGTACCGAGAAGCCTCGTTCGAGCATGTGCACCAGGGCGGAGGCCGTGCCCGACACCGCCCACTCGAAGGCCGAGTCCGGTCCCGCGCCGCGGAAGCCGATGCCCCGGGTGTCCAGGAGCACCGTGCAGCGTGCCCGCTGCGGCTGCTCCTCGCGGCGCACCATCAGCTCGCCGTAGCGGGCGGTGGAGCGCCAGTGGACCCGGCGCAGGTCGTCGCCGTGGCGGTACCCGCGCGGGATGACGTCGTCCTCACCGGCCAGCGCCAGCGAGCGGTTGCGCCCGTCGCCGTACCCCTTGGCCTCGCCGGTGAGCCGCACCGGCGGCAGCGCCTCCACGCGCGGGATGACGGTCAGGGTGTCGTACGTCGAGAAGGAACGCGTCAGTTCGCACATCCCGAACGGGTCCGTGAGACGGAGCTGCAGCGGCCCCAGCGGATAGCGCCCGCGCAGGTCGGAGCGGACCCGGTAGGACACCTCGCGCCGCCCGCCCGCCTCGACCCGGTCGAGCACGAACCGGGGCCGCGGACCGAGCACGTAGGGCACCCGGTCCTGGAGCATGAGCAGCCCGGTGGGCAGCCGCGAGACGTTGTCCATCCGCAGGTGGACGCGGGCCTCCGAACCGGCCGGCACCCGCGAGGGGGAGAGCCTGCGGCTGCCCGCGACGCGGTAGCGGGTGCGGAACAGCACGGTGGCGCAGACCAGAGGCAGCACGGCGAGCAGCAGCCCGACGCGCAGCAGATCGCTCTGGCCCAGGACATAGGCGCAGATGGCGGCGGCGACACCCGCCGCGAGAAAGGAACGCCCGCGGGTGGTCAGTCCCGCGAGTGCCGTGCGCAGCCCGCCTCGGTCGTCCTCGGCGGGGCCCGCCGGCGGCCCCCCGGCCGTCATCAGATCCTCCGGGCGCCGGGCGGCTGCTGGTTGAAGTAGGCGCCGTGGCCGGGCTGCGCCGCGGCGGGCACTGGGGTGTGCTGCAGGATCTCCAGGACGACGGATTCGGCCGTACGGCGGTTCAACTGGGCCTGCGCCGTGGGCAGCAGCCGGTGCGCGAGGACCGCGACGGCGAGTGCCTGCACGTCGTCGGGGAGGGCGAACTCCCGGCCGCTGAGCGCGGCGGAGGCCTTGGCGGCGCGCAGCAGGTGCAGGGTGGCGCGCGGGGAGGCCCCGAGTCTGAGGTCGGGGTGCTGGCGGGTGGCGGCGACCAGGTCCACCGCGTACCTCCGGATGGGTTCGGCCACGTGGACCGTGCGCACCGCGTCGATGAGCTTCACGATCTCGTGCGCGTGCGCCACCGGCTGGAGGTCGTCCAGGGGCGAGACGCCGCCGTGGATGTCGAGCATCTGCAGCTCGGCCTCCGGGCCCGGATAGCCGATCGAGACCCGGGCCATGAAGCGGTCGCGCTGCGCCTCGGGCAGCGGATAGGTGCCCTCCATCTCGACGGGGTTCTGGGTCGCCACCACCATGAAGGGGCTGGGCAGTTCGTAGGTCTGCCCGTCGATGGTGACCTGGCGCTCCTCCATGGACTCCAGGAGCGCGGACTGCGTCTTCGGAGACGCGCGGTTGATCTCGTCGCCGATCACGATCTGGGCGAAGATCGCGCCCGGTTTGAACTCGAAGTCCCTGCGCTGCTGGTCGAAGATCGAGACACCGGTGATGTCCGACGGCAGCAGATCCGGTGTGAACTGGATCCGTCGCACGGAGCAGTCGATGGAGCGCGCGAGCGCCTTGGCGAGCATGGTCTTGCCCACGCCCGGCACATCCTCGATGAGCAGGTGCCCCTCCGCCAGGAGCACGGTCAGCGAAAGCCGTACGACCTCTGGCTTGCCCTCGATCACACCCTCCACCGACCTGCGCACACGCTCCGCAGTGGCGGTCAGATCTGTGAGGCTCGCTCGATCGTCATAGGTCGTCACCCGGCCCTCCTCGGCCCTTCCCCACGCTCTTGAGGAGCAGGGAATACCCATTTCCGGGCCGCCACTCGTGCGCGCGACCCGGTACACCCCGAATTCACGGACATCACGCGTGAATGCTTCCGCGCGATGTCACCCCCGCATTGTTGTTGGGCATACCGGGTCGTGTCACTCGCCTGTGGATAACTGGCGCCGATTTGTCGGGTCTTACGCCTTTATGTCAGTCACGCAGGGTCGATCTCCCTGAGCAGGCCGGAGGTCACGTCGAACACGAAGCCGCGGACGTCGTCGGTGTGCGGCAGGAACGGCGAGGTCCGCACGCGCTGCATCGACTGCCGCACGTCCTGCTCGACGTCGCTGAAGGACTCCACCGCCCAGGAGGGACGCTGGCCGACCTCCATCTCCAGGTCGTGCCGGAAGTCCTCGGTGAGGGACTCCAGGCCGCAGTTGGTGTGGTGGATCAGCACGACGCTGCGGGTGCCGAGCGCGCGCTGGCTGATGGTGAGCGAACGGATCACGTCGTCGGTGACGACGCCGCCCGCGTTGCGGATGGTGTGACAGTCACCGAGTTCGAGGCCGAGAGCCCGGTGCAGGTCGATGCGGGCGTCCATGCAGGCGACGACGGCGACCCGCAGGACGGGGCGGGCGTCCATTCCGGGGTCGGTGAAGGCCGAGGCGTACTTCTCGTTCGCATCGACGAGGCGGTCGGTGACCGAACCGACGGCTATGTCACCGGTCGGCTCTGCGGTGGTGGGGTCCGAGGAGGCTGCGGTAGTCGACATACGCATGACGTTAATGGCCTGATTCCGCCGGGGCCCGCTGTGAGAAGGGACAAAGAACGTCAAAGACTCTTGTTGTGAGCTAACCCACAGACGTGTCGGGACTGCGCCGAACGGGTGACGAAGCCGCTTTCGTGCCCCCGCGCGGGACCGGCCCGCGACGCGCAGGCCGGTTGATTGACCGGGCGACACCGTGGACTAAAGTGACGCGAAGCGGGAGACGTGACCTGCTCCCTGCTGGACCGCACATCCCGGGGATTTCCTGAATCCCCCCACGTGCGCGGCGCGTACGTACGGCTCGGCCTCCTCCCGCTCCCGGTCGGCTGACGCCACTTCCCCGGCGCCAGCAGTCCATTCCCCTTCACGGAGCGGGCGGGGACCCGGCGGTACGTGCCCGCCGCGCCGGACCTGAGAGGGCCCCTTGAGCGACAACAGCCGACACGTCCCGGTGATGCTCCAGCGGTGCCTGGACATGTTGGCCCCCGCGCTCGCCGAGCCGGGCGCCGTCGTCGTCGACTGCACCCTCGGCCTCGGCGGACACAGCGAGGCCCTCCTCGCCACCTTCCCGTCCGCCCGCCTCATCGCCCTGGACCGCGACAAGGAGGCGCTGCGCCTCTCCGGCGAGCGGCTCGCCCCCTACGGCGACCGGGCCACCCTGGTGCACGCCGTCTACGACGAACTCCCCGACGTCCTTGACCGCCTCGACGTCCCGCGCGTGCAGGGCGTCCTCTTCGACCTCGGCGTCTCCTCCATGCAACTGGACGAGGCCGACCGCGGCTTCGCCTACGCCCAGGACGCCCCCCTGGACATGCGCATGGACCAGACGACCGGCATCAGCGCCGCCGAGGTCCTCAACACCTACGCGCCCGGCGAACTGGTGCGGATCCTGCGGGCGTACGGCGAGGAGAAGCAGGCCAAGCGCATCGTGAGCGCCATCGTCCGCGAGCGCGAGAAGGAGCCGTTCAGCAACAGCGCGCGGCTCGTCGAGCTCATCCGCGACGCGCTGCCGCAGGCCGCCAAGCGCACCGGCGGCAACCCCGCCAAGCGCACCTTCCAGGCCCTGCGCATCGAGGTCAACGGCGAGCTGAGCGTCCTCGAACGCGCGGTGCCCGCCGCGGTGCGGGCGCTCGCCGTCGGCGGCCGCATCGCCGTCCTGTCGTACCAGTCCCTGGAGGACCGGCTGGTCAAGCAGGTCTTCGCGGCCGGCGCCGCGACGACCGCGCCGCCCGGACTGCCCGTCGTCCCCGAGCGCTACCAACCGCGGCTCAAGCTCCTGACGCGCGGTGCCGAACTCCCCACCGAGGAGGAGATCGCCGAGAACCGCAGGGCGGCCCCGGCGCGGCTGCGCGGCGCACTGCGCATCCGTGAGGACGTCGGGTAGGGCCCGCCCGACCGGCCCGGACACCGTCCGCCGGGCACAACCCGCTGATCAGAGTCCGCGAGGAGGCTCCCATGAGCAAGAAGCCCCAGCTGCGGGGGAGGGCCGCCCGCCTCGCGCGACTGCTGCCGCAGGGCCCCGACAACCAGGCCGCGCGCACCCCCTTCGTCCTCCTCGTCGTCCTGCTCCTGGGGGGTGGCCTGATCGGACTGCTCATCCTGAACTCTTCCCTCAACGAAGGCTCGTTCCAGGTGAGCGAGTTGAAGAAGGAGACCAAGGACCTCACCGAGGAGAAGCAGGAACTCCAGCGGGACGTGGACGGCTACGCGGCCCCCGACGCCCTCCAGCGCCGCGCCCGCGAGCTCGGCATGGTCCCCGGCGGCGATCCGGCCTTCCTCGACCCCGACGGCACCGTGCGTGGCGTGCCCGGCGCCGCGACCCGCCCCTCCTCGATGCGCTATCCCGCCCCGCGCCCCCAGGAGGTGGCGTCCCCGGCGGCCACCGTCTCCATCCCGGTCACGCCCCCGCCCTTGCCGCCGGCCCCCGCCCCATCCGCCCCGGCCCCCGCGGCGCGGCCGTCCGGCGGCGCCCCCGGCCCCGCCACCCCCGCACCCACGACCCCCGGCCCCACGACGACCTCCGGCAGGTGACACAAGTGTCCGACAGGGAACCCCCGCGGCGCCGGGTGCCAGGACCCGCGAGGCCCGGCCGCGCAGGCACCCCCCGCCGCCCCGCCACCCGCCGCCCCGCCGCCAAGGGCAAGGGCCGCACCATCCGCCTGGGCAGCCCCCGGCCCCGGCTGCGCATGGTCAGCCTCGGCCTGACGCTGGTGATGCTGGCCTTCGTCGTACGGCTGCTGCAGGTGCAGGCCGTCGACGCCAGCGCGTACGCCGCCAAGGCCGAGAAGAACCGCTACTTCACCCACACGCTGGCCGCCGAGCGCGGGCGCATCACCGACCGCGGCGGCGTCGAACTGGCCGCCAGCGTGGACGCGTACGACATCACCGCCGACCCCACGCTGTTCACGCCGAAGGAGATGAAGACCAAGGACGCACCCGAACAGGCGGCCGCGCTCCTCGGCCCGATCCTCGGCAAGCCCGTCGACGAGCTGACGAAGAAGCTGAAGACCCCGGACACCCGGTACGTCCTCCTCGCCCGCCGCCAGACCCCCCAGGTGTGGAAGCAGATCAAGGACCTGCGCGGCGCGCTCGGCGAGCGGGCGGCCCTGGACCCGGACTCCCCGAACGTGCTGGCCGGCGTCCTCGCCGACCCGAGCAGCAAGCGGGTCTACCCGAACGACGAACTGGCCGCCGGGATACTGGGCTGGGTCAACGCCGACGGCAAGGGCGCGGGCGGCCTGGAGCAGCAGCTCGACAAGCAGCTCGCGGGCGAGGACGGCAAGATCAAGTACGCCCAGTCCGGCGGCCGCAGGGTACCCACCGCGGGCTCCACGGAGACGCCCGCCGTGCCCGGCTCCGACATCGAGCTCACCATCGACCGCGACATCCAGTGGGCCGCGCAGAACGCCATCAGCGAGCAGGTCAGGAAGTCCAAGGCGGACCGCGGTTACGTGATAGTGCAGGACACCCGGACCGGCGAGGTCCTCGCGATGGCCAACGCCCCCGGCTTCGACCCGAACGACCTCTCGCAGGCCAACGGCGCCGCGCTCGGCAACGCCTCCCTCCAGGACGCCTTCGAGCCGGGCTCCACCGCCAAGGTCATGTCGATGGCCGCCGTCCTGGAGGAGAACGCGGCCACGCCCGGCACCCACGTGACCGTCCCCAACCGGCTGCACCGCGGCGACCGGCTCTTCCAGGACGACATCGACCACCCGACCTGGCAGCTGACGCTCAACGGCGTGCTCGCCAAGTCCTCCAACATCGGCACGATCCTCGCCACCGGAGAGCTGGGCAAGACGCAGAAGGAGACCAACCAGGTCCTCTACTCGTATCTGCGCAAGTTCGGCATCGGCAGGGAGACCGGCCTCGGCTTCCCCGGCGAGACCCCCGGCATCTTCGCGCCCGCCGCCAAGTGGTCCACCTCGCAGCAGTTCACGATCCCCTTCGGCCAGGGCTTCTCGATCAACGCCATGCAGGCGACCTCGGTCTACTCGACCATCGCCAACGGCGGCGTACGCGTCGAGCCCACGCTGGTGCGCGGCGCCAAGGGCCCGGACGGCCGCTTCACGCCCGCCCCGAGGCCCAAGAAGACCCGGGTGGTCAGCGACAAGACCGCCAGGACCCTCTCGCAGATGCTCGAATCCGTCGTCGACGACGAAGAGGGCACCGGCGCCAAGGCCCGCATCCCCGGCTACCGCGTCGCCGGCAAGACCGGTACGGCCAACCGGGTCGATCCGGCCACCGGCCGCTACAAGGGCTACACCTCGTCCTTCGCCGGCTTCGCGCCCGCCGACAAGCCCCGCGTCACGGTCTACTGCGCGATCCAGAATGCCACCAGGGGCAGCTACTTCGGCGGCCAGATCTGCGGACCCATCTACAAGGAAGTCATGGAGTTCGCCCTCAAGACGCTCCAAGTCCCGCCCACCGGCAGCAAGCCGGCCCGCCTCCCGGTGACCTTCAAGCCCTGAGACCGACCGGCGACCCCCGAGACCGACCAGGAACCACCCGTGACAACGATCACCCCGGACCCGGGGAACCGCCCCGCGCCACGCCCCTCACTTCGCCCTGAGCCGGGTGCGCCCGGTACGCTCACCGCCGTGCCACACGCTGATCAGTCCCAAACCACCCAGAAGGGCGCTCCCGTGACATACCCGGGACCGCCGCGGCCCGTGCAGGTCTCCGCGGCCTCACTGACGGAACTCGCGGACCAGCTGGGCGTCGCGGTCGCGACAGGCGCCGGGAGCGCGGAGATCACGGGCATCACGCACGACTCCCGCGCGGTGCGCCCCGGCGACATCTACGCCGCGCTGCCCGGCGCCCGGATGCACGGCGCCGACTTCGTCGCGCAGGCCGCCGACCTCGGCGCCGCGGCGATCCTCACCGATCCGACCGGCGCCGAACGCGCCGCCGCGACCGGCCTGCCGGTCCTGGTCGTCGACAGCCCGCGCGCCCGCATGGGTGAGCTGGCCGCGACCGTCTACGGCCACCCGGGCCGCGACCTGCTGCAGATCGGCATCACCGGCACCTCCGGCAAGACCACCACCGCGTACCTGATCGAGGGCGGCCTCAAGGGCATCCGCTCGACCGGTCTCATCGGCACGGTCGAGATGCGCATCGGCGACGAGCGCATCAAGTCGGAGCGCACCACCCCCGAAGCCACCGACCTCCAGGCGCTGTTCGCGGTGATGCGCGAGCGCGGCGTCGAGGCCGTCGCCATGGAGGTCTCCAGCCACGCGCTGGTGCTCGGGCGGGTGGACGGCTGCGTCTTCGACGTCGCCGTCTTCAACAACCTCAGCCCGGAGCACATGGAGTTCCACTCCGGCATGGAGGACTACTTCCAGGCCAAGGCGCAGCTGTTCACCAAGCTCCGCTCGCGCGTCGGAGTGGTCAACTTCGACGACGAGTACGGGCGCCGGCTCATCACCGAGTCCGAGGTGCCCGTCACCACCTTCTCCGCCGAGGGCCACCCCGACGCCGACTGGCGTGCCGAGGACGTCGAGGTCGGGCCGCTCGACTCGACCTTCGTCGCGGTCGGCCCCAAGGGCGAGCGGATCACCGCGCGGTCGCCGCTGGCCGGCCCCTTCAACGTCGCCAACACCCTCGCCGCCATCGTCGCGCTGGCCGTCGCCGGCATCGACCCGCAGCAGGCCGCCGACGGCGTCGCCGCGGTACCCGGCGTGCCGGGCCGCCTGGAGCGCGTCGACGCGGGCCAGCCCTACCTCGCCGTCGTCGACTACGCGCACAAGACGGACGCCGTCGAATCGGTCCTGCGCGCCCTGCGCAAGGTCACCGAGGGCAAGCTGCACATCGTGCTCGGCTGCGGCGGCGACCGCGACAAGACCAAGCGGATGCCGATGGGCGCGGCCGCGGCCCGCCTCGCCGACACCGCCGTACTGACCTCCGACAACCCCCGTGGCGAGGACCCCCTCGCGATCCTCGCCACGATGCTCGCCGGCGCCGCCGAGGTGCCGGCCCACGAGCGCGGCGACGTCGCCGTGTTCGAGGACCGGGCCGCCGCCATCCGCGCGGCCGTCGTGCGCGCGCGACCGGGCGACACCGTCCTCGTCGCGGGCAAGGGACACGAGCAGGGACAGGACATCGCCGGGGTGGTGCGTCCCTTCGACGACCGCCAGGTGCTTCGCGAAGCTATCCAGCAAACCCAGGGATGAAGTTGTGATCGCCCTCTCCCTCGCCGAGATCGCCAGCGTCGTCGGCGGGCAGACGTACGACATACCGGATCCGGCCGTCCAGGTCACCGGACCCGTCGTCCGGGACTCCCGTGAGGTGGAGCCCGGCAGCCTCTTCGTCGCCTTCGTCGGCGAGCGCGTCGACGGCCACGACTACGCGGCCGACGTGGTCGCCGCGGGCGCGGTCGCCGTACTGGCCTCGCGGCCCGTCGGCGTGCCCGCCGTCGTCGTCGACGACGTCCAGGCGGCCCTCGGCGCCCTCGCGCGCCACGTCGTGAGGCGGCTCGGCGCGACACTGGTGGCGCTGACCGGCTCCGTCGGCAAGACCAGCTCCAAGGACCTGCTCGCGCAGGTGCTGCGGCGCAAGGCACCGACGGTCTTCACGCCGGGCTCGCTGAACAACGAGATCGGTCTGCCGCTCACCGCGCTCAGCGCCACGGACGAGACGCGTTTCCTCGTCCTGGAGATGGGGGCGCGCAAAATCGGCCACATCCGCTACCTCACCGAGCTCACCCCGCCCAAGATCGGCCTCGTCCTGAACGTCGGCACCGCCCACATCGGCGAGTTCGGCGGCCGCGAGCAGATCGCACAAGCGAAGGGCGAGCTGGTCGAGTCGCTGCCCGAGGACGGCGCCGCGGTCCTCAACGCCGACGACCCCCTGGTCCGCGCGATGGCCTCCCGTACGAAGGCCCGCGTGATCCTCTTCGGAGAGGCCGAGGACGCCGACGTACGCGCGGAGAATGTCCGGCTCACGGAGAACGGACAGCCCGCTTTTACGCTGCACACACCCTCCGGGTGCAGCGACGTGACCTTGCGGCTGTACGGTGAGCACCACGTGTCGAACGCGCTTGCCGCGGCCGCCGTCGCCCATGAGCTGGGCATGTCCGTCGACGAGATCGCCCTCGCGCTCTCCGAGGCGGGCACGCTGTCCCGCTGGCGGATGGAGGTCACCGAGCGCCCGGACGGCGTGACGGTCGTCAACGACGCCTACAACGCGAACCCCGAGTCCATGCGAGCGGCGCTGCGCGCGCTCGTGGCCATGGGCAAGGGACGTCGTACGTGGGCGGTGCTCGGTCAGATGGCCGAGCTCGGGGACGACGGTCTCGCCGAGCACGACGCGGTCGGACGCCTTGCCGTCCGGCTCAACGTGAGCAAGCTCGTGGCAGTCGGGGGCAGGGAAGCGTCCTGGCTCCAACTGGGCGCATACAACGAGGGTTCGTGGGGTGAGGAGTCGGTGCACGTGTCCGACGCACAGGCGGCGATCGACCTGCTGCGCAGCGAGCTGCGCCCGGGAGACGTCGTGCTGGTGAAGGCGTCCAGGTCGGTCGGTCTCGAGCAGGTCGCCACGGCGCTGCTCGACGGCGCCGCGATGTCTTCTGAGGGGCAGGTCTCCGGCCGATGAGGCAGATCCTCTTCGCGGGTGTGATCGGGCTCTTCCTGACCCTGGTCGGCACCCCGCTGCTGATCAAGCTCCTGGCCCGCAAGGGCTATGGCCAGTTCATCCGGGACGACGGCCCGCGCGAGCACCACAGCAAGCGCGGTACGCCGACCATGGGTGGTATCGCCTTCATCCTGGCGACGCTCATCGCGTACTTCCTCACGAAGATCATCACCGGTACGGAGACCACGCTCTCCGGCCTCCTGGTGCTCTTCCTGATGGCGGGCATGGGCCTCGTCGGCTTCCTCGACGACTACATCAAGATCGTCAAGCAGCGCTCGCTCGGTCTGCGCGCCAAGGCGAAGATGGCCGGCCAGCTGATCGTCGGCATCGGCTTCGCCGTGCTCGCGCTGAACTGGCCGGACAACCGCAACCAGACCCCGGCCTCCACCAAGCTGTCGTTCGTCACGGACTTCGGCTGGTCGATCGGCCCGGTCCTGTTCGTGGTCTGGGCGCTGTTCATGATCCTCGCGATGTCGAACGGCGTGAACCTCACCGACGGTCTTGACGGCCTCGCCACCGGCGCCTCCGTGATGGTCTTCGGCGCCTACACCTTCATCGGCGTCTGGCAGTACCAGGAGTCCTGCGCCAACGCGACGACGCTGACCAACCCGCAGGCCTGCTTCGAGGTCAGGGACCCGCTCGACCTCGCGGTCGTGGCCTCCGCCCTGATGGGCGCCTGCTTCGGCTTCCTGTGGTGGAACACCTCGCCCGCCAAGATCTTCATGGGCGACACCGGCTCGCTCGCCCTCGGCGGCGCGCTCGCGGGCCTCGCGATCTGCTCCCGCACGGAGCTGCTCCTCGCGCTGCTCGGCGGCCTCTTCGTCCTGATCACCATGTCGGTCGTCATCCAGGTCGGCTCGTTCCGGATGACCGGTAAGCGCGTCTTCCGCATGGCGCCGCTCCAGCACCACTTCGAACTCAAGGGGTGGTCCGAAGTCCTTGTGGTGGTCCGCTTCTGGATCATCCAGGGCATGTGCGTGATCGTCGGCCTGGGTCTCTTCTACGCGGGATGGGCAGCCGAAAAGTGACCACTGCGTCCGACTGGCAGGGCAAGAACATCACCGTCGCCGGTCTCGGCGTGAGCGGCATCAGCGCCGCCCGCGCCCTGGCCGGCCTCGGCGCGTCGGTGACCGTCGTGGACGGCGGCTCGGGAGCGGCGCACGAGGAGCGCGCCGCCGCCCTGCGGGCCGAGGGCGTCTCCGTACGTCTGGGCGACGCCGAGACGCTCCCCGCGGGCACCGACCTGGTGGTCACCTCGCCGGGCTGGAAGCCCTCCTCGCCGCTCTTCGCGGCGGCCGCGGAGGCGGGCGTGGACGTCATCGGCGACGTCGAGGTCGCCTGGCGGCTGCGCGGCCCCGGCGCGGCCCCCTGGCTCGCCGTCACGGGCACCAACGGCAAGACCACGACCACGCGGATGCTCGCCTCGATCCTGACGGCGGCGGGGCTGCGCACGGCGGCGGTCGGCAACATCGGCACCCCGATCGTGGACGTCGTCCTGGAAGGCGACGACGCGTACGACGTGTTCGCCGTCGAGCTCTCCTCGTACCAGCTGCACTGGGCGCCCTCCCTGCGCGCCCACTCCGCCGCCGTCCTGAACCTCGCGCCCGACCACCTCGACTGGCACGGCTCCATGGAGGCGTACGCCGCCGACAAGGGCCGCGTCTACGAGGGGAACCAGGTCGCCTGCGTCTACAACGCGGACGCCCGCGACAAGCCGTCCACCGAGGACCTGGTCCGCGAGGCCGACGTCGAAGAGGGCTGCCGCGCCATCGGTTTCACGCTGAACGCGCCCGCGCCCTCGCAACTCGGCGTCGTCGACGGCATCCTGGTCGACCGTGCCTTCGTGCCGGACCGCCAGAAGCAGGCCCAGGAGCTCGCCGAGATCTCCGACGTCCAGCCGCCCGCGCCGCACAACATCGCCAACGCGCTGGCCGCGGCGGCCCTCGCCCGCGCCTTCGGCGTCGAGGCCACCGCCGTCCGTGACGGGCTGCGCGCCTTCCGCCCGGACGCCCACCGCATCGAGCACGTCGCCGACGTCGAAGGCGTCGCCTACGTCGACGACTCCAAGGCCACCAACACCCACGCGGCCGAGGCCTCGTTGGCCTCGTACGAGTCGATCGTCTGGATCGCGGGCGGCCTCGCCAAGGGGGCCACCTTCGACGGGCTCGTCACCCAGGCGGCCAAGCGGCTGCGGGCCGCCGTCCTCATCGGCGCCGACCGCGCGCTGATCCGCGAAGCCCTCGCGCGACACGCGCCCGAGGTCCCGGTCGTCGACCTCGACCGGACCGACACTGGGGCGATGTCCGAGGCGGTACGGCGGGCGGCGGAGCTGGCTCAGCCGGGGGACACCGTGCTGATGGCTCCGGCCTGTGCGTCGATGGACATGTTCACCAACTACAACAAGCGTGGTGAAGCGTTCGCGGACGCCGTCCGCGAACTCGGCGCCACGCGCGCCTGACCGGGCCGACCGCCCGGCGGGGCGCCGGGCACACCCTTGGGAGGGGAACGTGGCCAGGTCATCCGTGCGGGTCGCCAAACGACCGGCTCCGGTACGCGCCAGAGGCGCCTCCCACCCCGCGGGCGAGAGCGGCCCCCGGGGGCTGGTCAACCGGGTCCGCAGGGCGTGGGACCGGCCGCTCACCGCGTACTACCTGATCTTCGGCAGCAGCCTGCTGATCACGGTGCTCGGTCTGGTGATGGTCTACTCGGCCTCGATGATCCAGGCGCTGCAGCTGAACCTGCCCGCCTCGTACTTCTTCCGCAAGCAGTTCGTGGCGGCCGTGCTCGGCACCATCCTGCTCCTGATCGCCATGCGGATGCCCGTCAAGCTGCACCGGGCGCTCGCGTACCCGATCCTCGCGGTCACCGTCTTCCTGATGGTCCTCGTGCAGATCCCGGGGATAGGGCGCAGCGTCAACGGCAACCAGAACTGGATCTACCTGGGCGGCCCCTTCCAGCTCCAGCCCAGCGAGTTCGGCAAGCTCGCGCTGGTCCTGTGGGGCGCCGACCTGCTCGCACGTAAACACGACAAACGGCTGCTGACCCAGTGGAAACACATGCTGGTGCCGCTCGTGCCGGTCGCCTTCATGCTGCTCGGACTCATCATGCTCGGCGGCGACATGGGCACGGCGATCATTCTCACGGCGATCCTCTTCGGACTGCTGTGGCTGGCGGGCGCCCCCACCCGGCTCTTCGCCGGCGTGCTGAGCATCGCGGCCGTGCTCGGTGTGATTCTCATCAAGACCAGCCCCAACCGCATGGCCAGGCTCGCCTGCATCGGCGCCACGGACCCCGGCCCCGGAGACCAGTGCTGGCAGGCCGTGCACGGCATCTACGCCCTCGCCTCCGGCGGATTCTTCGGTTCCGGTCTCGGCGCGAGTGTGGAAAAATGGGGTCAACTGCCCGAACCGCACACCGACTTCATCTTCGCCATCACGGGGGAGGAACTCGGCCTGGCAGGGACACTGTCGGTGCTCGCCCTCTTCGCGGCTCTAGGCTATGCGGGTATCCGCGTGGCCGGACGCACGGAGGACCCCTTCGTGAGGTATGCCGCGGGAGGCGTGACCACCTGGATCACGGCCCAGGCCGTGATCAATGTCGGTGCGGTGCTCGGTCTGCTGCCGATCGCCGGTGTCCCGCTCCCGCTGTTCTCCTACGGGGGTTCGGCCCTGCTGCCGACCATGTTCGCCATCGGACTGCTCATCGCCTTCGCGCGATCGGACCCCGCGGCGAAGGCGGCCCTGGCCATGCGGCAACCTCGGGTGAGATGGAACACGATGAGACGGCGCGTCAAGGCGCGTTCGTCCGGAGAGCGGTGAATTTCGGTGCATGTCGTACTCGCCGGTGGGGGGACCGCCGGCCACATCGAGCCCGCGCTCGCCCTCGCGGACGCCCTGCGGAGGCAGGACCCGACCGTGGGCATCACGGCCCTGGGCACGGAGCGTGGACTCGAGACCCGACTCGTACCCGAGCGGGGCTACGAACTGGCGCTGATCCCGGCCGTACCCCTGCCGCGCAAGCCCACCCCTGAGCTCATCACCGTTCCGGGCAGGCTGCGCGGCACCATCAAGGCGGCCGAGCAGATCCTGGAGCGCACCAAGGCGGACTGCGTGGTCGGCTTCGGCGGCTACGTGGCCCTGCCGGGCTACCTCGCGGCCAAGCGGACGGGGACGCCGATCGTCGTGCACGAGGCCAACGCGCGCCCCGGCCTCGCCAACAAGATCGGTTCGCGGTACGCCCACGGGGTGGCCGTCGCCACCCCCGACAGCAAGCTGCGCAACTCCCGCTACATCGGCATCCCGTTGCGGCACACCATCGCCACGCTCGACCGGGCCAGGGTCCGCCCGGAGGCGCGCGCCGCCTTCGGCCTCGACCCCAACCTGCCGACGCTGCTGGTCTCCGGCGGCTCCCAGGGCGCCCGGCGGCTCAACGAGGTCGTCCAGCAGATCGCTCCGGTGCTCCAGCGCGCGGGCATCCAGATCCTGCACGCGGTCGGCCCGAAGAACGAATTGCCGCAGGTGCAGCAGATGCCGGGGATGCCCCCGTACATCCCGGTACCGTACGTGGACCGGATGGACCTCGCGTACGCCGCGGCCGACATGATGCTCTGCCGCGCGGGCGCGATGACCGTCGCCGAACTCTCCGCCGTCGGGCTGCCCGCCGCCTACGTCCCGCTGCCGATCGGCAACGGCGAACAGCGGCTCAACGCCCAGCCGGTGGTCAAGGCGGGCGGTGGACTGCTTGTCGACGACGCGGAACTGACGCCCGAGTGGGTCCAGGGCAACGTCCTGCCCGTGCTGGCGGATCCGCACCGGCTGTACGAGATGTCCCGCGCCGCCTCGGAGTTCGGCCGCAGGGACGCCGACGAGCTGCTCGTCGGCATGGTGTACGAGGCGATTGCGTCACGCCGCAACGCGTGAGAAGGCAGGGGACCGTGGCCGGACCGACCACCGCCGTACGGCAGCAGAAGAAGTCCGGCCCGCCCCGCCCGCAGCGCGTCCGCCGCCTCAAATTCCCCCGTTCGCGCACCCTGATTGTCATCTTGGTGCTCGTCGTACTGGTCGGATCCGGCGGCGGCTGGCTGTTCTACGGCTCACAGTGGCTCCGCCTGGAGCGCGTGACGACGTCGGGCACCCGGGTCCTGACGCCCCGAGAGGTCCTCGAGGCGGCGGACGCGCCCGTCGGGACCCCGCTGATTTCGGTCGACACGGATGCCATCGAGGACCGGCTGCGCTCAAAACTGCCCCGCATCGACTCGGTTGAGGTCACCCGGTCCTGGCCACACGGAATCGGACTCGAAGTGACCGAGCGGAAGCCGGTTCTCCTCATCGAAAAGGGCGGAAAGTTCGTCGAAGTGGACGCCAAGGGAGTGCGATTCGCCACGGTCGGACGCGCGCCCGAGGGCGTGCCGCGGCTCGAACTGGCCCCGGACCGGGAGAGCGGGGCGGCGAGCCTGCGCCGGTTCGGCACCGACCGGCTGCTGCGCGAGGCCGTACGGGTCGCGGGTGACCTGCCCGAAGCGGTGGCCCACGCCACCCGGAACGTCAAGGTCCGCTCATTTGACTCCATCTCGCTGGAGTTGAGCGGCGCCCGGACCGTCGACTGGGGCAGCGGCGAGCGAGGGCGTACAAAGGCCAGGACACTCACCGCGCTGATGAAAGCGGCACCCAAGGCACGGCACTTCGATGTGAGTGTCCCCACCGCCCCCGCGTCATCAGGGAGTTGACGCATATCGTCGCAGGCCAGCACCCTGGTTCGGCAGCGCTACGGCTGATCACATAGGGTGAAAAGAAAAACGGGAGGTTCGGCGTGTTCGTTGAACGTGCGCCACTTGTCGACTTAGTGTCCTGTTCGGAAGAGTCCAGGGAACAGACACACTGGTAACCCTAAACTTCAGCGTTAGGGTTCGGGTCGGCGTTCGGACCGTCCCATCGGCATCAGTCGCCGCATCGCATCGATGCGACACGGCGACACGTAACTCGAGGCGAGAGGCCTTCGACGTGGCAGCACCGCAGAACTACCTCGCAGTCATCAAAGTCATCGGTGTCGGCGGCGGTGGTGTCAATGCCATCAACCGGATGATCGAGGTCGGTCTCAAGGGCGTCGAGTTCATCGCCATCAACACCGACGCGCAAGCCCTGTTGATGAGCGACGCCGACGTCAAGCTCGACGTCGGCCGTGAACTCACGCGCGGACTCGGCGCCGGCGCCAACCCGGCCGTCGGCCGCAAGGCCGCAGAGGACCACCGCGAGGAGATCGAGGAGGTCCTCAAGGGGGCCGACATGGTCTTCGTCACCGCCGGCGAAGGCGGTGGCACCGGCACCGGCGGCGCACCCGTCGTCGCCAACATCGCGCGCTCGCTCGGCGCCCTCACCATCGGTGTGGTCACCCGGCCGTTCACCTTCGAGGGCCGTCGCCGCGCCAACCAGGCCGAGGACGGCATCGCGGAGCTGCGCGAAGAGGTCGACACCCTCATCGTCATCCCCAACGACCGGCTCCTGTCCATCTCGGACCGCCAGGTCTCCGTCCTCGACGCCTTCAAGTCGGCGGACCAGGTCCTGCTCTCCGGTGTCCAGGGCATCACCGACCTCATCACCACGCCCGGCCTGATCAACCTCGACTTCGCCGACGTCAAGTCGGTCATGTCCGAGGCCGGTTCGGCGCTCATGGGCATCGGCTCGGCCCGCGGCGACGACCGCGCGGTGGCCGCGGCCGAGATGGCGATCTCCTCGCCGCTCCTCGAGGCGTCCATCGACGGCGCCCGCGGCGTGCTGCTCTCCATCTCCGGCGGCTCGGACCTCGGTCTCTTCGAGATCAACGAAGCGGCCCAGCTGGTCAGCGAGGCCGCGCACCCCGAGGCCAACATCATCTTCGGCGCGGTCATCGACGACGCGCTCGGCGACGAGGTGCGGGTCACCGTCATCGCGGCGGGCTTCGACGGCGGGCAGCCACCGTCCAAGCGGGACACCGTCCTCGGCTCGGCATCCGGCTCCGCCAAGCGCGAGGAGCCGGCGGCGCCGTCCCCGGCGCCCACCCGGCCCGCTGAATCGTCCCGCCCGTCCTTCGGCGGCCTCGGCAGCGTCACCTCGCGCGACGAGCCCTCGACCCCGGAGCCGGCCGAGCCGGCCCCGGCGAGCGAGGCGCCCTCCGCGCCCTCGGCCCCGCCGCAGGTCCCGCCGGCCCGTCCCTACCAGGACAGCCAGGCCGAAGAGCTGGACGTGCCGGACTTCTTGAAGTGATAAGCGAGCACAGCACCGTGAGCGGCGCGCACTTCGCCTTCACCGACAGGTGGGGCGGGGTGAGCGCCGTTCCGTACGAAGAGCTCAACCTCGGTGGCGCGGTCGGCGACGACCCCGAAGCCGTGCGCACCAACCGCGCGCTGGCCGCCAAGTTCCTCGGCGTCGACCCTGACCGGGTGGTCTGGATGAACCAGGTGCACGGGCGGGACGTCGCGGTGGTCGACGGGCCCTGGGGCGCCGGCGCGGACGTCCCGGCCGTCGACGCGGTGGTGACCGCCTGCGCGGGCCTCGCCCTCGCCGTTCTCACCGCCGACTGCACGCCGGTCCTGCTCGCCGACCCGGTCGCCGGGGTGGCGGCCGCCGCGCACGCGGGCCGGCCCGGCATGCTGGCGGGCGTCGTCCCCGCCGCCGTCGAGGCGATGGTGGCACTCGGCGCGGACCCCGGCCGCATCATCGCCCGCACCGGGCCCACGGTCTGCGGGCGGTGCTACGAAGTGCCCGAGGCGATGCGCGCGGATGCCGCCGCCGTGGAGCCGACGGCGTACGCCGAAACGAGCTGGGGCACGCCCGCGGTCGACGTGAGCGCCGGTGTGCACGCCCAGCTCGAGCGGCTCGGGGTGCGCGACCGGGAGCAGTCGCCGGTGTGCACCCTGGAATCCGCTGACCACTTCTCGTACCGCCGCGACCGCACCACCGGTCGTCTCGCGGGCTATGTCTGGCTGGACTGATAGGGCATGACGGAACGCAAGGCTCAACTCGCGGAGAATCTGGCGCAGGTCGAGGAGCGCATCGCCGCGGCGTGCGCGGCGGCCGGGCGCAAGCGGGAGGAAGTGACCCTCATCGTGGTCACGAAGACCTACCCCGCGAGCGACGTACGGATCCTGTCCGAACTCGGTGTGCGGCACGTCGCGGAGAACCGTGACCAGGACGCGGCGCCGAAGGCGGCCGAGTGCGCGGACCTGCCCCTCACCTGGCACTTCGTCGGTCAGTTGCAGACCAACAAGGTACGTTCCGTGGTCGGTTATGCCGATCTGGTGCAGTCCGTGGACCGTGCCAGGCTCGTCACGGCCCTCTCGGCGGCCGCGGTCCGCGCGGAGCGTGAGCTCGGCTGCCTGATCCAGGTCGCGCTCGACGCCGGGGAGAACGGCCGGGGGGAGCGCGGGGGCGTCGGCCCCGGCGGAATCGAAGAGTTGGCCGACCTCGTGGCCGGGGCGCCGGGGCTGCGGCTCGACGGTCTGATGACCGTCGCACCGCTCACCGGTCCGTACGCGGGGAGGCAACAGGCGGCGTTCGAGCGGTTGATGGAATTCTCAACCCTCCTGCGCGCGGCTCATCCTGCTGCGAACATGGTGTCGGCAGGGATGAGTGCGGACCTCGAGCAGGCCGTTGCGGCCGGGGCGACACATGTGCGCGTCGGTACGGCGGTACTCGGAGTCCGACCCGGGCTCGGGTAACGTCGCCAAGAAGTCGGACCACAGCAGAAAATATGGTCATTCTCGCTGTTGGGCGGGGAGACCCAGTGGATCGCGGGCAATTGGCAGCGACACGATCCACCACAGAGCGGAGGACTCAGAGCATGGCCGGCGCGATGCGCAAGATGGCGGTCTACCTCGGCCTCGTGGAGGACGACGGGTACGACGGTCCGGGGTTCGACCCCGATGACGAGTTCGAACCCGAGCCGGAACCCGAGCGCGACCGCAGAAGGCACGAACCGTCGCATCAGTCGCACCAGTCCCACCAGTCTCAACGGGACGAATCGGTACGAGTGGTGCAGCCGCCCGCCCAGCGCGAGTCGGCCCCCCATTCCGCTCCACCCGTCGCGGAATCCGGACGTCCGGCACGAATCGCCCCCGTGGCATCCATCACACCTGAACGCCAGAGCCTGGAGAAGAACGCACCGGTGATCATGCCCAAGGTCGTGTCCGAGCGGGAGCCCTACCGCATCACCACATTGCACCCCCGGACCTACAACGAGGCCCGTACCATCGGGGAACACTTCCGCGAGGGCACTCCGGTGATCATGAATCTGACCGAGATGGACGACACCGACGCGAAGCGACTTGTCGACTTTGCCGCCGGTCTGGTCTTCGGTCTGCATGGCAGCATTGAGCGAGTGACGCAGAAGGTGTTCCTGTTGTCGCCTGCTAACGTCGATGTAACGGCGGAGGACAAGGCTCGCATCGCAGAGGGCGGGTTCTTCAACCAGAGCTGAGACGCAGTAGATGCAGTAGTTGCTTCTAGACGCAGTACCGGAACGACGAAGTACGAGTGAGCAGGGGAGAGGGAACCGCGAACATGGGCGTGGTCGTGCAGGTGCTCTACATCGCGCTGATGTGTTTCCTCATCGTGCTGATCTTCCGGTTGGTCATGGACTACGTCTTCCAGTTCGCCCGCTCATGGCAACCCGGCAAGGCGATGGTGGTCGTTCTGGAGGCCACCTACACTGTCACTGATCCACCGCTCAAGCTTCTGCGGCGGTTCATTCCGCCGCTGCGTCTCGGGGGCGTGGCGCTCGACCTGTCCTTCTTCGTACTGATGATCATCGTCTACATCCTGATCTCCGTCGTGAGGCAGCTGTGAACGATACGGTCTTGCCGAATGCCGACGACTACGTTGAGGTGAAGAGATGCCGTTGACCCCCGAGGACGTGCGGAACAAGCAGTTCACGACCGTCCGCCTCCGAGAAGGCTATGACGAGGACGAGGTCGATGCCTTCCTCGATGAGGTCGAAGCCGAACTGACCCGCCTGCTCCGCGAGAACGAGGACCTGCGCGCCAAGCTCGCCGCGGCCACCCGTGCCGCCGCGCAGAACCAGCAGCAGGGCGGCATGCGCAAGGGCCCCGACGGGCCCCAGGACCAGCGCGGTCCCGGCGCCCCCGTCCCCGCCGCAATATCGGGTCCGCAGCCGGTCCCGCCGCAGCAGCAGCAGATGGGCGGCCCCATGGGCGGCCCGCCGCAGCTGCCCGGTGGTGCGCCGCAGCTGCCCGCAGGCCCCAGCGGCCACGGCCAGGGGCACCCGCAGGGTGGTCCGCAGGGTCCCGGCCCGATGGGTCAGGGTCCGATGGGCGGCCCGATGGGCGGTCCCATGGGCGGACACGGTCCGCAGATGCCGCAGCCCGGCCAGGGCCCCGGTGGCGACAGCGCCGCCCGGGTGCTCTCCCTCGCGCAGCAGACCGCCGACCAGGCGATCGCGGAGGCCCGTTCCGAGGCCAACAAGATCGTCGGCGAGGCCCGCTCGCGCGCCGAGGGCCTCGAGCGTGACGCCCGTGCCAAGGCCGACGCCCTGGAGCGGGACGCGCAGGAGAAGCACCGCGTCGCGATGGGCTCCCTGGAGTCCGCCCGCGCCACGCTGGAGCGCAAGGTCGAGGACCTGCGCGGCTTCGAGCGCGAGTACCGCACGCGTCTGAAGTCCTACCTGGAGTCGCAGCTGCGCCAGCTGGAGACCCAGGCCGACGACTCGCTGGCCCCGCCGCGCACTCCGGCTACCGCCTCGCTGCCGCCGTCCCCGGCGCCGTCGATGGCTCCGGCCGGCGCGGGTGCCCCGTCCTACGGCGGCAACCAGTCGATGGGCGGCAACAGCCAGCCCAACGGCGGCCCGTCCTACGGCGGCCAGCAGCAGATGTCCCCCGCGATGACCCAGCCGATGGCGCCGGTGCGGCCGCAGGGCCAGCAGCCGATGCAGCAGGCTCCGTCGCCGATGCGCGGTTTCCTCATCGACGAGGACGACAACTGACGGGCGTGACCACGCCTTAGGCGTCGGCAGCGTTCAGGGCCGGGCCCCCGGAGAAATCCGGGGGCCCGGCCCTTTTTGCGCGCTGTGGGGCCGCGGAGCACGCGAAAGGCCCGGCCCCCGTGGGGCCGGGCCTTTGTGTGAGCGCTTACGCCTTGCGGAGGCGGAACGCCAGCTTCAGGGACTCGTCCGTGAACGGCTCCCCGAAGGTGTCGTCGGCCTCGCCCTCGGCGAAGTCCGTGGCGAGGACCTCGTCCGCGATCAGCTCGGCGTGGTCGGACAGGGCGGTGACGACCACCGGGTCCGGGGAGGTCCAGCGCAGGGCGATCCGGTCCGCGACGTCCAGGCCGCTGTTCTTGCGGGCCTCCTGGATCAGGCGGATCGCGTCACGGGCCAGGCCGGCCCGGCGCAGCTCCTCGGTGATCTCCAGGTCCAGGGCGACCGTGGCGCCGGACTCGGACGCCACCGACCAGCCCTCGCGCGGGGTCTCCGTGATGATCACCTCGTCCGGGGCGAGCGTGATGCTCTCGCCGTCGACCTCGACCGAGGCCGTGCCCTCGCGCAGGGCCAGGGAGAGCGCGGCGGCGTCCGCATCGGCGACGGCCTTGGCCACCGCCTGGACGCCCTTGCCGAAACGCTTGCCGAGGGCCCGGAAGTTGGCCTTGGCGGTGGTGTCCACCAGCGAGCCGCCGACTTCGGAGAGCGTCGCCAGCGAGGAGACGTTGAGCTCCTCGGTGATCTGGGCGCGCAGCTCCGGGCCCAGCGCCTCGAAGCCGGTCGCCGCGATGAGCGCACGGGACAGCGGCTGCCGGGTCTTGACGCCCGACTCCGCGCGGGTGGCGCGGCCGAGCTCCACGAGACGGCGGACGAGGACCATCTGCCGGGAGAGCTCCGGGTCGATGGCGGAGAGGTCCGCCTCCGGCCAGGAGGAGAGGTGCACCGACTCCGGGGCGTCCGGGGTCACGGGCACGATCAGGTCCTGCCAGACACGCTCCGTGATGAACGGCGTCAGCGGGGCCATCAGGCGCGTGACGGTCTCCACGACATCGTGCAGAGTGCGCAGGGCCGCCTTGTCGCCCTGCCAGAAGCGGCGCCGGGAACGGCGCACGTACCAGTTCGAGAGGTTGTCGACGAAGACGGACAGGAGCTTGCCCGCGCGCTGGGTGTCGTAGCTCTCCAGGGCCTGGGTGACCTGGTCGGTGAGCGCGTGCAGCTCGCTGAGCAGCCAGCGGTCCAGGATCGGGCGGTCGGCGGGCGCCGGGTCGGCCTCGCTGGGGGCCCACGCCGACGTACGGGCGTAGAGCGCCTGGAAGGCGACCGTGTTCCAGTACGTGAGGAGGGTCTTGCGGACGACCTCCTGGATGGTGCCGTGGCCCACGCGGCGGGCCGCCCACGGGGAGCCGCCGGCCGCCATGAACCAGCGCACCGCGTCGGCGCCGTGCTGGTCCATGAGCGGGATGGGCTGGAGGATGTTGCCCAGGTGCTTGGACATCTTGCGGCCGTCCTCGGCGAGGATGTGGCCGAGGCAGACCACGTTCTCGTAGGACGACTTGTCGAAGACGAGGGTGCCCACCGCCATCAGCGTGTAGAACCAGCCGCGGGTCTGGTCGATGGCCTCCGAGATGAACTGCGCGGGGTAGCGGCTCTCGAAGAGCTCCTTGTTCTTGTACGGGTAGCCCCACTGCGCGAACGGCATCGAGCCCGAGTCGTACCAGGCGTCGATGACCTCCGGCACGCGCGTGGCCGTCGAGCCGCAGCCCTCCTGGGGGCACGCGAAGGTGATCTCGTCGATGAACGGGCGGTGCGGGTCCAGCCCGGACTGGTCGGTGCCGGTCAGGTCGGTGAGCTCGGCGCGCGAGCCGACGCAGGTGAGGTGGTCCTCCTCGCAGCGCCAGATGGGCAGCGGGGTGCCCCAGTAGCGGTTGCGGGAGAGCGCCCAGTCGACGTTGTTGGTCAGCCAGTCGCCGAAGCGGCCGTGCTTGACCGAGTCGGGGAACCAGTTGGTCTTCTCGTTCTCCTGGAGGAGGCGGTCCTTGATGGCCGTGGTGCGGATGTACCAGGACGGCTGCGCGTAGTAGAGGAGCGCGGTGTGGCAGCGCCAGCAGTGCGGGTAGCTGTGCTCGTACGCGATGTGCTTGTAGAGCAGGCCGCGGTCTTCCAGGTCCTTGGTGAGGGTTTCGTCGGCCTTCTTGAAGAAGACGCCGCCCACGAGCGACACGTCCTCCTCGAAGGTGCCGTCGGGGCGGACCGGGTTCACCACCGGCAGGCCGTACGCGCGGCAGACCTTGAGGTCGTCCTCACCGAAGGCGGGGGACTGGTGGACGAGGCCGGTGCCGTCCTCCGTGGTGACGTAATCGGCGTTGACGACGTAGTGCGCCTCGGCCGGGAACTCCACGAGGTCGAAGGGGCGTTGGTACTTCCAGTGCTCCATCTCGGCGCCGGTGAAGGTCTCGCCGGTCGTCTCCCACCCCTCGCCGAGGGCCTTCTCGACGAGCGGCTGGGCGACGACGAGCTTCTCCGTGCCCTCGGGACCCTTCGTCGCGACGACGTAGGTGACGTCGGGGTGCGCGGCGACTGCGGTGTTGGAGACGAGGGTCCAGGGGGTCGTCGTCCAGACCAGGAGGGCGGCCTCGCCCGCGAGGGGACCGGAGGTGAGGGGGAAACGGACGTAGACGGACGGGTCGACGACCGTCTCGTAGCCCTGCGCCAGCTCGTGGTCGGAGAGGCCCGTGCCGCAGCGGGGGCACCAGGGGGCGACGCGGTGGTCCTGGACGAGCAGGTCCTTGTTGAAGATCTCCTTCAGGGACCACCAGACCGAGTCCACGTACTCCGGGTCCATCGTGCGGTACGCGTCGTCGAGGTCGACCCAGTACCCCATGCGGGTCGTGAGGTCGGCGAAGGCGTCGGTGTGCCGGGTCACGGACTCGCGGCACTTGGCGTTGAACTCGGCGATGCCGTACGCCTCGATGTCCTTCTTGCCGTTGAAGCCGAGCTCCTTCTCGACCGCGAGCTCCACGGGCAGGCCGTGGCAGTCCCAGCCGGCCTTGCGGGCCACGTGGTAGCCGCGCATGGTCCGAAAGCGCGGGAAGACGTCCTTGAAGACGCGCGCCTCGATGTGGTGGGCGCCCGGCATGCCGTTGGCGGTGGGCGGGCCCTCGTAGAACACCCACTCGGGGCGGCCCTCGGACTGTTCGAGGCTCTTGGCGAAGATCTTCTGCTCGCGCCAGAAGTCGAGCACGGCGTGCTCGAGGGCGGGCAGGTCGACCTGGGCGGGCACCTGACGGTACTGCGGCGGCGTATTCAACGAGTCCTCCGGCGGATGTGCTGCCTTCCGTCGGAGGGACGAGAGCCGTGTGCGCCTGTACGGCGCGCTCCCGCGGTACCACCCTCCTTGGCCCTCCGGTACGGGGTCCGTGCCGGTGAGCCCCCTCATTGGGGTCGCGAAACCGGGTCTACCGGCCGCTGCCCGCGGGCGGCGGCTTTCTTCCGGCGGCTCCGGGGTGATCTTCACGTCGCGCTCGCCCCCGGGCTCACACCGTCCCCGGGTCGCTCATGGCTGCGTACGCCGCTACTCGTCCCCATCCACGCTTTTCGCTGCCGCCCAGTGTACGGCGCCCGGACAGGGGCGGCCGACCGGTTTTCCGGGATCCGTGGGGCGGCGGGGATCCACGGGGCGAGTGACCCGAATGGCGACATGCCCGGCGAGCGGATGCGGGCGCGCGCCGGCCGGCGGATTACCCGGCAGGGAGTTGGGCACAACGCATGCAGACTCGCCGCGCGGCACCCGCGGGGCGGGCGGATCGGGCGGCGTGCCCCGTTGCCGCGGGCCTGGAGTCGATTTATCGTCCCAGCACGATTCGCGAGCAAGATCACAATATGTGAAGGGGCCGCGGCCATGGTGGCGAAAAAGACCGCCGTACAGCAGTCGGCGTCCGGCAGATCCACCGGCGCGGCCGCGGCGACGTCCAAGGATGTGAGCGGCAAGAAGAGCACCCACGGGGCCGGGGCGGCGCACGCGGCGGGGACCGCGCGGACCGGGCGGACCGCCGGGAAGGCGTCGGACCAGGCGGAACCGGGCGCTCCCGGCGCCGCGGCGAAGAAGGCGGTCGCCAAGAAGGCGGTCGCGGAAAAGGCGGTGGCCAAGAAGAGCGTGGCGAAGAAGGCGGTCGCCAAGAAGACCGCCGCCGAGAAGACTGCGGCCAAGAAAACCGCGCCTTCGAAGACAGCGGCCAAGAAGACCACCGCCAAGAAGACGGCGGCGAAGAAGACGACAGCCAAGAAGGTGGCCGCCGAAAAGAGCACCCCCGAAGAGGCCCCGGCCGGGGCGGCGGACAAGGAGGCGGGCACCGGGCACTCCGGGGCCGGCACGGCCTCTGAGAGCGCTGCCAAGAAGACCACCCCGGCCAAGAAGACCGCGGCCAAGAAGGCGGCCGCCAAGAAGAGCACCCCGCACGAGAGCACCGCGCACGAGAGCACCCCGGACGAGAGCGACGCACACCAAAGCACCGCGCACGAAAGCACCGCGCACGACCACGCCGCGCACCCCCGCGCGGCCGGGAAGAGCACGGCGAAGAAGAGCACCGGCAAGAAGAAGAGCACGGTCAAGGAGACGGCCGCGTCCGCGGCCGAAGATGCGGCTGAGGCCGCGGAGACGACGGGAGCCACGACGGTGGTTGCGAAGAAGACTCCGGGCACGGCGACAGCAGCCGAGGCGCCGACAGCGGTGCCCAAGGCCCGGGCGGCGGCGCCCGGCGAGCTCGCGGTCCGGCCCGGTGAGGACCCCTGGACCCCGGCGGAGGTCGCCGAGGCCCGCACGGAACTGCAGAGCGAGGCCCTGCGGCTGAGCAGCGAGATCGCCTCCTCGGAGGAGGCGCTGGCCGGCCTGATGCGGGATTCCGGTGACGGGGCGGGTGACGACGACGCGGACACCGGCACGAAGAACATCACGCGCGAACACGAGATGGCGCTGGCCGCCAACGCGCGCGAGATGCTCGTGCAGACCGAGCGGGCGCTGGAGCGGCTCGACGCGGGCACCTACGGTCTCTGCGAGAACTGCGGCAACCCGATCGGCAAGGCGCGCATGCAGGCCTTCCCGCGCGCGACGCTGTGCGTGGAGTGCAAGCAGAAGGAGGAACGGCGCTACTGAGCGCGGCCTGGGCACCGGGGACCGTACGTGTGTGCCGTACGCTCGTCCCCAGTCAGGTACCTAGGTTGAGGGACTCACGTGGCAGAGGCGGAGCGCATCATCGGTACGCCGGACATCCCTGAGGCGGCCGGGGCCGAGCCGGAGCACTCCGGTCCGGACTCCGACGAGACGGCGGCGGGCACCCCCGGCGACGCCGCGCCGGACACGTCCGGCGGGCCCGGTGACGCGGCAGGTCAGGACGGGCAGCCGGCCAGGGGCAGGCGCAGGATCGCCGTGCTCTTTGTGGTGGCCGCCTTCGCGTACGCGCTGGACCTGGTCAGCAAGATGCTCGTGGTGGCGAAGCTGGAGCACCACGAGCCGATCGAGCTGATCGGGGACTGGCTGCGCCTGTCGGCGATCCGGAACGCGGGCGCCGCGTTCGGCTTCGGCGAGGCCTTCACCATCATCTTCACCTGCATCGCCGCGGCGGTCATCGTGGTGATCGCGCGCCTCGCCCGCAAGCTGTACAGCCTGCCCTGGGCGATCGCACTCGGCCTGCTGCTCGGCGGCGCCCTCGGCAACCTCACCGACCGCCTGTTCCGCGCGCCCGGCGTCTTCGAGGGCGCGGTGGTCGACTTCATCGCCCCGAAGGGGTTCGCGGTCTTCAACCTCGCGGACTCGGCGATCGTCTGCGGCGGCATCCTGATCGTGCTGCTCTCCTTCCGCGGCCTCGACCCGGATGGCACCGTCCACAAGGACTGAGGTCACCGACCCCGCCGAGGGCCGTGGTGCGGGAGTGTCGGTGGGCTCCTGCATACTCAATGGGTGAGCACGATTCCCGAGATCCGAACCCTGCCCGTGCCGGACGGCCTGGAGGGCGAGCGCGTCGACGCCGCCATCTCGCGCATGTTCGGGTTCTCCCGTACGAAGGCCGCCGAGCTCGCCGCGGCGGGGAAGGTCGCGGTCGACGGCTCGGTGGTCGGCAAGTCCGAGCGGGTGCACGGCGGTGCCTGGCTGGAAGTGGAGATGCCGCAGGCACCCGCTCCGGTGCAGATCGTCGCCGAGCCCGTCGAGGGCATGGAGATCGTGCATGACGACGACGACATCGTCGTGATCGTCAAGCCGGTCGGCGTGGCCGCGCACCCGAGCCCCGGCTGGACCGGCACGACGGTGATCGGCGGCCTCGCGGCGGCCGGGTACCGCATCTCCACCTCCGGCGCCGCCGAGCGCCAGGGCATCGTGCACCGCCTGGACGTCGGCACCTCGGGCCTGATGGTGGTCGCCAAGTCGGAGCGCGCGTACACCTCGCTGAAGCGCCAGTTCAAGGAGCGCACGGTCGACAAGCGGTACAACGCGCTGGTGCAGGGCCACCCCGACCCGATGAGCGGCACCATCGACGCCCCGATCGGCCGCCACCCGAACCACGACTACAAGTGGGCGGTCACGGCAGAGGGCAAGCCCTCCGTGACGCATTACGACCTCATCGAGGCCTTCCGCGCCGCCTCCCTGCTCGACATCAAGCTGGAGACGGGCCGCACGCACCAGATCCGCGTGCACATGTCGGCCCACCGGCACCCCTGCGTAGGCGACCTGACGTACGGCGCGGACCCCACGCTCGCCAAGCGGCTCGGCCTCACCCGGCAGTGGCTGCACGCGGTCCGGCTCGGCTTCGAGCACCCGGGCGACGGCCGGTGGGCGGAGTTCGAGAGCCAGTACCCCGACGACCTCCAGCAGGCGCTCGACCGGGTGCGGGCGGAGAGCTCGTGACCGGAGTGCAGGTCCGGCCCGCACAGGGCCCCGGCGACCTGGAGGCCTGCTTCGCGGTCCGCAAGGACGTGTTCGTGGCCGAGCAGGGAGTGCCGGAAGAGCTGGAGTTCGACGCGTACGACGACCGGGCGGTGCACGTCATCGCGGTGCGCGAGGACGGCGTCCCGCTCGGCACGGGCCGGCTCCTGACCGGCCAGGCCGCCGCCGCGAAGAACGGCGGCGACGCCTCGGTGGGCGCGCTCGGCCGCCTCGCGGTGACGAAGGCCGCCCGCGGGCTCGGCGTGGGCGCCGCGCTCGTCGGGGCCATCGAGGACGCGGCACGCGCGCGTGGCCTGACCGCCGTGGACCTGCACGCCCAGACGCGGGCCCTCGGTTTCTACGAGCGCCTCGGGTACGAGGCGTACGGCCCGGAATTCCCCGACGCCGGAATCCCGCACCGGGCGATGCGCAAGACGCTGGACGCGTAGCGTTCCCCTCGCCGTCAGCGAAGTTATGCGCGCATTGGCCCGGTTGGCGAAGAATGCGTGGCAGGGTTGAGGTCTTGAATTGTTCAAGTCTCGACCGCCGGAGGGCACACCGTGGATCAACTGGCGCTGGTGCTCATCTTGCTGCTCGGTGCCGTGCTCACCGTGCCCCTGGGGGACCGCCTTGCGCTGCCCGCGCCGGTCCTGATGACCCTGGTGGGGATCGGCATGGCCCTGCTGCCGTTCGTGCCCAACGTCGAGATCCCGCCCGACTACATCCTTCCGCTGGTCCTGCCCCCGCTGCTCTACGCCTCCGTGCAGCGCACCTCCTGGCGGCAGTTCACGGCCAACATCCGGCCCATCTTCCTGCTCGCCGTGGCGCTGGTGTTCGTGACGACGGCCGCGGTCGCCGCGGTGGCCACCGCCATAGTGCCCGGACTGCCGATCGCCGCGGCCGTGGCGCTCGGGGCGCTGGTCGCGCCGCCCGACCCGGTCGCCGCCACCGCGGTCGCCGGCTCCCTCGGGCTGCCGCGCAGGCTCGTGTCGATCCTGGAGGGCGAGGGGCTCTTCAACGACGTCACGGCGATCGTGCTCTACCACGTGGCGATCGCGGCGGCGGTGAGCGGGACCTTCTCGCTGCCCTCGGCCGTGGGGCTGCTGGTGCTCTCCGGCGTGGTCGCCGTCGCCGTCGGCCTGGTGCTCGGCTGGCTCACCAACAAGCTCATGGGGCTGCTGGGTGACGCCACCCTGCAGACCGGGCTGACGCTCCTCGTGCCCTTCGTCAGCTACGTGCTGGCCGAGGAGCTGCTCGGCTCCGGCGTGCTCGCCGTCCTCACCACCGCGCTCTACCTCGCGGAGAACGCCGTCGACGCCGACGACGTCCTTGGCCGGATCACCGGGCAGACCTTCTGGCAGATCGTCGACACCCTGGTCACCGGCATCGCCTTCGGACTCATCGGCCTCGAACTGCACAACGTCTTCGGGATCACCGAGGGCCACCAGGGCCAGATGTTCGGCTGGGGCGCCGCGATCGTCGCCGTCGTGGTCGGCGTACGGCTGCTCTGGCTGCTGCCCGCGACCTGGCTGGCCAAGCGGCTGCACAAGCGGCGCGACGTCGACGAGGAGATCCCGACCACCTGGCGCGAGACGGTCGTCATGTGGTGGTCCGGCATGCGGGGGGTGGCCTCCGTCGCACTGGCGCTCGCCATCCCGCTCAAGACGGACGACGGGTCGCCGTTCCCCGCCCGCGACGAGATCATCTTCGTCGCGTTCTGCGTCATCATGGCGACCCTCGTCGTGCAGGGGCTCACCCTGCCGTGGCTGGTGCGCAGGCTCAACGTGCGGGCCGACGCCGACGCGGAGCGCGAGCTCGAACGGACGCTCGCGCTCCGCGCGGCCAAGGCCGCCAAGCGGCGCCTGAAGGAGATCGAGGACGTCGAGGAGCTCCCCGACGACCTCTCCGAGCGGCTGCACCGCGGCGCGCTCGACATCGGGGCCAGGATCAGCCCCGACCTCCTCGACGACGAACGGCGCGCCCGGTACGCCAAGCGCGTCGACCGGCTGAAGGCCGTCCAGCGCATCCAGCGCGAGATGATGTCGGCCGCCCGCCACGAGGTGCTCGCCGCGCGCAGCGAGGCCGGCGCCGACCCCGAGGTCGTCGACCGGGTCCTGCACCACCTGGACGTCCGCAGCCTGCGGTGAGCCGGGAGCCGGCCGCCCTCACCCCCGGCCGGTCCGCGGCACGTCCGGCGAGAAGGGTTCGTAGCGCGGGCGGTGGCCGTTGGGCAGCTGCTCGACGGCGGAGACGGTGGTGACCCGCGGCAGCGCGTAGGGATGGTGATCGGTGAGCCAGCCGATCATCTGTTCGCGCACCGTGACCCGCACCGTCCATATGTCGTCCGCGTCCTTCGCGGTGACCAGGGCGCGGACCTGGATGGTGCTCGTCGTGGTGTCCGTCACGGCGAGACCCCAGTCCCTGCCGTCCCACGCCGCGCAGTCGCGCAGGATGTCGTGGAGCCGTTCGCGCATCAGCCCGATCGGCGCCGAGTGGTCCAGCTGGAAGAAGACGGTGCCGGTCATCTCGGAGCCGCCGCGCGACCAGTTCTCGAAGGGCTTCGCCGTGAAGTACGACACGGGCATGGTGATCCGGCGCTCGTCCCAGGTGCGGACGGTCAGGAAGGTCAGCGTGATCTCGTCGACCGTGCCCCACTCGCCGTCCACCACCACGGTGTCCCCGAGCCGCACCATGTCGCCGAAGGCGATCTGCAGCCCGGCGAAGAGGTTGCCGAGGGTGGACTGGGCGGCGACACCGGCGACGATGCCCAGGATGCCGGCGGAGGCGAGCAGCGAGGCGCCCGCGGCCTGCATGGCGGGGAAGGTCAGGAGCATCGCGGCGACGGCCACGACGCCGACGATGGCGGTGACCACCCGCTGGATGAGGGTCACCTGGGTGCGGACCCTGCGGACCCGGGCCGGGTCCCGGTGCATGGCGGCGTAGCGGGCGTACGACGACTCCACGATGGCCGCCGCGATCCGCACCACCAGCCAGGCGGTGGAGCCGATGAGGACGAGGGTGAGGATGCGGCCGATCAGCGCCGAGTTGTCCTTGGTGAGCTCCGCCTGGTCGTAGGAGCCTCTCAGCAGCGCGGTGCACAGGACGACCTGGAAGGGGACACGGCTGCGGCGCAGCAGGCCCCACAGGGGGGTCTCGTGGTGCTGCTCGTCGGCCCGGCGCATCAGCATGTCGGCCAGCCAGCCGACGATCAGCGTGAGCACGACCGAGCCGCCGATCACGATCAACGGGCGCAGTACGTTCTCCATGCCTCCGAGGGTAGGGGACGGGCCAAATGGCACGATGGCCCCATGAACATCATGCTTTTCCACTCGACGTACGGGCTGCGGCCCGCGGTGCACGCGGCGGCGGACCGCCTGCGCGCCGCGGGGCACGAGGTGTGGACCCCCGACCTCTTCGAGGGACGCGTCTTCGACGACGTCGAGCAGGGAAGGGCCTTCCAGGAGGAGCTCGGCAAGGACGAGCTCCTGAAGCGGGCGATCCTCGCCGCCGCGCCCTACTCGGAGCGGGGCCTGGTGTACGCGGGGTTCTCGCTCGGCGCCGCGACGGCCCAGACCCTCGCCCTCGGTGACGCCAGGGCGCGCGGCCTGCTGCTCCTGCACGGCACCTCCGACATCGCGGAGAACGCGTCGGTGGACGAGCTGCCGGTGCAGCTGCACGTCGCCGAGCCCGACCCGTTCGAGTCCGACGACTGGCTGAGCGCCTGGTACCTGCGGATGGGCCGGGCCGGGGCCGACGTGGAGGTGTACCGCTACGCGGGCGCCGGGCACCTCTACACCGACCCGGACCTCGACGACTACGACGCCGAGGCCGCCGAGGCGACCTGGCGCACGGCGCTCGGCTTCCTGGAGACGCTCTAGGCGGACTCTGGGCGGGCGGCCGGGGGCCGGGCCCGTCAGCGCACGGGCTCGTGCACCCGTTCGACCTTCTGCGTGCCGCTGAGCGTGCGGTACGAGCGGACCCAGGACGACCTCGCCCCGGGGTCCCGCCGGTCGGAGACGGCGTAGTAGTCCATCTGCGAGCGCTCGGCGGTGACGTCGAGGACCCCGTAGCCGTGCGAGTCCATGTCCAGCCACTTCACGTGGCGGTTGGCGGCCTTGATGGCGGCCGCCGCCACCAGGGAGACCGTGTGCGGGGCGACGTGCAGCATGTCGTCGATGTTGTCGGAGCTCACCGAGGTGACCACGAACTCGGTGGCGGCGGAGGGGGAGAGCGGGTACGTGGCGGCCCGCACCGGCACGTCGTTCGCCCACGCCATGTGGATGTCACCGGTCAGGAAGACGGTGTCGGAGATCTTCTGGTCGCGCAGGTGGGCGATGAGCTCCTTGCGGTCGTCCGTGTAGCCGTCCCACTGGTCGGTGTTGATGGCCAGGCCCTCCTCGGGCAGCCCGAGCAGTTTCGCGAGGGGCTTGAGGAGGTGGGCCGGCAGGGAGCCGAAGGCGACCGGCGAGATCATCACCGAGGTGCCGACCAGCTTCCAGGCCGCGTCCGATGAGGCGAGCCCGGACTTCAGCCAGTCGAGCTGGGCCCGGCCGGTGATGGTGCGGTCCGGGTCGTCCACCGCGCCGCTGCCGGTGCCCGCCTGCTCCGAGCGGAAGGAGCGCAGGTCGAGCAGGTGCAGATCGGCGAGTCTGCCGTAGCGCAGCCGGCGGTAGACGGTGCCTTCGGTGGAGGGGCGCACTGGCATCCACTCGAAGTACGCCTGTTTGGCCGCCGCCATGCGCCGGGCCCAGGGTCCCTCGGTCTGCGCCGTGTGGTTCACGGCGCCGCCGGCCCAGGCGTTGTCGGCGAACTCGTGGTCGTCCCACATCGCGATGACCGGATGCGCGGCGTGCATCGCCTGCGCGTCGGGGTCGGTCTTGTGGACGCCGTGCCGGACGCGGTAGTCGGCGAGCGTGGTGATCTCGTGGGCCGGCTCGTGCGGCCGTACGACGTACTCGGCGGCGGGGTATTCGCCGCTCTTGTACTCGTAGATGTAGTCGCCGAGGTGCAGGACCGCGTCGAGCTCGGTGCGGGCGGCGAGATGGCGGTAGGGGGAGAAGTGGCCCGCCTCCCAGTTGGCGCAGGAGACCACGCCGAAGCGGATGCCCGGCACGGACGCGTCGTGCGCGGGGGCGGTGCGGGTGCGGCCCACGGGGGAGTGGACCGGGGAACCGTCTCCCACCGAGAAGCGGAAGTAATACGTGGTCGCCTGGCGCAAGCCCCTTACATCGGCCTTGACCGTGTGGTCGGAAGCAGCCCGCGCGGTGGTGCTGCCGCGGGCGACGATCCGCGTGAACCCCTTGTCCTCGGCCACCTCCCACGTCACCTCGGTGTCGGGCCCCGCGCCGGAGCCGGGCACGGCGTCGGGGGTGGGCGTCACGCGGGTCCACAGCAGCACGCCGTCGGGCAGCGGGTCCCCCGAGGCGACGCCGTGGTGGAAGGCGGGGCCCGCGGCGGCGTGCGCGGGCACCGCGGCGAAGGGGGCGAGCGCGGCGGTGGCGGCCGCGGCCTTGACGACGGTACGGCGGCGCGGCGTCAGGGAGTCGGCGGATATCTCTGCGTTCGATCGACTGGTCACGGGCGATCACCTTACTGAGGGGTAATCGCAAAGAGCGGGCGAACGCGATGAGTTCGCCCGCTCTTTCGTCACGCGCCTTGTCCGCGCGCGGTGTTGTGTGCCGGTCCGTCCGCTTGCGGCCGGTCCGTCCGGGTCAGCCCTTGAGGGCCGCGTCGATCGCGGTCTTGTAGTCCTTGACCGTGCTGGGCGCGTTCTTCGAGCCGGGACCGGTCAGCTGCTTGCCGTCCATGACGAAGGAGGGCGTGCCCTCGACGCCGTCCTTGTTGTCGTCGAACTTCTTCGACATCTCCAGGGCCCACCGGTCGTACGTCCCGGACTTGACGTCCTTCTGGAAGGACTTGTTCTTCTTCAGCTCGGGCACCTGGTCGGCGGCCTTGAGGAGGTAGGAGTCCTCCTTGAACTTGTCGTCCTGCTCCGAGGGGTGGATCTTCGCCGAGAAGAGCGCCTTCTTGTACTCGAGGAAGGCGTCGTCGCTGACGTTCAGGGCCGCGCCGAGCGCGCTGAGGGCGTTCCTGGAGCCCTCGCCCGGGATGTTCTGGTCGAGGAAGGTGGCGCCGATGAACTGGATCTTGTACTTGCCGTCCTTCAGGTCCTTCTCGACGGTGGGGCCGACCGTCTGCTCGAACGCCGCGCAGACCGGGCAGCGCGGGTCCTCGTAGACCTTGAGGGTCTTCTTCGCGGACTCCTTGCCGAGGACGACCGTGGTGCCGTTCGTGCCCTCGGTGTTGGCGGGCTTGACCAGCTTGCGGTCCTTGGCCTCTTCCCAGTAGCCGGGCTTGTTGGACTGCATGACGGCGTAGCCGACACCGCCGGCTATCGCGAGGACGCCGACGATGGAGACGCCGACGATGACGGCCCGCTTGCGCTTCTCCCGCTTGCGCTCGGCTTCCTGCTGGGCGCGGATCCGCTCGCGGGCGGCGGACTTGGCGGCCTGGCTGTTGCGCTTGCTCATGATCGTTCTCCGTGTACGTGTCTGCGGGGGGTGCTGTGCTCAGGCGAGGACGGCCGAGCACGGCGGTCCACGCCGCCCCACGAAGTGCACGAGCAGCCGCGTGCGCGCCGTACGGACCCGGCGCTCGGGGCGCGGCGGGCGGCGTACCGGCGTACGGGACGTGGCGACGGCGGCGACCGCGATCAGCAGCGGCCGGAAGGTGGCCGCGGCGACCGCCCGCAGCAGCTGGGCCAGGGCCCGCTCGCCGCGCCGCAGCCAGGCCGCCGCGAGCAGGCCCACGCCGACGTGCGCGGCGAGCAGCAGCCAGGCGGCGCCCGGGTCCGCGTCGGCGAGCAGTGCGGCGGCGCCGTGCCCCTCGGAGGTCATGCGGGCCAGCGGGGTCCCGACCGGCGCCCCGCCGCAGAGCACGTCGAAGCCGACGGAGCGCAGCGGGCCCGCGACGGGGCCGCCGGCCTCGCCGTAACAGACGTGCTGGCCCGCGGTGAACACGGTGTCCGCGGCCAGTTCGAGGGGGATGAGCAGGGCGGCGATGCGTCCGTAGCCGCGCTCGCGCCCCGCCGTCGCGTACGCGATGACGTAGACGGCGGCGGCGATCCCCGCGACGGTCGTCAGCGGCAGGGGGACATGGGACAGCAGCACGTGCGACGCGGCGGACAGCGTCACGACGAGCGCCGTGAAGAGGGCCGCGCGCACGGCTCTGAGCTGGGTCCCGGATATGTCCATCGCCGAGGAGTGTGCCATGGGTTCCTGTGAGGGGTACCCCAAGGGGCCGGGAGCCTCCCGGCCCCCACCGGCCCCCGGGGACGGCTACAGGCCGGGGATCCGGCCGTTGCGGAACAGGTCGACGAAGATCTGGTGGTCCGCACGCGCGCGTGCCCCGTAGCTGTGCGCGAAGTCCACGAGCAGCTCCGGGAAACCGTCCTCGTCCGCCGCGATGGCGGCGTCGATGGCGCGCTCGGTGGAGAACGGCACCAGGTCCGAGTGGCCGCTCTCGTCGTCCGCCGCCGCGTGCATCGTGGCGGTGGCGCGGCCCAGGTCGGCGACGACCGAGGTGATCTCCTCCAGGTCGTCGATGTCCGACCAGTCCAGGTCCACCGCGTACGGCGACACCTCGGCGACCAGCTGGCCGGTGCCGTTCAGCTCGGTCCAGCCCAGCCACGGGTCGGCGTGCGCCTGGAGGGCGCGCTGCGAGATGACCGTGCGGTGGCCCTCGTGCTGGAAGTAGCCGCGGACCGCGGGGTCCGTGATGTGCCGCGAGACCGCGGGGGTCTGCGCCTGCTTGAGGTAGATCACGACGTCGTTCTCCAGGGCGTCGCTGTTGCCCTCGAGGAGGATGTTGTACGAGGGCAGGCCCGCGGAGCCGATGCCGATGCCGCGACGGCCGACGACGTCCTTCACGCGGTAGGAGTCGGGGCGGGTGAGCGAGGACTCCGGCAGCGTCTCCAGATAGCCGTCGAAGGCGGCGAGCACCTTGTACCGCGTGGCGGCGTCGAGCTCGATGGAGCCGCCGCCCGGCGCGAAGCGGCGCTCGAAGTCACGGATCTCCGTCATCGAGTCGAGGAGGCCGAAGCGGGTCAGGGAGCGGGCGTCGCGCAGCGCGTCCAGGAGGGGGCCCTGCGCGGTGTCCAGCGTGAAGGGCGGCACCTCGTCGCTCTTGGCGCCCGTCGCCAGGTCGTGGATGCGCTCGCGGTACGCCGCGGCATAGGTGCGGACCAGGCCGGTGATCTGCTCGTCGCCGAGGGCCTTGGTGTAGCCGATCAGGGCGACGGAGGCGGCGAAGCGCTTCAGGTCCCAGGTGAAGGGGCCGACGTACGCCTCGTCGAAGTCGTTCACGTTGAAGATCAGGCGGCCCTGGGCGTCCATGTACGTGCCGAAGTTCTCCGCGTGCAGGTCGCCGTGGATCCAGACCCGGCCGGTGCGGTCGTCCAGGTAGGGACCGCCGTGCTGCTCGCGCTCCTGGTCGGCGTAGAAGAGGCAGGCCGTGCCGCGGTAGAACGCGAAGGCGGAGGCGGCCATCTTCCGGAACTTCACCCGGAACGCCGCGGGGTCCGCGGCGAGCAGCTCGCCGAACGCGGTGTCGAAGACGGCGAGGATCTGCTCGCCGCGCTGCTCAGCGCTGGGCTGCGGGACCGACATCGCTGGGTGCCTCCTGGTGCGGGGTGGTGCGTGACATGGGGCGGACGGATGCGCCGCCCCGACGGGACAGATGTTCCGCCCCTTCAACGCTCGACCGTACTCCCGAGTGCCCGCCGCCTGTCAGTGCCCCGGATTAGACTTCCACGCTGTCCCCCCAGACTGTCCGCAGCCTGTAGCCCAGCGTTCTCCGGAGGCCTTCCACCGTGACCAAGCCGCCCTTCACGCACCTGCACGTGCACACCCAGTACTCGCTGCTCGACGGTGCCGCGCGGCTCAAGGACATGTTCGCCGCGTGCAATGAGATGGGCATGACGCACATCGCGATGTCCGACCACGGCAACCTCCACGGTGCGTACGACTTCTTCCACTCGGCGCAGAAGGCGGGCGTGACGCCGATCATCGGCATCGAGGCGTATGTGGCGCCGGAGTCGCGGCGGAACAAGCGGAAGATCCAGTGGGGACAGCCGCACCAGAAGCGCGACGACGTCTCGGGTTCGGGTGGTTACACCCACAAAACGATCTGGGCGGCGAACCAGAAGGGCCTGCACAACCTCTTCAAGCTCTCCTCGGACGCCTACGCCGAGGGCTGGCTGCAGAAGTGGCCCCGGATGGACAAGGAGACCATCTCGCAGTGGTCGGAGGGGCTGATCGCCTCCACCGGCTGCCCCTCGGGCGAGCTGCAGACGCGGCTGCGTCTCGGCCAGTTCGACGAGGCCCTGAAGTCGGCGGCGGAGTACCAGGAGATCTTCGGCAAGGACAGGTACTTCCTGGAGCTGATGGACCACGGCATCGAGATCGAGCGCCGGGTCCGTGACGGCCTCCTGGAGATCGGCAAGAAGCTCGGCATCCCGCCCCTGGTGACCAACGACTCGCACTACACGTACGCCCACGAGTCGACCGCCCACGACGCCCTGCTCTGCATCCAGACCGGCAAGAACCTCTCGGACCCGGACCGCTTCCGCTTCGACGGCACCGGCTACTACCTGAAGTCCACGGACGAGATGTACGCGATCGACTCCTCGGACGCCTGGCAGGAGGGCTGCCGCAACACGCTCCTGGTCGCCGAGCAGATCGACACCACGGGGATGTTCGAGAAGCGCGACCTGATGCCGAAGTTCGACATCCCGGAGGGCTTCACCGAGGTCACCTGGTTCCAGGAGGAGGTCCGCCGCGGCATGGAGCGCCGCTATCCCGGCGGTGTCCCCGAGGACCGGCAGAAGCAGGCCGAGTACGAGATGGACATCATCATCCAGATGGGGTTCCCGGGGTACTTCCTCGTCGTCGCCGACTTCATCATGTGGGCCAAGAACAACGGCATCGCGGTCGGCCCCGGCCGAGGCTCCGCGGCCGGCTCGATCGTCGCGTACGCCATGGGCATCACCGACCTCGACCCGATCACGCACGGCCTGATCTTCGAGCGGTTCCTCAACCCCGAGCGCGTCTCCATGCCCGATGTCGACATCGACTTCGACGAGCGCAGGCGCGTCGAGGTGATCAGGTACGTGACCGAGAAGTACGGCGCCGACAAGGTCGCCATGATCGGCACGTACGGCAAGATCAAGGCGAAGAACGCAATCAAGGACTCCGCGCGCGTGCTCGGATATCCGTACGCGATGGGCGACCGCCTCACCAAGGCCATGCCCGCCGACGTCCTGGGCAAGGGCATCGACCTCGACGGCATCACCAACCCCAGCCACCCGCGCTACAGCGAGGCGGGCGAGATCCGGGGGATGTACGAGAACGAACCGGACGTGAAGAAGGTCATCGACACCGCCAAGGGTGTGGAGGGCCTGGTCCGGCAGATGGGCGTGCACGCGGCCGGCGTGATCATGTCCAGCGAGCCGATCGTGGACCACGCCCCGCTCTGGACGCGGCACACCGACGGCGTGACCATCACGCAGTGGGACTACCCCCAGTGCGAGTCGCTCGGCCTGCTCAAGATGGACTTCCTGGGCCTGCGCAACCTCACCATCATGGACGACGCCGTCAAGATGGTGCGGGCCAACAAGGGCGTCGACCTGGAGATGCTCTCGCTCCCGCTCGACGACCCGAAGACCTTCGAACTGCTCTGCCGCGGTGAGACGCTCGGCGTCTTCCAGTTCGACGGCGGTCCGATGCGCTCGCTGCTGCGCCAGATGCAGCCCGACAACTTCGAGGACATTTCCGCCGTCTCGGCCCTGTACCGGCCGGGCCCGATGGGCATGAACTCGCACACGAACTACGCCGAGCGCAAGAACGGCCGCCAGGAGATCACGCCGATCCACCCGGAGCTCGAAGAGCCCCTGAAGGAGACGCTCGGCCTCACCTACGGCCTCATCGTGTACCAGGAGCAGGTGCAGAAGGCCGCCCAGATCGTCGCGGGCTACTCCCTCGGCGAAGCCGACATCCTGCGCCGCGTGATGGGCAAGAAGAAGCCCGAGGAGCTGGAGAAGAACTTCGTCCTCTTCCAGGCGGGCGCCCGGAAGAACGGCTACTCGGACGCCGCGATCCAGGCCCTGTGGGACGTCCTGGTCCCCTTCGCCGGCTACGCCTTCAACAAGGCGCACTCCTCCGCGTACGGCCTGGTCACCTACTGGACCGCCTACCTGAAGGCGAACTACCCGGCCGAGTACATGGCCGCGCTGCTCACCTCGGTCAAGGACGACAAGGACAAGTCGGCCGTCTACCTCAACGAGTGCCGGCGCATGGGCATCAAGGTCCTCCCGCCGAACGTGAACGAGTCCGTCCACAACTTCGCCGCCCAGGGCGACGACGTGATCCTCTTCGGCCTGGAGGCCGTCCGCAACGTCGGCACGAACGTGGTGGAGTCGATCATCCGCTCGCGCAAGGCCAAGGGGAAGTTCACCTCCTTCCCCGACTATCTCGACAAGGTCGAGGCCACCGCCTGCAACAAGCGCACCACGGAATCGCTCATCAAGGCGGGCGCCTTCGACACGATGGGGCACACCCGCAAGGGCCTGACCGCGCAGTACGAACCGATGATCGACAACGTGGTGGCGGTCAAGCGCAAGGAGGCCGAGGGACAGTTCGACCTCTTCGGCGGGATGGGCGACGAGTCCGGGGGCGACGAGCCGGGCTTCGGGCTCGACGTGGAGTTCTCGACCGACGAGTGGGAGAAGACGTATCTGCTCGCCCAGGAGCGGGAGATGCTCGGTCTGTACGTCTCCGACCACCCGCTCTTCGGCCTGGAGCACGTCCTCTCCGACAAGGCGGACGCGGGCATCGGCCAGCTCACCGGCGGTGACTTCTCCGACGGCTCGGTCGTCACCATCGGCGGCATCATCTCCGGCCTCCAGCGCAAGATGACCAAGCAGGGCAACGCCTGGGCGATCGCCACGGTCGAGGACCTCGCCGGTTCGATCGAGTGCATGTTCTTCCCCGCGACGTACCAGCTGGTCTCGACCCAACTGGTCGAGGACGCCGTGGTCTTCGTCAAGGGCCGCCTCGACAAGCGCGAGGACGTGCCCCGGCTCGTCGCCATGGAGCTCCAGGTCCCCGACCTGTCGAACGCGGGCACCAACGCCCCGGTGATCATCACCATCCCGACCGTCAAGGTGAGCCCGCCGATGGTCCACCGGCTCGGCGAGGTGCTCAGCCACCACCGGGGCAACAGCGAGGTGCGGATCAAGCTCCAGGGGGCGCAGAAGACCACCGTGCTGCGGCTCGACCGGCACCGCGTGAAGCCGGACCCGGCCCTCTTCGGCGATCTGAAGGTGCTGCTCGGCCCGTCCTGCCTGGCCGGCTGACCCGCCTCTGTCCGACGCGCGCCGCAAGGGGCGCACCCGCCATGGGTGCGCCCCTCAGGTGTGCCTGGATACGCGTCAGTTGTGGCCGAAGCGACGCTGGTGCTTACGGGCAACATCCGCCGGGCTGCCCTGAGCCTGCGACTGCATGCCCGTCTGGGCCTCCGTCGCGGCCGACTTGGCCTGCTCCTGCGCCTGCTCGGCCTGCGAGGCGCGCTCCTGCGGGCTGCCCTGCTTGCGGTTTTTGTTCTTGGCCATGGTGATCTTCCTCCTGAGGGGGACCTGGGGGCCAGACGCGACCAGATTCACATATGGCGACACAGTGCGCATTTCGGAGAATTACCGTGCGTAATAAGGCCTGTCGGCGGGCGATCCTCCGATGCGCCACGCCGAAGATCGAGTTCCGGCCGTTAACCTTCGCCCGGTCGGGCAGACTCGAAGGGAACCCGACGCGGACCCGCACCCCTGATTCGTTCTCCTCACAGGGTGTCTTCGTGGGACTTCGAGGGAACGTCCAGAGACCTCCGGGCACTGTCCGGGAAACTCCAGGCACGTAGCACTGTCCTGGAACCTCCAGGCACGCCAGGGAACCTCCAGGGAAAGAGGGTGGACCGCGTGGATCGCTGCATCGTCCTGGTGGACGCCGGGTATCTGCTGGGTGCCGCCGCGAGTCTCCTCGCGGGCGAACCGTCCAGGTCCCGGATCACCGTCGATCACGCCGCCCTGATCCAGGGGCTGCGCGAGCGCGCGGAGGCGGACACCGAGCGCCCCCTGCTGCGCATCTACTGGTTCGACGGCGCCCCCGACCGCGTGCCGCAGCCCGAGCACCGGCGGCTGCGCGTCATGCCCCGCGTGACGGTCCGCCTCGGCGCCCTGACCCGCAGCGACGGCCGGTGGGCCCAGAAGGGCGTGGACGCCGCGATGCACGCCGAGCTGACCGAGCTGGCCCGCAACCGCGCCTGTTCCGACGTCGTGCTCGTCACCGGCGACGGCGACCTGCTGCCCGGCATGATGGCCGCCAAGGAGCACGGCGTCGCCGTCCACCTGTGGGCCGTGCAGGCCGCCGACGGGGACTACAACCAGTCCGAGGACCTCGTCGCCGAGGCCGACGAGCGGCGCGTGCTCGACCGGGCCTGGATCACCAAGGCCGTCCGCCCCAGGGAGCTCACCGGCATCTGCGCGCCGCCGGCCGCCCCGCGCCCCGAGATCGCCGCGATCCTCTCCGCGCCGCTGCCCGAGTCCGCGCTCGCCGCCGCGGCCCAGCACGCCGAGGCGGAGTCCCCGGAACGGCACGCCGAGCCCGCGGCCAACGGCCGGCAGGGCACCGAGCACGCCGGGGAGCACCGCATCGCCACCGCCAAGGGCGTGCCCACCCCCAAGGACCTGGCGGCCCTGCGCGCCCCCGGCCCCCAGGCCGCGCAGCACCCCACCAACGCCACGCTGCGCTGGTCCTCCGACAAGGGCTGGGTCGAGCGGCCCGGCGGCGCGGCCGAGGGGCCCGAGGCGGCCGCCCTGCCGACCCTCGCCCAGCTGACCACGGCCGAGCAGCGCTGGGCCGACCGCGAGGAGGACATCACCACCGTCGGCGGCGACCCCTACGAGGTCGGACAGGTGTTCGCGCGACGCTGGATGGCGCGCCTGCCGGAACAGCACAACCTCCAGAAGCTGTCGACGATGTACCCGCGCATCCCGCACCGCATCGACGGAGAGCTCCTGCGCTACGCGGCCCGTTTCGGCCTGCTCGCCCACAAGGACGACCAGATCGACGAGCACGACCGGTATGCGATCAGGGCGGGTTTCTGGCGGGAGATCGACGTACGGACGGCCGCCGAGCACGCGCCCGCGGGCGACCGCGCCGGTGACTGACACCGGACGTACGGGGCGCCCCGGACGCCACACGCGGCGTCCGACCCCGTAGGCTCGTCCTTCGTGAGTACGCGCCCGGCACCGGCAGCCCGACAGGGACTCCGCAAGGAACACGGCAGCGACGCCGTCTGCACGGTGCGCGACCTGGTCAAGACCTATCCCGCCGCCCGCGCCCGGCGCGGCAGGCCCGCCACCCCCGAGGTGCGCGCCACCGACGGGATCAGCCTGACGGTCAGACGCGGCGAGATCTTCGGCCTGCTCGGACCCAACGGCGCCGGCAAATCCACCCTCGTACGCCAGCTGACCGGCCTGATGCGGCCCGACGGCGGGAGCGTCGAGATCCTCGGTCACGACATCGTGCGTCACCCCGAGCGGGCCGCCCGCATCCTCGCGTACCTGGGGCAGGAGTCCACCGCTCTCGATGAACTGACCGTCTCGCTCGCCGTCGAGACGACCGGGCGGCTGCGCGGGCTCGACGTGCCGCGGGCCCGGGCCGAGCGGGACGCGGTCCTCCAGGAGCTCGGGCTCACGGAGCTGTCCACGCGGCCGCTGAAGAAACTGTCCGGCGGGCAGCGGCGGCTCGCCTGCTTCGCCACCGCGCTGGTGGCCGAGCGGCAGCTGCTCGTCCTGGACGAGCCGACCACCGGCATGGACCCGGTGGCCCGGCGGGCCGTCTGGGCGGCCATCGACCGGCGCAGGGCCGAGCACGGGGCGACCGTCGTCCTGGTCACGCACAACGTCATCGAGGCCGAGACCGTCCTCGACCGGGTCGCCGTGCTCGACCGGGGCAAGGTCATCGCCTGCGACACCCCGGCCGGGCTCAAGGAGCAGGTCGCCGACGAGGTACGGGTGGAGCTGGTGTGGCGGGAACGGGCCCCGATGGACGTCCCCGAGGTCGCCGCGCTCGCCTCCAGCGCCGTGGAGTCGGGACGGCGCTGGTCGCTGCGGCTGGCGCCCGACGAGGCGCGGGCCGCGGTGGCGGCCGTCACGGGCGGAGCCGCCTTCGCCGCGCTGGACGACTTCACGCTGGCCACGCCCAGCCTGGAGGACGTCTACCTCGCGCTCGGCGGGAGCGGCCGGGGGCTGGTGAAGTCATGAGCGGCACCACGTGCCCGCCCCGCCGGACCGGGCCGGGCGGCGAGCCGGCAGAGACCTATCGGAGCAGGAGGGGCGTTCGGTGAGTGCGGTTCCCTTGGAAGCCGCTGTGCGGGCCGACGGCGCCCGCGCGGAGCGGGAGGAGGACGGCCCCGCGCCGCTCGGCCCGGCCGCGCGGCTCTTTCCCGCGCTCTCGGCCGTCTACCGGGCCCAGCTGTCCCGGGCCCGGGTCGCGCGGATACCGCTGCTGTTCGTGGCGACCTTCCAGTCCGTCGGGATCATGATCCTGATGCGCGGTGTCGTCGACGGGGGCGGTGAGGCGCGGGCCGTCGTCGCCGGCTCCTCGGTGCTCGTCGTCGCGTTCGTCGCGCTCAACCTCCTCGCGCAGTACTTCGGGCAGCTCCGCTCCGACGGAGGGCTCGACCACTACGCCACGCTGCCCGTGCCGCCCGCCGCCGTGGTGCTGGGTGCCGCGGCCGCGTACGCCTCCTTCACGGTGCCCGGCACCTTCGTCACGGCGATCGTCGGCTGCGGGCTCTTCGGGCTGCCCTTCACCCACCTTTGGGTGCTCGTCGCGGTGATCCCGCTCGCCGGCGCCGCCCTGGCCGGGCTCGGCGCCGCCCTCGGGCTGCTCGCGCCCCGGCCCGAACTGGCCACCCTCCTCGGCCAGATGGGCATGTCGGCGGCGCTGCTGCTCGGCGTGCTGCCGGCCGACCGGATGCCCGCGGTGCTGCAGTGGGCCCGCGACCTGCTGCCCTCGACGTACGGCGTGGAGGCCTTCGCCCGTACGTTCGGGCCGGACCCGGAGTGGGGTGTGGTCGCCCTCGACCTCGCGGTCTGCGCCGGCGTCGGCGTGGTCTCGCTCGCCGTCGCCACCTGGGCGTTCCGCCGGGCAGCCGTCCGATGACGCGCCGCACAGGGAGTGCTGGCACGATGTGGGGGTGACCGCACCGCTGACACCCTCCCAACCGCCGCACCACCAACCCCCGCACGACCCCTGGCAGGCACCCGCGCAGCCGTGGGGAGCGACGGCTCCCCGAGGGTACGAGGAGGACGGTCCCGGCATGAAGACCGAAGTGCTGCACTCCGTGGTCATCCTGGTCGTGGTCGCCGTCAGCGGCCTGCTGCTCGGCGGGTTGTGGGTGGGGCTCGCGCCGCGGGTGCCGCTCATCTCCGACGGCGGCACGGTGTACCTCAACGACACCGAGGGTGAGCAGGCCATGGGCGTGGACGGCACGTTCACCCTGCTGGCGCTCGCCTTCGGGCTCGTCAGCGGCATCGTCGTCTTCCTGCTGCGCAGGCGCGGGGGCGTCCCGATCGTCGTCGGGCTCGGCCTCGGCGGCCTGCTCGGCGCGCTCCTCGCGTGGCGGGTCGGCATCATTCTCGGCCCGGACACGGACGTGGTGGCGCACGCCAAGGCCGTCGGCAAGGGCGTCGTCTTCAGCGCGCCGCTCGAACTGAAGGCCAAGGGCACGCTCCTCGCCTGGCCGGTGGCCGCGCTCGCCGTGCACCTCGGCCTCACCGCGCTGTTCGGTCCGCGGGACCCGGAGCCGTATCCGGCGCCCTATGCCGCACAGCACCACGAGGGGCCCCGTGGCGACGGCCGTCCCGAGGGAATGGGTTTCTGAGGCCGTCCCCTAAGCGGGACGCCTGCCGTGGTTGGCCTTGCGCTTCTTCGCCCGCCACTTGCGCATGCGCGTCTTCTTCGACATGCCCTCGGTACTAGTCCCGGGCGGGACCGGTGTCGAGGGCGCTTTCACGTCGACGTGGCCGTCCGCCGTCCCCGGCGGGGCCGCCCGCCTCAGGCGCGGCCGATCGGCGCGAGCACCGCGCCGGTGAGCTCCGCCAGATCGCCCGGCGCCAGCTCGACCTCCAGGCCGCGGCGGCCCGCCGAGACGCAGATCGTGGCGTGCGCCGACGCCGAGTCGTCCAGGACGGTGCGCAGCCGCTTGCGCTGGCCGAGCGGGGAGATGCCGCCCCGCACATAGCCCGTGGTGCGCTCGGCGGCGGCCGGGTCGGCCATCACGGCGCGTTTGCCGGAGACCGCGGCGGCCAGCGCCTTCAGGTCGAGGGAGCCCGCGACGGGGACGACGGCCACGGTCAGCTCGCCGTCGACGTCGGCCACCAGCGTCTTGAAGACCCGGTCGGGGGAGACGCCCATGGCCTCGGCGGCCTCCTCGCCGTACGAGGGGTGGGACGGGTCGTGCTCGTACGCGTGGACGGTGAAGGACGTGCCGGCGGCGGTGAGGGCGACCGTCGCGGGCGTACCTCCCGCCTGCTTCTTCTGTTTCTTCGCCAAGGTGCTCGTGCCTTACGTCGGTTTCGGCCGTCAGTTCAGGCTGGTGGTCCCGCGCGTCAGTTCCGTCGCGGGCAGCGAGGGCAGGTTGCGGATGATCGCGGTCTCGGAGCGCAGCAGCGTCAGCTCGTCGCGCAGCCGCGACGCGGTGTCCGGGGCCTCCAGGAGCCGCTGCTTGGTGCCGGTGTCCAGGACGGCCGCCGCGGCGACCAGATACGACACCACGGACGGGTCGTCGGGCAGCTCGGCCCCCGTCGACAGCGAGCGCTCCCGCGCCCCCGCCAGCCGCTTCTGGTACGAGCGGAAGGCGCGCAGCACCCCCTCGGCCAGGGTGCCCGCGCCGTCGCCGGGCTCGTCGGGCACCTCCTCGACCTCGGCGGTGAGGAAGGGCCCGGAGGTGTCGACCGCATGGATCCGGACCCGGGTGGTGCCGGTCGCGAGGACCTCGAAGCCGCCGTCGGCGCGCTCCCTGATGGTCGCCGCGTCCGCCACACAGCCCATGGTGTGGAAGGCCTTGAGCGGGTCGTCGCCGAACCCCGCGGTGGGCCCGTGCTCGGGCACCGCCGTCGGGTCGGGGAGGCCGGGGGCGCTGGGCGCCACCTCGAGGCCGTCGCGGATGGCGACGACGGCGAACTGGCGCTGCTCCTCCTCTGGGGTCTTGAGCAGCTCGCGCATCATGGCGCGATATCGCTCCTCGAAGACGTTCAGCGGCAGTACGAGGCCGGGAAACAGCACCGAGTTGAGCGGAAAGAGCGGAAGCCGGGTGGTCACGACCGGCAAGCCTAATGCTCGCCGGAGCGGTCGGGATCGCGCGGAGTGCGCAGCGGCGTCATCGAGGCCACTTCGATGCGTACGCCGTCGCGCAGTTCCAGGAACTGGCCGAGCGGATCGTCGGCCATCCGGTCCCAGGGGAAGGAGGTCGCGTACGGCCCGATCAGGCGCAGCTGCTCCAGGGCGTCCGTCCAGCGCTCCAGGCGGACCAGGACGTACGTGAGGAGGTTGCGGACCTCGGCGGGCCAGGGGTCCCCGGCCCCGTACTCCTGGGAGAGCCCGATCGCGAGGTCGGCCGCCGCGTCCAGGCGCTCGCGCGGCAGCCCCGTGGAGTGGGTGGGGCTGGTGAGGTAGGCGAAGGCGGCGCGGGCCGGGAGGACCTGGATCAGCGAGCCGGGCAGCGCGTCGGCCGCGGCGCGCTCGGCGAAGTCGAAGCACTCGCGGTGCGAGCCGTACCAGGCGGCCGACAGGTACTGCAGGGCGGAGGCGTGGCAGCCGTAGTGGTACGAGGAGCGGCGCACGGCCTCCCCCCACAGCTGTTCGAAGACGGTGTGCGAGGCGTGGGTGCCGCGGGCGTGGTCGAGCGCGATCCGCCAGGGCACCGGGTCGCGCGGGTCGGCCTCGGCGGCCGCGGTGAGCAGCGGGCCAGCCTCGCGCAGCAGCTCGGCGCGGGCCGGCGACTCCCAGCCGCGCACGACGGCGAGCTCGGCCTTGACGAGCAGGGCATCGGCGTCGTGCGGGCAGGCGCTCAGCCAGTCGTCGAACCACTCGGGGCGGGAGCGGGCGAACGCGGCGAGGCGCGTGGTGTAGCGGTCGCGGTTCTCCCACTCGGCGGCCTCGCGGGTGGTGGCGAGGAGCTTCGCCGCCGGGCCGTAGTCGCCGCGTCCGGCGGCGACCAGTGCGGGGGCGAGCCGTTCGTCGGGCACGTCGAGGAGCACCTCGTCGTCCGGCGGCAGCCCGGCGGCCAGCCGCGGGGTGTGCCGGACCATGCGGGCGGTACGGATGAAGGCACGCAGCACCGTGCCCTCCTTTGCGCCTCAACCGGCGCCGCTCGCGCGGGCCCGCCGGTCACCGTCGTGGTTGCTCTTTCGTTGGTCGCAGGGATGACGGTCCGCGGCGGGGGAAGGTTGCCCGCCGTTGCGTAACGGTTCGGCCGACGGCCGCCGTTCAGCTCCGCCGCAGGAGCCGGGTGGCGCCCGCCGCGACCGTCGTGGCCAGGACCCAGCCGAGCAGGATCAGGGCGGTCGAGAACCACTGCCAGCCGCCGCTGAGCTGCCAGTAGGTGTCCTGGCCGAGGTTGATGACGGGCAGCAGCAGGTCGAGGGAGAACAGGGCCGGGTCCCAGTCCGGGTGCTCGTCCGCCTTGATCGCCGGCGGGTCGGCACGCGAGAAGATCACCGCGCTGACCGCCCAGAGCACCGCCATCCAGACCGCCGCGCGCCCCGGCCGGTAGCCGTAGGCGACGGTCCAGTCCTGGGCGTACCCCCACAGCTTCGCCGCCAGCGGCAGCGTCTCGCGGCGCCGGCGCTGCTTGGCGAGGAGGACCTCGCGGGCGTCGGCGTCCTCGCCGCTGCCGCGCAGCACGGCGGCGAGCTTCTCGTACGGTTCGGGGTTGTATTCGGCGGTCGCGGCCGCCACCCAGCTCAGCCGCCGGGCGAGCGGGAAGCTGCCGACGGGCACGAGGTTCTCGTAGGTGAAGCCGCCCATCTGGAGGCCGCCGGGGCCCGGCCAGCTCGTCGCCCGGTCGATGAGGTTGACCACCTTGACGCCGGAGAGCACGACCTTGCCGCGCAGCGGCGGCTCGCCGAGGAAGCGCAGCTCGGGCGTCTGGACGCGGCGCAGCGAGAGCTCCTGGTCGTTCTGGAGCGTGAAGCGGGCCTGCGCGAGGTCGATGGCGTCGCCGAAGCGGCCGTCGTCCAGGCGGATGCCGCCCTCGCACTCGAAGCGCTGCACGCGGGTGCCGCGGGCGGGCGTCGTGCCGCTGGTCTGCGGCGGATTGCCGACGGCGGCGGGGGTCAGATACAGGGTGCGCTCGACGGTCAGCTGCGGGGCGTTGAGGGCGTGCCGCCCGTACTGGTTGATGAGCTTGCTGCCGCGCAGGCTGAGCGAGACGCCGATCTTCGCGCCGCGCAGGCTCAGCTCGCCGTGCGACTCCATCAGCTCGGCCTGCAGGTCCTGGCCGACGGTGAGGCCGTCGCCGGTGATGGAGCGGCTGCGCCGGTCGCGGTAGACCACGGCCTGGTTCAGCAGCAGGTCGGTGCCGATGTGGGCGTCGGTGAGGCGGATGCCGTTGTGCACCCGGCAGCGGGGCAGGTGCAGGTCGCCCTCGGTGTGCAGCCGGGCGGCCTCGATCCGCGGGATGGAGCAGTCGACGAGCCGCAGCGTGGCGAAGCGCGCCTCGGGCAGCAGGACCTCCTTCTCGAACCGGCAGTGCTTCATCTCGGTGTACGGGCCGATGGTGCCGCCCGCGAGATCGAGTACGTCGGTGATCTGCACGCCCGCCAGTTTCAGCGCGGAGACCCGGCCGGCCAGCGCGGGCGGTCCGTCGAGCAGCAGCCAGCACACGATGCGCGCCCGCACGCTGCGCTCGGGGCCCCAGGGGTGGCCGCCGTGCGGGTCGTCCACGGCGGGATCGCCGGATCGCAGGTCGTAGACGCTGCCGTTGCGGAAGGCCTGCCACATGCCGATCTCCGCGGCGGTCAGCCCGTCCGGCGGGTCGCCGGTACCGGCGTCGTCGACCACTGCTGTCGCCCTCCGATCTGCGCGTACGCCTCTCGCACACCTGTTTCATGCCCGCTGCGTGACCGGCTGAACGCTAGTGGTGAACGCCGACTTCCGGGGTTCATATCAGCCAGTGATACGGGCGACCGGTGCCGAAAGAAGGTCTGAGAGAATTGGCCATGTGATCTCTCGAATCGATCTGCGCGGCGACGCCCTCACGGAATTTCCGTCGGGGCCCGCCCTTCGCGCCCTGCTGCCCCGTGCCGACTTCGACGTCGCGGCCGCCCTGGAGAAGGTGCGGCCCATCTGCGAGGACGTGCATCATCGTGGCGACGCGGCGCTGATCGAGTACGCGGAGAAGTTCGACGGCGTACGCCTGGACCAGGTCCGGGTGCCCGCCGCGGCGCTCACCCGCGCCCTCGACGAGCTGGACCCGCAGGTCAGGGCCGCCCTTGAGGAGTCCATCCGGCGCGCGCGGATCGTGCACCGGGCACAGCGCCGCACCACCGAGCGCACCGAGGTCGCGCCGGGCGGCGTCGTCACCGAGAAGTGGGTCGCGGTCGACCGCGTGGGCCTCTACGCCCCCGGCGGACGGGCCGTCTACCCCTCCTCCGTGATCATGGACACGGTTCCGGCGCAGGAGGCCGGGGTGCCGTCCATCGCGCTCGCCTCCCCGGCCCAGAAGGAGTTCGGGGGCCTGCCGCACCCGACGATCCTCGCCGCCTGCGCGCTCCTCGGCGTGGACGAGGTGTACGCGGCCGGCGGCGCCACCGCCGTCGCAATGTTCGCGCACGGCACCGAGTCCTGCGCCCCGGCGAACATGGTGGCGGGCCCCGGCAACATCTGGGTGGCCGCCGCCAAGCGCTACTTCACCGGCAAGATCGGCATCGACGCGGAGGCCGGCCCCACCGAGATCGCCGTCCTCGCCGACGACTCCGCCGACCCCGCGCACGTGGCGTCCGACCTCATCAGCCAGGCCGAGCACGACCCGCTGGCCGCCTCCGTCCTGGTCACCGACTCCGCGGAGCTGGCCACCGCGGTCGAGAAGGAGCTGACCGCCCAGGTCGCCGTCGCCAGGCACCGCGAGGAGCGCATCGAGCCCGCCCTGCGCGGCGAGCAGTCCGCGATCGTCCTCGTCGACTCCGTCGAGGACGGCCTCGCCGTGGTCAACGCCTACGGCGCCGAGCACCTGGAGATCCAGACCCGCGACGCCGCAGAGGTGGCCGAGCGGGTGCGCAACGCGGGCGCCGTGTTCGTCGGCCCCTGGTCGCCCGTCTCCCTCGGCGACTACGCGGCGGGCTCCAACCACGTCCTGCCGACCGGCGGCTGCGCCTGCCACTCCTCGGGGCTCTCCGTCCAGTCCTTCCTGCGCGGCATCCACATCGTCGACTACACCCGGGACGCCCTCGCCGAGATCACCCACCACGTGGTCACCCTCGCCGAGGCCGAGGACCTGCCCGCGCACGGTGCCGCGCTGAAGGCCCGGTTCGGCTGGAAGGTGCCGAACCAGTGAGCGCCGTACGCATCGACGACCTGCCCATCCGCGACGAGCTGCGCGGCAAGTCCCCCTACGGCGCGCCCCAGCTCGACGTCCCCGTACGCCTGAACACCAACGAGAACCCCTACCCGCTCCCCGAGGAGCTCGTCGAGCGCATCGCCGAGCGGGTGCGCGAGGCCGCCCGCGACCTCAACCGCTACCCCGACCGGGACGCGGTCGAGCTGCGCACCGAGCTGGCGGCCTACCTCACCCGCACCGGCGGCCACCAGGTCACCCTGGCCAACGTCTGGGCGGCCAACGGCTCCAACGAAGTGATCCAGCAGCTCCTGCAGACCTTCGGCGGACCCGGCCGCACGGCGATCGGCTTCGAACCCTCGTACTCGATGCACGCCCTGATCGCCCGCGGCACCGGCACCGGCTGGATCTCCGGCCCGCGCCACGACGACTTCACCATCGACGTGGCGGCGGCCACGCGGGCCATCGCCGAGCACCGGCCCGACGTCGTCTTCATCACCACCCCCAACAACCCCACGGGCAACGCCGTCCCGGCCGGGGCGGTCCGCGCGCTGTACGAGGCGGCGCAGGCCGCCAAGCCGTCGCTCGTGGTGGTGGACGAGGCGTACGTCGAGTTCAGCCACGGCGACTCGCTGCTCCCGCTCCTTCAGGGGCGGCCGCACCTCGTCGTCTCGCGCACCATGTCCAAGGCGTTCGGCGCGGCCGGCCTGCGCCTCGGCTATCTCGCCGCCGACCCGGCGGTCGTCGACGCCGTGCAGCTCGTACGCCTGCCGTACCACCTGTCGGCCGTCACGCAGGCCACCGCGCTCGCCGCCCTGGAGCACACCGACACGCTCCTGAAGTACGTGGAGCAGCTCAAGGCCGAGCGCGACCGCCTCGTCACCGAGCTGCGCGCGGCCGGGTACGAGGTGACCGACTCCGACGCCAACTTCGTGCAGTTCGGGCGGTTCGCCGACGCGCACGAGGTGTGGCGGCGGATCCTCGACCGGGGAGTCCTCGTGCGGGACAACGGCGTGCCGGGATGGCTGCGCGTGTCCACCGGAACCCCCGACGAAAACGACGCGTTCCTCGATGCGGTACGCGAACTGAAGAAGGAGCGACGCGCATGAGCCGCGTAGGACGGGTCGAACGCACCACCAAGGAGACGTCGGTCGTCGTCGAGATCGACCTCGACGGCACCGGCAAGGTCGACGTGTCGACCGGGGTCGGCTTCTACGACCACATGCTCGACCAGCTCGGCCGCCACGGCCTCTTCGACCTCACGGTCAAGACCGAGGGCGACCTGCACATCGACTCGCACCACACCATCGAGGACACCGCGCTCGCGCTGGGCGCCGCCTTCAAGCAGGCCCTCGGCGACAAGGTCGGCATCTACCGCTTCGGCAACTGCACCGTCCCGCTGGACGAGTCGCTCGCCCAGGTGACGGTCGACCTCTCCGGCCGCCCCTACCTCGTGCACACCGAGCCCGAGAAGATGGCGCCGATGATCGGCGAGTACGACACGACGATGACCCGGCACATCCTGGAGTCCTTCGTCGCGCAGGCCCAGATCGCGCTGCACGTCCACGTGCCGTACGGCCGCAACGCCCACCACATCGTGGAGTGCCAGTTCAAGGCCCTGGCCCGCGCGCTGCGTTACGCGTCCGAGCGGGACCCGCGCGCCGCCGGGATCCTCCCCTCCACGAAGGGCGCGCTGTAAAGCCATGACCGGTCTCAACACCATCCTCATCGTCGTCGGGCTCTTCCTGATCGGCGGCATCATCTCCTTCGTCAAGCAGGGCATGCCCAAGAGCCTGATCACGCTGCTCTCCATCGGTGCCGCGATGTGCCTGGCCGCCGGCATCATGCGGCTCGACTACTGGAACTGACGGGAGGCGTACGACAGATGAGCACCCCGAAGAAGGTCGTCGTCTTCGACTACGGCTTCGGCAACGTCCGCTCCGCCGAGCGCGCCCTCGCGCGCGCGGGGGCCGACGTCGAGATCACCCGCGACTACGACACAGCCATGAACGCCGACGGCCTGCTCGTGCCCGGCGTCGGCGCCTTCGCCGCCTGCATGCGCGGCCTGCGGGAGGCGCGCGGCGACTGGATCGTCGGACGCCGCCTCTCCGGCGGCCGCCCGGTCATGGGCATCTGCGTCGGCATGCAGATCCTCTTCGCCCGCGGCATCGAGCACGGCGTGGAGACCGAGGGCCTGGACGAGTGGCCGGGCACGGTCGAGCCGCTGAAGGCCGAGATCGTCCCGCACATGGGCTGGAACACCGTGCAGGCCTCCGCCGGGTCGCCGCTCTTCAAGGGCCTGGACGACGACGCCCGCTTCTACTTCGTGCACTCCTACGCCGTGCACGACTGGTCCCTCGAAGTGGCCAACCCCGCGATGCGCGCCCCGTACGTGCACTGGTCCACGCACGGCGAGCCGTTCGTGGCGGCCGTCGAGAACGGGCCCCTGAGCGCCACCCAGTTCCACCCCGAGAAGTCCGGCGACGCCGGCGCCCAGCTCCTCACCAACTGGATCGGAACCCTGTGAGCACCCTCGAACTCCTTCCCGCCGTCGACGTCCGCGACGGCCAGGCCGTACGCCTCGTCCACGGCGAGTCCGGCTCGGAGACCTCCTACGGCTCCCCCCTGGAGGCCGCCCTCGCCTGGCAGCGGTCGGGCGCCGAGTGGCTGCACCTGGTCGACCTGGACGCCGCGTTCGGCACCGGTGACAACCGCGAGCTGATCGCCGAGGTCGCCGGCGCCATGGACATCAAGGTCGAGCTGTCCGGCGGCATCCGCGACGACGCCTCGCTGGCCGCCGCCCTCGCCACCGGCTGCACCCGCGTCAACCTCGGCACGGCCGCCCTGGAGACCCCGGAGTGGGTCGCCAAGGTCATCGCCGAGTACGGCGACAAGATCGCGGTCGGCCTCGACGTGCGCGGCACGACGCTGCGCGGCCGCGGCTGGACCCGCGACGGCGGCGACCTCTACGAGACGCTGGCCCGCCTCGACTCCGAGGGCTGCGCCCGGTACGTGGTCACCGACATCGCCAAGGACGGCACGCTGCAGGGCCCCAACCTGGAGCTCCTGCGCAACGTCTGCGCGGCGACGGACCGCCCGGTGGTCGCCTCCGGCGGCGTTTCGTCGCTGGACGACCTGCGCGCCCTCTCCGGCCTCGTCCCGCTCGGCGTCGAGGGCGCGATCGTCGGCAAGGCGCTGTACGCCGAGGCGTTCACGCTGGAAGAGGCTCTCGCGACGGTGGCCTCGTCATGAGCGACGCCGTACGCCGGGTGGGCTCGGGCGGCCCGTGGGAGGAGGCCATCGGCTACTCCCGCGCCGTCGAGCTGCCGAACGGCCTGGTCCTGGTCTCGGGCTGCACGTCCGTGGTGAACGGCGTCATCGACGCGGGCACGCCGTACGAGCAGACCGTCAACGCCTTCCGGATCGCCTTCGACGCGCTGAAGAAGCTCGGCCTCGGCCGCGAGCACGTCGTGCGCACCCGCATGTACCTCACCCACGCGCGGGACGTCGAAGAGGTGGGCCGCGCCCACAAGGAGCTCTTCGACGACGTGCGGCCGGCCGCGTCGATGCTGATCGTCTCCGGCTTCATCGACCCGAGCCTGGTCGTCGAGGTCGAGGTCGAGGCGTACCGGGGAGGTGCCGCATGACCCTCGCGGTACGCGTCATCCCCTGCCTGGACGTCGACAACGGCCGGGTCGTCAAGGGCGTCAACTTCCAGAACCTGCGCGACGCGGGCGACCCCGTCGAGATGGCCAAGGTCTACGACGCCGAGGGCGCCGACGAGCTGACCTTCCTCGACATCACCGCCTCCTCCGGCGACCGCGAGACGACGTACGACGTGGTCCGCCGCACCGCCGAGCAGGTCTTCATCCCGCTCACGGTGGGCGGCGGCGTGCGCACCGCCGAGGACGTCGACAAGCTGCTGCGGGCGGGCGCGGACAAGGTGGGCGTGAACACCGCCGCCATCGCGCGCCCGGAGCTGATCCGCGAGATCGCGGAGCGGTTCGGCCGTCAGGTGCTGGTGCTCTCGGTCGACGCGCGGCGGACCCCGTCGGGCTCGTTCGAGGTGACCACCCACGGCGGGCGCAGGTCGGCCGGGATCGACGCCGTCGAGTGGGCGCACCGGGCCGCCGAGCTGGGCGCGGGGGAGATCCTGCTCAACTCGATGGACGCCGACGGCACGAAGGACGGCTACGACATCGAGATGATCGAGGCCGTCCGCAAGCACGTCACCGTCCCGGTCATCGCCTCCGGTGGCGCGGGCCGCCTCGAGCACTTCCCGCCGGCCGTCGCGGCGGGCGCGGACGCGGTGCTCGCGGCGTCGGTCTTCCACTTCGGGGATCTCCGGATCGGCGAGGTCAAGGGCGCCTTGCGGGAGGCGGGCCACCCCGTCCGCTAGACAAACTCTCCGCCGCCACGGCCGAGGGCGCGTGCCGTGTGCCGGGATCGTTCTGTCCTCCGCGGTGATCTGCGGCTCGGTCGCCCTCGGCGCCATCGCCTTCGCCCCCTCGGTGGCGACCGCGACGGTGGCCGGGCTGTGCGTGGGACTGCTCACCGGCCTCGGCGGCGCCGTCATCGCGGCCCTGGTCCAGACGGTGGCGGACCCGGCCTACCTGGGCCGGGTCACCTCCGTCTTCACGTTCTTCACCATGGGCCTGGCGCCGGTGACCTACCCCGTCGCGGGGGCGGCCATCGGCGCCTGGGGGCTCCAGCCGGTCTACGTCGTCTGCGCCGCGCTCAGCGCCGCCGGCGGCGTCCTCGGCCTCAGCTCACGCCCGCTGCGCCGCGCCCGACTGCCGCGCCCCTGAGCGGGCGCACCTCACAGGCCCAGCCGCTTCGTCTCCTGCAGCGCGGCGATCGCGTTCTTGTCGCCGTCCAGCTCCACGTCGGCCACCTCCTGCCGGCCGAACGCGAACAGCAGCAGCTCGGCCGGCTCACCGGTCACCGTCACCACCGGGGCGCCCCGGTGCGCCACCACCGTCTGGCCGTCCGGGCGCCGCAGCACCAGACCCACCGGCGCCTTGCGGCCCAGCAGGCGGGCCGTGCGCTCCAGGCGGGACCAGAGGGCCTCCGAGAAGACCGGATCGAGCTCGCGCGGCGTCCAGCCGGGCCGCGCGCGGCGCACGTCCTCGGTGTGGATGTAGAACTCGACGGCGTTCGACGCCTCGTCGATCTGCTTCAGGGAGAAGGGCGAGAAACGCGGCGGCCCGGTCCTGATCAGCTGGATCAGTTCCTCGTAGGGCTTGGCGGCGAACTCGTCCTGCACCCGTTCGAGACGTCCGGCGAGCTGTTTGATCAACAGGCCGCCCGCCGCGTCCGCGCGGCGCTCGCGCACCACCACGTGCGCCGCCAGGTCCCGGGTCTTCCAGCCCTCGCACAGAGTCGGCGCCTCGGGGCCCTCCGCCTCCAACAGGTCGGCGAGGAGAAGTCGTTCACGCTTCGCATGGGTCGACATGTCAGCCAGCCTACGACCGCGCCACCGGTCCGCCCAGTGGACGGACGGCCAAGTACCCGCGGATCGGCGGCACAATGGGCCCATGACCAGCGTTCCGCCGCCCAGCAGCAACCTCGCCCCGGAGATCGCCGCGCGTCTCAAGCGCACCGCCGACGGCCTCGTCCCCGCCATCGCCCAGCAGTACGACACCGGTGAGGTGCTCATGCTCGGCTGGATGGACGACGAGGCGCTGCACCGCACCCTCACCACGGGCCGCTGCACCTACTGGTCCCGCAGCCGCCAGGAGTACTGGGTCAAGGGCGACACCTCCGGCCACTTCCAGTACGTCAAGGAAGTGGCGCTCGACTGCGACGCCGACACGGTCCTCGTCCAGGTCGACCAGATCGGCCCGGCCTGCCACACCGGCACCCGCACCTGCTTCGACACCGACGTGCTGCCCGTGCTGCCCGTGCCCGGCGCCCCCGCGCCCGGTCAGTAGGGTCTGCTGCCATGGACCTCGAGACCTTCCGCAAGCTGGCGGCCGACCGCCGCGTCATCCCCGTCAGCCGCAAGCTCCTCGCGGACGGCGACACCCCCGTGGGCCTCTACCGCAAGCTCACCGCGGAACGCCCCGGCACCTTCCTCCTGGAGTCCGCGGAGAACGGCCGGTCGTGGTCCCGCTACTCCTTCGTGGGCGTCCGCAGCGCCGCCGCCCTCACCGTCCGCGACGGCGAGGCCCACTGGCTGGGCACCCCGCCGGTCGGCGTCCCCACCTCGGGCGACCCGCTCGCCGCCCTGCGCGCCACCATCGGCATACTGCACACCCCGCGCGACGTGCGCGGCGCCGACCAGCTGCCGCCCTTCACCGGCGGCATGGTCGGCTACCTCGGCTACGACATCGTGCGCCGTCTGGAGAAGATCGGCCCCGGCGACCGCGACGACCTGCGCCTGCCCGAGCTGACCATGCTCCTCACCAGCGACCTCGCCGTCCTCGACCACTGGGACGGCTCGGTCCTGCTGATCGCCAACGCGATCAACCACAACGACCTCGCCACCGGCGTCGACGAGGCCTACGCCGACGCCGTCGCCCGCCTCGACGCCATGGAGGCCGACCTCTCCAGGCCGCTCTCCCAGCCCCCGGCCGCCCTCCCGCCCTCCGAGCTGCCCGAGTACACCGCCCTGTGGGGCGGCGTGCAGTACCAGGACGCCGTCGAGGACATCAAGGAGCGCATCCGGGCCGGCGAGGCCTTCCAGGTCGTGCCCTCGCAGCGCTTCGAGACGCCCTGCACGGCGAGCGCCCTCGACGTCTACCGCGTGCTGCGGGCCACCAACCCGTCCCCGTACATGTACCTGTTCCGCTTCGACGGATTCGACGTGGTCGGCTCCTCGCCCGAGGCCCTCGTCAAGGTCGAGGACGGGCGCGCCATGGTGCACCCCATCGCCGGGACCCGGCACCGCGGCGCCACCCCGCAGGAGGACCAGGCGCTCGCCGACGAGCTGCTCGCCGACCCCAAGGAGCGCGCCGAGCACCTGATGCTCGTCGACCTGGGCCGCAACGACCTGGGCCGGGTCTGCGAACCCGGCTCCGTCGAGGTCGTCGACTTCATGTCCATCGAGAAGTACTCCCACGTCATGCACATCGTCTCGACGGTCACCGGACAGGTCGCCGCGGACCGCACCGCCTTCGACGTGCTCACCGCCTGCTTCCCGGCCGGCACCCTCTCCGGCGCCCCCAAGCCGCGCGCCATGCAGATCATCGACGAGCTGGAACCGTCCCGGCGCGGCCTGTACGGCGGCTGCGTCGGCTACCTCGACTTCGCGGGCGACTCCGACACCGCCATCGCCATCCGCACCGCCCTGCTCCGCGAGGGCACGGCATACGTGCAGGCCGGCGCCGGTGTCGTCGCCGACTCCGACCCCGTGGCCGAGGACACCGAGTGCCGGAACAAGGCCGCGGCCGTGCTGCGCGCCATCCACACGGCGAACCGGCTGCACGGCGCTTTGGCCCGTGAGGGATAGTGGACAGGTGACTTCTGCCGTACCACCGCCCCGTACCGAGGACGTCGAGAGCCGCGCCCAGCGCAGCAGCCGGCGCAGCATCGCCGTCGCGCTGCTGCTCGGCGCCGTCGGCGCCGCCCTCGCGCTGCTCGCCTCCCGCCAGGACTGGGCCCACGGCACCGCGTCGGTGGCCGGCGGCGAACTGCCGCTGACCGCCAAGGGCAGCGACGTCACCGGCGTCCCCGCGGCCCTCGCCATAGTGGGTCTCGCCGCCCTCGTCGCGGTCTTCGCGGTCCGCCGCACCGGTCGCGTCCTGGTCTCCCTGCTGCTCGCGCTCAGCGGCGCGGGCATCGTCGCCGCCGCCCTGCTCGGCGCCGACGACAGCGGCGCCCTCGACGAGAAGGCCGCCACGGCCGCCGGTGACAAGGCCGCCACCATCGGCGACCTGAGCCACACCGGCTGGCCCTACGCCGCCGCCGCGGCCGGCGCGCTGATCCTGCTCGCGGGCGTGCTCGCCCTCACCTACGGCCGCACCTGGCCCGCGATGTCGGGACGCTACGAACGCGACGGCACCCCGACCCCCCGCAAGGCCCGCAGGCCCGTCGACCCCGAGCGCCCCGAGGAGCTCTGGAAGGCCCTCGACCGCGGCGAGGACCCGACACGCGGGAGCTGACCCGCGCCCCCCGCGGCACGGCCCCGCAAGCCGGACCCCGAGCTCACGGCATACGCGCGGGTACGGGACAATGACAGCGAGCGTCCGACGCGCGGTGGGCTTCCATCCACCACCGCGCACACAGCAACGAGGAGCAAATCAATGGCGGGCAGCAGCCACGGACACACCCCGGCCGCCTGGACCGGTGTCATCATCTCCTTCATCGGTTTCTGCGTCGCGGGCGCCTTCATGGTGATGGCCAACGTGCCCGGCTTCTGGGCCGGCATGGCCCTCGTCGTCATCGGCGGCCTCGTGGGCGGCGCCATGCGCGCCGCGGGCCTGGGCCAGGTCAAGCGTTCGCAGCGCCAGGTCGCGCGAGCCGAGAGCTGACCTTCGCCGTACGACAGGGGCGGTCCGGCAGGTGCCGGGGCCGCCTCTTTCGCATCCCCGGGGCGGGCCGCCGGGCGACGCGCCCGGGCCCGGGGCACAATGCTCGCGTGAGTGCCGAACCCGGGAGCGCCGCGCCCACCGCCCTGACCCGCCTGCTCGTGCCGGCCGGCGTGCTCGCCTCGGTCATCGGCGCCTTCGCCTACGTCGGTGCCGTCGACCCGAACGAACCGGGCCACTACCCGGCCTGCCCGCTGCTGCGCCTCACCGGCATCTACTGCCCCGGCTGCGGCGGCCTGCGCAGCGCCCACGCCTTCGTCCACGGCGACCTCGCGGCGGCCCTCGGCGCCAACGCGCTCGCCGTCGCCGGATACGGCCTCTTCGCCGTGGTGTGGACCGTCTGGGCGGTCAGGGCGGCGCGCGGGCGGCCCATGCGGATCGAGTTGGGGCCCGTCCAGCTGTGGGGCTTCGGCGTCCTGGTCACGCTCTTCACGCTCGTACGCAATCTGCCGTTCGGGTCATGGCTGCATCCCTGAAACAGCAGGCCGCGGGGGTGGTGACTGTCCAGGTCGTGGGACGCACGTCAACCGGATGCGGGGGCTTCGCCCTCCTGCGGATACCATCGCAGTGACCAGCTTGAACGTCAGCTCAACCGTCAGGGAAGGGGGCCGCTCGCGTGAGTGTGCTCGACGAGATCATCGACGGAGTCCGTGCCGACCTCGCGGAGCGGCAGGCGCGCGTCAGCCTCGACGAGCTCAAGGAGCGCGCGGCCAAGGCTCCCGCGGCCAAGGACGGCGCCGCGGCCCTGCGCGGCGACGGCGTCAAGGTCATCTGCGAGGTGAAGCGCTCCAGCCCCTCCAAGGGCGCGCTCGCCGCCATCGCCGACCCGGCGGGACTCGCCGCCGACTACGAGGCGGGCGGCGCCGCCGTCATCTCCGTGCTCACCGAGGAGCGCCGCTTCGGCGGTTCCCTCGCCGACCTGGAGGCCGTCCGGGCCAAGGTCGACGTCCCGGTGCTCCGCAAGGACTTCATCGTCACCTCGTACCAGCTCTGGGAGGCCAGGGCGTACGGCGCCGACCTCGCGCTGCTCATCGTGGCCGCCCTGGACCAGCCCGCCCTGGAGTCCCTCATCGAGCGCGCCGAGTCGATCGGCCTCACGCCGATCGTCGAGGTGCACGACGAGGACGAGGCCGAGCGCGCCGTGGACGCGGGCGCCCGCGTCGTCGGTGTCAACGCCCGCGACCTGAAGACCCTCAAGGTCGACCGCTCCGTCTTCGAGCGCATCGCGCCCGAGCTGCCGGACAGCGTCGTCAAGATCGCCGAGTCGGGTGTGCGCGGCCCGCATGACCTGATCGCGTACGCGAACGCGGGCGCCGACGCCGTCCTCGTCGGCGAGTCCCTCGTCACCGGCGGCAACCCGAAGGCCGCCGTCTCCGACCTGGTCGCCGCGGGCGCGCACCCCGCCCTGCGACACGGACGGGGCTGACCCTCCCCGATGACCGCCTTCGCCCGCCTCGCACCCGGCTGCCGCCCCCGCGGCTGCCGGGCGCCCGCGCGGCGCGTGCGGGGCCGGCGGGTGCGGTACCACATCGGTTCGGAGCCGGGCCAGATCCCCGGGATGCGATGGCCCGGCGGCGCCTGAACTGAAGAACCCCGCGCCGTCGCCGGCCAGGGTTTCGTCGCGACCGCGGCCCGTCGTGGGCTTGTCGCGCAGTTCCCCGCGCCCCTGAGGGGCGCGCCCAGCCCCCGTCCTCATCGTCAGCTCTGGCAAGGATCCCGCATGCCCAGCGAGTACTTCATCCCCGACCCGGAGGGGCAAGTCCCCAGCGCCGAAGGGTACTTCGGTGCGTTCGGCGGCAAGTTCATCCCGGAGGCGCTGGTCGCCGCCGTGGACGAGGTCGCCGTCGAGTACGACAAGGCCAAGAACGACCCGGAGTTCGCCCGCGAGCTCGACGACCTCCTGGTCCACTACACCGGCCGCCCCAGCAGCCTCACCGAGGTCCCCCGCTTCGCCGAACACGCGGGCGGCGCCCGGGTGTTCCTCAAGCGCGAGGACCTGAACCACACCGGCTCGCACAAGATCAACAACGTGCTCGGCCAGGCCCTGCTCACCAAGCGCATGGGCAAGACCCGCGTCATCGCCGAGACCGGCGCCGGCCAGCACGGCGTCGCCACGGCCACCGCCTGCGCGCTCTTCGGCCTCGAATGCACCATCTACATGGGCGAGATCGACACACAGCGCCAGGCCCTGAACGTGGCCCGGATGCGGATGCTCGGCGCCGAGGTCATCGCCGTGAAGTCCGGCAGCCGCACCCTGAAGGACGCCATCAACGAGGCGTTCCGCGACTGGGTCGCCAACGTCGACCGCACCCACTACCTCTTCGGCACCGTCGCGGGCCCGCACCCCTTCCCCGCCATGGTCCGCGACTTCCACCGCGTCATCGGTGTCGAGGCCCGCCGGCAGATCCTGGAGCGCGCCGGACGCCTGCCCGACGCCGCCATCGCCTGCGTCGGCGGCGGCTCCAACGCCATCGGCCTCTTCCACGCCTTCATCCCCGACGCGGACGTACGCCTCATCGGCTGCGAGCCCGCCGGACACGGCGTGGAGACCGGCGAGCACGCGGCCACCCTGACCGCGGGCGAGCCCGGCATCCTGCACGGCTCGCGCAGTTACGTCCTCCAGGACGAGGAGGGCCAGATCACCGAGCCCTACTCGATCTCGGCCGGACTCGACTACCCCGGCATCGGCCCCGAGCACGCCTACCTCAAGGACAGCGGCCGCGGCGAGTACCGCGCGGTCACCGACGACGCCGCCATGCAGGCCCTGCGCCTCCTCTCGCGCACCGAGGGCATCATCCCGGCCATCGAGAGCGCCCACGCACTCGCCGGCGCGCTGGAGGTCGGCAAGGAGCTCGGGAAGGACGGCCTGATCGTCGTCAACCTCTCCGGGCGCGGCGACAAGGACATGGACACGGCCGCCCGCTACTTCGGCCTGTACGACACGGACGCCGCCGTCGAGGCGGACGCGGCGGCCACCGCGGAGATCGAGGGGGACGCCAAGTGAGCGGCAACATCCGGCTGTTGGACGACACCCTGGCGGGCGCGAAGGCCGAGGGCCGCGCCGCCCTCATCGCCTACCTGCCCGCGGGCTTCCCCACCGTCGACGGCGGCATCGCGGCCGTCAAGGCGGTCTTCGAGGGCGGCGCCGATGTGGTCGAGGTCGGCCTGCCGCACTCCGACCCGGTCCTCGACGGCCCGGTCATCCAGACCGCCGACGACATCGCGCTGCGCGGCGGCCTGAAGATCCGTGACGTCATGCGCACCGTCCGCGAGGCCTTCGAGGCGACCGGCAAGCCGGTGCTCGTCATGACGTACTGGAACCCCATCGACCGCTACGGCGTGGAGCGCTTCACCGCCGAGCTCGCCGAGGCGGGCGGCGCCGGCTGCATCCTGCCCGACCTGCCCGTCCAGGAGTCCGCCCTCTGGCGGGAGCACGCCGAGAAACACGGCCTCGCGACGGTCTTCGTCGTCGCGCCGAGCAGCAAGGACGAGCGGCTCGCCACCATCACCGCGGCGGGCTCCGGCTTCGTCTACGCGGCGTCGCTGATGGGCGTCACCGGCACCCGCGAGTCCGTCGGCGAGCAGGCCCAGGAGCTGGTGCGGCGCACCAAGGCCACCACCGCGCTGCCGGTCTGCGTCGGCCTCGGCGTCTCCAACGCCCGCCAGGCCGCCGAGGTCGCGGGCTTCGCCGACGGCGTGATCGTCGGCTCCGCGTTCGTGCAGCGCATGCTCGACGCGCCGGACGAGGTCGCGGGGCTGGCCGCCGTCCGCGCCCTCGCCGGTGATCTCGCGAACGGCGTACGCGGCCGGTCGTAACCCGTACGGGTGGATTGCGGGCCGGGGAGGCATGCTCGTGCCTCCCCGGTTCGTTGGCGGGGTGTGAGCGAGAAGAACCGTGAGGGAAAGCGATCGGCCCGCGAGCGGCTGGCGGAAGAGCGAGAGCGGCAGAGGGCCCGCGACAAGCAGCGCCGGGCGCTGATCGTCGGGGCCGCCGTGGTCGGGGTCCTCGGCCTCGCCGCGGTGGTGGGGCTGCTCGCCGCGGGCTCCGGCGACGACAAGAGCGACTCGGCGGGGCCGGTGGTCGTCCCGAAGGGGGCGACCGGCAAGGACCGGCTTGCGCTCCCGGCGGGCAGGGCCGGCGCCAAGTCGACCCTCACCGTCTGGGAGGACTTCCGCTGCCCGGCCTGCAAGGGGTTCGAGGACGGCTTCCGCTCCACGATCCACGAGCTCACCGAGAAGGGGCAGCTCAAGGTCGAGTACCACCTTGCCACCCTCATCGACCGCAATCTCGGCGGCAGCGGCTCGCTGCGCGCCGCCAACGCCGCGGGGTGCGCCCAGGACGCCGGCAAGTTCCCGCCGTTCCACGACGTGCTCTACAAGAACCAGCCGGCCGAGACCGACGACGCCTACGGCAAGAACGGCAAGTTGATCGAGCTGGCCGGCCAGGTCGACGGCCTCGTCACCGACTCCTTCAAGAAGTGCGTCGAGGACGGCACGCACGACAGCTGGGTGGAGAAGTCCAACAAGGCGTTCCAGGACGCGAAGCTGCGGGGCACGCCCACGGTGCGGCTCGACGGCAAGGACATCTTCGGCGACCAGCAGAATCCCGTGACGCCCCAGAAGCTGAAGCAGATGGTGGAAGAGGCGAACAGGAGCTGACCCTCCGCGCCGGAGCGTCGGGACGGCCCCCTGCCACGGACCCCCTGTCATGGGCCTCCTGTCATGGGCCCCTGTTATGGATACGTAGCCGGACCGGTTGCCGTACCCGATGCCCGGCACGGTAGCGTCGGACGCGTCATGGACCTTGCCTTCATTCCCAGTCCGTCGCGCGGTGTGGTTGAACTCGGACCCATCCCGTTGCGCGGCTACGCGTTCTGCATCATCGTCGGCGTCTTCGTAGCCGTCTGGCTCGGCAACAAGCGGTGGATCGCTCGCGGGGGCCGGCCAGGCACCGTGGCAGACATCGCCGTGTGGGCCGTCCCCTTCGGCCTCGTCGGCGGACGCCTCTACCACGTGATCACGGACTACCAGCTGTACTTCAGCGACGGCCGCGACTGGGTGGACGCCTTCAAGATCTGGGAGGGCGGCCTCGGCATCTGGGGCGCGATCGCGCTCGGCGCGGTCGGCGCCTGGATCGGCTGCCGCCGCCGCGGCATCCCGCTGCCGGCCTGGGCCGACGCACTGGCCCCCGGCATCGCCCTCGCCCAGGCCATCGGCCGCTGGGGGAACTGGTTCAACCAGGAGCTGTACGGCAAGCCGACCGACCTGCCCTGGGCGCTGAAGATCACGTCGGCGGAGGACGGCCGGGTCCCCGGCACGTACCACCCCACGTTCCTGTACGAGTCGCTGTGGTGCGTCGGCGTCGCGCTCCTGGTCATCTGGGCCGACCGCCGCTTCAAGCTCGGCCACGGCCGGGCGTTCGCGCTGTACGTCGCCTCGTACTGCGCCGGGCGCGGCTGGATCGAGTACATGCGGGTCGACGACGCGCACCACGTGCTCGGCCTGCGGCTGAACGTGTGGACCGCCATCGTGGTGTTCGTCCTCGCGGTCGTCTACCTCGTGGTGTCCACGCAGATGCGTCCGGGCCGGGAGGAGATCGTCGAGCCGGGCGCCGCCGATGAGGGCGAGGAGGCCAAGTCCGCGCCTGTGTCCGACGCGAAGCCTGGCGCGAAGGCCGATGCCGAGGCCGCTTCGGACGACGGGGCGAAGAGCGGGGCCAAGCCGGCCGAAAAGGGCTGACACGTCGGTCGTACGCCGAGGGGGCCACCGGATCACGGGATCCGGTGGCCCCCTCGTGTCGTGCTCGACCTCGCCGTGGAGGGGTTGGTCCCGGAGCGCGTTTTCGCAGGTAAGTACGGCCTTCCTTGCTGGCGGAAGATTTTTTTCGCGCGTACTTTCGAGGTCGTCCGACACACACGAGGGGGCTCACCATGGCGATCATCGAGACCGAAGCGACTCTGCACGAGGCGCACCGGGACAACCACACCCACCGCGACGTGAACGGCGGCTGGCTGCGGCCGGCGGTCTTCGGGGCGATGGACGGCCTCGTCTCGAACCTCGCCCTGATGACGGGTGTGGCCGGCGGCTCCGTCTCGCAGCAGACCATCGTCATCACCGGCCTCGCGGGGCTGGCCGCGGGCGCCTTCTCCATGGCGGCCGGCGAGTACACCTCCGTGGCCTCGCAGCGCGAGCTCGTCGAGGCCGAACTGGACGTCGAGCGCCGCGAATTGCGCAAGCACCCCGCGGACGAGGAGCGGGAGCTCGCCGAGTTGTACGCCTCGCGCGGCGTCGAGCCCGAGCTGGCCCGCGAGGTCGCCCGTCAGCTGTCCAGGGACCCGGAGCAGGCGCTGGAGATCCACGCCCGCGAGGAGCTCGGCATCGACCCGGGCGACCTGCCCTCGCCGGCCGTCGCCGCGGTGTCGTCCTTCGGCTCCTTCGCGCTGGGCGCCCTCCTTCCCGTACTGCCGTATCTGCTCGGCGCCACCGTGCTGTGGCCCGCCCTGCTGCTAGCCCTCATCGGGCTCTTCGCCTGCGGTGCGGTGGTGGCCAAGGTGACGGCGCGGTCCTGGTGGTTCAGCGGTCTGCGGCAGCTCGCGCTCGGTGGCGCTGCGGCCGGTGTGACGTACGCCCTGGGCAGCTTGTTCGGTACGGCCGTAGGATGAGCCGTCGCAGGGCTATACGGGACCTTGCATAAGTAGCCGTAACCCAGCGGTTTCGAGTCGCCGACCACTGGGCATGAGCCGTAAGCGCTGCGGGCAATGAGGCCTGTGTCGCTTCGGGCCTACGGCCATGGATCTGTCCGCAAAGGTCCCCTTCGAACCGCTCCCCACCTCAGCGAGCGGTGTCCACATGGTGGAATGAGCTATCCGCTTTTCGAGAAGCACTCCATCATGTAACCTGCACGAAATTTCGCCAGGGCCAACGTCGTCCCTCGCCTTTGTTCTTGCCTCGACGACGACGGGAGTGCCGATGCGTACCCACGCCTGGTCGCCCATGGACGGTCGCCCCGCCCCCCAGGGGATGTACGACCCCCGTAACGAACACGACGCCTGCGGTGTCGGATTCGTGGCCACCCTGACCGGTGTGGCCAGCCATGAACTGGTCGAACAGGCGCTGACCGTACTGCGCAACCTCGAGCACCGCGGCGCCACCGGCTCCGAGCCGGACTCGGGTGACGGTGCGGGCATCCTGCTCCAGGTCCCCGACGCCTTCCTGCGTGAGGTGGCCGGATTCGAGCTGCCCGCGGCCGGTGCCTACGCCGTCGGCATCGCCTTCCTCCCGGTGGACACCGCCGGTACGACCGACGGGGCCGTCTCGCAGATCGAGACGATCGCCTCCGAGGAGGGCCTGACGGTCCTCGGCTGGCGCGACGTGCCCGTCGCCCCCGAGCTCCTGGGTGCCACCGCCCGCTCGACCATGCCCGTCTTCCGGCAGATCTTCGTCGCCGACGGCGACACCGAGGGCCTGGCGCTCGACCGCAAGGCCTTCGTGCTGCGCAAGCGCGCCGAGCGCGAGGCGGGGACGTACTTCCCCTCGCTCTCCTCCCGCACGATCGTCTACAAGGGCATGCTCACCACCGGCCAGCTGGAGCCCTTCTTCCCGGACCTCTCCGACCGCCGCTTCGCCACGGCCGTCGCGCTCGTCCACTCCCGCTTCTCGACGAACACGTTCCCGAGCTGGCCGCTCGCGCACCCCTACCGCTTCGTCGCGCACAACGGCGAGATCAACACGGTCAAGGGCAACCGCAACTGGATGCGCGCCCGCGAGTCGCAGCTCGCCTCGGACCTCTTCGGCGGGGAGAAGCTCGACCGGATCTTCCCGATCTGCACCCCCGACGCCTCCGACTCGGCCTCCTTCGACGAGGTCCTGGAGCTCCTGCACCTCGGCGGCCGCTCGCTGCCGCACTCCGTCCTGATGATGATCCCGGAGGCCTGGGAGAACCACGCCTCCATGGAGCCGGCCCGGCGCGCCTTCTACCAGTACCACTCCACGATGATGGAGCCCTGGGACGGCCCGGCCTGCGTCACCTTCACCGACGGCACCCAGGTCGGCGCGGTCCTCGACCGCAACGGTCTGCGCCCCGGCCGCTACTGGGTCACCGACGACGGCCTCGTCGTCCTCGGCTCCGAGGTCGGTGTCCTCGACATCGACCCCGCCAAGGTGGTCCGCAAGGGTCGCCTCCAGCCCGGCAAGATGTTCCTCGTCGACACCGCCGAGCACCGCATCGTCGAGGACGACGAGATCAAGGCCGGCCTCGCCGCCGAGAAGCCGTACCAGGAGTGGCTGGAGGCCGGCGAGATCGAGCTGTCCGACCTGCCCGAGCGCGAGCACATCGTGCACACGCACGCCTCCGTCACGCGCCGCCAGCAGACCTTCGGCTACACCGAGGAAGAGCTGCGCATCATCCTCGCGCCGATGGCCAAGACCGGCGGCGAGCCCCTCGGCTCCATGGGCACGGACACCCCCATCGCGGCCCTCTCCGAGCGCCCGCGGCTGATCTTCGACTACTTCACGCAGCTGTTCGCGCAGGTCACCAACCCGCCGCTGGACGCCATCCGCGAAGAGCTCGTCACCTCGCTGCACAGCTCGCTCGGCCCGCAGGGCAACCTGCTCGACCCGACCGCCGCCTCCTGTCGCAGCGTCACCCTGCCCTTCCCGGTGATCGACAACGACGAGCTTGCCAAGCTCATCCACATCAACGCCGATGGCGACATGCCCGGTATGAAGGCCGCGACGCTCTCCGGCCTCTACCGCGTCGGCGAGGGCGGCACCGCCCTCGCCGCCCGTATCGACGAGATCTGCGCCGAGGCCGACGCCGCCATCGAGGCCGGCGCCCGCCTGATCGTGCTCTCCGACCGGCACTCCGACGCCGAGCACGCGCCGATCCCCTCGCTGCTGCTCACCTCCGCCGTCCACCACCACCTCATCCGCACCAAGCAGCGCACCCAGGTGGGTCTGCTCGTCGAGGCGGGCGACGTGCGCGAGGTCCACCACGTGGCCCTCCTCATCGGCTACGGCGCCGCGGCCGTCAACCCGTACCTGGCGATGGAGTCCGTCGAGGACCTCGTCCGCGCGGGCACCTTCCTGCCCGGCATCGAGGCCGAGCAGGCCATCCGCAACCTGATCCACGCCCTCGGCAAGGGCGTCCTGAAGGTCATGTCCAAGATGGGCATCTCCACCGTCGCCTCCTACCGCGGCGCCCAGGTCTTCGAGGCCGTCGGTCTCGAAGAGGCCTTCGTGGAGCGGTACTTCAGCGGCACGACCACGAAGATCGGTGGCGCCGGACTCGACGTCATCGCCCAGGAGGTCGCCGCCCGGCACGCCAAGGCCTACCCGGTCTCCGGCGTCGCCTCCGCGCACCGCGCCCTGGACATCGGCGGCGAGTACCAGTGGCGCCGCGAGGGCGAACCGCACCTGTTCGACCCCGAGACGGTCTTCCGCCTCCAGCACTCCACGCGCAACCGCCGCTACGACATCTTCAAGCAGTACACGGGCCGCGTGAACGAGCAGTCCGAGCGCCTGATGACGCTGCGCGGACTCTTCGGCTTCAAGTCGGACCGCCCCTCGATCCCCGTCGACGAGGTCGAGCCCGCCTCCGAGATCGTCAAGCGGTTCTCGACCGGCGCCATGTCGTACGGCTCCATCTCCAAGGAGGCGCACGAGACCCTCGCCATCGCCATGAACCAGCTGGGCGGCAAGTCCAACACCGGTGAGGGCGGCGAGGACCCGGAGCGCCTGTACGACCCGGCGCGCCGCTCCTCCATCAAGCAGGTCGCCTCCGGCCGCTTCGGTGTGACCAGCGAGTACCTCGTCAACGCCGACGACATCCAGATCAAGATGGCGCAGGGCGCCAAGCCCGGCGAGGGCGGCCAGCTGCCCGGCCACAAGGTCTACCCGTGGGTCGCCAAGACGCGTCACTCGACGCCCGGCGTCGGCCTCATCTCGCCGCCGCCGCACCACGACATCTACTCCATCGAGGACCTCGCCCAGCTCATCCACGACCTGAAGAACGCCAACCCCGAGGCGCGCATCCACGTCAAGCTGGTCTCCGAGGTCGGCGTCGGCACGGTCGCCGCGGGCGTCTCCAAGGCCCACGCGGACGTCGTCCTCATCTCCGGCCACGACGGCGGCACCGGCGCCTCCCCGCTGACCTCGCTGAAGCACGCGGGCGGCCCCTGGGAGCTCGGCCTCGCCGAGACCCAGCAGACCCTGCTCCTCAACGGTCTGCGCGACCGCATCGTCGTCCAGACCGACGGCCAGCTGAAGACCGGCCGCGACGTCGTCATCGCCGCGCTGCTCGGCGCAGAGGAGTTCGGTTTCGCCACCGCGCCGCTCGTCGTCTCCGGCTGCGTCATGATGCGCGTCTGCCACCTGGACACCTGCCCCGTCGGCATCGCTACGCAGAACCCGGCGCTGCGCGAGCGGTTCTCCGGCAAGGCCGAGTACATCGTCAACTTCTTCGAGTTCATCGCCGAAGAGGTCCGCGAGCTCCTCGCCGAGCTCGGCTTCCGCTCCATCGAGGAGGCCGTCGGCCACGCCGAACTCCTCGACACCGACAAGGCCGTGACCCACTGGAAGGCACAGGGCCTCGACCTGGCGCCGCTGTTCCACGTGCCCGCGCTGCCCGCGGGCGCCGTCCGGCACCAGATCACGGTCCAGGACCACGGCCTGGAGAAGGCGCTCGACAACGAGCTGATCAAGCTCGCCGCCGACGCGCTCGCCGCCGACAGCGCGACCGACGCGCACCCGGTCCGCGCGCAGGTCGCCATCCGCAACATCAACCGCACGGTCGGCACCATGCTCGGCCACGAGGTGACGAAGAAGTTCGGCGGCGCCGGTCTGCCCGACGACACCATCGACATCACCTTCACCGGCTCTGCGGGCCAGTCCTTCGGCGCCTTCGTGCCGCGCGGTGTGACGCTGCGCCTGGAGGGCGACGCCAACGACTACGTCGGCAAGGGCCTCTCCGGCGGGCGCATCATCGTCCGCCCGGACCGCGGCGCCGACCACCTCGCCGAGTACTCGACCATCGCGGGCAACACCATCGCGTACGGTGCGACCGGCGGCGAGCTGTTCCTGCGGGGCCGCACCGGCGAGCGCTTCTGCGTCCGCAACTCCGGTGCCACGGTGGTCTCCGAGGGCGTGGGCGACCACGGCTGCGAGTACATGACCGGCGGCCACGCCGTCGTCCTCGGCGAGACGGGCCGCAACTTCGCGGCCGGCATGTCCGGCGGCATCGCGTACGTCATCGACCTCGACCGCGACAACGTCAACGCCGGCAACCTCGCGGCCGTCGAGCCCCTGGACGAGACCGACAAGCAGTGGCTGCACGACGTCGTGCGCCGCCACCAGGAGGAGACGGGCTCGACCGTCGCCGAGAAGCTGCTCGCCGAGTGGGACACGGCGGTGGAGCGCTTCAGCAGGATCATCCCAAGCACCTACAAGGCAGTGCTCGCCGCCAAGGACGCCGCCGAGCGAGCCGGTCTCTCCGAGACCGAGATCACCGAGAAGATGATGGAGGCGGCGACCAATGGCTGATCCCAAGGGCTTTCTGAACCATGGCCGTGAGGTCGCGCGGACCCGCCCGGTCGAGGAGCGCGTCCGCGACTGGAACGAGGTCTACGTTCCCGGTTCGCTCCTGCCGATCATCTCCAAGCAGGCCTCGCGCTGCATGGACTGCGGCATCCCCTTCTGCCACAACGGCTGTCCGCTGGGGAACCTGATCCCGGAGTGGAACGACTACGCGTACCGCGAGGACTGGTCGGCCGCGCAGGAGCGGCTGCACGCCACCAACAACTTCCCGGAGTTCACCGGCCGGCTCTGCCCGGCCCCGTGCGAGTCGGCGTGCGTGCTCGGCATCAACCAGCCGGCCGTCACCATCAAGAACGTCGAGGTCTCCATCATCGATCAGGCCTGGGACCGCGGCGACGTCGCGCCCCAGGCGCCGGAGCGGCTCTCCGGCAAGACCGTCGCGGTCATCGGCTCGGGTCCGGCCGGTCTTGCCGCCGCCCAGCAGCTGACCCGGGCCGGCCACACGGTCGCCGTCTACGAGCGGGCCGACCGCATCGGCGGTCTGCTGCGCTACGGCATCCCCGAGTTCAAGATGGAGAAGCGGCACATCAACCGCCGCATCGAGCAGATGCGCGCGGAGGGCACCAAGTTCCGCACCGGCGTGGAGATCGGCCGCGACATCGACGCGGCGAAGCTGCGCAGGCGTTACGACGCCGTCGTCATCGCCGCCGGTGCCACCACCGCCCGCGACCTGCCCGTGCCCGGCCGTGAACTCAAGGGCATCTACCAGGCGATGGAGTACCTGCCCCTGGCCAACAAGGTCCAGGAGGGCGACTACGTCACCGCGCCGGTCTCCGCCGAGGGCAAGCACGTCGTCGTCATCGGCGGCGGCGACACCGGCGCGGACTGCGTGGGCACCGCCCACCGCCAGGGCGCGGCCTCCGTGACCCAGCTGGAGATCATGCCGAAGCCGGGCGAGGACCGCGCGCCGCACCAGCCGTGGCCGACCTTCCCCATGCTGTACAAGGTCACCTCCGCGCACGAGGAGGGCGGCGAGCGCGTCTACGCCGTCAACACCACCCACTTCGAGGGCGACGAGGACGGCAACGTCCAGTTCCTGCACCTCGTCGAGGTGGAGTTCATCGAGGGCAAGCTGACCCCGAAGCCGGGCACCGAGCGGAAGATCCCCGCCCAGCTCGTCACCCTCGCCATGGGCTTCACCGGCACGGACCGCGAGAACGGCCTGGTGGACCAGTTCGGCCTGGAGCTCGACGAGCGCGGCAACGTCGCGCGGGACGCGCAGTTCCAGACCAACGTCCCCGGCGTCTTCGTCGCCGGCGACGCGGGGCGCGGCCAGTCGCTCATCGTCTGGGCCATCGCCGAGGGCCGCTCGGCGGCGCGCGGCGTGGACAGCTTCCTCACCGGTGCGAGTGATCTTCCGGCCCCGATCCGCCCGACGGACCGTGCCCTGACGGTCTGACCGACACACGTTCCGTACAACGGAGTACGGCCTCGCCGTGGCGCCCGCTCGTCCCCGACCGGAGAGCGGGCGCCGTGGCGTGTGCGGGGCCCGTGCACGCGCACGGACCCCGGTATGTCTCGTCAGCCGCGTGCGGCCGCCGGTCCGCCCGCCGGCTCGGGCTCGGGCCCGGCGGCACCGTCCGGCGACAGCTCCGCCCGGTGCAGCCGGTCGAGCCCCAGCGACGTGTGGAGCCGCCGCAGCGGACCGGGCGCCCACCAGTTCCAGGAACCCATCAGCGCCATCAGCGAGGGCACGAGCACGGTCCTGATCAGCGCCGCGTCCAGGAAGACCGCGAACGCGGTGCCCAGGCCGAGCTCCTTGATCAGTACGACACGGGAGAGCGCGAGCGCCGCGACGGGGATGCAGAACAGCACCGCCGCCGACGTGACGATCCGGCCCGACCGGGAGAGCCCGGTGACGACCGCCTCCCGCTCGGTGCCGCCCTGCGCCCGCGCCTCCATGACCCGGCCGAGCAGGAAGACGCCGTAGTCGGTGGAGAGGCCGAAGGCCAGCACGGCGAGGAGTACGGGACCGGTGGACTCCAGAGCGCCCTGCGAGGTGAAACCGAGCACCCCCTCGAAGGCGTGCCCCTGGAAGAGCAGTACGAGCACCCCGACGGCGGCGCCCGTGCTCAACACGTTCATCAGCAGCGTCTTCACCGGCAGCACCACCGAGCCCGTGAACGCGAACAGCAGCAGGAAGGTCGTCCCGCCGAGCAGGGCCAGTGCCAGCGGCAACTGGTCGCCGATGCTGCGCTGCTGGTCGCGGAAGTCGGCGGCGCCGCCGGTGAACGAGACCGGGAACGCGGCCTTCTCGGCCTCCAGGTCCTCGACGACCTGCTGGGCCCGCTCGCCGAGCGGGGCGCCCTCGACGGTGATGTCCCACTGCCAGTGCGCGGCGTCGATCCGGCGCGGGGCGCCGACCGAGGCCACCCCGTCCACCTCCGCGAGCCGCTTGCCGTACGCCGTGACCTGGGCTCGGCGGGACGGGTCCGCCTCCGCGAGCGCCACCACGGGCTGGGCCGACACGTGGGGGTAGTGCTCCTTCATCGACGCGGCGACCTGCCCCGAGGAGACCGAATCCGGCAGCGACGTCCCGTCGACGCCGGTGAAGCGCACCCCGAGGGCCGGCCAGGCCAGCGCCACCAGGAGCACCACCGCCCCGAGCCCGAACAGGGCGGGCCGGCGCACGATGGCCTGCGTACGACGGCGCCAGCGCCGGACCGACGCCTCCTCCGCCTCGGCCTCGCCGCGGGACCTGCGCAGCGGCAGCGCGTTGATCCGGGCGCCCAGGGCGAGCAGCAGCCCGGGGAGCACGAGCAGCGCGAACAGCGCCGCCGAGAGCGTGGTGAGGATCCCGGCCAGCCCCATCGACCGCAGATAGGGCTGCGGGAAGACGAGCAGCGCCGCGAGCGCCGCCGTGACGGTGAGCGCGCTGAACAGGACCGTGCGCCCGGCGGTGCCCAGACACACCCGCAGCGCGGCGCCGGGGTCGAGCCCGCGGGCGAGCTCCTCCCGGAACCGCGTCACCATCAGCAGGCTGAAGTCGATGGAGAGCCCGAGCCCGAGGGCGGTGGCCAGGTTCATCGCCCCGGAGGCCACCGTCATGCCCCGGATCGCCACCGCGAGCCCGCCGAAGGTGAGCAGCAGCGTGAACACGGCGCCGACCAGGGGCATCAGCGCTGCCACCACACCCCGGAAGACGAGCACCAGGACGAGAAGCATCACGGGCAGCGCGAACAGCTCGGCGCGCGCCAGATCCGAGAACGACAACTCGCCGACCTGGTGGCGGGCGGCCGTCGAACCGCCGAGCAACGCGCTGTCGCGCAGCGCCGGTTCACGGTCGATCGCCGCCTGGACCGCCTCGGTGCCGTCCTTGGCCTGCTTCTCCGACAGCGGCTTGAGGGCGGCCACCACGAGGGTGCCGCGCCCGTCGTCGGAGATGAGGGCGGGACCGCGGGTCGTGTAGTCGGCGACGGTCACCGTCTCGGGCCGCTCGCGCAGCACCGCGCGGGCCTTCGCCACGGCGGCGGGCGCCGGGTCGCCGGGGGAGAGGCGCCGCTCGGTGCGGACCTCGATGACGTACCCCTGTGAGGGGTCGGCGCCGGTCGCCGCGCTGATGGTGTGGCGCGCGATCACGCTCGGCCGTGCGGCGTCCTCGTAGATGGTCGTCGAGTTCGACATCCGTGAGGTGACGTCGGACGAGAAGGCCCCGGCCAGCGCGGCGACGACCAGCGCGAGCAGAAGCACCACGCGCCGGCGCCTGAGGTGCAGCCCCGCGATTGCGGCAAACATGCCAACGGCCCCTTCATTCGGTGAGGTTGGTGTGGCCTCTGATTCTGGGAGAAGCTGCGACCGCGGGGGTGCCGAAGATCGGAAGCGGGCGGGATCTCATGCCCCCGTGCGCAGAAACGACCGGCAGTCCTCCAGCGCCCGCCGCACGCTCGCCCCGACGGCGTCCAGCAGGATGCCCTCGTCACCGACCCAGTCGCCCGCGACGAAGACGCCCGGCACCGACGTCACAGGACCGGGTCTGCCCGGCAGTCCGCCCGTCGACGGCTGGGGCAGCGCGCCCATGGTCCGCATCCGCGGCATGAAGCGCTCCTCCAGCAGATGGCGCCGCCACCCCGGCTGGGCCACGTCGAGCAGCTGCTCCAGCTCCTTGCGGTTGTCCGCGGCGCTGCGCGGCGTGCCGTCGTCGAAGCGGGACAGGTGCAGGACGGCACCCTGCGGGTGGGCGGTCCGGGCCCCGGCCGGCTCCGCGCCCAGGTACACGGGCGTGTCCACGCCGTACACCAACGAGACGCCGGGGACGGGGAGTTGGTCGAGGACCACGTCGAGGCAGGCCGTGGAGAGGCCGGGGCCCGTCGCGGGCTCCGCCGCGCCCAGCAGCCGGGCCGTGCCCGAGGGGGTCAGGCCCGCCACGAACGCGGCGTCCCACGTCTCCTCGCTCTCCTCGCCGCCCTCGACGGAGCGCACCCGCGGGCCCCGGTCCGAGGCCGTCACCGCGACGGCGCGCACGCCGGTGCGGATCCGCACCCCCAGCCGACGGGCCAGCAGGAGCAGGGCGTTGACCACCGACTGCCAGCCGCCGTCCACGTAGAGCACGCCGCTGCGCGCCCCGGCCACCCGGCCCGCAAGCGCGTCCGCGCTCAGCAGAGCGGGCGAACCGGAGTACGACATCATCCGCAGCAGCGCGAAGACGGTCTCGGCCGCCCGCTCGGTCGGCAGGGCCCGCTCCAGCCACTGCTCACCGGTGAGCGGGGCCAGAGCGGGCGTCGCGCGCGCCAGCCCCATCAGCCGTACCACCGCGAGCCGCTCCCGCACCGAAAGCAGCGGCGTCGTCAACAGCCCCTGAGGGGTGGCGTATCCGGGGACGAGGTCGCCCTGCCGGAGCGCAAGCGCCTCACCCATCGCCGGAGTGACGCCCCGCGGGCGCACCCCGAGAGATCGCAGCATCCGCCAGGCGGGACCCTTGTACAGGGCGCGCGGCCCCATGGTGACGGGGTGCTCCCCGAGCGCCGGGCCGCGGGCCCGGCCGCCGGGGTGCTGCGACGACTCCAGGACGGTGACCTGCCACCCGGCGCGGGCGGCGGCGCACGCCGCCATGAGCCCGGCCGCGCCGCCGCCCACCACCACGACGCGGTGGGCGGCGCCGGACCGGGCGCTCACACCGGGTCCAGCCGGCCGGCCGCCGCGAGCGCGGTGATCCGCACCCGCTGCAGCTTTCCGCTCGGCGTCTTGGGCAGCCTGCCGCGCGGCAGCAGGTGGACCCGGTCGGGCCGCAGCCCGGTACGCGCGGCCACCGCGCGCTCGACGTCCAGGGCGAGGGCGCGGCTGCGGTCCGGGTCGTGGGCCGCGGCGCTCTCCGCCACCAGCAGGAGGGACTCGGTGCCCTTCTCCGGGTGGGGCACGCCGATCGCGGCCACGCCGCCCCTGCGGATGCCCGGCACCTCGGCGGCGGCGGCCTCCAGGGAGTACGGCAGGTAGTTCCGGCCGCCGATGATGATGAGGTCCTTGACGCGGCCGGTCACGAAGAGGTCGCCGTCGGCGTAGAAGCCGAGGTCGCCGATGTCCAGGCCGTCCTCGCGCAGCGACGGGTCGCCGGCGCCGTCCGCGGTCAGGTACCGCTCGGTGAGCGAGGGACCGCTGATGATCAGCCGGCCCTGGCGCCGCTCGGGCAGCTCGTTGCCGTCCGCGTCCTCCACCCGTACGCCGTAGCCGGGCAGCGGCCGCCCCACGGCGGTCACCTCCTGGGCGTCCGGGTCGCCGGGCTCCGCGGCCACCACGGTGCCCGTCTCGGCGAGCGCGCTGCGGCTGATGTGCAGCACGCGGGGGAGCTGACCCGGCTCGGACAGGGTGACGGCGATGCCGATCTCCGCCATGCCGTAGCAGGGCTGCATGGCCTCGGCGGCGAAGCCGAGCGGGCCCATCCGCCGCTGCCACAGCTCCAGCGTGGCCGAGCTGACGGCCTCCGCGCCGTTGAACGCCACCCGCCAGGAGCTCAGGTCGAGACCGGCCAGGCCCTCGTCCTTGGCGCGCGCCGCGCACAGGTGGAAGGCGAAGTTCGGCGCCGGGGAGAGCGTGCCCCGGAACCGGCTGATCGCCTGGAGCCACAGCTCCGGACGGAAGGCGAAGGCGAGGGGCGGCATCAGGACGACGGGGATCTGGTGCAGGAAGGTCGAGAAGACCGTGCCGACCAGGCCCATGTCGTGGTGCAGGGGCAGCCAGCCGACCATCACGTCGCTCTGCCGGTACGGCACGTGCCGCGCGATGGCGGAGACGTTGGCGTACAGCTGCCGGTGGGTGATCACCACGGCCTTGGCGTCGCCCGTGGTCCCCGAGGTGAACTGCAGGTACGCGGGGGAGTCGGCGCTCACGGCGGCGGGCCGGCGGTCCGCGGCGCCGGCCGCGGCATCGCCGTAGGGCGGCTTGAGCACCGGCACACCGAGGTCGGCGCAGGTGCTCTCCACCGTCGGCGAGGTCTCGGGCCCGGACACCAGCGCGCGGGGTGCGGCCACCGCGGTCATGTGCCGGAAGCGCTCGCCCCACACGGCGCCGCGCGCCTCGTTGAGCGGGGGCTCGACGATGAACGGCACCGCCCCCGTCAGCATGGAGCCGAACAGGGCGGCGATCAGGTCGGGGCCGGTGTCCGCGCAGAGCGCGACCGTGTCCCCGGCGGTGACGCCCAGCTCCTGGAGGGCGTCGGCGGCGGCGCAGGCCCGGTCCCACAGGTCGGCCGCGGTCAGCCGGGTGAGCACGCCGTTGCGGTCGTGGACGTAGGTGACGACGCCGTCGGGCTCGCGCTCGCGGCGCCCGGCGAGCGCGGCGCCGACGGTGTCCTCGGGGACGAGCCGGGCGAGCGGGCCGCCCGGCTGCCAGTCTGCTCGGTCGGGGTGCACCGACCGCTCGGTCAGCGGTGGACTTGCCATCAGTGTCTCCGTTCTCGGCGCGTACGCGCGGGGCGTGACCGGCACCGGGGGCGCCGGCGCCCCGCGCGTACGCGTGGTGAGAGTCCGTCAGTTCGCGGGGCGCGGCCGTCAGCCCGGCAGGACGAAGGGGAAGTCGTGCTCCTTCAGCTCCAGGGCGCTGTCGACGACCGCCGTGCAGACGGCGTCGATGTCCTCGTCGCTGTGGGCGTCGCCGGTGAACAGCATCGGCAGGCTGAGCGTGTAGATGCCCCGCCGGCGCAGCATCAGGGTCAGCAGGAACAGGCCGATCGGGTTGACCGCGGCCGTGAAGTCCCGGTAGTCCCGGTAGCTCTCCTGCTCGAGGAAGGCGAAGGAGCCGATGAAGTCGCCGAAGCCGAGCAGGCGCAGCGGGATCCCGTGCTCATCGCGCAGCGCGGCGAGCCGGTCGCGGATCACACCGACCTTGGCGCGGGTGCGGTCGTAGTAGGCGTCGCCCTTGTCGCGCAGCAGGCTGAGCGAGGCGTACGAGGCGCACAGCGACAGGTAGTTGCCCGCGTGCGTGGTCTGGACGCTGCTCTTGCGGCCGAGGTCCGTGAGGGCCATGCCGCTCGACTGCACCGTTTCGAGCAGGTCGGCCCGGCCGCCCACCGCGGAGAGCGGCAGACCGAGACCGGAGATGACCTTGCCGTAGCAGTACAGGTCCGCCTCGATGCCGTACGCCTTGGCGGCGCCGCCGGGACCGCAGCGGAAGCCCGTGAGGACCTCGTCGAGGATGAATGGGATGCCGAGCCTGCGGGCCTCCTCCGCGGTCCCCTTGATCAGCGGGACGGTGTGCTCCTCGAAGGGGAACGAGGAGGAGACGGCCTCGCCGAGGACGCACGCCAGGTCGTCCCGGTAGCGGTGCAGCAGCTTCGTGGCGGCCTCGAGGTCGTTCGGCAGCACCAGCAGGTCGCGCGGGTCGGCCTCGTGGACGCCCGCGAGCGCGGACTGGCGGCCCACGCCGTCCGGGCCCACCTCGGGCAGCGGGTTGGTGGGGTGGCCGTGGTACCAGAAGGCCGTGTTGTGCGCGGCGAGGTCGTGCACGCCGTGCAGGGAGCCCTCGAACTTCGCCACCATGCGCTTGCCGGTGCGCGCCCGGGCCATCCGGATCGCCGCCGCGGTGGCGTCGGTGCCGGAGTTGAGGAAGGCGTACTTCTCGATGTGCGGCATGAACGAGCCGAGCAGCTCGATGAGTTCGAGCTCGATCGCCTGGAAGTAGCCGTTGCCCGTGCCGGTGCCCATCCGGTCGCGGACGAACTCCACCACCGACGGTGGGTTGTGGCCGTGCAGCGCCTGGGCGCCGAAGCCCAGGTGCGTGTCGATGTACGTGTTGCCGTCCGCGTCGGTGACCTTGGAGCCCTCGGCCCTGCGCATGGAGACCGGCATCGGCGGCGCGTGGAAGGGCCAGAAGGCGTGGTTGGTGACGTCACGGGCGCGGAGCTTCTCGACCAGCCGGCTGGACTCGGCCTGGCGCTCGCTCAGCTCGGTGAAGAGCTCCACGACCCAGGACTGGGTGAGCAGATCGGCGACCAGGTCCTGCACGGTGGGGGTGGCGGGGGCACTCATGCCAGGTCCTTCCGGGACGCGACGGTGTCATCGGCGGGGCGGGTGGCGGTGAAGACGCCGTAGCGCATGACCCCGCGGTCGTACGCCTGGCGCATCAGCGGCACCGAGTTGAGGAAGCGGAAGACGTCGACGCCCTTGGCGCGCACCAGCTTCCACACATAAGAGGGGTCGCGGACCACGGGCTTGACGATGTCGGTCGACAGCTTCCAGGTGTCGCGGACCTCCGTCGTCCAGTCCGCCGAGGTGACGCCGGTGAGACCGACCTCGTCGCAGAGCTGCTCGTAGCGGCGCAGCGGCAGGACGTGGGAGACGGCGAAGTCGCGGTAGATGCGGTGCAGGAGCCGGACCTCGGCGGGGTTCAGGGACTCGTCCCTGGCGCACCAGGTGGCGACCACGAGCCGCCCGCCGGGCTTGAGGACCCGCTTGCACTCCTGGAGGAACTCCTTCTTGTCGTACATGAGTTCACAGCTCTCGAGCGCCCAGACGACGTCGAACGTGCCGTCCTCGTACTCGGTCTTCATGGCGTCCATGTAGCGCAGCGTGACCAGGTCGCCGACGCCGGCCTCCGCGGCCTTCTCGGTGCCGCGGCGGACCTGCTCGGTGCTGAGCGTGATGGCGTCCACGCGGCAGTCGAGGTTCTTGGCGAGCCGGATCGCCGAGGCCCCGACGCCGCACCCGGCGTCCAGGACCCGGGCGCCCCGGGGGATGTCGGCGAGAGCGATCAGCTCGTCGGCGAGGCGGTCCTGCGCCACGTGCCGGCCCGGGTCGGGTTCGCCCTGGGCCCAGTACCCGTGGTGGATGTGCTCGCCCCACAGGTCCTCGTACAGCTCGATCAGACCGTCGTAGTGGTCCTTGATGGCATGGTGCAGGGCGGGCAGGTCGCGGGTCGGTTCGAGGCCCGCCGGTGTGCTGGATGCGTGCGTTGTCATCAGTACGGCTCCGTAAAGAGGGATCTGCTCGGGCGAACGGCGATCGGCGGTACCGCGCCGCTCAGAAGCGCACCAGGGCCGACTCCATGGTCAGACCCGGGCCGAACGCCATCAGGACGCCGAACTCGCCGGGCCGCGGCGTGCGGTCGTGCTCCCCGCCCAGCAGCTGTTCGAGGATGAGCAGGATGGTCGACGACGAGCAGTTGCCACGACTCGCCAGGATGTGCCGGGACGCCGCGAGCTGGGCCTCGCCGAGACCGAGCCGCGCGCCGACCAGTTCGATGATCTTCGGGCCGCCGGGGTGGACGCCCCAGTGCCTGACGTCCTGCCGGGTCAGCCCCATGGGCCGCAGCAGGTTCTCCACGAAGGACTCCACGGCGCCCGAAAGGATCGCCGGGACGTAGGGCGACAGCGTCATGCGGAAGCCGTCGTCCTGCACCCGCCAGGTCATCGCCTCGGAGGTCGCGTAGTGCGTCTCCGTGTGGGTGCGCAGGATCGCCGGGCCCTTGCCGTCGTCCGGGCCGAGCAGCATCGCGGCGGCGCCGTCGGCGAACAGGCCGTGCACCACGACCTGTTCCTTCGTCATCTCGGGCCGCACGTGCAGCGAGCAGACCTCGCAGCAGCTCACGACGGCCAGCTCGTCGGGGCGCGCCGTCACCGAGTCCAGGCCCACCTTGATGGCGTTGAACGCCGCGTAGCAGCCCATGTGACCGACGAAGGTGCGCCGCAGGCTGGCCGGCAGGCCGAACTCCTTGGCGAGGAGCATCTCCGGGGTGGGCCCCGCGTAGCCGGTGCAGCTGGCCATGGTGAAGGAGCCGACGTCGGCGGTGTCGACGCCCTTGAGGACCGAACCGACCGTCTCGGCGCCGAGGGCCAGGACGTTCTCCTCCCAGCCGCGCATCCGCTCCGACATGCTCGGCGCGGTGGGTCCGGCGAAGTACTCCCGGGGGTCCCACGCCATGTGCCGGGTGCGGACCTGCGTGGCCTTGAAGATTTCCTCGGCGTTGGGCACGTCACGGTAGAAGTCGGCGTAGAAGGTCTCGAACAGCTCGTCCTGAGCGAGCGGCAGACCGGGGTGGGCGGTGCTCAGGTTCAGGATCCGGGCGCCCGCGGTGGCGGACATCACGCGGCCTCCGGCCCGTTCCAGGATTCCGCGTGCCGCTTCAGGGCGGCGAGGAACCCTTCCGTCACCTCGTCCATGGAGGACTGGGCGAACGGCTCCACGAGGATGGTCATGACGGGCGCGACGGGCACGTCGATCTCGCTGCGCGTCTCGATCTCCAACTGGGACTCCCCGTCCACGCCGGCGGAGGTGCGGAAGGTGCCCCAGGACTTGAAGGAGTGCTCCCCGTACGGCTCCCAGGTGATCTCGGCCGGGTCGGAGGCGTCGAAGCGGACCTGGTAGCGGGGGGCGAGACTGACGGCGCCGTTGTCGAACTCCTCGAGCTCGTAGCGGAAGACGCCCTCGCCCTCGTCCTCCAGCTTCACGACGCTCGGCATCAGCGGCCCCGACGCGCCGACGTCGGCGAGGAACGACCGCAGCCGGCCGAGGTCCGCGCGGACCGTGTCGCCGTGCTTGCTCGCTGCGCGTATCCAGACCATCAGTGTCCTCCCGTTGTGGTGCGGTTCTCGTGGAGCGGGCCCGCCTTGACGGCGTGCCCGATGTAGCTGTTGGACAGGTCGGTGCCGATGGTGAAGCCGCCGAGCCCGCGGCCGCGCAGCAGCGACAGCAGCACGCCCGGCACCGGCAGCGCCGGCACCATGCCCGCCAGCGAGGCGGGCCGCAGCCCGCAGGCCTCGAACTTCCGGCGCAGCGCCGCGGGCCGGATGAACATCCGCCAGACGTGGGTCCCCGGGTGCACCACCTTCAGCAGGCGCTGCGCCAGCAGGATCGAGACCACGTAGCTGCGCGCGGTGCGGTTGATGGTGTCGAAGAGCACCGTGCCGCCCGGGCGCAGCACCCGGTGGATCTCGGTGAGCGCCTGCTCCAGGTCGTCGAGGTGCTCGAAGATGTCGGAGGCGCTCACCGCGTCGAAGGAGGCGTCCGGGAACGGCAGCGCGTACGCGGAGCCGCTGCGGTATTCGACCTCCACGCCGTGCCGCTTCGCGTGGGCCCTGGCCACCGCGAGGGACGGCTCGGAGATGTCGACCCCCGTCACGCGGTACCCGCGGCGGGCGAGGCCCTCGCTGAGGAGCCCGCCGCCGCAGCCGAGGTCGAGCACGCGCAGCTCCCGCGGCGCCCGGTCCGGGTAGTGGCGGCCCAGCGTCTCGTGGAAGTGGCCGAGCCGTACGGGGTTCATCTCGTGCAGGGCCCGAAACGGTCCCTCACTGTCCCACCAGGCCTCGCCGACCTCGTCGTAGTACTCGTTGTCGATGACCGGGGCGGAGGTGACGGCGCCCATTTACACCCACCTCGGCGTGGCGAGCGGGTCGATGCCGAGGGCCGTCTTGCCGATGTACTCGCGGCACAGGTCGTTGGTGAGCGGCAGCAGCGGGCCGGCCTTGATGTCGCGCCAGATCTGCCCGATGCGGCCGCCCTTGCGGATGCCGCTGCCGCCGATGACCTCGAAGGCGGTGGCGACGACGTGCTCCGCCTCGTTGGTGATGAAGTACTTCGGCACACAGGTGTCCGCGACGAACGCGGGCAGGTCGTCGCCCGGGTCGACGTGCTCGGTGGCGTACTCGTGGAGGAGCGCCTCCATGGTGGCGAGCGAGGAGCGCATCTTGGCGACGGCGAACTGGATGCCGGGCAGCTTCGCCAGGTCGCCCACCGCGTTGTTGGAGCGGCCGACGGTGGTCTGCACGGCGATCTCGTACGCCCGCTGGGCCAGTCCGAGGAAGACGGCGGTGAAGCAGTAACTGCCCCACTGCTGGCGCGACATGACGTACAGCGGCGTGAGGCCCTCGGGCAGCAGCATGTCGTCCTGCGACACCCGCACCCCTTCGATGGCGAGGGAGTGCGAGCCCGTCATCGGCATCGCGAAGCCCGTCCACGGGAACTTGACGTTGATCTTGTCGGTGTCGGCGGTGGGCACCAGGAACGCGGCCAGGTTGAACGGCGGCTCCAGGTGGTCGTCGTCGAGCCCGGCGGTGATCACCATGTGCGTGGCGGCCTCGCACCCGGTCGAGAAGTGCTTGATCCCGTCGATGAGGAACTCGTCGCCGTCGCGCTTGGCCGTCGTCGAGGGCAGCACCCAGTTGCTGCCGGAGTTCTCGTCGGTGAACGGGCCCACCACGAAGGCGCCGTCGAGCAGCGCGGCGCTGAGCCGGGCGCTGACGTCGGAGTCGACCTCGCCGCGCAGCGAGCCGGTGAGCACCGCGTGGATGGAGAGGGTGAACGCGGTCGAGCCGCACCCCTTGGCGATGGTCCTGAGGATCTCCACGTTCTCGGCGAGCGTGCCCTCGAACCCGCCGTGCTTGGCGGGGACGTTCATGGCCGTGATGCCGGACGCCACCAGATCCTTGATGTTGTCGGCGACGAAGGAGCCGCTCTCGTAGTTGGCGAGGCTGCGCTCCTCGAAGGTGCCGGCCAGCTCCCGGGCGGCCGTGCGCAGCCGCTCCCACTCCGCCTCGCGCGACTGTTCAGTCATCGGTGCTGTTCCCTTTCTCTGTGGACGTGAGCCCGTCCTCGGTGGACGTGAGCTCGCGCAGCCGGCGCTTGAGGACCTTGCCGGTGACGCCGATGGGGATCTGTTCGAGGGCGACCACCCGGACCGCGGAGAGTGCCGGTCCGTCACCCGTGCCGCCCGCGAGGGCGAGCAGTTCCTTCTCCAGGACGAGCCGGTCCGACGCGTCGAGGGCCGCCAGGTCGGCCTCGGTGAGGACGCCCTTGGGGGCCACCCAGGCCTCCGCCCGCCCGATCCCGGTCCGCGGGTCGGTGGCGGCGGAGAAGACCGCGGCCTCCATGGCGCGGGGGTGGGCCAAAAGCCGCTCCTCGACGGGGAGGGTGTGCAGGACGCCCGCCTCGGTGTGGACCGAGTCCGCCTCCCGGTCGAGGAAGACCAGCCGGCCCTTGCCGTCGATGCGGCCGACGTCGCCGCCCCACCACCAGCCGTCGATACGGGACTCGGCCCACCGGGTGTGGTCGTCCCAGTACCCGTCGAAGTGGGACGAGCTGCGCACCAGGATGCGTCCCGGCGCGCCGGCCGGCACCGGCTGCCACCGCTCGTCGACGATGCGCACACCGAACTGCGTGGGCATCGGCTTGCCCTGGACACCCGGCTCGGGCACGTCACCGGGGAGCCAGACCTGCATGATCCCGCCCGCGCCGATCTCCGTGGAGCCGTACGAGTCGAGGAAGACCGAGCCCCGCGGCCGGCCCGGCAGCCGCAGCGAACCGTGCCGGGTCAGCGCGGCGATGTGCGCGGCGTGCGCCTTGTCGGCGCCGACGGCCCACACCTTCATGGAGCTGAGGTCGTAGGCGTCCAGGTCCTCGCCGGCCATCCGCATGTAGAGGTGCGGGAAGGCCATGACGCAGCTGATGCGCTCCTCCTCGATCTTGCGCAGCGCTGCGCGGGGGTCGTACAGCGACGCCGTGCTCACCCGCGTCCCGCACAGCAGCACGGCCGTGCCGAGGGCGAAGGCGATCTGGTGCGAGAAGGGCACGCCGAGCATGGCCCGCGAACCGCTGGTCACCGGCAGGACCGGCATCATCGGCTTCCAGATGCGGTACGTGTTGCGGCGGCTCCAGATGCACAGCTTCGGCGACCCGGTGGTCCCCGAGGTGTGGAACAGCGCCACCGGCGTGTCCTTGCCGATCCGGCGCCGCGGCGGGGCCGTGGCGGGGGCCGCGGTGACGGCGCCGACGAAGTCGACGACGCCCTCACGCCCGGCCCACCAGGCACCGTCGTCCGTGCCGACGGCGAGCACCGTGGTGCCCTCCTCCAGCATGCGGCCCACGTGCTCGGCACCGCCGGACGCCCCGAGCGTCGCCGTGTCGGAGAGCAGGAAGCGCGCCCCGGCCCGCTCGGCCACGGCCTTCGCGTACGCCCAGCCCGTGCCGGCGCTGACGCTGACCGGTACGGCGCCCGCCGCGATCGCCGAGTAGAGGTACAGCAGGTAGTCGGGGTGGTCCCGCTTGACGATGACCACGCGGGTGTTGGTGGTGACACCGGCGGCCCGCAGCGCGTTGGCCATCTTGTGGCCCAGGTCCCGAAGGTGACGGCCCGTCAGTTCGCTGACGCCGAACCCCGGATACTCCAGCGGGGTGGGCGGCACGAGCAGCGGGCGGTCGCCGTGGTCGGCGGCGAGCGTCTCGTAGATCCGCGTGATGTCGAAGGTGAGCAGATTGCGCAGCCGGGCGAGCGACGCAGGCAGGGCCGGCCGTACCGGGGTGCGCCGCGCCGACGGGCTCACCCGCCCCACCGGGGTTCGTCGAGGACCGGCACACCGAGGGCCTGCTTGCCCGACCACTCCGCGGTGAGGTCCGCGTTGGGCGGCACCAGGAGCCCGGCCACCACGTCGCGGTACATGCGCTGCAGCGGGTTGCGCGAGCTCAGCGCCGAGCCGCCCTGCACCTGGAGCGCCAGCGTGACGACCTCGTGGGCCAGCTTGCAGACGGCGTTCTTCATCACGCTCATCTCGATGTAGTGGCCCAGCGGGTCCACGTCCACCGAGTGGTCGGCCCGGACGGCCGAGTACAGGTGCGCACGGGCCGCGGCGAGCTTCGTCGCCATGTCCGCCACGCGGAACTGCACGCCCGGCAGATGGGCGATGGTGCGGTCGAGCACCGCGAGCTTGCGCTCCCGCTGGGCGGCGGTGACGTAGTCGAGCGCGGCCTGGGCGGTGCCGAGGAAGACGGAGGCGAAGCTGCACCACGCCCAGTGCACGCCGCGCATGAACATCAGCGGCAACTGGCCCGCGTCACCGACCAGATAGCGGCTGTCGGCGAAGAGGTCCTTCAGTTCGAGGGCGTGGCTGCCGGTGGCGCGCATGCCGGCCGCGTCCCACTCCGCGGTGACCTCCACGCCCTTCTCGGGGCGCGGCAGGAGGAAACCGAGGGGCTTGGGGCGGCCCCGGTCGTCCTTGTCGGCCGCGGAGACGAAGAGGAGCGTCGCGGCGGGGAAACCGGTGAAGAAGCCCTTGCGGCCGTTGAGCAGGTAGCCGCCCTCGACGGGCGTGGCGGCGGTGGTGGGGTGCCACCAGTTGCCGCCGATCCCCGGCTCGCTGAAGCCGCCGGCGATGACGGCGCCGTCCTCGACCACGGCCCGGTACGCCCAGGCGTGCCGGTCCTCCTGGTCCATCGCGGCGATCATGGCGAGGCCGTGGATGTGCATGTTCACGGCGAAGGCGGTCGACGAACAGGCACCGGCCAGGATCTCCTGGGCGCGGCACAGCTCCTCCAGCGTGATGCCCCCGCCGCCGTGTTCCTTGGGAACGGTCAGCGCGGTGTAACCGCTGGAGACCAGCTTGTCGAAGTTCTCGTGCGGGAAGCTGCTGTCGCGGTCGTGCTCCGCGGCGCGGTCGGCCAGTGACGGCGCGAGCTCGCGTGCGATGTCGACAGCGCTCGAACGGACGTGTCCGGCGGTCATGGCTCTCACACCTGCTTCGCATCGGGTCGGGACTCGGATTGGCTCGCCAGGGCCGCGACGAGCGAGCCCAGGGAGTCCTTGCCGGGGGCGCTCGCCTCGAACAGCCACGCGTTCATGTCGAACCCGGGGTGTTCGTCGGCGATGCGCGCGGCGAGTTCCACGAGATCCATGGAGTCCAGGCCGAGATCGGCGGCGAGAGAGGCGGCAGGGGTGATGGCTTCGCGTTGCAGGGTCGGTCTGATCGCCTCGATGTGTCCGGTCACGCTCTGCAGCACTTGGTCTTTGGCTGACACACGACCTCCAGGGCTCCGTGTCTCCGTGGGATGTGCAGATGCTGCACCACGCACATCCAGGGCGACTGCAGACTGCTTGTGCGTTCACTGAAGGATCGCTTGAGCAATTCGCGCACCGGTCCGGCGGGCCCGCCGAGGCCGTGCGGTGACTGGTAACCAGGGGGTTCGGGTCCGGCCGCCCAATCCCAAGGATCAAGCCGAAGCCGTTTTTGACGGCTCATCACGCCCGGTCGGGGCCTTGATCCGTCCTTCGCGGCCGCCGGGGAACGCCTCCTCGAGTCTGACTAGGGCCCGCGTGGACTATGGCTGAAACCATGGTCACGAACCTGCGTGCCCGGGGCCGGAGTTGTCTACTGTGAAGCAAATCGGAGGGGCTGTTCGGAGGGTGGGGTCGAAAGGTCGCGACAAGGGCCCGCCCGGCAGCCCGTACGGGGGAGATTCACTCGGGGTGCGGTGACGCTCCCCCGCGCTCCACGCCATCGAAGTCAAGGAGAGAGACATGCGCGTTCTGGTCGCCGGGGCCACTGGTGTCATCGGCCGGCAGCTGACCGGTCTGCTGGCGGACAAGGGCCATGAGGTGATCGCTCTCGCCCGCAACCCCGAGCGCGCCGCCGCCTCGGGCGATGGCGTGCGGGCGGTACGCGCCGACGCGCTGGACGCCAAGGCCCTGTCCGCCGCGGTCGCCCAGGCCGAGCCCGAGGCGGTCGTCAACCTCCTCACCGCGATCCCGAAGAAGGTCGACTCCCGCCGTCTCGACCGGGACTTCGCCGCGACCAACCTCCTGCGCACCCGCGGGACCCGCAACCTCGTCGAGGCCGCCAAGGCGGCGGGCGTCCGGCGGCTGGTGGGCGAGAGCGTCGCCTTCGGCTACCGGCCCGCGCCCGGCGGCGGCCTCAGGGACGAGACGACGCCGCTGTGGTCGGACGGACCCGAGCAGTTCCGTCCCGTGGTCGCGGCGCTCAAGGAGCTGGAGGAGCGCACCGCCGGCGAGGGCGGCACCGTACTGCGTTTCGGTCATCTGTACGGCCCGGGGTCCGCCTTCGACCACGACGGGAACTTCACCCAGCAGGTCCGCAAGCGCATGCTCCCCCTGGTCGGCCAGGGGAACGCCGTCTTCTCCTTCGTCCACGCCAGGGACGCGGCCACCGCCGTCCTCAAGGCCCTGGAGGCGGAGGGGGAGACGGTGCGCGGCGCCACCTACAACATCGTGGACGACGAGCCCGCGCCCGTCTCGACCTGGCTCCCCGAACTCGCCCGCGTCGTCGGCGCGAAGGCCCCGATGCGCGTCCCCGTCTGGCTGGTGCGCCCGATGATCGGCCCGTACGGCGTGGCCTTCATGAACGAACTCCAGGGCGCCGACAACGCCCTGGCCGCCCGCGAGCTCGACTGGAAGCCCTCGTACGGGAGCTGGCGCGAGGGATTCGCCGCCGAACTCGGCGCGAACACACCGAAGCGTTAGGAAGGGCGGCCGATGTTGGAGAAGCATCCTTTCCGCGACATACTCGGTCGGTTCGCGACGGGGGTCGTGCTGCTCACGCTGCAGCCGCCGCGCGGTGTTCCCATGGGCATGGCCGTCAATTCCTTCACATCGGTCTCGCTCGAACCGCCGCTCATATCCCTCTGCGTACGCACGGGATCCCCTACCCTCACCGCCGTCCTGCGGTCCAGAGCATTTGCGGTATCCATACTCGGGGAACAGCACGAGGAACTGTGCCGGTCATTCAGCACCCCGGGAACCGAGCGCTTCTCCGGCCGGGAATGGGCCAGGACCCCGGGCGGCCACCCGGTGCCCGGGGATGCCCTGGCCTGGCTGGACTGCCGGGTCTCGGCCGTGCATCCGGCGGGCGACCACGAACTCGTCATCGCCGAGACCCTGAACGGAGAGGCAGCGGAACGGAATGATCCGCTCGTCTTTCATCGCGGGCGTTTCACGAAACTCGTATGTGAAAGTCCTGTCGGGAATTAGTGCGGGCTCCCTCGTCGGCCCACCACTGCTTGGATCACAGTCGGATTTCTGCTGACGGAACACCTGATCTCTGACAAGATTCAGGGCGCAACGGTCCCACCTCTAGGGGATGAGGGGTGGGCCTGACGAAGGGGTGTTCAGACGATGCAGTTCCAGGTTCTCGGATCGCTGGAAATGAACGACGGGGGTAAGTCCTACACTCCAACCGCACCGAAACAACGTCAATTGCTCGCCCTGCTTCTGCTCAATTCCAACAGGGTCGTTCCCATTCAGACCTGTGTGACGGAGCTCTGGGGCGAGGACCCGCCGGCCGCGGCCCGCGCCACGCTCCAGTCCCACATACTCCAGCTCCGGCACGCCCTCAAGAGCGTGCCCGGCGTGGGCAGCCTGCCCGCCGCCCGGAACATCCTGGAGACCAGGGACGGCGGCTACCTCTTCGTCACCGGTCCGGGTGATGTGGACACCGAGAGGTTCACCGCCCTCGCGCGGGCCGGCAAGGAGCTCCTGAAGTCGGACGACCGCCGCGCCTCCGAGCTGCTGGCCGAGGCCCTGGACCTCTGGCGCGGCCCCGCCCTCGCGGACGTCCGCCACGGCCCGGTGCTGCGCCCGCACATCGTCCAGCTGGAGGAGGAGCGGGTCACCGCGCAGGAACACCGCATCGACGCCGACCTGCGCCTGGGCCGGCACCGCGAACTCATCGGCGAGCTGAGCGCCTTGGCGGTGGAGCACCCCACGCGCGAGCACCTGCACGCCAAGCTGACCCTCGCCCTGTACCGGTCGGGCCGGCGGGTGCAGGCGCTCGACGTGCTGCAGCAGCTGCACCGGGCCCTGCGAAGGGACCTCGGTCTGGAGACCTCGCCCTGGGTGCACAACCTCCACCAGGCCGTCCTGGCCTCGAGCTCCACGATCGACATGCCGTAACCGCGGGGGAGGGTTCCCGATCCGTGCAGGTCGGGACAGATCCACCCGGAACAGCCGCCCCATGCGACGGAAGCGTTGCATGGGGCGCAATGCTATGAGCGTATGTTGCGTCACCCGCAACCCTCATTACGGTTCGGCCGCTTATACCAATGGGTCTAGACCGCCTCGCCCAGGTGTGACCACAATCGCTCCCACCAATCGGAACCTGGAGGGGGCCGGCATGAATCGACGTGTCATCGCCGCTGGTTGTATCGCCATGAGTCTCGGACTGACCGCCACGGCGTGCGGTGGCGATGACGACGACGAAGGCGGCAAGGCCACCGACGGCAAGGGCAAGACCCTCACCGTATGGATCATGGAGGGGACCAACCCCGACGCCCGGCCGTTCTTCGAGGAGGCCGAGAAGGCCTTCACCAAGAAGACCGGCGCCAAGATCAAGGTCGAGTACCAGCAGTGGGCCAGCGCCCAGAAGAAGTTCACGACCGCCATCGAGGGCGGCGCGGACCAGGTGCCCGACGTGGCCGAGGTCGGCACCACCTGGGTGCCGCAGTTCGCCGAGACCGACGCGCTCGTCGACGTCACCGACGAGGTGAAGAAGTCCGGACTCAACGACGACCTCGTCGAGGGCCTGAAGGACGCGGGCACGCTCGACGGCAAGCAGTACGGCATGCCCTGGTACGCGGGCGTGCGCTCCATCGTCTACCGCAAGGACATCTTCGAGAAGCACGGCCTGAAGCCCCCGACCACCTGGAAGGAGCTGCGGGCCACCGCGAAGACGCTGAAGGAGAAGGAGCCGAAGATGGTCTCCTTCCCGGTGGCGGGCGGCGCGGAGATGTTCGCGACCCCCTTCATCTGGGGCGCGGGCGGTGAACTCGCCACCGAGTCCGGCGGCAAGTGGAAGTCCGGCATCAACTCGCCCGAGGCCATCAAGGGCATCGAGTTCTACACGGGCCTCGCCACCAAGGACAAGGTCTCCCCGGCCAAGGTCAACACCTGGACGGAGAAGGAGGTCGGCGACGCCTGGAACAAGGGTGAGATCGCCATGGCCATCGGCGGCAACTGGACCCCGAAGGCCATCGTCGACAACAACCCCGACCTCAAGGGCAAGCTCGGCGCCGTGCCGATCCCCGGCGAGAACGGCGGCATGAGCAAGTCCTTCCTCGGCGGCTCCTACCTGTCCACGTTCAACACGGACAAGAAGGAACTCGCCTGGGAGTTCGTCAAGATGCTGACCACCGGCGAGTTCGCCGCCAAGTGGGCAGAGCAGACGAACTACTTCCCCGGCCAGAACTCCGAGCTGAAGAAGATCGCGGCGAAGAAGGACCCGCTGGTCGAGCCGTTCGCCAAGCAGATGCTCGAGGCCGGCGCGACGGTCCCCAAGACCAAGGCGTACGGCGAGATCCAGGCCTCGAAGGTCATCCCCGGCATGGTCCAGTCGATCCTCACCGGCAAGTCGTCCGTGAAGGAAGCCGCGGACAAGGCGGCCAAGGACATGGACGCGATCTTCGCCAAGGACGAGTAGGAACAGGCGAGTTCCGCACTGTGAAGGACTTACCGTGAAAGACACGCTCGTCAGCGGGGGGCCGAAGATCCCGGCCCCCCGCGCTCCCCGGCAGCCGGACGTCGCGGCCGAGGCGGCCCGCCGCCGCAAGAGACTCATCACCCTCACCCGTCCCTGGCTCCTCCTCGCCCCCGCGCTCGTGGTCCTCGCGGGCCTGCTGCTCTGGCCGCTGATCCAGGTCGGCAAGCTCTCCCTGCAGGACTACAAGGTCAAGTTCGGCGGCGGCGTCGGGACGTTCACCGGCTTCGACCACTACAGCGATCTGCTCTCCAGCTCCCTGCTGTGGAAGACGGTCCTGCCCAACACCGTCTTCTTCGCCACCGCCTGCGTCGGCCTCACCGTCGCGCTCGGCACCCTCGTGGCGCTGCTGCTCAACCGCCTCGGCCCCACCTGGCGGACGATCTGCTCGATCGCGATCCTCGCCGCCTGGGCGATGCCCGCGGTCACGGGCACCTACGTCTGGATCTGGCTCTTCCAGCCCCAGGACGGCATGGCAAGCCAGCTGGCCGGATCGATCGGCCTGATCGACCCCGAGACCACCAACTGGTTCACCGAGCGCGGCCCGTTCTACGCCATCGCCACGCTCAACGTCGTCCACCACGGCTTCCCCTTCGTCGCCATCACCGTCCTCGCGGGACTGATGACGATCCCCAAGGAGCTGTACGAGGCGGGGGAGCTGGACGGGGCCAATGCCTGGCAGCGGTTCTGGAACATCACCGTCCCGACCATCAAGCCGGTCTTCCTGGTCGTGACCATCCTCTCCACCATCTGGGACTTCAAGGTCTTCACCCAGGTCTATCTGCAACCCGGCGGCGACGGCTCCAACGAGGACGTCTACAACCTCGGCGTCTTCTCCTACATCCAGGCCTTCGCCAAGAACGACTACGGCACGGGCGCCGCGGCCGCGGTGCTGCTGACCGTGCTGCTCCTGATCATCACCGTCGTCTACATCCGCACGCTGTTCCGGCAGGGGGAGGAGGACCTGTGACCCGCCGCACCACGCTCGCCTCGCGCGTCGGAGTGCCGGCCGCGGTCGCCGGGCTCCTCGTCTTCACGCTCTTCCCGGTCTACTGGATGATCTCCACGGCGCTCGACCCGAAGGCCGCCCTGCGCGGCTCGGACGTGCTGCCGAGCGGTCTCAGTCTCGAACACTTCGAGTTCGTCTTCGACAAGGGCAACTTCGGCACGTACCTGCTGAACTCGGCGGTCGTCGGCCTCGCCACGATCGTGGCGGCGGCGCTGCTCTCGCTCTTCGCGGCCGTCGCGGTGGCGCGGTTCAAGTTCCGCTTCCGCACCTCCGTGCTGATCATGATCCTGATCGTGCAGATGGTGCCGCTGGAGGCGCTGGTCATCCCGCTCTTCATCCAGATGCGCGACTACGACCTGCTCAACTCCCTGCTCGGGCTGAGCATCGTCTACATCGCGCTTTCACTCCCCTTCGCCATCTGGACGCTGCGCGGCTTCGTCGCCACCGTCCCCAAGGAGGTCGAGGAGGCCGCGTACATCGACGGGGCGTCCTGGTTCCGGATGTTCCGGTCCGTGCTGCTTCCGCTGGTGGCGCCCGGGCTCGTCGCGACCTCGATCTTCGCCTTCATCACGGCGTGGAACGAGTTCGTCTTCGCGTACACCTTCATGAAGGGCAGCGACAAGTACACGGCGGCCGTGGGCATCTACCAGTTCTTCGGTGAGAACTCCACGGCCTGGGGCCCGGTCATGGCCAGCTCCACGCTGGTCACCGTGCCGGTGATGATCTTCTTCGTGATCGTGCACCGCAAGCTCGGCTCGGGCCTGGCGGCGGGCGCCGTGAAGGGCTGAGCGCGCGCGGAGGGTGTACGGGGCTACGGAACCTTGAACGTCTCCCCGTACACCTTCCACGTCAGCGGCGTCTTCAGGGCCAGATTGCCGTCGTAGAGGAACTGGCGCTGGGCGGTGTCCACCCGCGAGGTGTCCTGGTGGGCCTTCTCCCGCTTCATCGCCTTGCGGCGGATGTCCAGGAAGATGTCGAGGTACGCCTTCTCCTTGCCGCCCTCGGAGGGGGTGTCGGCCTCCCTCAGGGCCGCCTCGCGCAGGCCGTAGAAGCCGCGGGGGCCGGTGCCGGGGCCGTGCAGGACCATCGCGTCGTAGTAGATGAACTGGCCGAGCGTGCCGAGTCCGTCGAGCTTGGCCAGGCGCACCGCCGGGTCGAAGTAGACGCGGTCGCGCGCGCGGTCCTGGGCCTTGCGGAACGCCGGCTTCGCCGCCTCCGCCCGCCACGCCCCGGTGAACCCCGGGTCCAGGCCCTCGTGCGAGTCGCCGCCGTCGACCTCGCGCAGGGCGGGCAGATAGCGGGCGAGGCCGTTGTCGGGGTGGTCCTCCGTATACCGCTCGACGAGCCGCAGCAGGTCGTGCGTGCCGGTGCAGAAGCCGATGATCCCCGCGGTGTAGCCGTGCCCGTCGCCGATGTCCTCGATGTAGCCGTACTGGCCGCGCCAGTCCAGCGTCGAGTTCTCCGCGCTCGACACCAGCTGCTGCGCGAGTTCCTTCTTTGCGGGCGCGGCGAGGCCGGGCGGCAGGTCCGCGATCAGCTCGTCATCGGCCTTCAGCTCGGCCTTCGACTTGCCCTCGTCGTACGGGCGGCCGACGCCGGGAGCCTTCCTCTTGGCCGCGGCGTGGCCGCTCTCCGGGTCGCCGCCGAGCAGGTAGGCGCCCACGGTGGCGAGGGGGGCGACGGCGACGAGGAGCAGGAGACCGGCACGTTTCATGCGGCCAAGATTACGTGGGCATGACCGGTAGCGAGCCTTCCGTATCCCGCTCTATTGACTAAAAGTCAATTCGGCGCCACTCTCGGGACCCGTATCAGCCGTGGGGGTCCGCCCTGGGAGGCGACATGGACACCGGAACACAGCAGCAGCGCGAACGGCTCGGCGCCCAGCTCCGGGACGAACCACCGGAGTCCTTCGGCCGGTTGACGCCCGAACAGCTTGCGGTGCTCGCCGACGCGCTGGAGCGCCAGCGCGCGAGCCGGGCCGCCGGACTGAACGAGGCCGCCGAAGACGCGCTCAAACTCGTGCCCGCACTGGCCCGCGGCCCCGTGCGCCGGATTCTCTTCCGATAGCCGAAGGAGCGAGGAGTCAGCATGGACACGCTGCGCGCACGGGCCGAGACCCTCAAGATCGCCCACCTGCTCGACGTCGAACCGGACACGCTCGCCTTCCTTCGGACCCTGCCCGTCGAGGACGTACGCCGCTTCCGCACCCAGTGCGTCGCGGCACTCTTCGACCGGGCCCCCGAGATGCTCGACCGGATCGCGTCCGCGACCAAGCTGGTGCCCGCCGGGGTCGCCGCCGCCATCTCGCAGAAGGCCCTCGGACCGCGCCTGGCCGCGGCCGTCGCCGGACGCCTCGAACCGGCGCGCTCCGCCGACATCATCGAGAAGCTGCCGGTCTCCTTCACCGCTCAGTCCTGCGCCCACCTCGACCCGCGCCGCATCAAGGGCATCGTCGACCGCCTCGACGAAGCCCTCGTCGTCCGCATCGCCGTGGCGCTCGCCGAACGCGGCGACCACCTCACCATGGGCCGCTTCGTCGGCCAGCTGCCCGAGCCCGCCCTGCGCCGGATCCTGCCGCAGGTCGACGACGCCACCGTGCTGCGGACGGGTTTCGCGATCGACGAGCCGGCGCGGCTCGGCCCCCTCATCGACCTGATGGGCCCGGAGCGGCTCGCGTCGGTCATCGGCACGGCGGCCGCCGAAGGACTGTGGCCCGAGGCGCTGGCCGTCGCCGGCATGGTCACCGGGGAGCAGCGCGGCCGCATCGCCTCGCTCACCGCCGCCCAGCCGCAGGACCACCTGGACTCCCTGGTCGTGACGGTCGCCGAACAGGACCTGTGGGAGTCCCTGCTGCCCCTGGTCGCCCTGCTCGGCCCCGAGGAGCGGCGCGCGGTGGCCGAACTGCCCTCGCTGCGCGGCGCCGACGTGCTCGGCCAGGTCGTGCGCGCGGTCGTGGCCACGGCCCTGTGGGCGGAGTTCCTGCCGCTGGTCCAGGCGCTGCCGCCGGAGTCCCGCAAGGTCGTCGCCGACGCCGCGGGGGCGCTGCCCGACGCCGACCTGGACGCGCTCGCCCGCGAGGTCGACAAGCAGGACCTGTGGGAACTGGTGATGCCGCTGGTCGAGTTGATGGACGACGGCGCGAAGACGCGGATCTTCGCCCTGCCCGCGTTCCAGGAGCAGGCCGGGGAGTAGGCGGGGGCACGGCCCGGGGGCGGGCACCCCGGGGTGGTCCACCCGGCGTACGCAGGATCGTTGCGGCACCCCCCGCAGGGGTGACGTCACGCATGCGGCGGCCGCCGGCCGGGGAGGGCGCAGCCGGACCCGTCAACTCCCGGGCGGGTCCGGCCACCCCCACGCGCGTCGGACCACCCACGTCCCGCGCCGGAAGGAAAACAGAGAGACCATGCCCGTTCGCCACACACTCGCCGCCGCCCTCGGCGCGTTCGCCCTCGTCGTCACCCTGCCGACCTCTTCCGCGACCGCCGCCACCGGCAACTTCTCCTACAAGTACGACGACCACGGCAGGACCCGGTCGGCCACCCTCCACCACCCGCACAGCCCCGGCTGCCACCCCCTGCCCCAGGTCGCCGACCCGGAGGCAACCGCGCCCGCGTTCGCCCCGCACAACGGAACCGACGAGTGGGTCATGGTGTTCACCGATCCGGACTGCACCGGCGACTCCTGGAGCCTGCGCCCGCACGGCCGCCCCGCCACGGAGCGCCTCAAGCTCCGCTCGGTCTTCCTGACCGGCCGCCACTGAGCCGGCCACTCACCCTGCCGTCGAACCGCCGTCCACGGTGAACTCCGACCCCGTGATGTACGACGACGCGTCCGACGCCAGGAACAGCACCAGCTCACCGACCTCCTCCGGGCGGCCCATCCTGCCGAGCGGCAGGTGCGACCAGTCCCGCCCGGCGGAGGCCGCGGAGATCATCGGGGTGTCGATCGCCCCGGGATGCACGGAGTTGACCCGCACCCGGTACTTCGCCAGATCCAGCGCCGACGACCGGGTAAGCCCCCGCAGCCCGAACTTCGTCGACCCGTACGCCGCGTGCCCAGGGATGCCGACGAGTCCCGCCGTCGACGACACGTTCACCACCGACCCGCCGCCCGCCTCCTTCAGCGCGGGCAGCACCGCCTGGATGCCCAGGAAAGGGCCGAGCAGATTGACCCGGACCAGGGCCTCGAAGTTCTCGTACGTCTCGTCCTCCACGGACGCCGTACGCCACAGCGCCGCGTTGTTCACCAGCGCGTCCAGCCGGCCGAAGGCACCGACGGCGGCCGCCACGGCCGACGCCCAGCTCTCCGCGTCGGTGACGTCATGACGTACGAACAACCCCTGGTCACCCAGGGACGCGGCGACCTCGCGGCCCTCGTCCTCCCGCACGTCCGTCACCACGACCCGCGCCCCCGCCCCGGCGAACAGCCGTGCCTCCGCCGCCCCCTGGCCGCGGCCCGCGCCCGTGATCAGGACGGTCCTGCCGGTCAGTCCGCGGGGGAACTCCCGGGAGCCCATGGCACGCCTCCAGTACGCCTCGATCGTCCACCGCGGCCCGGGGGCCGCCGAGCGGCATATGTCTAGCAGTCATATGCGGGAGAAAGAAGGGCTCAGGCGCCGCGAAAGACGCCCGGCGTGACCCCGTAGACGCGCCGGAACCAGCGGCCGAAGTGGGCCTGGTCCGCGAAGCCGGCGGCCACCGCGGCCACGCAGGGGCGCCCGCCGCGGCGGACCGGTCCTCGTGCGCCGAGCGGGCCGCCGGTGCGCCGGCGCACACCACGTACCCTCGGCCGCTGACGGACCGGCACCGTGGCGGTCCGCCGGAGGAACGGAGTCGCGCATGGAGCCGCGCATGGGGCCTGCGATCAGTCTGCGCAAGATGGAGGAGTCGGCGCCGGCACTCGTCGACCTCTACAAGAGCGCCGGGGTCTCGCTGCGCAGACACGGCCTGGAGGGGGAGCGAGCGGCGGTCTACCTCGTCGTCGACTACTCCGGTTCCATGCTGCCGTACTACAAGGACGGCAGCGTCCAGGCCCTCGCCGACCGGGTGCTCGGGCTCTCCGCGCACCTCGACGACGACGGGGTCGTCCCCACCGTCTTCTTCTCCACGGACATCGACGCGGTGACGGACATCGCGCTCGGCAACCACCGCGGCCGCGTCGACGAGATCGTGGCCGGGCTCGGCCACATGGGCAGGACCAGCTACCACCTGGCGATGGACGCGGTCATCGACCACTACCTGGACAGCGGCTCCCGCGCGCCCGCCCTCGTCGTCTTCCAGACCGACGGCGGCCCGATCAACAAGCTCGCCGCCGAGCGCTATCTGTGCAAGGCGGCGAAGCTGCCCCTCTTCTGGCAGTTCATCGGTTTCGGCGATCCGGGAAGCAAGCAGTTCGACTATCTGCGGAAGCTCGACGAACTCGCCGTCCCCGCCCGGCGCCCGGTCGACAACGCGGGCTTCTTCCACGCCGGTCACGACCCCCTGGCGCTGTCGGACGAACAGCTCTACGACCGGTTGGTGGGGGAGTTCCCGGCATGGCTCGCGGCGGCGCGGGCGGGCGGCATCGTGGGCCAGGGGCGGTGAGCCGGGAGCGGTGAGCCGGGAGGGGTGCGGCGTTCGCGCTAGTCCACCAAGCGTGCGCGCAGCTTGAGGATGGTGCCCGCGTCGAGCCCGAGCCCCTTGGTCAGATAGCCCTGCAGACTCCCGTACCGTGCGGTCGCCTCGTCGAGCGCCGTGTCGAGGTAGTCGGTGCGGACCTCCTGGAGCGGGATGATCAGGTCGGGGTTCTGCATCAGCCCGCCCTGCTTGAGCGCGTCGCGCACCTGCTTGTCGTACGCGGCCCGGTAGGTGTTGGACGCCAGGTAGTCGTCGACGGCGGTGCCGCCCGGCACGCCGACCAGGCGCAGCAGCAGGTACGTCGTCCAGCCGGTGCGGTCCTTGCCGGAGGTGCAGTGGTAGAGCAGCGGGGAGCGGCTGTCGGCGATGTCCCGCAGGGTGGCCGCGAACTGGGCGCGGTCGGTGGAGTCCGTGACGAAGGTGCGGTAGACCTCCCGCATGAACGCGGCCGCCTTGCCGTTGCCCAGCATCTCCTCCTGCTTGACCGGATCCTTGGAACCGATCGCGGTGAGGAGCCGGGCGAAGAGCCCGTTGTCAGTGACCGGCCGGGAGACCGCGGCGGCCCCGGCGGGCAGCCGGTCCGCGCCGTCGTACTGGACCTCCGCGGGCACCCGGAAGTCGATGACCTTCCGCAGCCCGAGCCGGGAGACCGTGGCGAGGTCCGCGTCCGTGAGCTTGCTGAGGGCGTCGGCACGGAAGACCCGCCCGTACGCGACCCGCTCACCGTCGTACGTCCGATAGCCCCCTACGTCCCGTACGTTGACCGCGCCCTGGAGCGGGACGTGGTGGATGGTGTCCGCGAGGGGGCGGGGCGCGTGGACGTGTGTGTGCGCGTGGCGGAGTGGGGCGGGGGCGGACGCGGTGGGTGTGGTGGGCGAGGCGGCTCCGGCGGGGGTGGTCCAGGCGGGCAGGGTGCTCAGGACGATCGCGGAGATGAGGGCTGCGGTCGTGGTGTGGGTGCGGGTGTGAGTACGGGTGCTGGTGCTGGTACGGGCGTTGGTGCGGGTACGAGAGATGCGCATCGGTCCGCCTTCCCATCGGCATGGTGCTCGGCAGGTGTGCGGTGCCGGAGGGTCGCTCTTCGGCCCAACCAAGCGATTGTTTGGTCGAGGGTCGAAGGTAGCGAGGCCCCGGCGAGCGAGGAAGGGGCGTGCGCGAGAAGCTGACGAATAGTCAATTATGTAGAGCGGGAAGGGGAGTGGGGGCGACAGGTGGAGGGGGAGGGGTCGGGCGGGGTGGCCGTACCTACTCCGAGAGGCGTGCCGCGGCGCGCCGCTGGCGCTCGGCCGCGCCCTCCAAGAAGCGTGTGACGGTCTCCAGCTCCTGGGTCGTGAACTCCTCGTAGAGCTCGCCGACTTCGCGGGCCCAGTCCTCGAAGATGTCCTCCAGGCCCGCGAGTTGCTCCTCGCGGATCTCGATGAGTACGCGCCGCTTGTCGGTGGGGTGCTTGACCCGCCGGACGAAGCCCTTGGCCTCCAGACGGTCGACGAGGCCGGTCACCGAGGCGGGCGCGAGGGCGGTGCGCTCGGCCAGCTCCTTGGCGGTGAGCGGGCCGCCGCGCTGGAGCAGGTCGAGGGTCTTGGTCTCGGTCGCCCCGAGCCCCTGCCGGGCCGCGACCGCCGAGTGGAACATCACGGTGACCGCGCTGCTCTCGCGGCCGGCGGCGGTGAGCCGCTCGATCGCTTCGGCGCGCCGCCACTCCTCGCGGGCGTCCGGCTCTCCGTGCTGCTTCCGGGGGCGCGTGCTGCTCATGGGGTAACCGTAGCTCACATTTCGTTCGGCCGAACGAAAGACTTGGGGTCGCTGGGGGTGGGGTGAGGGCTCTTTCGTTCGGCCGAACGAAAGGCTTGCGATCACTGCGGGCGGGGTGCGACTCTTTCGTTCGGCCGAACGAAATAAATCGGGAGCGGCGTCCGAACCCGCGCCCGCGTGCCCGTACCCGCACTCCCAGCCGCCCTGGAGCGTCCATGACCAGCCGCGCCGACTCACCCGCCACCGAACCCACCACGCCAGCCACACCCACCACGCCAGCCACACCCACCACGCCAGCCACACCCACCACCCACGCCGCGCCAGCCACCCGCACCGCACCAGCCACCCCCACCCCCCACCCCCGACGCTGGCCCGCGGCCGCCGTCATGATGGTCGCCGCCCTCATGGACCTGCTCGACGTGACCATCGTCAACGTCGCGATCCCCTCCATAGGCCGCGGACTCGGCGCCTCCGAGAGCGATCTGCAGTGGATCGTCTCCGCCTACCTCCTCGGTTTCGCCGCGACGCTGATCGTCTCCGGCCACCTCGGCGACCGGTACGGCCGCAAGACCCTCTTCCTCGCCGGTACCGCCGCGTTCGGCGTCGCGAGCCTGGCGTGCGGGGTCGCGCAGGCGCCCGGGCAGCTCGTCGCGGCGCGCGCCGTGCAGGGCGTCGCGGCGGCGCTGCTCATGCCGCAGGTGCTCGGCTCGTTCCGCACCCTCTTTCACGGCAAGGAGCGCGGGGCGGCCTTCGGCATGTACGGGGCCGTGGCCGGTTTCGCCTCGGCCGTCGGTCTGCTGCTCGGCGGAGTCCTGACCGACGCCGACCTCTTCGGCTGGGGGTGGCGTTCCGTGTTCCTGGTGAACCTGCCGGTGGCGGTGGTGACCTTCGCGGCCGCGGTCGTCCTCGTACCGGCCACCCGTGAGCGTTCCGCGGGGCGCCCCGACGTCCTCGGCAGCCTGGTCCTCGCCGGTTCCCTCGTCGCCGTCGTCCTGCCCCTCGTCCAGGGCCGCGCCAACGGATGGCCGCTGTGGGGCTGGCTCTCTCTGGCCGCCGGGGTGCTCGGTCTCGCGGGGCTCGGCGTCGTCGAGGGCCGGCGCCGCTCGACGGCCACCGTGCCGCTGCTGCCCGCCCGCGCCTTCCGGCTCCCCGCGTTCTCCGTCGGCGTCGCCGTCCAGCTGCTGTTCTCCGTCGGCATGCAGGGCTTCTTCCTGGTCTTCGCGCTCTGGCTGCAGGGCGGCGAGGGCTACACCCCGCTCCAGGCGGGAGTCCTCACCGTGGCCTTCTCCGCCGGCGGCTTCCTGACCGCTCCGGCCGCCGACGCCCTCGCGGTGCGGGTCGGGCGGCTCGTGCCCGCCGCCGGGTCGCTCCTCATGGCGGGCGGCTTCACCTGGGTCTGGGCGGCGGTCGAAGGGTCCCCGGCACGGCACACCGGGGCCTGGCCGCTGGTGCCGGGGCTCGTCGTGGCCGGTGCCGGGCTCGGCTTCCTCGTCGTACCGCTGGTGAACATCGTCCTGTCGGCCGTGCCCGCGGAGCTGGCGGGCGGGGCGTCGGGGATCTTCTCCACGGCCCAGCAGTTCGGCGGGGCGCTCGGCGCCGCGGTCATCGGCACGGTCTTCTTCGGGCATGCATCGGCCGGGCCGACCGAGGCGCTCGGCGCGGCGATGCCGTGGGTGGTGGCGGGTTTCGGGCTCTGCGCGCTGCTGTGCCCGGCGCTGCCGCGGCGTGCGGTGGACCCTGCGGCGTGAGCCCGGCGCGCTCGCTCGCGGGGCACGGGAACAACGGGCCCCGCGAGCGTGTTAGGGTTATGCGTTGCAGTTTTGGTACCCATGAACTTTATGTGCGCCTGACGGGAATGCTCCGAGGGCGCATTATTGTTTTTCCGGTTCTCTCCGGTATGGGGGTCATTGCAGCGCTGGAGTATCGCAATTCGGTGATGCTCCATTCACTGCCCCTGTTGAGGAGATTGACATGGCAACCGGCACCGTTAAGTGGTTCAACTCGGAAAAGGGCTTCGGCTTCATCGAGCAGGACGGCGGCGGCCCCGACGTCTTCGCCCACTACTCGAACATCGCGTCCTCCGGCTTCCGTGAGCTCGTGGAGGGCCAGAAGGTCTCCTTCGAGGTCACCCAGGGCCAGAAGGGCCTGCAGGCCGAGAACATCGTTCCTGCCTGATCGCCGCAGCGCGCGAACCTCACAGCCGAGGCCCGCACCGGAAGGTGCGGGCCTCGGCTTGCGCTGTCATCGGGCCCGACCGGGCCCAGAGCCGCACCGGCTCAGAGGTCCGGAAGTCCAGCGACCAGGAAGGCACCACTGAATGAACCGCTCCGAACGTCCGGCGCGCCCCGCCCGCAAGCGTCCCGCCGCCGCAGGCGGAAAGGGCAGGCCGACCGGCCAGGCGAAGGGGTCCGCGCATTCCTCGCATTCCGCGAAGAAGTCCGGCGGCCGCAAGCCGAAGCCGGTCCAGGGCGGCGAGTTCGCACTGCCCGAGAGCATCACCCCCGCACTGCCGGCCGTCGAGGCCTTCGGTGACCTGGACATGCCCGAGGCCCTCCTGAAGACGCTGGCCGCCCAGGGCGTCACGGAGCCCTTCCCGATCCAGGCGGCGACCCTCCCCAACTCCCTCGCGGGCCGCGACATCCTCGGCCGCGGGCGCACCGGCTCCGGCAAGACCCTCGCCTTCGGCCTCGCCCTCCTGGCCCGTACGGCCGGGCGGCGCGCCGAGTCGAAGTCGCCGCTCGCCATGGTCCTGGTGCCCACGCGCGAGCTGGCCCAGCAGGTGACGGACGCGCTCACGCCGTACGCCACCTCGGTCAACCTCCGCATGGCCACGGTCGTCGGCGGCATGTCGATCACCCGCCAGTCCGGGACGCTGCGCCGCGGCGCCGAGGTCCTCGTGGCCACCCCCGGCCGCCTCAAGGACCTGATCGAGCGCGGCGACTGCGACCTGTCACAGGTGCGTACGACGGTTCTCGACGAGGCCGACCAGATGGCCGACATGGGCTTCATGCCGCAGGTCACGGCGCTGCTCAAGCAGGTCGCGCAGGGCGGCCAGACGATGCTGTTCTCGGCGACGCTGGACAAGAACATCGACCGGCTCGTCCGGATGTTCCTCACCGACCCCGTGGTGCACTCCGTCGACCCGTCCGCGGGCGCGGTCACGACGATGGAGCACCACGTCCTCTACGTCGCCGACGAGACGGACAAGAAGGCCGTCGCCATGCGGATCGCCGCCCGCGAGGGCCGCGTGATCATGTTCCTGGACACCAAGCGCGCGGTGGACCGCTTCACCAAGCGGCTGCTCGCCAACGGTGTACGCGCCTCCGGCCTGCACGGCGGCCGCTCGCAGCCGCAGCGCAACCGCACGCTGGACCAGTTCAAGACCGGCCAGGTCACCGCCCTGATCGCGACGAACGTGGCGGCGCGCGGCATCCACGTCGACGACCTCGACCTCGTCGTCAACGTCGACCCGCCCACCGACCACAAGGACTACCTCCACCGCGGCGGCCGCACCGCGCGGGCGGGGGAGTCCGGCAGCGTCGTCACCCTCGTGCTCCCCGACGAGAAGCGTGAGATGACGCGCCTCATGTCCGACGCGGAGATCAGCCCGAACACGGCACGGGTCTCCTCCTCCGACGAGGAACTGGTGCGGATCACCGGGGCGCGCGAGCCCTCGGGTGTGCCGGTGGTCATCGAGACGCCACAGCCGCAGCAGCAGCCCGCCTCGCGGAGCGGTTCGCAGCGACGCCGACGCCCGCGTGGCGGCGGAGCCGCCGGGTCCGCTCAGGGCGGTCAGAGCGGTCAGGGTCAGGGCCAGAGCCAGGGTCAGCGCAGGGTTCCCCGTCAGGCCCAGGGCCAAGGTGGCCAGGGTCAGGGTGGCCAGGCCAGGAGCGGTTCCGCCGGCGCCGGTGGCGGTGGCGGTCGTTCCCGTCGCGGTCGCTCCGGCGGCGGGGCGCAGGGAGGCCGCCGCTCCGCGGCGTGACCCATCCCCCTCCCTCGCCCCAGCAGGAGCGACTCTTCCGCCCGCGGTCCCTTCCCGGGGCCGCGGGCGGAAGAATGACGTGACGTACCCCCGCACGACCCGGCCCCCAGAGGAACCCGCACGATGACTCCGGAGCGCGAACCCGTCGCCCTGCCCCTGCTCGAAGACGACCGCGCCGGGCTGCGCGCCGACTGCGGCAGCTGTTTCGGGCTGTGCTGCGTCGCCCTCACCTTCGCCAAGTCGTCGGATTTCCCGGTCGACAAGGACGCGGGTACGCCCTGCGCCAACCTGCGGACGGACTTCCGCTGCGGCATCCACCGCGACCTGCGGGGCAAGGGGTACCGGGGCTGCACCGTCTACGACTGCTTCGGGGCGGGCCAGCACATCTCCCAGGGCACCTTCGAGGGCCGCGACTGGCGCGAGGACCCGGCGAGCGCACGACAGATGTTCGAGGCGTTCCCGGTGATGCGGCAGCTCCACGAACTGCTCTGGTACGTCACCGAGGCGCTCGCCTTCCCGCAGACCCGGCCGATCGCCGCCGACCTGGAGCGGGCGCTCACCGAGACGGAACGGCTGACCCGGGGCACCCCGCAGGCCATCGTCGAGACCGACGTCGCCGCACACCGCCAGGACGTCAACCGGCTCCTCCTGCGCGCCAGCGAGCTCGTACGCGCCGAGTACCGGGACGCGGGCGGCAAGAGCGACAAGAGCGGGAAGGGAAGCAAGGGCGGGAAGAACGCCAAGGGCAGAGGCGGCGCCAAGGGTGGTGGCAAGAAGAACCGCCGGGGCGCCGACCTCATCGGCGCGCGGCTCAAGGGCGCCGACCTCACCGGCGCCGACCTGCGCGGCGCGTACCTCATCGGCGCGGATCTGCGCGACGCCGACCTGCGGGGCGCCGACCTGATCGGCGTGGACTTCCGCGACACGGACCTGCGCGGCGCCGACCTCACCGACGCGCTCTTCCTCACCCAGTCCCAGGTGAACGCCGCGCGGGGCGACGAGCACACCAAGCTGTCCGACTCGCTCGACCGCCCCGGCCACTGGTCGACCCCCTCGTAACCGGCCCGCCCGGACCCCACCCCCTCCACCCCTTCCGCCCCGCTACGTGTCGCACTCCAGCACCGTCCGGCACAGCGCGCACCGCGCCCGTACCCGGCCCCGCACCGGCACCCTGATCCGCTGGTGGCAGGTGGGGCAGGGGAACGCCACCCGGAGCGTGCCCGCGTCGAGGGAGAAGGAGTAGGCGCCGCCCGACACGACCGCGCCGCCGTGCTCACGCGCGGAGCGGCGGTCCTTCGCGTACCGCCGCCGTCCCGCCCAGCCGGCCGCCGTGAGCGGGGGTTGCTGTTCGTCACGGCGGGCCTGGGCGAGTCCCTTCGTGTACGCCGTGTACGCCTGCGCGCTGGTGAACCACGTCTCCGGGGCCTCGCCGAACGCCAGCGCCCGCTTGGCCAGGACGTATCCGAACTCCTCCGGCGTGAGGTAGCCGAGCTTCTGCGAGGAGGCGCCGTCCTCGCGGTAGGCGTCGAGCAGCAGCCAGCCCGCGCCCAGGTAGGTGGTCGCGGTGTCGGTGAGGATCTCGTTGTCGCGCGTGCCGGGGAACGACAGGTCGAGGCGGTGCAGATAGACGTGCATGACCTCGTGGGCGAGTGCCGCGCCGATGTCCCTGCGGTGCGTGCGGAAGCGGTCGTTCAGCTCGATGAAGTACTCGGGCCCGGCGGCGAGTTCGACGGACGCGGCGTGTTCCATCTCGCGGAAGCAGACGATCATCCGGGCGTCGGGCAGCCGCAGATGCCGCACCATCTCGCGGGCCAGCCGCTGCACGCCGAGGTGGAGGTCGTCCTCGTCGCCGAAGGCCACGTCGACGGGGGCGACGCTGGTCTCGAAGGTGTGGACGGTGTCGTACGAGAGGCGTTTGTAGAGCGCGGTCAGCGCGGCCCGCACGGTCTCCAGGTGGGGGTATCCGTGCACCACGGGACCGCCGGCGACCGTCACGTCCGCACCCCCTGAAGCCACTCACCGGGCACTTCAACCCGCCTCCACTGTACGGGGATCGGGGCGACCGGAGCGGGGCCGTGCGACACGCCGTGGCCGGAAATCGCCCCTTGTCCTGAGCGGACACCGATCTCCATAATCCGCAACAACGCTTTGGCGGGCTCATGCCATCCACGCGCATCCTGCGGGGACGGCCGGGGCCCGCCACGCGTGCGACCCCCCACCCCCCACAACCCCCCCACCCCCACACAACCCCCCACGACCCCCCCCACGAAGGGAAGTCAGTTGAAGACCACGCTGCGTGGAGTCAAGAGAGCCGCAACCCTCGGCGCGATCGCGCTCGCGACCGTCAGCCTGCAGCCCGTGGCCGCCCAGGCGGCCCCCCACCCGGGCCCGAAGCCGGGCGAGCGCGTCGTCGGCGGCACCCCGGCCGTGCAGGGCGAATTCCCGTTCATGGTCCGTCTCTCCATGGGCTGCGGCGGCGCCCTGTACGCCAAGGACATCGTCCTGACCGCCGCCCACTGCGTGGACGGCTCCGGTGAGAACACCGGCATCACCGCCACCGGCGGCGTCGTGGACCTGGAGAGCCCCGACGCGGTCAGCGTGAAGTCCACCAAGGTCCTCCAGGCCCCCGGCTACAACGGCAAGGGCAAGGACTGGGCGCTCATCAAGCTCGCCGGGCCGATCGACCAGCCCACCCTGAAGATCGCCAAGGACACCAAGTACAACGAGGGCGACTTCACCATCGCCGGGTGGGGCGCCGACAAGGAGGGCGGTGCCCAGCAGCGTCACCTTCTCAAGGCGACCGTTCCGTTCGTCAGTGACGCGGACTGCCAGGCCGCGTACGGCGATGACCTCACGCCGGGCGAGGAGCTGTGCGCCGGCAACCTCGCCGAGGGCGGCACGGACACCTGCCAGGGCGACTCCGGCGGCCCCATGTTCCGCAAGGACGAGGCCGGCGAGTACGTCCAGGTCGGCATCGTCAGCTGGGGCAACGGCTGCGCGCGGCCCAAGTTCCCCGGTGTCTACACCGAGGTCTCGACCTTCGCGGCGGACATAGAGAAGGCGGCTTCGGAGCTCTGAGTCCTGGACTCTGATACTCCGGGGCCCGACGGTCCGTGGTGGGGCGCCCGCGTTCGGCGGGCGCCCCACTCCGCGTCCGGGCGCGGGGGAGGGGACCGGAGGCACGGGACGCCGGGGCTCGGGGCCGGGGCGACGGTTAGTCCAACACCTGCTTCTTCTTTGTCCATGGGCGCGTTCACCCCGCCCGGCGCATCGTGAGCGGCACGAATTCCGTCCCACGTCCGTCCCACGTCCGTCCCATGGAGGGGTGCCCCATGCTGCCGTCAGACACGTCCGGACCGAGCCGCAGAGCCGTGGTCGCGACGGGCGCGATCGCCGGGATGGGCGTCGCCCTCGGAGCGGGCGGGAGCGCGTTCGCCGCGCCCGGCCCCGGCGGACGCCGGGCGGCCGAGACCGTCCTGCGCTCCGCCGACCTGGAGGTGCGCGTCGCCACCGGCTTCCCGAGCGTCGTCTCGTACACGGACCGCGACAGCGGCGCCGTGCTGCACGGCACGCCGGACCCCGTCACCACCGTCCTGATCGACGAGGTCGAGCACACCCCGAAGGTCACCGCCACGGCGGGCAGAACCCGGATCGCGTACGTCCTCACCTTCGACGGCGGCACCCGCATCGACGTCGAGATCGCGGTCGAGGGCCGGCAGGTCCACTGGCGCGTCACGAGGATCGCGGACACGGCCGCGCTGCGGGTCGGCACCCTGCGCGTCCCCGGACTCGCCCTGCTCTCCGTGCGCAGCGACCAGCCGGGCGCCGCCCTGCTCGCCGCCAGGATCCAGCTGGACAAGGCCAAGAGCGGCGACACCCTCGTCAGGCCGGCCGCGGACACCCCCGCCGAGCCGCCCGTCGGGTGCGCGTACGCCGTCGTCGCGCACGACGGACTCGGCGGCGCGATCGAGACGAACACCGTCTATGACAAGCCCACCAGCGCGGACGGCACCACCTGGGAGAACGGCCGCCTCTGGCGCGAGACGGTGCGGCCAGCCGCGGACGCCGGCCCCGTAGAGGTGCGCCTGACGCCCGGACAGTGGACGCACCGCGCCGCGACCGCGCCCGTGCACGCCACCGAACCCCTGCCGTACGCCACCGTCGTGATCACCGGTGACCGCAACGGCGACGGCAAGGTGGACTGGCAGGACGCCGCGATCGCCTTCCGCGACATCATGGTCGACCCGCGCGGCGCCGACGAGCAGCATCTGCGGGTCGTCCCGCACATCCCGTTCAACTTCGCCTCGCAGGCCACCAATCCGTTCCTCGCCACCCTCGACAACGTCAAGCGCATCCACCTGGCGACCGACGGGCTGCGCCAGTACACGCTCCTCAAGGGCTACCAGTCCGAGGGCCACGACTCGGCCCACCCCGACTACGCGGACAACTACAACACGCGCGCGGGCGGCCTCGCCGACCTCAACACCCTGGTCCGCGAGGGCAAGAAGTGGAACAGCGACTTCAGCGTGCACGTCAACGCCACCGAGTCCTACCCCGTCGCCCACGCCTTCTCCGAGAAGCTCGTCGACAAGAACAACGAACAGTGGGACTGGCTCGACCAGAGCTACCGCATCGACCAGCGCCGCGACCTGGTCTCCGGAGACATCATCAAACGCTTCGCCGACCTGCGCGCCCAGACCGACGACGGGCTGAACGCCCTCTACATCGACGTGTTCCGGGAATCCGGCTGGACCTCCGACCGTCTCCAGCGGGCCTTCCGCGAGCAGGGCTGGACCATCACGTCCGAGTGGGGCCACGGGTTCGAGCGCTCCTCGCTCTGGTCGCACTGGGCCACCGAGACCGACTACGGCGGCGACACCTCGCGCGGCATCAACTCCCGGCTGATCCGCTTCGTGCGCCACCACCAGAAGGACGTCTTCGCCGACAAGTGGCCCACGCTCCTCGGCGTCGCCCGCATGGGCAACTTCGAGGGCTGGGTCGGCAAGACCGACTGGCACGCCTTCTACGACCTGATCTGGACCCACTCGCTGCCCGCCAAGTACCTCCAGGCCCACCCCATCAAGAAGTGGGACGAGCACGAGATCTCCTTCTTCGGCGAGACGCGCACGACTGTGTCCGACGCCTCCGGCAAGCGGCGCATCACCACCGAGGGACGCGTCGTCTACGAAGACGGCCGCTACCTGCTCCCCTGGGAGCCCCGCACGGCGCACGACCCGGCCAAGCTGTACCACTACAACCCGGCGGGCGGCACCACCAGCTGGCGGCTCCCGCGCGCGTGGGCACGCCGCTCCCGGGTGGCGCTGTACCGGCTCACCGACCAGGGGCGGGTCTTCGAGTCGTACGTCTCCGTGGCGGGCGGAAAAGTCACCCTCACCGCCGCACCGAAGCAGCCCTACGTCCTCTACCGCGAGCGCGCCGCCGCCCTGCCCGACCCGAAGTGGGGCCAGGGCACCCCGCTGCACGACCCCGGTTTCCACTCCGGCTCCCTGAAGGGCTGGAAGGTAAGCGGCCCCGCCGCGGTGCGGCTCAGCGCCCTCGGCGACCACGAACTGGTCATCGGCGCGGGCGGCGCGGCATCCGTCGGCCAGCGCCTCGCCCGCCTGAAGGCCGGGACGTACGCCGCCTCCGTGCAGGTCGAGGTGGGGGAGCGGCCGGGGGAGCGGCGCAAGGCGTCCCTGGAGGTGCGCACCGCCGACGGCATCACCGCCACCAACTTCACCGAGACCTCCACCGCCGGCAACTACGTCGCCGCCGACCGCAAACACGGCACCCGCTTCCAACGCATGTTCACGTACTTCACCGTCCCCGAGGGCGGCGGCACGGCCGAGCTGACGCTGCGCGCCGAGGCGGGCCACGCGCGCGTGCGCTTCGACAACGTCCGCGTCGTCGCCACCTCACGCCCCGCCGAACTCCCCCGGGGCACCCTGGTCCACGAGGACTTCGAGCACGTGCCGCAGGGCTGGGGCCCCTTCGTCAAGGGCGACGCGGGCGACATCACCGACCCGCGCACCCACATCGCCCAGCGCCACGCCCCCTTCACCCAGCGGGGCTGGAACGGCAAGGAGATCGACGACGTCATCGACGGCACCAACTCCCTGAAGTCCCGCGGCGAGAACCCCGGCCTCGTCTACCGCACGGTCCCGCACACCGTCCGCTTCACACCGGGCAGGCGCTACCGGGTCTCCTTCCGCTACGAGAACGAGAAGGCCGGCCAGTACGCCTGGATCACCGCGGTCGACACCCCGACCCCCCAAGAGACCGACCGCAAGAACCTCCCACCCGCCACCCAACCCACCACGCTCACCCACGAGTTCACGGCCCCCGACGAAGGTGAGGCCTGGGTGGGCCTGCGCAAGACGGGCGACGACGGCAAGGCGGAATTCGTCCTCGACACGTTCGAGGTCACGGAGGTCTGAGGAGCCCCCGTGACGACGGAGCCCGTCCCTGAGAATCCAGGGACGGGCTCCGTCGTCACGGGCGGCGACTCACCCCAACTCGACCGGCCCCCCGGCCCCCTCCGCCTCGAGCACCCACACCTCGTTCGCCCCCTCCCGCAGCACCGGGCCGGGTACGTACAGCGAAGTCTGGGGGCCCGTCGACCAGTAGCGGCCCAGGTTGAAGCCGTTGATCCATGCGAAGCCCCTTGTCCAGCCCGGGAGTTCGAGGGTCGCGTCGCCGGGGGAGGTGACCTCGATCGTGCCCCGGTACAGGCCGGGGCGGCCGTCGCCGGGGGTAGTCGCGGGGAGCTGTCGTACCGTCGCGGCGTCGTCGAAGGCGTCCAGGCGCAGGCCGCGGGCCCGCACCCCGTGCAGGTACTGCCGTTCGTGGAGGATGCCGCCGGTGACGCCCTTCGGCTCGCCCGTGCGGGGGCCGTAGTTCACCCTGCCCAACGACTCCACCCACAGCTCCACGCGCGCGTGCCCGGCGACCGGGTCGGGCAGGGTCGGGGTGCCCTCCGTCAGGACACCGGCGCGCTCGCCGTCCACGTACACCACGGCCAGGTCCCGCAGCCCCCGGACGCTCAGCGGGTACGGCTCGCGCGGGCCCGGCACCGTGACGGCGTACCGCACCAGGCCGCGGTCCACGTCCAGCTCCTCGAAGGTGGGCGGGACCGCGTGCTCCGACTCCGGGGTGCCCAGGGCGGCCAGGACCGTGTCCGGGGCGACCCACTCCGTGAGCGCCGCCGACGCGGGGGTGCCGAGGGCGGGGAGCGGCGGGGGCGGCTCGGGCGGCGGGGTGGCCGCGTACCGCGCGAGGACCTCGCGGAAGGCCCAGAACTTGGGCGTGGCGTGGCCGAACTCGTCGATGGGCGCGTCGTAGTCGTACGACGTGACGTCCGGCTGGAGCTCCCCGTCGTGCAGGGAGCCGCCGCCGCGGTTGGCGCCGGCCCACCCGGCGAAGCTGGTGCCGCCGTGCGCCATGTAGAGGTTCACCGACGCCCCGCACTCCAGGATCTCGCGCAGCGCCGCCGTCGCGTCACCGGCGTCCCGCTCGACATGGTCCGCGCCCCAGTGGTCGAACCAGCCGCACCAGAACTCCATGCACATCAGCGGGCCCTTCGGCCGGTGCCGGCGCAGGGCGGCGAAGCCCTCCCGGGCCCCCGAGCCGAAGTTGGCCGTCGCCAGGACGCCGGGGATCGAGCCGCCGGTCAGCATGTGGTCCTCGGGCCCGTCCGAGGTGAACAGCGGGACGGTGACGCCCTGGTCGCGCAGCAGGTCGGCGAGGTGACGCAGGTAGACCTGGTCCGAGCCGTAGCTGCCGTACTCGTTCTCGACCTGCACCATGATCACCGGCCCGCCACCGCCCTCCCCGCCGTACTCGCGGGAGACGATCTGCGGCAGCAGATGACGGAACCACCGTTCCACATGGCCCAAGTACTCCGGATCACGCGTCCGCGCGCGGGCCCCCACCGCCCCCGTCAGCCAGTGCGGCAGTCCGCCGTTCTCCCACTCCGCGCAGATGTAGGGGCCCGGCCGCACGATCGCCCACAGCCCCGCATCCCGCGCCGCGTCCAGGAAACGGCCGACCGCCCCGACGTCGCGGTACGTGCCAGGGCGCGGCTCGTGCAGGTTCCACGGGACGTACGTCTCCACGCAGTTGAGGCCCATCGCCCGCAACATCGCCAGCCGGTGACCCCACTGCGCCTCGTGCACACGGAAGTAGTGCAGCGCGCCGGAGAGCAGCCGCACCGGCCGCCCATCCAGCTCGAAATCGTCCTCGCCGACCCTGAACCCGTTCATCGCATCCTCTCGCTCACCTACCGCCCGCCCACGATTCCCCCTGGCGGGCGGCAGGGTCCATGGACAAAGATCGGGTCCGGTTGGACGCAGCGAGGGAACCGGGCGTGTCCGGCGACGCACCGAGCGGGCCGGGGCCCGACCCGCACCGGAAGGGACGCACGCGGATGTACCACACGTGGATGCGGTATTTCACCCCCAGCCCGGCCCACCACCGGCTCGGCCTCGTCTGCCTCGGCGTCGGCCTGCAGCACGGCCTCCTGCCGACCGTGGGCCCGCGCACCCTCGACCACCACGTGGCCGTCGTCATCAGCTCGGGAGGCGGCTGGTTCCTCGGCCCCGACGGGCGCAGGACCACGGTGACGGCACCCGCCCTGATCTGGCTCACCCCCGGCGTACGCCACCACTACGGGCCCGACCCCGAGACCGGCTGGGACGAGTGCTTCGTCGACTTCACCGGCCCCGCCACCGCCACGTACACCGAACTCGGCTACATCGAACCGACCCGGCCCGTCGTGCCCCTCTCCGACGCGGCGGGCGCCCGCGCCACCGTCGCCCGCATCGCCCGCGCCGCCCGGCGCGGCAACCCCCTCCTCGAGGTCGAGACCGGCGCCGCCGTCCACGAACTCCTCGTCGCGCTGCGCCGCGCCCGCGCCGACATCGCCCCCGACGGCGACCCCGTCCTCCAGGCCTTGGCCCGCGACGCCTTCCGGCCGCTCTCCGTCGCCGAGCACGCGGCACGCCACGGCATGACCCCCGCCGAACTGCGCACCGCCGTGCGGCGCGGCGCGGGGTGCAGCCCCAAGGACTACCTCCTCGGCATCCGCCTCGGCCGCGCCAAGGAGCTCCTCGCCGCCACCGAGCTGCCCGTCGCCGCCGTCGCCCGCCGCGTCGGCTACGACGACCCCGCGTACTTCTCCCGCCTCTTCACCCGCCGGGTCGGCATGGCCCCCGTACGCTTCCGCGACCAGCAGGGCAGGACCGTGCCGGGCGGCTGGTCGCACCAGATACCCGACCCCGACCACCCGCCGATCCTGCGCTCTTCCGCCGGTGGCGGGCCCGGACCGGCAACGTAGGCTCGTGGCCCATGACCACCAGCCACACCAGTGACGAGAACAGCGCGAACGGGGCCGCCGCCCCCTACGCCCGCGACGCGAGCGTCCCGGCCGCCGACGCCGGCCCCACCGGCACCGACGAGGCCGTGCGCGCCGAGCTGTCCCGGCTGCGCGACAGCATCGACAACATCGACGCCGCCGTCGTCCACATGCTCGCCGAGCGCTTCAAGTGCACCCAGCAGGTCGGCCACCTCAAGGCCCAGCACCACCTGCCGCCCGCCGACCCCTCCCGCGAGGCCCGCCAGATCGCCCGCCTGCGCGAACTCGCCGAGAACGCCAAGCTCGACCCGGCCTTCGCCGAGAAACTGCTCACCTTCATCATCGCGGAGGTCATCCGCCACCACGAAGTGATCGCCGGCGGCGACCGGGCCGGGGACACGGCCGACGGAGCCTGATCCGCGACGGGCGGGAAAGGCCGGAGAGGCACGGGAGACCCCCGCCCCGGCCCCCTCCCACCGACCGCCTCCGCCGCCCGGACCACCACCTCCGGGCAGGCGAGGACACCGAACCGCCACCCGGCCCGCGAGCCCCGCGGGACGGCCGCCCCGGGAGGCCGCCCCGCCCCCGGGCCGGGCCCCTACACCCGGCCCCGCCCCATCAGGCAGCATGGCCCCCATGCCCGTACTGACGCGCGACGAAGCGCAGACCCGAGCCCGGCTCATCGACGTTCACCGGTACTCGATCGAGCTCGACCTGAGCGGGGCGGCCGATCCCGCCCGCGACACCTTCGGCTCCCGTACCGTCATCCGGTTCAGCGCCCGTACCGAGGGCGCCACCTTCGTCGAGCTCAAACCCGCCGAACTGCGCTCCGTCACCCTCGACGGGCAGCCCCTCGACCCGGCCGGCCTCATCGACAACCGGCTCGCGCTCGACGCACTCACCGCGGGCGAACACGAGCTGCGTGTGGACGCCACGATGCGCTACTCCCGCACCGGCGAGGGCATGCACCGCTTCACCGACCCCACCGACGGCGAGACGTACGCGTACACCCAGCTCTTCATGGAGGACGTCCAGCGCGTCTTCGCCGCCTTCGACCAGCCCGACCTGAAGGCCGTCTTCGAACTGGCCGTCACCGCGCCCGAGGAGTGGACCGTCCTCGCCAACGGCATCACCGAGCACACCGGCGACGGGACGTGGCGGGCCGCGCCCACCCCGCCCGTCTCCACCTATCTGATCGCCGTCGCCGCCGGCCCCTGGCACTCCGTGCGCACCGAACACCGCGGACTGCCCTTCGGCATCCACTGCCGGCGCTCCCTCGCCCCCTTCATGGACGCCGACGCCGAGGAGATCCTCGACATCACGCGCTCCTGCTACGACCGCTACCACGAGAAGTTCGACGAGCCCTACCCCTTCGACTCCTACGACCAGGCGTTCGTCCCCGAGTTCAACGCGGGCGCCATGGAGAACCCCGGACTCGTCACCTTCCGCGACGAGTTCATCTACCGCTCCGCCGTCACCGACACCGAGCGGCAGACCCGCGCCATGGTCATCGCCCACGAGATGGCCCACATGTGGTTCGGCGACCTCGTCACCCTCACCTGGTGGGACGACATCTGGCTCAACGAGTCCTTCGCCGAGTACATGGGCTTCCAGACCACCGCCGAGGCCACCCGCTTCACCGACCCCTGGACCGACTTCGGCGTCGCCCGCAAATCCTGGGGATACGACGCCGACCAGCGGCCCTCCACCCACCCCGTCGCCCCCGACCCCGACGCCGTCCCCGACACCGCCTCCGCGATGCTCAACTTCGACGGCATCTCCTACGCCAAGGGGGCCGGCGCACTGCGCCAGCTCGTCGCCTGGCTCGGCGAGAAGGATTTCCTCGCGGGCATCAACACCCACTTCGCCCGGCACAAGTTCGCCAACGCCACCCTCGCCGACTTCATCGACTCCCTCGCCCACGCCACCGACCGCGACGTGCACGGCTGGGCCGAGGCATGGCTGCGCACCACCGGCGTCGACACCCTCACCTCGAAGGTCACCCACACCGGACGCCGGTGGACCCTCGCCATCGACCGCGACGGCGGCCCGGGCCGGGAAGACGGCCGCCCCCACCGCATCGCCGTCGGCGTCTACGACCGCGACCTCTCCGGCAGCGGCGCCCTCGTCCTGCGCGAACGCCTGGAGACCGACGTCCCCGCCACCGGCGAGATCGCCCGCGACGGCGGCCGCCCCGCCCTCCTCGTCCTCAACGACCAGGACCTCACCTACGCCAAGATCCGCCTCGACGAGACGTCCAGGGAAACCGCCCTGCACGCCCTCTCCGGCGTCCCCGACGCCCTCACCCGCGCCGTCCTGTGGAACAGCCTGCGCGACATGGTCCGCGACGGCGAACTCGCCCCCTCCGCCTACCTGGAGGCCGCCCGCGCCCACCTCCCCGCGGAGACCGACCTCGCCCTCGTCCAGGGCGTCCTCACCTTCGCCACCACGCACATCGCCGACCGCTACACCGCCCCCGCACAGCGCCCCGCCGCCCTCGCCCTCCTCGGCGACCTCTGCCGCGACCTGATCCGCCGCACCGAGGACGGCTCCCACCCCGGCCTGCGCCTCACCGCGGTCCGCGGCGCCATCGACGTCGCCACCCAGGCAGCACCCCTCCAGGCCTGGCTGAGCGAGGGCACCGTGCCCGGCGGCCCCGAGCTCGACCCCGAGCTGCGCTGGCGGGCCCTCGGCAGGCTCGCCGCACTCGACGCCGCCGACGAGGCCACCATCGCCGCCGAACTCGCCCGCGACCCGAGCGCCACCGGCCGCGAGGGCGCCGCACGCTGCCGCGCCGCCCTGCCCGACGCCGACGCCAAACGGGCCGCGTGGGAGGCCATGTTCGCCACGGACGACCTGTCCAACTACCTCTTCACCGCCACCGCGCAGGGCTTCTGGCAGCCCGGCCAGGACGACCTGGTGCGGGAGTACGTCCCCCGCTACTTCGAGGACGCCGTCGCCCTCGCCGCCCGCCGCGGCCCCGCCATGGCCGAAGCGGCGGGCCGCCACGCCTTCCCCCTGCCCTTCGTGGACGCCGAGACGCTCCACCTCGGCGAACGGTGCCTGCGCGACGCCGACCCCACCCCGGCCCTGCGCCGCAAGCTCGTCGACCAACTCGACGACCTGGCACGGGCGCTGCGCGTACGCGAGGGAGCCACCAAGAGCTGACACCGGCGCCGGGGGCGTAGGCCCAAGTGCCTGCGCCCCCGGCCCGACCGCACCTTCCAGTTCCAGGAACGCGCACCCCACCACAAGGCCGACTTCGGCTCATGAGGCGGAGCACGCCGGGGCCCTAGCACCCCGCCCCGCTCCCACACGTTTTCTCCGCACGGCAGTACCACTTTCGGGTTCCGTCCCCCCGGTATCGGGGCGCACCGCCCACCGCGGCATACAGGCTGGTGCCCCTGTACGCGCGGACCCGAAGGACACGCCCCATGAGCACCCCGCCGCCCCTCGCCGGGGGCGCCCAAGGACCCGATGCCCTGCGGCCGTTGCTCGCCGCCACCCTCGACGCCCTGCACACCGGGGCGACCGCGCGCGGCGGCCCCCTCCCCGCGGGCGGCCCCGGCACCGTCGCCGACCGCGTCCGCGCCGCCACCGCACCGGTCCTGCCCGAGCGCGGCACCGGACCCGAGGCGGCCCTGCGCACCCTCGTCCACACCCTCGCCGAAGGCGCCGCCGACCCCGCCGACCCGCTGTGCGCCGCCCACCTGCACTGCCCGCCGCTCGCCGTCGCGGCCGCCGCCGACCTCGCCGCCTCCGCCCTCAACCCCTCCATGGACTCCTGGGACCAGGCACCCGCGGCGACCGCACTCGAAGCGCTCGTCACCCGCGCCCTCACCGCCGAGATCCACGACGGCGGCGACGGACTCGTCACCACCGGCGGCACCGAGGCCAACCAGCTCGCCCTGCTCCTGGCCCGCGAGAACCCCGCCGCCCACGGCCCCGTCCGCCTCCTCGTCGGCGCCAACGCCCACCACTCCCTGGCCCGCGCCGCCTGGCTCCTCGGACTGCCCGAGCCCGTCACCGTGCCCGCCCCCGCAGGCCTCCTCGACCCCGCCGCGCTCGACGAGGCCCTCACCGAACTCGGCGGCCCCCCGGGCACGTTCCTCGTCGCCGCCACCGCGGGTACCACCGACGCCGGCCTCATCGACCCCCTCGACGAGATCGCCGACCTGTGCGACGCCCACGGCGCCCGCCTGCACATCGACGCCGCCTACGGAGGCGGGCTCCTCTTCAGCGCCACCCGCAAAGGACAGCTGCACGGCCTCGACCGCGCCCACACCGTCGCCCTCGACCTGCACAAACTCGGCTGGCAGCCCGCCGCCGCGGGCCTCCTCGCCGTCCGCGACCCCCACGACCTCGACGCCCTCAGCCACCGCGCCGACTACCTCAACGCCGACGACGACACCGACGCCGGCCTGCCCGACCTCCTCGGCCGTTCCCTGCGGACCACCCGCCGCCCCGACGTCCTCAAGATCGCCGTCACCCTCAAGGCGCTCGGCCGCACCGGACTCGGCGCCCTCGTCGACCAAGTATGCGACCGCACCCGCGAGTTCGCAGGCCTCATCGACGCACACCCGGCCTTCGAGCTCTACGACACACCCGCCATCAGCACCGTCCTCTTCCGCCCCACGGGCGCCACCGACGAGGACGTCGCCCGCGTACGACGACGGCTGCTCACCGAGGGCGCCGCGGTGCTCGGCCGCGCCGACCTCGACGGCCGCCGCTGGCTCAAGGCCACCCTCCTCAACCCCCACACCCGGCCCGGCGACCTCGCCGCACTCCTCAAGCTCGTCGAGGAACCCGGCGCGGACCGCACACCCCCCGACCACCCGGAAGGAACCACCCCCCGATGACCGGCACACCCGACCACCCCGGCCCCCGGCCGCTCACCACCCCCGACGACCCCCGCGACCTGGTCGGCATCGGCATCGGCCCGTTCAACCTCTCCCTCGCCGCCCTCGCCCACCCCCTCGGCGGACTCGACACCGCCTTCTACGAGCAGCGTCCCGCCTTCCACTGGCACCCCGGCCTCCTCATCGACGGCGCCACCCTCCAAGTGCCGTTCCTCGCCGACCTGGTCACCCTCGCCGACCCCGTGAGCCCCTGGTCCTTCCTCAGCTACCTCAAGACCCGCGAGCGGCTCTTCCCCTTCTACTTCGCCGAGCGCTTCCACATCCAGCGCGCCGAATACGACGCGTACTGCCGCTGGGTCAGCGAGCACCTCCCCGGACTCCACTTCGGCCACCAGATCGACGCCGTCCGCTGGAACCCCGAACGCGCCCTCTTCGAAGTCGACTTCACCCAGCTCGACACCGACGGCGAGGCCGAGGCGCTGGGCCGCACCTACACGCGCAACATCGCCCTCGGCATCGGCACCGCCCCCTACGTCCCCGAACCCCTCAAACCCCTCGCCGAGGCCCCCACCGTCCCCGTCATCCACTCCGCCGACTACCTCCACCACCGCGACCTGCTGCTCTCCGCCGACCACATCACCGTCATCGGCTCGGGCCAGTCCGGCGCGGAGGTCTTCCTCGACCTGCTGCGCTCCCGCCCCGCGGGACGGGAGAAGATCCACTGGCTCGCCCGCACCGAGGCCTTCGCCCCCATGGAGTACTCCAAGCTGGGCCTGGAGCACTTCACCCCCGACTACGCCCGCTACTTCCACGCCCTGCCCGAAGCCGTCCGTGACGGCCTCGTCCCGCACCAGTGGCAGCTCCACAAGGGCATCGACGCCGACACCATCGCCGCCATCCACGACGAGCTCTACCGGCGCACCCTGCACGGCGGCTGGCCCGACGCCGTCCTCACCCCCGGCGTCTGCGTGCGCACCGCGGGCCGCGTCGCCACCACCCGCGTCGAACTCCACCTCGAACACCTGCAACAGGGCACCCGCTCCCGGCTCACCACCGACGCCGTCGTCCTCGCCACCGGCTACCGCGAACGCCCCCTCGACCAGCTCCTCGCCGGCCTCGACCCCTACATCCGCAAGGACTCCTCCGCCCGCCCCCGCATCGACGAGCAGTACCGCCTCGTCCTCGACCCGTCCGTCACCGGCTCGGTCTACGTCCAGAACGCCGAACGCCACACCCACGGCGTCGGCGCCCCCGACCTCGGCCTCGCCGCCTGGCGCAGCGCCACCATCCTCAACTCCCTGACCGGCGAGACCCCTTACCCGCTGCCCGAGCGCACCGCGTTCACCAGCTTCGGCCTCCAGACCCCCGAACGGCACCCGGGCACCGCGGGCCGCATCGGCGAACAGCGCGGGAACCTCGTACGCCTCAAGAGCTGACGTCCCCCGCCACCAGCTCCCCGACGGGCGCCACCACCGCGCGCGTCCGCGGGCACGACCACACGGCGACACCCCGCACCACCCCGGCCGCCAGCGGATGCGCGTCGGGGTGCTCGGGACACTCCGGCCACACGGCGGGCCGCGACCGCGCGCACAACTCCTCGACCGCCCATTCCTGCACCTGGTCCGCGACCTCCGCCACCCGCTCGGCCGCACTGTGCCGCTCCGCGACACTCACCCCGCGGCCCGAGCCGTCATCGGCGTACACCATGGTCACGTCCTCACCCAGCCCCATGAAATCGGGCTCGTCGCGGACCGTCGCCCGCACCGGGCACGTCGCCGCCAGATCACGCAACACGGGGCCGAGCGCCCCCTCAAGTGCCTCATCCATGGCGGAATTGTCCGCCCCCAAGCGCCCCGGCGCCGCCGAATATTCCCGCAAGAAATTCGACGGGAATCGAAATACCGGCCCGCATCGCGCAGTTGAGCCGATCATGACCACAGACTCCACGGCCTCCTGGACCGCAGCCTTCCGCTCCGCCGTCGTCAGCCCTCACGAGAGCATCGAACTCTTCGAACTCCGCGGCTTCGCCGGCCAGACGCTCCGCCAGATCATCCGCCTCGACGGCGGCGGCAGCGCCGTCCGCGTCCGCCTCAGCAACCGCTACGGCAAGGAACCCCTCCACATCGGAGGCGCCCGCCTCGCCAGACGCACCGAAGGAAGCGGCATCGACGCGGGCAGCGACACACCGCTCCGCTTCGGCGGCGCCGAGGAATTCACCCTCCCCGTCGGCGAAGAGGCCGTGAGCGACCCCGTCGAACAGACCGTGGCCGCCGGCGACGAACTCGCCCTCAGCCTCTGGCTCCCCGAGGACACCGGCCTCTCCACCTACTCCGCCGTACCGCTGCGCACCGGCTACGCCGTCCCCGGCAACGCCCTGGCCGCCCCCACCCTCGACGGCACCGAAGGCCTCGAAGAACTCGTCACCCGCCACTTCATCACCGGCGCCGACGTCCTCGCCCCCGCGGGCACCGCCATCGCCGTAGCCTTCGGAGACTCCTGGTTCGAGGGCACCGGCACCACCCCCGACACCGACCAGCGCTTCCCCGACCTCCTCAACGAGCGGCTGCGCGAGGCCGGCAGCGGCGGCTGGGTGGTCAACCAGGGCCTGTCCGCCAACCGGCTGCTCACCGACGAGATCGGCGAACACGCCCTGGCCCGCCTGCGGCGCGACGTCCTCGACGTGCCCGGCGTCACCCACGTCCTGGTCCACTTCGGCCTCAACGACCTCGGCATCCCCGGCCAGGAGGCCTACCCCGACCCGGCGCCCATCCCCACCGCCGCCGACCTCATCGCGGGCTTCACCGCACTCGCCGACCGCCTCCACGAGGCCGGCCTGACCGCCATCGCCACCACCGTCGGCCCCTACAAGGACACCGTCTTCGAGGGCTACTCCACCCCCGAGGGCGTCGCCGTCGCCCGCGAGGTCAACGAGTGGATCCGCGGCGCGAGCAGTCCCTTCGACGCCTACGCCGACTTCGCCGCCGCCGTCGCGGACCCGGCCGACCCCGACCGGATCCACGACGACTACGACAGCGGCGACGGCCTGCACGTCAACGACGCCGGCGCCCGGGCGCTCGCCGACGCCGTCGACCTGGCCACCCTGCGGCTCCAGAAGGCGTAACAGCGCAGAAGGCCTAGAAGACCGGCGTGCCGTCCCGGGTCAGCTTCCAGTCCACCGACGCGAACTGGCCCGGGTCGACCGTCCCCTTCGCCTTCACCCAGCCGATGATCGTGTTCCGGATCTCCTCCGAATTGGCCCACAGCTGCTTGGCGCCCGCGATGTGCGGGAAGTTCCCGCCACCACTGGCCCGGTAGTTGTTCACCGCGAGCACGAACTCGGCCTTCGGATCGATCGCCTTGCCCTCGAAGGACAGCCCGACGATCCGCGACCCCACGGGCGCCGCGATGTCCACCTCGTACGTCACGCCCCGCACCGCGTCGTAGTTGTAGTCCGGGATGTTCTCGGCGTTCGTGAGCTTCGCGGGATCGACCGGGCCACCGGCCGGCGTACGGACGTAGTACCGCGCCGAGAACTCCAGGTAATCCTTGAGCTGGGCACCCGTGAGCAGCCGCGCTTCCAGCGTGTTCTCGAACGGGTACAGCCCCGCCGCGTCCTTGATCGTCACATCGCCCGCGGGGATCCGCGCCGTGCGCGAGAAACAGGAGGCCTGCGAGAGCACCGGCAGCGCCCCGTACGCGCCGCCCTTCAGCGCCTGCGCCACCGTCTCCGTCTGCACCAGGCTGATCAGATCGATGATGGGGACGTCCTTGTACGGGCCCTCGGCCGTGCTCATCGCCGCCGTCGACCTGCCGATCACCTGGTTGACGTACGCGACGACCTTCCGGTGCTCGTCGGCGAGGAGCCGCGTGATCTTCCGGTCCTCGGCCGCCGTATTGGAGTTGAGGACCTTCGCACCCACCTTCTCCACCGTCCAGCACCCCTTCGCCCACACCAGCTCGAAGTCGAACAGCGTGAGGCGCTGCCCCCACTTCAGCGGCTCGGACAGCACGACCTTCTTCCCGGTCGCCTTGTTCTCCACGAAGTACTCGGGGATCTCCGTGTGCGCGTGCCCGACCAGGATCGCGTCGATCCCCGGCACCTGCTCGGCGACGAGCGCGGCCGCGTTCTCCACGTACGGCAGCTGGTCACCGTAGGACGACGTGCCGCTGGAACCCGAGTGCGCCGACACGATCACCACGTCCGCGCCCATCGACCGCAGCCTCGGCACCCACTTCGCCGCCTGCTCCTCCAGACCCGGGAACGTCATCTTCCCCTGCACGTTCGCCTTGTCCCAGATCGCGATGCCCGGGTTGGTCAGACCCAGCACCGCCACCTTCACGTCCCTGCCGTGCGGGGTGCGCAGCCGCTTCATGAAGTACGGCGGGAAAGCGGGCTTCGCCGTCCTCGCGTCCAGCGCGTTCGCGCCGAGCAGCGGGAAGTCGCACTGCTCCTCGAACTTGCGCAGCACCGGAATGCCGTAGTTGAACTCGTGGTTGCCGAGCGCCGCCGCGTCGTACCCGATCGCGTTCATCGCCTGCGCCATCGGGTGCACGGGACCCCGCTCGGCGGTGATCGGGTCGACCTTGGCGTAGTAGTACGACAGCTGGGTGCCCTGGATCGTGTCCCCCGCGTCGATCAGCAAGGTGTTGCGGCGGCCCTTCTCCGCGCGCACCTCCTCCACGAGCGTGGAGATCTTCGCCAGGCCCACGTCGTTGTGGTCCTTGTCGTCGAACTCCTTGTCCGTGAAGTAGTCCCAGTTGAAGACGTTGCCGTGCAGGTCCGTCGTGCCCAGCACGGTGAACGCGTACCGCTTGTGGCGCCGCCCGCCCCCCTTGGACCCACCCGCCACCGCGGCCGGCGCCACGGCCGCGCCGGCCGCCGCCACCCCCACACCCGTGGCGGCAGACGTACCCAGGAACTTCCGGCGGTTCAGCGGCATTTCCGTACTCCTCAGTCGACCGATGTAACGCGCGTAGATTCTGTCCCCGGGCACCCGGCCCGCAACAGACCCCCCAGGTTTCGATCCGGTGACTGTCCGGTGCGCCCCACACGGTGCGAGAGTGACCGCATGGACACCAGCCCCACCCCCTACGGCACCCCCGACGCCCCCCGCCTCGCCGTCCGCGGCGAAGCACACCTCGAAGTCGACCCCGAGATCGCCCGCATCGGCATCACCGTCAGCGCCCGCGGCACCGACCGCCGCGACGCCCTCGCCGACCTCACCCGACGCAACGCCACCGTCCTCGACCTCGTCAGAACCTACGGCGAAGCCGTCGAGAAAGTGGAGACCGGCGCCTTCTCCATCAGCCCCGAACTCACCCGCCACGGCCGCGCCGAACGCATCCGCGCCTACCACGGCCGCGTCCACACCACCGCCGAACTCACCGACTTCACCGCCCTCGGCGAACTCACCACCCGCCTCGCCGACCTCGACCTCACCCGCGTCGAAGGCCCCTGGTGGGCGCTGCGCCCCGACTCGCCCACCCACCGCCAGGCCCGCCGGCACGCCGTCCGCGAAGCCGTGCAACGCGCCCGCGAATACGCCGAGGCCCTCGGCACCCACCTCGCCGCCCTCGTCGAACTCGCCGACATCGGCGCCGACAACCCCACCCCCGCCTACGGCTACGGAAGCCCCGCCGGAGCCATGAGCTCCATCGCCTACGGCGGCGCCCCCGACCACCAGGAGAACGCCGCCCCCCTCGACCTCGAACCACAGCGCCAGCACGTCTACGCCCAGGTCAACGCCCGCTTCACCATGGCACCACCGCGGCTGACCTGACGCCGCTCACGCCACCATGCCCCCGTCGACCGGCAGCACCACCCCCGTCACATACGACGCGCGGTCGCTCAGCAGCCACGCGGCCACCTGCGCGATCTCCCGCGGCTCGGCGGCACGGCCCAACGGCGTACGGGCATTGAGCTGCTCGATCGTGCCGGGCGAGCGCTCCTCCCACTCCAGCAGCAACTCGGTGAGCGTCGTGCCGGGCGCGACCGCGTTCACACGAATGCCCTCCGCGCCATACGTGGCGGCGGCCGACGCCGTCAGGCTGTTCAACGCACGCTTCGCCGCGCCGTACGCCGGCAGCTCCGGATTGGCCATCAGGGCGCCGACACTGGACGTGTTGACGATCGCCCCACGACCCGCCGTCGCCCGCATGGCGGCCACCTCGGCACCGATCGCGAGCCAGGGACCCTTCACATTGACCGCGTAGACATGGTCGAAATCGGCCTCCGACAGCTGATCCAGCGGACCCGGCGGCTGCCCCGTCGCACCATTGTTGAAGGCCGCGTCCAGTCGGCCGAAGAGCTCCACGCACCGGCCCACAGCGGCCCGCACGCTCACCGGATCGGCCAGATCGCACACCACATGCTCAGCCGTACCACCCGCCGCCCTGATCTCCTCTGCCACCGCCTTCAGCTGAACCTCCGTACGGGCCGCGAGCAGCACACGGGCCCCCTCCTCCGCGAACAGCCGCGCCGCCGCGGCCCCGATGCCGCGACCCGCACCGGTGATGAAGGCGACCTTGCCGGCCAGCAGGCCCGAGGTCGCCGTGGACGTGATCGATGTGTCGTTCATGCCGACGAGCCTGCGCCCACCGCCCCCGCCCAACCAGGCACCACCAGTACCTGGCTGAGCACCCCGGCACCCGGTACACACTGGATGCGTGGACCGACGAGTACGACGAGACCTGGCCGACTTCCTGCGCAGCAGACGCGCCCGCATCACCCCCGCCGACGTGGGACTCCCCGCGGGCACGCGCCGCCGCACCCCCGGCCTGCGCCGCGAGGAAGTGGCACAGCTCGCCTTCATCTCACCCGAGTACTACGCACGCCTGGAACAGGCCCGCGCCCCCCACCCCTCCCGCGAGGTCCTCGCCCAGCTCGCCCGCGCCCTGCGCCTGTCGGACGCCGAACGCGACCACCTCCACCGCCTCGCCGGCCTCCCCCCGGGACCACCGCCCGGACCCTCCCGCGAGGTGCGCCCCAGCATCGTCGACCTGCTGCGCAGACTCCCGGACGCCGCGGCCATCGTCCTGTCCGCGACCTACGAGGTCATCGCCTGGAACGATCTCGCCGCCGCCCTCATGGAGGACTTCTCCGCCCTGCCCCGGCAGGACCGCAACCTCATCCGCCGCACCTTCCTCGCCCCCCACCGGCACGGCCGGCGCCTGTACAGCGTCTCGGACGCCGACGAGTTCGCCCGCACCTCGGCCCACCACCTGCGCGCCGCCGCGGCCCGCTACCCCGACGACCCGGAGGTGAACGGCCTGGTCCGCGAACTCCTCGCGGGGAGCGAGGAGTTCGCCCGGCTGTGGGAAGCCCATGACGTGACCGACCGGCCCACCCTGTGCAAGACCTTCGAGCATCCCCTCGTCGGTCCCGTCACCACCCGGTGCGACGTCCTGGAGATCACCGACCGGGACCAGCGCGTCGTCATCTACACCGCCGCGCCCGGCTCGCCCTCCGAGGAGGCGCTGCGGCTCCTGTCGGTCATCGGCACACAGCGCATGGACGTGCCGGGCTGAGCCGTTTTCGGGGTTATTTCACTCGTACGAGTCGTGAGCGGCGGCCCGAGTGGCGTGCGGCGGATGTGAGTTGGGTCACTCGGCGCCCGATATTGGCGTAGACCTCGCACCAGGGGTCTCCGCGAACCCCATGGTCACACTCCGTTACCCGCGGGTATGCCGTGACGTTGTGCAGCGTTCAATGATCACTGAGTAATTTTCGGCACAGAGCGCATGCGTGTTCGCCCACTTCACCCGATTGAGTAGCCCTCACCAGTGGGCGACGGGACGCACCTTGACGATCGCCCTTCGCATCAAGCCCTCCATGAAGAGGACTCATGACCGAAGATGTCCACGCGGAGGACGGCAGCAGCCCGGTGGCCGAGTCCGTGCTGCCACTGCCGCTGGAATTCGAAACGCTCTACCTGGCCAACCAGGAAGCGTTTCACTCCTACGCGTTGCTGCGACTCGGCGCCAACGGCCCGGCCGAAGAAGCAGTGCACCGCGCGTTCCTGGAAATCCTGCGGCACTGGGACGCACTGATCGAAGAGACCGACCTGCAACAACAGATGTGGGCGATCCTCCGACGGGCCGTCATGTCACAGACCCTGCACGCCTTCCGCAAGCGCCTCGCGCTGCTGCCCAGCGACATCGGCCTCTTCCGGGCCATATGCAAACTGCCGCCACGCCAATTCGACGTCATCGTCCTGCGCTACATCCTGCAGTACGACACCAAGAGAATCAGCGGCTACATGGGCGTCACACCCAGCACCGTCGACCACCACTGCCGCAAGGCGAAGGAACGGCTGGAGCCCGCCGTGGCCTCATACATCAAGACCCAGGGGGACCGGGAATGACCAAAATGGAGACACTACTGGCACAAGTCGGAACAGAACTACGCACCCGGCGACGCCCGTTCGACGTAGCGGCCGGACTCCGCCGCCTCGCCGAAGACGCCGGCTACGTACCCCACACCAAAGAAGTACCCCCCGTCGCACGAGTCCGCCGCCAGCTCTCCGCAGTCGTACGCGGAACACTCGACCAGCGCGGCGCAGCCATCCACATCGAACGACTCGCCCAGGAAATCGGCGAGGACGGACCCGACGGCAACCGCACACCACTCAAAGACCTCGACGTGGACGGCGCACACGTCTTCGCCTGCATGCTCCACCTCGCCGACCACCCCGAAAGCGCCCAATTCTGGTGGCAACTCGCCGCCGGCGCCGGACACCGCACCGCCGCCCACTGCCTCTACCTCCACCACCTCGGACGCGGCGAGAACCCCGAGGCCACCCACTGGCTCGACCAGCTCCAGCACTGCCACGACGACCCCGACGACACCCTCACGACCCACCCACCCCACGGCACCCGCGAACCCGGCATCACCGCCGAAGTCGAACGCCTCGCCGCCCGCGACGACACCGAAGCCGTACTCGTCTGCCGCCCCGAACGAGAAATCGCCGACCGCCTCCAGCACTGCGCCCAACAGCACTGACCCCCCACCCACAACAAAGAGCCTGACCGGCGGTCATCCGGTTCCTAGGCCACCGACCGCCGACAGGCTCCTCGACAGGCACACCCCCAGAAGGGCCACCCATGCCGCAGCGTAAACCGAAGCCCACCCGCACCAACAGCCGCCCACCGGCCAGAACGCACCGTCGCGACGCCGCCGCACACCTGCTGCGCGGCACCTGCTACGGCCTCGGCGCCGGACTCGCCGGCCTCGCCGCCCGCTGGCTCCAGCAGCATGGCTGACCCCCACCACAGAGGACGGTTCGCCCGCTGGCTCCTCCACCAGTACCGCCTGGCCGGACACGACACCGACGACATCGAGACGCACATCCGCATCGTCGTCATCGCGGCCGTCGCACTCGACACGGGCCTGACCCACGAGCAGAAACACGCCCTCGCCCGCACCCTCGGCGTGACACCACACGAAGTCACCGCGGCCTACCTCACCGAACAGCGGCACCGCACCCTGGAACGGCTCCTCGACCACCCCGGCCTCGCCGAACTCGACACCCACCTCGACGACATCGCCCGCTGGTGACACCGGGGAGCCGCTCATCGGAGCGGCTCCCCGCACAATTCAACACTTGTCAATAGCCCTTTACGCAAAGGTTGTTGAGTAGTCACCACCGACCAATTCTCTACCCGCCGGTAAGGCCTACGCTCGAACCATGCGCCGAGCAAAAATCGTCTGCACCCTGGGACCCGCCACCGACTCGTACGACCAGATCAAGGCACTGGTCGAAGCCGGAATGGACGTCGCCCGCTTCAACCTCAGCCACGGCACCTACGCCGAGCACGAGGAGCGCTACCAGCGCGTGCGAAAGGCCTCCGAGGAGACCGGCCGCAGCGTCGGCATCCTCGCCGACCTTCAAGGCCCGAAGATCCGCCTCGGCCGCTTCAGCGAAGGACCCGTACTCCTCGAACGCGGCGACGACTTCACCATCTCCGTCGAACACGGCATAGAGGGCGACCGCCGCCACTGCGGCACCACCTACAGCGGCCTCGCCGACGACGTCACCACCGGCGAACGCATCCTCGTCGACGACGGCAAAGTGACCCTCGAGGTCACCGGCGTCCAAGGACCCCGCGTCGCCACCACCGTCATCGAAGGCGGCATGGTCTCCGACCACAAGGGCCTCAACCTCCCCGGCGTCGCCGTCTCCGTCCCCGCCCTCTCCGACAAGGACGAGGCCGACCTCCGCTGGGCCCTGCGTTCAGGATTCGACGTCATCGCCCTCTCCTTCGTACGCAGCGGACGCGACATCGAAGACGTCCACCGCATCATGGACGAAGAAGGCCGACGACTCCCCGTCATCGCCAAGATCGAAAAACCCCAGGCCGTCGACAACATCGAGGACATCGTCGCCGCATTCGACGGCATCATGGTCGCCCGCGGCGACCTCGGCGTCGAAATGCCCCTCGAACAGGTCCCGATCGTCCAGAAGCGCGCCATCAAACTCGCCAAACGCAACGCCAAACCGGTCATCGTCGCCACCCAGATGCTCGACTCGATGATCGACAACTCCCGCCCCACCAGGGCCGAGGCCTCCGACGTCGCCAACGCCGTCATCGACGGCACCGACGCCGTCATGCTCTCCGGCGAGACCAGCGTCGGCAAATACCCCATCGAAACCGTCAAGACGATGGGCCGCATCGTCGAAGCGGCGGAGGAGGACATCCTCGCGAAGGGCCTGCCCCCGCTCACCGAACGCAACAAACCCCGCACCCAAGGCGGCGCCGTCGCCCGCGCCGCCGCCGAAATGGGCGACTTCCTCGGCGCCAAATTCCTCGTCGCCTTCACCCAGTCCGGCGACACGGTCCGCCGCCTCTCCCGCTACCGCTCACCCATCCCGCTCCTCGCCTTCACCCCCGACAAGGCGACCCGCTCCCAGCTCAACCTCACGTGGGGCGTCGAGACCCTCCTCGGACCGCACGTCGACTCCACCGATGCGATGGTCGAGCAGGTCGACGAGCTGCTGCTCAAGAGCGGCCACTGCGAGCGGGGCGACACGGTCGTCATCACCGCCGGCTCCCCGCCCGGCGTCCCCGGCTCCACCAACCTCGTCCGCATCCACCACATCGGCGAGGACGACAGCCCGAAGTAGCGGACCGGATACTCAATGTTTCGGGCCGACGTGGACGTCCATCAGGGCCACGTCGGCCTTGCGGGCGACGGAGATGTTGAACGGGTTCCCGTGCCGGGTGCAGTGCGTCCAGCCGATGCCGAGGGCGTCGAGGGTGCGGGTGAAGAGGTCCCTGATGTCGTCGGACTTGTTGGTGAAGAAGTACCGGGGATATTCGTAGCGCTTGCGCTCTCCGCCGACGAGGCGGGTCGTCCAGTTGGTGATGCGGCAGCCGTCGGAGTGGATGAGCCCGCGGACGAACTCCCACGGGTGGGCGTCGACGATCTCCTGCTGCCAGGGTTCGAGGACGATCTTCCGCTCGTGCTTTCTGCCGGGGCCGTGCTGGGGGAAGAGGCAGGGCAGGTGCTTGAAGTAGACCTTGATGTTGTGGGCGCCCTTGGTGCGCACACGGCACGTGGCGTTGTGCGGAAAGACCGCCCTGAGTGCGGCCTCCACCTGATCCTGTAGGCCGGGCCAGGAGTCGTCCATGGTGATCATGAGGCTTGGCACTCTGTGCTTGGCGTAGTGACTGATATGGCCGTCCCCCAGGTAGATGCCGAGCAGGTAGGAATACGTGGCTAATTCGAGAGGGCGACAGTCGCACCGGGGGCAGAGCAGCGACGGTCGAACGGTAACGGGCTCGCCGCGCTTAGCGCGATCCTGGTGCTTCCAGTAGCTGATGGTGCCGAGCGGAACCTCTAGCCGACGCGCGACCTCGACGTTCTTCGCTCCGCCCCGCAGGAGAGTGAGTGCCTTCTGTCGCACTTCTGTGCCGTGAAAGTTCATACGGCCACTTTGCGCAACGAGCCGTGGCTGCGCGTAGCAAAAAGCGGAGATCCACGCGAATGTGGACCTCCGCTTCACGGCGGTGCCGGGTGCGGGATTCGAACCCGCAAGCCCTCTCAGGCAGAGGTGTTTGAGACCTCCGTGTATACCGTTCCACCAACCCGGCCAGGCGCTGCCGGAAGTGTACCGGGTCACCGGGCGGCGACGCAGCTAGGTAGGCTGCAGGGGCAGCGCACCTGCCATGAACGAGGAGCCCCCGTGACCGCCCCCGAGTCGCCCCAGCCCACCGACGCGTCCGACGACGACAAGTCGCACGTGCCTCCGCTGACGACCCGCGTCGTCATCGCCGAGGACGAGGCCCTGATCCGGCTCGACCTCAAAGAGATGCTCGAGGAAGAGGGCTACAGCGTCGTGGGTGAGGCCGGTGACGGGCAGACGGCCGTCGAGCTGGCCCGCGAGCACAAGCCGGACCTGGTGATCCTGGACGTGAAGATGCCTGTCCTCGACGGCATCTCCGCGGCGGAGAAGATCGCCGAGGAGTCCATCGCCCCGGTGCTCATGCTCACCGCGTTCTCGCAGCGCGACCTCGTCGAGCGTGCCCGTGACGCCGGCGCGATGGCGTACCTCGTGAAGCCGTTCAGCAAGACGGACGTCGTCCCGGCGATCGAGATGGCGGTCTCGCGCTTCACGGAGCTGAAGACGTTGGAGAAGGAGGTCGCGGACCTCTCGCAGCGTCTGGAGACGCGCAAGCTGGTGGACCGGGCGAAGTCGATCCTGCAGACCGAGTACGGCCTGACGGAGCCCGCCGCGTTCCGGTGGATCCAGAAGACGTCGATGGACCGCAGGCTGTCGATGCAGCAGGTCGCGGAGGCGGTCATCGAGGACGCCGAGGAGAAGAAGGCGTCGAAGGGCTGAGTGCCCGCTCCTGTACGTACGAGGAGGCCCGCACCCCGATCCGGGGTGCGGGCCTCCTCGCGTACAGGCGTGGCGTGCGGCTCAGTCCTCGCCGAGGTACGCCTTTCGTACGGACTCGTCGTGCAGCAGGTCGTTGCCGGTGCCGGAGAGGACGACCCTGCCCACTTCCATGACGTGTCCGTGGTCGGCGAGGGAGAGTGCCGCCTGGGCGTTCTGTTCGACGAGGAGGATCGTCGTGCCCTGGGACTTCAGCTCGGCAATGGTGGCCATGATCTTCTGCATCATGATCGGTGAGAGGCCCATGGAGGGTTCGTCGAGCATGAGGAGTTTGGGCTGGGACATCAGGGCGCGGCCCATGGCGAGCATCTGCTGTTCGCCGCCGGAGAGGGTGCCGGCGGCTTGTTTCTTGCGTTCGCCGAGGATGGGGAAGAGTTCGTATGCGCGGTTGATGTCTTTTTCGATGCCTGCTTTGTCGGAGCGGAGGTAGGCGCCGAGGCGGAGATTGTTCTCGATGGTCATGCGGGGGAAGATGTGGCGGCCTTCGGGGGAGTGGGCGAGGCCGAGTGCGACGATCTGGTCGGCGCGGTATTTGCGGAGGGCCTTGCCGTTGAATTTGATGGAGCCGCCGACCGGCTTGAGGAGGCCGGAGATGGTGCGCAGAGTGGTGGTTTTGCCCGCGCCGTTGGTGCCGATGAGGGTGACGACTTCGCCGGCGTCGACCTTGAAGGAGATGCCTTTGACGGCTTCGATCTTGCCGTAGGCGACGCGGAGGTCCTCGACCTCAAGGAGTGCGGTCATGAGTTGTTCTCCTCGAAGGGTTCGCCGAGGTATGCGGCGATGACGCGGTCGTCCTGTTGCACGGTTTCGCTGGTGCCTTCGACGAGTTTTTCGCCTTGGACGAGGACGGCGACGCGGTCGCAGAGGTTGAAGATGAAGCGCATGTCGTGCTCGATGACGAGGACGGCGATGCCCATCTCGCGGATGGCGAAGACGAGTTCTTCGGTGGCGCGGGTCTCCTGGGGGTTCATGCCGGCGGTGGGTTCGTCGAGGAGCAGGAGGCCGGGTTCGCTGGCGAGGGCCCGTGCGATCTCCAGTTTGCGCTGTTCTCCGTAGGGGAGGTTGCGCGAGAGGTGTTCGGCTTTGGCGGCGAGGCCGACGAATTCGAGGAGTTCCATGGCGCGGGCCTTGGAGGCGGCTTCGGCCTTGTGGAATCCGGGGCCGCGGAGGAGGGCGGACCAGAGGCCTTCTTTGGTGCGGGTGTGGCGGCCGACGAGGACGTTTTCGAGGACCGTCATGTTGGCGAAGAGGCGGATGTTCTGGAAGGTGCGGGCGATGCCTGCTGCGGTGACCTTGAATGATTTGGCCGGGAGGATCTGGTCCTTGTAGCGGACTTCGCCTTCGGTGGGTGTGTAGAGGCCGGTGAGGCAGTTGAAGAAGGTGGTTTTGCCGGCGCCGTTGGGGCCGATGAGGCCGACGATCTCGCCGCTGTTGACGGTGAGGTCGACGGAGCGTACGGCGGTGAGGCCGCCGAAGCGCATGGTGACGCCGCGGGCGTCGAGGACGGTCCGGCCGGTGCGGGCGGCCGGGGTGTTGTCCTCTTTGGTGATGTCCGTGGTCATTGGGTCAGACCCCCGTCTTGCTGAGGACTGCGGGTGGCGGCGTCTCGCCGGGGCTGAGGTCGGCCTCGTGGAATTCGAGTTGGCGGCGGCGGTTGGGGATGAGGCCTTCGGGGCGGAAGCGCATGAGCAGTGCGAGGGCGAGTCCGAAGGCGAAGAGCTGGTAGTCGCCGAGGAATTGGAGTTTGTTGGGGATGAGGTAGAGCAGTGAGGCACCGACGAGGGGTCCGCTGATGGTGCCCATGCCGCCGAGGACGACGGCGGCGAGGAGGAAGGCGGAGTTGGGTGGTACGGAGTTGGCGAACTGGTATTGCTCGGGTGTGACGGTGTAGGTCACGTGGGCTTGTACGGTTCCGGCGAGTCCGGCGAGGGAGGCGCCGAGGGCGAAGGCGATGAGTTTGACGCGGAAGCCGTTGATGCCCATGGCGAGTGCGGCGGTCTCGTCTTCGCGGATGGCGACCCAGGCGCGGCCGATGCGGCTGTCGCCGCTGCGTCGGAAGACGAGGACGACGACGAGGGTGATGAGCAGCATCAGGAAGAAGTAGTTGGCGAAGCGGCCGATGGTGAAGCCGCCGATGCTGTGTTCCAGGCCGAAGTCGAAGCCGAAGATCTTGAGGTTGGGGATGGAGGAGATGCCGTTGGATCCGTTGGTGATGTCGGGTCCGGATGAGCCGTCGCTGTTGTTGGCGGCGAGGCGGAAGATTTCGCCGAAGCCGAGGGTGACGATGGCGAGGTAGTCGCCGCGCAGGCGGAGGGTGGGTGCGCCGATGAGGACGCCGAAGACGAGGGAGGCGCCGGCGCCGACGAGGATGGCGCCCCAGAAGGGGAGGTGGATGTCGAAGGGGGAGGAGGGCGTTCCGGAGACCATGGATGCGGCGTAGGCGCCGACGCCGAGGAAGGCGACGTATCCGAGGTCGAGGAGGCCGGCGAGTCCGACGACGATGTTCAGGCCGAGGGCGACGGTGGCGAAGATGAGGATGTAGACGCCGATGGTGGCGTACTGGTCGTCGCTCTGGGTGAAGGGGAAGGCGGCGGCTGCGAGGAAGGCGCCGATGAGTGTGATGTTGCGGTGGCGTGCGGTGTAGACGGAGACCTGGGCGACGAGGCCCGCTTTGGCGAGGGCGGCGAAGCCGAAGCCGACGGTGATGAGGAAGCCGATGAAGAGTTCGTCGTACTCGGTGCCGATGCCGTAGGTGAAGACGAGCAGTCCGGTGGCGAGGGCCGCGACGATGATGAGGATCTCGACGTACGAGTTGAGTTTGCGGGGTGGTGCGGGGGTCTCCGCGGCGAAGGCGCCCTTGATGATGGTGCGGGCGTTGCGCGCGCGGTGTTTGTACTGTTCCCAGCTGCTGTCTTCGGTGTCCACGGGGTAGGTGTGGGGGCGTTCGAAGGGCAGGGCGAGGGCGCCGGTGAGGGCGGCGAGGGTGGCGATGGCGACGATCCAGCCGCCGGGTTCGAGGTTGGCGAGGCCGCCGAGTTTGTCGCTGATCGCGATGATCGTGTACCAGGCGGTGGCGAAGGCGGCGAGCGAGGCGTATTTGAGGGCGGCGTCGGCTCCGGCAGGGGCGAGGGCGCGGAGGCCCTTGGTGCCGTAGGAGGCGAGTCCGTAGACCGTGGTGAGGGCGCCGGCGATGAGGACGAGCCATTGGAGGCCGCCGGGGTAGCCGTAGACGGTGAGGTCGCCGGGGAATCGGGCGGTCCAGGTCCAGGCGAGGAAGGCGGAGATGACGGTGAGGATGCCGCCGCCGGTGGCGAGTGCGCGGGCGGGTCCGGCGGGGATGGGGATGAGTCCGGTGGTGGGCTCGTCCTTGTGGGGCTGCTGCGGGCGGGGGCTGTCGGCCGCCGTGGTCTGTGTGGTCATGGTGGTCACGCCCTGTCCGCGACGCGCTCGCCGAGTAGGCCTTGGGGCCTGACGAGGAGGACGACGATGAGGAGTACGAAGGCCCAGACGTCGGCCCAGGACTGGCCGCCGAGCTTGTCCATGCCGGGGACGTCGTTGATGTAGGCGGTGGCCATGGATTCGGCGAGGCCGAGGACGACGCCGCCGATCATGGCACCGTAGATGTTGCCGATGCCGCCGAGTACGGCGGCGGTGAAGGCCTTGAGGCCGAGGATGAAGCCCATGCGGAAGTCGATCTGGCCGTACTTGAGGCCGCGGGCGACGGCGGCGATGCCGGCGAAGGCGGCGCCGATGGCGAAGGCGACGACGATGACGCGGTCGGTGTTGATGCCCATGAGTTTGGCGGTGTCGGGGTCCTGGGCGGTGGCCTGCATGCCGCGGCCGATGCGGGTCTTCATGACGAAGTAGCCGAGGGCGACCATGCAGATGGGTGCGGCGATGAGGAGGAAGATGTCGCCGGGTTGCATGGTGACGGAGCCGATGTGGATGGAGCCGCCGGGCAGTTCGGGGAAGGACCGCGCCGACTTCGCTTCGGGGTACCAGGCCCAGACGGCTTGCTGGAGGGCGAGGGAGAGGCCGATGGCGGTGATGAGCGGGGCGAGGCGGGGTGCGTCGCGCAGGGGCCGGTAGGCGAAGCGTTCGGCGCCGATGGCGATGGTGGTGGAGACGAAGATGGCGCCGATCAGCATGAGGGGGACGGCGGCCCACATGCTGGTGCCCTCGGGGAGCCAGAGCCAGACGGTGAGGGCGCCGAATCCGCCGGTCATGAAGATCTCGCCGTGGGCGAAGTTGATGAGCTGGACGATGCCGTAGACCATTGTGTAGCCGATGGCGATGAGGCCGTACATGGATCCCAATAGCAGGCCGTTGACCAGCTGTTGCGGCAGTTCGTGCACCGCAGGTCCTCCGAGTCTTTCGATGTCGTGCGGCCGTTTCGCGGTGGCTCGTGGGCCTGCGCGGGGCCGCACGCGCCTGGTGACGAGTGCGACGGATGCGACGCCGCGCGGGGCGCTTGGTGCTCAGCGCCCCGCGCGGTCTGTCGTGGGCTGCGGGTCGGGCGTCAGTTGGACCCGGAGTAGGTGCCCGATTCGACGGGCTTCCAGCCGGTCTTGGGGTCGGTCGACTTCACCTGGTAGACGGTGAGCTGCTTGTTGGTGGCGTCGCCGTATTCGTCGAAGGAGACCTTGCCGGTGACGCCGTCGAAGGTGACGTCCTTCATGGCGTCGATGACCTTGGTGCGGGCGTCGTCGGGGAGCTTGCCGTCGTTGTCGTCGACGATCTTCTTGACGGCCTCGATGATGGCCCAGGCGCTGTCGTAGGAGTAGCCGCCGTAGGCCTCGTAGGCCTCCTTGAAGCCGGCCTTCTTGTAGTTGGCGATGAATTCCTTGGCGGAGGGCAGTTCCTCGACGGGCTGGCCGACGGAGGTGGCGTAGTCGCCGACGCCCTGCTTGCCGGAGAGCTTGATGAAGTCGGCGCTGTAGATGCCGTCGCCGCCGACGAGGGGGGCCTTGGAGCCGGCCTGCTTCATCTGCTTGCTGAGCGGTCCGGCCTGCGGGTATTCGCCGCCGTAGTAGACGAGGTCGGCGTCGGAGTTGCGGATCTTGGTGGCGACCGCGCCGAAGTCCTTGGTGTCGGGGTTGATGTGCTCGGTGCCGACGACCTTGCCGCCGAGCTTGGTGAACTCGTCCTTGAAGGTGGCGGCGAGTCCGGCGCCGTAGGTCTTCTTGTCGTCGACGACGAAGACCTTCTTCTTCTTGGCCTTGTTGTACAGGTACTGGGCGGCGAAGGGGCCCTGGATCGCGTCGGTGGTGGCCGTACGGAAGTAGGACTTGTAGGGCCGGGTCTTCTTGCCGCCGTTCCAGTCCGGGCCCTGGGTGAGGGCGGGGTTGGTGTTGGCGGGGGAGACCTGGACGAGCTTGGCGTCGTCGAAGACCTTCTGCATGGATTCGGCGACCGAGGAGTTCAGGGGGCCGACGGCTCCGAGGACCTGTTTGTCGGCGACGAACTTGGTGGCGTTGGTCTGGCCGGACGAGGGCTGGCCCTGGTCGTCGAGGGCCTGGATCTTGAACGTGACGCCGTCGACGTACTTCTTCTCGTTGGCCTGTTTGGTGGCGAGGTCGACGGAGTTGCGGATGCCGAGGCCCAGGGCGGAGAGCTCACCGGTCAGGGGCGCGTCGACGCCGATGACCACGGTGGTGCCGCCTCCACCGGCCTCGTCCCCGTCGTCCTTGTCGTCGCGCGAGCCACAGGCGGTGAGGGTGAGAGCCCCCGCGGTGAGTGCAGCGGTGATGGCTATGAGCGAACGTTGACGCACGATCAGTCCTTTCCCCTGGCACGGCTGTCCCTTGTTGGGATGCCGAGTCGAGCGCGGAACCGAACTGACAGGAATCCGGTGGGCGCGGTGACTGGCCGTGACTCTAAGGGCCGTTTTGTTCTTGGTGGAGTGGTCGGACCAAGGCTGTGACGCTCTTGTTATGCCACGGAGTATTCCGGGCTGGAACACGGGGGGCGGTTGGGGCTGAATATGGCCTTGTTCGGTGGATCTCGACGTATCCACATGCTGAGAACTTCCAGCGCAACCGGCAGGACTGTAAAGCTGTTTGACTCATGACACGCGTGTTCGTGGGCATGCGGCCGAGAGAGCGCCGGAAAGATCATTCGCGTATTCCGGACCCAGGATGTAACTCTGCTTCTCGATTGCGCGCGCATTACGCAGAGTTACTTCCAGGAAAGGGAGGCTCGCATTCCGGGGCACTTCTCCGCATTCGCGAATGTGCATCGTGATGATCAACTTCCGGGGTGATCCCGATTTAACCGTGAAAGGGGTGGGAGCCGACGTGCTGACCGAAAGGGCCGCCGAGGGCTGGCCCACCCGCCGGACCGTCGCCGGCGGCCCCGCCTCCTGGGCGAACGCGACAGTGAAGGTGAAGCTGCGGTCCCCCGCCCGGGGGTGCGACATCTCGCCGGCGTACGTCACCGAGACGCTCTGCGACGGCCACGGCGGGCCCGGCTCGGGCGGCGCCGGAGGCGGTTCCGGTCGGGTCAGGAAGAGGGCGAGGCCGGCGGCCGCGGCGATCACCGCGGCAGTGGCGTACGCGGTGCGGCGACGGACGCGCCGCCGTGGGGCGGGCCCGGCCGGACGCGGGAGTTCCGCCCGGTGATCGTAGGTGTCCTCGCCCGGCTCCACCGGCCCGATGGCGTTCACACCCACGGCCCGCCGCTCGGCCCGCCGTCGCGGTACCGGTCGGCACACCGCTCGCGCGCCTGACGGGCGATCAACTTCCGTCCCGCGGCGGCCGATTCACGCCTGCGCTCGGTGCGCGCGGCGTCCAGGATGTCGCGCAGGATCATGTACTGCCCGTTCGACAGGCCCATCGACTGGTAGTCGCCGTAGCCGGTGTCGCCCGAGTCGTAGATCTGCCGTGCCCACTTGGTGATGATCGTGGTGCACAGGTCGGCGGGCGAGGTGGTGGCGGGGGAGGAGTGGGGGGTCGCTTCGCGGTCGCCGGAGCCGGAGTCCCCGCATCCGGCGGCGAGGACGGCCGTGACGACGGTGGTGAGGGCGAGCGCGCTGAGCGATGAGCGGTGCCTCATGCGCAGACGCTAGTCCGGAGCCTCCCCCTCCGCCAATGAGCCTGCAGCATTCTTCCTCGCGGGGGGGGGGGGGGGAGGGGGCTGATGGCCGCCTTCCGCCACGCCCCCGGCGCCACGCCCCCGGGTGGTGAGGCTCCGGGTCAGCCCGCCGAGGCGACCGAGCCGGTCTCCGGGGTGGCGTCCCGCAGCATGCACGTCAGGCGGGCGCTGCACACCCGCTTGCCCTGCTCGTCGCTGATCACGATCTCGTACGTCGCCGTCGAGCGGCCCCGGTGCACGGGCGTCGCCACACCGGTGACCAGGCCGGAGCGGGCCCCGCGGTGGTGCGTGCAGTTCAGGTCGACACCCACGGCGAGCTTGCCGGCCCCGCCGTGCAGCATCGCGCCGACCGAGCCGAGGGTCTCCGCGAGCACCGCGGACGCGCCGCCGTGCAGCAGCCCGTACGGCTGGGTGTTGCCCTCGACGGGCATCGTGCCGACGACGCGCTCCGCCGAGGCCTCGAGGACCTGCACGCCCATGCGGGTGCCGAGGTGTCCCGCCGAGAACAGGGAGGGCAGGTCGACACCGAGCGAGGCGTACTCGTCGATGACCTCCTGCGGGAACTTCACGTGGTGCTGCTCGCCCATGGGGCCCGGCTCCGTTCGTTCGTCGTCGTCCACCTGTCGCTGAGCGAACGCTCAGTCGATCGTCGATTGTTCCAGGCGGATGACGACGGACTTGCTGGCAGGGGTGTTGCTGGTGTCCGCGGTGGCGTCCAGCGGCACCAGCACATTGGTCTCCGGGTAGTACGCGGCGGCGCACCCCCGGGCCGTCGGGTAGTGCACGATCCTGAAGCCCGGTGCCCGGCGCTCCACACCGTCCCGCCACTCGCTGACCAGATCGGCGTACGACCCGTCGGCGAGGCCGAGCTCCGCGGCGTCGTCGGGGTTGACCAGGACGACGCGGCGGCCGTTCTTGATGCCGCGGTAACGGTCGTCGAGGCCGTAGATCGTGGTGTTGTACTGATCGTGGGAGCGCAGGGTCTGGAGCAGCAGCCGCCCCGCAGGGAGCTCGGGATGCTCCACGGGCGAGGCGGTGAAGTTGGCCTTGCCGGTGGCGGTGGGGAAGCGGCGCTCGTCGCGGGGCGCGTGCGGCAGGGCGAAACCGCCGGGGCGCGCCACCTTCGTGTTGAAGTCCTCGAAACCGGGGATCACGCGCGCGATGCGGTCGCGCACCGTCGCGTAGTCCTTCTCGAACTCCTCCCAGGGCGTGCGTGAAGCGCTGCCCAGGACGCGGCGCGCGAGGCGGCACACGATGGCGGGCTCGGAGAGCAGCAGCTTGCCGGCGGGCTCCAGGCGCCCGCGTGAGGCGTGCACCATGCCCATGGAGTCCTCGACGGTCACGAACTGCTCGCCGCCGCCCTGGAGGTCCCGCTCGGTGCGGCCGAGCGTGGGCAGGATCAGGGCGCGCGCGCCGGTGACGGCATGTGAGCGGTTGAGCTTCGTGGAGACGTGCACCGTCAGGCGGGCCCGGCGCATCGCCGCTTCCGTGACGTCGGTGTCGGGGGAGGCGGCGACGAAATTGCCGCCCATCGCGAAGAAGACCCTCGCCTCGCCGTCGCGCAGGGCCCTGATGGCGCGGACGACGTCCAGGCCGTGGTGGCGGGGCGGCGCGAAGCCGAACTCCTTCTCCAGGGCGTCGAGGAAGGCGGGGGCGGGGCGCTCGAAGATGCCCATGGTGCGGTCGCCCTGCACGTTCGAATGTCCGCGGACCGGGCAGACGCCGGCGCCGGGGCGGCCGATGTTGCCGCGCAGCAGGAGGAAGTTGACGATCTCGCGGATGGTGGGCACGGCGTGCTTGTGCTGGGTGAGGCCCATCGCCCAGCACACGACGGTCCGCTTGGAGGCGAGGACCATGCGCAGCGCTTCCTCGATGCGCTCGCGCTCCAGGCCGGTGGCGGTGAGGGTGTCGTCCCAGTCGGCGGCCCGGGCGGCGGCGACGAACTCCTCGTAACCGTGGGTGTGCTCGCGGACGAATTCCTCGTCGACGGCGCCCTCGGTCTCCACGATCAGCTTGTTGAGGAGGCGGAAGAGTGCCTGGTCGCCGCCGAGGCGGATCTGCAGGAACAGATCGGTGAGGGCGGTGCCCTTGAGCATGCCCTGGGCGGTCTGCGGGTTCTTGAAGCGCTCCAGGCCGGCCTCGGGCAGCGGATTGACCGTGATGATCTTCGCGCCGTTCTTCTTGGCCTTCTCCAGGGCCGAGAGCATGCGCGGGTGGTTCGTGCCCGGGTTCTGCCCGGCGACGATGATCAGATCCGACTTGTAGAGGTCCTCGAGGAGGACGCTGCCCTTGCCGATGCCGATCGTCTCGGTGAGCGCGGAGCCGGACGACTCGTGGCACATGTTCGAACAGTCGGGGAGGTTGTTCGTGCCGAGCTCGCGGGCGAACAGCTGGTACAGGAACGCGGCCTCGTTGCTGGTGCGGCCCGAGGTGTAGAAGATGGCCTCGTCGGGGGAGTCGAGGGCCTCGATCTCCTCGGCGATGATGTCGAAGGCCCGCTCCCAGGAGACGGGCTCATACCGCTCGCCGCCCTCCGGCAGGTACATCGGGTGGGTGAGACGACCCTGCTGTCCCAGCCAGTAACCGCTGCGGCCGGCGAGATCGGCGACCGGGTGCGCGGCGAAGAACTCGGGGGTGACACGGCGCAGGGTGGCCTCTTCGGCGACGGCCTTCGCGCCGTTCTCGCAGAACTCCGCCTTGTGCCGGTGGTCCGGCTCGGGCCAGGCACAGCCGGGGCAGTCGAAGCCGTCCTTCTGATTGACGCGGAGCAGGGTCAGCGCGGTGCGGCGCACGCCCATCTGCTGCTGCGCCACCCGCAGCGTGTGGCCGATGGCGGGCAGGCCCGCGGCCGCGTGCTGTGCCCCCGCGACCTGCGGGGCGTCCTGGACCGGATCGCCCTTGGGCGGCTTGCTTGCCATGGTCGGCTCCCCTTCGAGCACCTGCGCGGCCTACGTCGTCCACCTGCGTGAGGTATGTCTCCGATCCTCCCACGCGCCGGTGACAACGCCGGGGGCCGGGGCGGCACGGGGCCGGAGTGTCGGTGGGGCGTGGCAGGATCGGGGACGTGGCAGAAACAGCATCGAAGAAGAAGTCCGAGACCGCGGCGACGAAGGCCCAGAAGGCGGGCGGTGAGCAGCGCCCGCGCCTGATGCTCATGGACGGGCACTCCCTGGCGTACCGGGCGTTCTTCGCGCTGCCCGCGGAGAATTTCACGACCGCGACGGGCCAGCCGACGAACGCGATCTACGGCTTCGCGTCGATGCTGGCGAACACGCTGCGCGACGAGGCGCCCACGCACTTCGCGGTGGCGTTCGACGTCTCCCGCAAGACGTGGCGCTCGGAGGAGTTCTCCGAGTACAAGGCGAACCGCTCCAAGACCCCGGACGAGTTCAAGGGCCAGGTCGAGCTGATCGGCGAGATGCTCGACGCGATGAACGCGGTGCGCTTCGCCGTCGACGGCTTCGAGGCCGACGACGTGATCGCCACCCTGGCCACCCAGGCGGAGGCGGCCGGCTTCGAGGTGCTGATCGTCACCGGCGACCGGGACTCCTTCCAGCTGATCACCGACCACGTGACGGTGCTGTACCCCACGAAGGGCGTCTCGGAGCTGACGCGCTTCACCCCGGAGAAGGTCGTCGAGAAGTACGGCCTCACCCCCAGCCAGTACCCCGACTTCGCGGCGCTGCGCGGCGACCCGTCCGACAACCTGCCGGGCATCCCGGGTGTCGGCGAGAAGACGGCCGCGAAGTGGATCAACCAGTTCGGTTCGTTCGCCGACCTCGTCGAGCGCGCCGATGAGGTCAAGGGCAAGGCCGGGCAGAACTTCCGCGACCACCTGGAAGCCGTCAAGCTCAACCGCCGCCTCACCGAGATGGTGCGCGACGTCGAACTGCCCAAGACGGTGGCCGACTTGGAGCGCATGGCGTACGACCGTACGGCGCTCGCGATGGTCCTGGACACGCTGGAGATCCGCAACCCCTCGCTCAGGGAGCGGCTGCTCGCCGTCGACCCGGGCGCGCAGGAGGCCGAGCAGACCCCGGCCGAGCCGGGCGTGGAGCTGGACGGCGTGGTCCTGGGCGCCGGTGAGCTGGCGCCGTGGCTGGCCGAGCACGGCAAGGCGATCCTCGGCGTGGCGACCGTCGACACCTGGGCGCTCGGTACGGGCACGGTCACCGAGATCGCGCTGGCCGCGGCGGGCGGGGCGGCGGCCTGGTTCGACCCCACGACCCTGGACGAGGCCGACGAGAACGCCTTCGCGGCCTGGATCGGCGACCCCACCAAGCCGAAGGTCATGCACAACGCCAAGGGCGCGATGCGGGTCTTCCCGGAGCACGGCTGGACGGTGCGGGGCGTCACCATGGACACCGCCCTCGCCGCGTATCTGGTCAAGCCCGGCCGGCGTTCCTTCGCGCTGGACGCGCTCTCCCTGGAGTACCTGGGCCGTGAGCTCGCGCCCGCCGCCGCCCCCGACGGCCAGCTCGCCTTCGGTACGGAGGAGGACGACCGGGCCGAGGCCGACTCCCTGATGTCGCAGGCCCGTACCATCCTCGATCTGGGTACGGCCTTCGGCGAGAAGCTGACGGAGGTCGGCGCGAGCGATCTGCTCGCCGACATCGAGCTGCCGACGTCCACGCTCCTGGCCCGCCTGGAGCGGCACGGCATCGCGGCGGACCGCGCCCATCTGGAGGCGATGGAGCAGCAGTTCGCGGGCGCGGTGCAGCAGGCGGTGAAGGAGGCGCACGCCGCGGCGGGCCACGAGTTCAACCTGGGCTCGCCCAAGCAGCTCCAGGAAGTCCTCTTCGGCGAGCTGAACCTCCCCAAGACGAAGAAGACGAAGACCGGTTACACCACGGACGCGGACGCGTTGGCCTGGCTCGCGGCCCAGACGGAGAACGAACTGCCGGTCATCATGCTCCGCCACCGCGAGCAGGCGAAGCTGCGCGTCACCGTCGAGGGTCTGATCAAGTCGATCGCCGCGGACGGCCGCATCCACACCACGTTCAACCAGACGGTGGCGGCGACGGGCCGCCTCTCCTCCACCGACCCGAACCTGCAGAACATCCCGGTCCGCACCGACGAGGGCCGGGCGATCCGCCGCGGCTTCGTGGTCGGCGAGGGCTTCGAGTCCCTCATGACCGCGGACTACAGCCAGATCGAACTGCGCGTGATGGCCCACCTCTCCGAGGACGAGGGCCTCCTCGAGGCGTTCACCTCCGGCGAGGACCTGCACACGACGGTCGCCTCCCAGGTGTTCAACGTCGACGGTTCCGCGGTCGACGCGGAGATGCGCCGCAAGATCAAGGCGATGTCGTACGGCCTTGCGTACGGGCTGTCCGCGTTCGGTCTCTCCCAGCAGCTGAACATCGAGGCGGGCGAGGCCCGCGCACTGATGGACACGTACTTCGAGCGGTTCGGCGGCGTCCGCGACTACCTGCGCCGCGCGGTGGACGAGGCCCGCGCCACGGGCTACACGGAGACGATGCTCGGTCGCCGCCGCTACCTCCCCGACCTCAACAGCGACAACCGCCAGCGCCGCGAGATGGCCGAGCGCATGGCGCTGAACGCGCCGATCCAGGGCACGGCCGCGGACATCGTCAAGATCGCCATGCTGAACGTGCACGGCGCGCTCACCGCGGCGAAGCTCGACTCCCGCATGCTGCTGCAGGTCCACGACGAAATCGTCCTGGAGATCGCGCCCGGCGAACGCGAGCGGGTGGAGGAACTGGTCCGCAGGGAAATGGCGGGCGCGGTGAGCCTGCGGGCGCCGCTGGATGTGTCGGTGGGGGTGGGCGGCGACTGGGAATCCGCCGCGCACTAGCCCTTGCGGGCGGGGGGCCGGTGCGGGTCGTGGTTCGGCTACCCGTCGCACGTGGCCGTTCGCGCAGTTCCCCGCGCCCCTGTCTGGGGTGGTGCGGCTGGTTGTCCGACTACCTGTTGCGTGTGGCTGCTCGCGCAGTTCCCCGCACCCCTGACTGGGGTGGTGCTGGTGGTTGTCCGGCTACCTGGTTGCGTGTGGCCGGTCGCGCAGTTCCCCGCGCCCCTTAAAGGGGTGGTGCCGGTGGTTGTTCGGCTGCCCGTTGTCGCTGGCTGGCCGCGCAGTTCCCCGCGCCCCTGGGGGTACGGGGCGGCGGGCACGACCGCGCCCCGCAGGGGCGCGGGGAACTGCGCGGGCAACCCCCACGACCCGCACCCAGAAGGACTCGCCAGCCCCCCCCGGGGGCGCGGGGAACTGCGCGAACGGCCCCCACCCAGCCGCACCTAGCCCAGAAACCCGCCCCCGCGCAGCGGGGCCGGAGCGCACCGGTCGAGCCAGCGCAGCGGACCCTCACTCGCGTGGCCCCCAGCAGAGCGCCACCCCCCACCACCGATGCGCAGGATGTGCCCATGGCCTTCCACCTGCGCAAGTGCCGCACGGCCCTCGCCGCGGCGCTCACCACCGCCCTGCTGACGCCCATACCGGTGACCGCCGCCGACGCCGGCCACCGGCAGGGCGGTGAAGCCCTCTGCACGGCAGGCCGGGACCGTACCCTCGCCGCCCGGATGTCCCAGGACATCCGGGCGGCGCTGTCGTCCAGGCGCGGCACCGTCTCCGTCGCCGTGCACGACACCCGCACCGGCCTCGTCTGCACCCTCGCCGGTGACCTCCGCTACGACTCGGCCAGCGTCGCCAAGGTCCTGATGATGGAGGCCACGCTGCGCCGCGCGCAGGAGTGGGGGCGCGGCCTCACCCGCTGGGAGCGCCGCCGGATCCGCCCCATGATCACCGCCTCGGACAACGACGCGGCCACCCGCCTGTGGAGGGATCTCGGCGGCCCCTACCTCTCCCGCTTCCTGCGGCGCGTCGGCGCCAGGGCCACCACCCCCGGCACGTACGGCCGTTGGGGACTGACCGGCACGACCGCCGCCGACCAGCTCAGGCTGCTCGACGTGCTCACGGGGGACAGCGGCATCCTCACGGAGAGCTCGCGCGCGTACGGGCTGCGGCAGATGGCCGATGTGCGGCCGGACCAGCGCTGGGGCGTGCCGGTGGGCATGCCGCGCGGCCTGCGCGCGCACCTCAAGAACGGCTGGCTGCCGCGGGCCACGCACGGCTGGCGGGTGCACAGCATCGGCGCGTTCACCGGCGGCGGACGCACGTACCGCATCGTGGTCCTCTCGCACGACAACCCCACGATGGCGTACGGAGTGCGTACCATCGAGCGCATCGCACAGGCTGTGCACCGCGGGCTCAACAAGGGGCGCGCCACCGGTCAGGGCTTCACTCCGGAGAGCGGGATCAGCGAGGTCCCGGACGGTTCGGCGCCCGCCGAGGGGGCGAAAGGGGACGGCGAGGAGTCCCCTGCGTAACAGAGCTGTCGCGGCGTCTTGGCCAACTGGTAAAAACCGGACGCGAACGGGTGTCTGGGTGCGGCAAGTTGTCGTAGTGTCGCCTGAGCCGACCAACTGAGAGCGCGTGCGTCCGACAGCAGGCGTACACGCGGGGGAAAGCGTGCGCGAAGGTGAGGTCGGCGCGCAACAATCGTCAAAAAGGGGAGGGGTGGCTCGGTCATGGCGCCGGTATTCGGCAGGCGGCTGCGCAGAGGAACGGTGACCGCCGCGGTGGCCGCGGCGGCGGTGGCGGCCCTCGCCGCGTCGCAGGCCCCGGGCGTGACGGACGTACCGCGTGACGAACCCGCGGCGGGTGCTTCGGACACCCCGCCGGCGTCCGGCGACTCGGCGACGGGTGATTCCCCGTACTACACGGACCTTCCGTCGCTGCACAGCCCCGTCCCGCTGAAGCCCGGCGGCAAGGAGGCCGGCCTGCCGGCCACCGTCCTGGACGCGTACAAGAAGGCCGAGGCCGCTCTCAGGACCGACAAGCCGGGCTGCAACCTGCCCTGGCAGCTGCTCGCCGCCATCGGCAAGGTCGAGTCGGGTCAGGCCCGCGGCGGCCGTGTCGACGCGGACGGCACGACGCTCGCGCCGATCCTGGGCCCGGCCCTGAACGGCGACGGCTTCGCCAAGATCACCGACACCGACAAGGGCGTGTACGACGGGGACACGACGCACGACCGTGCCGTCGGCCCGATGCAGTTCATCCCCTCGACGTGGGCCACCGCGGGCCGGGACGGCAACGACGACGGCAAGAAGGACCCCAACAACATCTACGACGCGGCGCTCGCCGCCGGTCACTACCTCTGCGCGAACGACCGCGACCTCTCCGTCAAGGACGACCTGCACCAGGCGATCCTGAGCTACAACCGCTCGACGGAGTACCTCAACACGGTCCTGACGTGGCTGGAGTTCTACCGCAAGGGCACGCACGAGGTCCCCGACGGCACGGGCGTCCTGCCCGACGACCGCAGCGACACCCGCTTCCCGCAGATCGTCCCGAACCCGACGCACTCGCCCTCCCCGAAGCCGCGGCCGAACCCCCGGGACCGGCAGGAGACCGGCCACCACGGCGGCACCACCAACCCCCCGAAGCCGGGCGGCGGCGACGGCCACGAGAACCCCGGCCCCTCGCCCACCGAGCAGGTCGACGCCCTGGCGAACGCCGGGACCGGCGACCTCGTCGCGGAGACGGGCGACGCCTTCACCGGGCGGGTCGCGGTGCGCGCGGAGTCCAAGTCGGGTGACTCCGTGGCGAAGGTCCAGGTGAAGTTCCGCGTCGTCGGTGACACGGACACCCGCTTCGCGGGCGGCGCGCGGAGCGTCACCGTCACCACGGGAGCCACCGGCAAGGCCACCGCCCCCGAGCTCCGAGCCGGCCAGAAGGCGGGGAAGTTCACCGTGCGCGCCACCGTCGTGGGCCGCCGCACGCTGCCCGGCATCGACTTCGACGCCGAGGTCACCGCCCGCCGGGCCGACGCGCTCGCCAGGACCGTCGACAAGCCGCTGGTCTGCGAGCCGGGCAAGGAGTTCGCCGACCAGGTCGAGGTCAAGGCGACCTACCGGGGCAAGGCGGCCGACGGCGTCGCGGCCACGGCCACGATGATCAAGTCGGCGTCGGACGCGTCCGCCAACGACAAGGGCCCCTACTTCAAGGGCGCGGACGGCAAGCCGCTCCGCACCCTCCAGGGCCTGAAGACCGACGCGAACGGCGTGCTGAAGCTCCCGAAGATGTACGCGGACGACGCGGCGGGCACGTATCTCCTGCGCATCGTCACGGACGGCGGAGCCACCCTCACCGTCGAGCTGAAGGTGACCGCGCCGGAGCCCGACGCGACGCCGTCGCCCTCCACCTCGGCGAGCGCCACCCCGAGCGGCACGCCGAGCGCCTCCGCGAGCACCTCCCCGAGCGCCTAGTCCCGCGGCCGCCCGGCCGCCGCGACTCTGCCGCGACACCTGCGGACCGCCCCCGCGCCGACCCCGGCGCGGGGGCGGTCAGCGTTGTTGTGCGACGTGTTCTCATCTCGCCTCTCCATTGCTACGGTGCCCGCCCTGACGCCCTATCAGTTCCGGCCGTTCGCCGAATCGGGAGGCCCCGCATGCGCGCCCTCATCGCCGCCGCCACCGGCCTCGCCGTCGCGCTCGCCTTGGTGCTGACCATCACGGCGATCGGCGCACCACCGGGCGAGACCTCGCCCGAACCGCTGCTCACCACCGTCCCCGACCACCCGTGACCCCCCGAGCAGCCACAGTCCCCGAGCACCCACAGCCGTAGGGAGGGCCGCCGCGATGCGCCGCAAGGCCAGCCTCGTCCTGCTCGCCTTCGCCGTGTTCTGCACGGCCATGTCCCCGCTCATGCGCTGGTACGCCTTCCCGCGGCTCGCGAAGGTCCCGCCGAGCCAGTACCAGGAAGCCGTCCTGGAGGCGGACCACCCGACCCTCATCGACTACGGCTCCATGAAGGCCGAGAAGATCGGCAAGGTCACCATCGTGCAGACCCTCAAGGGCAACGTGGAGGCCTCCGAGAAGATCGAGAAGAGCGCCGACCGCGACGTCGTGGTCTGGGACGCCCTCTCCTACGTCCAGGACGACAAGGGGAAGATGGTCTCCAAGATCCCCGAGCGGTACATCTTCGACGCGCACAGCCAGGAGCCGGTGCACGCCACCGGCGAGGCGGTCGACGGCGACCCGGTCAAACGCGAGGGCATCGAGTTCAAGTGGCCCTTCCTCACCGAGAAGCGGGACTACGAGTACTTCGACGCGCAGGCCCGCGTCACCCGCCCCATCCACTACAAGGGCACCCGCAACTTCCGCGGCCTGAAGGTCTACTACTTCGAGCAGACCATCCCCTGGACCAAGGTCCCCTTCCCCAAGACGATGCCCGTCAAGGGCATCACCCCGAAGTCCCTCGCCAAGACCGGCACCACCCGCTGGTACACCACCGTCCGCAAGTTCTGGGTCGAGCCGACCACCGGGGCGCCCGTCTACGGAGAGGAGATCCAGAACAACGAACTGCGCGGCGGCACCCTCCTCGGCGACCGCGACAAGGTCACCGTCTTCGCCGGGCACGTCAAGATGCGCGAGGACTACATCGAGGACACCGTCGACCTCGTCAAGTCCCAGCGCGTCCTGGTCCTCCTGCTCACCTCGTACCTGCCCTGGGGCTTCCTCGTCCTCGGCACGCTGCTGCTGGCCCTCTCCCTCTGGCTGGAGGCCCGCGGACGCCGCCCGGGCGAACCCACCGGCACGGCGGACCGCGACCCGGCGCCGGAACCGGCCAACGCCTAGGCCAGGCCCGCCGAAGGCCCTATCCCCGCCGGAGGCCCTACCCCCCGGCGGTCCGGCCGGCCTGGCGGGCCTTCGTGTGACGCGTCGGCTCGGCCGTCGCGGGATCCTGCGGCCACGGGTGTTTCGGGTAGCGGCCGCGCAGGTCGGCGCGGACCGCCTGGTAGCCGGTCCGCCAGAAGGAGGCGAGATCGGCGGTGACGGCCGCGGGCCGCCCGGCCGGTGACAGCAGATGGACGACGACCGGCACGGCGCCGCCCGCCACCGCCGGGGTCTCGGCCAGCCCGAACATCTCCTGCACCTTGACGGCGAGCACCGGCTGTTCGGGATCCGCGTAGTCGATCCGGATCCTGGACCCGCTCGGCACCTCAAGACGCTCCGGGGCCAGCTCGTCGAGACGGCCCGCCTCACCCGTCGCCCACGGCAGCAGCCGCGACAGAGCCTGCCCGGCATCGATCCGCGTCAGCCCCTCCCGGCTCCTGGCCCGCGACAGCTCGGGCTCCAACCACTCGTCCACGCGCGCGTACAGGGCCTCCTCCGACACGTCGGGCCAGGGCGCCCCGAGATGCCGGTGCAGGAACGCCAGCCGCTCCCGCAGCTCCCGCGCACCCCTCGACCACTTCAGCAGCCCCGTCCCCTCCTCCCGCAACCCGGTCAGCAGCGCCTGCCGTACGAGGGCGGGGTCGGGGTCCTTCAAGGGGCGCACCTTCAACTCCACGGCGCCCAGCCGCTCCACGTGCCGCGCCACCAGCTCACCGCCGGCCCAGGCCACCTCGTCGCCCTCGGAGCGCAGCGGCGCGGCGGCGTCCCGGGCCGCCTCCTCGTCGATGTGCCCGGCCAGCTGCACGCGCGCGTGGCCCGCGCCCACCGGCCGGTCGGCCACCGCGACGGCGAGCCACCGCGCACCGGCGAGCGCCGACCCCTGCCGCACCTCGGCCCGCGTCCCGCCCGCCATGAGGTACGTGCCGCCGCCCACGCTCCGCGCCACCCGCTCAGGGAACGCCAGCGCCGCCACGAGCCCCGCCACGTACTCGTCACTCCCCTCCGCGGCGGCCCCGTCCACGGCCCGGGATCCGGGGGCGGGTACCGATGAGGCGAGGCGCTTGGCCTCCGTCCGCCACCGTGCCGCATACGCGTCCGCGCCCCGCCGCGCCGCCCGCCAGGCACCGGCGATGTCGTCCCCGTACTCGCGGGGCGGCTCCTCGCTCAGCAGGGCCACCGCCTCCGCCGCCCGCCGGGTGCCGACCCGCGGCGCGGCGTCCAGCAGAGCCCGCGCCAGGCGGGGGTGCAGGCCGACCCGGGCCATCCGCGTGCCCCGCTCCGTCGCCCGGCCGGTGCCGGCGTCGACCGCCCCGACCGCCACCAGGACCTCCCGAGCCGCCGCCATGGCACCGGCCGGCGGGGGATCGAGGAGGGCGAGCCCAGTGGCGCCGGGATCGCCCCAGCACGCCGTCTGGAGGGCGAACGCGGCAAGGTCGGCGACCCGGATCTCCGGCGCGGGAAAGCGCGCCAGACGCCCGTCCTCGGCCTCCGCCCAGCACCGGTACACGGCGCCCGGCGCCTCACGCCCGGCCCGGCCCGCCCGCTGCCGCCCGGCCGCCTGCGAGGCCCGCACGGTCGCCAGCGCGCTCAGCCCGCGCGCGTGGTCAACCCGCGGCTCGCGCGCCAGACCCGAGTCGACGACGACCCGCACCCCGGGCACCGTCAGGGACGACTCGGCCACCGACGTCGCGAGCACCACCCGGCGCCCCGGCGAACCAGCGAGCACCGCGTCCTGCACGGCGGCCGGCGCCCGCCCGTGCACCTGCAGCACCTCCACGTCACCGAGCCCCGTCAACTGCCCGGCCACCCACGCGATCTCGCCGACCCCGGGCAGGAAACACAGGACGTCCCCGTCCCGCTCCGCAAGCGCCCGCCGCACCACCGACGCCACATGCGTCAGCAGCGCCGGATCCACCCGCATCCCGTGCGGCGGCCGCACCGCGCGCGCGGGAGGCGCCCAGACCACCTCCACGGGATGCGAGACGCCGTGCGCCTCCACCACCGGCGCACCCCCGAGGACCCGCGCCCAGCCCTCCGCGTCGGTGGTCGCGGACGCCGCCACCAGCCGCAGCTCGGGCCGGAGCGCCGCCCGCACGTCCACCAGGAACGCCGCCACGGTGTCGGCGTCCAGATGCCGCTCGTGGCACTCGTCGAGGACGACGACGTCGACGCCGGCCAGCTCCTGGTCCCGCTGGAGCCGCTGCAGCAGCACACCCGTCGTGACGACCTCCACGCGCGTGCGTGGACCCACCACACGCTCGCCGCGCACGGTGTAGCCGACGCTGTCGCCCACCTTCTCGCCGAGCAGCCACGCCATCCGCCGCGCGGCGGCCCTGGCGGCGATCCGCCGCGGCTCCGCCACCACGACCCGGCGTACGGCGTCGTCGGTGCCGTCGAGCAGGCCCCCGAGGAAACCGGCGAGCGCCAGCGGCACCAGCGTCGTCTTGCCCGTCCCCGGCGGGGCACACAGCACCGCGCTGCCCGGCCCCTCCAGAGCGGAACGGAGGGCGGGCAGCGCGTGGCGTACGGGCAGGTTCAGGGCGTCGCTGTCGAGACGGGTCACCCGCTCAGTCTCGTACGCACACGTAGATGGCCGTCCCCGGGATCAGGTTTCCGCGCAGCGGGGACCAGCCGCCCCACTCCTGGGTATTCCAGGCGGGCCACTCCGGCTCCACGATGTCGACCAGCCGGAAGCCGCCGGCCACGATGTCGCGCACCCGGTCGCCGATGGTCCTGTGGTGCTCCACGTACACGGCGTTGCCGTCGTCGTCCTGCTCCACATAAGGAGTGCGGTCGAAATAGGAGGCCGCCACGGAGAGGCCCTCCGGACCCGGCTCGTCCGGGAACGCCCAGCGGATGGGGTGCGTCGCCGAGAAGACGAACCGCCCGCCGGGCCGCAGCACACGCCGTACCTCCCTGAGCACCAGTACGGGATCGGCCACGAAGGGCATCACGCCGTAGGCGGAGCAGACGAGGTCGAAGGCACCGTCCCTGAAGGGCAGCACTCCGGCGTCGGCCTGCACCAGCGGCACGTTCCCGCCGATCCGCAGCGCGTGCTGGAGCTGGCGGTGCGAGAGGTCGAGCGCCACGGGACGCGCGCCCTGGGCGAGCAGCCAGCGCGAGCACTGCGCGGCACCGGCCCCGATCTCCAGGACGTCCTTGCCCTTCAGCTCCTCGGGCGGGCCGAGCAGCTCCGCCTCCACCTCGTCGAGCCCCTCGGGGCCCCACACGAAGCGGTCGTCCCCGAGGAACGTGCCGTGCTCGATCTGGTACTCGTCGGCGTTCCGGTCCCACCAGCCGCGGTTGGCGCGGCTGCTCTCCGTCACATCGGCGTCACGCCGGGTGGCCTCGGGCTCGGACGGCTCGGACTCTTGGATGATCGGCTCCATCGTCGTAATCTTCCGTGTCTTCCGTGTGTACCGTCGAAATCTCGGCGCGAAGGGGGCGCGGTGCGGCCCGTGTGGCCTCATGCGACAGGTTTTGTGCCGGGTATGCGGCGATCCGCCCCGGGTGTGCGCCTTCGCGCATTGACCCTGTCCGGCTGCCCCCGTATGCTACAAGTTGCGCTGCGAGCCTGCGCTCCTCAGACATAGCAGGCTGCGCTCGCGTCTGTTGTATGTCCCCTCGGTTGTCGAGGCGCCTTCCGTTTCACGGGAGTCGCGCTTCCTTGGCTGTCCGGCTTCTGCAGAGCGAAATCGGCTCCCGGCGTTGCAGTACCTACGACTTCAATGTCCGTACCGGAGCCCTAACCCACATGACGAGCAGCACCGAGACCACCGCCACCACCCCGCAGGTAGCGGTCAACGACATCGGTAACGAGGAAGCCTTCCTCGCCGCGATCGACGAGACGATCAAGTATTTCAACGACGGCGACATCGTCGACGGCGTCATCGTGAAGGTCGACCGGGACGAGGTCCTGCTCGACATCGGTTACAAGACCGAAGGCGTCATCCCGAGCCGCGAGCTCTCCATCAAGCACGACGTCGACCCGAACGAGGTCGTCGCCGTCGGTGACGAGATCGAGGCCCTGGTTCTCCAGAAGGAGGACAAGGAAGGCCGTCTGATCCTGTCCAAGAAGCGCGCTCAGTACGAGCGTGCCTGGGGCACGATCGAGAAGATCAAGGAAGAAGACGGCATCGTCACCGGTACCGTCATCGAGGTCGTCAAGGGTGGTCTCATCCTCGACATCGGCCTCCGTGGCTTCCTGCCGGCCTCCCTCGTCGAGATGCGCCGCGTCCGCGACCTCCAGCCCTACGTGGGCAAGGAGCTCGAGGCCAAGATCATCGAGCTGGACAAGAACCGCAACAACGTGGTCCTGTCCCGCCGTGCCTGGCTCGAGCAGACCCAGAGCGAGGTCCGCCAGACCTTCCTCACGACCCTGCAGAAGGGCCAGGTCCGCTCCGGCGTCGTTTCCTCGATCGTCAACTTCGGTGCGTTCGTGGACCTCGGCGGCGTCGACGGTCTCGTGCACGTCTCCGAGCTTTCCTGGAAGCACATCGACCACCCCTCCGAGGTTGTCGAGGTCGGCCAGGAAGTCACCGTCGAGGTCCTCGACGTGGACATGGACCGCGAGCGCGTGTCCCTGTCGCTCAAGGCGACGCAGGAAGACCCGTGGCAGCAGTTCGCCCGCACGCACCAGATCGGGCAGGTCGTTCCCGGTAAGGTCACCAAGCTCGTTCCGTTCGGTGCGTTCGTGCGCGTCGACGAGGGCATCGAGGGCCTGGTCCACATCTCCGAGCTGGCCGAGCGCCACGTGGAGATCCCGGAGCAGGTCGTCCAGGTCAACGACGAGATCTTCGTCAAGGTCATCGACATCGACCTCGAGCGTCGCCGGATCTCGCTGTCGCTGAAGCAGGCCAACGAGTCCTTCGGCGCCGACCCGTCGGCCGTCGAGTTCGACCCGACCCTGTACGGCATGGCCGCGTCCTACGACGACCAGGGCAACTACATCTACCCCGAGGGCTTCGACCCCGAGACCAACGACTGGCTCGAGGGCTACGAGACCCAGCGCGAGGCCTGGGAGACCCAGTACGCCGAGGCGCAGTCGCGCTTCGAGCAGCACCAGGCCCAGGTCATCAAGTCCCGCGAGGCCGACGCCCAGGCCGAGGCCGAGGGTGCGGCGGCTCCGGCCGGCGCCGCTCCGGCCGCGTCCACCGGTGGCGGCGGCGGTTCGTACTCCTCGGAGTCGGACGACAACTCCGGCGCCCTGGCTTCGGACGAGGCGCTCGCCGCGCTTCGCGAGAAGCTGGCCGGCGGCCAGAGCTGAGCCTCGCCTCCAGGCGGCTGTAGCTGAACACTGCGGGCCCGCATCCCTTCGGGGGTGCGGGCCCGCAGTGCGTGGGTGTCAGGGTGTGACCGGGATGTTCGTCAGGCCTCTGCCGCCCGTCACCGTGTTGCTCGCGTACACCGTCGTCCGGCAGCCGCCGCTCTGGTTCGTGACGTTGATGGCCAGCTGCTTGTCACCTGTCGCGCCCGTCAACGTCGACCTGTTGCCGCGGAAGACCGTGCCGCAGCCCCAGCCGGACTGCTGGGTGTGGGTCTCGTAGCCGTTGTTCGTGGTGTTCTTGCCGGTGTTGCCCTCGATGACGTAGTTGTTGCCCTTCACGTCGACCCATGAGTCGTCGAAGTGGTTGCCGGTCATGCCTCTGCCGTCGAAGGTGTTGCCGGAGACCTCGCCGCCCGTGGTGCCCTCCTTGAGGTCGACCGCCTCGCCGCCGACGTCCGGGCCGATGGTGTTGCCGAGTATCCGCACGTTGTCGCTCTTGTCGGAGAGCGTGTTGGCGGTGCCCACGTAGACGCCCTCGCCCATGCCGCGGCCGTCGTTCCCGGTGTCGTAGATCCGGGAATTTTTGATCACGCCGTCCCTGCTGGACGTGCGGAAGTGGACGCCCTCCATGTCGAGGCCGTGGACGGTGACGGTGTCCACGGTGACGCCCCTCGCCGAGTCGATCATGATGCCCTTCTGGCCGCCGGTGACGGTGAGTCCCTTCACCGTCCAGTACGAGGCGCCGTCGAGGTGGAGCCCGTATCCGCCACCTGCCTTGAGCACTGCCCTGGGAGAACCGGTCAGTGTGATGCGGGAGTCGGCGCTCGCCGCCCGAGAGGTCTTGAAGTTGCCGGAGTACGTGCCGTCGGCGAGGTGGATCGTGTCGCCGGGGGAGGCGCCGGTGAGTGCGGCCTTCAACTCGGCGGCGGTGGAGACCTCGATGGTCCGCGCGGGCGCGGCCGTGGGTGTGGGTGAGGCGGTCGCGGTCGTGGCGGCGGCAAGGGCTCCGGTGAGGGCCGTCGCCGCGGCCAGGGTGGTCAGCAGGGTTCGTCGGGTGCGCATGGGGGGTGGCCTTCCCGGTCTCTGTGTTCTCGTACATGAACGATGGGTGTTCATTTGAACGTAGAGGCGGGGCATGTGCGCGTCAAGGGAAGGAATGGGAGGTGGTGAGGCGTATCCGGGGCACATGAACTCGCCTCCGCCCTAAGGGAGTTCACGCATGAGAACACCGGCGTCCGTCACCTCGACGCCGGGCACCGGTACGGAGGGGCATGGCGGCCCACCGGGTCCGGGTGGCCGGGAATGCCCGTGTCGCGTCGTGCGTTCTCCGTTACGAACACGAGGAGGAGCGGTCACAGTGCTTGATCCGCAGGGTTTGTACGCATGGGAGCCGAAGGGCCTCGCCGTCGTCGACATGGCGCTCGCCCAGGAATCGGCCGGACTGGTCATGCTCTACCACTTCGACGGATACATCGACGCGGGCGAAACCGGCGAACAGATCGTCGAGCGGCTCACGGACAGCCTTCCCGGGCAGGTGGTGGCCAGATTCGACCACGACCGGCTCGTCGACTACCGCGCCCGCCGCCCGCTGCTCACCTTCCGGCGCGAACGCTGGAGCGACTACGAGGTGCCGACGCTCGACGTCCGCCTCGTCCAGGACGCCACCGGCGCACCCTTCCTGCTGCTCTCCGGCCCCGAGCCCGACATCGAGTGGGAGCGCTTCGCCGCGGCCGTCCAGCAGATCGTGGAGCGGCTCGGCGTGCGGCTCTCCGTCAACTTCCACGGCATCCCCATGGGCGTCCCGCACACCCGCCCCGTGGGCCTCACCCCGCACGGCAACCGCACCGACCTGGTCCCCGGACACCGCAGCCCCTTCGACGAGGCACAGGTGCCGGGCAGCGCGGCCTCCCTGGTGGAGTACCGCCTCGTGGAGGCCGGCCACGACGTCCTCGGAGTCGCCGCGCACGTCCCCCACTACATCGCCCGCTCTGCGTACCCGGACGCGGCCCTCACGGTCCTGGAGGCGATCACCGCCGCGACCGGCCTGGTGCTGCCCACCGTCGCCCACGGCCTGCGCACCGAGGCCCACCGCACCCAGACGGAGATCGACCGGCAGATCCAGGAGGGCGACGAGGAGCTCGTCGCGCTCGTCCAGGGCCTGGAGCACCAGTACGACGCGGCGGCGGGCGCCCAGGACAGGGGCAACATGCTCGCCGAGCCGCTGGACATCCCGTCCGCCGACGAGATCGGCCGTGAATTCGAACGCTTCCTCGCGGAGCGGGAGGGCGACGCGTAACGGCAGGCCCTAAGCTGCCGGTCATGCTGAAGGTGGGCCTGACCGGCGGAATCGGCGCCGGCAAGAGTGAAGTCTCGCGGCTGTTGGTCGCGTCCGGTGCCGTTCTCGTCGACGCCGACAAGATCGCGCGTGAGGTGGTGGAGCCGGGAACTCCCGGCCTGGCGGCCGTCGTCGAGGCCTTCGGGCCGGAGATCCTGGCCCCCGACGGCACGCTGGACCGGCCGAAGCTCGGCGCGGTCGTCTTCGCCGACGCGGAGAAGCTGGCCGTACTGAACTCGATCGTGCACCCCTTGGTGGGCGCACGCTCCGCCGAGCTCGAACAGTCCGCGCCCGCCGACGCGGTCGTCGTCCACGACGTGCCCCTGCTCGCCGAGAACGGCCTCGCGCCCCTCTACGACGTGGTGGTCGTCGTCGACGCGAGCCCCGAGACCCAGCTGGACCGCCTGGTGCGGCTGCGCGGCATGAGCGAGGCGGACGCCCGCGCGCGGATGGCCGCGCAGGCCACCCGCGAGAAGCGCCTGGAGATCGCGGACATCGTGATCGACAACGACGGCCCGCTGGACGGGCTGGCCGAGCGGGTCGCCGAGGTCTGGACGGATCTCACGGGCCGGGCACGTGCGTAGGGCGCGCACTTAGGGGCCGAGGGCGCGTGGCGGGGGGCCCGGCAGGTGATCCGGAACAGGTGCCGGAATAGGTGGGGGCGGGGCGGGCGTTGAGGCAGGGGAGCGAGGGAAGGAGTCCGGCGTGCCCGAGATCAGCCCGGAGACTCATGTCATCGATTTCCGCGCGGCGGAGCAGCTGCTCGCCGCGCGGGACCCGCGTGGCGCGGTGAAGCTGCTCGACACCGTCATCGACGCCCACCCCGAGAACACCGCGGCCCGCCTGCTGCGGGCGCGCGCCTTCTTCGCCGCCGCCCAACTGCGCGCCGCCGAGCTGGAGTTCAGCCTCGTCCTGGAGCGCGAGCCGGACAACGCCTTCGCGCACTTCGCACTCGCCCGCACCTACGAGCGCACCGCCCGCCCCGAGCGGGCCCGCCGCCACTTCCGCCTCGCGGCGGCCCTGGACCCACAGCCCGAGTACCTGGCGGCGGCCCGCTTCGACGGCGAGAACGGCCCGACGGGAGAGGGCGGCCCGGCGGGCGGGGGCGGCCCGGCGGAGGCCGAGGACTAGCGTCCCCCTCGTCGGGCGCGTCCCCCGGCCCCCGACCGCGGACCTATCGGCCGCCGTCCGGCGGCTCGTAAGGCGGGATGTCTTTGCCCGGCTGGTAATGGGGCCCTTGGTGGATGCGGTGCACGACCCACGCGAGATCGGCGGCGATCACCAGCATCAGCACCCCGCACGCCGCCGCCCACCCCGTCCGCCCGGTGAGCGAGAAGACGGCGGTGCCGAAGGCGGCCCAGACCAGCCCCCATACGCTGAACCAGAAGCGCATGCGCAGCGGGCTGCGCGCCGTCAGGGGTTCACTGCCTGTACGCGTCATGAGAGGTCATCTCCTCCTTTCAGGATAAAGAGGGTGGAAACGTGCTGGAAGCCTTCGCCGCCGACGAGCGGCTCACCGCGTGGCTCGCGGAACTGCGGGACGTGGGGGAGCCGCCGGCCCGGGTCCTGCTCCCGGACGCCGACGAACTGCCCGAGGTGCTCCTCGACCTCGCCGTGCCCCACGAGGACATCAACGCCCTCGTGGCCCTCCGCGACCGGCTGTGGGCCGAGCCGGAGGCCCGGTGGCTGCTCGACCGCTGCGTGGCCGTCCTCGTGCGCGACATGGGAGCCGTCGGCGGGGGCGGCCGGGCGCCCGAGCTGCCCGAGGAGTGGGGCGAGCTCGGGCGCTGCTTCCACGTCTACGTGTACGTGGCGGCGCTGGAGCACGTGCGCGCGTACCACCGCGAGCGCGGCATCCCCGACGACGTCTCGCGCCGTACCCTCGCCGACCTGGGCCGCCACCTGGCGGTGCACCGCAGGGCGCGCGGCGGCCGGGGTCTGGTCGTACCGGGCTGGCACGCCCTGCACTTCCGGGGTGAGCTCTACCAGCTGGGGCGGCTCCAGTTCCAGCGTGCCGTGCTGGGCAGGCGCATGGGCGGCGCGACGGCCGCTGCCGGGCACTCGGCGGGCCCGGGCGACCCCTGCCTGAACATCCACATCACCGATTTCCGGGGGCCTCTGACACCGGCGGCCTGCGACCGGTCGATGGCCCTGGCGCGCGCGTTCTTCGCCCGGCACTTTCCCGAGGAACGGTATGAGACAGCCGTCTGCCACTCCTGGCTGCTCGACCCGCAGCTGAGGGACCACCTGCCCGCGGAGTCGAACATCGTCCGCTTCCAGCGACGATTCCACCTGGCGGACGGCTACGACCGGCAGCCGGAGGACGGCGATCCCGTCGCCTTCGTCTTCGGCGACCGGGACCTGCCCGTGGCCGAACTGCCCAGGCGCACCACGGTCGAGAGGGCCGTGGGCGACCACCTGAGGGCCGGCGGCCACTGGTACGGCGGGCATGGCTGGTTTCCGCTGTAGACCCGGCACCCGGACGCGCGCCGGGAACGGGGGCCCGGCACGCTTCGTTGGCCGGGCATGAGTCTGCAGATGCGTGAGGGGTACGAGGGGACGGGGCCCGGCGCGATCACGCCGGACGGCTGCGCGGTCGAGCTGTACACACGCCTGTCCGTCGGGGACGAGCCCGACATCATCGAGGGCTCCGTGCCCGCCGGGGCGCACATCCTCGAACTGGGCTGCGGCGCGGGGCGGGTGACGCGGCCGCTCCTGGAGCGGGGCTTCCGGGTGACCGCCGTGGACGAGTCCCCCGAGATGCTGGAGAAGGTCGCCGCGCTCGACGGCGGGGTGCGGACGGTCCTCAGCCCGATCGAGAAGCTCGACCTCGACGAGAAGTTCACCGTGGTGACCCTCGCGTCGTTCCTCGTGCACACCGGCGACGCGGCGGTGCGCCGCGGCATGCTGCGCGCCTGCCGCAGACACCTCACGGACGACGGCTGCGTGCTCATCCAGCGCGAGGGCGCGGACTACCACACCAATGTCCCGAGAGAGCGCGTCGACCCGGGCGGCTACACCGTCCGCATCCTCTCCGCGACACCGGTCGGCGACGGCGTGAACGAGGTGCGCGCGGAGTACGTCTTCCCGGACGCCGCCTGGACCCAGACGTTCCGCGCCCGCCCCCTCACCCCCGACCAGTTCGAGGCCGCCCTGGCGGAGGCCTCCCTCAAGGTCGACAAATACCTGACGGACGACGGTATGTGGGTGAGGGCGGTCGCGGTGGAGTGAAGCCCCGGTTTGTGAAGTCGCCGCTCAGAGCGATGAGTTCCGTGCGGACGGCCGGTCTATATCGGTGACAGTACAACGGCCCGGGAGCCCGACGGGCCCCACCCACCGAGGAGACCACGATGTCCGCCACCACCACGCCCGCCGCTCCCGTCACCGCCGCCACCCCTGCCCCCGCCGCTGCCCCCGCGCGCCGTCGCCGCTCTGATGCCCGGATCGCCCGGCTCTCCCTGCGCGGCATGCAGGTGCTGATCGGCGTGTTCTTCGCCGTCGCGAGCGGAGCGCCCAAGCTGGTCGCGCACCCGACCGCCGTCGAGGTCTTCGACAGGCTCGGGTGGGGCGCGCCGGGGATGTACACCATCGGGACGCTGGAGCTGCTCGGCGGCATCGCGCTGCTGCTCCCGCTGCTCTCCTCGGTCGCCGCGACGGCGTTCATCGGGCTGATGACCGGCGCGTTCATCGTCAACGTCACCGCACTCGGCGGCGAGAACGCGGCCACGCCGCTCATCCTCATCCTGCCGCTCGCGTGGATCGCGTGGGCGCGGCGTGGCGAGACGACGAAGCTGATCGCCCGCCTGCGCCGGTGAGTGCGGTGCCTGGGTGCAGAAAAGTCTCAGCAACACGCCTCGAATCGGGGCGTGTTGCTGAGACTTTTCCGCAACGGACACAACCTCGGCGCCGCTGCGCCGCGCGGAAGTCGGGGTTCAGCCCTCCGCGCCGCGGAGGCGGTCCATCTCGCGGCGGTCCCGCTTCGTGGGGCGGCCCGTGCCCCGGTCGCGGATGCCCGCGGGGGCGACGGCCTCGCGGGGCGGCGGGGGAGGCGAGTTGTCCACGTAACACTCGACGGCGACCGGCGCTCCGACGCGCTTTCGGATGAGGCGCTTCACCACGACGACCCGCTCCCGGCCCCCGGGCTGACGCAGACGCACCTCGTCGCCCACGTGCACGCCGTACGCGGGCTTGACGCGCTCCCCGTTGACCCGGACGTGGCCGCCCTTGCACGCGGCGGCGCCGGCCGAACGGGTCTTGGTGAGGCGTACGGACCAGATCCAGCTGTCCACGCGCACCGTGCCCCCGCCGCCGGCCCCGCTACCTGCGCCGCCACCGGCCACCCCACCACTGGCCGTCCCGCCACCGGCCGTCCCCGTGCTCCCGCCGGCATCCTCTGAAGTCTCCGAAGCCATGTGTCGACCTTAGTCCGGCTTCGGTGCCGCGTTCCCGCCCACCGGCGAGCCGTCCGGAAACCGCTGACCTCGGACGTCGATAATTCGAGATCAACGGAACATAGCGTCTGATGTCGAGCATTCAGCTACATCCCTCACAAAGTGCAAAGTACGAGGCATGACACGCGACTCCCAGGAGTGCTGCCCATGACGTCCAAGACGTCCGATACGTCTTTCGAAGCCACCGTCGACGGTCTGATGGACGGGCTCCGCGCCGATCTGGAACGGCTCGCCGCGATTCCCTCGATCTCCTTCCCCGGGTTCCCAGCGGGGCCCGTGGAGGAGGCGCACGACCTGGTGGCCGGGCTGCTGCGCGACGCCGGTGTCCCGCGCGTCGAGCGGATCGACCTGCCGGACACCGCCCCGGCCGTGTACGGAGAGATCCCGCCCCCCTCGCCGGATGCGCCGACCGTCCTGTTCTACGGCCACTACGACGTGCAGCCGCCCGGCGACGAGTCGCTCTGGGAGTCGCCGCCCTTCGAGCCGACCCCCGTCGAGGGCGGCCTGCGTGCCCGGGGCATCGCGGACGACAAGTCCAACGTCATCGCGCACCTCGGAATGGTGCGGGCCTTCCAGGGACGCCCGCCGGTCGGCGTCAAGATCGTCATCGAGGGCCAGGAGGAGTACGGCAGCGCCTTCGACGGCTACCCGCCCACCGACCCCGGACGGTTCGCCTGCGACGCGATGGTCATCGCCGACCTCGGCAACCTCCGTCCCGGCACCCCCACTCTCACCACCGGCCTGCGCGGTGCCGCCGAGGTCACGGTCGAGGTCCGCACCCTCGACGAGCCGCGCCACAGCGGGGAGTTCGGCGGGGCGGCGCCCGACGCGCTGCTCGTCCTCCTGAAGGCGCTGGCCACCCTCCACGACGTCCACGGTGACGTCGCCGTGGAGGGGTTGCGGCGCGAGGAGTGGGCCGGTGTCTCGTACACCGAGGAGGAGTTCCGCTCGCTCGCGGGCGTGCGCGACGGGATGCCGCTCGTCGGCAGCGGGAGTCTGGGGGAGCGGCTGTGGAGCGGGCCCGCGATCACCGTCATCGGTCTGGACGCGCCGAGCGTGGCGCATGCCGCGTCCGCCGTGGTGCCGTACGCCAGGGCCAAACTGAACCTCCGCTTCCATCCGCGGCAGGACCCGCGCGAGGCGCAGGGCAGGCTCGTCGAGCATCTGCGTTCGCTCCGGCCCTTCGGCGTCCCGCTCACCGTCACCCCCGGCGACACCGGGCCCGGGTACGAGGCCGCCACGGGCGGGCCCGCCTACCGTGCCGCGCTCGACGCGCTGCGGGAAGGGTGGGGGCAGGACCCCTCGTACGTGGCGACCGGCGGTTCCATTCCGCTGGTCAACGGGCTCGCGGCGGCGGCGCCGGAAGCCGAGGTGCTGCTCTTCGGGGCGCAGGACGGCATGTGCAATCTGCACGCCCCGAACGAGCGCGTCCTCTTCTCGGAACTGCGCAACACCGTCGTCGCCCTGTGCGCCTTCGTACGGGAGTACGCGGCCGGCTTCGAGAAGGCGCGCCCCGGACGTGGGGATTCCGCACGTGCTGACTCCGGGCCTGCGGACTCCGGTAGTCCGGACTCCAAGTCCGCCTCCGGCCCGGCGCGGTCGGGCGGTGAAGGCGCGTGACGTCGACGGAGACGACGCCCGTGGGCGGTGATCCGAACGAAAGCCCCCCGGAGAAGCGCGGGTTCACCTTTCCGAGCGCCCTGACCGTCCTCGCCGTCGTCACCGTCGCCGTCTGGCTGCTCGCCTTCCTCGTCCCGTCGGGACAGTACGACCGCAACGCGTCCGGCGCGCCCGTGCAGGGCTCCTACCACCGCGTCGACTCCGGGCAGTCCTTGGTCGACCGCCTCAACGACCTCTTCCTCGCGCCCGTCAACGGGCTCTACGGCATCCAGGACGAGAAGACCGCGCTCGTCGCGCCCGACAACGTCGGTTCGCTGTACGGCTCCGCGGGCGTCTTCCTGTTCGTCCTCGCCATCGGCGCCTTCATCACCGTCGTCTTCGCGACCGGGGCGCTCGACCGCGGCATCGGACGCCTCGCGCACCGGCTGCGCGAGCGCGGCGCGCTGCTCATCGCCGGGGTCATGGTGGTCTTCTCCGTCCTCGGCACGGTCGAGGGGTTCGCCGAGGAGACGCTGGGTTTCTACGGGCTGATCGTGCCGCTGATGCTCGCCCTGGGGTACGACCGGATGACCGCGGTCGGCGTGATCATCCTCGGCGCCGGGGTCGGCGTGCTCTGCTCGACGGTGAACCCGTTCGCGACGGGCGTCGCCTCCTCCGCGGCGGACATCTCCCTCGGCGACGGCATCGTGCTCCGCTTCGCCATGTGGTTCGTCCTGACCGGCGTGACGGTCGCGTACGTCATCCGGTACGCCCGGCGCGTGCGCACCGATCCCGGCCGCTCCCTCTCCGGCTTCCTGCCCGGTGACCGGGACCGGGAGCGGGCCGCCGAGGGCGCCGCGGACGTGCCCGAGCTGACCCGGCTGCACAAGGCGGTCCTCGTCGCCACGGCGCTGGTCTTCGCGTTCATGATCTTCTCGGTGGTGCCGTGGTCGAGCGCGCTCACGGGCAGGGCGGACGCGCAGCCGTACGGTTTCGAACTGGGCTGGTCGTTCCCGCAGCTCGCGGCGCTCTTCCTCTGCGCGGCCGTCCTCGTCGGGCTCGTGGCGCGGATGGGGGAGCAGCGGCTCAGCTCGACGATCGTCCAGGGCGCGGCCGACTTCGTCTCGCCCGCCCTGGTCATCCTGCTCGCCCGCGGCGTCACGACGATCATGAACAACTCGAAGATCACCGACACCGTGCTGCACTCCATCGAGGGTGTCGTGAAGGGCACGTCGTCCGGGCTCTTCGCGGTCATCGTCTTCCTCGTGAACCTGCCGCTCGCCTTCCTGATCCCCTCCACCTCGGGCCACGCCACGCTCGCCATGCCGATCCTCGCCCCGCTCGCCGACTTCGCGGGCGTCCCGCGCGCGGTGGTCGTCACGGCCTGGCAGGCGGCCAGCGGCTGGATGAACCTGTGGGTGCCGACCACCGCCGTGACCATCGGCGGGGTGGCGCTCGCCAAGGTCGGCTACGACAAGTACCTGCGGTTCGTCTGGCCGCTGCTCGCCATCCTTGCCCTGCTGATCTGCGGGTTCGTTGCGGTGGGCGCGGCCGTGACCTGAACGGGCGCGGTCGGCGAGCTGCCGAATGCCGGATTGTCGGATCCCGGACGATGTAGGACGCCGGATGTCGGATCCCGGATTCCGGGGGGGAGGGGGGCCGGTTCCGGTTCGGGCGTACGTACGGTGGGGGGATGGACGGCCTGAGCGAACTGGACGAGCGGATCACCGGCTGCCGCGCCTGCCCCCGACTCGTCGACTGGCGCGAGGAGGTGGCGCGCACCAAGCGCGCGGCCTTCGCCGACTGGGAGTACTGGGGCCGCCCGGTGCCCGGCTTCGGCCCCCACGACGCCTCGCTCCTGATCATCGGCCTCGCGCCCGCCGCCCACGGCGCCAACCGCACGGGACGGATGTTCACCGGCGACCGCTCGGGGGAGTTCCTCTACCCGGCCCTGTACGACGTCGGCCTGGCGTCCCGCCCGACCGCCGAGAGCGCCGACGACGGCCTGACCCTCTACGGCACCCGCATCACCTCGCCCGTGCACTGCGCCCCGCCCGCCAACAAGCCCACCACGGAGGAGCGCGACACCTGCCGCCCCTGGCTGGTGAGCGAGCTCGAACTGCTCGCCCCGACGCTCAAGGCGGTGATCGTGCTCGGCGGCTTCGGCTGGCAGGCGGCGATGCCCGCCTTCACGGCGGCGGGCTGGCAGGTGCCGAGGCCCCGGCCGGCGTTCGGCCACGGAGCGCACGTGGTCCTGCCGGGCGGCCCGCGCGGGGAGGGCCTCGACCTCTTCGGCTGCTTCCACGTCAGCCAGCGCAACACGTTCACCGGCCGGCTCACGCCCGGCATGCTGCGCGACGTCCTGCGCACGGCGGCCCTGGAGGCGGGGCTGCACCCGGATGGCCCAGCAGAGTGAGCCGGGACGGGCGGCGATTCCTAGCGTGAGGACGTGGACGAGACTCTCGCAGCCAAGCCCTCCGCCGCCGCCTACCGCAATCTGGTCGTGGCGACGGTCGGCTTCACCCTGACCTTCTGGGCCTGGGACCTGGTCGCGCCGCTCGGCAGCGACTTCAAGGACCGGCTGGGGCTCAGCTCCTTCGAGCAGTCGCTGCTGGTCGCGGTGCCCGTCATCGTGGGCTCGCTGGGCCGGGTCCCGGTCGGCGCACTCACCGACCGCTACGGCGCCCGGCTGATGTTCCCGCTGGTCTCGGCGCTCACGATCGTGCCGGTGCTGCTGATCATCCCGGCGAAGAACAGTTTCATCGCCATGCTCGGCGTCGGCTTCCTGCTCGGCCTCGGCGGGACGACGTTCGCCATCGGCATCCCGCTGGTCAACTCCTGGTTCCCGCCCGCCCGCAGAGGGTTCGCGCTCGGCGTCTTCGGCATGGGCATGGGCGGTGTGGCGCTCTCCGGCTACTTCACCCCGCGCATCGCCAAGCACGGCGCGAACCTGCCGTTCATCGTCGTGGCGACCGCGCTCGCCGCCTTCGCGGTGCTCGCGCTGTTCCTCATCACCGACCGCCCCGACCGGCCCGTGCCCACCAGCTCCCTCGCCGACCGGCTCGGCCGGGCGGGCCGGCTTCGGGTCACCTGGGAGCTGTCCGCCCTGTACGCGATCGGCTTCGGCGGGATCGTCGCCTTCGGGGTGTACCTGCCCACCTACCTGAAGACCTGGTACGACCTCTCGCCGACGGACGCGGGGACCAAGGCGGCCGGTTTCGCGCTCGTCACCGTGATCTTCCGGCCCGTCGGCGGCTGGCTCTCCGACCGGCTCCACCCCGCCACCGTCACCACGGTCGCCCTCGCGGTGGTCGCGCTCTTCGCCGTCATCCAGGCCTTCGACCCGACGCTGAACCCGACGGGCACCATCTGCTTCCTCGCCATGGCGGCCGGCCTCGGCACCGCGAGCGGCAGCGTCTTCGCGCTCGTCTCCCAGGTCACCCCGCAGCCGCAGGTCGGCTCCGTCACCGGCATCGTGGGCGCGGTGGGCGGTCTCGGCGGCTTCGTCCCGCCCCTTGTCATGGGTGCGATCTACAGCGCGAAGAACTCGTACTCGATCGGCTTCATGCTCCTCTCCGACCTGGCGCTTGCGGGCTGCGTCTACGCGTACGGCCGGATGCGAAACGCGAAGGCGGAGTGAGCGGCGGCGGGGTTAGGGTGCCGCGATGGGCCTCTACCCGGACATCGAACCCCACGACCACGGCATGCTCGACGTCGGCGACGGCAACCACGTGTACTGGGAGGTCTGCGGCAATCCGCTCGGCAAGCCCGCCGTCGTGCTGCACGGCGGCCCGGGCTCCGGCTGCACCCCCTTCTTCCGCCGGTACTTCGACCCGGACGCGTACCGGATCGTCCTGCTCGACCAGCGCGGCGCGGGACGGTCCACGCCGCCCGCGAGCGACCCGGCGACCGACATGGGCGTCAACACGATCAAGCACCTGATGGCCGACCTGGAGCTGCTCCGCCGCCACCTGCGCATCGAGCGGTGGCTGGTGTGGGGCGTCTCGTTCGGCTCCGTGCTGGGCCTGCGGTACGCGCAGACCCACCCGGACCGGGTCTCGGAACTGGTCCTCACGGGCATCGCCACCGGCAGCCGCGCCGAGGTGGACCTGCTGACCCGGGGGCTCGGCCGGATCTTCCCCGAGGCGTGGCGGGCCTTCCGCGACGGCGTGCCGGAGGCGGAGCGGGACAAGCTGCCCGCGGGGGAGCCGGGCGGCGGTCTCGCCGCCGCCTACAACCGGCTCCTGGAGTCACCGGACGCCCAGGTCCGCGCGCGGGCCGCCCGGGCCTGGACGGACTGGGAGACGGCGTGCGTACCGGCGCCCCCGAGGTCGGTGCCGCGGTACGAGGACGCGGCGTTCCGGGCCGGCTTCGCCCGCACCGTCACGCACTACTTCGCCAACGACCACTGGCTGGGCGGCGACGAGGTCGTCCTGCGGGACGCGGATTCCCTCCGGGGAATCCCGGGGGTGCTGGTCCAGGGCCTCCTCGACTTCGGCAACCTCCTGGGCATCCCGTGGCGGCTCCACCGGGCGTGGCCGGAGAGCGAGCTGATCCTCGTCGACGACGCGGGGCACAACGCGGGCGCGCGCGGGATCGCGGAGGAGCTGACGGCGGCCACGGATCGGTTCAGGGGGTGACGGCTCCAGGCCGTCGTGCACCTCCAACGCCTCGCGCACCGTCAGGAGTTCCCTCGTGTACCGCGCAAGGTTCCCTCGTGCCGGGAGCGTCGGTGGCGGGGGCGCCAAACCCCCTTCGAGGGAGCGCACTTGGGGCGCGGTGCGCCGGAAGAGGCCGCCGTCGGAGTGATCTTACGGGCGAACTGCCGCGCGCCGCCCGGGGAGAGGCCCCCGCAGGGGCACGGTGACCGCACACTCCGGGGAAGCGCCGGGCACCACCGGCGCCGTCACCACGAACAACTGGAGCCGCCCGGTGTCTCCACAGCCCCTCCGCCGTCTCCGGCCGCGCCCCCACCCGGCTTCCGGGCGCCGTACCCGATTCCGTAGCGGTGTCCGCCCCCGCTCCCGTACCGCGTTCCCGCTCACGCGAGCCGTTCTCGCCGCCGCCTTCCTCATGGGCGCGCTGGGTCCGGTGAGCGGGGCGGCGGCCGACGACGTGGCACCCGCGGACCCGGCCGTCCCCACCTTCTGGGTCGACCCGGACAGCGCCGCCGCCCGCCAGGCCGCCGAGTGGCAGCGGGAGGGCCGGACCGCCGACGCCCGCCTCATCGAGCGCATCGCGGGGCAGCCGCAGGCCGTCTGGCTGTTCGGGGACGGGGCCGCCGCCTCCGTGCGTGCGCACACCGACGCGGCGGCGAAGGCGGGCCGCACCCCGGTCTTCGTCGCCTACTTCATCCCGCACCGGGACTGCGGCGCGTACTCCTCGGGCGGGGCCCGCGACGCCGCCGACTACCGCCGGTGGATCGAAGAGGTCGCCACGGCCCTCGGCGACCGGGACGCGTACGTGATCGTGGAACCCGACGCCGTCGCCCACCTGGTGGCGGGCTGCCGGGGCGTCTCGGCGGACGAACGGTCCACGCTGCTGACCCAGGCCGTCCAGCGCCTCGGCCGCCAGCCGCGCACCAAGGTGTATCTGGACGCGGGGAACCCCGGCTGGATCCCCGACGAGCGGCGGCTCGTCGCCCCGCTCGACCGGGCCGGCATCGCCGCGGCCGACGGCTTCGCGCTCAACGTCTCCAACTTCCACACGGACGAGGCCAGTTCCGACTACGGGCACCGGCTCGCCGCGGCGCTCGGCGGCGGCAAGCACTTCGTCGTCGACAGCAGCCGCAACGGGAACGGCCCCTACCAGGGCGCCGAATCCTGGTGCAATCCGCCGGGCCGCGCCCTCGGCACACCGCCCACCGCCCGGACCGGGGACCCCGCGCTCGACGCCTACCTGTGGGTCAAGCGCCCCGGCGAGTCCGACGGAACCTGCCGGGGCGGCCCGCGGGCGGGCCAGTGGTGGCCCGAGTACGCCCTGGGCCTGGCCCGCGGGGCGCACGTCCCGCCGGCTCCCGGGTCAGTGCACGGACGCGGGTGAACTCCCGCCCCGTACCCGCAGAACGGGCCTGCCCGAGCCGTCGGCGGGGACCGACCAGATGTCCTGCTTGCGGCCGTCCTCGCCCGGCAGGGCGTACGCGAGCGTGCCGTCGTCGAGCCACGCCGCCTGGTCGTCCACGCTGCGGCGCTCGGCGAGGGGGTGCTCGCGCATCGTCCGGAGATCGAGGACGTACAGCCGCCAGGGGTCCGAAGTCCCCTTCCGCACCCGCTTCTTGAAGGCGAGGCGGGTGTTGTCCGGGGAGAGCGAGGGGCATTCGACGTTCGTGCGCAGGGCGGTCGCCGCCCACTTCTTCATGTCGCCGCGCACGAGGTACGTCCTGCCCTTGGTCGAGACCGTCGCGTAGAAGCGGTTGTCGTCGTCGGCGAAGGTCACGCCCCAGTAGTTGACGTCGGGGGAGTGGTAGCGGCGGCCGTCGAGGGTGAGGGGGATCTCCTCCATGTTCTTGATCAGGTAGCCGGTACGGGTGTCCAGGATCGAGGTGCGGGTGGAGAACGAGGAGCCCGCGTAGGAGTCGCCGGTGGCGAACATCGTCCAGGACAGCATCCGGCCAGACGCCGAGACGCGGGCCCGGTTGGGGATGCCGGTGAGCGCGACGCGCCGCTTCTCCCGGAGCCTCCCGTCCAGGACGACGGCGTACGACCTCGGCGGGATCCCGGAGCGGCGCTGCAGGCACAGGGCGGTGCCCCCGGCGGCGTAGAAGCGGTCGCAGGACGGGCCGCCGGTGGTACGGGCGGCTCCGCCGGAGGGCTTGCCGGGCGCGGGAAGGCGGGCGACCCGGCCGGCGCCGGCCTCCGTGCTGCGGAAGTAGAGGTGCCCCCGGTCGAGCCCGAACTGTGAGGAGGTGTCGACCGATTGGGCACTGTGGGCCGCACGCAGGGTGTACGTGACGGCGACGCCCGCGAGGACGGCGGCGGCCACGGCCACGGTGATGATGCGGGAGCGGAGGGAGTGGGCGGCTGGCAGGGGGTTCATGACCGCCTTTCGGTGGGTCGGAGCAGGACGGCCGCCCCGCCGAGCGCGACGCTCAGCGCGGCCACCGCACAGGTCAGCGCCGTCCCGACGCCCCAGAGGGTCCAGGCTGCCCCGAATCCGGCGGCGGCGAGGAGCCGGGCGAGCGCCTGGCCGGTCTGCAGGACGGCCATGCCGCTCGCCCGCCGTTCCTGGGCGACCACCGGGGCGACGAGGGCCATCAGGACGCCGTCGGTCGCCGCGTAGAAGAGGCCGAGCAGCAGCAGGACGCCGACGAGCAGGGGCCGGCCGCCGGTGGGTGAGAGCAGCAGGAGGTAGCCGCCGAGCAGCGCCACGTGCCCCGCGAGGAACGGCACGCGCCGCCCCGTGCGGTCGGCGAGCCGGCCGACCGGGACCGCGAGCAGCAGGTAGACGGCGGCGGAGCCGAGCGGCAGGAGCGGGAACCAGGAGACGGCGAAGTCGAGCCGCCGCTGGAGGAGGAGGTAGAGGAACGCGTCGCCGATGGTGGCCGCGCCGAGCAGCGCGGCCGCGCAGAGGACGCGCCGGAAGGCGGGGATGCGGAGCAGGCCGAGCACCTTGCCCGTGGTGGCGGGCACGGAGGGCGAGGCGGTGGGGGACGAGGGGGCGGGGCGCGGTTTCTGCGGGGCGGGGGTGCTCCCGTGCGCCGGTACGAAGGCGACCAGCATCAGCACCCCGAGGAGCCCGAAGCAGAAGCTGACCACGAACACGGCGTCGTACGCGTCCGCGGTCGCCCACAGCAGCGCGAACGCGGCGAGCGGACCGAGCAGCGCACCCGTCGTGTCCATCGCCCGGTGCACGCCGAAGGCGCGGCCCAGCGCGTCGGGCGGGCTGCTCAGGGAGATGAGCGCGTCGCGGGGCGCGGTGCGCACGCCCTTGCCGACGCGGTCGGCGGCGAGCGCCACCCCGATCCCGGCGGTGGCGCCGCCCGCGAGGAGCAGCCCGAGCCGGGAGAGCGCGGAGAGCGCGTAGCCGCCGCCGGCCACCAGTTTGTGCCGTCCGCCGCGGTCGGCGGCGTATCCGCCCGCCAGGCGCACCAGGGCGGTGACTCCGTTGTAGAGCCCGTCGAGGAATCCGAACTGGAGTGGGGAGAGACCGAGTTGGAGGACGAAGTAGAGCGGCAGGACGGCGGTGACCATCTCCGACGAGATGTCCGTGACCAGGCTGACCGCGCCGAGGGCGAGGACGGGACCGGCGACGCGGCCGCGCCGGGCCGCGGATTTCTCCGAGGCTTTGGCGACCGCGTCGGTCGTGGCCAGATACATGGCGCTCGTCGTCTCAGCGGCAGGAGTAGGACGGGCTGGAGTCCTTCGTGGAACCGTCCGTGGCGACGAGGTTCCAGGAGAACCCGGTGTCGGTGAAGTTCAGCTTGACGACACCGAAGGTCTTGGTGAGCCGCTTCTCGCTGTTGGGCTGCACCTCTTCGATCTGGTACGGGTTGGCGCCGCCCATGCCGCCGAGGAGTTCCACGATGCCGTTGCTGTCGGCCTTGCCGTCGGGGTTCTGCGGGGCGAAGCGCTCGTAGTGATGGTCGTGGCCGTTCATGACCAGCTCGGCCTTGTTGGCGTAGAGGAGCTTCCAGACCGGCCGGCTGACGGGGTCGTTGCCGTGTTCACCGGAGGAGAAGAGGGGGTGGTGCCAGTACGCGGCGACGCACTTCTTGGAGTTGGCGGCGAGGTCGTCCTTGAGCCAGTCGATCTGCTCGTCGTCGTCGAAGTTGTTGGAGTCGAGGGCGATGAAGTGCCAGTTGCCCTGGTCGAAGCTGTAGTAGCTCTCGCCGTCGGGGTAGGCGACCGACCCGAAGTAGGACTTGTAGCCCTTGAACGCGCCCGCCGGGTCGTACGTCTCGTGATTGCCCGGGACCGGGTGCGTCTTGCTCTTGAAGGCGCCCCACGTCTTGTCGTAGTACTTCTGGAAGTCCTTCAGGCGGGCGTCGTCGTACTGGTTGTCGCCCATGGTCATCACGAAGGACGGGTCGATCTCCTTGACCAGGGCGGCCGTCTTCGGGTGCTTGCAGCTGCTGCTGCTCGCGGTGCACTGCTCGGCGATGTCTCCGGCCGCGACGGCGGTGAAGCCCGCCAGGGGCTTGGCCGCCGGGGAGGCGTCGGCCTTGTCGGCGGGGGACCAGAGCAGCACGCCGCCGACGAGCGCGAGCGAGGCGCCGGCGGCGATCGGGATGCCCCAACGGGCTTTGGTGGTACGGGAGTTCATGGCGCGGGGGGTGGGCGACATGTCTGTCTCCTCGGTTGGCGTGGGGGTGCCGTTCCGTCTCGGGGGGAATCCTGGCGAGGCGACATGTGCGCGTCAATGACTTGGGATGAATTATTGTTAGGAAACTTTCCTTCCAGTGTTCATCTGGTGCGGGTGGTGCCCGTGGTGCCTTCGGGGTGGGGCCGTCGCCGTCGGCCCGGCGTTGTCAGTGGTCTCGCCTAGGGTGGCGGGCGTGGGACAGGTGGCGTGAGCAGGGGCTGAGCGAGACGGCGGTGGAGGTGAAGACGGTGGGGACGGACGCGGGCACGGGTACGGGTGCGGGGGCGCGGGCGGTGTACGGCGCGGGGACCGACGCCGACGCCACCGTTCTCGTGCGCTCCTGCGCCGCCGTCTTCCTGCCGGCGGAGCTTCCCCGCGAGGGCCGGATCGCCTTCTGGCGGCCGGACGGCGGGGACCTGCCGGACCTCGGAGGACCGGAGAGCCGGCGGCCCGGCCCCGACGACGTGCGCGAGGACTCGGTCGTACGAGGTGACGAGGGCCCCGAGACTCTCGAGGCCCCCCTGCGCGTCGACCTCGTCGTCGCCCGCAAGCACGGCAAGGGCGCGCGCGGCCGTGCGGTGCCCGCGCTGACGCTGCCGCTCGCCGACGCCGTTCCGCTGCTGCTGCGCGCCGAGCGCCCGCACCCGGCCGCGGCCTGCTGGAGCGCGGCCGCCCGGCACGCGCTGCATCTGGCGGCGCGGGGCAGGCTGCTGCCCGGCCTGACCGCGGGCGACCTGGACGCGTGGCGGGCGGGACCGCTGGACGAGACCGATGTCGCCCACCTGCGGGCCATCGCGGCGGCACTGCCCGCCGAGGCGCACGCCGTGCCGCTGCCGGGGCCCGGACCCTTGCGGCTGCCTCAGCCGTTCGCCCTGGTCAGAGCCTTCGTGGACGCGGTCGTCGACGCATTGCCGCGCACCCCGGCGGCCGTGCACGCGGTCGGTGCCCCCTTCGCCGCGCGCGAGCCGCAGCGGCTGCCGGGCGCCAGGGAGTGGGCGGCGGAGGTCGCCGCCGGGATGGACGCCGGGGTGCGGGTCTCGCTCCGCCTCGACCTGCGGGCGCACGAGGTGTTCGATGGCGGCGAGGACCCCGACGGCGTCGCGTCCGACGACGGGGACGGCACACCGGGAGACCGGGACGGGGCGGGGAGCCAGGGCGGGGCGGGCGGCTCCGGCGCGATGGTCCCGCGTACGGCGGTGTCCAGCCCGGCCGCCGCCGTCGTCCAGGTGCACAGCCTCGCGGACCCGGCGCTCGTGACGGACGTGCCGGGCCTGTGGGCGGGCACCGACCACTTCGGGCCGCGCGCCCGCGTCGACACGCTGCTCGCGCTGCGCCGCGCCGCCCGCGTCTGGCCGCCGCTCGGCCGGCTCCTGGAGCGGCCGCGTCCCGACGTGCTCCCGCTCAGCGAGGAGGAGCTGTACGACCTCCTCGGCGCGGCGGCCGGACGGCTCGCCGCGGCCGGGGTGGCCGTCCACTGGCCCCGGGACCTCACCCGCGGACTCACCGCCACCGCGGTCGTCCGCCCGGCCCCCGGCACCGCCGCCGACAACTTCGACTTCTTCAAGGCGCGGGAACTGCTCGAATTCCGCTGGCAGGTGGCCTTCGGCGACCAGGACGAACCGCTGACCGAGGCCGAGCTCGACGTACTGGCCGAGGCGCACCGGCCGGTCGTCCGCCTCCGCGACCAGTGGGTCCTCGTCGACCCCGAGCTGGTCCGCAAGGCCCGCAAGCGGGACCTCGGCCTGCTCGACCCCGTGGACGCCCTGTCGGTCGCGCTCACCGGCACGGCGGAGGTGGACGGCGAGCGGGTGCCCGCCGTCCCGATCGGCGCCCTGGCCCGGCTGCGCGAGCGCGTGACGGACGACCTCGGGACGATCGCCCAGCCGCCCGGACTGCACGCCACCCTGCGCGACTACCAACTGCGGGGCCTCGCCTGGCTCGACCGCATGACCTCGCTCGGCCTCGGCGGCTGTCTCGCCGACGACATGGGTCTCGGCAAGACGATCACGCTGATCGCCCTGCACCTCCACCGGGCGCACCCGGCGCCGACGCTCGTGGTCTGCCCCGCGTCGCTGCTCGGCAACTGGCAGCGCGAGATCGAGCGGTTCGCGCCCGGCGTGCCGGTGCGCCGCTTCCACGGCGCGGGCCGCACCCTGGCAGGTCTGACCGGCGGTTTCGTCCTCACCACGTACGCGACGATGCGCACCAGCGCCGCCGAACTGGCCGCGCAGGACTGGGGGCTGGTGGTCGCGGACGAGGCACAGCACGTCAAGAACCCGCACGCGGCCACGGCGAAGGCGCTGCGCACCATCCCGTCCCCGGCCCGCGTGGCGCTCACCGGCACCCCCGTCGAGAACAACCTCTCCGAGCTGTGGGCGCTGCTCGACTGGACGACGCCGGGGCTTCTCGGGCCCCTGAAGGCGTTCCGTGCCCGCCATGCCCGCCTGGTGGAGGGCGGCGAGACCGCCGAGAACGACGAGGCGCTCGACCGCCTGGCCCGGCTGGTCCGGCCCTTCCTCCTGCGCCGCAAGAAGTCGGACCCGGGCATCGCGCCGGAGCTGCCGCCGAAGACGGAGACGGACCACCCCGTCACCCTCACCCGCGAGCAGACCTCCCTCTACGAGGCGGTGGTGCGCGAGACGATGGCCCGCATCGAGGCATCGGACGGCATCGCGCGCCGCGGCCTGGTCATGAAGCTGCTGATGGCGCTGAAGCAGATCTGCAACCACCCGGCGCAGTATCTGAAGGACGGCACCCTGACGACCCGGACCGGCCGCCCCCGCTCGGGCAAGCTGGAGCTCCTCGACGAACTCCTCGACACGATCCTCACGGAGTCCGACAGCGCGGGCGCGGTCCTCATCTTCACCCAGTACGTGGAGATGGCCCGCCTCCTGGAGACGCATCTGGCGTCCAGGGGAGTGCGGACCCAGCTCCTGCACGGCGGGACGCCCGTCGCGCGGCGCGAGGAGATGGTGGACCGCTTCCAGTCTGGCGAGGTCCCCGTCTTCCTCCTCTCGCTCAAGGCGGCGGGCACGGGCCTGAACCTCACCCGCGCGGGCCACGTCATCCACTACGACCGCTGGTGGAACCCGGCGGTCGAGGAGCAGGCCACCGACCGCGCGTACCGCATCGGACAGACACAGCCGGTGCAGGTCCACCGGCTCGTCACCGAGGGCACGGTGGAGGACCGCATCGCCGAACTCCTCGCGGCGAAGCAGGCCTTGGCGGACGCGGTGCTCGGCGAGGGCGGCGAGTCGGCCCTCACGGAACTCTCCGACGCGGAACTGTCCGACCTGGTGGCCCTGCGGAGGGCGGCGTGATGGGGGTGGGCGGGTCGGCTCGCTCGGACGGCGTGGCTCGCGCGGGTGGAACGCCTCACGTGGGCGGCGCGGGTGGACCGGCTCGGGCGCGGGGATCGGCCGGCTCGGCGGGTTCGGCTCGCTCAGACGGTATGACTCGCGCGGGCGGTTCGGCTCGGGCCGGGGGTTCGGGTCGGGTGGGGGCCGGGCGGGGTGGCGGGCTTGGCTGGGCCAGTGGAATGAGCGAGACGAGCCGGATGGGCAGCGGCCGCGTCTTCCCCGCGTTGCCGGCCCACCCCGACCCCAAGGCCCCCTTCGCCACGTCCTGGTGGGGCAACGCCTGGATCGCCGCGCTGGAGGAGAGTGCCCTGGACCAGGCGCGCCTGGCCCGCGGCCGTACGTATGCGCGCGAGGGCGCCGTCGACACCATCACCGTCGCGCCGGGCCGCATCGTCGCGTACGTCCACGGCAGCCGCCCCCGTCCGTACCGGGCGGAGATCCGCCTGCGGACGATGCTGCCCGAGCACTGGGACCGTTTCCTGGACGCCGTGGCCACCGACCCGGCGCGCATCGCGGCCCTGCTCGACAAGGAGATGCCGCACGCCCTGGCCGACGCGGCGACCCGGGCGGACGTGCCCCTCCTCCCCGGCGCCCGCGAACTGACCCCCTCCTGCACCTGCCCGGACCGCGGCCACCCCTGCAAGCACGCGGCCGCCCTGGCCTACCAGACGGCCCGGCTCCTCGACGCCGACCCCTTCGTGCTCCTGCTGCTGCGCGGCGGCGAGGAACAGGACCTGCTGGACGAACTGTCGCGGAGGAACGCGCAGAAGTCCGCGGCGGAAACGGCGGCGGCACAGCGCGCGGCGGCCCACGCGCCGCAGACCTCACCCCCGCTCGCCGCCGCCCCCACGAGCGAGGACGAGGCCCCGCGCATGTGGGGCGCCCCGCTCACCCACGTAACTCCACTCACGCACGTAACCCCGCTCGCGCAGGAAGACCCGCCTCCGGACCCGGCCACCGTCCCGACGGGCAGCGCCCCCACCCCCTCGGCCGCCCCCGCCCTCCCGGGTGTTCCGGCGCGAGAAGTCCTGGCCACGGAGTACCGCTCGCCACTTCCGGCCCCCCTCCCTCCGCCGCCCCACCAGGGCGAGCCCCCGGTGCTGCCGTCCCTCCCCGGCGCGCCGGACCCGACGGCGCTGGAGTTCCTGGTTACGGACGCGGCGGCGCGCGCCCACGCCTTCCTCACCGCGGGCACGGACCCGTTCACGGCCACGTCGCCCCGGCACGACGCGATCCGTCTCGCGGCCTCGCACCCCGGACTCACGGGCCGCCGCACCTTCAGCCGCCAATTCGCCGAACTGGCCAGGTCGGTGGGGAGTACCCCGGCGGACCTCGCCCGGGCGGCGGCGGCCTGGCGGCAGGGCGGCGAGGAGGGCCTGGCCGTCCTGGAATCCCCGTGGGACCCACCGGCGGGCCCCTTCGACCGGGCCCGCGGGGCCCTGGCGGCGGCGGACCTCCCGCGCATGACCATCCACCGCAACCACCTCACGAACGCCGACGGCACGCTCCAGCTCCGCTACGGAAGAGACGGCCGCTGGTATCCGTACGAGAGCGAACCGGGAGCGGACGACTGGTGGCCCGAGGGCGAGGCCGACGTCGATCCGGTCGGGGCCCTTACGGGGGTGATGGGTGCGTGACGGGCACCGGATACGAGCTCCGCGCCGGCTCTCAGAGAAGGCTCTCGTCGCGAACCGTCCAGCCCGCCCCCAACTCGCGCCGCAGATCCGCCAACGCCGCGCGCGCCTGCTGTTCGAAGAGCTGACGTTCGTCATCGGACCACGGCGACGGATTGGGCGGGTAGCTCCAGTCGATCGACGACTGATACCACCGGGACAGCCGGGCGAGTTCGGCCCGCATCGCCGGACTGATCGGCAGCCGCCCCAGCTCACAGGGGTAACCGTACGGACTGGCCATGTCCTCGGGCCACAACGGAGTGTCGACGCCGGCCTCGAAGAAGAATCGCAGGTGATGGGTCACGCGGAATCTTCTCAGGGGCCGGCGGGCTCAGCGCGACCGGGGGCCGGGGCCGGGCTCCGGGAATCCCCCCGGGGGCGGGTGACCGGGGCGCGTCAGAAGTCCACTCGGGTCCGTTCGTCCAGTCGTGCCACCGAGTCCTGAGCGAATGCCTTCTCGTAGTCGCTGCGGATCTCCTCGATCTGGGTGTCCCGCTTGCGTGCCTCGGGCGTCGGGTACAGGAGGATCAGTTCGTACGAACGCTCGCGCTCGATCTTGCCGTGGGAGTCGCGCCACTGGCCGCGCCCGTTCTGGACGGTCAGCCCGTCGGGGAAGTCCGGTGTGACCTGCTTGTCGATGAAGGCCATGAACTGCTTGTCGGTCACCGCGGGGCCGCCGTCGGGCCGCTGCGTGCCGAAGAAGAGGCGGGTCTCGACGTAGGGCTTGCCGCGGGCGGCCGTCGACGCGGTGCTGTGGCCGGCCGCCGGACCGTCGTCCTCCAGGGAGGCGTACGCGGCGGGCGCACCGACGGCCAGTACGGCGGTGGCGGCGACGGCCGCGGCGAGACGGGTACCGGAGAGGCGGGGGAAGGTGAGGGCCATGGGGCGTTCCCTTTCCGGGAGGGCTACGGGCGTCAACTCCCGTGCCGGTCACGGGAGCCGCAGATCCCTAACGGCGGCACACCGTAGCGGACACGCACCGGCCCGCGGCTGCCTTCCCGCTCAGGGGGCCGGATAAGTGCGTTGAGAGGAACCCAGCCGATAGGAAAGGAGATCCCGCCAGCCGCCGTCCGCTCCGTCCTTCACGATCAGCTGCACGGACTGCACGTGACTCACGAGAGGGAGCCGCGGCGCCCATCGGGATTCCAGGGCGTCGTACGCGGCCTCGTACGTCTCCGGGCCCTCGTCGTTCGCGAGCGTGAGGTGCGGGGCCAGAGGTGGCGTGAAGATGCCGCGATAGGGGACCGCCTCGGGCCAGCGGGCCGTCAGGGAATCGGTGAGGGCGCGTATCGGGGCCTCGGGTGACGGGGGCAGGTAGAGGACGCCCGGGTAACGGCGGAATTCGCTGAAGGTGAGGGTGAAGGGGGCCTGCGCCGCGAAGAGGTCCACGAGGTCGGAGTGGGTCGCGGCGGTGAAGCGGGACAGGTGGAGGAACGGGTAGAGCACCGTCACATGGGCCGGGAAACCGGTGCGCACCAAGGGGTTCGCCTCGGGGACGCGGATGGTCAGGGCCGTGTCGCCCGGGACGTCGGGCCACCCGTCCGCCGCATCCGCCGCGTCCGCCTCGCGCCTCTCCGCCGTGCCGGACGGTTCTCGTACCTCGGTGCTCACAGCGCGCCATCGTGCCACGGGTCGATCGACGGCCTGCGCCCAGGTGGAGACCGGGCAGCGACCAGGCAGCGACAAGGTGGTGGGGCGGGCCTACGCCGTACGTCGTCGCAGCCGGGCCGAGAGGTGGTGCGTCAGGGGCCGGCCCACCGCCGCCATGTCGTGGGTGAAGGTGAGCGTGCCGTCGTCGGTCAGGACGTAACGGCGGCGGGTGGCGGTGACATCCTTCGCGGTGGGGGCGAGCGCCACCTCGTGGGTGGCGAGGTCGACCGTGCCGTCGGCCGCGTGGCCGACCGCGATCTCCGCGATGCCGGTGGGCTGGGTGACCAGCGTCTCCACCCGCCCGTCCGGCTGCAGCCGCCACCAGCCGCTCTCCCGGGCCGCGGGACGCAGCGGCGCGCCGTCGGCGTCGAGCAGCCAGGCCCGTGCCTCGTAGTGGAGGAAGGGGCGGCCGTCGTGGCTGAAGGTGACGTCCTGCGCGTACGTGAACTCCGCGGGCAGCGTCGGGTACTGGCCGCGGCCCCGGCCGTGCCAGCTGCCCAGCAGACCGAGCACGGGCGTGAGCAGCGCGTGCGGCGCGGGCCGCTCGCCCTCCGGGGCGCGGCTGTCGCGGTACGGGTACGGCTGGTCCGGGGCGGAGTCGAACACGGTGCGGGCTCCTCGGGTCGGGGTGGGGCGGCGCCGGTGCCGGTGCCGGAAGGCAGCTTAGGGCGCGTCACCGCCGCCGTAAGACGCCGTCTTCCCCCGCGTCACTCAATGCCTCTACGTTTCCCGGAAGTTGACGGGACACGGACACGGACACGGACGCGGGTGGTGGGTGTGATGGGGCGCAAGGGCATGAGGGGCCTGTTGGTGGGAACCCTGCTGGGCTGGAGCGTGCTCGGCGGAGCCGGCGTCGGCGCGGGCCTCGGGCCGGGAGCCGCCCCCGACCCCACCCCCGGCTCCGCCTACTCCGCCACGACCGGCGTCGGCGTCCACAACGCCTACGAGAAGGCGAAGTACCCGTACTTCGCCGACGCCCTCGACTCCGGTGCCGCCATGCTCGAACTCGACGTGTGGACCAACGTGTTCGGCAGCGGATGGCGGGTCTCCCACAGCAACCCCGTCGGCAACGACAACAACTGCGAGAACGCCCAGAGCCCGGCCGAGCTGCGCACCAAGGCGCGCAACCAGAGCCTCGCGGGGTGCCTGAGGGACATGCGCAGCTGGCACGACGCCCACCCCGGGCACCGTCCTGTCCTCGTGAAGGTCGAGTTGAAGGACGGGTTCCAGGGCAGACGCGGGCGCGGTCCCGCCGACCTCGACGCGCTCCTCACCGGCGTGCTCGGCGACGCCGTCTACCGCCCGGCCCGGCTCACCGCGGGCCACGCGAGCCTCGACGAAGCCGTACGCGCCGAGGGGTGGCCCGAGCGGGCAGCGCTCGCGGGGAAATTCGTGGTCGAACTGATCCCCGGCACCGTCGAGCAGGGCAACCCCGCCGACACCCTCTGGACGGACCGCGAGTACGCCACCCACCTGCGCGACCTGGCCGCCGCGGGCCGCCTCGGCGAGGCCGCCGCCTTCCCCGCCGTACTCGGCGCGGAGGCGGGCGATCCGCGCGGGCGGTACGCGGACGCGTCGATCCGGCCATGGTTCGTGCTGTTCGACGGGGACGCCTCCGCGTACGCGGGCGGCACCATCGACACCCGGTGGTATGCCGACCGGCGCTATCTCCTCGTCATGACCGACGCGCACGCCGTCGCCCCCGCCATCGACGGGACGCGGCCGACCGAGGCGCAGGCCAGGGAGCGGGTCGCCCTGCTCGCGGGCAAGCAGGCCAGCATCGTCTCCGCCGACTGGTACCCGTTGCCCGCCGTCCTCTCCACGGTGCTGCCCCGCGGCTGAACGGCCCGGCGCCCACCGCCCTCTTCACCGCGTCGCCACCTCCCGAACCTCCGCGTCGCCGCCCGCCCGAACCACCGCCCCCTCAGGGCTGTATCCGCACCCACACCGGCGCGTGGTCCGACCCCGGCGCGTCCCTCCGTACCGCCGGATCCCCGTCCGCCACCGACGGCAGGGCGGCGGCCGCGGCGCCCGGCGCGCCCGTGCCCGCCGACCTGACCTGGTCGAGGAGGCTCCGGCTGACCAGGACGTGGTCGATGAGTTCGCGGCGGCCGGCGTGGATGCGGGAGAAGCGGTCGTCGGGCGGGATGAGCGGGGCCACGTCCCATAGCCGCGCCGCGTCGCCCTTGTCCGGGCGGTCGTGGCCGGGTGTGCCGATCTCGGAGCCCGGCGGGCCCAGCAGGAGCTGTGTCGTGGCGGCCCCGACCTCGTCGTTGAGGTCACCGAGCACCGCGACCCCGTGTTCGCGGCCGTCTCCCCGCAGCAACCGGTCGGCGAGCGCCCGCACCGCGGTGGCCTCCGCCGCCCTGCGGTTCAGGGCGTAGGCGCCGTAACGGGCCCGTTCGCCCTCGTCGTGCGGCTGGAAGCGGCCGCCCGGGTAGGAGATGAGCTTCGACTTGAGGTGGCAGACGACGACGTCAAAGAGGAAGGCCCTCGTCGACACCGTCACCGCGAGGAACCCGCGTCCGGCCCGGTCCGTCGTGCGGCCGGAGTCGTCGACCTGCACCGGGCGCACCGGTTCCGGAAAGGCGTCCTCGTCGGTGACGACGGAGACGGGGAAACAGGTGAGGAAGCCGACGCGGATGCCCCGGTCGTCCGCGTACCGGGAGAGCGTGACGTGCCAGGTGCCGTCGAGCAGCGCCGCCAGATCCGCCAGGGCGGCCGGGTCACCGACCTCCTGCACGCCGAGGACGCTGGGCCGCAGCGCGTTGACCGTCGTGGCGAGCGAGGCCAGCTTCGCCTCGTACGCCGCCTTGTCCCTCGGGCCGTACGTCCCGCCGGGCCGGTAGAGGTTCTCCAGGTTCCACGTGCCGATGATCATGGCGACTCCCTCGTCCGTCCCACGAGTCCGTCCCCCGGGCGGTCGCGGATGAGGTCGGCGCGATCGGCGGGGTGAGGTCAGGGTGCCCGCGAAACCGGGGCCGCGACAGGCCCGCCGGATGCGCACTCGCACTACCTTGAAGAGATGACGCCGCCCTCCGCGCCCGGACCTGCCGGACTCATCACGCACGGCCCCGCCGACCTGGTCGTCACCGGCTGCACCGCACTCACCCACGACGCGCGAGGGGCGATCGTCTTCGTCGACGACGCCACGATCGTCGTACGGGACGGCGTCATCGCCTCGGTCACGGCGGGCGACGCCACGCCGGGCGAGGCCACGCCGGGCGAGCCCGCCTCGAAAGCCCCCGCCCCCGCCCCCACCTCGAAAGCCCCCGACACGAACACCCCATCCGTCGCCGAGCACGTCGACGGCCGCGGCACCGTCGCCCTGCCCGGGCTCATCAACTGCCACACGCACACCCCGATGGTGGCCCTGCGCGGACTCGCCGAGGACCTGCCGGCGCACGCGTGGTTCAACGACTGGATCTGGCCCGTCGAGTCGAACCTGACCGGGCGCGTCGTGGGGCTCGGCGCGCGGCTCGCCTGCGCCGAAATGATCCGCGGCGGCGTCACCACCTTCGCCGACCACTACTTCGCCATGGACGAGGTGGCCGCCGCCACCCGCGAGAGCGGCCTGCGCGCCCTCCTCGGCCAGGCCTACTTCAGCTCCCAGGGCCCCGAAGGGCGCGCCGCCTCCCTCGACTTCGCGCTGCGCCTGCGGGGCGCAGCCGACGGCCGCATCACCACCTGCCTCGCCCCGCACGCCCCGTACACCGTCGACGAGGCCGACCTCGCGGCCACCGCCGCACTGGCACGCGAGCACGGCCTGCCCGTCCACCTCCACGCCGCCGAGAACCGCGAGCAGACCGACAACAGCCTGGCCCGGCACGGCCGTACGCCCATCGAGATCCTGGAGCGCGCCGGACTCTTCGACGTCGACGTGCTCCTCGCCCACACCACCGGCCTGGACATCGCCCGCGACCTGCCCGTCCTGCGCCGGGCGGCCGGCCGCGCCGCCGTCGCCTCCGCGCCCCGCGGCTATCTGAAGTTCGGCTGGGACACCACGCCCGTGCGGGCGCTGCGCGAGGCGGGCGTCCCGGTCGGCCTGGCCACCGACGGCGCCGCGTCCAACAACACGCTCGACGTGTGGGAGTCCATGACGCTCACCGCGCTCGTCCAGAAGTACGTGGAGCGCGACCCCACCTGGCTCACCGCACGCCAGGCCCTGGACCACGCCACCCTGCAGAGCGCGCGGGCCGTCGGGCTCGGGGAGGAGATCGGCAGCCTCGCCGCGGGCCGGCGTGCCGACATCGTCCTCGTCGACATCACCGGGCCGCACACCCAGCCCGTGCACGACCTCGCCGCCACGCTCGTGCACAGCGCGCGCTCCGCCGACGTGCGCACCACGATCGTGGCGGGCCGGATCCTGATGCGCGACCGCGAGCTGCTGACGGTCGATGTGCCGGGCGTCGTGGCGGAGTTGACCGGGCTCCTGCCCGGGCTCGTCGACCGCGGCCACGGGAAGCGGATCCAGCAGTACGACGGGTGACGGCGGGTGACGACGGTGAGGGCGGGGGCGGCGGTCCGGCGGGCCGGGCGGGCTGCCTAGGGTTGGGTCCATGGCGACCAGCACCCCCATGGACCCGGCCCCGGACCACAAGGACCCCGCCGAGGGCCTGCTCGACGACCCGTACACCGTGTACGCGCGCCTGCGCGACACCGCGCCCGTGCACCGCGTCACGGGCACCGACGGGAACCCGGCGTGGCTCGTCACCCGCTACGACGACGTGCGCGAAGCCCTCGCCAACCCCCTGCTCTCGCTCGACAAACGCCATGCGCTGCCCGGGAGTTACCGCGGATTCGCGCTGCCGCCCGCCCTCGACGCGAACCTCCTCAACATGGACCCGCCGGACCACACCCGCATCCGGCGCCTGGTCGGCAAGGCCTTCACCCGGCGCCGCGTGGAGGGTCTGCGCGCTCCCGTCCGCGCCGCCGCGGACGCCCTCCTCGACGCCATGGAACCGCACGGCCGGGCCGACCTGATCACCGCGTACGCCGTGCCGTTGCCGATCACCGTCATCTGCGACCTGCTCGGCGTGCCGGACGGCGCGGGCCGGCTCGACCTGCGGGGATGGACCGACGCCCTGGTGGCCCCCGATCCGGCCCGCCCCGAGAAGGCCAAGGAGGCCGTGGGCGCCCTGCTCGGCTTCTTCACCGCGCTCCTCGCGGAGAAGCGGCGGCACCCCGCCGACGACCTCCTCTCCGACCTGGTCGCGGTGCGCGACGAGGCGGCGGACCGGCTGAGCGAGGACGAGCTGATGTCGCTCGCCTTCCTCATCCTCTTCGCCGGATACGAGAACACCGTCCAACTCATCGGCAACGCCGTGCTCGCCCTCCTCGACCACCCGGAGCAGCTCGCCGCGCTGAGGGCCGACCCGGTGCAACTGCCCGCCGCCGTCGAGGAGTTCCAGCGCTACGACGGTCCCGCACCGCTCTCCATCCGCCGCTTCCCCCTGGAGGACGTCACGATCGCGGGCGTCACCGTGCCCGCCGGCGAGACCGTGCTGCTCGCCCTGAACTCCGCCAACCGGGACCCCCACCGCTTCCCCGACCCCGACCGCCTCGACATCGGCCGCGACGCCACCGGCCATCTCGCCCTCGGCCACGGCATCCACCACTGCCTCGGCGCGCCCCTGGCCCGCCTGGAGGTCGAGATCGCGCTCGGCGCCCTCATCGAGCGCTTCCCGCGCCTCGCGCTCGGCGTGCCGAGGGACGAACTCCGGTGGCGTCCCACCATCCGGGCCAGGGGACTCCTCGAACTCCCGGTGATCCTCTGAAACTTCTTGGCCCGGGAGCGATGAGTTCCGCGGACCCGGCAGGTCCACCCTTCGCAGACGTACGTGCCCGAAGGGTGGAGGAGACACGCCATGGGACTTCCGGACATCGTCACGCGCGAGGAGTGGCTCGCCGCGCGTGAGGAGCTGCTGGTCAAGGAGAAGGCCGCCACCCGCGCCCGTGACGCGCTCAACGCCGAGCGGCGCAGGCTGCCGATGGTCGAGGTCGACAAGGAGTACTACTTCGACGGATCCGACGGCAAGGCGACCCTGCTCGACCTCTTCGACGGCAGGGACCAACTCATCGTCTACCACTTCATGTTCGCCCCGGAGTGGGACGCGGGCTGCCGCAGCTGCTCCGGGTTCCTCGACCAGATCGGCCACCTCTCGCACCTGCGGGCCCGCTCCACGAACTTCGTCGCCGTCTCACGCGCCCCGTTCACCCGGCTGCTGTCCTTCAAGGCCCGCATGGGGTGGACGGTGCCCTGGTACTCGACGAACGGCGGCGACTTCAACTACGACTTCCACGCCTCCTTCACCGAGGAGCCCCGCGACCGGCCCGCCATCAACTGCTTCCTCCGCCACGGCGACCGCGTCTTCCACACGTACGCGACGTTCGCCCGCGGCCTGGACGGCCTCGGCTCCACCACCAGCCTCCTCGACCTCACCGCGCTCGGCCGGCAGGAGGAGTGGGAGGAGCCGGCGGGGCGGTCCTCACTGCTCGGGGCGCCCGCCGGCAGCGCGCGGGTGCGCTACCACGACGAGTACGAGGACTGACCCCGGCGAGCTACGTCACCCTCCGGCCCCCGGGAAATCCCTGGGAAATACCCCGACTCCGTCTCAGTTCGGTCACACCGCGCGTCCTTGCCGCTCTCCCCGGCGTTCTCCTCGGTACAGGTCTTCGGACCGCACCGGGAACAGAACCAACGGAACGACACGGGGGACAGAGATGATGGACGTGGACGTGGACGTGAACGGACGAACAGTGCTGGAGCGTTTCCCCGCGGGCGGACCGCGCGGGTCGTGGCCCGCGGAGGAGTTCGCGCGGGCCCGCCGTCAGGAGGGGCAGGACGCACAGGTCGTGATGGACCTCGCCTCCGACGCCTTCCTGGTCATCGTGCGCGACGGCGAGCAGGCACAGGAGCTGGCCGCCGCGTGAGGCGCGCGGCCCGCCGCCCGCGACGGAACGCGGACGCGGGGCCACGGGGACGCCGTCATGCGCTGAGCGCCCGGGACCACCCCGGCGTCGTGCCCGTCACCCGGCACAGCGCCAAGTAGAGCGGGATCGGCGGGGTGTAGGGGACGTCGTCCGCGGGACGGTTGATGAGGACCGGCCTGCGGTGCGCGTCCCGCACCACCGCTCCCGCCGAGTAGGCGACCGGCGCCGGCCACTCCATGGCCACGTCGGAGTCGGCGGGCACGATCCACCACCAGCGCGCCCCGTCCTCGTACACGCAGCCCACGCGCGGGAGTCGGGACATCAGCCGGGGGCCGAACCTCGCGGGGACCGCCACGGCGTCGCGGCCGAGCGGCTCGGTCATCCCCTCGGGCAGGTCCAGCCGTGGTGGCGGCGACACCGCCGACGGTCTCCCGGCGCGCTGCCGCTGCCGCGACAGACGGACCAAGGTGTTCAGATCCAACGGCCGCACCGTACCCGCGCTCACATGCCCCCCGTCCGCGTCACTGCCACGTTCGATCGATCCGTGTCTATCCCCACGCCGGCGCCGGTACCGGCGTCGTCCGCGGCAACTCCGCCCACACCGTGAGCCCGATCTCGGGCCCCGCGTCGTGGACGCCCCACGCGCTGCTCACCGCATCGACGAGAAGCAGTCCCCTCCCGTGCTCCTCGTCGGCCCCCCTGTGGACCGGGCGCGGCACCCCTGAACCGCACCCTTCATCACGTACGGCTATGCGCAGCTTCTCCGGATCCGCGCAGATCTCGCAGATGATCCGCCTGCTCGCGGTGTGCACCACGGCGTTGGTGACCAGTTCGGAGAGAACGAGTGCCGCCGCGTCGCAGGCGTCGTCGTCGCGCACCGCCCACCCGTCGAGCTGCGTGCGCATCAGGCGTCTGGCCTGTGCGACGGAACCCGGACGTGGTGCGAGGGCGAAACTGACGCAGACCTCGGCGCCCTCGGGCAACGCCTCGGCGAGATCGCCAGGACGGCCTTCGGTGGCTTCGGTTCGTAACGGCGCGGGCGGAGTCACGCTCTCCACTATCGCCCCGCCCAGAACACCTTGGCAAGGGCCACTCTGAAAAGTGCACAGTGGCGTGTTACTCCGTGACGGTGCATGGCACACTGCTCGCTACAGCTCGCGGTGCGGTGTGAGTTGAGGCAACACACCCGTCAGGTGGAGGTAGCAGACGTGAGCGAACCGCGGTCCGCGCCGACCGTCGGCCAGGTCGTTCTCGGTCGGCGCCTGCAGGATCTGCGCGAGAGCGCGGGCCTGAAACGCGAGGAGGCCGCGAAGATCCTGCGCGTCGCCCCCGCCACCGTCCGCCGCATGGAGACGGCCGAGGTCGCGCTGAAGATCCCGTACCTCCAGCTGCTGCTGAAGTCCTACGGCGTCACGGACGACGAGGCGGAGGCCTTCGTCACCCTCGCCGAGGAGGCCAACAGGCCCGGCTGGTGGCAGCGGTTCCACGACATCCTGCCCGGCTGGTTCAGCATGTACGTCAGCCTGGAGGGCGCCGCAAGCCTCATCAGGTCCTACGAACCGCACTTCGTGCCGGGGCTCCTGCAGACCGAGGAGTACGCCCGCGGGGTGATGCGCTCCGGCGCCATCGGCCAGACCCGTCCCGCCGACATCGAGCGATACGTGGCGCTGCGCATGGAACGCCAGTCGCTGCTCACCCGCGAGGATGCGCCCCGGCTCTGGGTGGTGATGGACGAGACAGCGCTGCGCAGACCCGTGGGCGACGCCGAGGTGATGCGGGCGCAGGTCGACCGGCTGCTCGAAGCCGCCGAACTGCCCCATGTCACCCTGCAGATCGCGACGTTCGCGGCGGGCCCGCACCCCGGGACGTACGGGCCGTTCGTGCTCTTCCGCTTCGCCATGCCGGAGCTGCCCGACATGGTCTACAGCGAGTACCTGACCGGCGCCGTCTACCTGGACGCGCGCAAAGAGGTGGCCACCCATCTGGAGGTCATGGACCGCATGGCGGCGCAGGCCGCCACCGCACAACGCACGAAGGAGATCCTGCGGGATTTCCGCAAGGAGCTGTGACAGACATGGACCGACATCGAGCCGGAACGCGCCCTGCCGGTCCGCGTTCGCCCGGGGGCCGCGACGACTCGCGCAGCGAGGCCCGCACGGAGTCCCGGATATACAACGGCATGCCCGCCCGCGACCTGGGGACCGAGGGCTGGCTCAAGCCGTGGAGCGGCGGGAACGGCGGCAACTGCCTGGAGGCCATGAAGCTGGCCGACGGCCGCGTCGCGGTGCGCCAGTCGACCGACCCCGACGGCCCGGCGCTGATCTACACGCGTGGAGAGATCACCGCGTTCATCCAGGGGGCCAAGGCCGGCGAGGCGGATTTCCTGCTCTCGTGACCGCCCCAGGACTGCCCGCACCCCGTCCCCCCGTCCGCCGCCGACGCCCGGAGTCCGCATGACCGACTCGTCGTACATCGACACCAGCAAGCCGCACCCCGCCCGGATGTACGACTGGTTCCTCGGCGGCAAGGACAACTACCCGGTGGACGAGGAGATGGGCCGGCAGCTCGTCGCCATGGACGGGCGGGTCCTGACCACGGCGCGGGCCAACCGCGCGTTCATGCAGCGCGCCACGCGCTGGCTCGCCTCGCAGGACGTTCGGCAGTTCCTGGACATCGGCAGCGGCATACCGACCGAGCCGAACCTTCATCAGATCGCGCAGGGCATCGCGCCGGACACCCGCGTCGTCTACTGCGACAACGACCCCATCGTCCTCGCCCACGCCGAGGCGCTCCTCCGGTCGACACCCCAGGGCGTCACCGAGTACGTGCAGGCGGACTTCCGCGAGCCGGAGAAGATCCTCGAAGAGGCCGCGCGGGTCCTGGACATGGACCGGCCCATCGCCCTCTGCCTCGTGGCGCTGCTGCACTTCGTCGCGGACGAGGACGGCGCCTACGGCCTGGTGGACCGGCTGATGCGGGCCCTGCCCTCCGGCAGTCACCTGCTGCTGTCGCACGGCACGGGCGACTTCACCCCGGCGACGGCGCGACAGGCCACGGAGCTGTACAAGGCGCGCGGCGTGACGCTTGCGCTGCGCTCGCGCACCGAGGTGGAACGGTTCTTCGAGGGGTACGAGCTGGTGGTCCCCGGCGTGGAGATCCTCGACCGGTGGAAGCCCGAACTGGGCGAGTGGATCCCGGAGTCGGAGGAGGGCCCCACCCCGGCGTACGGGGGCGTGGCGCGCAAGCTCTGACACCGGCGCGGAGGGCACGGACGCAGGGTGGCCGTGCGGCTTTCCGGCGGGCCGGCGGGTCACGCCGTCATCGGGCGGTCGTACGGCGTGATCGGGGCGGGGAGCCGCGTGGTGCCCATCAGCCGGCGGTCCACCGCCGCGGCGGCGGCACGCCCCTCCGCGATCGCCCAGACCACGAGCGACTGGCCGCGGGCGGCGTCGCCGGCCGCGAAGACGCCGGGAACGTTCGTCGCGAAGTGCTCGTCGCGGGCGAGCGCGCCCCGGCCGTCGAACTCCACGCCCAGCTGGTCGAGGAGCCCGTCCGGGGTGTGCTCGGGTCCGGAGAAGCCGAGCGCGAGCAGGACCAGATCGGCCGGGAGCGTCCGCTCCGTGCCCGGCAGGGGCCGCCGGTCCGCGTCGACCTCCGTCACGTGCACGGCCCGCACGTGCCCCGCCGCGTCACCGGTGAACCGGAGGGTGGCGGCCGCGAACAGCCGGGCGTCGGCGTCGGCCTCCGCAGCGGACGCGGTCCGCAGCCGCCCGGCCTCCTCGTGCGCCGGGGAGACCCGGTGGATCCGCGGATACGTGGGCCAGGGCTCGGTCGCCTCGTCGCGGGTCGCGCCGGGGCGCGCGTAGATGTCCAATTGCGTGACGGAGGCCGCGCCCTCGCGCACCGCCGTCCCCAGACAGTCGGCGCCGGTGTCGCCGCCTCCCACGATGACCACGTGTCTGCCGGCCGCGCTCAGTGGTGAGAGGGACGGCTCTTTCTGGCAGGCCCGGTTGGCGAGGGGCAGATAGGTCATCGCCTGTTCGATGCCGCGCAACTGCCTGCCCGGCACGTCGAGTTCGCGCCACGCGGTCGCTCCGACGGCCAGCACCACGGCGTCGTGGCGGCCCAGCAGCTCCGCGGCGTCCACGTCCCTGCCGACCTCCGTCGACGTCCGGAACCGCACGCCTTCGCCGGTCAACTGGCCGAGCCTGCGCTCCAGATGGTGCTTCTCCAGCTTGAACGCGGGAATCCCGTACCGCAGCAGGCCGCCGGGCCGGTCGTCGCGCTCGTACACCGTGACGGTATGCCCGGCGCGGGTCAACTGCTGTGCGGCGGCGAGGCCCGCGGGCCCCGAGCCGACGACGGCGACGGTCTTGCCGGAGAGGCGCTCGGGCGGTCGCGGCGGGGCGAGGCCGTCGGTCCAGATGCGGTCGGCGACGGCCGCCTCGACGTTTTTGATCGTCACCGCGGGCCGGTCGATGGCGAGGACGCACCCCGCCTCGCACGGCGCGGGACACAGCCGCCCGGTGAACTCGGGGAAGTTGTTCGTGGCGTGCAGCCGCTCCGCGGCCGCGTGCCAGTCGGCGCGCGAGACCAGCTCGTTCCACTCCGGGATCAGATTGCCGAGCGGGCACGCCGCGTGGCAGAAGGGGACGCCGCAGTCCATGCAGCGGTCCGCCTGCCGCTCGACGAGGGGCAGCAGCGCGCCGGGGACGTACACCTCGTCCCAGTCCTTCACCCGCTCCTCGACGGGGCGGCGCGGCCACTCCTGGCGCGGGGTGGTGAGGAAGCCCTTGGGGTCGGCCATGGCCGTCTCCCTTGCGACCGTGCGCAGGGTTTTTGTCACCATACGTCGGGTCGGGGCGGGCGGCACGCGGGGGCGCCGGGGGCGGGGGCCGGGCTGTGGCTGCCTCGGTGGCAGGTCAGGTCAGGCCGATGATGAAGGAGGCCGTCGCGGCGAGCGAGGCGACGCCGCGGACGTGGTTCCAGGCGGTCCACTCCCTGACGTACGTACGCCAGTACGCGGCGCCCTCCGCGCTCTCCGGGTCGACCTCGGCGAGGGCGTCGTTGCGCGGGATGTTGGCCACGAGGGTCACCCCGAACGAGCCGAACAGGTACAGCGCGGAGCCGAGCAGCAGCTCGACGGTGCCGTCATCCGGCCAGAGCACGAACGTCACCACGGCGAGCACCGCGCAGAGCGCCGTCGCCCCCATGAAGACGGCCATGAACGCCGGCGTCACCGCGGCGACGTTGATCCGGTTCATCGCGGCGATTCCCTGGGCCGGGGGCAGCGCCGCGAGTCCCTTCATCACGAACGTCGAGAACGCGGCGAACACACCGGCGGCGAGGCCGCAGGCGAGCGCCCCGGCGAGGGTGAGCACGAAGTACGGACCGTCGATCATGGCAACTCCCGGGTGGGCTTGGGTGGTTACGGCGGATGGCGGACCGCGTGCGATCATGCAGGGCGGTTCCGTGTCACCACAAGTCAATTGGCACGGGCCCGGCAGAGCCATACGCGACGCTCGCGCCCCCATACGCCGCCGTCTCGGACCCGGCCGCCACCCGGCATCATGGGCGCGTGCGACTCGAACCGATCACCTGGGAACGGCTGGCCGACACCCTCGCCGACCGCCTGCTCGACCTGAAGCCGGCCGACGGGGGCGCCTGGCCGCGGGTGGCCGTCGACGGGGCGCCGGCCGCCGCCACCGGGGAGCTGGCGCGCCGGGTCGGCGACGCGCTGCGCCCGCGGGGGCGCGACGCGCTCGTGGTCGGTACGGAGGGGTTCCTGCGGCCCGCCTCGCTGCGGTTCGAATACGGGCACCGGGACGTCGAGGCGTACTACAGCGGGTGGTTCGACACGGGGGCGCTGTGGCGCGAGGTCCTCGGACCGCTCGACCCCGGCGGCACCGGCCGGGTCCTGCCCGACCTGTGGGACCCGGTGGCCGACCGCGCGACCCGCAGTCCTTACGTCACGCTCCCGCCGGGCGGAGTACTGCTGCTGCACGGCCCGATGCTCCTCGGGCACTGGTTCCCGTTCGACCTGACCGTGCACGTGCGGCTCTCGCCGGGCGCCCTGCGTCGGCGCACGCCGGAGGGCGAGCGGTGGACGCTGCCGGCCTTCGAACGGTACGAGGACGAGGTGGATCCCGGCGCCGTGGCCGATGTGGTGGTGCGCGCGGACGACCCGCGGCATCCGGCGTGGAGCGGCTGACGTCTTCGGTGGACGTCTCTGGGCGGTCGGCGTCTGCGGGGCTGCTCCGGATGCGTGGTGTGGGGTGCGCCGCGAGAATGAAGGGCGCCGGGACCAGCGGCGCTTTCCGCGCCGCTCCGGACTCTGCCCGGCCACGGGAGGTAGTGATGACCACCGCCGGAGACATCATGCACCGGGGTGCTCAGTGGATCCCCAAGCACGAGACCCTGGACCGCGCCGCCCAGATGATGCGCGAGCTCGACGTGGGCGCGCTGCCCATCAGCGACGAGAACGAACGGCTCTGCGGCATCCTGACCGATCGCGACATCGTCGTCGGCTGTGTGGCGATGGGCCACGACCCGGCCCACATCACCGCGGGCGACCTGGCCAAGGGCACCCCGCGGTGGATCGAGGCGGACGCCGACGTCGAGGAGGTCCTGCGCGAGATGCAGGGCCATCAGATCCGCCGGCTGCCGGTGATCGAGAACAAGCGGCTGGTCGGCATGATCAGCGAGGCCGACCTCGCCACGCACCTCACCGACGACCAGCTCGCGAGCTGGGTCGAGAGCGTGTACGCCAAGGGCTGAGGCCAGGGCCGGGGCGAGGCCCCCGGCTCACAGCCAGCCGCTGCGCCTGAAGCCCCGGTACAACGCGAGACAGGCGGCCGCGATCACGGACATGACGATCGGATAGCCGTACTGCCAGTGCAGTTCGGGCATGTGGTCGAAGTTCATGCCGTACATCCCGCAGACCATCGTCGGCACCGCGACGACCGCCGCCCATGCGGTGATCTTCCGCATGTCCTCGTTCTGCGCGACGGTCACCTGGGCGAGATGGGCCTGGAGGATCGAGTTCAGCAACTCGTCGAAGGCGGCGATCTGTTCGGTGGCACGCTTCAGGTGGTCGTCGACGTCCCGGAAATACGCCTGTATCTCCGGGGCGATGGGGCGCATCGGCTGGGTGGCGAGGATGTGGAGCGGGCGGCCGAGCGGGACGACCGCCCGCTTCAGCTCGAGGAGTTCACGCTTGAGCTGGTAGATGCGGCCCGGGTCGGTCCGCTGGCCGTCCGGTGCGAACACCTCCGACTCCACCTGGTCGATGTCCGCCTGCACCGCGTCCGTCGCCGCGAGATAGTCGTCGACGACCTGGTCCGCGATGGCGTGCAGCACCGCGGCCGGCCCCTGGGCGAGCTGCTCCGGCGACGCCTCGAGCTCCTCGCGGAGCGGGCCGAGCGAGCCGTGCCGCCCGTGCCGGACCGTGATGACGAACTCCCGGCCGACGAAGACCATGATCTCGCCGGTGTCCACCACCTCGCTGGTCGCGGTCAGTTCGGTGTGTTCCACGTAGCAGACGGTCTTGAAGACGGCGAACAGCGTCTGGTCGTACCGCTCCACCTTCGGGCGCTGGTGGGCGTGGACCGCGTCCTCCACGGCGAGGGGGTGGAGGCCGAAGAGGTCGGCGACGTCCGAGAACTCGTCCTCCGTCGGCTCGTGCAGCCCGAGCCAGACGAAGCCGTCGCCGCTCTTGCGGACCTCCTCCACCGACTCGACCAGATCGCGCCCCGGCGACCGGCGCACCCCTTCCCGGTATGTCACGCAGTTCACCACCGACGAGCCGAGCGGTGAGCGGGCCGGGTGGCTCAGATCGACGCGGGTCCCGCGCCGGGCCAGGCGCGCCACCTTCCGGAGGCCGCCGACCCTGCGCAGGCCGCCGACCTTGCGCAGGCTCCCGACCTTGCGCAGATTGCCTGCCATCGACATGTGGGCTCCTTGCAATGACGACTTGACGTGCCAGTCTGCCAGCCCGTTCCGACACCGTGCCAAGGCCTGTGGGAACGGAGAACTCCGTTCCGGATTGCCCGGTTCTGCCTCCCGGGAGCAAGCGGGACAACTGGGATGATCAGGGCATGACGCAAATCGACGGTCATCTTCTCGACCCCCGGCAGTACGACGGTCCCCGGCAGCTCTCCGCCCACCGTCAGCTCTCCGACTCCCGGCACTCCGCGGCACGCGCCCACGCCGACGCCTTCGCCGCCCTCTTCGATCCCACGACCTTCGGGCACATCGAACGTCTCGGCATCGGCCCCGGCTGGCGCTGCTGGGAGGTCGGCGCGGGCGGCACCTCGGTGATCTCCTGGCTCGCCAGGCGGGTCGGCCCCACCGGCCGGGTCCTGGCGACCGACATCGACACGTCGTGGCAGACGCGGGCCGCGCGCTCCCCGCTGGAGGTGCGCGTCCACGACGTCTGCGCCGACCAGCCGCCCGGCGGCGGCTTCGACCTCGTCCACGCCCGGCTCGTCCTGGCGGAGGTGTCCGACCGGGACCGGGCGCTGGCCTCGATGCTCAGGGCGCTGCGGCCCGGCGGCCGGCTGCTGATCGAGGAGCCCGACCCGGCGCTCCAGCCGCTGGCCTGCCCCGACGAGCACGGCCCCGCCGAGGAGTTGGCGAACGGGCTGCGCCACGGGGTGCGCACCGTGCTCGCGCAGCGCGGCGCCGACCTCGCGTACGGGCGCAGGCTGCCCCGGCTGCTGCGCGAGGCGGGTCTGCGCCGGGTGGAGTCCGACGTGTACTTCCCGCTCACGTCGCCGGCGTGCGAGGCCCTGGAGGCGGCGACGCTCCAGCGGCTCCGCCCGGAACTCACCGCAGCCGGCCTCGCCACGCCGGAGGACATCGACCGCCACCTGGCGAACGTCGCGGCCTCCACCGTGGACCTGGCGGCTCCGCCGCTGATCTCCACGTGGGGGAGGAAGGCGTAGGGGTGGGGCGGGGTCAGTCGACGGGGATGGTGCGGCCCGGCGTGCCGGTGCGGCTCCCGAGGGGCGGGCGTCAGGACGCCGTGGCCGGGTCCGGTGGTCTGCCGCCGGCCCGTTCCACGGCCCGCGCCCCCGCCCCGCACCCCTCCACCGCCGCCTCACGGAGCCCCGCCCCCGCCAGTCTCGCGGCGAGGAACGCCCCGGTGAACGCATCGCCCGCACCCGTCGAATCGCGGACGCGCGCCGGCACCGCGGGCACCCGGCCCCGTATCCGGCCGTCCTGCGCGACCAACGCCCCCTCGGCACCCAGCTTGACCACGACGTGCGGAAAACCGTGGCTCAGTTTCGCCGCCGCGTCCGCCGGGTCGGGCAGCCCGGTGAGCAGCTCCGCCTCGTCCCGGCTCGGCAGCAGCGAGGTCACCCCCTCCACCGCGGCGAGGAACCGCTCCACACCGGTCTCCGCGAGGAACCCCGCCGACGCGGGGTCCACGCTCACCGGCACTCCACGCGCGCGTGCCGCCGCCAGCGCGGCACGGGCCGTCGCCCGGCTCGGCTCGGCGAAGAAGAGGTAACCGGACAGGTGCAGCCGGGCCACGCCGTCGAGGAGTCCGGGCGCCCAGTCGGCGGGGGAGAGCCGCAACGAGGCGCCGCTGTCCGTCAGGAACGTGCGCTCGGCCCCGCCGCCCCCGTCCACCAGGCAGACCACCGTCCCCGTCGCCGCTCCGGCGTCGACGACGAGTCGCGGCCGTACCCCCGCGCGCGTGAGGGCGGCCTCGTGCCACGCCGCGGCGTCGGCACCGACCCGCCCGAGGAACCGTACGTCCCCGTGGCCCCAATGCGCGGCCCAGCAGGCCACGTTGGCTCCCGCGCCGCCCGGGACGGTACGGATGACCGCCGCCGTGTCCGTTCCGGGGACCAGCGCGGTGCGGTGCCGCGCCACGACGTCCGTGACGACGTCCCCGACGACCAGCAGCCCACCGGGACGCCCGCCCCCGTCCGGTCGGCGAGGACGCGGGGACACGCCCTCGCCGGCCCGCACCGTCACCGCCCCGCCCAGGCCCCCGCGATGCGGGCGGCGAGTCGTGTGTTGCCGCGGACCGCGGCGAGGTTGGCCTCCAGGGACGCGCCCGCGGTGCGCCGTACCAACTGCTCCAGCAGGAACGGGGTGATGGCCTGCCCGGTGATGCCCCGCTCCTCGCACTCCTCCAGCGCCTCGGCCAGCACGCGCGCGTGGAGGGCCGGGTCGAGCTGCTGGTCCCGGGGGACCGGGTTCGCCACGATCAGCGCCGACTCCGGTCCCCCGAGCGCGTCCTGAGCCCGCATCACCTGCGCGACCTCCCCGGGCGCGGAGAGCGTCCAGTCCACCGGGTGGCCGGAGTCGGCGAGGTAGAAGCCCGGGAAGCGGTCGGTCCCGTATCCCGCCACCGCCACCCCCAGCGTCTCCAGGCGCTCCAGCGTCGCCCCGACGTCCAGGATCGACTTCACGCCCGCGCACACCACCGTGATCCTGGTCCGGGCGAGCAGCCCCAGGTCGGCCGACTCGTCCTGCGTCTGCGTCCACTGCCGGTGCACCCCGCCGAGCCCACCCGTGGCGAACACCCGTAGGCCCGCGCGCGCGGCGAGCAGCGCCGTCGCCGACACCGTCGTCGCTCCGCTGGCACCCGTCGCGGCGGCCAACGGCAGGTCGCGGTGGCCCAGTTTCCGGATGCCGTCCTCGTTCGCGACCCGCTCCAGCTGCGCCTTGTCCAGGCCGACGCGGGGGGTGCCGTCCAGCACGGCGATCGTCGCGGGTACGGCGCCCTCACCGCGTACGACCGCTTCGAGCTCCCGGGCCACCCGCAGATTGCGCGGGCGCGGCAAGCCGTGCGCGATGATCGTGGACTCCAGGGCCACCACGGGACGTTGCTCCGCGACAGCCGTCTGTACCTCGTCGGACACCACCAGCACGAGCCTGCCTCCTGCCTGTCGGGCCTGCCGGACGTCCTGTCGGTCGCCTCCGGCCCCGTCGGGTCTCCTCTCATCCCTGGCGGGACGCGGCCTCCGGCAAACCCTCGCGCCCCGCCGAACCGCGCGTCACCGAACCGCGTGTCGCCGAACCGCGCGTCGAGTACGGTGCCCGGCGCGCCGTCCGGCCCCGAACCCCGGCTAGGGTGACCGGCCATGACCACGAATGATCAGACTGTTGCGTCTTTTGCCGTGCACATTCCGGACGTCGAGCTGGAGGTCGAGCCGCTCGACCCGGCGCAGATCGTCTCAGGGGACCCGGTGGTGACCGGCAAGGTGCTGTGGGAGTCCGCCGACGGCAAGCAGCTGCGCGGCATCTGGCAGATCACGCCGGGCGTGGTCACCGACACCGAGGCCAACGAGCTCTTCGTCGTCGTCAGCGGCCGCGCCACCGTGGAGGTCGAGGGCGGCGACACCCTGGAGGTCGGGCCCGGCGACGCCGCCGTGCTGCGCGAGGGCGACCGCACCACCTGGACCGTGCACGAGACGCTCCGCAAGGCGTACCACATCACGCTGCCCTGACCGCGGTACACGCCCCCGCCCGGCCGGGCCCGCCGCTCCTCAGGCGCCCTTGACGGCCCGCCGGATCGCGAGCGCGGCCATCGGCAGCAGTACGCAGACCCCGACGAGGTTGAGCCAGCCGTAGCCGGCCCGTGCCACGACCAGGCCCGCGGCGGCGCCGCCGATGCCCGCCGCCGCGTTCATCGTCAGGTCCGACAGGCCCTGCACGGCGGCCCGGGCGGGGGCCGGCACCGAGTCGGTGAGCAGCGCCGAGCCGGAGACCAGCCCAGCGGACCAGCCGAGGCCCAGCACGAAGAGACCGGCGGCGGTCTGGCCGTGGCTGGGCCCCGCCGTCCCGGCGAGCAGCGCCGCGCAGGACAGCAGCCCCACGGCGAGGCCGATCACGGAGAGCCGGCCGAACCGGTCGGCCAGCCACCCCATCACGGGCGAGAACGCGTACATGCCCGCGATGTGGCCGCTGATGACCAGGCCGATCAGTTGGAGGCTCGCCCCGTGGTGGCCCAGGTCGACCGGGGTCATCACCATGATCGAGACCATCACGGTGTGCGAGGCGGCCACCGTCACCAGGGCGAGGCGGGCCATCGGCGAGGCGGCGACCGCGGCGACGCCGGCCTTCAGCGAACGGCTCCGCGCGGACCCGCTCTCCTGCGGCGCCAGCGCGCGGGCGGTGAGCAGCGGGTCGGGCCGCAGCAGGAGGGCCACCATCGTGGCGGCGACGGCGAAGATCCCGGCGGCGAAGAGGAAGGGCCCCGCCTCCTCGGGGATCGAGGTGCCGGTGAAGACGCGGCTCGCGGGCGCGGAGATGTTCGGACCGAGGACCGAGCCGATCGTGGTGGCCCAGATGACGTGCGAGATGGCCCGGCCACGCCGGCCGGGCTCCACGAGGTCGGCCGCCGCGAACCGCGCCTGGAGGGTGGCGAGCGAACCCGCCCCGAAGGCGGCCATGCCGAGCAGCAGCAGCGCGAAGCTCCCGACGACCGAGGCGAGCACCACGAGCCCCGCGCCCACCGCGCCGATCACGTACGCGAGGACGAGTCCGGCCCGCCGCCCGCGCGCGTTCATCAGCGCGGCGAGCGGCAGCGAGAGCAGGGCCGTCCCGGCCACGGACGCGGTCGACGCCAGCCCCGAAAAGGCCTCTGTCCCACTCACGTCGGTCGCCAGCACCGGAGCGAGGGTGATGCCGATCGGCACCCCGAGCCCGCCCAGTATCTGGCTCGCGATCAGCACCGCGTTGGTCCGGCGGCGCAGGGCGGCCAGCGCCTCCGGCGCGGGTATGTCAGGGGCGTCGACGGTCGAAGTCACTGACGCAGTGTGCCAGGGCAGGTGTACGCAGGGAACACGGTTGTCGGGGCCGGTCCGGGGCCCGCCACGACGGCCGGCCGCCTCGGTTCGGAACAGCGACGCTCAGAACAGCGACGCTCAGAACAGCGACGCTCAGAACAGCGGCGCGGCCCAGAACAGCGGGGCGGCTCAGAACAGCGGCTGCGGCAGCACCCCCTCCAGGGCGAGCAGCTGCCGCTTGGTCTCCAGGCCGCCCCCGAAGCCGCCGATGCCTCCGTCGCGCTCCACCACCCGGTGGCAGGGCACCACGACCGGCAGCGGATTGGCGCCCATCGCGAGGCCCACGGCCTGCGCGGCGCCCGGCTGGCCGACGCGGCGGGCCAGGTCGCCGTAGCCCACCACCGCGCCGAACGGCACGCCCGAGGCGAGCTCGCGCAGCACCTGGCGGTTGAAGCCGGAGATCAGGGACCAGTCGAGGGGCAGCTCGAAGTCGTGCCGCCGGCCCGCGAAGTACTCCTCGAACTGGCGTATCGGCTCGGCGAGCAGGGGGGAGTCCGGCGCGTGGACCGGCTCGGTGCCCAGGCGGGAGCCGAGCCGGTCGAGGGTCTTGTCGCGGACCGCGTCGGTGGCGTGGAAAACCACGGTGACCAGGCCCTCGCCGGTCGCCGCGAGCAGCAGCGGACCGATGTCGCTGCCGACGACGGCCCACACGAGCGCACGCCGGCCCGCCGCGCCGGCATCCTCCGGCGCGGCGGCCCGGTCCCGCCCGGCGGCCTCGTCCTGCGCATTGGCGTTCATGCCGACCACCGTACGACCGGCCACTGACAACGCGGCCGGAACGGGACCGCCGCTTCCCCCGCGGCGCCGGGCCACCGCCGTCCGTCAGTCGTCGTTCAGCGCCTCACGTACGACGTCGGGCGTGTTCGTGATGATCCCGTCCACGCCGAAGCCGGCCACCCGCCGCGCGCTCGCGGCGTCGTTGACGGTCCAGGTGAAGATCTCCAGCGGCTTGTCGTGCGGGCCCTTCACGGCGTGCAGCGCGGAGACGTAGTCGGCCGAGATCGTCGTGTGCGAGGAGTTGATCTGGTCGGCGAAGCGGGCGTACTGGGGCAGGTCCGCCACCGCGGGCGTGCCGAGGAATCCGGTCTTCACGTCGGGCCGCAGGGCGTGCACCGTCTTCACGCTCTCCGCGTTGAAGCTCTGGATGACCAGCTTGCTCTTGACGTGGTGCTTGTCGAGCCAGCCCGTCTCGCGCAGGACCCGCAGGCCCTGCTTCTCGATGCCGGGGTAGAGCTCGGGCTTCTTGAATTCAAAGACCAGCTTCTGGTGGTTGCGCGAGACCCGGCGCATGTACTGCTCCAGGGTCGGGACGCGCTGCCCGGCGTACTTCGGGCTGAACCAGCTGCCCGCGTCGAGCTTCGCGATCTCCGCGGCGGTGAAGTCGGCGACCTTCCAGGGCGCCCGGTCGGGGTAGACCTCCTCGACGTTCGTCGTCCGCTTCAGGGTGTCGTCGTGGACGATCACCAGCTCGCCGTCCTTGGTGCGCTGGACGTCGTTCTCCACCCAGCGGAAGCCCATGTCACGGGCCTTGTCTATCGCCGCGAGCGTGTTCTCGGGCGCGTAGGCGGAGGCCCCGCGGTGGGCGACGACGAGTGGGGTGCGGTGTTTGGCGCTCGGTGCCGTGTGGGTCTGCGCGGTGGCGGTGGCGGTGGGCAGGACGAGCGCACCGGCACCGAGGAGGGCGACGGTGGTGGCTGCAGCGCGTGCGTACACGGGTACTCCTCGCGTCGTGAGATCGCGGACCGGTCGAGAGTGACAGCCCACGGACAACGGGAGACAGGTGCAGGATGGCCACAGGTTGAACGAAGTCGTCAAAGACGAGGACCCCGCGCGTGGGGAACGCGATTCTTTGCCGGAAAATCGTTCGTGGGTTCCGGGGTGAGCTTTACTCTCTGCCTCAGCAGACGGTCTTTCAGATGGGCCGCCGGCAGGGGGTGCATGGCACGTTTTCATGGCATTTGGGCACGACAGGCGGAAGGGCTACCGCTCATGCAGGGCACGGTCGACGGGTTCAGCTACGGAGTCGTCACACCGGTGGTGGCCTACCTCATGGCGTGCCTCGGGGGAGCGCTGGGGCTGCGCTGCACCACCAGATCGCTGCTCGTCGCGCACTCCTGGCGGCCGGGCTGGCTGGCGCTCGGCTCGGCAGCGATCGGCTCCGGCATCTGGACCATGCACTTCGTGGCCATGATGGGCTTCACCGTCGAGGAAGCCCCGATCCACTACGACAAGGCGCTGACCTTCGCGAGCCTCGCCGTCGCCATCCTCATGGTCGGCGTCGGGATCTTCATCGTCGGCTACCGCGGCGCGACGGGCACCGCCCTCTTCACCGGCGGGACGATCACGGGCCTCGGCGTCGCCTCGATGCACTACCTGGGAATGGCCGGTATGCGTCTTCGCGGGACGCTGGAGTACAACACCCTGACCGTCGCCGCCTCCGTGGTGATCGCCATGGTCGCCGCGACCGCCGCACTCTGGGCGGCGGGACAGGTCAGGGGATTCCTGTGGAGCCTGGGCGCGAGCCTCGTCATGGGGCTCGCGGTGAGCGGCATGCACTACATGGGCATGGCGGGGCTCAGCGTCCATCTGCACGGTTCGGACGCCGCGCCGCCCGGCGACTCGCCCGCCGAGATCCTGGCGCCGATGATGATCGGGCCGCTCGCCTTCCTGCTCCTGGCCGGCGTGATCGTGATGTTCGATCCGCTCATGGTGATGGGCGGCAAGGCCGACGCCAGGAACCCCGCGCGGCCCGGCGGCGCCCGCCCGACCTACTCCGTGCCGCGCTCCGGCGACCGCCACGTGCCGCCCACCCGCCGCCGGTCCCGGACCCGCCCCCGCACCCGCCCCGGCTCCCGCACCCCGCAGAACTGGTGAGCCGTCCCGGACCCGGCGCGGCGGGCTGCTGAGCGGCCGATCCCGCCCGGTTGTCAGTGGGGGGTCGTACGGTGGATTCCATGCGGCCCGTATCCAAGATCGAACGCACGGTGGCACCCTTCGAGGTCGTCAGCCCGTACCAGCCCAGCGGTGACCAGCCGGCGGCCATCGCCGAGCTGGAGCGACGCATCCGCGCAGGCGAGAAGGACGTCGTCCTCCTCGGCGCGACCGGCACCGGCAAGTCGGCCACCACCGCGTGGATGATCGAGAAGCTCCAGCGCCCCACCCTCGTCATGGCGCCGAACAAGACACTGGCCGCCCAGCTGGCGAACGAATTCCGCGAGCTCCTGCCGAACAACGCGGTGGAGTACTTCGTCTCCTACTACGACTACTACCAGCCCGAGGCGTACGTCCCGCAGTCGGACACCTACATCGAAAAGGACTCCTCGATCAACGAGGAGGTCGAGCGCCTGCGCCACTCCGCGACGAACTCCCTGCTGACCCGCCGCGACGTGGTCGTGGTCGCCTCGGTCTCCTGCATCTACGGCCTGGGCACCCCCCAGGAGTACGTGGACCGCATGGTCCCCCTCAAGGTCGGCGACGAGATCGACCGCGACCAGCTCCTGCGCCGCTTCGTCGACATCCAGTACACGCGCAACGACCTGGCGTTCACCCGCGGCACCTTCCGCGTCCGCGGTGACACCATCGAGATCTTCCCGGTCTACGAGGAGCTCGCCGTCCGCATCGAGATGTTCGGCGACGAGATCGAGGCCCTCTCCACCCTCCACCCGCTCACCGGCGAGGTCATCAGCGACGACGACCACCTCTACGTCTTCCCGGCCTCGCACTACGTGGCGGGTCCCGAGCGCATGGAGAAGGCGATCAACGGCATCGAGAAGGAGCTCGCCGAGCGCCTCGCCGAGCTGGAGAAGCAGGGCAAGATGCTGGAGGCCCAGCGCCTGCGCATGCGCACCACGTACGACCTGGAGATGCTCCGCCAGATCGGCTCCTGCTCCGGCGTCGAGAACTATTCGATGCACTTCGACGACCGCGCCCCCGGCACCGCGCCCCACACCCTCCTGGACTACTTCCCCGAGGACTTCCTCCTGGTCCTGGACGAGTCGCACGTCACGGTCCCCCAGATCGGCGCGATGTACGAGGGCGACGCCTCCCGCAAGCGCACCCTCGTCGACCACGGCTTCCGGCTCCCCTCCGCGCTGGACAACCGCCCGCTGAAGTGGGAGGAATTCCTCGGCCGCGTCGGGCAGACGGTCTACCTCTCGGCGACCCCCGGAAAGTACGAGCTCTCGCGCGGCGACGGCTTCGTCGAGCAGATCATCCGCCCCACCGGCCTCGTCGACCCCGAGGTCGTCGTCAAGCCCACCGAGGGCCAGATCGACGACCTGGTGCACGAGATCCGGCTGCGCACCGAGAAGGACGAGCGCGTCCTGGTCACCACGCTCACCAAGAAGATGGCCGAGGACCTCACCGACTACTTCCTCGAACTGGGCATCCAGGTCCGCTACCTCCACAGCGACGTCGACACCCTGCGCCGCGTGGAGCTCCTGCGCGAGCTGCGCGCCGGTGAGTACGACGTACTGGTCGGCATCAACCTCCTCCGTGAGGGCCTCGACCTGCCCGAGGTCTCCCTGGTGGCGATCCTCGACGCCGACAAGGAGGGCTTCCTGCGCTCCGGGACCTCCCTGATCCAGACGATCGGCCGCGCCGCGCGCAACGTCTCCGGCCAGGTCCACATGTACGCGGACAAGGTCACCCCGGCGATGGAGAAGGCCATCGACGAGACCAACCGCCGCCGCGAGAAGCAGATCGCGTACAACACGGAGCGGGGCATCGACCCGCAGCCGCTGCGCAAGAAGATCAACGACATCGTGTCGGCCATCGCGCGCGAGGAGGTCGACACCGAACAGCTCCTCGGCTCCGACTACCGCAAGCCGAAGGCAGGCAAGGGCGCCAAGGCCCCCGTCCCGGCCCTCGGCGGCGAGGCGGCCAAGGCAGGCAAGGCGCCCGCCGCGTCCGGGGCCAAGGGCAAGAAGGGCGCCGGCACCGTCCCGACCGACCGCCCCGCGGCCGAACTGGCCGAGCAGATCGAGGAGATGACCGAGCGCATGCGGGCGGCCGCCGCCGACCTGCAGTTCGAGATCGCCGCCCGGCTGCGCGACGAGGTGTCGGAGATGAAGAAGGAACTCCGTCAGATGAGGGAGGCCGGCCAGGCCTGACGACACCCCTGGGGGAGGGGTGGAGGGCCTACCGCCCGGTCTGTTGCAAGACCGCCACAAAGTGCGACCTGCGGTACGACGCCGCAGGTCGCCCTGCATAGGGTGCTGGGCAACCGCAAGAGGCGGTTGCCCAGGCAGTTCGAGAGGGGACAGCGCGTGACGGTCAACATGACCAAGGGTCAGGCCATCAGCCTGCAGAAGGACGACGGGGGCACCCTGACCGCGGTGCGCATGGGACTGGGGTGGCAGGCGGCCCCGCGCCGCGGTCTGTTCGGCTCGCGCACCCGCGAGGTCGACCTGGACGCCTCGGCGGTGCTGTTCGCGGACAAGCAGCCGGTGGACGTCGTGTTCTTCCGTCACCTCGTCAGCGACGACGGCTCGGTGCGGCACACCGGGGACAACCTCGTCGGCGGCGTCGGCCAGGGCGGGGACGACGAGGCGATCCTCGTCGACCTCCAGCGGGTCCCCGTCCACATCGACCAGATCGTCTTCACGGTGAACTCCTTCACCGGCCAGACCTTCCAGGAAGTGCAGAACGCCTTCTGCCGCCTGGTCGACGAGACCAACGGCCAGGAGCTCGCCCGCTACACCCTGGACGGCGGCGGCAAGTACACCGCGCAGATCATGGCGAAGGTCCACCGCGCGGGAGCGGGCTGGCAGATGACGGCCATCGGCAACCCCGCCAACGGCCGCACCTTCCAGGACCTGATGCCGTCGATCCTGCCGCACCTGTGAGCACCGCCGCCGGCCGCTCCTGACAGCACGCCGGTGTACGTACGAGGGACGAGGGCTCGACGGGAGCCCTCCGAGGGGGAACGAACGCGATGACGGCCGAGCTGGTGCGGGGGCAGAACCACCCCCTTCCCGGGACCCGCCTGGAGATCCGCGTCTCGGCGGGCGAGCCGGTCGTGGCGGGCGCCACGCTCGGCGACGAACAGGGCAGGGTCCACGGCGTGGAGTGGGTGGCCCACCCGGGCTCGCCCACCCTGCCGGGGCTCGAGGTGTCCAAGCAGGCGGCGGCCGACCACCGCCTCGCCGTGGACCTCGGCGCCCTGGCGGAGAGCGTCCACCGCGTCAGCGTCCTGCTCGCCCTGCCCGCGGGCGCCGGGCGCCCGGCCGGCTTCCGTGCCCTCGCCGCCCCCTTCGTCTCGGTCACCACGCTCGACGGCACCGAGGTCGCCGGGTACACCATCACCGACCTGGACACCGAGTCCGCGGTCATCGCCCTGGAGCTCTACCGCAGGCAGGGCGCCTGGAAGGTCCGCGCCGTCGGCCAGGGGTACGCGGGCGGCCTCGCCGCCATGCTCACCGACCAGGGCCTGCCCGAGGCCCGCGAGCTGGCAGACGCCATCGACGAAGCGGTGGCCCGCGGCATGGCCCGCTCGGTGGCCGCACCCCCGCCCCGTACCGCCGACGAGACCCGGGTGCGCACCACCGCACACGGCCCCGCCACCCCGGCGCGGACCCCCGCCGCACCCGAGGGCGGACCCGCGACCCGGCCCGGCCGGCCCCCTGAGCAGCCGGACGCCGCCGCACCCGACGCGTCCGCGGCCCCGCCCGGCGGCCCCGTCGACTACACCCACCCGGGACGCCGGACGACCGCGCCCCCGCCGGCCCCGCCCGCCGCGCCCCCGGCCCGCCCAGGAGAGGCCGCCCGGCCCGTCGCCGGTGACGCCACCGGCTGGTCCATGGAGGAGCGGCTCTACAACCAGGTGTGGGGCATGTTCGAGGACCTGGCCCGCACCACGGCGGCGTACCGCAGCGCCGTCGACTTCGCGGACTCCCGCATGGAGCAGGAGCTCGACAAGGTCCTCTCCGACCCGCGCAGCCGCATCGGCGGCACCGGCGACGCGGCGCGCGAGACCGCCCGCGCCCGCCACGCCGACCTCGTCGACCGGGCCAGGGCCGCCTTCGACCGCGACCTCGCCCAGCTCGCCGCCGAGGCCGACGTCGTCGAGCCCGCCCTGCCTCCCGCGTACGCGGCGTGGAGCAGCCCGGTCTGGCACGCCTACCGCGCACCCATGGAGATCCCGATGGCGCTGCGCGTCGGCGACCTCCACCTCCCCGAGCGCGTCGACCTGCGGATCCCGATGCTCGTCCGGCTCCCCCTAGAGCGGGGGCTGTGGATCGACAGCGGCAAGGCGCTCACCAACCACGCCACCGACGTCACCGAGCTGCGCCGGCTCGCCGTGGACTCCGCGGTCGCGCACGCGGCGCGGCTGCTCGCCGCCTATCCGGCCGGCGAGTTCCAGGTGCACGTGATCGACCCGGCGGGCGCCGCGGCGGGCGCGCTCGCCCCGCTGGTGACGGCCGGTGTGCTGGCCGGGCCCCCGGCGGCGGGGGCGGCCGGTGTCGCCGAACTCCTCGGCAGGCTGACGCAGCGCGTGGACCTGGTCCAGATGGCCGTCCGCGGCGGCGCGGCCGACGCCCTGCCCCCGGACCTTGACACCGCCGAGCAGCTCCTGATCGTCAACGACTTCCCGCACGGCTTCGACGACCGCGCCGTGACCCAGCTGCGCTACCTCGCGGACGAGGGTCCTGCCGTCGGCGTCCACCTCATGATGGTCGCCGACCGCGAGGACGCCGCGGAGTACGGGCCGCTCCTCGACCCCCTGTGGCGCGGGCTGCTTCGGCTGACGCCGGTGCCCGACGACCACCTCGCCGACCCGTGGGTCGGTCACGCGTGGACGTACGACCCGCCCGCCGTGCCGCCGGGCAGCCACGTCCTGCGGCAGATCCTCGACCAGGTGGCCACGGCCCGGCGCAACGGCGGCCGCTGACCCGCCCGCCCTGTCCGGTCGTTCGCCGGTAAGCGGGTAAAGCCGGTAAAGCGACTTTAGGTCCGCCCTGACCTGGCCTTTTGGCTCTTGTTTGCCATGGTCTTTACTAATGCTTGGTGTTTCGCGTACGCTTCTACCTGCGGAGGGGAGTACTCCCGGCTGCGACGTACCCGTCAATACGGACCGCCATCGGTCCCGGGGCGTCGGCCCGACACGGCGGCATCGCCTCGGGTGGAAGAGACCTCCGGCAGCGACGACGCTGATCAGTAGCCGTACGACGCCGGAGGCGCAGTGGACGTTTCAATGACCCTGTGGGTGACGACCGTTCTCGGTCTGTGTGCCCTGATCGCGGTCGACTTCTTCATCGGGCGCAAGCCCCATGACGTGTCGATCAAGGAAGCCGGAATATGGACGGTCGTCTGGATCGTCCTCGCGGCGCTCTTCGGCGTCGGCCTGCTGGTCGCCGGTGAGAGCCAGGCGTCCGGCGAGTTCTTCGCCGGCTTCATCACCGAGAAGTCGCTCTCCGTCGACAACCTCTTCGTCTTCATCCTGATCATGGCGAAGTTCTCGGTCCCCTCCCACCTGCAGCAGCGCGTGCTGCTGTTCGGCGTCCTGATCGCCCTGGTGCTGCGCGCGATCTTCATCGCCGCCGGCGCCGCGGTCATCGCCAACTTCTCGTGGGTCTTCTACATCTTCGGCGCGTTCCTGATCTACACCGCCTGGAAGCTCATCCAGGAGGCGCGCTCCGACGAGGAGGACGAGGAGTTCGAGGAGAACCGCCTCCTGAAGTCCATCGAGAAGAAGTTCGGCGTCTCGGACCGGTACGAGGGCACGAAGCTGTTCATCCGCAGGAACGGCAAGAAGATCATGACGCCGCTGATGGTCGTCATGCTCGCCATCGGCACCACCGACGTCCTCTTCGCGATGGACTCCATCCCGGCGATCTTTGGCCTCACCCAGGACCCGTACATCGTCTTCACCGCCAACGCCTTCGCCCTCATGGGCCTGCGGCAGCTGTACTTCCTCATCGGCGGACTGCTCAGGAAGCTGGTCCACCTCAGCTACGGCCTGTCGGTGATCCTCGGCTTCATCGGCGTGAAGCTCGTGCTGCACGCCCTCCATGAGAACGGGGTGCACGTCCCCGAGATCTCCATCCCCGTCTCCCTCGGCGTCATCTGCGGCGTCCTGGTGATCACCACGATCACCAGCCTCATCGCCTCCGGGAAGCAGGAGCGGCAGGCGGCGGCCGAGGCCGCGGACGAGGCCCGCAAGGACAGCGTCGAGGCCTGACGCCGGGTGCCGTCCGCCCGCGCGGACGGACGGCACCGAGTAGCGGCACCCGAGCGCCCGGGGCAGCATCGAGTCATGGTCACTCGGCTCCGGGCGCTCGGCATGCGGTGGACGACCGTGGTGCCGGTCCTCGCGATCGTCCTCCTCGCGCTCACCTGGGGGCGGGACCTGCCGGGAGCGGTCGTCGCCGTGGTGACGCTGGTCCTCGCCGGAGCGGTGCTCGCCGCCGTCCACCACGCCGAGGTGATCGCGCACCGCGTCGGCGAACCCTTCGGCTCACTCGTCCTCGCGGTCGCGGTGACGATCATCGAAGTGGCGCTGATCGTCACCCTCATGGCCGACGGCGGCGACAAGAGCTCCACCCTGGCCAGGGACACCGTCTTCGCCGCCGTGATGATCACCTGCAACGGCATCGTCGGGCTCTGCCTCCTGGTGGGCGCCCTGCGCCACCGCGTCGCCGTCTTCAACTCCGAGGGCACCGGCGCCGCCCTCGCGACCGTCGCCACCCTGGCCACGCTCTGTCTGGTCCTGCCGACGTTCACCACCAGCAAGCCGGGCCCGGAGTTCTCCACGGCCCAGCTCACCTTCGCCGCCGTCGCCTCGATCATCCTGTACGGGCTCTTCGTGACGACCCAGACCGTGCGCCACCGCGACTACTTCCTGCCCGTCACCGGCGAGGGAGAGGTCATCGACGCCGACGGCCACGCCGAGGGTCCCTCCGCGCGGACGGCGCTGACCAGCCTCGGACTGCTCGCCCTCGCGCTGATCGGCGTGGTCGGCCTCGCCAAGGGGGTCTCCCCGACGATCGAGTCGGGCGTGGAGAGCGCCGGCATGCCGCACGCCGTCGTCGGCGTGATCATCGCGCTGCTCGTGCTGCTCCCCGAGACCATCGCCGCCGTGCGCGCCACCCGCCGCGACCGCGTGCAGACCAGCCTGAACCTCGCCCTCGGCTCGGCGATGGCCAGCATCGGGCTGACCATCCCAGCCGTCGCCGTCGCCTCGGTGTGGCTCTCCGGGCCGCTCGTGCTGGGCCTCGGCGCGACCCACATGGTGCTGCTCGTCCTCACCGTCTTCGTCGGCACCCTCACGGTCCTGCCGGGCCGCGCCACACCCCTCCAGGGCGGCGTCCACCTGGTGCTCTTCGCGGCGTACCTGGAACTGGCGATCAACCCCTAGCGGGCCGCACGGCTCCTCAGTAGGTCACCGTGATGCGCCGCGCCGGACCGTCGACCCGCACGAGCCCCCCGTAGGGGATCACCACCTGGGGATCGGTGTGCCCGAGGTCCACGTCGAAGACGGCCATGGTCTCGGGCGCGTAGGCGGCGAGGGCCTTGAGGACGGCTTCCCGCTGCTCACGGATGTACGTCGCCTTCTCGTCGGCGCTCGACCGGCGCTGGAGGGACCATGCCTTGGCGCGGCCCATCAGGAGGGCGGGGAAGCGGTGCAGGAGACCGCGCTCGCCCATGTTGCGCAGGATGCGGAACACCTCCTCGGCGCCGGGCAGTTCCTCCGAGGTCTCCAGGAACAGGACCCCTCCGTCGTACGCGGACAGGTCCCGCTCGATCTCGCGGTCCGCCATCAGGAGCCAGGAGAGGATCTCCAGGTTCCCGCCCCAGGAGCGGCCCTCCACGACCCGCTCGGGGCCGTGCCAGCGCCAGCCGCCGGCCGGCTCGGTGGGCGGCTCCTGCGCGAGGGAACCGGGGTCCTCCCACGGCAGGTCGACGTCGCGGTAGCGCTCGGCGGGGCGCAGTTCGTAGGGCCCGGAGGTGAAGAGCGCGGCGCGCAGCGAAGCGGCGGTCTCGGGCGCCATGGCGCCGGGACGGCCCAGCTCGCACATGACGGACATGCCGTGGTAGCCGACGATGCCGGACCGTGCGAGGAAGGCGAGCAGGTTGGTGTTGTCGCTGTAGCCGAAGAACGGCTTCGGGTTGGCGCGGATCAACTCCCGGTCCAGATACGGCAGTACGGTGATCTGGTCGTCGCCGCCGATGCTCGCGATGACGGCCTTGACCGTCGGGTCGGCGAACGCCGCGTGGAGGTCGTCGGCCCGCTGCCGCGGTGTCGAGCCCAGCTTCCTGGTCGTCGGGTACTCGACGGGTTCCAGGCCGAAGTCGGCGCGGAGGCGTTCCAGTCCGAGCTCGTAGGGGAGCGGGAAGAGCTCGGGCAGGCCGGCGCCGGGGGAGAGGACGGCGACGCGGTCGCCCGGCGAGGGCTTCGGGGGGTACACGGGTTCGATGGACATGGGTGGAGATTAGGCGGGCACTCCGGGGAGCGCACCCGGCTTTCGGCGCCCTCCCGCGCGCGGGAGGCGTGATAGACCTCCCTTATGACGCACAGCCTCGCCACCGCCCCGATCATGGTCCTGAACGGCCCGAACCTGAATCTCCTCGGCAAGCGCCAGCCGGAGATCTACGGCACCGACACCCTCGCCGACGTCGAGGCCCTGTGTGCCGAGGCGGCGGCCGCGCACGGCGGGACCGTGGACTTCCGACAGAGCAACCACGAGGGCGAGTTGGTCGACTGGATCCACGAGGCGCGCGAGCACCACGTGGGCATCGTCATCAACCCCGCGGCCTACTCCCACACCTCGGTCGCGATCCTGGACGCGCTCAACACCTGTGACGGCATGCCGGTGTTGGAGGTGCACATCTCCAACGTCCACCGGCGCGAGGCGTTCCGGCACCACAGTTACGTGTCGCAGCGCGCCGACGGCGTCATCGCGGGATGCGGTGTGCAGGGGTACGCGTTCGCCGTGGAGCGGGTGGCGGCGCTGGTCGCCGCCGGCGCGTGACGCGTACCCCTTCGTTCACCTGACCCGCGCGCTCACCAGCCGCGCGCCCGCCACTCGGCGAGGTGCGGCCGCTCGGCGCCGAGTGTTGTGTCGCCGCCGTGGCCGGGGTAGACCCACGTCTCGTCCGGCAGGGTCCCGAAGATCTTCGTCTCGACGTCGTCGATGAGGCTCGCGAAGGCCTTCGGGTCCTTCCAGGTGTTGCCGACGCCGCCCGGGAAGAGGCAGTCGCCGGTGAACACGTGCGGGTGGCCGTGCGGGTCGTCGTAGACGAGCGCGATCGAGCCGGGGGTGTGACCCACCAGGTGGCGGGCGGTCAGCGTGACGCGGCCGACCGTGACCGTGTCGCCGTCGTCGACCGGGACGTCCGTCGGCACGGGAATGCCGCCGGCGTCCTCGCGGCCCGCGTACGTCCGCGCGCCGGTGGCCGCCACGACGTCGGCCAGCGCCTGCCAGTGGTCGCCGTGCTGATGCGTGGTGACGACCGAGGCGATGCCGTCGCCGCCGATCAGCGTCAGCAGCGTCTCCGCGTCGTTGGCCGCGTCGATCAGCAGCTGCTCGCCGGTGGCCCGGCAGCGCAACAGGTAGGCGTTGTTGTCCATCGGCCCGACCGCGACCTTCGAGATCATCAGGTCCGGCAGCTCGTGCACGTCCGCGGGCCCGCCGACCCGCACCGCTCCGCTGTACGTCATGGCCGCCAGCCTATAGCGGGGGAAGGGCGGGCAGCGGGCCGCCTTCGGAGGTGAGCGCGGAGCCGTCGCGACGGCCGGAGAGCCAGCCGAGCAGCTCCGGCGCGGTCCCGGAGACGGTGACCTCCGGCTCACCCTCGCGACCCGTGCTCCACGCGTGCGTGCCGTCCGAGATCCGCGTGGGCGGCACGTCGGAGCCGCCCGAGAAACGGTCGGCCAGGAACTCGATCTCCCGCCGCACGAACTCCGCGGGGAGGTCCTCCAGCTCGTACCCGATCCCCAGGTCCACGTGGTGCAGCTCGACCTCGATCCAGCGCCGGAAGGGCACCCGCGCCGCCGAGTCCGTGACGCCGTTGCGCAGCTCGACGGTGCGGGACCAGTCGGCGGGCTTCGCGCCCTCCGCCTGGAATGCCTCCGCGGTCTCCCGCAGGTCGTCCACGTGCACGGCGAGCGGCCGCGCGGCGTCCCGCTCGATGTCCGCGTCGCGGGCCTCGGCGCTGGGGTACATCGGCCGTCCGGCGAGCACGTTCACCAGCGCGTCGGCGTTCCGCGCGAGGTGGGCGAGGACATGGCCGCGGGTCCAGCCCGGCAGCAGCGACGGCTCGGCGGTCGAAGCGTCGTTCAGTTTCGCGGCTGCGGTGAGCAGCCGGTCGGTCGCGTCACGTACAGACGCCAGGTCGCGCACATGATCAATCATGAGGTCGACGATAGCTGGGTCACACGTTCGAGTGAAGGTGCGTGAACAGCCCGCAAATCGAATGTACGTCCTATACGGTCGAGGACGGCATCGGGCATTCTTGAAGGTCCGGGTTTGTTGTGCAGGTGGAACCAGGGAAGCGGCCCGGCGTTGTCAGTGGCTCGCCCTAGTCTGTGAATGACGGGGGTTTCGCCCCCTGTCTCTTCTCTCAAGAAAGGTGCGGACCGGCGTGGCCGACCGTCTCATCGTCCGTGGCGCGCGCGAGCACAATCTCAAGAACGTCTCGCTCGACCTCCCGCGTGACTCCCTCATCGTCTTCACCGGACTCTCCGGGTCGGGCAAGTCCTCGCTCGCGTTCGACACGATCTTCGCCGAGGGCCAGCGGCGGTACGTGGAGTCCCTCTCCTCGTACGCCCGGCAGTTCCTCGGCCAGATGGACAAGCCCGACGTCGACTTCATCGAGGGCCTCTCGCCCGCCGTCTCCATCGACCAGAAGTCGACCTCGCGCAACCCGCGCTCCACGGTCGGCACCATCACCGAGGTCTACGACTACCTGCGCCTGCTCTTCGCGCGCATCGGCAAGCCGCACTGCCCCGAGTGCGGCCGCCCCATCTCCCGCCAGTCGCCGCAGGCCATCGTCGACAAGGTCCTTGAGCTGCCCGAGGGCAGCCGCTTCCAGGTCCTGTCGCCGCTGGTGCGCGAGCGCAAGGGCGAGTTCGTCGACCTCTTCGCCGACCTCCAGACCAAGGGGTACTCCCGCGCGCGGGTCGACGGCCAGACCATCCAGCTCTCCGAGCCGCCCACGCTCAAGAAGCAGGAGAAGCACACCATCGAGGTGGTCGTCGACCGCCTCACGGTGAAGGACTCCGCCAAGCGCCGCCTGACCGACTCGGTGGAGACCGCCCTCGGCCTCTCCGGCGGCATGGTCGTGCTCGACTTCGTCGACCTCGCCGAGGACGACCCCGAGCGCGAGCGCATGTACTCGGAGCACCTCTACTGCCCGTACGACGACCTCTCCTTCGAGGAGCTGGAGCCCCGCTCCTTCTCCTTCAACTCGCCCTTCGGCGCCTGCCCGGACTGCACCGGCATCGGCACGCGCATGGAGGTCGACCCCGAGCTGATCGTCCCGGACGAGGACAAGTCGCTCGACGAGGGCGCCATCCACCCCTGGTCGCACGGCCACACCAAGGAGTACTTCGGCCGGCTCGTGGGAGCCCTCGCCGACGCCCTCGGCTTCGCCACCGACATGCCCTGGGCCGGACTGCCGCAGCGCGCCAAGAAGGCCCTGCTCAACGGCCACAAGACCCAGATCGAGGTCCGCTACCGCAACCGCTACGGCCGCGAGCGGGTCTACACCACCGCCTTCGAGGGCGCCGTCCCCTTCGTCAAGCGGCGCCACAGCGAGGCCGAGAGCGACGCCAGCCGCGAGCGCTTCGAGGGCTACATGCGCGAGGTGCCCTGCCCCACCTGTGAGGGCACCCGCCTGAAGCCGATCGTGCTGGCCGTCTCCGTCATGGGGAAGTCCATCGCCGAGGTCTCCGCGATGTCCATCAGCGACTGCGCGGACTTCCTCGCCCAGCTGAAGCTGGGCGCCCGCGACAAGAAGATCGCCGAGCGCGTCCTCAAGGAGGTCAACGAAAGGCTGCGGTTCCTGGTCGACGTCGGCCTGGACTACCTCTCGCTGAACCGCGCCGCGGGCACCCTCTCCGGAGGCGAGGCCCAGCGCATCCGCCTCGCCACTCAGATCGGCTCCGGCCTGGTCGGCGTGCTCTACGTCCTGGACGAGCCCTCCATCGGCCTCCACCAGCGCGACAACCACCGCCTGATCGAGACCCTCGTCCGCCTGCGCGACATGGGCAACACGCTCATCGTCGTCGAGCACGACGAGGACACCATCAAGGTCGCCGACTGGGTCGTCGACATCGGCCCCGGCGCGGGCGAGCACGGCGGCAAGGTCGTGCACAGCGGCTCCATGAAGGAGCTGCTCGCCAACGACAAGTCGATCACCGGCCAGTACCTCTCGGGCAAGCGGTCCATCCCCGTCCCCGACGTGCGCCGCCCCACCGACCCGTCCCGCCGGCTCACCGTGCACGGCGCCCGCGAGAACAACCTCCAGGACATCGACGTCTCCTTCCCGCTCGGCGTCCTCACGGCGGTCACGGGCGTCTCGGGATCGGGCAAGTCGACCCTGGTCAACGACATCCTCTACACCCACCTGGCCCGCGAGCTGAACGGCGCCAGGTCCGTCCCCGGCCGGCACACGCGCGTGGACGGCGACGACCAGGTCGACAAGGTCGTGCACGTCGACCAGTCGCCCATCGGCCGCACCCCCCGCTCGAACCCCGCGACGTACACCGGAGTCTTCGACCACGTCCGCCGACTCTTCGCGGAGACGACGGAGGCGAAGGTCCGGGGTTACCTCCCCGGCCGCTTCTCCTTCAACGTCAAGGGCGGCCGCTGCGAGAACTGCTCCGGTGACGGCACCATCAAGATCGAGATGAACTTCCTCCCGGACGTGTACGTCCCGTGCGAGGTCTGCCACGGCGCGCGGTACAACCGCGAGACGCTGGACGTCCACTACAAGGGCAAGTCCATCGCCGAGGTCCTGGACATGCCGATCGAGGAGGCGCTCGACTTCTTCGAGGCGGTGCCCGCCATCGCCCGCCACCTGCGGACGCTCAACGACGTCGGCCTAGGGTACGTGCGCCTCGGCCAGTCGGCGCCCACGCTCTCCGGAGGCGAGGCCCAGCGCGTGAAGCTCGCCTCCGAGCTGCAGAAGCGCTCCACGGGCCGGACCGTGTACGTCCTGGACGAGCCGACCACCGGTCTGCACTTCGAGGACATCAGCAAGCTGATCACGGTCCTCTCCGGCCTGGTCGACAAGGGCAACACGGTCATCGTCATCGAGCACAACCTCGACGTGATCAAGACCGCGGACTGGGTCGTCGACATGGGCCCCGAGGGGGGCAACGGCGGCGGTCTGGTCATCGCCGAGGGCACGCCGGAGGAGGTCGCCGGGGTGCCGGCGAGCCACACCGGCAAGTTCCTCCGGGAGATCATCTCGGCGGACCGGATCAGCGACGCGGGCACCTCGCGGGGGCGGCCCGCCAAGAAGGCCCCGGCCAGGAAGACCGCCGCGCGGAAGACCGCCGAGAAGACGGTGGCGGCGAGCGCCACCGCCACGCGGCGGACGGCGACGGCCAGGACGGACGCCCCGGCCAAGAAGGCCGCGGCCACGAAGAAGACGGCGTCGGCGAAGACCGCGGCCACCAAGGCCGCGGCCACCAAGAAGACCGCGGCTACTAAGGCCACGACCACCAAGAAGGCCGCCGCCAAGAAGACGGCGCGGACCCGCAAGGCCTGACGGCCACCGTCGCCGACACCCGGTCCGGAGCCCGGCTCGGAGCCCGGCGCGCTGCCCGGAAGCGCCCCGTCCCTCACCGGGGGCGGGGCGCTTCGCCGTACGCGAGGGGCGGCTCCGGGGGCCGCGGCGGCGACCCGAACGCCCCTTGCCCGCCGCCCCGTCGGCGTGGTCGGCTTCTCCCATGCCCGTACGCAGCGAACGCGCAGGCCCCGTCACCACCATCGTGCTGTCCCGCCCCGCCGCGCGGAACGCCGTCGACGGGCCCACCGCCCGCGCTCTCGCCGACGCCTTCCGCGCCTTCGACGCCGACCCCGACGCCGCCGTCGCCGTCCTGTGGGGCGCGGGCGGCACCTTCTGCGCGGGAGCGGACCTCAAGGCCATCGGCACCCCCGACGGCAACGCGGTGACCGAGGACGGGGACGGTCCCATGGGCCCCACCCGGATGCGGCTCTCCAAGCCGGTGATCGCGGCGATCTCCGGCCACGCCGTCGCGGGCGGCCTCGAACTCGCCCTCTGGTGCGACCTGCGCGTCGCCGAGGAGGACGCGGTCCTCGGCGTCTTCTGCCGCCGCTGGGGCGTCCCGCTGATCGACGGCGGGACGGTGCGGCTGCCCCGGCTGATCGGTGAGGGCCGCGCCCTGGACCTGATCCTGACCGGCCGCCCGGTGGGCGCGGCGGAGGCGCTCGGCATGGGCCTCGTCAACCGCACAGTGCCGACCGGCACCTCCCGCGCCGCCGCCGAACGGCTCGCCGCCGAGATCGCCGCGTTCCCGCAGACCTGCCTGCGCCACGACCGCCTCGCCCTGCTCGAACAGGGCGGCTTGCCCGAACGGGAGGCGATGGTGGTCGAGTTGCGCCACGGAATGCGATCCCTGGCCGAAGCAGCCGAGGGCGCGTCCCGCTTCGTCGCCGGAGCGGGCCGCCACGGCGCATTCAAGGACCGCTGAAGCGACACGCGGGCCGCCCGTCCACCCCACTGCCACGGGCGCCCGGCCCCGGCCCGTCTAGGCCAGTTCAGCCGCATACGGCGGCTCCGCGCCCGCGCGCGAGCAGGTCAGGGCCGCCGCGCGTGTTGCGAATCGCAGGACCTGTGTCCAGGTATCGGTGTCCAGCGCGGCCAGCGCCCGTGGTGACAGCGCGTCCCGTGCGCCAAGGCCGTGCAGGAGTGCCGCGTTGACCGTGTCGCCCGCGCCGATGGTGTCCACCACGTCGACCCGCTCGCCCGCCACCCTCAGCTCCGTGCCGCCGCGCGTGTACAGCCTCAGGCCGGCCCCGCCGTCGGTGACCACCACGGCCTCCGGCCCCGCGGCGAGCCACTCCCGCGGGGTGCCGCCCAGCCAGTCGGCGTCCTCCCGCGACAGCTTGAGCAGCGAGACCGACGGCAGCCAGCTCGTGAACCGGTCCCGGTAGGCGTCCGCGTCCGGGATGAGTCCGGCCCGTACGTTCGGGTCGAGCGTGGTGAAGACGCCGCGCGCCGCCGCGCCGCGCAGCAGCTCCTCGTACGCGCTCGCGCCCGGCTCCAGGACGAGCGAGCAGGTGCCGAACGACATCGCGCGCACGCCCTCGGGAAGCCGGTCGGGGACGGCGAAGAGGCGGTCGGCCGTGCCCTCGACGTAGAAGGAGTACCCGGCCGAGCCGTCCGCGCCGATCGAGGCGACCGCGAGCGTCGTCGGCTCGGGGCCCCGCTGCACCGGCGACACGTCGACACCGGCCGCTCGCAACCCGTCCAGCAGCGCCTCACCGAACGCGTCCCGGGAGACGCGCGAGCAGAAGGCGACGGGGGAGCCGAGCCGGCCGAGCGCGACCGCCGTGTTGTACGGGCCGCCGCCGAGGCGCGGCGCGAGCGGGGGCAGCCCGGCGGCGCCGTCCGGGCCCTGCGGCACGAGGTCGATCAGGGCCTCTCCTGCGACGACTATCACGGGCGGTTCCTCTCGGGCGGTTCCTGGTCCGGCTCGGGGCACCGCGGCACGCGGGCGCGGCGCCCCGCCCAGGCTAGGCCGTGGGCAGGGCGGCGGACGGAATCGGGCAGTACTCGGGCGCGCTCGTGCCCGACCCGGTCCGAGGGCCGCGCACCGGTAGGGTCTGATCCGTCACCGACGCCCCTGCCCCGCACCTGTGGAGACGCCATGTCCGGTACGCCTCACGCCCGCCGCACCGTGCTGCGGGCCGCCGCTCTCGCCCCGGCCGTCGGGCTCGGGCTCACCGCGTGTTCGTCGGACGGCGACGGGTCGAACCGGTCGGCGCCGACCGCACCGGTGGAGCTCGGCGCGTCCGACGAGGTGAAGGTGGGCGCCTCGAAGCTGTACAAGGACCAGAACGTCGTCGTGAGCCGGATCTCCGACGACGAGTACAAGGCGTTCAGCACGATCTGCACCCACGCGCGCTGCCCCATCAACCATCTGGAGGGGCACAAACTGGTCTGCCAGTGCCACGGCAGTCAGTTCGACGCCACCAACGGCAAGGTGCTGCACGAGCCGGCCGTCGAGCCGCTCGCCGAACTCCCGGTGAAGGTGGCGAACGGCAAGATCGTCGCGGGCCCGGAGAAGAAGGCCTAGCAGGCCGGGAAGCCGGGGTTCCCGCTCACTCCCAGTCCCAGGCGATCCCCAGGATGCCCGCCCGCACCTGCGGCTCGACCAGGTGCACGGAGCGGTGGCTGCCGCTCAGCGTCAGCTCCTGCCGGCCACCGCGCGGGGCGGCCGCCGAGTGCTGGGCGAAGCGGTGGCAGCGTACGGGCAGGGCCGCCTCGTCGAAGCGGATCTGCAGCGCGTACTGGCCGCCCGCGTAGGTGAAACCGCGCATGTACTCGGTGGCCGTCCCGGCCGTGCCGTCCTCGAAGCCGTAGCCGAAGAGGTGGGTGTCGCCCGCGCGCAGGCGCGCGTCGAAGAGCAGCTCGGCGACGAGCACCCCCGTCCCCTGGTGCCACCGCACGCGGCCCGTGCGGCAGTTCTCCAGCGCGCGGACGCGGACGCGGTCGGGGGCGCAGCCGGGGTCGCCGTGGTGGATGGCCACGTAGCGGTCCACGCCGTCGCGGTGGGCGCGCACGACGTGCTGCGACTCGCGGCCCGCCATCTCGCGGTGCGCGCCGATCCGCACCCGCTCGTGGTGGCCGATGGTGTGCAGCCCGCCGTCGACCGGTGAGCCGAGTTCGGCGAGGAGCGAGCGCAGCACGTCGGAGGCCTCCACCAGGGAGCGGTACGAGCGGGCGGCGGGCCGCGCCCGGTCGGCGCGCTCGGCCGGCGTGACGAGCAGCCGGATCAGCGACTCCTCCGGGAGCTGAAGGATCTCCTCCAGGGCGCGTACGGCGCGCAGGGACTCGGCGCGCTGGGGGCGCCGGGCGCCCTGCTGCCAGTAACTGAGGCTCGTCACGCCGACGTTGACGCCGTGCCGGACCAGATGGTGACGTATGCGGTGCAGGGGGAGGCGGCGCGCGGCGATCGCGGTGCGCAGCGCGAGGTGGAACGGGCCGGTGCGCAGGGCGGCCTCCAGGTCCGCCGGCGACTCGTGCTCCCCGGCCGCCTCGGGGGGCGGGTGCGCCTGGTGTTCCCGGATCGCTGCGTGCTCGGGGAGCCGGTCGTTGTGCTCGTCCGCGAGCCGTGTGACGTGCCGCAAGGCGGACTCCTTCTGTGAACGTTCACTTCTGCCGTTCCGGCGTTCGCGCCGGTGGGGGCGGGCTGCCAGGTGGGCGCACGGGCGATGTTCACATCCGTACGCCGCCGTTCACGGCCCAAGTAATTCCGCATTGAAGCGTGTTGACCTGCACCCGACAACACTCGATGCTCAATCGCAGCGTCCGGACGCGCTCCTCCACACCCCACCCCGCACGGGAGGATCGCCATGCGCGAACCCCACATCAGGAGCAGCGGCACCGGCAGACGGAGATGCCTCTCCGCTCTCGCCGTCGTCGCCGCGGCCCTCTTCGCCGCACCCGTGGCCACGGCCACGGCAGCTCCGCTCAGCCCCGCCCCCGCCGTGTCGGCCGCGCCCGAGGCCCGCACGGCACACGGCACCACCGCCGCCGACCCGTCCGTCCTCGCCGCCAAGCGGCTCAACATCACCATGCAGTCCCAGCAGAAGACCAACTGGTGCTGGGCCGCGGGCGGCAACACCATCGCGACCTTCCTGGGCCGCAACTACAGCCAGAACCAGTTCTGCAACGCGGCCTTCGGCCGCAGCCAGAACACCGAGTGCCCCAACAACCAGGCCACGCTCGGCAATGTGCAGAGCGGCCTGCGCTGGGCGGGCATCAACCCCGGCTCGTACGTCACCGGCTGGCTGCGCTACCCGACCGTGAAGACCGAGATCGACGCGGGCCGCCCGGTCGAGACCCGCATCCAGTGGTCCAACGGCGGCGGCCACATGCACGTCCTGTACGGCTACGACGACGCGAACAGCTGGGTCTACTGGGGCGACCCGTGGCCCTCCAACGACCGCTACAACTGGGCCTCGCACGCCTGGTACGTCGACAACGACACCTTCTCCTGGACCCACTCGCTCTACCGGATCGGGGCGTGAGAGCGATGACCCGTCACCTTCCACGCCACCGTCACCTGGCCGGTGCCGTGCTCGCGGGTGCGGCGGCCACCCTGTTCCTCGGGGCCGTGGCCCCGGCGGCCTCCGCCGACTCAGGACCCGCGGCACCCTCTCCGGCCGCCCGCGCCGCGGCGCACCGGGCCGCCGAGGCACCCGGCAGCCTCGACACGCTCTCCCGCTTCTTCGCGCGGGACAAGGCGATCACCAGGGACGCGGCCGACCCGCGCATCGAGGGCGGGACCGTGCCCGTCTACTACCTGTCCCCGGACTTCGTCGCGGGCAAGAAGGGCGCGCCCGTCGCCCGCCTGGAGTTCCTCGCCAGCAAGGCGGTCTCCTCCGACGGCCAGGAGGCCTCCCTCTGGACCGTTCGGCGGGGCGGGTCCTGGCAGGTCGTGAACATCGCCACCGGGGACGACGAGACCCACTACGCGCGCGTGGGCGCGCGCAAGGTCTCCCGGGGCACCGTCTTCCACGAGCCGCAGATCAACGCCTGGTACGTCCAGGACGAGGAGCACGCGCGCGTGCTGCCGCTCGACAAGGACGCGGTGCGAGCGGTCGGGGCGGAAGGGACCTCGCTCGCCGCCTACCGCAAGCGCGTGCAGAAGGCGTACGGGGACAAGCTGCCTGGCTCCGCGTACGCGAAGTCGGGCAAGGCCGGTGGCTACACCGAGACGGAGGCGGAGCGGTCCTCCGGCGACGGCCCGGTCACGGTCGCCTCGTCGCTGGCCGGCGCGGGCGCCCTGGCCGCCCTCGGCCTCTTCGGGACGTCTCTCCTGCGGCGGCGCGGCCGCCGGCAGGCGGGCTGACCCCAGGGAGGGGCGGCCGGAACGCAGGCCGCCCCTCCGAAGCGCGCCCGTCAGTGCAGTGCGCTGCCCCCGCGCCACTCCTTCCAGCCGACGTTCCAGTCGCCGTAGCCGTTGCCCGTGGCCACGGTCTCCTTGGAGCCGACGACCCGCACGATGTCGCCGGGGATCACCTCTTCGTAGAAGCGCCGCGCGGTCCCGTCGGTGGCCAGGCCTATGCAGCCGTGCGTGACGTTGCTCTCGCCCGCTGTGGCGTTCGCGTTCGGGTTCTCGTGCAGGTACGTGCCCGAAGTCGTCAGGTGCACCGCGAAGTTGTAGTAGTCCTTGTACGCCTTCCCGTAGCCCACCGTCCGCGAGTCCATGAGCACCCGGGACTGCTTGTCCAGGACGACCATGGTGCCGTTCCAGGTGTCCATGCCCGGGGCGCCCGCGGTGACCTTCACCTCGCGCGTCCTGCCGTCCTTCACCACCGTCATGGTGTGGGTCCGCACGTCCACCGTGGCGACGAGCGAACGGCCCACCTCGAACGTCCGGGTGATCCCGGCGCCAGCCCGGACGGTCACCTTCGTGCCGGGCTTCCACGGCTCGCGGGGCCGGTAGTCCACGCGCTGCCCGTCGAGCAGATTGCGGTCCTTGACCCAGCTCCACGAACCCGTCACACCGGGGTCGGCCTCGACCTTCAGACGCCGCTCCACGGCGGCCCTTTCCGTCACCGGGACCGGGCGGTCAAAGGTCAGCGACACCGGCATGCCGACACCGACCGTCCGGCCATCGGAGACGTTGATCCGCGCCCCCTTGAGGGCCGCGGGCTCCGGGGCGGCCCGCTCTGTGGGCTTCTGCCGCGCGGACGACGCACGGTCCGCCGAGGTCGGCGCCGGCTTCGGCCCCGACCCCCGCCCGTCGTCCCCGCCCTGCGCCGAGCAGCCCGCGAGGGCGAGCGAACAGAGCGCCGCTACGCCCCACGCGCGCGTGGCACGCCTCATCGTGATTCCTGTGGTCATGGGTCCCCCCTGGGCTGTGTTTCGATGTACGGGACCTGTACGCACGGGCGGGGCGCCGGGTTGCACGCGAGGTGCGTAAATTTCGGATCGGGTGAACCGGCGGGGCCGGGCGGGGGCGCGGGGGCATGACGGAGGACGAGTTCGACGCGTTCTACGCCGCCGCCTTCCCGCGTCTGGTCGGCCAGTTGTACGCGCTGACCGGTGACCACGGGGAGGCGCAGGACGTCGTCCAGGAGGCCTTCGTACGCGCCTGGGACCGCCGCCGCAGCTTCCTCGCCGACGAGGCCCCCGAGGCATGGATCCGCACCGTCGCCATGCGCCTGGCCGTGAGCCGCTGGCGGCGCGCCCGGCGCTGGCTCGACCTGGTGCGCCGGAACCCGCCCGCCGACCGCGTCCCCGGCCCGGGCCCCGAGCACACCGCCCTGGTACAGGCGCTGCGCACCCTCCCGGAGGCGCAGCGCACCGCCGTCGTCCTGCACCACCTGTGCGACCTGAGTGTCGAGCAGGTAGCCTCCGAGACCGGCTCGCCCGTCGGCACCGTCAAGGCCCGCCTGTCGCGCGGCCGTGCGGCGCTCGCCGCGCAGCTGTCCGCCGAGCGGGCCGGCGAGGGCGCGGGCCGGGACGCCGGCGGCGACGAGCCGAGCGCGAAGGGGAGTGGCCGTGTCCGATGACCTGACGTCCGCGCTGCACGACCTCGCGGCCGACCACCGCACGCCCCCTCCCGTACCGGGCGCCGAGATCCGCCGCCGCGCCGTCGCGCGCGGCCGCCGGCGCCGTACCGCCGTGGTGGGCGGGGCCCTCGCCACCGCTGCGGTCGCCGTGACCGTCGTTGCCGGGCTCCTCACCGGCTCCGACGGCGACCACCCGCACCGGACACCGGCACCTGCCGCCACCCGCGCCACCCGCGAGCCCGCCGCCACGGTCGACCTGTCCCGGCACCTGATGACGCTCGGCGGCAGGGAACTGCCCGTCTCCGCGGGCACCGCGCAACACCCCACGCCGACCGGCCGGATGACCGTCGTCGCCACCCACCGCAAGCTGCGCATGACCGCCCAGACCGTGGGCCTGGACAACTACGACATGACGCTGCCGTGGGTCATCGAGCTGCGCACCCCGGACGGCGGCACCAACTACGTCGTCGCCCTCACCTACAACCAGAAGGCGCCCGGGCACCTGGACGTCACCCACGGCTGGATCGGGCTGCGCACCGCCGACGCCCGCACGCTCCACGACCGGCTGGAACCGGGCGACGTGATCACCGTCCGCGGCGGGGGAACCGGACGCTGACCCGCGCTGTCAGCACCCGCCAGTAGGCTGTCCGACATGGCCGACCCTTCCAGCTACCGCCCCAAGCCGGGACAGATCCCCGACGCCCCGGGGGTCTACAAATTCCGCGACGAGCACCGCCGGGTGATCTACGTCGGGAAGGCCAAGAGCCTGCGCCAGCGCCTGGCCAGTTACTTCCAGGACCTGGCCGGGCTCCACCCGCGCACCCGCTCCATGGTCACCACGGCCGCCTCCGTCGAGTGGACCGTGGTCAACAACGAGGTCGAGGCGCTGCAGCTGGAGTACTCCTGGATCAAGGAGTTCGACCCCCGGTTCAACGTCAAGTACCGCGACGACAAGAGCTATCCGTACCTCGCGGTGACGATGAACGAGCAGTTCCCGCGCGTGCAGGTGATGCGCGGCCAGAAGAAGAAGGGCGTGCGCTACTTCGGCCCGTACGGCCACGCCTGGGCCATCCGCGACACGGTCGACCTCCTGCTGCGCGCCTTCCCCGTGCGCACCTGCTCCGCGGGCGTGTTCAAGAACGCCGCCCGCACCGGCCGCCCCTGCCTCCTCGGGTACATCGGCAAGTGCTCGGCGCCCTGCGTGGAGCGCGTCACCCCCGAGGTCCACCGTGAACTGGCCGAGGACTTCTGCGACTTCATGGCCGGCCGCACCGGCACCTACATCCGCCGCCTGGAGCGGCAGATGGCCGAGGCCGCCGAGGAGATGGAGTACGAGCGCGCGGCCCGCCTGCGGGACGACATCGAGGCGCTCAAGAAGGCGATGGCCAAGAGCGCCGTCGTCCTCGCCGACGCCACCGACGCCGACCTCATCGCCCTCGCCGAGGACGAGCTGGAGGCCGCCGTGCAGATCTTCCACGTCCGCGGCGGCCGCGTGCGCGGACAGCGCGGCTGGGTCACCGACAAGGTCGAGGCGGTCACCAGCGGCGACCTCGTCGAGCACGCCCTCCAGCAGCTGTACGGCGAGGAGAGCGGCGACGCCGTGCCCAAGGAGGTGCTCGTCCCCGCCCTGCCCGACCCGATAGAACCGGTCCAGGAGTGGCTGACCGAGCGCCGCGGCGCCAACGTCTCGCTGCGCATCCCGCAGCGCGGCGACAAGAAGGCCCTCATGGAGACCGTCGCGCGCAACGCCCAGCAGTCCCTCGTCCTGCACAAGACCAAGCGCGCCTCCGACCTCACCACCCGCTCCCGCGCCCTGGAGGAGATCGCCGCCGCCCTGGAACTGGACAGCGCCCCCCTGCGCGTCGAGTGCTACGACATCTCCCACCTCCAGGGCGACGACGTCGTGGCGTCGATGGTCGTCTTCGAGGACGGCCTCGCCCGCAAGAGCGAGTACCGCCGCTTCCAGATCAAGGGCTTCGAGGGCCAGGACGACGTCCGCTCCATGCACGAGGTGATCACCCGGCGCTTCAAGCGCTACCTCGCCGAGAAGGAGCGGACGGGGGAGTGGGTCGACGAGGAGACCGGCGAGGTCGCCGACCTCGGCCCGACCGAGGAGGACGGCCGCCCCAAGCGGTTCGCGTACCCGCCGCAGCTCGTCGTGGTGGACGGCGGCCGGCCGCAGGTCGCGGCGGCCAAGCGGGCCCTCGACGAGCTCGGCATCGACGACATCGCGGTCTGCGGCCTGGCCAAGCGGCTGGAGGAGGTCTGGGTCCCCGACGAGGACGACCCGGTGATCCTGCCGCGCACCAGCGAGGGGCTGTACCTCCTTCAGCGGGTACGTGACGAAGCCCACCGCTTCGCCATCGCCTACCAGCGCAACAAGCGCTCCAAGCGGTTCCGGGCGGGCCCGCTGGACGACGTGCCGGGCCTCGGGGAGGCGCGCAAGCAGACGCTGATCAAGCACTTCGGTTCGGTGAAGAAGCTGCGATCCGCGACAATCGACCAGATCTGCGAGGTGCCGGGCGTCGGCCGCAAGACGGCCGAGGCCATCGCCGTGGCCTTCGCCAGGGCGGCACCCGCCGCACCCGCCGTGAACACGGCGACCGGAGAGATCATGGAGGAAGAGGAGCCCGTGACCGCGGGCACCTCGGAGGAACGACGGGGGACAGAGACATGAGCGAGCACGACGAAGGTGGAGAGCAAGTGAGCGCGGGCACGCCCATCGAGACGCCAGGAGTCCCGGACGCCGCGATCCCCGAGCTGGTGATCATCTCCGGGATGTCCGGCGCGGGACGCAGCACCGCGGCCAAGTGTCTGGAGGACCTCGGCTGGTTCGTCGTCGACAACCTGCCGCCCGCGCTGATCCCCACCATGGTGGAGCTCGGCGCCCGCTCGCAGGGCAACGTCGCCCGCATCGCGGTCGTCGTCGACGTCCGCGGCCGGCGCTTCTTCGACAACCTCCGCGAGTCCCTCGCCGAGCTGGAGTCGAAGAACGTCACGCGCCGCATCGTCTTCCTGGAGTCCTCCGACGAGGCCCTGGTCCGCCGCTTCGAGTCGGTCCGCCGTCCGCACCCGCTGCAGGGCGACGGCCGCATCGTCGACGGCATCGCGGCCGAGCGCGACCTCCTGCGCGAGCTGCGCGGCGACGCCGACCTGGTCATCGACACCTCCAGCCTGAACGTGCACGAGCTGCGCGCCAAGATGGACGCCTCGTTCGCCGGCGAGGAGGAGCCCGAGCTGCGGGCCACCGTCATGTCCTTCGGCTTCAAGTACGGCCTGCCGGTCGACGCCGACCTCGTCGTGGACATGCGCTTCCTGCCCAACCCGCACTGGGTCCCCGAGCTGCGCCAGTACACCGGCCAGAACGAGGAGGTCGCGGCGTACGTCTTCAACCAGCCCGGCGCCAAGGAGTTCCTCGACCGGTACGCCGAGCTGCTCCAGCTCATCGCCGCGGGCTACCGCCGCGAGGGCAAGCGGTACGTGACGATCGCGGTCGGCTGCACGGGCGGCAAGCACCGCTCGGTGGCCATGTCGGAGAAGCTCGCGGCGCGCCTGGCGTCCGAGGGCGTGGAGACCGTCATCGTCCACCGGGACATGGGGCGCGAGTGAAATCCAGCCGCCGGACCGTCCGCCTGAGCCGACTGGGCCGCAAGCGGGGCACCCAGCCGAAGGTGGTCGCGCTCGGCGGGGGCATGGGCCTGTCCGCCTCGCTCGCCGCGCTGCGCCGCATCACCGGGGCCGGGGACCTCACCGCCGTCGTCACGGTCGCCGACGACGGCGGCTCCAGCGGCCGGCTCCGCGACGAGCTGGGCGTGCTGCCCCCCGGCGACCTGCGCAAGGCCCTCGCGGCGCTCTGCGGCGACGACGACTGGGGCCAGACCTGGTCCCGGGTCATCCAGCACCGCTTCCAGTCCAAGGGCGACCTGCACGAGCACGCCGTCGGCAATCTGCTCATCGTCGCCCTCTGGGAGCAGCTCGGCGACCACGTCCAGGCCCTGGACCTGGTCGGCCGGCTGCTCGGCGCGCAGGGCCGGGTGCTGCCCATGTCGGCGGTGCCCCTGGAGCTGCAGGCTCTGGTCAAGGGGCACGACCCGGAACGCCCGGACGACGTGGACACGGTCCGCGGTCAGGCCACGGTGGCCCTCACTCCGGGCGAGGTCCAGTCCGTGCACGTCGTCCCGCACGACCCGCCGGCCGTCCCCGAGGCGGTCGCCGCGGTCCTGGACGCGGACTGGGTGGTGCTCGGTCCCGGCTCGTGGTTCTCCTCGGTGATCCCGCACCTCCTCGTCCCGGAACTGCTCGACGCGCTCACCGAGACGAAGGCCCGCAAGGTCCTCTCGCTCAACCTCGCGCCGCAACCGGGAGAAACCGAAGGCTTCTCTCCGCAGCGTCATTTGGAGGTTTTGGCCCGACACGCCCCTAAACTCGCCCTGGACGTGGTGCTGGCCGACGAGGCCGCCGTGCCCGACCGTGAGTCACTCACCGATGCCGCCAAGCGGCTCGGCGCCACGGTCGAGCTGGCGCCGGTGGCCCGGCCCGACGGGACTCCGAGGCACGATCCGGAGCTCCTGGCAGCCGCGTACGACCGTATTTTTCGGATGCATGGAAGGATCGGCCCATGGCGATGACGGCAGCGGTGAAGGACGAGATCTCCCGGCTCCCCGTCACCCGGACCTGCTGCAGAAAAGCAGAGGTCTCGGCGATCCTGCGGTTCGCGGGCGGCCTTCACCTGGTGAGCGGCCGCATCGTGATCGAGGCGGAGCTGGACACCGCGATGGCGGCACGCCGCCTGAAGCGGGACATCCTGGAGATCTTCGGGCACAGCTCGGAGCTGATCGTGATGGCCCCCGGCGGCCTGCGGCGCGGTTCGCGTTACGTCGTACGGGTGGTCGCGGGCGGCGACCAGCTGGCCCGCCAGACGGGTCTCGTGGACGGCCGCGGCCGCCCCATCCGGGGCCTGCCGCCGCAGGTGGTCTCGGGGGCCACCTGCGACGCGGAGGCGGCCTGGCGCGGGGCCTTCCTCGCCCACGGCTCGCTCACCGAGCCCGGCCGCTCCTCCTCCCTGGAGGTGACCTGCCCGGGCCCGGAGGCCGCGCTCGCGCTGGTCGGCGCCGCGCGCAGGCTGCAGATCGCGAGCAAGGCGCGCGAGGTGCGCGGCGTGGACCGGGTCGTCGTGCGCGACGGCGACGCGATCGGCGCCCTGCTCACCCGCCTCGGCGCCCATGAGTCGGTGCTGGCCTGGGAGGAGCGGCGGATGCGCCGCGAGGTCCGCGCCACCGCCAACCGCCTGGCCAACTTCGACGACGCGAACCTGCGCCGCTCGGCCCGTGCCGCCGTCGCCGCGGGCGCCCGCGTGCAGCGCGCCCTGGAGATCCTCGGCGACGAGGTGCCCGAGCACCTCGCGGCCGCCGGACGGCTGCGCATGGAGCACAAGCAGGCCTCCCTGGAGGAGCTCGGCGCGCTCGCCGACCCGCCGCTGACCAAGGACGCCGTCGCGGGCCGTATCCGCCGGCTCCTCGCCATGGCCGACAAGCGGGCCCAGGACCTGGGCATTCCGGGTACGGAGTCCAATCTGACCGAGGAGCTCGCGGACAACATGGCGGTCTGACCCCGCCGCTCCCGTACGCCCCGCAAGCCGCTGGTGTCCCACCGGACACCGGCGGCTTTCGCATGCCCGCTCCGCCCGTCTTCACCCGCTGTATTGACATGATCATGCACCGTCACGAGCCTGGCATCCCGCACATCCGTGCCGGACCACTGCAAGGGGGGCTCATGAGACGAAGAGCGAGCGCGAGATCGGTTCTCGCGGCCGGGGCACTGCTCGTCGGCGGTCTCGCCGCCGCACCGCACGCCCAGGCCGGCGGGCCGGGCGGGACCCGGACGGCCGACGACCCGGCGACCATCCAGGTGTACCGGGCGGAGGTCACCAAGAAACAGATACCGATCCTGGTCGAGGCCGGTCAGGACGCCCACGAACTCGCCGGGCAGACGCCCGAGCACGGCAAGGGCCCCGTCGAGCTGTACCTGACCGCGGGCCAGGCCAAGGCGATCGAACGCCAGGGCATCGAGCTCAGCGAGCACAAGGTCTCCGCGGCCGCGCAGAAGCGGTTGAAGGCCGCGGGGGACGGCGTCTACCGGCCGTACAGCGGCAAGGGCGGTCTCAAGGAGGAGATCGTCAGGACCGGCCAGGCCCACCCCGACCTCACCAAGGTCGTCTCCATCGGCAAGACCCTCAAGGGCCAGGACATCCTCGCCCTGAAGCTGTCCAAGGGCGCACGGAAGACCAAGGACGGCGCCAAACCGGCCACGCTCTACCTGTCCAACCAGCACGCCCGCGAGTGGATCACCCCCGAGATGACCCGCCGCCTGATGCACCACTACCTGGACAACTACGGCAAGGACAAGCGCATCACCAAGCTGGTGAACTCCACCGAGCTGTGGTTCGTGCTCTCCGCCAACCCCGACGGCTACGACTACACGCACGCCGCCGACGGCAACCGCCAGTGGCGCAAGAACCTCCGCGACATCGACGGCGACGGCCGCATAGCCCCCGGCGACGGCGTCGACCTCAACCGCAACTTCACCTACAAGTGGGGCTACGACAACGAGGGCTCGTCCCCCGACCCCTCCAACGAGACGTACCGCGGCACCGGCCCCCTGTCCGAGCCGGAGACCGTGGCCCTCGACCGCTTCGAGAAGCGCATCGGGTTCACCTACGGCATCAACTACCACTCCGCGGCCGAACTGCTCCTCTACGGAGTGGGCTGGCAGGTCGCCACGCCGACCCCCGACGACGTCCTCTACAAGGCGCTGGCCGGCACCCCCGAGAAGTCCGCGATCCCCGGCTACCACCCGCAGGTCTCTTCCGAGCTCTACACCACCAACGGCGAAGCCGACGGCCACGCGGCCAACGTCAACGGCATGGCGATGTTCACCCCGGAGATGTCCACCTGCCAGACCGCGTCGAACATCGACCCCGACGACGCCTGGAAGCCCGAGGACTGCGCCTCCATCTTCACCTTCCCCGACGACGAGAAGCTGATCCAGCAGGAGTTCGCCAAGAACGTCCCATTCGCGCTCGCCGTCGCCGAGACCGCACTCCACCCCGACAAGCCGGTCTCCGTCACCGGCATCGACGCGCCGGACTTCACCCCCGACGCCTTTACCACCTCCTACGCGCGCGGAGGCGACCAGAAGGTCGCCGTCACCGCCCGCAGGTCGGTCCGCGACAAGGAGCTCAACTACCGCGTCAACGGCGGCCGCACGCACCACGAGAACCTGAAGGCATGGAAGGGCGGCGAGACCTACGGCGGCGACGACAACCTCTACTTCGACGAGTACCGCGCCGAGGTCGGCAACGCCCGTGTGGGTGACAAGGTCGAGGTGTGGTTCACCGGCCGCACGGCGAAGGGCCGCACCCAGAGCAAGCACTTCACGTACACCGTCGCCGAGCGCCCCAAGGCCGGCACGCTCGTCGTGGCCGAAGAGGGCACGAAGGCCACGCAGACCCAGAAGTACGTCGAGGCCCTGAAGGCCAACGGCCGCCCGGCCGCCGTCTGGGACGTGGCCGAACAGGGCGTCCCGCATCCCCTCGGCGTCCTGTCGCACTTCTCCGCCGTCGTCCACTACACCGGCGACCCGGTCCCCGGAGCGCCCACCCAACTCGCCCTGCGCGACTACCTCAACGAGGGCGGCAAGCTCATCGAGTCCGGCGAGCGCACCGGCGGCAACGTCGACCTCGGCGAGGCGCTCACCGACGACTTCGCCCAGTACTACCTGGGCGCCTACGAACGCATCTCCGCGCCCGGCGCCAACCGCTTCGCGGGCAGCGGCGCGCTCGACGGCGTCAGCACGCCGCTCGCCGCCGCCGACCCCAACCCGCTCGACAAGGCCGGCCGCTTCACCCTCACCTCCGACACTCTGCCGCCCCGGCAGTTCCCGCAGTTCAGGAGCGCGGCGGCGGGCTCCTACCCGGGCCTCGCCAACCCGTACGCACCCTTCGCGGGCCAGGGCATGGCCTCGGCCACCCACGCCGACCAGGACTACAAGCGCCTCACCCACACCATCGACCTGACCGGCGTCACGGCCGCCGACGCCCCGGAGCTGCGCCTGGCCCTCAACTGGAACCTGGAGACCGGTTACGACCACGGCCTCCTGGAGGCGCACACCACCGGCGCCGACGACTGGACCACCCTGCCGGACAAGAACGGCAACTCGTCCACCGCCGTCCCCGCCGAGTGCGCGGCCGGCTTCTTCGTGCACGGCCACCCCTTCCTGCGCCACTACCTCACCCTCGGCACGGACGCCTGCACGGCCTCCGGCACCAGCGGGGCGTGGAACAGCTTCACCGGGTCCTCCGGCGGCTGGAAGCCCGTCGCGTTCGACCTCAGCGCCTACGCGGGCAAGAAGATCGAGGTCTCCCTCAGCTCGGTCACCGACCCCTCCAGCGGCGGCCGCGGCCTCTTCGCGGACAACGCGCAGCTGGTCGTCGCCGGCACCGTCAGGGAGAGCGAGGGATTCGAGAGCTCGCTCGGCTCCTGGAGCGTCGCGCCGGCCCCGCCCGGCAGCCCCAATATCACAGGCGACTGGGCGCGCACCGGGGAGCTCTTCCGGTCCTACGCGGCGGTCACAGCGCGTGACAGCGTGCTGCTCGGCTTCGGGTTCGAACATGTCCCCGGAAAGGCCGAGAGGGCCGCTCTTATGGGCGCCTCCCTGGCACATCTGCGCAGCTGACAGTGCGTAATCGGGACCAAGGTCCCGGTGGCCCGTACCCCTACTGCGGGGTACGGGCCTTTGTGCCGCCCGCAGCCCCGCTCGATGTCACCTCAGAGGCTTCAGAGAGGTAGGGTCGGAGGCGGTCGGGGACATCCCATACAACTCGCCGGCGTCTAAAACCGGCGTACCAACGAGGAGATCGGTTTCGTGACGATCCGCGTAGGCATCAACGGCTTTGGCCGCATCGGTCGCAACTACTTCCGCGCGCTGCTCGAGCAGGGTGCGGACATCGAGATCGTGGCTGTCAACGACCTGGGTGACACCGCGACCACGGCCCACCTGCTGAAGTACGACACCATCCTGGGCCGCCTCAAGGCCGAGGTGTCGCACACCGAGGACACCATCACCGTCGACGGCAAGACCATCAAGGTCCTGTCCGAGCGCAACCCCGCCGACATCCCGTGGGGCGACCTGGGTGTCGACATCGTGATCGAGTCGACGGGCATCTTCACCAAGAAGGCCGACGCCGAGAAGCACATCACCGGTGGCGCGAAGAAGGTCCTCATCTCGGCTCCGGCCAAGGACGAGGACATCACCATCGTGATGGGCGTCAACCAGGACAAGTATGACGCGGCCAACCACCACGTCATCTCGAACGCCTCCTGCACCACCAACTGCGTGGCGCCGATGGCCAAGGTTCTCGACGAGAACTTCGGCATCGTCAAGGGCCTGATGACCACGGTCCACGCGTACACCAACGACCAGCGCATCCTGGACTTCCCGCACAAGGACCTGCGCCGCGCCCGCGCCGCCGCCGAGAACATCATCCCGACCACCACGGGCGCCGCCAAGGCCACCGCGCTGGTCCTGCCGCAGCTCAAGGGCAAGCTCGACGGCATCGCGATGCGCGTCCCGGTCCCGACCGGTTCGGCCACCGACCTGGTCGTCGAGGTCTCCCGCGAGGTCACCAAGGACGAGGTCAACGCCGCGTTCAAGAAGGCTGCCGACGACGGCGACCTGAAGGGCTACCTCTTCTACACCGAGGACCCGATCGTGTCGTCCGACATCGTCAGCGACCCGGCCTCCTGCACCTTCGACTCGTCCATGACGATGGTCCAGGACGGCAAGTCGGTGAAGATCCTCGGCTGGTACGACAACGAGTGGGGCTACTCCAACCGTCTCGTCGACCTCACCGTCTTCGTCGGCGGTCAGCTCTAACCACCAGAGCAGGCACCTAGATGTGAGCACAGGGTCCGGACCGCGCAACGTCGCGCGCTCCGGGCCCTGTTGTGCGTCAGCCCACCCAAGGAGTCCAGTTCATGAAGACGATCGACGAACTTCTCGCCGAAGGAGTCGACGGCAAGCGGGTCTTCGTCCGCGCCGACCTCAACGTGCCGCTCGCCGAGGGCACCATCACCGACGACGGCCGCATCCGCGCCGTCCTGCCCACCGTCAAGGCGCTCGCCGACGCGGGCGCCAAGGTGATCGTGGCCTCGCACCTGGGCCGCCCCAAGGGCACCCCGGACCCGGCCTTCTCGCTGCTGCCCGCCGCTGAGCGGCTCGGTGAACTCCTCGGCGCGTCCGTCGCGTTCGCGCAGGACACCGTGGGTGCCGCCGCGCACGACGCCGTCGACGGCCTGCAGCCCGGTCAGGTCGCCGTCATCGAGAACCTCCGCTTCAACGCGGGCGAGACCTCCAAGGACGACGCCGAGCGCGCCGGGTTCGCCGACCAGCTCGCCGCCCTCGCCGACGTCTACGTGGGCGACGGCTTCGGCGCGGTGCACCGCAAGCACGCCTCCGTCTTCGACCTCCCGGCCAAGCTGCCGCACTACGCCGGCTACCTCATCGCCACCGAGGTCGGCGTCCTGAAGAAGCTCACCGACGACGTCAAGCGGCCCTACGCCGTGGTCCTCGGCGGCGCCAAGGTCTCCGACAAGCTCGGTGTGATCGACCACCTCCTGGAGAAGGCCGACCGCATCCTCATCGGCGGCGGCATGGCCTACACCTTCCTCAAGGCCCAGGGCCACGAGGTCGGCATCTCCCTCCTCCAGGAGGACCAGATCCCGGCGGTGCAGGAGTACATGCGGCGCGCCGAGGCCAAGGGCGTCGAGTTCGTCCTGCCCGTCGACGTCCTGGTCTCCCCGGACTTCCCGGACCTGAAGACCAAGGCCCCTGCCAACCCCACCACGGTCGCCGCGGACGCCATCCCGGCCGACCAGGAGGGTCTCGACATCGGGCCCGAGACCCGTAAGCTCTACGCCTCGAAGCTCGCCGACGCGGCCACCATCTTCTGGAACGGCCCGATGGGCGTCTTCGAGCACCCGGACTACGCCGAGGGCACCAAGGCGGTCGCCCAGGCCCTCCTCGACTCCCCGGCCTTCACGGTCGTCGGCGGCGGCGACTCCGCCGCGGCCGTGCGCCAGCTGGGCTTCGACGAGAACGCATTCGGCCACATCTCGACCGGCGGCGGCGCCTCCCTCGAATACCTCGAGGGCAAGACGCTCCCCGGCCTCGCGGCACTGGAGAACTGAGACCTGATGACTACGCGCACCCCGCTGATGGCGGGCAACTGGAAGATGAACCTCAACCACCTCGAGGCCATCGCCCACGTCCAGAAGCTCGCCTTCGCCCTGGCCGACAAGGACTACGACGCCTGCGAGGTCGCCGTCCTGCCGCCCTTCACCGACCTGCGCTCGGTGCAGACCCTGGTCGACGGCGACAAGCTCAAGATCAAGTACGGCGCCCAGGACATCTCGGCGCACGACTCCGGCGCCTACACCGGCGAGATCTCCGGCCCGATGCTGGCCAAGCTGAAGTGCACGTACGTGGCCGTCGGCCACTCCGAGCGCCGCCAGTACCACGCCGAGACCGACCAGATCTGCAACGCCAAGGTGAAGGCCGCGTTCAAGCACGGCCTGACCCCGATCCTCTGCGTCGGCGAGGGCCTGGACATCCGCAAGGCCGGCCAGCAGGTCCAGTACACCCTGAACCAGCTCGACGGCGGCCTGAAGGACGTCCCGGCCGAGCAGGCCGAGACGATCGTCATCGCCTACGAGCCGGTCTGGGCCATCGGCACCGGCGAGGTCGCCACGCCCGAGGACGCGCAGGAGGTCTGCGGCGCGATCCGCCGCCGCCTCGCCGAGCTGTACTCGCCCGAGCTCGCCGAGAAGGTGCGCATCCAGTACGGCGGCTCCGTCAAGGCGAAGAACGTCGCCGACATCATGGCGCAGCCCGACGTCGACGGCGCCCTGGTCGGTGGCGCCGCGCTGGACTCGGACGAGTTCGTCAAGATCGTCCGGTTCCGCGACCAGTGAGTATGCGGTAGCGGCGATACGTCGTACCCTTGCGGGGGTCGGAGGCTGTCGAAAAGGCTGGCTTGAAAGCTCGCCCGTGAAAAGCCCCCGGCCCCCGCCGTCGATTTCAGATCCGAGGAAGTTGGTCCAGCCGTGGTTATGGGGTTCTCGATCGCCCTGATCGTCTTCAGCCTGCTGATGATGCTGCTGGTGCTGATGCACAAGGGCAAGGGCGGCGGTCTCTCCGACATGTTCGGCGGCGGCATGCAGTCGTCCGTCGGCGGCTCCTCCGTCGCGGAGCGAAATCTCGACCGCATCACGGTCGTGGTCGGTCTGCTGTGGTTCGCGTGCATTGTCGCGCTGGGTCTGCTGATGAAGGCGAACAACTAGCGCAAGGCACTGGTCGCTTGTCCGGTGCGCGCCCGCGTGCGCGGCTTATCATGGGGCTTGCGTCCGGGGGTGGGGTGTAACTCCCAACACTGGACGCGCGTTGGGCCTTACGTAAACTGAGGCGCCCGCAGCAGCACCATCACGCAGGGAGTTACGACCGTGGCAAGTGGCAACGCGATCCGAGGAAGTCGGGTCGGGGCGGGGCCGATGGGCGAGGCCGAGCGCGGTGAGTCCGCGCCGCGACTGCGCATCTCCTTCTGGTGCTCCAACGGGCACGAGACGCAGCCGAGCTTCGCCAGCGACGCGCAGGTCCCCGATACGTGGGACTGTCCCCGCTGCGGCTTTCCGGCAGGTCAGGACCGGGACAACCCGCCGGACCCGCCGCGCACCGAGCCGTACAAGACGCACCTTGCGTATGTGCGCGAGCGGCGCAGCGACGCCGACGGCGAGGCCATCCTCGCGGAAGCGCTCGCCAAACTGCGGGGCGAGATCTAGTACTTGAGAGCCGGCCGGACACCGAGAGGTGTCCGGCCGGTTTCTTTCTCCCGGCACGTGTGCGGACAGACAGTTTCAGACATCTCATACCGCTCTCTGATCGATTAGGTTGGAGAGTGCAGCGGGGCAATACACGTACGCCGGTACGAGAGAAGGCTGAAGTCCGAGATGAATGCAGAAAGCCGCGCCAGGCTCAATCAGACGCCCGAGTGGACGGCACTCACCAAGCACCGCGAACAGCTCGGGGAGGTGCAGCTGCGCGATCTGTTCGCCGCGGATCCGGCGCGCGGTACGGCGTACACCCTTCAGGTCGGTGACCTGCACATCGACTACTCCAAGCACCTCGTCACCGAGGAGACGCTGCGGCTGCTGCGCGAGCTCGCCGCCGCCAGTGACGTCTTCGGCCTGCGGGACGCGATGTTCCGCGGCGAGAAGATCAACACGACGGAGGACCGCGCGGTCCTGCACACGGCGCTGCGCGCCCCGCGCGACGCCGTCATCGAGGTCGACGGCGAGAACGTGGTGCCGGCCGTGCACGCCGTCCTCGACAAGATGGGCGCCTTCTCCGAGAAGGTGCGCTCCGGCGAGTGGACCGGTCACACCGGCAAGCGCATCAGGAACGTCGTCAACATCGGCATCGGCGGCTCCGACCTCGGTCCGGCGATGGCGTACGAGGTGCTCCGCTCCTTCACCGACCGCGAGCTCACCGTCCGCTTCGTGTCGAACGTGGACGGCGCGGACCTGCACGAGGCCGTGCGGGACCTGGACGCCGCCGAGACGCTGTTCATCATCGCCTCGAAGACCTTCACCACCATCGAGACCATCACGAACGCCACGTCGGCGCGCGACTGGCTGCTCACCGAGCTGAAGGCCGGTCAGGACGCCGTCGCCAAGCACTTCGTGGCCCTGTCGACCAACGCCGAGAAGGTCTCGGAGTTCGGCATCGACACGGCCAACATGTTCGAGTTCTGGGACTGGGTCGGCGGCCGCTACTCCTACGACTCGGCGATCGGCCTCTCCCTGATGATCGCCATCGGGCCGGACCGCTTCCGCGAGATGCTCGACGGCTTCCACCTCGTCGACGAGCACTTCCGCACCGCGCCCGCCGAGTCCAACGTCCCGCTCCTGATGGGGCTCCTCGGCATCTGGTACGGCAACTTCCACGACGCGCAGTCGCACGCCGTCCTGCCGTACTCGCACTACCTCTCCAAGTTCACCGCGTACCTCCAGCAGCTGGACATGGAGTCCAACGGCAAGTACGTCGACCGGAACGGCGAGGAGGTCGACTGGCAGACGGGCCCGGTCGTCTGGGGCACGCCGGGCACCAACGGCCAGCACGCCTACTACCAACTCATCCACCAGGGCACGAAGTTGATCCCGGCGGACTTCATCGGCTTCGCCCGTCCCGTCGCCGACCTGCTGCCCGGCCTGATCGCCCAGCACGACCTGCTGATGGCCAACTTCTTCGCGCAGACGCAGGCGCTGGCGTTCGGCAAGACGCCCGACGAGGTCCGCGCCGAGGGCGTCCCCGAGGAGCTCGTCCCGCACAAGACGTTCAAGGGCAACCACCCGACGACGACGATCCTCGCCAAGGAGCTGACCCCCTCCGTCCTCGGTCAGCTCGTCGCGCTCTACGAGCACAAGGTCTTCGTCCAGGGCGCCGTGTGGAACATCGACTCCTTCGACCAGTGGGGCGTCGAGCTCGGCAAGGTCCTCGCCAAGCGCGTCGAGCCCGCGCTGACCGAGGGCGCCGAGGTGCCCGACCTGGACGGCTCCACCACGGCGCTGGTCGCCAAGTACCGGGACCTGCGCGGGCGTTGAGTCCCGCCGGGCGTTAATCGGATGCGGGCGCCCCGCCCGGCGGGTGACACTGCTTCGGCTCTGTCATCCGCCGGGAGGGACCCCGTCATGGACCAGCTGCTCGCCGCGCTCGCCGACCCCGAGAGACTGAGGCTGTACGCACGCATAGTCCTTGCCGACCTGCCGGCGCACGAGGCCGACGGCGCCGCCGCCCGCAAACACCTGGGGCGCCTGCTCGCCACCGGACTCGTGGAGCGGCTGCCCGACGGCTCGCTGCGGGCCGACCCGGCCGTCTTCCGGCGGGCCCCCGACCCCGTAGACGCCCACGCCCACCCCACGGTGCCGCGCCGGCTCACCGGCTTCTTCGCGCACGGCCGCCTCACCGCCATCCCGGTACGGCCCGTCGTGCGCCACGAACTCCTCGTCCACCTCACGGACACCCTCTTCGACACCGGCCGCGTCTACAGCGAGCGCGAGGTCAACGACGCGTTCGGCACCGTCCACGACGACACGGCCGCGCTGCGGCGGTACTGCGTCTCGGACGGCCTCCTCGTCCGCGAGCAGGACGGCAGCAGCTACCGGCGCGTCCTCGTCGACGCCTGAGGGCCCCCGCACCGACCTGGTGCGAGGGCCCTCGGCCATGACGACGTGCGACGGCTACGCCACGGCCGGCGGATACAGCTCCGGAGGGAGCTGCGAGGCCGCCGCGGCGTCCAGCAGCCACAGCGTGCGCGACCGGCCGTAGGCGCCGGCCGCGGGGGCCTGCACCTCGCCGGCGCCGGACAGGGCGATGGCCGCGGCCCGCGCCTTGTCCTCGCCGGCCGCGAGCAGCCACACCTCGCGGGCCGCCCGGATCGCCGGGAGGGTGAGCGAGATGCGGGTGGGCGGCGGCTTCGGCGCGCCGTGCACGCCGACCACCGGGCGCACCGTCTCGCGCACCGCGGGCAGCTCCGGGAAGAGCGACGCGATGTGCGTGTCGGGGCCGACGCCGAGCATCAGGACGTCGAAGGTCGGCACGGGGCCGTGGTCCTCCGGGCCCGCGGCCGCGGTGAGCTCGGCGGCGTAGATCTCCGCCGCCGCGTCCACCTCGTAGGCGCCGTCCGACGCGGGCATCGGGTGCACCCGGGCCGGGTTGAGGGGCACCGAGTCGAGCAGCGCCTCCTTGGCCTGGGTGTAGTTGCGCTCCGGATCGCCGTCGGGCAGGAAGCGCTCGTCGCCCCACCACAGGTCCAGGCGCGACCAGTCGACCGCGTCCCGGGCGGGGGAGGCGCCGAGCGCCTTCAGCACGCCGTTGCCGTTGCGGCCGCCGGTGAGGACCACCGACGCGGAGCCGCGGGCGGCCTGCGCGTCGACGATCTTCGTGATGAGGCGGGCCGCCGCGGCCTGCGCCATCAGGTCCTTGTCGCGGTGGACGACGAGCTGCGGGGCCGCGCTCACTTCGCCGCCGCCTTCTTGGCGGGCGCCTTCTTCGCCGGCGCCTTCTTCGGCTCGGGATCCGTGGCGGCCTCCCTGCCCTGCGACGCCGTCTCCGTCACCGGCTCGGACGGCTGGCCCAGCCGCTCCACGCCGTACTTCAGCGCGGAGGCGTAGGTGTCGTCCGGGTCAAGGCGGCGCAGCTCCTCGGCGATCAGCTCGGCCGTCTCGCGGCGCTTGAGCGCCACCGCGCGGTCGGGCTGGCCCTCGATGGAGAGCGTGGCGAGCGAGCCGTCGGCGCGGTCCAGCACGATGGGACCGCAGTCGGTCTCCATGCGGACGCCGGTCAGACCCGGGCCGGCCGACAGGGCGCGCTTGACGGGGACGTCGAGCCGGTCCGCGAGCCACATGGCCAGCAGCTCGCAGCTCGGGTTGAACTCCTCGCCGTCCACCTGCACCGAGGTGACCTTGCACGTGACCTGGTCCAGGGCCGCGGCGAGCATGGAGCGCCACGGGGTGATGCGGGTCCAGGAGAGGTCCGTGTCACCGGGGTGGTAGGCCTCGGCGCGCGCGGTCAGCTCGTGGATCGGGTCCTCGGCCGCGTAGGTGTCCGTGACGCGGCGCTGGGCCAGGGTGCCCAGCGGGTCGTTGGCCGGGTCCAGCGGGGCGTTCACCGGCCACCAGACGACCACGGGGGCGTCGGGCAGCAGCAGCGGCAGCACGACCGACTGGGCGTGGTCGATGACCTCGCCGTACAGCCGCAGGACCACCGTCTCACCGGTGCCGGCCTCGACGCCGACCCGCACCTCGGCGTCGAGCCGCGAGGTGGTGCGGTCACGGGGCGAGCGCGCGGCCCGCTTGATGACCACGAGGGTGCGCGAGGGGTGCTCGCGGGACGCGTCGTTGGCGGCCTTCAGGGCGTCGTAGGCGTTCTCCTCGTCGGTGACGATGACGAGGGTGAGCACCATGCCGACGGCCGGGGTGCCGATGGCCCTGCGGCCCTGCACGAGCGCCTTGTTGATCTTGCTGGACGTGGTGTCCGTAAGGTCGATCTTCATGGCCGACGCCAGCTCCGTCCGTCTCGTGCGAGCATTTCGTCCGCCTCGGTCGGGCCCCAGGTGCCTGCCGGGTACTGCGCGGGCTTGCCGTGCTTGTCCCAGTACTCCTCGATCGGGTCGAGGATCTTCCAGGAGAGCTCGACCTCCTCCGTGCGCGGGAAGAGGTTGGCGTCGCCGAGCAGGACGTCCAGGATGAGCCGCTCGTACGCCTCCGGGCTGGACTCGGTGAAGGACTCGCCGTACGCGAAGTCCATCGACACGTCCCGGATCTCCATGGAGGTGCCGGGCACCTTGGAGCCGAACCGGACCGTGATGCCCTCGTCGGGCTGGACGCGGATGACGATCGCGTTCTGCCCGAGCTCCTCGGTCGCCGTGTGGTCGAACGGGGAGTGGGGCGCGCGCTGGAAGACCACCGCGATCTCGGTGACGCGGCGGCCGAGGCGCTTGCCGGTGCGCAGGTAGAAGGGGACGCCCGCCCAGCGGCGGTTGTCCACCTCCAGCTTGACGGCCGCGTAGGTGTCGGTCTTCGACTTGGCGTCGATGCCCTCTTCCTGGAGGTAGCCGACGGCCTTCTCGCCGCCCTGCCAGCCGGCGGAGTACTGCCCGCGGACCGTGTTCCTGCCGAGGTCCTTGGGCAGCCGGACGGCGCCGAGAACCTTCGCCTTCTCGGCGACGAGCGCGTTGGCGTCGAAGGAGGCGGGCTCCTCCATCGCGGTCAGCGCCATCAGCTGGAGCAGGTGGTTCTGGATGACGTCGCGGGCGGCGCCGATGCCGTCGTAGTAGCCGGCGCGGCCGCCGATGCCGATGTCCTCGGCCATGGTGATCTGGACGTGGTCGACGTAGGACCGGTTCCAGATCGGCTCGAACATCTGGTTGGCGAAGCGGAGCGCCAGAATGTTCTGGACGGTCTCCTTGCCGAGGTAGTGGTCGATCCGGAAGACCTGGTCCGGGGCGAACACCTCGTGCACGATCGCGTTCAGCTCGCGGGCCGAGGCGAGGTCGTGGCCGAACGGCTTCTCGATGACCGCGCGGCGCCAGGCGCCCTTCGGGGCGTCGGCCAGCTCGTGCTTCTTGAGCTGCTGCACCACCTGCGGGAAGAACTTCGGCGGCACGGAGAGGTAGAACGCGAAATTGCCGCCGGTGCCCTGCGCCTTGTCCAGCTCCTGGATGGTGGCCTTGAGCTGCTCGAAGGCGTCGTCGTCGTCGAAGTTGCCCTGGACGAAGCGCATGCCCTGGATGAGCTGCTGCCAGACCTCCTCGCGGAACGGGGTCCGCGAGTGCTGCTTGACCGCGTCGTGGACGACCTGGGCGAAGTCCTCGTCCTCCCAGTCGCGGCGCGCGAAGCCGATGAGCGAGAAGCCCGGCGGCAGGAGACCCCGGTTGGCGAGGTCGTAGACGGCGGGCATCAACTTTTTACGGGACAAATCGCCCGTGACGCCGAAAATGACCAGACCCGACGGCCCCGCGATACGCGGGAGCCGTCGGTCTGCGGCGTCACGCAGCGGATTGCTGCTTGACAAAGTGGTCAGCCCTTCGCAGGAGCGAGGCGCTTGAGCTCGGCCTCGGTCGACTTGAGCAGGTCGTTCCAGGACGCCTCGAACTTCTCGACGCCCTCGTCCTCCAGGAGCTGCACGACCTCGTCGTACGAGATGCCGAGCTTCTCCACGGCGGCGATCTCGGCACGAGCCTGGTCGTACGTGCCCGCGATGGTGTTGCCGGTGATCGAACCGTGGTCGGCGGTGGCCTCCAGGGTCGCCTCCGGCATGGTGTTCACCGTGTTGGGCGCGACGAGCTCGTCGACGTACAGGGTGTCCTTGTACGCCGGGTCCTTGACGCCGGTCGAGGCCCACAGCGGACGCTGCTTGTTGGCCTGCGCCTTGTCGAGGGCGGCCCAGCGGTCGGAGGAGAAGACCTCCTCGTACGCCTCGTACGCGAGGCGGGCGTTGGCGAGCGCGGCCTTGCCCTTGAGGGACTTGGCCTCGTCCGTGCCGATGCCGTCGAGCCGCTTGTCGATCTCGGTGTCCACCCGGGAGACGAAGAAGGACGCCACGGAGTGGATCTTCGAGAGGTCCAGGCCGCGCTCCTTGGCCTTCTCCAGGCCCGCGAGGTACGCGTCCATGACCATGCGGTAGCGCTCGAGCGAGAAGATCAGCGTGACGTTGACGCTGATGCCGAGGCCGATGACCTCGGTGATCGCCGGGATGCCCGCCTCGGTGGCCGGGATCTTGATGAGCGCGTTCGGCCGGTCGACCAGCCACGCGAGCTGCTTGGCCTCGGCGGTCGTCGCCTTGGTGTTGTGCGCCAGGCGCGGGTCGACCTCGATGGACACCCGGCCGTCCTGGCCGCCCGTCGCGTCGAAGACCGGGCGCAGGATGTCGGCGGCGTCACGGACGTCCGCCGTCGTGATCATGCGGATGGCCTCTTCGACGGTGACCTCGCGGGCCGCCAGGTCGGAGAGCTGCTGGTCGTAACCGTCGCCCTGCGAGATGGCCTTCTGGAAGATCGACGGGTTGGTCGTGACGCCCACGACGTGCTGCTGGTCGATCAGTTCGGCGAGGTTGCCGGACGTGATCCGCTTGCGCGACAGGTCGTCCAGCCAGATCGCGACGCCTTCTTCGGAAAGGCGCTTGAGTGCGTCTGTCATGGAATTACATCTCCTACTTGGTCGTATATGGGCGTCAGCGCTGAGCGGCGGCGATCGATTCCCGCGCCGCCTGGGCCACCGCGTCCGCGGTGAACCCGAACTCGCGGAAGAGCACCTTGCCGTCCGCCGAGGCACCGAAGTGCTCCAGCGAGACGATGCGTCCGGCGTCGCCCACGAAGCGGTGCCAGGTCAGACCGATGCCGGCCTCGACCGCCACGCGCGCCTTGACGGACGGCGGCAGCACCGAGTCCCGGTACCCCTGGTCCTGCTCCTCGAACCACTCGACCGACGGCATCGAGACGACACGCGTCGGAACGCCCGCCGCCTGCAGCTGCTCGCGCGCCTCGACGGCGAGCTGGACCTCGGAGCCGGTGCCGATGAGCACGACCTCGGGGGAGCCGCCCTCGGCCTCGAACAGGACGTAGCCGCCCTTGGCGGCGTCCTCGTTGCGCTCGTACGTCGGCACGCCCTGGCGGGTCAGCGCGAGGCCGTGCGGGGCGCCCTTGCCGAACTCCTTGGTGTACCGGCGCAGGATCTCGCGCCAGGCGATGACGGTCTCGTTCGCGTCGGCCGGGCGGACCACGTTCAGGCCCGGGATGGCGCGCAGCGAGGCCAGGTGCTCGACCGGCTGGTGGGTCGGGCCGTCCTCGCCGAGGCCGATGGAGTCGTGCGTCCACACGTACGTCACCGGCAGGTGCATCAGCGCGGACAGACGGACGGCGTTGCGCATGTAGTCGGAGAAGACCAGGAAGGTGCCGCCGAAAATGCGCGTGTTGCCGTGCAGCGCGATGCCGTTCATCTCCGCGGCCATGGAGTGCTCGCGGATGCCGAAGTGGACCGTACGGCCGTACGGGTCGGCGCCCGGCAGCGGGTTGCCCTCGGGCAGGAACGACGAGGTCTTGTCGATCGTCGTGTTGTTCGAGCCCGCCAGGTCGGCGGAGCCGCCCCACAGCTCGGGGATGACCGGGCCGAGCGCCTGCAGGATCTTGCCGGACGCGGCACGGGTGGCGACACCCTTGCCGGTCTCGAACTCCGGGAGCTTCTCCTCCCAGCCCTTGGGCAGCTCGCCCGCGCGGATGCGGTCGAACTCGGCGGCGCGCTCGCCGTTGGCGGAGCGCCAGGCGGCGAAGCCCTTCTCCCACTCGGCCTTGGCGTCGCGGCCGCGGTCGAGGGCCTTGCGGGTGTGGGCCAGGACCTCGTCGGAGACCTCGAAGGTCTGCTCCGGGTCGAAGCCGAGGACGCGCTTGGTGGCGGCCACCTCTTCGTCGCCGAGCGCCGAGCCGTGCGCGGCCTCGGTGTTCTGCGCGTTCGGGGCGGGCCAGGCGATGATCGAGCGCATCGCGATGAAGGAGGGGCGCTCGGTCTCGGCCTGGGCGGCCTTGATCGCGGCGTACAGGGCGGCCGGGTCGAGGTCGCCGTTCTCCTTGGGGGCCACGCGCTGGACGTGCCAGCCGTACGCCTCGTACCGCTTGATGGTGTCCTCGGAGACCGCGGTCTCCGTGTCGCCCTCGATCGAGATGTGGTTGTCGTCCCACAGCAGGATCAGGTTGCCGAGCTTCTGGTGCCCGGCCAGCGACGAGGCCTCGCCGGAGATGCCCTCCTGGAGGCAGCCGTCACCGGCGATGGCGTAGATGAAGTGGTCGAACGGGGACGAGCCGGCGGCCGCCTCCGGGTCGAACAGGCCGCGCTCGTAGCGGGCGGCCATCGCCATGCCCACGGCGTTGGCGACACCCTGGCCCAGGGGGCCCGTGGTCGTCTCCACACCGACCGTGTGGCCGTACTCCGGGTGGCCCGGGGTCTTCGAGCCCCAGGTGCGGAAGGCCTTCAGGTCGTCCAGCTCCAGGCCGAAGCCGGCCAGGTAGAGCTGGGTGTAGAGGGTCAGGGACGAGTGGCCCGCAGAGAGGACGAACCGGTCGCGGCCGGTCCAGTCGGCGTCCGCGGGGTCGTGGCGCATCACCTTCTGGAAGAGGGTGTACGCGGCGGGCGCGAGGCTCATGGCCGTACCGGGATGGCCGTTGCCGACCTTCTGTACGGAATCCATGGCCAGGACGCGAGCGGTATCAACGGCTCGCTGGTCCAGTTCGGTCCACTCGAGGTCTGTGGTGGTCGGCTTGGTGCTCACCCTGAGTCAGGGCTCCTCTCCACATGTCGAATGCCGGCGGTGTAGATCCCACCGGCCGATGTCGAGCCTACCGCTGCTGGAACGCTCATTTTTTCGAGTCATTCCAGAGTGCAGTGACATGCGAGGCTCCGCCTCCCGAAAGGAAAGCGGGGGTATTCCGCAAGTGAATAAGGGGTCGCTCATATGTCCGCTCATAAGGCCACCGGTATCGCCCATTTGTCCGCTCAATGAACGCGGGGTTCCGCTCATCTGGCGGCCCAACTCGCCACCGGCACCGCACGACCGGCCGCCCAACACGACCCCACCCCCGCGAAGAGCGAGGTATGGGCAACGTCTACAGTGGCGTGGTACGCGCGGGCTTTACCGGATCTTCATGCCAGAAGGTGCTGGTCGGCCCGCTGGGATGTCTCTGTCAGGGGTGTGCGTGACGGCCGTTGAATCCCGTCCAGCGGGGGTTTCCGGGACGGACCTTAGCCCGAGCCATCGGCCGTTCGGGGCTCGTGTCAAGGCGTTCGTGGCGCTGACCAAGCCGCGGATCATCGAGCTGCTGCTCATCACCACCGTTCCGGTGATGTTCCTCGCCGAACAGGGGGTGCCCGACCTCTGGCTGGTCTTCGTGACCTGCCTGGGCGGCTACCTCTCCGCCGGGGGCGCCAACGCGCTCAACATGTACATCGACCGCGACATCGACGCCCTCATGGACCGCACGTCGCAGCGTCCGCTGGTGACCGGGATGGTCAGCCCGCGTGAATGTCTCGTGTTCGGCATCACCCTCGCGGTCGTCTCCACGCTGCTGTTCGGGTACGCCGTCAACTGGCTCTCCGCCTGGCTCTCGCTCGGCGCGCTCCTCTTCTACGTGGTCGTCTACACGATGATCCTGAAGCGGCGGACCTCCCAGAACATCGTCTGGGGCGGCATCGCGGGCTGCCTGCCGGTCCTCATCGGCTGGTCCTCGGTCACCAACTCCATGTCGTGGGCGCCGGTCGTCCTCTTCCTGGTGATGTTCTTCTGGACGCCGCCGCACTACTGGCCGCTCTCCATGAAGGTCAAGGAGGACTACGCGCGCGTGGGCGTGCCGATGCTGCCGGTCATCGCCTCGAACAAGGTGGTCGCCCGCCAGATCGTCCTCTACAGCTGGGTCATGGTCGCCGTCTCCCTGCTGCTCCAGCCGCTCGGCTACACCGGCTGGTTCTACACAGCGGTCGCGCTGGTCACCGGCGGCTGGTGGCTGTGGGAGGCGCACGGGCTCCAGAACCGCGCCAAGGCCGAGGTCACGGGCGGCAAGCTCAAGGAGATGCGGCTCTTCCACTGGTCCATCACCTACGTCTCGCTGCTCTTCGTCGCGGTGGCCGTGGACCCCTTCCTGCGCTGAGCGCACCGGATCCGCCGACGGGCGGGGCGCGTGGTGTCGAACACCACGCGCCCCGCCCGTCGCCAGTTGATCTACCCGTCGGTAGCATCCTGCCCATGGCAGACACACAGCAGGTGGACGAGAGCAAGGACGACAGCAGGCGGGCCGCGCGGGCCGAGCGCCGTGCCGCCCGGCTCGCCAAGGAGATCGGCGCCTTCGCACGGGCGCACGGCGGCGCCGAGGGGCAGGTCGCCTACATCGGCCACGAGGGCACCAGGATCGTCCTCGTCGGCGAGGACGGCGGCTGGGGCGACCTGGTGGCACCCACCTACGCCATCGCGCAGGCCGCCGTCGAGAAGGCCGGCATCACCGTCCACGAGGAATTCGCCGGGGAACTCGCCGCCAAGGTGAAGACGGGCCCCTACGAGTGGAAGCGCATGGCGGGAATGCAGCTCGGCGGCGCCACCAAGGGCTGACCGACCGACGCGCCGGACGTTCCGCGGAGAGCGGCCGAAAGCAACACCTGACACCCGGGTCACCCGTTAGGACCTTAGGAACAAGGTCCACTCATCGGGAGTCCGGATGATCGAAACACCGTCCCTGGTGGACCAGTACTGCCATGGCGTCCTCCGTACGGAGCTGGGCCTCGGCACCTTCGAGGCCCACCTCGGCCGCGGCGAGGGCCCGCCCGCCCCCGGCACCACGTTCTTCGACACCCAGACCGGCTTCGCGGTGCGCCGCTGGTGCCCGCCGCTGCTCGGCATGGAGCCGCACTGCCCGCCGGCCCGCTATCTGGCGCGCCGCCGCGAACTGGGCGTACTGGAGTCGGGCCGGCGCCTGCTGCGGGGCAGCGGCATCACCACGTACCTCGTCGACACGGGGCTGCCGGGGGACCTGACCGGGCCCGCCGAGATGGCCTGCACCGGTGACGCGGACGCCCGCGAGATCGTCCGCCTCGAATTACTCGCCGAACAGGTCGCGGACACCTCGGGCACCGCGGACACATTCCTCGCCAATCTCGCCGAGTCCGTGCACGCCGCCGCCGTCGGCGCCGTCGCCTTCACCTCGGTCGCGGGCGAGCGCCATCCGCTCGCCCTCGCCCCGGAGCCGCCGGGCCCCGGCGAGGTGCGGGGCGCGGTGGGGCGCTGGCTGGCCGGTCGGCAGGTGGGCGGGGCGCTCACCGACCCCGTGCTGCTGCGGCACCTGCTGTGGATCGCCGTGGCCTCGGGGCGGCCGCTCCAGCTGCACGCGGGGGCCGGCGACCCGCAGACGCAGGTGGGGGAGTTCGCGCGGGCCACCGCCGGGCTCGGCACCGATCTGGTGCTGCTGCACGGCTATCCGTACCACCGCAGCGCCGCGCACCTCGCGGCGGTCTTCCCGCACGTGTACGCCGATCTCGGCCCCGCGCTGGTGCGCACCGGGGCGCGGGCCGCGGCCGTCCTCGCGGAGATCCTGGAACTCGCCCCGTTCGGCAAACTGCTGTTCTCCAGCGGTGCCCACGGGCTGCCCGAACTGCACGTCGTCGGGGCCCACCTGTTCCGGGAGGCGCTCGGGCGGGTGCTCGGCACCTGGGTCGCCGAGGGCGCCTGGTCGCTCAGCGACGCGCAGCGCGTGGCGGGACTGATCGCCGCGGGCAACGCGCGCCGGGTCTACGGGCTCCCGGCCGCCACCGGAAAGTGAGCGGGCGGGGCGCGGGCGCCGGTGTCAGACGGCCGAGAGGCGTGAGTCGTCGGCCTGGGCGGGCACGTCGACGGTGGCGAGCGGCCGCTCCCGCAGCGAGAGCAGCACCCGCACCACGGCGATCCACACCAGACACGAGCCGAACATGTGCGCCCCGACCAGGAGCTCGGGCAGGTCCGTGAAGTACTGGACGTAACCGATCGCGCCCTGCGCGAGGAGGACGAGGAACAGCTCGCGGGTGCGGGCCAGCGGCCCGGCCGGCGCGTCGACCGCCTTGAGGACGAACCACAGGGCGAACGTCAGCGTCACCACGATCCAGGCGAGCACGGCGTGCAGCTTGCTGACGGCCTCCCAGTCGAAGCCCATCCGCGGCACGTCGCTGGAGTCGCCCGCGTGCGGACCGGAGCCCGTCACGACGGTGCCCGCGGCGATCAGCAGCGCGGCGGCCGCGACGAGCGACCAGACGAGCTGGACGACGGCCTTGCCGACCAGCGGGCGCGGCTCGGCGTCGCCCTCCTGGGCCCGCTGCCACATGACGATGGCGACCGCGATCAGGGCGCTGGAGAGCAGGAAGTGCGCCGCGACCGTCCATGGGTTGAGGCCGACGAGGACCACGAAACCGCCGAGCACGGCATTGCCCATCACCAGCCAGAACTGGGTCCAGCCGAGCCGGGTGAGGCTGCGCCGCATCGGCTTCTGCGAACGGGCCGCGATGATCGCCCAGCCCACCGCCGCGCACAGCACGTACGTCAGCATGCGGTTGCCGAACTCGATGGCCCCGTGGAAGCCCATCTCGCTCGTCGCGGTCAGGGACTGCTCCGTGCACTTGGGCCAGGTCGGGCAGCCGAGGCCCGAACCGGTCAGCCGGACGGCGCCGCCCGTCACCACGATGACCACCGTCATGACGAGGGAGATCATGGCCGCCTGCTGGACGGTCCGCTGAGTGGGGGTCCAGCGCTCGGCGATGAAGGCGAGCGGGTTCCGCACGGCGGAGGCGATGTCGGCTCGGGTCATGTTTGCCACGCGCCCCATCGTAGGGGGCCGCTTGTGCATGTCTTCACGAGGGGGACGAGTTGTCCCAGAGCGACCGGTGGATGCGCGCGGCGCGGGCCCGCAGCCGGGCCGCCTCGGCCGGGTCCGCGGCGCAGTCGGCGAGGAACGTGTACACCGCCACGAGCGAGGGGTGTTCCTCGCCCAGACTCACCACGAAGATGCGCTCGGCCGTGCGCAGCTCCCGCTCGGCGCGGTCCCGGTGGCCGGCGGCCCGCAGCACCGGTCCGAGCCGGCACAGCGTCTTCGCCCGATAGTGGTGGTCGGGGCCGTACGCGGTGACGTAGATCTCCTCCGCTTCCCGCAGGGTGTCGATCGCCCTGGTGAGGTGGCCCTGCGCCCACTGCAGCGAGCCGAGCTTGTTGAGACAGGCGGCGTAGGTGTGGGCCTCGGTCGCCCGGCGCTCGCCGAGCAGCGTCACCACGGGGCCGAGCAGGTCGTGCGCCTCGACGAGGAGGGCCTGGGCCCGGGCGCGCAGCCGGCGCCTCTGCAGCGGGTTGCGGGTGTGCCGGGACTCGGCCCTGCACCGCTGCCCCGTGCGGCGCAGCACGTCCGCGAGGAACTTGGCGACCTGCGCGGTCTCGAAGTCCTCCTCGCCGCGCTTGCTCCGGAAGACGGTGTGCGCCGCCCGCAGCTCGTGTTCCGCGGTGTCCAGGTCGCCGCGGTCCTGCGCGACGATGCCGATGTCGCGGTGGAGCATGGCGTGGAAGACCACGTGCTCCTCCAGGGAGGTGGAGCCGCCGCTGCGGACCAGTTCGTCCGCCCGCCGGTAGCAGTCGAGCGCCTCGGTGAGGCGGCCCGCGTTGCGGTGGATCATGCCGGCCTCCTGCTCGGTGACCGCCCAGTCGATGACCTCCCACCCCGACCCCTGGTGCTCGTAGATCCGCAGCGCGGCCTCCAGGTAGCGGCTCGCCTCACGGAACCGGTTGCGCTCCCGCAGGATGCCGCCGAACTGGCGGCAGCACTGCGCCCGCACCTGCTGGAAGGCGTCGTCGTCCTTGTGGGCGTCGCAGAGCGCGAGCGCCCGGCCGCAGGCGGCCTCGGCGGCGTCCAGGTGGGCGAGGTAGTAGTGCTGGCGGGCGATGGCGAGGTGGGCCGTCGCCAGGCTGTGCTCGGAGCCGGTGCCGAGCCCGCGCAGCTCCACCTCGCGGGAGAAGAAGGCCAGGGCGCTCTTCCAGTCGCAGCGGTGGCTCTGATAGCTGCCGGCCCGGTGCAGCAGCCGCACCAGGCACTCCGGGTCCCGTGCCGCGCCCAGGTCGCCGTCGCTCTCGTCGGCCCAGGAGGGCTCGGCGGTCACCGCGTCGACGTGCGGCATCAGCCGCTCGCAGACGCCCCGCGAGTCGAGCTGTTCGGGGACGAGCGGGAAGGCGGACTCGATCAGCCGGACCGCGGCCTGCGACCACTCAAGCCGTTCGTGGCCGGTCAGCCGGGAGCGGATGAAGATCTGCACCCGGGGGTGGATGCCGTACGTCACCGGTTCCGTGCGGCCGTCGCCCTGGCGGGTCATGAGGGAGTGGTGGACGAGTTTGAGGACGAGCCGGGTGAAGGCCAGCTGGTCCTCCATCACCAGACGCAGCCGGTCGGGCAGGACCGAGCGGTAGCGGAACAGCATGGTCCGGGGCACGTCCTCGGAGGCGAGGAAGGAGCAGAGCCGCATCAGGTCCTCGGCCGCGGGCTGCTGCACGCCGATCCGCTCGATGGCCATCTCGAACGTCTTGGCGTCGCTGTCGGCGGTCTGCTCCGAGAGCCGGTGCAGGTACTCCTCGAAGTCCTCGCTCTCCACGTTGATCTCGGCCTGCTCGATGTACGCGCCGGCCTGCTCCAGGGCGAGCGGCTGCCAGCCGAGGAGCCGCCCGAGCCTGGCCAGCCGCTCATCGGCCCCTGACCCGGTCCTGAGCCGCAGGAAGGCCATGCCGTCCGCCTCGTCGTACACGGTGAGCTCGATGGGGTCGGGGCACAGGCCGGTCCAGCCCTCGCGGAGCTGGGTGGTGATGAGGACCTCGCCCATCCCCTCGGGCGGCAGCAGGGGCTGGAGCTGCCGGTGTCGGTCGACCGGCCCGTCGCCGTGCCCCTCCGCCTCCTCCAGCTGGACGTTGTCGTAGACGAGGAGCCAGTCCGGGTGGTCGCGCAGCCAGCTCCACAGCCGGGACAGGACGACCGTCTTCGACTCGTGGTACGCGATGCCGATCAGCGCGGCGAGTTCGAGCAGGTCGCACAGGAGCCGGTCGGAACTGGTGGCGTTGAGCCAGCGGGTGAGGCTGTGCTCCGCCAGCTTCTCGTGGGCGTACGCGGTGGCCAGCTGGGACTTCCCGATGCCGCCGGTGCCGTACAGCACGCTGACGCGCCGGCCCTTGGGGCCCCTGCCCGCTCGCAGGGTCCGCTCGATCCGGGCCAGCTCCGCCTTGCGGCCCACGAAGTAGCGGGACCGGAAGGGCAGGTTGTTGGCGGGGAAGGTGGTCGCCGCGTCCTCCCCGGCGGTACGTCCGTGCGCGGGGGTGGCGGAGACGACGAGCGAGACCATGCCCAGCACGATCAGACCGACCAGGACCCACATCACAGGACCGGTCGCCCGGTCCTTCAGAAGGGCCACCAGCGCGACGGCCACGCCCGACAGCGCGGTGGTGCCCGCGGCGAGCCGTCTCACGGTGAGGGTGACGCGTCTGCGTGTCGTGGCGTACTGCTTGCGGGCGCCGACGAATAAGCCCGAAATTGATACGGACATGAGTTCCCCCTGTCTTCCCCACCCGTGCTCCCCGCAGCGCCTCCTATTCTCGGGGAAACCACGCCGGGCCGGAATATGGGAGCATCTCCGCTTCGCGGATTCGACGTTACGGAGGCGGCATGGATCTCGACGCAAAGGATCAGTCCCCGGAAGTGGGGGCGCATATCGCGTTGGTCCATTGGTCGTTTCCGCCCTGCGTCGGCGGGGTCGAATCCCATCTCTGGGACTATTCACGGCTGCTGGCGCTGGAGGGGAACCGCGTCACGGTGCTCACCGGCACGCCCGGCGCGCAGGCGCCGGGTCAACCGGGGGTGGAGGTCCTCACCCACCCGGCGCTCGACCTCGGCCGGTTCGAGCGCGACCCCGAGGAGGACCGGCACCGGCTCACCGCGTGGTTCGGCGAGGTCCTCGCCGAACGCGGCGTGCGCGTCGTGCACGGCCACAACCTCCACCACTTCAGCGAGGCCCCGGCCAGGGCCCTGGAGGTGCTGCGTGAGCCGCTGCGGCTCGTGCTCTGCCACACGTACCACAGCATCTGGGGCGGGCCGGGCAGCCGGGGTTCCACGCTCACCGCCGGGCTGTGGGACGGGCACTACGCCGTCTCGCAGTTCATGCGGACCGCCTGCGAGGAGGTGCTCGGCGTCCGGGCGGACCACACGTACCTGGGCATCGACACCGCTCCCTACGCCGCGCTCGCCCCGCTCGACGTCACACCGCGGCGGGGCATGATCCTGCTGCCCGCGCGGCTCATCCCGGACAAGGGGGCGATGCTCGCGGTGGCCGCTCTCGACCTGATCGTGCACCGCCGCATGTGCGCGGACGTTCCCCGGCTCGTCCTCACGGACACCCGTCAGACGGTCGATTTCCACGGCGAGAAGATCGGTTTCCGGGAAAGCCTCGAAAAGGAGATCGAGGAGCGCGGGCTCACCCCGTACGTGGATTTCGTGGAAGCCGGTGTGGATCAAATGCCCGCGCTGTACGCCGAGTCGACCGTCGTCGTCTACCCCTCGGATTTCGAGGAGCCGATGGGCCTCGCCCCGCTGGAGGCGATGTGCGCGGCGCGGCCCGTCGTCGTGACCCGGATGGGCGGCCTCGGCGAGGGCGTCGACGACGACGGGGTCATCGGCCACCTGGTGCCGGGACGGGACGCGGAACAGCTCGCCCTGCGCCTGGCCCATCTGCTGGACCACCGGGAGACCGGCCGCCTGATGGGACTGCGCGGCCGGGCCCATGTCCTCGACCACTTCGACCTGCGCGAGATCTATCTGCGGCAGATGCAGCGCGAGTACCGCAGGCTCCTGACCCGAGCGGACGGGGCGTCAGCCGGCGGCATCGGGACCGGCGCCCGCGCCGGTGGCTGAACCGGCGCCCGAGCCGTCGTCCGGCCCGTCGTCCGCGCCGGTGCCGATCCGCCAGCCGGCGGGCGGTCCCGTGACCGTCACCCGCCCGTCCCGGTCGACCCGTACGGAGAGATCCGCGTCCGCGAGGCGCAGCCCCGACACGGCGAGCGGGCCGAGCAGGTCAGGGGGGAGCGGGCGCAGCTCGAGCCGCCGCCGCGGGGCGTCCGGGCGCAGGCCGAGCAGGGCCGCGAGCACGGCGACACCGGACGCCGCGGACCAGCCCTGCGGGCGGCAGGCGGCCGGATAGGCGAGCGGGGCGGGGGAGGTCTCGGTGCGGGCGTCCCCGCCGTACAGCTCCGGCATCCGGTACGAGAAGTGCACCGCCGCGTCGAGCAGTCCGTCGGCGAGCGCGGCGGCCTCGGTGTGCCGGCCCGCCGCGCACAGGCCCCGCACGGCGATCGCCGTGTCGTGGGTCCACACCGAACCGCCGTGGTAGCTCATCGGGTTGAAGCCGGGCACGGCGGCGGAGCGGCTGCGCAGCCCCCAGCCGGAGTCGAGCTCCGGCGCGGCCAGCCAGGCGGCGACATCCGCGCAGCCGGCCGGGTCCAGGATGCCGGTGGCGAGCAGCTGGCCCATGTTGGAGGCGGGGCCGCTGACCGGGTCGAGGTCGCGGCCGACCGCGATGGCGACGTAGCGGGCCGCGGGCCCCTCCTTGGCGTCGATCCAGAAGGCGTCGGCGAAGCGGGCGCGGAGCGCGGCGGCCCAGTGGCGCAGCTCGCGGGCCCGCTCCGGTGCGCCGCGCGCGGCCAGCAGGTCGGCGAGCCCGGCCGCCGCCTCGTACGCGTACCCCTGCACCTCGCAGAGGGCCAGCGGCGGCTCGATGCGGCGGCCCGCCGCGTCCCGCACCGCGTCGGTGGAGTCCTTCCAGGACTGGTGGAGCAGGCCGCCGGGGCGCGGGTAGTAGCGCAGCAGGCCGTCCCCGTCCTTGCCGCAGGTGTCGACGATCCACGCCATCGCGCGCTCCGCGTACGGCAGGAGGCCGTCGACGTCGGCCGCGGGCAGGCCCCAGCGCCAGGCGTCGACCAGGAGCGAGACGAAGAGCGGGGTGGCGTCGACGGAGCCGTAATAGTGGGCGGGGAGGCAAAGCCCGTGGCCGTGCCGGGACTCCGCGCGCCGCAGTTCGTGCAGGATCCGGCCGGGCGCCTCCTCGCGGAAGTCGTCGTGGACCGTGCCCTGCCGCCGGGCGAGGGTCCACAGGGTGCCGCGGGCCAGTTCGGTGCCGAGCGGCAGCAGCATGCGGGCCGACCAGATCGAGTCCCGGCCGAAGAGCGTCAGGTACCAGGGGCAGCCTGCCGCGATGAACTGGTCGTCGCGGGAGGCCCCCCGCCGCCCCGAGCCGTCCGCGAGCCGCAGCGCCCGCAGGTCCGCGAGCCCCTGGCGGACCAGGCCCACCAGCCGCCGGTCACCGCGGACCACCGGCTCCGACCACGGCACGTGGGGGGAGGCAGCGACCGGGTGGCCCGGCGGGGCGGGCACGGCGCGGCCGGTGACGGTGAGCCGGACCAGCCAGGAGCCGCCCGGCGGCAGCTCGACGCGGGGCCAGCCGAAGGTGCCGGCCGCCGGGCCCGCCGAGGTCCGGGGCGGCGCGGGGGAGTCGGCGGCGCGGAGCCGGGCGTGGCCCGTGGCGGAGCTCCAGGAGAGGGCGGCCCTGGCGCGGTCGGCGTGCGGGCGCACGGCCCGGCCGGTGGTGCCGCGCTTGACGTCGGCGATGTCGGCGAGGTCGGTGGCGGCCGTCAGTTCGACGCTCAGGACGCGGGTGAGGGTACCGACGTTGCGCAGCAGCACCGTCTCGCCCTGCCCGGCGGTCCGTACCCGCTCGACGATCAGCGTGGGGTCGTCCGTGCCGTCGCCGGGACAGCGGTGCACGGAGGTGAAGCGGACCCGGTCGGGGCCGAGCGGCTGGACGCCGACGGGCTCGGGTACCCGGCCGTCGAGCAGCAGCCGCAGGGTGTGCAGGAGCCGCCGGTCGTGGTCGTAGAAGCCGTCGGCCCTGACGCCCGTGAGCTGGCCGTCGCGGGGCGAGGCGGTGAAGGCGGGTGCCGCGACGCAGATCACCACGTCGTGCAGGAGCGGCTGCAGGGCGCGGGTCCGGCGCGGTCCGGGTAAGTCGGGGGAGTCGGCCACGGAACGGGAGTGCCCGTTCCGCGCTCACGTCATTCGTGCGGCGGCCTTCCGGGGCGCGCGGCCGGCCGCCCGGCTCACTCCCAGCGGAAGAACTTCGCCGCCGCGCCGAGCCCGAGCACCGCCCACACCGCGAGGATCCCGAGGTCGCCCCAGGGGATGCCCGCGCCGTGCCGCAGGACGTCGCGCAGGCCGTCCGAGAGCGCCGAGATGGGCAGCAGGTCCAGCACCGTGCGGGCCGCGTCCGGGAACTTGTCGAGGGGGACGATCACGCCGCCGCCCATCAGCAGGAGCAGGAAGACGAGGTTCGCGGCGGCGAGCGTCGCCTCGGCCTTGAGGGTGCCCGCCATCAGCAGGCCGAGCCCGGAGAAGGCCGCCGTGCCGAGGACCAGGAGGAGGAGTACGGAGAGGGGGTTGCCGTGCGGCGACCAGCCGAGGGCGAAGGCGATGACCGTCAGGAGCACGATCTGCAGGACCTCGGTGACCAGGACCGAGAGGGTCTTCGCCGTCATCAGGCCCCAGCGGGGGAGCGGAGAGGCGCCGAGCCGCTTGAGCACGCCGTAGCGGCGCTCGAAGCCCGTCGCGATGGCCTGGCCGGTGAAGGCCGTGGACATCACGGCGAGCGCGAGGATGCCGGGGGCGAGGAAGTCGACCGCTTCCCCCTCACCGGTGTCCACGATGTCGACCGCGCTGAAGAGGACGAGCAGGAGGGTGGGGATCACCACCGTGAGCAGGAGCTGCTCGCCGTTGCGCAGCAGCATCTTCGTCTCCAGCGCCGCCTGCGCGGCGATCATGCGGGGGAGCGGGGCCGCGCCCGGCTCCGGCCTGTACGTACCGGCGGCGCTCATCCGCGCAGCTCCTTACCCGTGAGCTCCAGGAAGACGTCTTCCAGGGTGTGGCGTTCGACCGAGATCTTGTCCGGCATCACTCCGTGCTGGGCGCACCAGGAGGTGACGGTGGCGAGCAGCTGCGGGTCGACCGTGCCGCTGACGCGGTAGGAGCCCGGGGTCAGCTCGGCGGCGGCCGAGTCCGGGGGCAGGGCCTTGAGGAGCGAGGCGACGTCGAGTCCGGGGCGGCCGGTGAAGCGCAGGGTGTTCTCGGCGCCGCCCCGGCACAGCTGGTCGGGGCTGCCCTGGGCGATGACCCGGCCGGCGTCGATGATCGCGACGTCGTCGGAGAGCTCCTCGGCCTCGTCCATGTGGTGGGTGGTGAGGATGACGCCGACGCCGTCGCGGCGCAGATCGCGTACGAGGTCCCAGGTGGCCCGGCGCGCCTGCGGGTCGAGGCCCGCGGTCGGCTCGTCGAGGAAGACCAGCTCGGGCCTGCCGACCACGGCCATGGCGAGCGCGAGGCGCTGCTGCTGGCCGCCGGAGAGCCTGCGGTAGGTGGTGCGGCCGCAGCTCTCCAGGCCGAGCCGCTCGATGAGCGCGTCGACGTCGAGCGGGCGCGCGTGCAGCCTGGCCACGTGGCGGAGCATCTCGTCGGCGCGGGCGCCGGAGTAGACGCCGCCGGACTGGAGCATCACGCCGATGCGGGGCCGCAGCGCGTCCGCCTCGCGGACCGGGTCGAGGCCGAGGACGCGGACGGTGCCGGAGTCCGGCTTCCGGTAGCCCTCGCAGGTCTCGATCGTGGTGGTCTTGCCCGCGCCGTTGGGGCCGAGGACGGCGGTGACGCCGGCCCCGGCCGTCAGGTCGAGACCGTTCACCGCGGTCTTGGTTCCGTACCGCTTGACCAGATTCCGGATCTGGACGACGGGCTCGTTTCGCATGGTGAGCCAGTCTAGGGACGGGGGCGGGGTGCCCGTCGGGCGGGTCCGGGGGGCCAGGGGTGGCGCGGCCGGTGCTCCGGGAGCCACCGTTCGGCGTAGGCGACGGCGTCCGCCAGGGGGAAGAGCCGCGATGCGGCGGCGCCGACGGAGCCGCGGACGACGGGAGTGTCCCGTTCGAACGCCTCGCCGAGCTCCGGGAAGCGGTCGTCGCTGATCGAACGCTCCCGCACCGTCTTCCAGCGGCGCCCCTCGGACGTCATCACGGCGAAGGAGTTCTCCTCGTCGGGGCCGGGGATCCGGTACTCGGCCAGGTGGAAGGCGGTGCACGAGCCGTACCCCGCGCCGAGCAGCAGGACGCGGGCGCCCGCCTTCTCCAGGCGCGCCAGGGGGCTGCGCTCGCCGAGCCGGCAGTCGCGGGCGTGCCCGGCGGTGATCGTCGCGGCGGCCGGGCCGAGCGCCGCGAACGAGGTCTGCGGGTGAGCGCTGCGCAGCGCCCCCGGCCAGGTCCGCACGGCCTCGGGGACGACGCCGACGCCCCGGGTGGTGCTGGTCAGCGGGTCGTACGCGGGAAGCGACGCGCGGATCACCGGCCACCACTCCTCGGGCACGGGCGGCCTGCCCCACTGCGCGGGGTCGGAGTTCTCCCCGGTGTGGGCGGGGACCACCAGCGTGCCGTCCGGGCCCAGCGCGTCGAGCAGTGCCTGGACGACGGCGACGGCCCCGCCGGCGACCCAGCCGAGGGAGCTGAGCGAGGAGTGGACGAGAAGTGTCTCGCCGGGCCGCACGCCGAGTTTCACGAGTTCGTCCGCGAGCGACTCGCGCGTACACAAAGGGCCGGTCGGAGGGGGTGTGGACATGGTTCAGGAGTCTTGTCGACAGGCCGGGCACGCGCCACCGATTTGATCGATCAGTGATCGTTTCCGCAGGTCAGCTTAGGTATGCCTAAGTGATGCAGGGCACCGCCCGCTGATCGGGACGCGGGTTGTCAGGCTCTGAGGAATTACGCAACAATGGCGTTGTGAAAAACGTCGGCGAGGCTCCGCAGGAGGAACTCGCGACCGGGGAGCGCTCCACGCGCAACCGCGTCGCGCGCTCCATCCTGGACCACGGCCCGTCCACCGTCGCCGATCTCGCCAAGCGCCTCGGCCTCACCCAGGCGGCCGTCCGCCGCCACCTCGACGCCCTGGTCCACGAGAACGTCGTCGAACCCCGTGAACAGCGCGTCTACGGGGCAAGGACCCGGGGCAGGCCCGCCAAGGTCTTCGCCCTGACCGACTGCGGGCGTGACGCCTTCGACCAGTCGTACGACAAGCTGGCCGCGGACGCGCTCCGGTGGATCACCGAGCACCACGGCGAGGACGCCGTCGTCGCCTTCGCCCGGGCGCGGATCGCCGCCCAGGCCGAGACGTACAAGAGCGCGGTCGACGCCGCGCCGCCCGAACAGCGCACCGAGGCTCTGGCGAAGGCCCTGACCGCCGACGGGTACGCTGCCACCGCGCGCAGCGCACCGGTCGGCGAGCAGCTCTGCCAGCACCACTGCCCGGTCGCCCACGTCGCCGAGCAGTTCCCGCAGCTGTGCGAGGCGGAGACGGAATTCTTCTCCGCTCTGCTCGGCACGCATGTGCAGCGGCTCGCCACGATCGCCCACGGAGACGGCGTCTGCACGACGTTCATCCCCCGCAGTGGCACCAGCGGCGAGAGCACCACACGGACCACCACATCAGCATCAGCAAGCACGGCCGGGAGGAACCCCGCATGACGCTCCCCACGGAGACTGCCCACCCCGAACTCGAGGGTCTGGGCAACTACGAATACGGCTGGGCCGACTCCGACGTCGCCGGTGCCTCTGCCAAGCGCGGCATCAACGAGGACGTCGTCCGCGACATCTCCGCGAAGAAGAACGAGCCGGAGTGGATGACCAAGCTCCGCCTCAAGGGCCTGCGCCTCTTCGACAAGAAGCCCATGCCGAACTGGGGCTCGGACCTCTCCGGCATCGACTTCGACAACATCAAGTACTTCGTGCGCTCCACGGAGAAGCAGGCGGAGTCCTGGGAGGACCTGCCCGAGGACATCAAGAACACGTACGACAAGCTCGGCATCCCCGAGGCGGAGAAGCAGCGCCTCGTCGCCGGTGTCGCGGCCCAGTACGAGTCCGAGGTCGTCTACCACCAGATCCGCGAGGACCTGGAGGAGCAGGGCGTCATCTTCCTCGACACCGACACGGCGCTGAAGGAGCACCCGGAGCTCTTCAAGGAGTACTTCGGGACCGTCATCCCCGTCGGTGACAACAAGTTCGCCTCGCTGAACAGCGCCGTCTGGTCCGGTGGCTCGTTCATCTACGTCCCCAAGGGCGTGCACGTCGAGATCCCGCTCCAGGCCTACTTCCGCATCAACACGGAGAACATGGGCCAGTTCGAGCGGACGCTGATCATCGTCGACGAGGACGCCTACGTCCACTACGTCGAGGGCTGCACCGCGCCGATCTACAAGTCGGACTCGCTGCACTCCGCCGTCGTCGAGATCATCGTGAAGAAGGGCGGCCGCTGCCGCTACACGACGATCCAGAACTGGTCGAACAACGTCTACAACCTGGTCACCAAGCGCGCCGTGGCGTACGAGGGCGCGACCATGGAGTGGATCGACGGCAACATCGGCTCCAAGGTGACGATGAAGTACCCCGCCGTCTACCTCATGGGCGAGCACGCCAAGGGCGAGACCCTCTCCATCGCCTTCGCGGGCGAGGGCCAGCACCAGGACGCCGGCTCCAAGATGGTCCACATGGCGCCGAACACCTCCTCGAACATCGTCTCCAAGTCGGTGGCGCGCGGCGGCGGTCGTACGTCGTACCGCGGCCTCGTCGAGATCGGTGAGGGCGCCGCGGGATCGAAGTCGAACGTGCTCTGCGACGCGCTGCTCGTCGACACGATCTCCCGCTCGGACACCTACCCCTACGTCGACGTCCGCGAGGACGACGTGTCGATGGGCCACGAGGCGACCGTCTCCAAGGTCTCCGACGACCAGCTCTTCTACCTGATGAGCCGCGGCATGACGGAGTTCGAGGCCATGGCGATGATCGTGCGCGGCTTCGTCGAGCCGATCGCCAAGGAGCTGCCCATGGAGTACGCCCTGGAGCTCAACCGGCTGATCGAGCTGCAGATGGAGGGTTCGGTCGGTTAATCCCGGCGACCATCCTTCGCAGCGACTGACTTCTTACGCAGAGAGAGAGCACGACGACAGCCATGGCTGAGGCTCAGAACATCCCGGTGGGCTCCACCACCGCCGGATCCATCGCGGTGGCCGCCGAGTCCACCGTCGCCACCCGCATGAGCGCTCCCCCGTCCTACGACGTGGACAGCTTCCCGGTGCCGCACGGCCGCGAGGAGGAGTGGCGGTTCACGCCGCTCGAGCGCCTACGGGGCCTGCACGACGGCACCGCGGTCGCCGACGGCGGCATCCGTGTCGAGGTGAGCGCCCCCGAGGGCGTCACCCAGGAGACCGTCGGCCGGGACGACGCGCGCGTCGGCAGGGCGGGCAAGCCCGTCGACCGCGTCGCCGCCCAGGCGTACTCGTCCTTCGAGAAGGCCTCGGTCGTCACCGTCCCCAAGGAGACGGTCCTCACCGAGCCGATCCGGATCGCCGTGCACGGCGAGGGCGGCACCGCCTTCGCGCACCAGGTGATCGAGGTGGGCGCCTTCGCCGAGGCCCTGGTCGTCATCGACCACACCGGTGACGCCGTGCTCGCCGCCAACGTCGACTTCGTCGTCGGCGACGGCGCCAAGCTCACCGTCGTCTCCGTCCAGGACTGGGACGACAAGGCGGTGCACGTCGCCCAGCACAACGCGCTGGTCGGCCGCGACGCCACCTTCAAGTCCGTCGTCGTCACCTTCGGCGGCGACCTGGTCCGCCTTCACCCGCGCGTCACCTACGCGGGCACCGGCGGCGAGGCCGAGCTCTTCGGCCTCTACGTCACGGACGCGGGCCAGCACCAGGAGCACCGCCTCCTGGTCGACCACAACACCCCGCACTGCAAGTCGAACGTCGTCTACAAGGGCGCGCTCCAGGGCGACGACGCCCACGCCGTGTGGATCGGCGACGTCCTCATCGAGGCCGCCGCCGAGGGCACCGACACGTACGAGATGAACCGCAACCTCGTGCTGACCGACGGCGCCCGCGTCGACTCGGTGCCGAACCTCGAGATCGAGACCGGCGAGATCGTCGGCGCCGGCCACGCCTCGGCGACCGGCCGCTTCGACGACGAGCAGCTCTTCTACCTCCAGTCGCGCGGCATCCCGGAGGACGAGGCGCGCCGCCTGGTCGTCCGCGGCTTCTTCGCCGAGCTGGTCCAGCAGATCGGTCTGCCGGACGTCGAGGAGCGCCTCATCGCGAAGATCGAAGAGGAGCTGGAGGCGACGGTCGCATGACGTTCGTACGCGCCTGTGGGCTGAGCGAGCTGGAGGAGGACACCCCCAAGCGGGTGGAACTCGACGGCACGCCGGTCTCGGTCGTCCGCACCGAGGGCGAGGTGTTCGCGATCAACGACATCTGCTCGCACGCGAACGTCTCCCTCTCCGAGGGCGAGGTGGAGGACTGCCAGATCGAGTGCTGGCTGCACGGCTCCAGCTTCGACCTCCGCACCGGCAAGCCGTCCGGCCTGCCCGCGACGCGCCCCGTCCCCGTATACCCCGTAAAGATCGAAGGGGGCGATGTACTCGTTGACGTACTCGCCTCCCCTTCCCAGGAGTCCTGAGGCACCCATGGCAACGCTTGAAATCAAGGACCTGCACGTCACCGTCGAGGCCGACAACTCCACCAAGGAGATCCTCAAGGGCGTCGACCTGACCGTGAAGCAGGGCGAGACCCACGCCATCATGGGCCCCAACGGCTCCGGCAAGTCGACGCTCGCCTACTCCATCGCGGGTCACCCCAAGTACACGATCACGCAGGGCACCGTGACCCTCGACGGCGAGGACGTCCTGGAGATGTCCGTCGACGAGCGTGCCCGCGCCGGCATGTTCCTCGCCATGCAGTACCCCGTCGAGGTCCCCGGCGTCTCGGTCTCCAACTTCCTGCGTACGTCGGCGACGGCGATCCGCGGCGAGGCCCCCAAGCTGCGCACCTGGGTGAAGGAGGTCAAGTCCGCGATGGAGCAGCTCCAGATGGACCCGGCCTTCGCCGAGCGCAACGTCAACGAGGGTTTCTCCGGCGGTGAGAAGAAGCGCCACGAGATCCTCCAGATGGAGCTCCTCAAGCCGAAGATCGCGATCCTCGACGAGACCGACTCGGGCCTGGACGTCGACGCGCTCCGCCAGGTCTCCGACGGCGTCAACCGCGTCCGTGAGACGGGTGAGGTCGGCACGCTGCTGATCACCCACTACACGCGCATCCTGCGCTACATCAAGCCCGACTTCGTGCACGTCTTCGCCAACGGCCGCATCGCCGAGTCCGGCGGCGCCGAGCTGGCCGACAAGCTCGAGGCCGAGGGCTACGAGGCCTACACGAAGGGTGGCGCATCCGCGTGACAGTGGCCCACCAGGGGCTTTCCGGCCTCCTCGACACCGAGGCGATCCGCAAGGACTTCCCGATCCTGGATCGCACGATCCACGACGGCAAGAAGCTCGTGTATCTGGACAACGCGGCGACCTCGCAGACGCCGCGCCAGGTCCTCGACGTACTGAACGAGTACTACGAGCAGCACAACGCCAACGTTCACCGCGGCGTGCACGTCCTCGCCGAGGAGGCCACGGCGCTCTATGAAGGCGCCCGTGACAAGGTCGCGGAGTTCATCAACGCGCCCAGCCGCGACGAGGTGATCTTCACCAAGAACGCCTCCGAGTCGCTCAACCTCGTGGCCAATATGCTCGGTTGGGCCGATGAGCCCTACCGCGTCGACCACGAGACCGAGATCGTCATCACGGAGATGGAGCACCACTCCAACATCGTTCCGTGGCAGCTGCTCTCGCAGCGCACCGGCGCGAAGCTGAAGTGGTTCGGCCTGACCGACGACGGCCGCCTCGACCTCTCCAACATGGAGGAGGTCATCACGGAGAAGACGAAGATCGTCTCCTTCGTGCTCGTCTCCAACATCCTGGGCACGCACAACCCGGTCGAGGCCATCGTGCGCCGCGCCCAGGAGGTCGGCGCGCTCGTCCTGATCGACGCCTCGCAGGCCGCCCCGCACATGCCGCTGGACGTGCAGGCGCTCCAGGCCGACTTCGTGGCCTTCACCGGCCACAAGATGCTCGGCCCGACGGGCATCGGCGTGCTCTGGGGCCGCCAGGAGCTCCTGGAGGACCTGCCGCCCTTCCTCGGCGGCGGCGAGATGATCGAGACCGTGTCGATGAACTCGTCGACGTACGCTCCCGCGCCGCACAAGTTCGAGGCGGGCACGCCGCCGGTCTCCCAGGCCGTTGGCCTGGGCGCGGCCGTCGACTACCTCTCGGCCATCGGCATGGACAAGATCGCCGCGCACGAGCACGCGATCACCGAGTACGCGGTCAAGCGCCTCCTGGAAGTACCGGACCTGCGCATCATCGGTCCGACGACGGCCGAGGAGCGCGGCGCCGCGATCTCCTTCACGCTCGGCGACATCCACCCGCACGACGTGGGCCAGGTCCTCGACGAGCAGGGCATCGCGGTCCGCGTCGGCCACCACTGCGCGCGGCCCGTCTGCCTCCGGTACGGAATTCCCGCGACCACGCGAGCGTCGTTCTATCTGTACTCCACGCCCGGCGAGATCGACGCCCTCGTCGACGGCCTGGAGCACGTACGGAACTTCTTCGGCTGAGGGGCTGGCTGGGCAACGTGAAGCTGGATTCGATGTACCAGGAAGTCATCCTGGACCACTACAAGCACCCGCACGGGCGTGGTCTGCGCGATGGCGACGCCGAGGTGCACCACGTCAACCCGACGTGCGGCGACGAGATCACGCTGCGCGTGAAGTACGACGGGTCGACGATCACCGATGTGTCGTACGAGGGCCAGGGCTGCTCCATCAGCCAGGCCAGCGCGTCCGTCCTGAACGACCTGCTGGTCGGCAAGGAGCTCGCCGAGGCGCAGAAGGTCCAGGAGGTCTTCCTGGAGCTGATGCAGTCCAAGGGCAAGCTGGAGCCGGACGACGCGATGGAGGAGATCCTGGAGGACGCGGTCGCGTTCGCCGGTGTCTCCAAGTACCCGGCCCGGGTGAAGTGCGCCCTGCTGAGCTGGATGGCCTGGAAGGACGCGACCGCCCAGGCACTGGGCGAGACCGACGGGGCCGCTGAAAGGAAGACGGCATGAGCGAGAACGAGACCCTGACGAAGCCCGCTTCGGAGGAAGAGGTCCGCGAGGCGCTGTACGACGTCGTCGACCCCGAGCTGGGCATCGACGTCGTCAACCTCGGCCTGATCTACGGCATCCACGTCGACGACGCCAACATCGCCACGATCGACATGACGCTCACCTCGGCGGCCTGCCCGCTGACCGACGTCATCGAGGACCAGGCGAAGTCCGCGACGGACGGCATCGTCAACGAACTGCGGATCAACTGGGTCTGGATGCCGCCGTGGGGCCCGGACAAGATCACGGACGACGGCCGCGAGCAGCTGCGGGCGCTCGGGTTCAACGTCTGAGCCACGTCTGACATCTCGGCCCCCCGTGCCTCAGGGCGCGGGGGGCCGACGTGCGTCCGGACGGCGGGGCCGGAGCCGGTGTCAGTGCCGGGCCGCGGGGGCGGCCGAGGACGGCTCCGACGCCTCGGCCAGGGTGTCTGCCAGGCCCTCTGTGCGGATGCGGCGGTCGATGTAGAGCAGGGCCGTCACCAGGGGCAGGAAGACCGCGGCGATCAGCTGGGTGAGCAGGGTGCCGGCCAGGCCGAGCAGGGCGTACAGGCCGAACTGGGAGCGCAGTTGGTCGAAGAGGACCTCCGAGGCGCTGGTGTCCGGGTCCACCACCGGCGGCTGGGGCGCGGCGAGCTGCATGGGGATGCGGAACGCCAGCGACACGCCGCCCACGATGAGCCCGGCGAGCAGCGAGATGCCGAACGTGCGCCACCAGGCGCTCCGTACGAGCCGCACGGAACGGCGCAGTGCCGTCAGCGGGCCTGCCCCCTCCAGGACGGCCGCGGCCGGGGCGAAGGCGAACAGGACGTAGAGCCAGGCCGCCAGCGGGACCAGGACGAGGCAGAGCAGGAAGACCAGGCCGAGCGGGGCGTCGGAGCGGGTGAGGACGGAGACGAAGAAGGCGACGACGAGCAGGCAGAACGCCACCACGGGCAGCAGCAGGATCAGGGCGAGCAGGAAGGTCACCGCCGTCACGGCCGGCGTGCGCGACCACGCCCTGCGCCAGACGGCGCGGAACGTCACGGGGCGGCCGATGACCGCCTCGTGCAGGGTGGCGGCGCAGGCGGCCTGGATGAAGGAGTTGATCACCAGGCTGGCGATCAGGGCCGTCGTCCAGACCGCGCCGAAGGCGAGCAGGAGAGGGCGCGCGTGCTCCCAGGAGAAGGTGGCGCCGGGCTCGTACAGGGCACGGAAGTCGTCGCGGGTGGCGGCGTAGGCGAGCAGGAGCGCGCCCGTCATGACCGCGGCGAGGATGCCGTACGCCACCGCGGCCGTGCCGAACAGCGGCTTGGCGTGGCGCCGCATGGTGGCGAAGGCGCCGCCGAACACGTGGTTCACGCCGAGCGGGGCGAGCGGGATGACGCCGGGTTTCGGCGGGGGCGGGGGAGGCGGGCCCCACGGGCCGTGCCCCCAGCCGTGGGGCGGGGCGGGGTAGGGGTAGGGGTACGCCCCGGGCTGCGGTGAGCCGTAGGGGGCGGATCCGTACTGAGGCGCCGCCCCGTAGTGGGGTGCCCCGTGTTGCGGAGCGCCGTGCTGCGGTGCCCCCTGCGGGTCGTGGTGCGGTGGGTCCGGCTGCTGACCCTGCGGTCCCCGCCCCGATGTGTCCGACATCGCTCTTGCGCTCCATGGTGTGCGTCGTGCGTCCCTGTGGCCCCCCACAGCGATCGCGTCACCTTATCCGGTGGGCACCCGGCTTTTACGTACACCCGTACGCATCGATATGTACACTCGTACGCATGGGATACGCACTGCTGGCCGCGGCCATCGCGGCGGAGGTGGCAGGGACCACCGCCATGAAGTACAGCGAGGGGTTCAGCAGGCTGTGGCCCTCACTGATCACCGTCACGGGCTATCTGCTCGCCTTCACCCTCCTCGCGCAGACCCTCAAGACGCTCTCCGTGGGCACCGCCTATGCCATCTGGGCGGGGATCGGCACCGCCGCGGTCGCCGGGATCGGCATGCTGTTCCTGGGCGAGTCGGCCAGCCCGGTCAAGGTGCTCGGCATCGCCCTGGTCATCGTCGGCGTCGTCGTGCTCAATCTCGGCGGGGCCCACTGATGCCCCGCCGCTACGACCCCGAGCGCCGCCAGCGGATCATCGATGCCGCGATCCGGGTGGTCGGCGCCCGCGGGATCGCCGGGCTCAGCCACCGCTCCGTCGCCGCCGAGGCGGATGTGCCGCTCGGCTCCACGACGTACCACTTCAAGACACTGGACGAACTGCTGGTCGCCGCGTTGCGGCAGAGCAACGAGGGCTTCGCGAAGGTGATGGCCGCGAGCAGCGCGTTCGAGGACCCGCGGGCCGACCTCGCGGAGGGGCTCGCCCGGCTCCTCGGGGAGTGGTTCGCGGGGGAGCGGTCCGGGGTCGAGCTGGAGTACGAGCTGTATCTCGCCGCCCTGCGCAGGCCCGCGCTGCGGCCGGTGGCCGCCGAGTGGTGCCAGGGCCTCACCGAGGTGCTCGAACCGCGCACCGGCCCGGTCACCGCACGCGCCCTCGTCGCCCTGATGGACGGGATCAGCCTGCAGGTGCTGCTCACCGGCGGGGAGTACGACGAGACGTACACCCGGGAGATGCTCAGCCGGCTGCTGGTGCCAGCCGCCCGACCGTCGCCAGCGCCGCCTCGACGCTCGCGGTGACGTCCGTGATCGGGTACTGCACGTCCCGCACCACCCGGTCGCGGTCCACCACCAGTGTCAGCCGCTTGATCCGGCTCATGCCCGCCGTGCGGAACGTCGGCAGGCGCAGCGCCGCCGTGAGGGCCGCGTCCGCGTCCGAGAGGAGCGGGAACCGCAGCCCCTCCTTCTCGGCGAACGCCCGCTGCTCGTCGGGCCGTTGGGTCGACACGCCGTGCACCGTCGCGCCGGCCGCCGTGAACTCGGCGAGCTGGTCCCGGTAGGAGCACGACTCCAGCGTGCAGCCGCGCGCGCCGGGAATGCTCGACCAGCCGGGGGGATAGGCGTCCTTGCGGGCGTACGCGCCGGGGAAGCAGTACAGGACCGTGTACGGGGTGTCCGCGGCCACCGGATCGCGGGGCTGCCCGTCGTGGCCGGTCAGCGCCAGCTCCGGCACGCGCGTGCCGAGCAGTTCGTGGACCCGCCGGGCCTCAACGGAGGTCTGTGTCGCGGTCGCCATCGTCTCTCCCTCTCCGAGGATCCAGGTGTCGCCCCAGTCCTGGAGGGCGACCAGGACGGGCAGCAGCGCGCGGCCGCGCGGCGTCAGGCGGTACTCATGGCGCACCGGGCGGTCCTGGTAGGGGACGCGCGCGACGACGTCCGCCTCCACCAGGAGCCGCAATCGCTCGGTCAACACCTTGCGGGAGACGCCCAGTTCGCGCTGGAGCTCGTCGAAGCGGTGCACGCCGCGCGCCATGTCGCGCACGATCAGCAGGGTCCACCAGTCGCCGACGACGTCCAGGGCCTGCGCGATGGCGCAGTGGTCGTCGTTCAGCCGGGTCCGTTGCGCCATGGTCCTCATGCTGACATAGTCCGTTCCCAAAAGGAACTGACCGGCGGGAACGCGCGGGTGCGGCGCGGGCATCAGACGCCCGCGGCCGGCATGACGGGGGGCACGGTGCGGGGGAAGCGCGGCGGCGAACGCGAACGTGAACGTGAACGCGAGCGGGGGCCGGGGCAGGGGCTGCGGGACGTGCCGAGGACGGTGTGGCTGCTCGCCGCCGGCCAGTTCTTCAACATGGTCGTCGCCTTCACCTTCGTCTACTTCTTCGTCTACCTGACGGACGAGCGGGGCCTCTCCGTCGCCCGCGCCGGACTGATAAGCGGCATCGGCGGCGCCGGCATGGTCGCGGGCAACTTCACCGGCGGCTGGTTCGGCGACCGCTACGGCCACCGGCGCGTCCTGCTCACCGGATCGGTGCTCAGCGGCGCGGGCGTCCTCGCGCTGCCCGTCCTGCCGGACGCGCTGCTGTACGTGGTGCCGGCCCTGAGCCAGTACGCCGGGGGGTGCGTGCGCGCCGCCAACGGCGCCCTCGTCGCCGTCACCGTCCCCGAGGGCACCCGCCGCCAGGGCTTCGCGGTGACCCGGTTCGCTGCCAACGCGGGCTTCACCGTCGGGCCCCCACTGGGCGCGCTGCTCATCGCCCACGTCTCGTACGGCTGGCTCTTCGCCGTCGACGGGCTCGGCACGCTCGTCTTCGCCGCGTACGCCTGGCGGGTGCTGCCCGCGCAGGGCGCAGTGCGCGCCAGGACGGCCGGCCCCGGGCCCGGGGTCCTCGCCGAGCTGCGCCGGCGCCCCACCGTCCTCGTCCTCCTCGGCGCGATCCTCGTCACCGACCTCGTCTACCGCCAGCAGTACTCCACACTCCCCGTCGACCTCGCCCGGCACGGCCTCGACACCGGCGTCTACGGCTGGCTCCTCGCGCTCAACGGCGGCGTCATCCTGCTCCTCGAACTCCCCGTCACCCTCGCCCTGCGCGGCCGCGCGCCGCTGCGGATCATCGGCGCCGGACTGCTGCTCGTCGGCGCGGGGTACGCCGTGCTCGCCCTCGGCACCGGGGCCGCCACCGCCGTGACCATGATGCTGCTGCTCACCGCGGGCGAGATCCTCTACAAGACCCCGGCCACCGCCTACGTCGCCGACCACGCGCCCGCCCACGCGCAGGGCCGCTTCCAGAGCCTGTACTCGGGCGTCTCGGTCAGCGGCGTCGTCCTGTCGGCGCCGCTCGGCGGGGCGCTGTACACCGTGGCCCCGCAGCTGCTGTGGCCCCTCTGCGCGCTGCTCGCCGGGGCCGCGGGGTGCCTCGTCGTCGCGGCGGGACGGGGCCGGGACCGCGCGCCGTCCGCCGCCGTGGCCGCGGGCGGCGGCGCCGGCAGCCCGGACCCTGAGACCGGTTCGCCCGCGCGCCGCACCTCCGGTTAGGTTTCACCCATGACCGACACGAATGCTTCTCGCACCACCGGCGCCGTCGCCGCAGGCCTTGCCACCGTCACCGCCGACGGCACCGTTCTCGACACCTGGTTCCCCGCGCCCGAGCTCGTCGCCGAGGCCGGCCCGGCCGGCAGCGAGCGGCTGACCGCCGAGCGCGCCGTCGAACTGCTCGGGGCCGGCGCCGCCGAGGCCATCGGCCAGGACGCCCGCCGTGGCGTGGAGATCATCGCCGTACGTACGGTCATCAGCTCCCTCGACGACAAGCCGCTGGACGCCCACGACGTCTACCTGCGCCTGCACCTGCTCAGCCACCGCCTGGTGCGCCCGCACGGCGTCAACCTCGACGGCCAGTTCGCGTTCCTCGCCAACGTCGCCTGGACCTCGCTCGGCCCGGTCGCCGTCGACGACGTCGAGAAGGTGCGGCTCAACGCCCGCGCCCAGGGCCTGCACCTCGCCGTGACCTCCATCGACAAGTTCCCGCGCATGACGGACTACGTCACGCCCAAGGGCGTCCGCATCGCCGACGCCGACCGGGTCCGCCTCGGCGCCCACCTCGCCGAGGGCACCACGGTCATGCACGAGGGCTTCGTGAACTTCAACGCGGGCACCCTCGGCACATCCATGGTCGAGGGCCGCATCTCCGCGGGCGTCGTCGTCGGCGACGGCTCGGACATCGGCGGCGGCGCCTCCACGATGGGCACGCTCTCCGGCGGCGGCAACGTCCGCATCGTCATCGGCGAGCGCTGCCTGATCGGCGCCGAGGCGGGCGTGGGCATCGCGCTGGGCGACGAGTGCGTCGTCGAGGCCGGCCTGTACGTCACCGCCGGCACCCGCGTGACCATGCCCGACGGCCAGATCGTCAAGGCCCGCGAACTCTCCGGCGCCTCGAACATCCTCTTCCGCCGCAACTCGGTCACCGGCGCCGTCGAGGCCCGCCCGAACAACGCGGTCTGGGGCGGCCTGAACGAGGTCCTGCACAGCCACAACTGACGTCCATCGAGGTCCATCGCGTCTACAGGGGGAACCACGTGAACAGAACGGGTGTACGGGCTCTGGCCCTTGGTGGGGTCGCGGTGCTCGGCCTGGTGGCCGGGTGCGGTCAGGGCGAGGGGGCGTCGCAGGGGGCCGCGCCGGCCGCCGCGCGGCAGGTCAGCCGGGTGGCGACCGGGGACCACAGCCATCCGCTGGGCAAGAGCGACATCCCCTGGAGCGGCAGCCCGAGCCCGTTCGACGCGCGGGTCAAGCTCGCCGACGGCCGCCGCGTGGCCATGTACTACCTGCGCGGCAAGGGGCTCTACGCGCAGGACTACAGCCCCCGCGCCAAGGGCTGGTCCAAGCCGGCCGCGGTGTACCGGACGGCGACGGACGCCTGTCAGGGGATCACCCTCAAGGCCAAGGACGGCACCGTCGCGGCCTTCGGCGACTTCGGCACGTACTGCGCGGACGGCGAGCCGCCGACCGAGTCGGTCGCCGCGGTGACCGTGGGACCGCTGACGAAGTGGCAGAAGCACCTCACGAAGAACTTCGACGGCTGGGAGAAGATCGTCATCGCCCCCGGCGGCAAGAAGGTCACCTTCAGCCGCGGCGCCGACACACTGCGCTGGACCAAGACATCGGGCTTCCCGGCAGCGGCCTGAGCCCGGCACGCGGGACAGCCTGCTTGCAGGGAGAGAAGCGGTCACCCCCTCGGGGTGGCCGCTCTTTCTTTTCTCCCGTCACACGGGCATAGCGGGAGGCCTCCGGACCCGTCCTCATCCATGCGGGAGGGCAACAGGCCCACCAGGGAGCGAAGGTGACGATGGATGTCCAGGAGCAGGACCGTTTCCGGGAGTTCGTGGCGACCAGATCGTCGGCTCTGCTGAAGACGGCCGTGCTGCTCAGCGGGGGCGACCGGCACGCGGGCGAGGACCTGCTGCAGAGCGCGCTCGTCAGGGCGGCGGGGCGGTGGCAGCGGATCGACGAGCCGGAGGCGTACGTCCGGCGGATCCTCTACCGCCAGCAGGTCAGCCGATGGCGGCTGAAGTGGCCGCGCCGCGAACTGGCCGTCGCCGAGCCGCCCGAGCGCACCGCCGCCGACGACGGCACCGCCGCGGCGGAGCTGCGGATCGTGATGCGCGGAGCACTCGCCAAGCTCACCGCGCGGCAGCGGACCGTACTCGTACTGCGCTACTTCGAGGACCTGCCGGAGGCGGAGGTGGCCGCCGTCCTCGGCTGCTCCGTCGGCACCGTGCGCAGCACGACGCACCGCTCCCTGGCCCGCCTGCGCAGCCTCGCGCCGGAACTGGCGCGCCTCGACGGACCGGACGCGGACGGCACGACCGCGGCCGCGGCCGCGACCCCCGACTTCTCGCCCATGGAGGTACGACCGTGAACGTGGCAGATCTGGTGCACGCGTCGCTGCACGAGCAGGCCGACCGGGGGGCACCCGCACCGGCGGACCTCGCCGACCGCGTGCTGGCCGCCCGGCGGCGCAGGACCCGGACGGTCGCGGGGACGTCGCTCGCCGCGGTGGCGGCCGCCGTCGCGGTGGCGGTGGCCGTGCCACTCCTCGGCCCGGACCCCGGGGGCCGCGAGGCGCGTCCGGCGAGCGAGCCGCGGACCGGCGACGTCATCGCCCACCCGGACCAGAGCCCGCCGCGCGAGCTGATCGCCGCCGGTGACACGGCGGTCGCCGCGTTCAGTACGAGCAGACGCGTCGAGCAGCCGGACGGTGACGCCGTCATCACCCGCACCTACCGGCTGCTCGACCAGAGGACCGGCACCTACCGCGAGGCCCCCCGCTGGTCGTGGCTGGCCGTCGCCCCGGGCATGAGGACCGCGGCCGTCCTGGAGCGCGGCCTGCCCGCCCAGCGCATCGGCCTGCTGAACCTGGTCACGGGCGAGGTCGAGCGCTGGATCCCGGTCACGCACGGGGTGGGCGGCGTCGAGTTCTCGCCCGACGGCAGGAAGCTCGTCGCGACGACGTACGAGAGTGACCCGGACCGGCTCGACATGGACCGGCCCCTGCACAACGGCAGCGGCAAGGAGCCGGGCCCCGCCGAGCCGAGCAGGACCGGCTTCTACGTCCTGGACGTGGCGTCGGGCCACGGCGAATGGAGCGGGGTGCGGACGGAGCACGACGAGTCCGGCACGGCGACGATCAACAGCCGCCAGGACTTCGTCTTCAGCCGGGACGGTTCGATGATCTACACGGGGCTCCTCTTCGCACCGCACCAGCGGTACTACGACCTCGCGGGCCGCGAGAAGGACGCTCCCGTGAAGGAGAAGTACCTGCGCTCGTCCGTCGACGCCGGTCTCTCCCCGAACGGCGAACTCGCGGCCGACGACGAGCGCGGCGGCAGGACCACCGCCTCCCGGGTCGTCGACCCCGCCACCGGCGAACGGGTCGCCGAGGTCCCGGGCCGGCAGCTCCTCGCCTGGGCCGACGACAGGCGGCTCATCGCCTGGGACGGTGACCCCGGCGCGGGCGAGTCCCGGCAGCGGCTCGTCCTCGTCACCATCGGGAGCGAGAAGACCGTGCCGCTCAGTGGCTTCCGTGCACCGAAGCCCGGCTCCGCCGAGCGGTGGACCCCCGTCTTCGCCCGGCGCTGAGACACCCCCGGGGCGGACGGGCGACTGCGGCACTGGTGCCAACTCGCCCTCCTGTGGGTCACTATGGCGGGAGAGTCGGTCCTCAGGAGGCGTCATGAAGCTGGGCAAGGCACTCTCCACCGGAATCGCCGAAGAGCGGCCCGCGCACCACGAGGTGCCCGCGCCGCGGCACGTCACGTCCGTACCCGAACCCGAGGCGTCCCGGCGCGAGCCGGCCGTGCGGGACCAGCCGGCCGAGGCCACGGCAGCCCGATGAGGCTGCGGCTCCCCGAGGAACGCCCGACGGAGCCGCCCACCGGTCACAAGATCGCCCGCCCGGTGCTGTCCCACGACGGCACCCGGGCGGGCTTCACCGGCGTCTCCCTCGGCGCGGGCCTGCCGTACGGGGTGCTCGACGACGCGGCCTGCGTCTACGGCAGACGGCACCGCGCCCCGCACCGCCGCTGCGACTGCGGCTTCCACTGCGTGCACGACCGCGCCACCGCCGAGGCCCTGCTCTGCACCGCCGAACACCGCGGCGCGGCGCTCCTCGACGTGACGGTCCTCGGCGCCTACATCCGCTTCGAACGCGGCTTCCGGTACGCCCGGCAGCGGGTGCGCCGCGCCACCCTGCCGCCCTGCGGCTGCGGCGCCCGCGCCGAACTGCTCGCCGACGCCGGGTGGGGCAGACCCGGATGGCGGGTGATCGAAGCGGTGTGCGCGGCCTGCGTGGGCGGCCGGCAGGCCCTGACCTTCGCGGAGTTCGCCCGGCTCGCCGGGGAGGGGCTGCGGGTCGTCGCGGACGGCCCGCGCGCACCGGGCGGCGCTCGCACCGGCCTCGGCGTGCCCGAACTGCGGGCCGAGGCGGCGCTCCTGCAGGCCAGGCTGGACTGGTTCCAGGCCGAGTTGGCACGGTTCACCGGCGATCAGCGGGGATAGCACGGCCCGGTCCGGGTACCCGGCCCTCCCAGAAGGAGGGAGGCGACATCATGACCGGGACCATGGGCGAGCAGCCGACGCGCGATCCCGCGCGGCACTCGGTGGGAGAACTCGTCGAGCAGGCCACCGCGCAGCTTTCGGACCTCGTACGTCAGGAAATGCGGCTGGCCGCCCAGGAGATGGCGGAGAAGGGCAAACGGGCGGGACGCGGCGGAGGGCTCCTCGGAGCGGCCGGCGCGGTCTCGTACGTCGGGCTCATGGCGCTGTCGGCCACGGCGGCCGCGGCCCTCTCCCTGGCGATGCCCGTATGGGCCGCCGCCCTGATCGTCACCGGCGTGCTCTTCGTCGTGGCGGGGGTGCTCGCCGCGACGGGCCGGAGCCAACTGGCCCGCGCCGTACCGCCCGTGCCCGAAAAGGCGATGGAGAGCATCAAGGCGGACGTCGAGGAGATCAAGGGAAGGGCGCACCGATGACCAAGAGTCCCAAGGACGCTGAGAACACAGGGGTGAAGGGGCCGGACGAACTGCGCCGGCAGATCGAGGACACCCGCGGCCGCCTCGGCGAAACCGTCGAGGAACTGGCGGCGAAGGCAGATGTGAAGGCCCGCGCCCGGCACCGGGCGGCGGCGGTCAAGAACCAGGTACAAGGGACGGCGGCACAGGTGAAGGACAAGGTGACGGAACAGGCGGCGCGCGCGAAGGGCAAGGCCGCGGACGAGGCCGGACAGGCCAAGAGCGCGACGGCCGAAGGCGCGGCCCGCGCCAAGGGCAAGGCCGTGGAGAGCGCGGCCCGAGTGAAGGGCAAGGCGGCCGAGGGCGCGGCCCTGGCGAAGGGCAAGGCGGCCGAGAGCGCCGGACGGGCCAAGGGCGCCGTCCTGGAGGGCAAGGCGCGCGCGGAACAGCACCCCGCCGTGGTCCAGGCCGAGGAGAAGGTGGCCGAGGCCGCGCGCCGCGTGCAGGACGGCACGCCCGAACCGGTGCGGGCCGTCGCGAGCAATGTCGTACGGACCGGCAGCCGCCACCCGGGGAAGTTCGTCGCGGCGGGAGCTGGTGTCCTGGTCGTCCTCGCGATGCTGCGCCGCAAGCGGTCGGGCCGGTCATGAGCGGGACGCGGATCCTCTACAAGCCGCTCGGCATGGCCTTCGGCATGCTGGGCGGCCTGGCGGCGAGCGCGGTGTTCAACCGCACCTGGAAGATGGTGGCGGGCGAGGACGACGCTCCGGATGCGCACGACGAGGAGCGCGGCTGGGGCGAGATCCTCGCCGCCGCCGCCCTGCAGGGCGCGATCTTCGCCGTGGTCAGGGCCGCCGTGGACCGCGGCGGCGCGGTCGGCGTGCGGCGCCTGACGGGCCGCTGGCCCGGCTGACGCCGGGGGCCGTCTGGCATGATCGGCGCGGGCGCCGACAGGCCGGACGGACACAGAGGCTCGAGGCTCGATGAACGACAACAGCAACAGCACCAATGACAGCACCGGCGACGGCGGCACCACGGAGCGGCGCGTCGCCCTGGTGACCGGTTCCTCCTCCGGGATCGGCGCCGCCGTCGCCCGCCGCCTCGCCGCCGCCGGCGTGCGCGTGGTGGTCAACTCCGCGCGGTCGGTGGAGGCGGGCGAGAAGCTGGCCGCCGAACTGCCGGACGCCCTGTACGTGCGGGCGAGCGTCGCCGACGAGGCCGACGCCGCCCGCCTCGTGCGGAGCGCCGTCGACGCGTACGGCCGCCTGGACATCCTGGTCAACTGTGCCGGAACCACCCGGTTCATCGACCACGACGACCTCGCGGCCGCCACCCCCGAGGTGTGGCGGGAGCTGTATGACGTCAACGTCATCGGCGTGTGGCAGACCATCACCGCGGCCGTGCCGCACCTGCGGGCGAGCGGCGCCGGGAGCATCGTCAACATCTCCTCCCAGGCGGGCGTGCGGCCGGGCGGCAGCTCCATCCCGTACGCGGTCAGCAAGGCCGCCGTGAACCACATGACGAAGCTGCTCGCCAAGACGCTCGGCCCCGCCGTGCGGGTCAACGCGGTGGCCCCCGGCATGATCGACACCCCGTGGTTCGACGGCGTCGAGGGCATCGAGGCGTCCATGGAAGCGGTCGCGGGCCGCCTCCCGCTGGGCCGGGTGGGACGCCCGGAGGACATCGCGGAGGCGGTGGTCGACCTGACCAACTCCTCGTACATCACCGGCGAGGTGCTCCTCGTGGACGGCGGCGGCCACCTGCTGTGAGCCCCGCTCTCCCGCAGGCCGGGCCCCGCGCACCCGCGCGGGGCCCGGCCCCGCGTTGACGCGCCCGGGGCCCCGGAGCAAGCTCGGGCCATGAGCATCACGCGGCAGCACTCGTACGCGCGCTACGTCGCCCTGGGCGACAGCCAGACGGAGGGGCTCGGGGACGGCGACGAGACGCACGGCTACCGGGGCTGGGCCGACCGGCTCGCCGAGATCCTCGCCGCCGGGCACCCGGACTTCACCTACGCCAACCTCGCCGTGCGCGGCCGTACGACGGCGGGGATCAAAGCGGAGCAGCTGGGCCCGGCCATCGCCCTGAAACCGGATCTGGTGACCGTCATGGCCGGCATGAACGACCTGGTGAGGCCAGGCTTCGACGCCGCGCGCGTCGCCGCCGACCTGGAGGAGATGTTCACCGAGCTCACCGCGGCCGGCGCCCACGTGGCGACCGTGACCTTCCCCGACATCGGGCGCGTCGTCCCGCTCGCCCGGCGCGCGCTGCCCCGCGTACTGGACCTGAACGCCCGGATCCGCGCGGCCGCCGACCGCCACGGCGTGACGGTGTTCGACACCTTCCCGCACCACGTCACCGCCGACCCGCGGCTGTGGAGCAAAGACCGGATGCACGCGAGCCCGCTCGGCCACGCCAGGATCGCGGCCGGCATGGCCGACGCCCTCGGTTTCGCCGGACACGAGAGCTGGCGCAGCCCGCTGCCGCCGGCGCCGCCGGTCTCCGTGCTCGGGGCGGCGACGGCGGAGGTGTGCTGGCTGGCCGGGTTCCTCGGGCCCTGGGCGTGGCGGCGGATACGGGGGCGCTCGACGGGCGACGGACGGGAGGCGAAGCGGCCCGCGCTGGAGGCGGTGACGGCACCCGCCCCCGAACGGGCTTGACCTGAACCAAGGTTGAGGTCGGAGGGTTGTCCTCGGCATCGCCGGACGGACCCTCCCGGTCCGGCGCCGACATCGACCGAGACGGACGGACCGCCATGACCGCCACCTCCCCCCGCGGCGCCGACACCACCGGCAGCGAGCCCGGCGCCCGCACCACCCTCAGCACCGGCGTCCACCCCGACCCGGCCGGCCACGACGGCGCCCTCACCTTCATCAGTACGTGGAGCACGGGCACGCCCGAGCGGCAGCGGGCCACCCTGGACGCCATCGCCAAGGCCTGGGAGACCCGGCCCTGGCCGCACGACGGACTGCTCTCGTACACGGTGTACGCAGGGGCCGACGGTTCGACGGTCCTGCACTACTCGCAGTGGCGCGACGAAGACGCCTACCAGGACTTCTTCGCCCACTCCGGGAACGGCAGGGACGCGCGGAACGCGGAGATCGACGCGGCCGTGCCGGGCATCGAACGGCTCGGCCTGAACAAGACGCGCCGGTACCGGAGCCGGCCGGACGGGCACCGTCGGCGTGATGGACGCGAGCCCGGCGCGATCGTGATCGTGCAGGTCGACTTCGAGGGGCCCGACGGCGACCGGCAGCGCGCCTGGGCCGACGGGGTGATCGAGGCCCTGGACACCGACCCGGCCGGGCACCCCGGGCTGCTCGCCGCGCACTTCCACCTCAGCACGGACGGCAGGCGGGTCATCAACTACGCCGAGTGGGAGAGCGCACAGGCCCACGCCGACGCGCTCGCCGCGGCCGGCGACGGGGTCGGCTCGCCCACGCCCCAGTGGCGGCACGTCCGGGAGTTCCCGGGCGTCGTGCGCGACGACGCGGTCGACCGGTACCGGTTCGCGTACGGGTTCGTACCGAGCAAGGCGTAATTTCCCGGAGCCCTCCCGCCGCGGGCACCACCCGCCTGGACAGCGATCGTCGTCGGCGGGACGGTGGACCCATGCTGGACGCCACCGTGACCGAGGACCACCACGGCCGCCGGCTGCCCGGCCCCCACGCGCCCGACGGTGCGGACCCGTCCCGCCTCCCCGCGCCCGGGAGGCCGTGATGAGCGGCGACGGCAGGAGCGGCAGGGGCCGGGCGGGGAGGCCCGCGTGGCCGGGGCGGGCGAGCCGGCGCAGGCCCGGCGGCGGGCAGGACGGCGGCGGGCAGGACGGGACCGCGGAGGCCGCGGGCGGCGGCCGGGCGAGCCGGGGGGCCACCGGAGAGAACGGCCCCGGAGAGAACGGCGGGGCCGGTGAGTCCGGCACGCGCGGCCAGGCGTTCGAGATCGTCAGGGAGCTGGAGGTCGAGGGCTCCCCGGCCCAGCTCTGGGCCGCCCTCACCACCGGCACCTGCGGCTGGCTCGGGCCCATGGAGTACGAGCCCCGCGAGGGCGGTGCCGCCCCCTTCGGTGGCACCGTCACCTGCTGGGACCCGCCCCACCGCCTCGCCGCCCGCTTCGAGGACCCGGACGGCGTGCCGGGCCAGACGCTCGGCCGGCTCGACCACACCATCGAGCCCCGCGACGGCGGGCGCCGCTCCTGCCTGCGCTACGTCCGCGGCGGCGTCTTCACCGGCGACGCCGACGCCGGGTACGACGGCGCCGTCAAGCACACCGACTTCCACCTGCACACGCTGGGCCAGTACATGACGTACTTCGCGGGCCGCCCCGTCGCCTTCTCCGCCGTCAACGGCCCGCTCGCCTCCCTCTCCCCGGACGCCTTCGTCCGGCTCGCCCGCGCGCTCGGCCTCCCCGACGACGCGACGGAAGGCGCCCGCGTCCGCGCCCAGGCCCCCGGCGGGGCACTGGACGCGGTGATCGACTTCCGCAGCCGGTACTTCATCGGGCTGCGCACGGACGAGACCCTGCACCGCTTCTTCGGCCGCAACCACTTCGGCGCCCCGGTCGGCCTCTGCGTCCACGACTTCGGCGCGCAGGCGGACGCCAAGGGCACCGAACTGGCCTGGCAGGACTGGCTGGAGCACCTCTTCGGCTGACGGGGCGGCGCCCGCCGCACGACCCCGTCACGCCATCGCCCCGTCAGGCCGTCACTCCGTCACGGCCTGAAGCGCAGCACCTGCGGGTCGTGGTCGCTGTTCTGCTCCGCGAACTCCGCGTTGATGTGCACGCTGTCGTAGCTGAAGTCGTCCGCGTCCCCCACCCCCGGGCTGGTCAGGATCTGGTCGAGGACCTGCGAGTTGCCCTGGTAGACGTAGGAGTAACGCTCGCTCCTTGGCAGCGACCTGACCGCCGAACGCAGCGCGCCGCCGTCCTCCAGGGCCTTGGTGGTCGCCGAGAACTCGTAGTCGTTGATGTCGCCGAGGACGACGACGTCGGCGTTCCGCTGCACCTTGCGGAGGTCCTTCACGAAGCCGTTCACCGCCTGCGCCTGCCGCAGCCGCTTGGCCTCGGAGGAGCGCACCGGCGGCTGGTGGTGCGAGGTCAGGCCCTCGTCGCCCCCCTTGGAGCCGAAGTGGTTGGCGATCACGAAGACCGTGCGGCCGCGGAAGACGAACTCGCCGGCCAGCGGCTTGCGGCTGTCCTCCCACGCCGTGTTCCGCGGATCCACGCGCCCGGGGGAGTGGCTCAGCGCGGCCCGCTTGCCCTCGCGCACGACCTCGGTGGGTGTCGTCGCGTCGCCGGGCGCGCGCTCGGTGAAGGAGACCCGCTCGGGGTTGTAGAGGAAGACCTGGCGGATGTTGCCGCCCGGCTCGCCGCCGTCCTTGTTGTTCTCCGGGTCGACGGACCGCCACGCGTAGCGCGGCCCGCCCGCGGCGACGACCGCGTCGGTGAACTTCTTCAGGGTCGCCTCCGCGGAGACCGTCCCGTCGTTCTTCGCGCCGTTGTCGTCCTGGATCTCCTCCAGGGCGACGATGTCGGGGGATGCGAGGTTGGAGACGACGGCGCCGGCGAGCGCGTCGAACTTCGCCTGCGGGTCGGTCGGGTCGAGGTTCTCCACGTTGTACGTGGCCACGGCGAGCTCGCCCTTGGCCTGGCGGCGGGTCTTCTCGCGCTTGAGACCCTTGCCGTCGACGGCGCCGAGCTCGCGGGCCACCAGGGTGTAGCCGCCGAACTGGTTGAAGTCCAGGGGCCCTTCGGCGCCGCCGCGCAGCACGTCACCGACGTCCGCCTTGGGGAAGGGGTGCTGGGCGACCGGGGCGAGCTGCTGGATCTGCAGCCGTCCGCCGTTCTGCGCGCCGTACGAGCCGTAGACGGTGCCGCCGCGCCGGTCGGCGTTCTCGTGCTTCTTCACCGTCACCCACAGCTCGTTGTACGGGTCGGTGGCGCCGACCACGCGCGAGGTGCCGACGCGCACGTTCATGCCCTCCAGCGACTCGTAGAAGTCGAGGGCGTACGAACGCGGCTTCAGCGGCAGCGCGTTGATGCTGTTGCCCTGGGCGGGGTCACCGGCGGGCGCGTACGCGGCGGGCACCGACCTCGCGTCGACGGTGACGGGCGCGGGCAGCGGGTTGCCGGACGACTCCACGGTCACCGTCGGCCTGGTGATCTGGGTGACGGACTGGTTGCCGGAGTTGCTGCCCCCGGGGACGTACTCCCCGACGGTCCCGGAGACCCGGACCGCGTCGCCCGGCCGCACGGTGGGCGCCGCCGAGCCGGTGAAGACGAAGACGGCCTCGCTGGTGGCCGGGTCCTGGTCGGCGGCGGTGTCGGCCGACTGGATCCAGAACCCCTTGGAGCCGTAGCCCCGGACGCCGGTCACGATGCCCGCGACGTCCGTGACCTGCTGTCCCGCCAGCGGCGAGAGGCGGGTGGTGCCCTGGAGGTCGTGGATGCCGACCTCGTCGGCGAGGGCGGCGGGCGAGGTGGCCGCGAGCAGGCCCGCCGCGAGGGCGGCGGTGACGACGGCGGCGACGGCGGCGGATCTCGGGGCGCGGGACGACGATATGCGAGGCATCGGGATCTCCGGATGAGGGTGAGAGGTCGGAGTGGGACCGCAGGCCCGTGGCGGGGGCTCTACGCGCGTCAATCTCTTGCGTGACCAGGGGAGTTGTCAAGGTTCCGCGGGTGGGCGTTACCTGTACGTCTTCTGACAGGGACATGAACCGGGCGGCATGGTGCCAAATCCGTCTAGGCTTGCGCCTTGCCGATCCGAACCCTCGGCGTCCCGCACCTTCGGAGGAGAACCAGCCGATGTCCGTAAGTCCCGCCACCCTGCCGCCGGTGCTGCTGCACTCCGAAGCGGAGCTCGCGCGGGCCGCGCTCGCCACGCCGCTGCTCTCCCGTGCCGTGCGGCTCGCCCGCTGGGCGGGGCCCGAGACCCGCGTCGGCGCGGGCGGCGAGCTCGTCGACGCCCAGCTCCCGGCGGCCGCCGCCGAGCTCGGCCTCACCGGCGAGGGCATCGACGAGTCGGACGCCGCCGCGTACGCGAGCGAGGCCTGGCGGATCGCGGTGGACACCGGCCTCGTCGAGGTCACGGACGCCGAGGAGGAGGGCGCGGAGGGCACCGTCACCCAGGGCGAGGACCTCGCGGCGCTCTCCGGCGGCAGCCCGCAGGACGTCCTCGGCATCTGGCTCGGCGCCCTCGACACCGTGTACGCGGACGCGACCGTGCCCGACATGGAGAACCTCCTTGACGTCCTGGAGGAGAACGGCCAGGTCGACTTCGACGAGCTCGGCTGGGACCCGCAGGCCGAGGCCGACTTCCTGGACGGCGTGCTCGGCAACCTCTACCTGCTCACCGTGGGCGACGGGGCGGCCGGCGAGGGCCCGGTGCCGCTGCCCGCGCTCGCCGCCTCGATGATCGTCCCCGACGACATGGGCGAGCCCACGGACGACATCCTGGAGCAGGTGTCGGACGCGATGATGAAGCTCGACGACCAGTTCCGGCTCTTCGAACCGCTCGGGCTCGTCGAGTACCAGCCGGTCGACGAGGCGCTCATGGCCGACATCGACGACGACGGCGCCGAGGAGCCCGCCCCGGTCGACGACGAGGACGTCAGCCGCTACGGCATGGTCCGCCTCACCCCGCTCGGCCTGTACGGCGTGCGCGCCCGCATGCTGGAGGCCGGCGTCGACGCGCCCGCCGTCGGCGACCTCGCCGACAAGGGCGCCGACGCGCTCCTGGCCGGCACCTCGGGCTTCCCGCAGGCCGCCGCCCAGGCGGAGATCGAGCAGTGGCTCGCCCGCCAGGAACCGCTCGACGCGGCAAGGGAGTTGCTGGCCGCGGCGCGCGGCGGCGACGAGGGCGCGCCGCTGCGCAGGCTCCGCTGCCAGCAGGCGCTCTCCCTGGTCGGCGGCGAGGCGGAGCCCGCGCTGCGCGCCGTCCTCGACGACCCGGAGCTCGGCGGTCTCGCCCGGGTGTGGCTCGCCGAGCACGGTGCCGCGGACGTGCCCGCGCCGTCGGAGGCGCTCATCTTCTGGCTGACCATCGACACGCTCGCCGCGCAGCTGGCCGCCGAGGGGAACTCCGACGAGCTGCAGGGCCTGGTCGAGGGGCTCGCGCAGCAGCACAGCGGCTTCTTCGCCACGGCGTGGCGCGTCGAGCACCCGGCCACCGCCGACGTCCTGGAGGCGATGGGGCGTCTGCACCCCGACAAGAAGGTCGCGAAGGAGGCCCGCAAGGCCGCTTTCAAGGCGCGGTCCCAGCAGGGCCTGTAAGGGAGATCCGCGGCAGAACCCGCGAGTACGCCGGACGGGCCGATGCCCCGGCCCGTCCGGCGCCCTGCCTCAGCCGGTGTAGCGGGTGGTGTGCTTGAACGACGACGAGGCGCCGTTGAAGCCGTACGTGCCCCGGTAGGCCGGCGGGTTCTGGTACTCGCCCACGATCGTGATCGTGTTCGCGCACGAGCCCTGCCCGGCCCGCTTGGCGTCGAGCCGTATCGTCTCGCCGATCGTGCCGCCGGTGATGTCCCACGGAGCGCCGCAGATCCCGGACGTGATCCGGCCCCCGGTCACCACGTGCGGATACGTGTTCGGGTTGTACGTCACCTCAAGGGCGAACGTGACGGCGCCGCTGTGCAGCGTGAGCTTGCACGTCGTCGTCAGGGCCTCGGCCGACACGTCGGCGGCCGGCGCGGCGAACGCCTCGTCGCGCGTCTTGACCTCGGCGCCCTGCGGATTGTGGAAGCGGTGCTCCGTACCCGCCTGGCCCCTCTGCTTGCGTGCCTGAGTGGTCATGGAAGACCCTCCTCCCGTCCTGACCGTCAGGCCAGCAGCTCGGCGATCTCCACGCGCAGCAGCGCGCGGACGTTCTCGATGTGGTTGACGATGGTCGCGACCGAGGAACCGGCGAAGAGCAGCCCCAGCGCGACGTCGTCCTGCGAGGTGACCAGCGAACCGGAGTCGCCGCCCGCCGAGATGTTCGTGGTGACGATCTGGTCCTTGAACCGGGCCGTGCCCGCCGTGCCGTAGTTCACGTCGACGGTCGCGTCGACCGCGATGATCCGGCCGAAGCTGATGTTCGTCGTCCTGCCGGTCTTCTTGACCAGGTCGCCGACGGCCACATTGGCCTTGCGCCGCCAGGCGCGCGGGGCGCGGCCGAAGTACTGCTCACGCGTCGCGTCCTGGAAGTCGACCGCGCCGAGCGCCGCGTCCACCACGTTGTTGTGCCGCTCCAGCGGGATCTGCGGGGCGAACTGGATGGTGATGAACCGCTCCAGCGTCGCGATGCGGTCCCCCGGATCCTGCCCGCCGTCGAAGACGCCCGGCTGCACGATGGCGCTGCCGAGCTGTGCCCGGTTGGAGTCGGCGAGCACGTGGTTGTTGGAGAGGATGTAGAACTTCGCCGGGACGCCGAGGCCGGAGCCCGGCGGGTCGACGGAGGCCCCGGGCAGGAAGTCGTAGACCACGCTGCCGAGCGTGCCCGCCGTCACCCGGACGTTGCCGACCGAGAAACCGGAGGGGCACGGACGCATCCGGCGCTTGAGGAGCTGCGGCTCGAACGCGCCGCGCCCGGCCAGCTCCTCGAGCTGCGGCTGGCCGAGCCCCGACAGCTGCTCGCTGATGCTGCCGTCGGGGTCGTACGCGCCGGGGGCGCGGTCCTCGGCCCGGCGGCCGCCCGGCCTGCTCTGCCTGCTGCGCTGGGCCGCGATGTGGCCCACCGCCACGATGTCGGTCGGGGTGCCGTCGTCCATCTGGCGCGGGACGACGTCCCGCTCCGGAAGCATGGACTCCGGGACCTTCTGGGTGACGAACACGATGACCGCGGGTTCGCCGGTGGGCTCTCCGTCGCTCCACTTCACGCCGTGGCCGAAGCCGACGACGTTGGCGAGCGGCTGCTGGGGCCGCAGGAAGTCGGACATCGCCTGCCTGCGGGAGCTGTCGGTCAGCTGGCCGCCGGTGGGTCCTCGCATCAGTTCGGGCTGGCTCACCACGCCAGACCACCTCTTCCCCTGTGGAGGGTGGGCGTTCCGGACCGTGCGCGGGCGTCGCTCTCGCTACGACCCGCCGTCCTGCGCGTCGACTTCGCCGATGGCGAGCACGCGTACGGGGACGCCGTCGAGCGTGTCCGGAACCACGTCTTCGTCACGGAGGCGGTCGCGGGGCACCCGATGGGTCACGAAGACGACGATCACGTCCTGACCCGAGTGCTCGTCCCTGCCGGTGCCGACTCCGGTGACATTGGCCAGCCGCATCAGCCGGCCCTCATGGAGGCTGCGTGCCTGATGTGCGTCCACTCGGCCCGCCTCCCCGCGCGGTGGTGCGTGTGCACGTACGTGCTGTCTATTGCCGTGGACAGCGCGGGTCAAGGTGTTCCGCGGTGATTCTTCGCCCCGCGGGTGGCGCGAGCCCCACAAAAACCTTTGGCGCCCCACCAGTTCACTCTCCTAAAGTGAGGCATTCGGCACCTCCCGGTGCGCAGGAAGCGGCTCCTTCCTTTCACGAAAAAGCGCCGCCGCCCCCTTGATCTCGGGAGGCGGCGGCAGGTGTGTGCCCGGTGCGAAGGCAACGGTTACTTCAGGGATCAGAGGGTTGCGGGTTCAAATCCCGTCACCGACTTCGGGTCGGTGTAGCTCAATCCGGTAGAGCATCCGAAATAAGTCCGTCGCCGCCGATGAACTCGGGCACACTCCTGCCGCATGTCTCCCCCCCTATACACCGCACGACTCGAATTCGGGGGAATTCTCATGGCTCGTTTCAACACCAGCTCCATCAAGGCGCTCGTCACATCGCCGGTGAAGTCGACCGGCCGCACCACCCGCACGCACGAGGGCGGCCGCGGACATCCGCGCGACGCCCGCTCCGAGCTCTTCCTGCTCGCCGTCGCGAACTTCGTCACGCAGCAGACCTTCTACGAGACGGGCGCGGCCCGCGACGACCGGTTCGCCGCGCTCGTGCGCCGCCTCGCCGTCGAGGACCCCGAGTGGACCGCGGGCCTCCTCGGCTGGCTGCGCGGCGAGGGCAACATGCGCACGGCCTCGATCGTCGGCGCCGCCGAGTACGTCCGGGCGCGCCTGGACGCGCACGCCACCGACGGCCCCACCGGCCGCCGCGTCGTCGACTCCGTGCTGCGCCGGCCCGACGAGCCCGGTGAGCTCCTCGGCTACTGGACGTCGACGTACGGCCGCGCCGTCCCCAAGCCCATCAAGCGCGGCATCGCCGACGCCGTACGGCGCCTCTACAGCGAGAAGGCGCTCCTGAAGTACGACACCGCGACCAAGGGGTACCGCTTCGGCGACATCCTCAACCTCGTGCACGCGGCGCCCGACCCCGCCAAGCCCTGGCAGGGCGACCTGTTCCGGTACGCGCTCGACCGCCGTCACCACCCGGAGACGGCCGTACCGCCCGAGGGCGCCCGCGTCCTGGCCGCGCACCGCGAGCTGATGGCCCTGCCCGTGGAGCGGCGGCGCGCGGTGGTCACCGGCGAGGGCGGCGCCGAGCGGCTCGCCGCCGCAGGCATGACCTGGGAGGCGCTGGCGGGCTGGCTGCAGGGGCCCATGGACAAGGCGGCCTGGGAGGCCGTGATCCCGTCGATGGGCGTCATGGCGCTCGTGCGCAACCTGCGCAACTTCGACGAGGCGGGCGTCTCGGACGAGGTCGCCGCGGGTGTCGCGGCGAAGCTCGCCGACGCCGAGACGGTCGCGAAGTCGCGGCAGTTCCCCTTCCGCTACCTCGCCGCGTACCGGCACGCGCCCTCGCTCCGCTGGTCGTACCCGCTGGAGCGGGCGCTCGGCCACTCGCTCGCGAACGTGCCGTCGCTGCCGGGCCGGACGCTGATCCTCGTCGACCGCTCCGGCTCGATGTGGTCGCCGCTGTCGGACCGCTCGCAGCTCAACCGCGCCGACGCGGCCGCCGTCTTCGGCACCGCGCTCGCCCTGCGGGCGGCCGACGCGGACCTGGTCCAGTTCGGCACCGGCAGCGCCCGGGTGAAGTACCGCGCGGGCGAGTCCGTCCTGAAGATCCTCGACCGCTTCGGCAGCCTCGGCGGCACCGACACCACCGGGGCGGTGCGGCGCTTCTACAAGAAGCACGACCGGGTCCTCATCGTCACCGACGAGCAGGCGGCGTACCACCACCACGGCGACCCGACCGAGCAGGTGCCTGCGGACGTCCCCGTCTACACCTGGAACCTCGCGGGGTACCGCGTGGGCCACGGAGCCTCCGGCAAGGGCAACCGACACGTCTTCGGCGGCCTCTCGGACGCGGCGTTCCGCATGGTGCCGCTGCTGGAGGCCGGACGGGACGCCGACTGGCCCTGGGCGGCGGCCTGAGACCGCCGGGCGCGGGCCGTCACCCGTGTCGCCCGTTCGGGTTCACATCCAGGGCGTGACACGGCGACCGCGGACCGTGACTTGTGTGTCTGTTCCATACCGATGTGAGGGCAGTGTGAGTACGGAGCATGGCCCCGCGGGCTCCCGGGGGCGCATACTGCGAACATGACCAGGCCCCCCGGCTCACGCCGCCACCTGCCGAACAGTCCCTTCAACGTGCCCGCCCCGCCCGCCCCACCCGTGGAGCACTTCGAGGTGGGCGACCGGGTCTCCCACGACCAGTACGGCCTCGGGAGGATCGTGGGCGTCGAGGGAGAGGACGCGGTGGTCATCGACTTCGCGGGCCGCCAGGGACGGTTCCTGAGCCCCTATCCGAAGCTGGCCAAGCTCTGATCCCGACGATCCGGCGGGCTCGAGGGGCGGCGGACCGCGCATGCGGCCCGCCGCCCCTCACCCGTTTCCGCCGCGTCCCTACAGGGCCTGCGCCGCCGGCTTCACCATGCCGCGCACCGTACGGGACTTCACGAACTGTCCCATCGCGGTCATGTCCCACTCGCCGCTGAACTGCCTGATCAGCTTCGCCATCATGACGCCCGTCTGCGCCTCGGCGTTGGTCAGGTCGAAGCGGACCAGCTCCTCGCCCGACGCCGCGTCGATGAGGCGGCAGTAGGCCTTGGCGACCTCCGTGAACTTCTGGCCGGAGAACGAGTTCACCGTGAAGACCAGGCCCGTGACGTCCTGAGGGAGCCGGCCGAGGTCGACGACGATCACCTCGTCGTCACCGCCGCCCTCGCCCGTGAGGTTGTCGCCGGAGTGCTTGATCGCGCCGTTCACGATCGAGAGCTTGCCGAAGTAGCAGCTGTCGACGTGGTTGCGCTGCGGGCCGTACGCGATGACGGAGGCGTCCAGGTCGATGTCCTTGCCGCGGAACGCGGGCTCCCAGCCGAGGCCCATCTTGACCTGTGAGAGCAGCGGGCGGCCGCCCTTGACCAGGGAGACCGTCTGGTTCTTCTGGAGGCTGACGCGGCCCTTGTCCAGGTTGATCTTCCCGGCGCCGGGGGCGGGCGCGGCGGGTGCCGCGGGAGCGGCCGGGGCGGGGGCCGCGAGCCGCGGGTCGGCGGCCGGCGGGGGCGGGCCCTGGACGGGCGGCCCGGACGGCGGCGCCATGGGGGCGGCGGCGGGCGGCGCCGGGGCGGGAGCGGGCTCCTCCACCGAGACGCCGAAGTCCGTCGCGATGCCCGCGAGGCCGTTCGCGTACCCCTGCCCGACCGCGCGGGCCTTCCACGCGCCGTTGCGCAGGTAGATCTCGACGATCACCAGGGCCGTCTCGGTGCCGAGCTGCGGCGGGGTGAACGTCGCGAGGACCGATCCGTCGTCGGCGTTGCGGATGGTGGCGGTGGGCTCGATGCCCTGGAAAGTCTGGCCCGCCGCGTCCGGGCTCGCGGTGACGACGATCTTCTCGATGCCGGGCGGCACGGCGGCCGTGTCGACGGTGACCTTGTCGGGTGTCGTACCGCCGCCCGACTGGTAGGTCACACCGGGCCCGGAGGGCTGGTTGAAGAAGATGAAGTCGTCGTCGGAGCGCACCTTGCCGTCGGCGGTGAGCAGCAGGCCCGATACGTCGAGCCGCACCGGAGCGGCGACGTCCACCGCCACGCGGGCGGCGGTCAGCGGGATGTTCGAGCCGGGGGTCATAGCTGTCATGCCAGGGGTAACGAACGACCCCGCTTTACCGTTCCCTTACCCGGCGGAGGTTTTTTCCGGTCCTTTTGCGGCGGGTCTCAGCCGCGGTTGCGGGGATGGGCGCGGGCGGCGCGTTCGTTGCCGTGCTTGTAATTGCCCGTCCAGCGGGCCATCACCAGCTGCGGATCGCCGCCGGCGACCTCGCCGAGGAACTGTTCGGCGCGGGCCCCGCGGACGGTTCCCGCGGCCCGTCCGCCGTGGGTGATGACGACGGTGCCGTCGGCACGCTGTTCGTAGGTGAATCCCTGAGGTCTCGGCATGGCCGGAGCGTACGTCCCGGCCATGCCGCGCCGGTATCGAATTACGCCACCACGGTCACGGCACCACCACGATCTTGCGGCCGGCCCCGGCGGCGAACCGGTCGAGCGCCCGCGGGTACTCCGTCAGCGGCAGCCGGTCGCTGATGAACACGTCCGGGTCGAGGACGCCGCCCGCGAACAGCTCGGCGGCCCGCTCGTAGCTGTGCAGCACCGCCATCGAACCGGTGATGGTGATCTCCTGGTTGTAGATGCGGTACGGGTCGATGCTCACGCGCGTGGCGTAGTCGGCGACCCCGAACTGGAGGAACGTGCCCGCTTTCGCGACCCGCCCGAGGCCGTCCTGGATCGCGGCCGCGTTGCCGGTCGCGTCGATGACGACGTCCCAGCCCTGCGGACGGTCCAGCTCGTCCGGGTCGGCCGCCGACCCGGAGACGCCCAGCTGGCGCGCGGTGGTGAGCCGGTCCGCGTTCAGGTCGACGACGTCCACGCTGGCCGCGCCGGTGCGCTTGGCGAGCTCCAGCATCATCAGGCCCATCGTCCCCGAGCCGTAGATCAGCACGTGGGCGCCGAGCCGGGTGCGCAGCACGTCGTAGCCGCGCACGGCACAGGAGAGCGGTTCGATGAGGGCGGCGTCCTGGGTGCGCACGTGGTCGGGGAGGCGCACGCAGTTCGCGGCGGGTGCCACCGCGTACTGGGCGGCGCCGCCCGCCGTGGTCACGCCGATCGCGGCCCACCGCTCGCAGAGGTTGCCCCGCCCGTCCCGGCAGTAGCGGCACTCGTGGCAGTGCAGGGAGGGGTCCACGGCCACCCGGTCGCCGAGCGAGAGCGTACGGACGTCGCTGCCGAGCGCGACGACCTCGCCGGCGAACTCGTGCCCCGGCACGACCGGCAGGGTGGGCGCGAACTCGCCCTGGAGGATGTGCAGGTCGGTCCCGCACAGGCCGCACGCGGCGACCTCGACGACGACCTCGCGGGGGCCCGGTGTGGGGTCGGGCAGCTCCCCGACGACGGCCTTGCCGACGGACTCGATGATGGCGGCCTTCACTTGACGGCTCCCAACGACAGGCCCTGGACCAGCTTGTCCTGGGCGGCGAACCCCGCGGCGAGCACCGGCAGGGAGATGACGAGCGACGCGGCGCACACCTTCGCGAGGAACAGTCCCTGGCTGGTGATGAAGCCGGTCAGGAAGACGGGCGCGGTCTGGGCGACGACGCCCGTGAGCACCCGGGCGAAGAGGAGTTCGTTCCAGCTGAAGATGAAACAGATCAGGGAGGTCGCGGCGATCCCGGGCAGCGCGATGGGGGCCACCACGCGCGTGAGGATCGTCGGCAGCCGGGCCCCGTCGATCTGCGCGGCCTCGATGACCGGCTTCGGGACCTCGGCGAGGAACGACTGCATCATCCACACCGCGATCGGCAGGTTCATCGAGGTGTAGAGCAGGACGAGCAGCCAGATGTTGTCGAGCAGGCCGGTGTTCTTGGCGAAGAGGTAGATCGGCAGGAGTCCCGCCACGACCGGCAGCATCTTGGTGGAGAGAAAGAAGAAGAGCACGTCCGTCCACTTCTTCACGGGCCTGATCGACAGTGCGTACGCGGCCGGGAGCGCGAGGACGAGCACGCACAGGGTGGAGACGACGGACGCGACGCCCGAGTTGATGAGCGACGGCCAGGGGCTCGCGCCGCCGCCCGCGCCGAAGAACTCGCGGTAGCCGTCGAGGGTGAGCGAGGCGGCGAGCAAGGGCGGGTTGGTCGCGGCGTCCTCCTCCGCGTGGAAGGAGGTCAGCGCCATCCAGGCGACGGGCAGGAAGAACAGGATCCCGGCGAACCAGGCGATCAGACCGAGCGCGGAACCGCGGGCGCGGGTACGGGACTTCACGGCGGCGGCCATCAGCGGGAGACCTCCTCGCGGAAGAGGGACGAGACGACCCGCAGCGCGAAGGTCGCGATGACGAGCGAGCCGATGACGACGAGGACGCCGGCCGCGGAGGCCAGGCCGTTCTCGTGGGCCTGGTAGAAGCTCTGGTAGACGGTGTAGGGCAGGTTGGCGGTGCCGAGGCCGCCTGAGGTGATGGTGAAGACGGCGTCGAAGTTCTGCACGATGTAGATCGAGCCGAGCAGCGCGCCCAGTTCGAGGTAGCGGCGCAGGTGCGGCAGGGTCAGGTGGCGGAAGACCTGCCAGCTGCCGGCGCCGTCCATGCGGGCCGCCTCGATCAGTTCGGGGTCGCGGCTCTGCAGCCCGGCGAGCAGGATCAGCATCATGAAGGGCGTCCACTGCCACACCAGGGAGGCCTCGACGGCGAGGAGCGGGGTGCGGGAGATCCAGTCGGGCTGGGCCGCGGAGTCCCCGCCGATCCAGTGCAGGACGCCGTTGAAGAGCCCGTACTCGGGGTTGTAGAGCACGTGTTTCCACAGCAGCGCGGCGGCCACGGGTACCAGGAGGAACGGCGCGATGAGCAGGGTGCGCACCAGGCCGCGGCCGCGGAAGCGCCGGTTCAGCAGCAGGGCGAGGCCGAGTCCGGCGAGCAGGCTCACCAGGACGACGGTGGCCGTGAGGAGGATGGTGGTCAGCACGGACTTGCGCAGGTCGGGGTCGGTGAGGACCTCGGTGTAGTTGTCGAGACCGGTGAAGCTGCGGGCGTCCGGGTAGAGGGCGTTCCAGTCGAAGAAGGAGATCACCAGGGTGGCCACGAACGGCAGTTGGGTCACGGCGATCATGAAGATGAGCGCGGGCAGCAGCGGCGCCCTGGTGGCCCAGGCGCGGAGCCGTCCCGGTGGTCCCGGTGTCTTCGCGTCGGGCACGCGCGTGTGCCCGACGGTGGTGGTGCTCGCGGTGGCGGTCATCGTCCCTCGTACTCCTCGGAGATCTTCTCGGCGAGCTCCTGTGACGTGGCCAGGGCCGACTCGACGGACTTGCGTCCGGCGATGGCCGCGCTGATCTCCTGGGAGACCTTGGTGCCGAGGTCGGTGAATTCGGGGATGCCGACGAACTGGATGCCGGGCGCCGGGCGGGGCTGCAGGCCGGGGTCGCGGGGCTTGGCCCCTTCGATGGCGGCGCGGGTGACGTCCTGGAAGGCGGCGGCTTCCTTGCGGTAGGCGGGGTTCGCGTAGGTCGACGCCCGCTTGCCCGCGGGCACGTTCGACCAGCCGGTCTTCTCCCCGACGAGCTTCTCGTACTCCTTGCCCGACGCCCAGGAGATGAACTTCCAGGCCTTGTCCGGGTTGGGGGAGGCCTTCTGCATGCCCCAGGCCCAGGTGTAGAGCCATCCGGAGCTCTCGGTCCGCGCCACCGGGGCGGCGACGTAACCGATCTTCCCCTTCACCGGGGAACCGGCGGACTCCAGCGAACCGGCCGCGGCCGTCGCGTCGTACCACATGGCCGTCTTGCCCTGGGTGAGGTTGTTGAGGCACTCGGCGTAGCCGGACTGCGCGGCGCCGGACTCGCCGTGGTCGCGAACGAGGTCTACGTAGAAGCGGGTTGCCTTTTCGAACTCGGGGGAGTCGAGCCGCGCCTTCCAGTCCTTGTCGAACCAGGTGCCGCCGAAGGTGTTCACCACGGTCGTCAGCGGCGCCATCACCTCGCCCCAGCCGGGCAGCCCGCGCAGGCAGATGCCCTTCATCCCGGGCTCCTTGCCGTCCACCCGCGCGGCGAGCTTCGCGACCTGCTGCCAGGTGGGGTGGTCGGGCATGGTCAGGCCGGCCTTTTCGAAGACGTCCTTGCGGTACATCAGGAAGGACGACTCCCCGTAGAAGGGCTGCCCGTAGAGCTTGCCGTCGTTGCCCGTGAGGGACTGGCGCATGGGCGCCAGGATGTCCTTCTCGTCGTACGTGGTGTCCTTGCGGGCGTATGAACCGACCTCGTGCAGCCAGCCGTTCCTCGCGTAGATCGGTATCTCGTAGTTGCTGAGCGTCGCGACGTCGTACTGCCTGGCCTGGTTGGCGAAGTCCTGGCTGATCTTGTCGCGGACGTCGTTCTCCGGCAGGACGGTGAAGTTCACCTTGATGCCCGTCTCCTTGGTGAAGTGGGCGGCGGTGAGCTTCTGCAACTCGACCATCTGCGGGTTGTTCACCATGAGGACGTTGAGGGAGTCGCCGCCGGAACCGGACCCGCCGGCACCGGTCCAGCAGCCGGCGAGCAGCGGGGCGAGCAGCGCCCCTGCGGAGGCCGCGGCGAGCGCGCGGGGCCGCCGCCGGCTCGGGGTTCGCATGAATCGCTCCTGAACATTGAGGGGCAATAAGGGAGGAAAGGGGCGCGTCTGGACGTGCGAAAGGGGGGAGGGGGACGGGGGAGGCGGGAGGGTGGCGGGGCGTCAGGCGCGGACGACCTGCGGGCCCAGGAGGGAGTAGCGGTGCGCCTCGGACGCGGGCAGCCGGCTGCTGGTGACGATCGTGTCCAGGTCGCCGATCCCCGCGAACCGGCAGAAGCTCGTCGCCCCGAACTTCGTGTGCACGCCCAGGAAGACCGTGCGCCGCGACGCCCTGATGGCCTGCGCCTTCACCTCGCTCACGGCGGGGTCGGGCGTCGTCAGGCCGTGTTCGCGGGAGATGCCGTTGGCGCCGATGTACGCCAGGTCGATGACGAACCCGGCGAGCATGCGGGTGGTCCAGTGGTCGACGGTGGCGAGGGTGCCGGGGCGCACCCGCCCGCCGAGCAGCAGGACGGAGACGTTGTCGGCGTCGGCGAGGATGCCGGCGGTAGCAAGGGAGGCGGTGACCACGGTCAGCGAGCGGCCCGCCGCGGCCTCGGGCAGGGCCTCGGCGGTCAGCTGCGGGGTGAAGCCCTCGTCGACGAAGACCGTCTCGGCGTCGCCGAGGAGGTCCGCGGCGGCGGCCGCGATGCGCCGCTTCTCCGGTACGTGCATGGTGGTGCGGAAGGCGAGGGTGGTCTCGAACCCCGCGCTCTCCACGGGGTAGGCGCCGCCGTGGGTGCGGCGGACCAGGCCGTGGTCCTCCAGGGCCCGCAGATCGCGGCGGACGGTCTCCTTGGCCACGCCGAGTTCCCCGGCGAGCGCCGTCACGTCGACGGAGCCGGAGTGGCGGGCCGCGTTGACGATCCGCCGCTGACGCTCCTCCGCGGTCATCGGTGGCACCTTCCTTCCCCTGGGTGCGGTGCCCGTTCGGGCCCCGTGGGGAAGTTCTACAGCGCGGGCAACGCGGGTGACCAGGCTCGCAGTCGACACGATGCTGCCCGTTTGTGCCCGCTTGGCGGGGCGGCTGCCTGTGCGGGGGGTCTCCGGCGTGCCCGTTTGGGGGGCCGGATGTGCCCGTTCGCTGCCCGAGTGGTCCGGCCCGAACGGTCGCGGAGCGCCGGGCCGGTGCCGCGCCGCCCGCCCCGGCGCGGTCCGGTCAGTACGGCCACACCGGCGGGTTGGTGCAGAAGTGGCCGCCCAGGTGCGCGTGGTCGGGGTCGGCCGGGTCCAGCTCGCCCTGTTCGGCGATGAGCTTCGCCGCGTACGGCTCGGAGTCGTCGCGCGGGTCGTAGCCGAGTGCCCGGGCGGACGAGAGGTCCCACCACAGGCGGGTGTTGGCGGACGAGCCGTAGACCACGGTGTGCCCGACGTCCTCGGCGGTGAGCGCGGCGTGGAAGAGGCGGGCGCCGTCGTCGGGGCTCATCCAGACCGACAGCATCCGCACGCTGGTCGGCTCGGGGAAGCACGAGCCGATGCGGACCGAGACGGTCTCGATGCCGTGCTTGTCCCAGTAGAACTGGGCGAGGTCCTCGCCGAAGGACTTCGACAGGCCGTAGAAGGTGTCGGGGCGGCGCGGGGTGTCGACCGGGATCAGCGGGTCGTCGCCCCGGGGGCGCGGGGTGAAGCCCACCACGTGGTTGGAGGAGGCGAAGACGATCCGCCGCACGCCCTCCTCGCGGGCCGCCTCGTAGAGGTTGTACGTCCCCTCGATGTTGGCCCGGAGGATCTTGTCGAAGGTGGACTCCAGGGAGATGCCCGCCAGATGCAGGACCGCGTCGACGCCGCGCACGGCCTCGCGCAGCGCCGCCCGGTCGGAGAGGTCGGCGCGCACGGCCCCGGGCTCGTCGGCGAGGGCCCGCACGTCGAGCAGGCGCAGGTCGTAGCCGTAAGGGGGGAGGAGTCCGCGCATCAGGGTGCCGACGCCGCCTGCGGCGCCGGTGAGCAGGACGGTGCGGGGAGCGGGCATGGCGGGGTCTCCTCGGGCGGCCGTGTCGTGTCGCGGACACACGCATGTACAGACTGACGTACAGGATTCACATCCGTAGACACGCTAGGGATCTTCGGTGCGCCGCGTCAAGGGGGTGGCGGAGACGGTAAATCCGCCGCTGGGTGGGGAGTTCACCCGCTTGACCGGGCCCGACGGGGCGCCTTAGCGTGGTCGTGTTCAGGGATATGGACATGAATCAGAAACATGCACGCTTAGGGAGAGCCCGTGACGTCAGCCCCCCTCGCATCCCGACTCCGCGTCCCCAGCGGGCCGCTGTTCTTCCCGGTCACCGCGTACGGGCCCGACGGCACCCCCGACCCGGACGTCTTCCGGGCCCACGTGCGGGAAGGCGTCGAGGCGGGCGCCGCGGCGGTCTTCGCCTGCTGCGGCACGGGCGAGTTCCACGCCCTGGACCCCGAGGAGTTCCGGGAGTGCGTCGCCGCCGCCGTCGACGAGACGGCGGGGCGGGTCCCCGTGATCGCGGGCGCCGGGTACGGCACCGCGCTCGCCGTGCGGTACGCGCGCCTCGCCGAGGAGGCCGGCGCCGACGGGCTGCTCGCCATGCCGCCCTACCTCGTCGTCGCCGAACAGGAGGGACTGATCAGGCACTACACCGAACTCGCCGCGGCCACCTCCCTGGACGTCATCGTCTACCAGCGCGACAACGCCGTCCTCACCCCCGAGACGGTCGTCGAGCTGGCGCGCACGGACGGCATCATCGGCTTCAAGGACGGCCTCGGCGACATGGACCTGATGCAGCGCACCGTCAGCGCGGTGCGCGGCGAATTCCCGGGCGATTTCCTGTACTTCAACGGCCTGCCGACCGCCGAGCTGACCGGCCTCGCCTACCGCGGCATCGGCGTGACCCTCTACTCCTCGGCGGTCTTCTGCTTCGCCCCCGACATCGCGCTCGCCTTCCACCGCGCGTTCAACGCCGGTACGCCGCAGGGCGACGCCACCGTGAACCGCCTCGTCGACGGCTTCTACCGGCCCTTCGTCGACCTGCGCACCCTCGGCCGCGGCTACGCCGTCTCCCTCGTCAAGGCGGGCGTGCGGCTCGGCGGCCTGGACGTCGGCCCGGTGCGGCCACCGCTGCACGAACCCGCCGCCGAACACGTCAAGCGGCTCGCGGAACTCGTCGAACGGGGGCGGGAACTGCTGCGGGACGACGCCCCCGAGGCCCCCGGTGGCTCGGGGGAGGAGGCGTGAGGGCCGCCGCCTTCCTCTACCCCTGGGACGTCGTCGGCGACCCCGGCGCGCCCGACCGCCTCGCCGCCCTCGGCATCCGCCAGGTCACCCTGGCCGCCGCCTACCACTCCACGCGCGCGCTGACCCCTCGCCACCCGCGCCACCGCATCGTCACCGCCGCCCACGCCGCCGTCCTCTACCCGCCGGGCGGCCACTGGGAGGGGCGCGAGCCGCGGCCGTACCCCGCCGGCGACTGGGCGCCTGGCGACGCCTACGGAGAGGCGGCACGCGCCCTCGGCGACGCCGGGATCGAGGTGCACAGCTGGGTCGTCCTCGCCCACAACTCCCGGATGGGCGAGGACCATCCGGCGACCTCCGTGGTGAACGCCCACGGAGACCGCTACCCCTGGGCGCCCTGCATCGCCCGGCCCGCCACGCGCGCGTACCTGGTCGACCTCGCCGCCGAAGCCGCCGTACGCCCCGGCACGCACGGCACCGAACTGGAGTCCTGCGGCTGGTACGGCCTGGCCCACCTGCACGCCCACGACAAGATCGCTGGGGTCACCCTCGGCGAGGCCGGGCAGTACCTCATGTCGCTGTGCTTCTGCTCCTCCTGCCAGGAGGGGTACGCCGGACAGGGCCTCGATCCCGAGGAGCTCGCGGTCACCGTGCGCCGCGCCATGGAGTCCGTGTGGCGGGGCGCGGGCGAGGGGGACGGTGGCTGGAGGGTCGTCGAGAGGCTCATCGGGGAGGGCAGGGCGGCCGCCACGCGCGCGTGGCGAGAAGGGGCTGCCCGTACCCTCCAGGAGGCCTGCGTCGCCGCGGTCCGCGCGGCCGCGCGTGCCACCGGCCGCGACTTCCAAGTGCTGCTCCACGCCGACCCGGTGAGCCACCACTGCGGCGCGAACGCGGGCGTCGACCCCGCGCACATCCTCGGCGTCGCCGACGGCGTTGTCGTCCCCTGCACGGGCGGCCCGCACCTGCTGACGCCCTTCGCCGGGCGGGGCGGTGGAGGGACGGTCCTGGCCGCCAACCTCACCGTGGTGAGCGGCATGGGCGGCAGCCCCGCCACGCTCGCCGCCGACGCGGCACGGGCGGCGCGCCTCGGTGCCACCGAACTCCGGCTCTACCACGCCGGGTTGGCGTCGGACCGCGACCTCGCCCTCGTCAAGGAGGGCCTGGCCGCGCTGCCGGATCTCGTCGCCTCTTCAGCGCTCCCCTCCGGCCCGTCCGACCTGTCTGACGCGTCCGCGCCGTCGCCCCTTCCGGGCGCGGAGTGAGCAACGATACGGTCCGGTCGGCGCCCACAGTCGGCAGGCCGACGTCCGAGGCTGTGACCGCTCTCAAGCGCCGGGCGGAGGCACCGTGACCCGCTCCCGCGTGCGGGGCCTCAGCAGCGGTGCGGCCGTCAGGAGCCGCGCCCCCGCCAGCACCACCAGCAGGGCCCGGAAATCGACGCTCTCCACGAGGACCGCGCCCGCCGCGATGCCCACCGCCGTCGGCGCGAACATCAAGGTGCTCGCGGTCGCCGCCACCCGTCCCACGAGCGCGTCCGGAGTCTCGCGCTGCACGGCCGTGAGGCCCGCGATGAGCACGCACGGCAGCCCGACGCCGTTGGTGAAGGAGGCCGTCAGGACCGCCGCGTCGCTCGGCACCACGTTCAGGACCAGCGCCACGCAGGTCAGCGCGATCCCCGCCCCGGCGAACCGGCGCGGCCCCAACCGCCGCATCAACGCCCCCGAAGCCACGCCCACCACCACGGAACCGGCGCCCTGCGCCACATACAGGACGCCGGTGTATGACGGGGCGCGGCCGAGCCCCTCGACGATCGCGAAGACCGTCGCGCCGCTCACCCCCGAACTCAGCATCGTCAGGCCGCCCGCCACCACCAAGGGCCGCAGCCGCTCGTGCCCCCACAGATACCGGGCCCCTTGCGCGGTCCTCTCCCGCAGCGACGCACGGTCGGGCACCGGCCGGCTCTCCGACACCCGCAGCAGCGCGAACATCCCCGCCGCGAGCACGAACGTCACCGCGTCGAGGAGAGCCACCCGGGCCCCGCCGTACGCGGCGAACAGGCCCGCCCCCGCCAGCGGCGCCACCAGCTTCATGCCCTCGTTCGCGGACATCCGCAGCCCGTTGAAGTCACCGAGCAGCTCCTTGTCGACGGCGGTCGCGACCAGGGCTGCCTCCGCCGCGTCCGCGACGACGCCGCACGCCCCGTACACCACCAGGACGGCGAAGAGGATCCACAGCCGTCCTTCGCTGTCGACTGCGAAGAGGGAGAGCAGCAGCGCGCCCAGCGCGAGATTGACGGCCACGAGGAGCGGTCTGCGCCGTGTGCGGTCGGCGAGGGTGCCGAGCAGGGGGCCGACGAGGCTGGGCAGCCAGAGGGCGAACTGGCAGAGCGCGGCGAGTCCGTCGGACCCCGTCAGCTCCTTCACCCAGACGCCCGAGGCCAGCCAGAGCGCGGAGCTCCCGAAGCCGGACACCACCACCGCTCCCAGATACAGCCCCGCGTTGCGGTCCCGCAGGACGCGCCCGATCGTCGATGTCATGCCTGGCGATGCTGGCGTCTAAGGCCCCGGCGGCGGTATCGGTCGCTTTCCCTAGGCGGGCGGCGATGAGTTCGCGGCGCCCGGCGGGTCTACAGGGGAGAGATACCGAGACAGCCGCCTTACGACCCGGGAGCCACGCCCATGACCGACCATGACGCCGACGCCCGCACGGACAGCGCCGACGACCTCCTCGACCTCGGCCCGCAGGCCCGCGTCGTGGCGCGGATCGCCGGGCGGATCACGGACGAGCAGCTCGCCGCGCCCACCCCCTGTCCCGACTACGCCGTGCGCCATCTCCTAGGCCATGTGCTCGGTCTCGCCGGGGCCTTCCGGCAGGCCGCCCGCAAGGAGTTCGGGCCCGGCCTCGACCAGGCCCCCGGCGACGTCCTGCCCGACCTCGGCCCCGACTGGCGCACCGAACTCCCCGAGGCGCTCGACGCCATGGCCTCGGCGTGGCGCGATCCGGCGGCCTGGCAGGGGATGACCCGCGCGGGCGGCATCGACCTGCCCGGCGCGGTGGCGGGGCTCGTCGCCGCGGACGAACTGGTGGTCCACGGCTGGGACTTGGCGCGGGCCACCGGGCAGGAGTACACGCCGGACGAGGCGAACCTCGCGGCGGCGCGGGCACTTCTCGCGCCGGGCGGGGACACGGTGGCAGGGGATGGTGCCGACGGGCCTGAAGGGTTGTTCGGGCCTGTGGTGCGGGTGCCGGAGGGGGCGCCGTTGCTGGACCTGGTCATCGGGCTCAGCGGGCGTGACCCGGGGTGGCCGGCCGAGGGGTGAGGGCGGGGCCCTGAGGCCCTTGGCTGTTTCGGCCGTCGCGCCTTGGGTGCGGGGCCGCGGGGGTATGTGCGTACTCGCCATCCCTGCGCCACGCCGTGCGGACAAAGACGCCAGTGTTTCCTCGGTGCTCCGTTCGCACATACCCCCACGTCCCCTCCCGTCTCGTGGGCGGGTCTCGGCCGGTGGGATCTTGGGGCTCTTGGGGCTGGACCAGGTATGGATCAGGTAAAGGGTCCTGCTGTGGTCTCCCCAGGGGTGGGTCGATGCGCGTAGACAGTCCTTGACCTGCCCGAACCCTGATGCGGAGACGCAACACATGCGCAAGTCCCTACGCGTGGCCGGCCTGGCCACCGCCTGCACCGTCGCCGGTGCCGCCCTCTACACCGCCGGTGCCGCCGGCGCGGACCAGGCCGAGGCGCGCCCCACCAAGGAGCCCCACAACATAGGCCTCCTCGTCGGCGAGATCGACGCCTACTACGGCGCCTCCAAGGATGCCGACGGCGTGTGGAAGTCCTCGCCCGACAGCCCGTACGCCAAGGACCTGGCCCGCATCCAGGCCAAGGCGAAGAAGGACATCAGGAAGGCCGCGCACCACACCCGGCACGGCAAGAAGCCGGCGATCGTCCTCGACGTCGACGACACCGCGCTGCTCAGCTTCGACTACGAGAAGTCGACCAACTACACGTACAACAACGACAGTTGGAACGCCTACGTCAAGGAGGCCAAGCGCCCCGCCGTCTTCGGCATGCCGGAGCTGGTCGCGTACGCCAAGCGCAAGGGTGTCGAGGTCTTCTTCCTCACCGGGCTCGCCGAGCCGCTGCGAGAGGGTGCCGTGACCAACCTCGCGCGGGCGGGCTACGACACCGCACTCGACCGCGGCCACGTCTTCACCAAGGACAAGGCGAACCCGCCCGCCTACCTGAAGGACTGCGCGACGCCCGCGGCCTGGAACTGCACCACCGTCCAGTTCAAGGAGGGCACCCGCAAGTACATCGAGTCGACCGGCTACGACATCGTCGGCAGCTTCGGCGACCAGGCCTCCGACCTCGCGGGCGGATACGCCGACAAGACGTACAAGCTCCCCAACCCGACGTACTACGTGGGCTGACCGGCCTGCCTCGGCTGTCGGGAGTCGACGGCGCTAGATAGGTTGCATTCCTGACTAGGTCGCTTTACGGTCTAGGTAGCTCAGACGCTCGGGGGTCGCGTGCTCATGTGCGCGGCCCCCTCGGGAAGGGGGACCCATGACCATCTCGCCGGACTTCTCGGTGGCATCGACCGCCGTCGCGGCCGTTCTCGCCGCCTATCTGCTCCTCGGCGAACCCTGGGCCGGCCGCCGCATGTACGGCTCGCTGGCCCGCCGCAGGGACGCCGAACCCCGCGCCCTCGTCCGCTACTTCGGCCTCGTCCTCGCCTGCTGGTGGAGCATGGCCGCCCTCGCCGTGGCGGCGCTGCTGCTCTCGCCCGGCACCGACGCCGCCGACTTCGGGCTCGCCGCGCCGGAGCGGCCCGGCTATGCCGTCACCGCGATCCTCCTCACCGCGGCGGCCGCCGTCGCCTCCGCGCGGAACTTCCGCGACCTCGCCCGGCGGGACCGGAACGTGCCGGGGCTCGCCGCCATCGAGGCGATGCTGCCGCGCACCCCCGCCGAGCGCCGGCTCGCGATCGCCGTCGCCGTGACCGACGGCCTCGCCGCCGAACTGGTCTACCGCGGACTCCTCATCGCCTTCGGCGTCGGAGCACTCGGACTCGACCTCTACGCGGCGGCCGGCCTGTCGGTCCTCGTCTACGCGCTCGCCGGGTTCTACCAGGGCCGCCAGGGCATCCTCGCCTTCGGCTGCTTCGGCGCGGTCTTCGCCGGCCTCTACCTCACGACGGGCAGCCTGCTGGCCCCCGCCGCCGTCCACGTCATCCTGTCCGTACGCGATCTGACGCTGCCGGCGCCGGATCGGGTGCGCCCCGCGCACGCCGCGCACGCCGCCTGAAAGGCAGAGTGACGAAATGACAGCCGACCGCCGCGCCAGCTGGTTCAAGGGCGTACTCGACCTCCTCGTACTGGCCAGCCTCACCGACGGCGAGAGCTACGGCTACGAGATCGCCAAGGTGCTCGGACTCGCCGGCTTCGGCCAGATCAAGGGCGGCACGCTCTACCCGGTCCTCAACCGACTGGAGGAAGCCGGCCTCGTCTCCGCGGAGTTCCGCGCCACCGAGAAGGGGCCCGGCCGCCGCTACTACCGGCTCACCGACGCCGGGCGCGCGACCCTCGGCGAACAGGGCGGCCTGTGGCTCGCCTTCGATGCATCCGTACGCGAAGTCCTCGCGAAGGCAGGAGTGGACCCACGATGAACACCACGAACGCGCGGTTCGCGCAGGACGCGTACCTTCTCGACCTCGCCGAACGGCTGCGGGCGCACGGCCTGCCCGCCGACCGCGTGGAGGCGACCGTCACCGACCTCGCCGCACACCTGGAGGAGTCCGGCGCCGACGACGCCGAGGCCGAGTTCGGGCCCGCCGGGGAGTTCGCCGCGCAGCTGGTGCCCGCCGCGGGGGAGCGGGCACCGCTGGCGCCGGGCGATCAGGTGGAGACCTGGCGCTGGACCGCCGACACCTACGTCGACGAAGAGCTCCTGAACCGCTTCGGCGACGAGGGCTGGGAGGTGGAGCGCGTCGACGCCCTGGGCCGGTTCGTCAGCCACCGGGACGTGGCGCAGCCCCAGCGCTGGGAGTACCGGCGCGAGCTCGTCACGCGCGGCCGCGAGAACCTGGACGAGCGGCTCGCCCCCGACGGCTGGGAGCCGTGCGGGAACTGGATCATCTACGCCTGGTTCAAGCGGCCCCGCGCGGCGAGCGTCGGCCCCGCGGCCCGGGTGGAGTCACCGCCGCCGGTGCCGGCACGGTCCAGCTTCTTCAGCCGCAAGTTCTACGCCCTGCTGGCCGCGCTCGCCCTTGCGGTGGCGGCGACGGGTATCGCGACGGCGCTGGACGACGGCGAGGCGAGCTCGGGCCTCGGCTTCGTGACCGGCCTGCTCGCCGGAGCGGGGGCGGTCGTGGCTCTCGCGGGGGCCACGGCGGCGCTGGGATCCCTTCGGAGGCGACGGAAGCAGGGGCGGGGGAGCGGCCCTCTCTGACCGGCGGGGGCGGGGCGGGGGTGGCGGCGCGGGACGAGGGTCGGGGTGACCCTCGGCTCCCGCCCCGGCCCGCTACCTTCCCGGCCTCACCCCTTCAGGGCCGCCGCCATCATCGCCTTGGCGATCGGTGCCGCCAGGCCGTTGCCGCTGACCTCGTCGCGGGCCGCGCTCGACGACTCGATCATCACCGCGACCGCCACCTGCTTGCCGTCACCGCCCTTGGCGTACGACGTGAACCAGGCGTACGGCGTCTTGCTGTTGTTCTCGCCGTGCTGGGCCGTGCCCGTCTTGCCGCCGACCGTCGCGCCGCCGATCTTCGCATTCGAACCGGTGCCCTTGTCGACGACCGTCTGCATCGCCGACTGGAGCCCCTCGGCGGTGGACTCGCTCATGACGCGCTGGGAGGCGGGGTCGTCGTACTTCTCCAGGACGTCACCGCCGGAGTCGCTGATCCGGGAGACCATGTGCGGCTTGACGAGCTCGCCGCCGTTGGCGATCGCCGCCGAGACCATCGACATCTGCAGCGGCGTCGCCGTCACGTCGAACTGGCCGATGCCCGACAGGGCGGTCTGCGCCTTGTCCATGTCGGACGGGTAGACGCTCTTGGCCGCGCGCACCGGGACGTCCAGTTTGTCCGCGTTGAAGCCCAGCTTCTCCGCCATCGCCGCGACCTTGTCCTTGCCGAGGTCGACGGCCATCTTCGCGAAGACGTTGTTGCAGGAGTACTGGAGTGCCGTGCGGATGTCGGCGTTCTCGCAGGGGGCCGAGCGGTTCTCGTTCCTCAGGACCGTCCGCGTGCCGGGCAGCGTGTACGGGTTCGGGCTGGATGTCTTCGTGTCCACCGAGTCGTAGAGGCCGTCCTCCAGGGCCGCCGCCGCGACGACCAGCTTGAAGGTCGAACCGGGCGGGAGCGGCTGGCGCATCGCGCGGTTGACCATCGGCTTCTCCTTGTCGGTGGTCAGCTTCTTCCACGCCGCGGAGTCCGTCGAGCCGCTGATCTTCGACGGGTCGTACGACGGGGTGGAGACCATGCCGAGGATCTCGCCGGTCTCGGGGTCCATGGCGACCGCCGCGCCCTTGGTGTCGCCCAGCGCCTTGAACCCGGCCTTCTGCACCGCGGGATCGATGGTCGTCACGACGTCGCCGGGGTCGGCACGCTTGTTGGTGAGCGTGTCGAGAGGGGTCTTCAGGCGGTTGTCGGTGCCGTCCAGGAGGTCCTTGTAGATGCCTTCGAGCTGCGTGGCGCCGTAGACCTGGGAGCTGTAGCCCGTGACGGGCGCGTACAGGGCGCCGTCCTTGTAGGTGCGTTTGTACGCGAGGTCTCCGCCTTTCGTCCGCTCGGAGCCGGTGATCGCCTCACCGCCCACGATGATGTCGCCCAGCGGGTTCGCGTACTGCTCGATCGCGTTGCGCCGGTTGTGCTTGTCGTCCGCGAGCGCCTTCGAGTCGTGGAACTGCACCCATGTCGTCCGTATCAGCAGAGCGAGCACGAGCAGCAGCGTGAAGACCGAGACGCGCCTGATCGTCTTGTTCATCCCACGGGAGGACGAGCGGCGGGCAGCGATTCGTTCCCTTCTGAGGTGCTTACGGCCGTTTTCTCAGAGAGTTCTCACGCGGAACGCGGGAAGTCGGCCTCGTACGCCGCGATCACCGCCTGGGTCCGGTCCCGCGCCCCCGTCTTGGCGAGGACGGACGCCACGTGCGTCTTCACCGTCGCCGCGCCCACGCCCATCCGGCCGGCGATCTCCGCGTTGGTCAGGCCCACCGCCATCAGCCGCAGCACCTCGCTCTCCTTGCCGGTGAGCCGCGCCACCCAATCGGGCGGCGCGGCCTTCGCGCGGCTGTGCTCGGCGGCCAGGGCGCGGACCGCGGCGGGGAAGAGCAGCGAGTCGCTGCGCGCGACGAGCCGGACCGCCTGGACGAGTTCGTCGGCGCGGGCCCGCTTGAGGAGGAAGCCGGCCGCCCCGGCGCGCAGCGCCTCGTACACGTAGGCGTCGTTCTCGAAGGTCGTCACGACGACGATGCGCGGCGGCCCTGACATGGTCCGCAGGATCTGCTCGGTGGCGCGGATGCCGTCGGTCTCCGGCATGCGGACGTCCATCAGGACCACGTCGGGCCGCACCTCCCGTACGACGGAGACCGCCTCGGCGCCCGTCGCCGCCTCCCCGGCCACCTCGATGCCCGGCTCGGCGGAGAGGATGGCGCGCAGCGCGGTGCGCACCATGCGCTCGTCGTCCGCGAGGACCACCCTTATGTCGTCGTTCGCCGTCATGGCTGTCCTTTCAGCGGAAGTCGTACGTCCAGTCGCCACGCGCCCCGCTGTGGTCCGGCCCGCGCCGTGCCGCCGAGCAGCCTGGCCCGGTCGGCGATGCCGCGCAGGCCGTGGCCGCCGCCGGGGCGGGAGGGGGCGGGGCGGGACGGCAGCGGGTTCTCGGCGGTGACGGTCAGGTCGGGGCCGTCCAGCGCGATGCGCAGGTCGACGGCGGTGCCCTCGCCGCCGTGCCGCAGCGCGTTGCTCAGGGCCTCCTGCACGATGCGGTAGGCCTCGCGGGAGACCAGCGGGGGCACGGCCCCGGCGTCCAGGTCCAGGGTGGCGCTCACCTTGAGGCCACCGGCCCCGGTCCGCCGCAGCAGGCCGGCCAGGTCGTCGGCGAGGGTGGGCGCGGGCGTCGTCGGACGGGCGCCGTCGGCCTCCCGCAGCACGCCGAGGACGGCGTCGAGTTCGCTCACCGTGCGCCGGGTGGTCTCCTCGATGGCGGCCAGGGCCTCCCGTACGAACTCCACGTCGTGGTCGAGGACCCGGCGGGCCGCGCCCGCCTGGAGCGTGACGGCGCTCAGCGCGTGGCCCACGGAGTCGTGCAGCTCGCGGGCGAGGCGGTTGCGCACGGCGAGGTCGGCGGCGCGCTGCTCCGCGGCGGCGAGCCGGTCGGCGGGCATCGGCCCCAGCAGGTCGGGCGCCCAGCGCGCCAGCAGGTGACCGGCGGCCGCCGCGCACGCCGCGAGCGCCGCCAGCGAGACGAGCCCGGCGACCGGCGAGAGCGCCAGCGCCCAGGGATCGCCGAACGCCTCGGGCAGCCCGGCGCGACCGCCTCCAAGGGCGACGAAGAACGGCAGCGCGATGAGGACGCCCGCGAACGGCGGCAGCGCGAGCGACATGCCGCTGATGACCCCGCCGAGGCCGAGGTGCAGCGTGAACCACGCGACGGTGCGGCCGCGGGCGGCCCGGGACCGGGCGGGCCCGTCGGCCAGCGAGTCGTCGGGCACCGCGCAGAGCGCCCGCACGGCCGCCACCGACATCGGCCGGGTCAGCGGGAAGAGCGCGGTGACGGCGGCGAGCGGCAACCCGACGGCGAACGCGGTGAGTTGCGCGCCGAACGAGCCGAAGATGCCGCTGTCGCCGAAGAGCGGCCCCACGATCACCGAGCCGACGAAGACGTACGGCATGGCGAGGGCGCCGCCGAGGATGAGGTGGACCCACCGGCGGCGCGCCCTGCGCCCGAACAGGACGGCGGCACCTCTCCTCACGCCGTCGTCCCGATGATCATCCGGACAGCGTAGGGCAGGTGTGGTGAGGAGGTCTCCGGCGTCATGTCTCGATCCTCCCGCCGGGGCGGGTCCGCGCACGTCCCGCGCGGGGCCGATCCGGCTCCGCCGCGCGGCGGAGGCTCAGCCGCCGTCCAGGACGAGGACCACCTCGTCGATCTCCGCCCCGCGCGCCGCGGCATAGCCGCGATCGTGGGCCGAGACGCGGAACCCGCACTTCTCCAGGACCCGGATCGAGCCCGCGTTGTCCGCCGCCGCGCGGGCGTACAGCGGACGCTCCCGCACCAGCGCGAGCAGGTCGCGCAGGGCGGCGGTGGCCAGGCCCCGCCCCCAGTACGCGCGGTCGATCCAGTACGTCACCTCGCGCTCGCCGGGCTCCCCGTACACCGCGACGTTGCCCACGACGTCCCCGTCGGCGAGGACCGTGCGGACGTCGACGTCCCGGGAGGCGCGCATCGTCGTCCAGTGCGCGGTGAAGCGGTCGTGGTCGGTGGGGTCCTCGGGCGTGAAGGCCGCCATGTGCCTGGACTCGGGATCGCTCATCTGCCGGAAGAACACCGGGAGATCGCTGTCGTGCACCGGGCGCAGGCTGACATCCATGGCTCAGATCCTACGAGTTGCCAGGGTCAGCCGGTCCCGGGCGTCGAACAGGGCGTCCTTGACCATCTGTTCGTGCGCGGGCGTCAGCCGCGCCACCGGCACCGAGCAGCTGATCGCGTCGCGCGCGGGCGTGCGGTAGGGGATGGCGACGCCGAAGCAGCGCAGCCCCAGCGTGTTCTCCTCGCGGTCCACCGCGAAGCCCTGCTCGCGCACCGCGTGCAGCTCCTCGATGAGCTTCTCGCGGTCGGTGATGGTGTGCTCGGTGAGCGCGGGCAGCGTCTCGGGGAGCATCTTGCGGACCTGCTCGTCGGTGTGGGTGGCGAGCAGCGCCTTGCCGAGCGAGGTGGAGTGCGCCGGCAGCCGGCGGCCGACCCGGGTGAAGGGCCGCAGATAGTGCTGCGACTGGCGGGTGGCGAGGTAGACGACGTTCGTGCCGTCGAGCCGCGCGAGGTGGATGGTCTCCGTGGTGTCGTCCGAGAGCCGGTCGAGCGTGGGCCGGGCGGCGGCCACCACCTCGTCGCCGTCGATGTACGACGTGCCGACGAGCAGGGCGCGCACGCCGATGCCGTACCGCGTGCCGGTCGCGTCCGTCTCCACCCAGCCCAGCTCGACCAGGGTGCGCAGCAGCATGTAGAGGCTCGACTTGGGGTATCCGACGGCCTCCTGGACCGCGGCCAGCGAGTGCATTCCGGGACGGCCCGCGAAGTACTCGAGCAATTCAACCGTCCGCACCGCGGACTTGACCTGCGCACCGCCTCCGGTCTCGCCAGCCGACATCGCCCTTGACCCCTTAGAACGCCGAGAAATAGTCTCCGAGTCCCCGTCCATTCACCGACGGAGACAGCGTTCAGCATATCGAACAGCCCTGGTGGATGGATACCTCCGGCAAGACCCGGCTAGAACCCGGCAAGACCCCTCATAAGACCCCTGGCAGTACCTCTGGAAAGGGAATCCGCGGTGGCAGCAGCACCAGTCTGGAGTGTCGACCCCCGAACCGGGAAGCAGCGCGAGCAGGTTGCGGTGGAAGCCACAGCCGAGGAGGTCGACCTGGCGGTCCGTGCCGCCAGGGACGCGGCGCCCGCGCTCGCCGACCGCGCGGTCCGCGCCGCCTTCCTGCGCACCGCCGCCGACCTGCTCGAAGAGGCCGGGGACCACCTGGTGGAGGCGGCCGACGCGGAGACCGCGCTCGGCCCCGTCCGCCTCACCGGCGAACTCGCCCGCACCTGCTACCAGTTGCGTGCCTTCGCCGGCATCGTCGACGAGGGCGCCTTCCTCGGCGTCGTCATCGACCACCCCGACGCCACGGCGACCCCGCCCATCCCCGACCTGCGCCGCTACAAGATCCCCCTCGGCGTCGTCGCGGTCTACTCCGCCTCCAACTTCCCCTTCGCCTTCTCCGTGCCCGGCGGCGACACCGCGAGCGCGCTGGCCGCGGGCTGCCCCGTCGTCGTCAAGGCCCACCCCGACCACCCGGGCTCCTCCGAACTGGTCGCCTCCGTGCTGCGCAGGGCCGCCGTCCGGCACGGCATCCCCGAGGGCGTCGTCGGCCTGGTGCACGGCTTCGAGGCGGGCGTCGAGCTCGTCAAGCACCCGCTGGTCGCCGGCGCCGGCTTCACCGGCTCCATCCGCGGCGGGCGGGCGCTCTTCGACGCGGCCGCCGCCCGGCCCGTGCCGATCCCCTTCCACGGTGAGCTCGGCTCCCTCAACCCCGTCGTCGTCACCGAGGCCGCGGCCGCCGAGCGCGGCGAGGAGATCGGCACCGGCCTCGCCGGGTCGATGACGCTCGGCGTCGGCCAGTTCTGCGTCAAGCCGGGCCTGGTCCTCGCGCCCGAGGGCGCCGGCGGCGACCGGCTGGTGAAGTCCCTCACCGAGGCGGTCAGCAACACCGGGTCGGGGGTCCTCCTCGACCACCGGATGCGGGACAACTTCGTCGCCGGGGTGCGCGAGCGCGCCCAACTCCCGGGCGTGGAAGCGCCGGTGACCCCCGGCGCGGGCGGCGAGCACACCGTCAGCGCGGGCTTCCTGACCGTCCCGGCCGCCCGCCTCGCCGCGGCGGGGGAGCACGACCTGCTCCTGGAGGAGTGCTTCGGCCCGGTCACCGTCGTCGCGCGGTACGCCGACGACGCCGAGATCACCGCCGTACTCTCCCGGCTGCCCGGCAACCTCACCGCCACCCTCCAGCTCTCCTCGCGGGAGGCGGCGGGGGAGAGCGGCCGGGGCGCCGAGCTGCTCGCCGAACTCACCCCGCTCGCCGGGCGCGTCCTCGTCGACGGCTGGCCCACCGGCGTCGCCGTCGCCCCCGCCCAGCACCACGGCGGCCCCTACCCCGCGACCACGTCGACCTCGACCTCCGTGGGCGGCACGGCCGTCGAACGCTGGCTGCGGCCCGTCGCGTACCAGAACACCCCCGAGGCCCTGCTCCCGCCGGAGCTGCGCGACGACAACCCACTGGGCCTGCCGCGCCGGTACGACGGGCGCCTGGAACACTGAGGCCATGGACGTCACCCTTCCCGAACTGCCCTTCCCGCTGCGCACGTACGGCCCCGACGGGCACTGGTCCCACGAGGACGGCGTGCTCACCGGCTGGGCGGGCCCGCGCCAGGACCGCTTCGTGCCGCCGACGGCCCGGGTCACGGAGCCGGCCTCCGACGCGCCCCGGCTCCTCGGGGCCCCCGAGGGTGACTTCCAGCTGATCGCCCGTGTCACGGTCGGCTTCGCCGCCGCCTTCGACGCGGGCGTGCTCTACCTCCACGTGGGCGAGCGGGAGTGGGCCAAGCTCTGCCTGGAGCGCTCCCCGGACGAGCCCACGGTCTGCACGGTCGTCACCCGCGGCCACTCCGACGACGCCAATGCCTTCGTGGTGGACGGCAGTTGCGCATGGCTGCGCATCAGCCGTACGGGCCCGGCGTTCGCCTTCCACGCGTCGACGGACGGCGAGCGGTGGACGTTCGTGCGGATCTTCTCGCTCGGCGACGAGGAGTCGGCGGCCGCCGCGCTGGTCGGCTTCATGGCGCAGTCGCCGGTCGGCGAGGGCTGCGTGGTGACGTTCGACCACATAGAGTTCCGCCCCAACTGGCCGAAGGGACTGCGGGACGGCTCCTAGCTCTGCCGGAGGGCGACGCGGGTGCCGGTGGCCGCCGCGCGTTCGATGGCGTCGAGCAGTCGCTGGCGCCGCAGCGCGTGCGCGAAGTCCGGTGCGGGCGAGTCGCCTTCGGCCGGGCCGGCGAGCATCCGGGCGTACTGCGCCCCTACGTTGTACGCGGGAAGTCCGCGCAGGTCGTCCAGTGCGGGGACGTCGAAGTACCGGCCCGGCACAGGGAGTTCGCGGACGGCCGGGTCCGCGCCGCGGGCGCCCCGCACGGTGAGCGCGGCCTGCTGCAGATGGCCGGAGTCCCCGGTGATCACCAGGTCGCCGTCCGTGCCGTTGATCTCCCAGTGGAAGTTCGTGCCACGGGAGAGGCCGCCGCGGAAGTGCGCCGAGGCGACGGCGCCCGAGTCGAGCCGCCCGCTCACCGCGATCTGGTCGTCGACGGTCATGGCGGCCGGGCGGCCCGTGCCCTCCTCGCGGACGACGGGGCGCCGGGTCGCCAGGGTCGCCGAGACCTCGGTGAACTCACCGATCACCATGGAGACGGCGTCGACGGTGTGCCCGAAGGGGATGGTCAGCATGGTCCCCCCGTTCCGCCTGTCCAGGAGATACTCCCCGGACGGCTCGAAGACGGGACCCCAGCGCCGCCCCGACGCGACCAGGCTGGTCGACAGGACCTCACCGACATACCCGTCGGCGACGAGATCGCGGAGGAACCGCACGGCGGGCGCCGAGCGGGCCTGCAGCCCCGCGAACGTCCGCACCCCCGCCTGCTCCGCGGCCGCCGCCAGCTCCTCGGCCTCGGCGAGACCATTGCCGAGCGGCCACTCCGACAGCACCGCCTTGCCCGCGCCGAGCGCGTCGAGGATCACCTCGCGGTGCAGCGGCACCCGCACGCTCACCACGACGAGATCGACTTCGTCGCTGCCGACGAGATCGGCGGCCGAGCCGAACGCCAGCGGCACCCCGTACTTCTCACCCGCGGCCCGCGCCGAGGCCTCACCGGAAGCGGCCAGGGCGCGCAGTTCGTAGCCGTCGAGACGGGCCAGGGCGGGGACGTGGGAGTGGGGTGCCCAGCCGCCGCGGGCGGAGAGACCGACGAGACCGACGCGGACGGGTGCGATGGTGGAGTTCATGAGCGGGACGCTAGGCGGGCAGCCCTGATCACCCGCAAGGGCCCCAACTATCTTTTGGAAACCATGACTGGTCAGACTGGAAACCATGAGTGGTCACCACCGTGAGGACACCCGGACCCGGCACGACATCTACGGCCTGCTCTGCCCCGGCCGCAAGGTTTTCGAGCTGCTCGTCCACAAGTGGACGGGTCTCGCCATCACCGCCCTGGCGGACGGCCCGCGCCGCTTCGGGGAGCTGCGCCGCAAGCTGGAGGGGGTCAGCCCCAAGGTGCTCACCCAGACCCTGCGCCGCCTGGAGGAGAACGGCCTCGTGACACGCACGGTCCACGCCGAGGTCCCGCCCCGCGTCGAGTACGAACTGACCGAGCTGGGCCGCGGCGCCCTGGAACCCCTCGCTCACCTGCGCACCTGGGTCAGGGCGAACACGGGCAGCTTCGCGGCCGCGGAGTCCCGGGCAGGGGAATGAGGCGTCTACCCTTGGCGGCGTTCATATGCACTCGAAAGGGCGTGACACATGGCTAGGGCCTCTGCGCGACACATCTTGGTCAAGACCGAGACGGAAGCGCTTCAGCTGAAGGAGCAGATCGAGGGCGGAGCGGACTTCGCCGAGCTGGCGAAGAAGCACTCCTCGTGCCCCTCGTCGAAGGACGGCGGGAACCTCGGCTCGTTCGGCCCGGGGCAGATGGTGCCCGAGTTCGACCAGGTCGTCTTCTCGGCCCCGGTCGGCGAGGTCCAGGGTCCGGTGAAGACCCAGTTCGGGATGCACCTCGTCGAGGTCACCAGCCGCCAGGACTGACGCGGCGTGCCGGGCCGCGCCGTCCAGGCGCGGCCCGCTTCCCGCCCAGGTCGGCGGGGGTACGGGAATGCACCGGTCCGTCCGGGTGTTCTCCCGGGAGCGGAGGCAGCCTCCGCACCGACCTGACGTACGACCTGAAGACAAGAGAGCCACACATGCGCGTCGAGATCTGGAGCGACATCGCCTGCCCTTGGTGCTACGTGGGCAAGGCCCGCTTCGAGAAGGCCCTCGCCGCCTTCCCGCACCGCGACGGCGTCGAGGTCGTGCACCGTTCCTTCGAGCTCGACCCCTCCCGCGCCAAGGGCGACACCGGGCAGGTCCTGCCCATGCTCATGCGGAAGTACGGCATGACCGAGGAGCAGGCCCGCGAGGGCGAGCGGCGGCTCGGCGAGAACGCCGCCGCCGAAGGCCTCGACTACCGCACCGAGGGTCGCGACCACGGCAACACCTTCGACATGCACCGCCTCCTGCACCTCGCCAAGGAGCGCGGCAGGCAGGACGAGCTGATCGGTCTCCTCTACCGCGCGAACTTCGCCGAGGAGCGGTCCGTCTTCGCGGACGACACCCGTCTCGTCGAGCTCGCCGTCGAGGCGGGCCTGGACGCGGACGAGGCGCGCACCGTCCTCGCCGACCCCGCCCGGTACGCCGACGACGTCCGTGCCGACGAGCGCGAGGCCGCCGAGCTGGGCGCGAACGGCGTGCCCTTCTTCGTCCTCGACCGCAAGTACGGCATCTCCGGTGCCCAGCCCGCCGAGGTCTTCGCGCAGGCCCTGGAGCAGGCGTGGGGCGAGCGCGCCCCGCTGACCACCCTCGCGGCCGACGCCGACGGCGGCGAGGCCTGCGGCCCCGACGGCTGCGCCGTTCCGCAGGGCTGAGCGGCCGCATAGGTTGATCCCCATGGAGACCATGGGGATCATCAACGGCACCGAATTCGCTCCCACGTCGACCTACCTGAACACCGCCGTCTGCGGCCTGCTGCCCCGCCGCGCCATCGAGGCGGTGCGGTCACTCGTGACCGAGAACGGCGAGGGACGGCAGGGCGGCGCGGGCGACTTCGCCGTCGTGGACGAGGCCAGGGCCGCCTTCGCCCGGCTCGTCGGCGTGGCGCCCGGCCGGGTCGCCGTCGGCACGTCGGTCGCGGTGCACGCCGGGCTGATCGCCGCCTCGCTGCCGTCCGGCGCCGAAGTCCTCCTCCCCGAGGGGGAGTTCGCGTCGATCGTCAACCCCTTCGTGCTCCGCGGCGACCTCAAGGTGCGGTACGCGCCGCTGGACGGACTCGCCGAGGCGATCACGCCGGCGACGGCGCTCGTGCCGTTCTCCGCCGTCCAGTCGGCCGACGGCAGGACCACCGACCTCGCCGGGATCCGTGCCGCGGCCGCCGCCCACGGCGCGCGCACGCTGCTGGACGCCACCCAGGCCGTGGGCTGGCTGCCGGTCGACGCGGGCGCCTACGACTACACGGTGACCGGCGCCTTCAAGTGGCTGCTCTGCCCGCGCGGCACCTCGTTCCTGACGGTACGGGAAGAGGCACAGGAGTCCCTGGTGCCGCTGCACGGCGGCTGGCTCGCGGCGGCGGACACCTGGCACTCCACGTACGGCCCGCTCCGCGAACTCGCCCCGGACGCTCACCGGTTCGACGAACCCACCGCCTTCCTCGCCTACCACGGCGCCGCCGCCGCGCTCGGCCTCGTCGAGGAGACCGGGATCGACGCCATCCACGTCCACGACACCGCGCTCGCCGCCCGCTACCGCGCGGGCCTCGCCGAACTGGGCCACGCCCCGGTGCCGGGCACGTCCCCCATCGTCTCGGTGCCGGAACTCGCCGACCGGGCACCCGAGCTGGCCCGGGCCGGCATCCTCACGTCGGCACGGGCGGGACACCTGAGGGCCACGTTCCACCTGTACAACACCGAGGCGGACGTGGACCGGCTCCTGGACGTCCTCTCCGGCTGAGGTCTGGCGCGGCGGGCCACGGGGCGCCAGTCTTGGCAGGACCAGAAGGCCGCGCGAGGTGGTGGTGCCGGTGGAGCCGTCCTTCGAGGAGCCGCCCGCCGGGGGGCCCGCCGACGCCGAACTGCGCCGGCGGCTCATCTACGGCGAGGAGGCCGCCCTCGCCGAGGCCTACGCCGCGTACGGCACCCTCGTCCACCGCGTCGCCGTGCGGGTCACCCGCGACCGCGCGGCCGCCGCCGACGTCACGCAGCAGGTCTTCGCCCACCTGTGGACCAGGCCCTACGCCTTCGACACGCGCCGCGGCAGCCTGCGCGCCCGGCTCTCGATGCTCGCCCACCGGCGCGCCGTGGAGTGGGTGCGCGGCGAGGAGCGCCACCCCAAGAGCGCCCACCCCGACGAGAGCGCCCCGCGGCAGGCCCCCGGCTCCCCCGGCCCGGACGAGACCAGCGTGGAGCAGGAGCGCTCCCTGCTGCTGCACTCCGCCCTTGCCCGGCTGCCGCTCCCCCAGCAGGAGGCGGTGCACCTCGCCTACTTCGCCGGACGCACGTACCGCCAGGCCGCCGTCGAGCTGGGCATCCCCGACGAGGTCGCGAAGAGCTGCCTGAGGGCGGCCCTGCGCGCCCTCGCCGAGACCCTCGCGGACCCGCCTCTCCGGGGGGACCGGCGATGACGGCCGCCCGCCACGAGGCGGTACGCGAACTGCTCGGCGCCTGGGCCCTGGACGCCCTGACGCCGGGGGACGGCGCCGAGGTCGGGCGGCACCTCGACGAAGGGTGCGCGGCCTGCGCCGCCGAGGCCGCGCGGCTGCGGGCCACGGTCCGGCACCTGGACGGCCCCGCCCTGCCCGGGACGGCACCGGACGGCGGGAACCCGGCGGCACACGGCCTCCTGCTCGCCCTGCGCAGCCGCGCCCCCGCCCTGCGCACCGCCCCGCACGCCGCGCCCTACGCCGCGACGGTCGCCGGACTCCAGGCACTGCTGGGGGAGTTGACCGACGAAAGCGCCTGGCGGACACCCGTCGGGCACGGCAGAAACGTGCACGACACCGTCGCCCGCCTCATCGCCGCCGACGAACCGCTCGCCCGCCACCTGGGCCTCGGCCCACCCGCACACGCGTCCGGCACCCGCGCCCCGGACGGCCCCCGCGCCCCGGACGGCACGTCATCGCGTACGGCGGGGGAGACGCGCACCTGCGAGGTGATCCGCCGCGAGCGGGCCCGCACCCCCGCGCGGACCGTCTCCGCGTGGCGCGCCCAGGCCGCCGGGCTGCTCTCCTCGCGGGCCGCCCACGACACGGAGCACGCTGCCCGCGCCACGGTGCTCGCGGGCCTGCGCCTGCCCGTCGCCGACCACTTCCTGACCCGGGCCTTCGACACGTGGATGCACGCCGACGCCATCGGCGACGCCCTCGACCGCGCCGTACCCCCGCCGCCGGCCCCGCACCTGTGGCAGCTCGTGCGGCTGGCGATCCGGCTCCTCGGCACGGCCCTCGGCCCGCAGGCGCCGCCCGTCGCGCTCACCGTCGCCGGGGAGGGCGGCGAGAGCGAGTGGGTGCTGGGCAGCGCGGACGATCCGGTGCGGGCCGAACTCGTCCTCGCCCCGGTCGACTTCTGCCTGCTGGTGGGCGGCCGCCGCGCGCCGGACCGGGTGCCGCAGGGCACGGCGGGCGACGAGTCCGCGGCCCGCCGGGTACTGGTCAGGGCGGCGACGCTGACGCGCCCGTAGGCGGGAGGACCACAGGGCGCGAAGCCGCGTACACCACGAAGACGTCCCGGACCGCGGGGGAGCCGGGGAGCGACGGAGGGACGGGGGAAGGAGGGGGGGCGAACGGCGGGTCAGTCGCGTCCCTTGCGCTCCGGGCAGTCCTCGGTCTCCTTGCAGAGGTTCGTCTCGACCTTGGCGAGCAGCCGGGCCAGGTCGGCGCGCTCCGTCTCGTCCAGGCCGGCCAGCGTATGGCCCTCCAGCTCGCCCCAGGCGCGCTCCACCGCGGCCAGCAGGCCGCAGCTGGCCGCGCTGGCCTCGACGAGGACCGCGCGCCGGTCGGCCGGGTCGGGGCGGCGCCGCACGTGGCCCGACTGTTCGAGGCGCTGCAGCATCTTCGTGACGGTCGAGGGGTCGAGGTCGACCGCCTTGATCAGCTCCGCCTGCCGCACCGGGCCCGCCTCCCACAGGTGCATCATCACGAACTCCTGGCCGGGGTAGAGCCCGAGCCCCTTGAGGGCCTTGCCGGCGGCGATGCGGTGCAGCCGGGCCACCCGGCTGACGGTGAGACTGACGGGTCCCGCCGCGGCGACACCGGACGCCCCGGGCATACAGACGGGGTCGGCCGTGGCCTCCTGCGCGGTGTCGGCCTGCATCTCGAGCTCCTGTCGCTCACCGGACCTGTGGTGGAAGACGTCCTTCGCAAGACGTCTGGTGAAACTTTACCTTGGTCGGCCAAGAAATGGGTTACAGTGTCGCTCGTCCGATTGATTGGCCGACCACATAAACCCGTCCGGGAGTCAACGATGACCACCGCGTTCGATCCGATCGACCTGTCCGGCAAGCAGCTCCGCAGCCGCATCGCCATGTCCCCGATGACCCGCAGCCGCGCGGGTGAAGGCGGTGTCCCCACTGATCTGACCGTCGAGTACTACACCCAGCGCTCCTCCGCCGGACTGATCGTGACCGAGGCGATCCAGCCTTCTGTGGTCGGCCAGGGTTATCCGGATACGCCGGGCCTGCACACCACCGAGCAGGTCGCCGCCTGGCGCAAGGTCACCGATGCCGTGCACGCGGCGGGCGGCACGATCTTCGCCCAGCTCATGCACGCCGGCCGCGTCGGTCACCCGAGCCTGCTCCCCGACGGCCTGGTCAACGTCGCCCCCTCGCCCGTCGCGGCCGAGGGGCAGGTCTACACCGCCGAGGGCCTCAAGGACTTCATCACGCCGCGCGAGCTGACCGGCGCCGAGGTCCGCGCCACCATCGGCGACCACGTCACGGCCGCCCGCAACGCCATCGACGCGGGCTTCGACGGCGTCGAACTGCACGGCGCCAACGGCTATCTGATCCACCAGTTCCTCGCGCCCGGCTCCAACCACCGCACCGACGAATGGGGCGGCTCCGTGGAGAACCGCAACCGCTTCGCCGTCGAGGTGGCCTCGGCCGTCGCCGAGGAGATAGGCGCCCACCGCACCGCCATCCGCCTCTCTCCCGGCAACCCGGCCAACGGCATCTCCGAGCCCGACCCGGAGCCCGCCTACACCGCGCTCGCCAAGGAACTCGGCGCCCTCGGCCTCGCGTACCTGCACGTGATGGAGGTGGACGGGGTGCGCGACCTGGTCGAACGGATCCGCAAGGAGTTCGGCGGCACGTTCGTCCTCAACCCGTACACCGAGGGCCCCACCGATCACGCGGCGCTCGCCCTGGTCGAGGACGGCACCGCCGACATCATCACCTTCGGCGCGCTGTTCCTCGCCAACCCCGACCTGCCCACCCGGCTGCGCACCGAAGGCCCGTACAACGAGCCGGACCGGGCGACGTTCTACGGCGGCACCGAGAAGGGCTACACGGACTACCTGCCGCTGTAACCGGAACGCGCCCGCACGCACGACGAGCCGGCCCGGCACCCACGGGGGGTGCCGGGCCGGCTCGCTCGGCGCGCTACCTCACCGGATGGGGGTGAAGTCCCGCGCCCCGATGTACTCGGGCCGGCGCACCGGCGCGGCGAACGGCTCCACCGCCGTGTTCTCCACGCTGTTGAACACGATGAAGACGTTGCTGCGCGGGTACGGGGTGATGTTGTCCCCCGAGCCGTGCATGGCGTTGCAGTCGAACCACGTGGCCGACCCGGCCTCGCCCGTGAACAGGCGGATGCCGTAGTCCGACGCGAGGTGCGTGAGCGTCTCGTTCGACGGGATGCCCGCGTCCTGCATCTGCAGCGAACGCTTGTAGTTGTCCTTCGGCGTGGCGCCCGCGCAGCCGAGGAACGTCTTGTGCGACCCCGGCATGATCATGAGGCCGCCGTTGGTCTCGTAGTTCTTCGTCAGCGCGATGGAGACGGAGACGGTCCGCATGTTGGGCAGGCCGTCCTCCGCGTGCCACGTCTCGAAGTCCGAGTGCCAGTAGAAACCGGAGGCGCCGAAGCCCGGCTTCACGTTGATCCGGGACTGGTGGACGTACACGTCCGAGCCCAGGATCTGCCGCGCCCTGCCGACGACGCGCGGGTCCGCGGCCAGCTTGGCGAAGAGCTCACTGATCTTGTGCACCTCGAAGATCGACCGGATCTCCTGGGAGCGCGGCTCGACGATGGAGCGGTCGTCCGCACGCATCGTCGGATCGTTGATGAGCCGCTCCAACTCGCCGTGGTAGACGCTCACTTCGTCCGGGGTGATCAACTGGTCGATCGCCAGGAAACCGTCCCGCTCGAACCCGGCCAGATCCCCGGCCGTGATCGGCCCCTCTGCCCCCGGCTCGGACCACACGACGGGGTCCTTGCGCTCGATCAGCACCTCTTCGGCGCCTCGCGTCGGGTACAGGTCACTGGTGCGTTCGGGTGCGGTGGTCATGGTGTTGCCTGCCTCTCCTCTCGTACGGCCCTGTTCGGGATGTAGGTGGGCGTCAGTCCGCGTCCGGCTCCGTGAGCAGCGGGTACACGCCGTTCTCGTCGTGGTCCTCACGTCCCGTGACGGGCGGGTTGAAGACACACAGGCAGTGGAAGTCCTCCTTGATCCGCATGGTGTGCTTCTCGTGCCCGTCGAGCAGGTACATCGTGCCCGGCGTGATCGTGTACTTCTCGCCGGTCGTGTCGTCGGTCAGCTCGGCCTCACCCTTGGTGCAGACGACGGCCTCGATGTGGTTCGCGTACCACATCGACGTCTCCGTACCCGCGTACAGGATGGTCTCGTGCAGCGAGAAGCCGACGCGCTCCTTGGCGAGGACGATGCGCTTGCTCTCCCAGGTACCCGAAGCGGCCTTCACATGCCGGTCGGTGCCTTCAATGTCCTTGAACGAACGGACGATCACGGTGAGTTGGTTCCTTTTCTCTTACGGTGCCGGGGGGCTCGGTCGACGCTCTCAGGCGGTCTCGCGTACCGCGCGGGCCAGCGTGCGCAGCCCCTCGTCCAGCTCCTCGGGGGTGATGGTCAGCGCCGGAAGGAGCTTGACGACCTCACCCTCGGGGCCGGAGGTCTCGATGAGCAGGCCCAGTTCGAAGGCCCGCTTGGCGACGGCGCCCGCCCGGTCCTTGTCGAGGAACTCGATGCCCCAGACCAGGCCGCGGCCGCGGAACTCCTTGATCTCGGAGCGGTTCTCCTCGACGATCGCGGCCAGCGCCTGCTCGACCTGCTCGCCGCGGGCGCGGGTCTGCTTCTCCATCGCGGAGCCGTCGGTCCAGTAGGTCTCCAGGGCGGCGGCGGCCGTCACGAAGGCGGGGTTGTTGCCGCGGAAGGTGCCGTTGTGCTCGCCCGGCTCCCAGACGTCGAGCTCCGGCTTGAACATGCACAGGGACATCGGCATGCCGTAGCCGCTGATGGACTTCGACACCGTGACGATGTCCGGCGTGATGCCCGCCTCCTCGAAGGAGAAGAAGGCGCCGGTGCGGCCGCAGCCCATCTGGATGTCGTCGACGATCAGGAGCATGTCCCAGCGCTCGCAGACGTCGGCGAGCTTGCGCAGCCACTCGGCGCGGGCGACGTTGATGCCGCCCTCGCCCTGCACCGTCTCGACGATCACGGCGGCGGGCTGGTTGAGGCCGGAGCCCTGGTCCTCGAGGAGGCGCTCGAACCAGATGAAGTCGGGGGTCTGCCCGTCCAGGTAGTTGTCGAACGGCATCGGGGTGCCGTGCACCAGCGGGATGCCGGCGCCGGCGCGCTTGAACGCGTTGCCGGTCACCGCGAGCGAGCCGAGCGACATGCCGTGGAAGGCGTTGGTGAAGGACACGATCGACTCGCGGCCCTTGACCTTGCGCGCCAGCTTCAGCGCGGCCTCGACGGCGTTGGTGCCCGTCGGGCCCGGGAACATGACCTTGTACGGGAGGTCACGCGGGCGCAGGATGATGTTCTGGAACGACTCCAGGAAGGCGCGCTTGGCGGACGTCGACATGTCCAGGCCGTGCACGACGCCGTCGCGCTCCAGGTAGTCGATGAGCGCGCGTTTCAGGACCGGGTTGTTGTGGCCGTAGTTGAGTGAACCGGCACCGGCGAAGAAGTCGAGGTACTCGTGGCCGTCCTCGTCGTACATGCGGCTGCCCTGCGCGCGGTCGAAGACCGTAGGCCAACCGCGGCAGTAGCTGCGCACCTCCGACTCCAGGGTCTCGAAGACGCTCAGGTCGGGCTGGGTGATGGTCACAGCGAATCTCCTGGGAGATGGAAAGGCGTGGGAGTGGGGGGTTGCGGACGTGCGGGGGGAGCGAAGTTCAGGGGGCGATCGGCTCAGGGCCCGATCGGACCGATGCGGTAGAGCACCTCTGGCTCATGCCCGTCATCAGGGAAAAGACCCGCGTCGAAGAGGACCTTCCGCTCGACCGACGCGCCGTGGCGCCGCGCGTAGGAGAGGAACAGGCGCTCGGAAGCGGTGTTTCCCGGCGTGATGGTCGTCTCGACCGTGGTCAGCGCGCGCCCGGCGGCGACCTTCGCGGTCAGCCCGTCGAGCAGTGCGCCGGCCAGGCCGCGGCCGCGCTGTGCGTGATCGACGGCCACCTGCCAGACCAGCAGGGTGTCCGGGCGCTCGGGACGGATGTAGCCGGTGATGAAACCGGCCGGCTCGCCGTCGGCGCCACGGGCCACCACGGAGGTCGCCGCGAAGTCGCGGCACCACAGCAGGTAGCTGTACGAAGAGTTCAGGTCCAGCACCTTGGAGTCGCGGGCGATACGCCAGATGGCGGCGCCGTCAGCGACAGCGGGGCTGTCGAGTCGCAGCCCCTCCGGCATTTCCAGGAATTTCGCTTGCAGGTCGGTCGGTAGATCGGCTTGTGCAGCGGTCATGCGGATTGAATTTACCGAGCAATTTCTTGAATTGCATCGGGGGGAGGGGTTACGCCGAGGCCTCTCATGTGTTATCGCGCGTAGGTGCGCGCCCGCATGAAGCTCTTGCGTTATGTCCGAGTTTGACCTGGAAATTCAGCGCAAAAAGGTCGCGGTGTGGAGTACGTCACATGGTAGAGACCATTCCGGACGACGTCCGAATTGGGGTGATTCGCGCTGTCGAAATCTTAGTGTTTAGCTTCCGGGAAAGCGGGCAGAAGAATACGGGAAGCTGTGCTGATAAAGAATTCGTGAGAATGCGCGGATGAATTGGCTGACGACGCCCGGCGGGCGCATTAAAGGCGCGCCCTATTCACGTTCCCGTCATGCCGTCGATGCGTTCCCGCAAGAGATCCGCGGGGCCGTCGTGCCGCGCGTCCCCCTCGATCGGAGTCCGGTCCAGGGGCGCGATGCGGCGGCCGTCCACAAGCGTGGTCATGGCAGGTGCGGTGCCATGACGGGACGGGCCGCCGCACGGGTTCCACCCCGGACGGGGTGTTCGGCGGTGGAAGGGGTTGTCGTGGCGTCAGGTGCGCCGTCCGGTCAGCGCCACGCCTCCGTGACCGCGCGGCGGGCCGCCTCCAGGTCCACGGTGAGGCCGGCCTCGCTCATCGCGGCGCCCAGCGCGGCGACGCACGCGTGGACCACGCCACGGGTCGCGTCGGGGCCGTAGTGGTTGACCCGGATCATCTCCTTGGCCAGCGCGCCGCCCCCGGCGACCAGCGGGAGCACCGGGTCCGCGGCGAGCGCCCGGGCCACCAGCTCCGAGGCGTCCGTGCCCGACGGCGCCCGCAGGGTGGTGGCGACCGGCGCCGCGTCCGCCGCCTCGTGCACGTACGGCGCAAGGCCCCCGCCCAGCGCGAGCGCGCCCGCCCGGGTGGCGGCCGCGGCGGTGGCGTGCCGCGCCATCACGGCGTCCAGGCCCTCCGACTCGATGCGCTCCACGCACGCCTCGAGCGCCAGCATCTCCAGCTGGGCGGGCGCGTGCAGCAGGGCCTTGCGGCCGCCGTCGATCCAGCGCTCCTTCCAGTCGAGGAGCGAGAGGTAGGAGCGGCGCGGCGCCTGCGGGTTGGCGGCGATGCGCTGCCAGGCCCGCTCGCTCACCGACACCGCGGAGACGCCCGCAGGGCCGCCCATCGCCTTCTGCGCGCCGATCACGCACAGGTCCACGCCCCACGCGTCCGGCAGCAGCGGTTCGGCGGCCACCGAGGCGACCGCGTCCAGCATGAAGAGCGCGCCGTGCTCGCGGACGACCTCGCCGATCTCCGCGACCGGGTTGGTGTTGCCCGTCGCGGCCTCGGCGTGCACCAGCGAGACGAAGTCGATCTCCGGGTGCCCGGCGAACGCCTCACGCACCTGATCGGCGGTGACCGCGGTGTGGAAGGGCACGGCGAGGTCGATCACGGTCGCGCCGCAGTCCCGCAGCCAGTTGCCGAAGGTCTGTCCGTACGGCCCGGTGATGACGTTCAGCGCGGTCGTGCCCGGCCGCGCGGCACCCCGGATGCACCCCTCCAGGGGCAGCAGCGCCTCGCCCTGCATGATCACGACGTCCTGCTCGGTGCCGAGCAGCCGGGCGACCCGCGCCTCGATGGCGGCGAAATGCCGGGCGCTCAGCGGCGCCAGGTCCAGAAAGGGGTGCGTCACAGTACTGCTCACGTCGCTGGTCACGTCGCTGCTCACTTCGCTCACGAGGTCGTTCGGGCTGCCGCGAAGAGCGTACCGACCGGCCCCGTGCCGGGCGTTCGGAGTGCCTCATAAGCTGCTGTCCATGAGTGATCGCGCGGTGCTGCACGTGAAGGGGCGGGTGCTCGTCGGGCCCGACGACGTACGGGACGAGCTGTGGGTGGTGGGCGGGAAAGTGACGTACGACCGCCCCGTCGGCCCGGCGGCGGACGACGTCCGTACGGTCCAGGGCTGGGCGCTGCCCGGCCTGGTCGACGCGCACTGCCACGTCGGCCTGGACGCGCACGGGCCCGTCGACGCGGCCACCACCGAGAAGCAGGCCCTCACCGACCGCGAGATCGGCGCCCTCCTCCTCCGCGACGCGGGCTCACCCTCCGACACCCGCTGGATCGACGACCGCGAGGACCTCCCCAAGATCATCAGGGCGGGCCGCCACATCGCCCGCACCCGCCGCTACATCCGCAACTACGCCCACGAGATCGAGCCCGAGGACCTCGTGGCGTACGTCGCTCGGGAGGCGCGGCGCGGCGACGGCTGGGTCAAGCTCGTCGGCGACTGGATCGACCGCGAGGCCGGCGACCTGACGGCCTGCTGGCCCCGCGACGCCGTGGAGGCGGCGATCGCCGAGGCGCACCGGCTCGGCGCCCGCGTCACGGCCCACTGCTTCGCCGAGGACTCCCTGCGGGACCTCGTCGAGGCGGGCATCGACTGCATCGAGCACGCCACGGGCCTCACCGAGGAGACCATCCCGCTCTTCGCGGAGCGCGGCGTCGCGATCGTCCCGACGCTGGTCAACATCGCCACGTTCCCGCAGCTGGCCGCGGGCGGCGAGCAGAAGTTCCCCCGCTGGTCGGACCACATGCGCAGACTCCACGCGCGCCGCTACGACACCGTGCGCGCCGCGTACGACGCGGGCGTCCCGATCTACACCGGCACCGACGCGGGCGGCTCCCTCGCCCACGGTCTGGTGGCCGCGGAGGTCGCCGAGCTGACCCTCGCCGGGATCCCCGCGGTGGACGCGCTCTCGGCGACCACGTGGGGCGCGCGCGAGTGGCTCGGGCGCCCCGGTCTGTCCGAAGGCGCGCCGGCGGACCTCGTGGTGTACGAGGCGGATCCCCGGCAGGACGTACGGGTGCTCGGGGCGCCGCGGCGGGTGATCCTGAACGGGCACGTGGTGGGGTGAGGTCGCGGTCGCCGCGGTCGCCGTGGTGTGAGGCGGGTGTTTGAGGCCGGTGTTTGACGCGGGCGTGACGCTGGGGTGCGGCGGGTCGTTGGAACGGGCCCGTCGGCCGGCCGGGGGAGCTCGCGTCAACCGCCGTGCGCGGGGAGGGAGATGCGCGGGTGGTGCGGGAGACGCGTGTGCCTCAGGATTCGAAAGCAGGGGCGGAAAACTCCCTTTGGAGTGAACTCACGCCAGGTTGCTGACCGTTCACCCTGAGTGCGTAAAGATTCCCGCGTCGTCCTTCGTCGATGTCGGACGACGCCAGCGGCGCGCACGCGTTGTCCCCTCGGGGCCGCCGGAGCCGTTCCCGACGACTGTCCCTCGCGGCGGTCCTCGTGTTCGTCCGGTCGTCCGGTTGTGCCCGGTTGCCCGGTTGCCGGGTTGTCCTTTCCGGCCCCTTGTCCGCGTGCGCCGCCGGTGGCCCGTTTCTCTCGTGGGGGTTCCACCACCTTGAACAGCAACACCTTCCGCCTGCCCGCACGCCGCGTCTCCGTGGTCGCCGTCGCCACCGCGCTCGCCTTAGGGCCCGCGGTGTTCGCCGGCGCGGGCTCCGCGCACGCCACGGGCGGCGACGGCCACCGGGGCGGTCGGGCCGACGCCGTCGTCCTGCGCACCGGCCTGAACGTCTCCCTGCTCAACAAGACCGTGAACGTCCCGCTCAACGTCGCCCTCAACGAGGTGCAGGCCCCTGCCAGCGCGAGCAGGACCGCGCTCACCGCCCACCTCAACGGGGTCGACGGGGGCCGCCCCTTCAGCGTCCTGCGCGCCGACGTGGCCTCGGCGAAGGCGACCGTGCGCGGCGGCACGGCGAAGGGCTACAGCAACCTCGTGCGGGCCAGGGTGCATGTGCCGGGCCTGCCGCTGCTCTCCCTCATCGAGGTCGGTCAGGTGACGTCCGAGGCCGTGTGCGAGGCCGGGAAACGGCCCGTTGCCGAATCGAATCTGCTGGGCGGGGTGACGGTCCTCGGCAAGAAGGTCACGCTGACCGCCAAGGGAACGACCGAGGTGAAGGTGCCGGGCGTCGGCGAGGTGCGGCTCGACCTGTCGAAGACCCGCACGACGTCCCGTACGGCGGCGGCGTCCGCGCTGGAGCTCACGGTGTCCGTGAACCCGCTGAAGCTGAACGTCGCCGAGGTCACGGGCACGGTGAAGCTGGCCGGGGCCGGGTGTGAGGCGCCGGTGGCGCCGCCGAAGGACGGCGGCAAGCAGCCGCAGGGCGAGCCGGAACGCCCGGCGGACACGAAGCCGCAGCCGAAGCCGGGGGAGGCGGACCTCGCGGAAACGGGAGGCAGCTCCGCGACGCCGTACGTGGCGGGCGGAGCGCTGGCCCTGCTGACAGCAGGAACGGCGACCTTGGCTTTGACCCGCCGCCGCCGAAACCGGACCTGACAGGTCAGGCCGCGTCGGGGTTGGTCTGTGGGTCGGGACGTGGGGCGTGTGCGGTTGCGTGGTGGCTGGTGTCGCCTAGGCGGGTCTGTGGGTGCGGGGCCGCGGGGCGTGTGCGGCTTCGCTTGGGCTGGGGTCTGCGCCTTGGGTTCGGTGGTGGGTGCGGGGCCGCGGGGGTATGTGCGTACTCGCTATCCCTGCGTCACGCCGTGCGGACAAAGGCGGCACAGTGTGCTCGGTGCTCCGTGCGCACATACCCCCACGTCCCCTCCCGTCTCGCACGCGCCTGCGGCCCGGTGGGGGTGGCCTCCGGGCCGCTACTTCGGCCCGACGAGACGGGTGCGCCCCAGCCCCCCCGAGCCCGGCCCTACACCCCGGGGTAGACGCACCCCACCCGCCCCGCCTCCAGCCCCACGCCGCAGGGCAAGCGCACCGCCGCCCGCCCCTACCCCAACCCTGCGGCGCGGGGTAAACGGGTGGGTGGGTGGGAGGCATCCGCCGCGGAGCGGCGGGTCTGTTCGTGGCCGCACGGGGAGAGGGGGAAGCCACCCCCCCCCGGCCCCCCGCTCTAGCCCCGCAGGGACTCCGCGAAGGCCGTGAGGAAGCGGTCCGACGTGGCGCGGTCTCTGACGGCGAGGCGGATCCAGTCAGGCCCCAGGCCAGGAAATGTGTCGCCGCGCCGCACCGCGAACCCCCGCCCCCGCAACCGCTCCCGCACCCCGGCCGCCCCGGCCACCCGTACGAGTACGAAAGGGCCCTCCGCCGGCTCCACCGCGCGCACCCCGAAGGGGGAGAGTTCCGCGAGGCCCGCGAGCAGGTGGGCCCGGTCCGCGGCGACGCGGTGTGCCGCGTGGCCGGCCTCCGCGAGCGCGCGCGGGCCCACGCACGCCCGCGCCGCCTCCAGCGCCGGTGAGGAGACCGGCCAGAGCGGCTGGGCCTGCGCGAGGGCGGCGATCGTGTCGGGCGCGGCGAGGACGTAACCGATCCGCAGCCCCGCCAGGCCCCACGTCTTGGTGAGGCTGCGCAGCACCACGAGGCCGGGGACGTCCGTGCGGCCCGCCAGGGCCTCGCGCTCGCCCGGTACCGCGTCCATGAACGCCTCGTCCACCACCAGGATCCGCCCGGGGCGCGCCAGTTCGGCGAGGGACGCGGCGGGGTGCAGGACGGAGGTGGGGTTCGTGGGGTTGCCGACGACCACCAGGTCGGCCTCCTCCGGCACCGCGGCCGGATCCAGCCGGAAGCCGTCCTCCTCGCGCAGCAGGACGCGCCCGACCTCGTGCCCGGCGTCCCGCAGCGCCGCCTCCGGCTCCGTGAACTGCGGGTGCACGACGTAGGGGTGACGGATCTTCAGGGCGCGGGCGAGCAGGACGAAGGCCTCCGCCGCGCCGGAGGTGAGCAGCACCCGGTCGGGTGTCAGGCCGTGGTGCCCGGCGACCGCGGCGCGTGCCGCGCGCCCGTCGGGGTAGGCCGCGAGGCCGTCGAGGGAGGCGGCGATGATCTCCTTCAGCCAGGCCGGGGGAGTGTCGGCGCGCACGTTCACGGCCAGGTCGGTGAGGTCCGCGCCGTCGTCCCGTACCTCCGCGTCCCCGTGGTGGCGCAGGTCGGGGGGTGGAGTGGGGGCGGCCGTGCGCGGGCGGGCCGCCACCGCGCACGTCGCCATGGGCGGCCGGCCCACGGGCGCCGACTTCCGCTTGGGGACCAGGAGCCGGTCCGCGCCGCGCAGCGCCGCCGCCTCCGCCACCGAGGGCGTGCCCACTGCCGCCCGGGACCTCGCGGACGGGTTCGGCACCGTGACCCGGGCGAGTTCCCGCGCCGAGTACGTCACCAGCGGCACCCCGAGCCGCGCCGCCGCCCCGACGATCCCCGGCTCCTCGCCCTTCACGTCGACGGTCGCCAGCTCCGCCACGGCCTCCTCGGGGAATCCGGCGTCGCGCACCGTCGCGCGGACGAGCCCGAGCACCTCCTCCACCGGGGCGTCCTCACAGGCGCCGACGCCGACGACGAGCTCCTCGGCCGGGACGGTCCGTCCGGCACCGGTCATGGGGGGTCCTTCCGTATGAGGCGGGGGCTGGTGGATGTGCGGGGCGGGGGGTCAATCGGATAGCAAGGGCCCATGGCGGTGTTCGTGGCGCTCGGCGCCTTCCTCATGACCCTGGTGGGCGGGTGGACGGCCCAGCGGGTCACCGACCGGCGCCATCTCGTCCTCGGGCTCGCGGGCGGCCTGATGCTCGGTGTCGTCGGCCTCGACCTGCTGCCGGAGGCGCTGGACGCGGCGGGCGACCCGGTCTTCGGCGTACCGGCGGCCCTCCTCCTGTTCGTCGCCGGCTTCCTCGTCGCCCATCTGGTCGAACGCCTCCTCGCGGGCCGCCAGGCCGCGCACGGCGCCGACGAGCACGGGACCGGACGGGTCCCCGAGGTCGGGCTCACGGCGGCCGCCGCGATGGTGGGGCACAGCGTCATGGACGGCGTCGCGATCGGCGCCGCCTTCCAGGTCGGCGGCGGCATGGGCGTGGCCGTGGCGCTGGCCGTCGTCGCCCACGACTTCGCGGACGGCTTCAACACATACACGATCACCAGCCTGTACGGGAACGCCCGCCGCAAGGCCCTCGCGATGCTGTTCGCGGACGCGGCCGCGCCGGTGGTGGGCGCCGCGTCGACGCTGCTCTTCACCATTCCGGAGCAACTGCTCGGCAGCTATCTGGGCTTCTTCGGCGGCGCGCTGCTGTACCTCGCGGCGGCCGAGATCCTGCCCGAGGCGCACCACGACCACCCGGCCCGCTCGACCCTGCTGTGCACGGTGGCGGGCGCGGCGTTCATCTGGCTCGTGGTGGGCATCGCGGGCTGAGCCGCCGCACGCGGTCACCGCGCGCAGCCCTCGACGAAGCGGCGCGCGATCCCCGGCTGTGCCGCCCAGTGCGTGTGCAGGTAACTGGCGTGGACCTTCCCCTGGACGAAGCCCTCGACGCGCCGCTCGGGCGCGTGCAGGCCCCAGGCGGGGGCGGGCCCCGCGCCGGGCTCGATGACGGTGCGGTGGAACTCGTGCCCCCGCATCCGCGTGCCCGCGGCCGCGAGGACGCTGTCGGAGACGGCCACCGCCTCCCGGTAGCCGAGGGTGAGCCGCTCCGCCATCCGCGCCTTCGCGTCGAGCACCCCGCACATCGGCTGCCCGTCCAGCTCGCGCGCGAGGTACAGCAGGCCCGCGCACTCGGCGGCCACCGGCGCGCCGGAGAGGGCGAGTTCGACCACGGCCTTCCTGAGCCGTTCGTTGGCGGAGAGTTCGGGCGCGTACACCTCGGGGAAGCCGCCGCCGATGACCAACCCGGCCGTCCCGTCCGGGAGTTGCTCGTCGCGCAGCGGGTCGAACGGCACGACCTCCGCCCCGGCGGCGGTCAGCAGCTCCGCGTGCTCGGCGTAGGAGAAGGTGAACGCGGCCCCGCCGGCGACGGCGATGACGGCCCGTCCGGCCTCCGACGACGGACTCGGCGAAGCCGGTGCGGTGCCGAGTCCCGCCTCGAGCGTCCACGCCTCTCCCGGCAGGGCGGGCGCCGAGCGTGCCAGGGCGAGCAGGGCGTCCAGGTCGCACCCCTCCCGCACCTGCGCGGCCAGCGCCGCGACCGACGCCACCGCGTCCGGCTGCCGCTCGGCGACCGGCACCAGGCCCAAGTGCCGTGAGGGGGCGCTCACCTGGGGCGCGCGGCGCAGTACGCCGAGCACCGGCACCCCCGACTCGTCGAGCGCCTCCCGCAGCAGCGCCTCGTGCCGGTCCGAGCCGACCTTGTTGAGGATCACCCCGGCGATCCGCACCTCGGGGTCCCACGACGCGAAGCCGTGCACCAGCGCCGCCACCGAACGCGACTGCGACGACGCGTCGACGACCAGCACGACCGGTGCCCGCAGCAGCTTCGCCACGTGTGCCGTGGAGGCGAGTTCGCCCTGTCCCGCGGCGCCGTCGTACATCCCCATCACGCCCTCGACCACGGCGAGATCACACCCGGCGGAGCCGTGCGCGAAGAGCGGCGCGATCAGATCGGGCCCGCACAGGTACGCGTCGAGGTTGCGGCCGGGACGGCCGGTCGCCAGCGCGTGATAGCCGGGGTCGATGTAGTCCGGCCCCACCTTGTGCGGGGAGACGGCGAGCCCGGCCGCCGCGAACGCCGCCATCAGGCCCGTCGCGACGGTCGTCTTGCCGCTGCCCGAGGACGGCGCCGCGATGACGAGGCGAGCTACCACTCGATGCCCCTCTGGCCCTTCTGGCCCGCGTCCATCGGGTGCTTGACCTTCGACATGTCCGTGACGAGGTCCGCGAAGTCGATCAGCTTCTGCGGCGCGTTGCGGCCGGTGATGACCACGTGCTGGGTGCCGGGACGGTTCCGGAGGACCTCCACGACCTCGTCCGTGTCGATCCACCCCCAGTGCATCGGGTAGGCGAACTCGTCGAGGACGTACAGCTTGTACGTCTCCTCGGCGAGGTCGCGCTTGACCTGCTCCCAGCCCTCACGCGCCTTGTCCTCGTTGGTCAACTCGCCCTCGGCGGGGGCGCGCTGGATCCACGACCAGCCCTCGCCCATCTTGTGCCAGGCGACCGTGCCGCCCTCCCCGGAGGCGCCGAGGACCTTCAGCGCGTTCTCCTCGCCGACCTTCCACTTCGCCGACTTCACGAACTGGAACACCCCGATCGGCCAGCCCTGGTTCCAGGCCCGCAGCGCGAGCCCGAACGCGGCCGTCGACTTGCCCTTGCCGATGCCCGTGTGCACGAAGACGAGCGGACGGTTGCGGCGCTGACGCGTCGTGAGCCCGTCGTCCGGCACGACGCTCGGCTGTCCCTGCGGCATTAAGCGGCCCTCCTCGAAGGCGAGTTCATTGTCTGTACGTCCTTGACGAGGCCGGCGATGGAATCCGCCCGCAGCTCGTCGAGGGTCACGGCCGTCCCGCCGAGCTCGCCCGCGAGCCGGCCCGCGAGACCGAGGCGCACGAACCCCGACTCGCAGTCGACGACGACCGACGCGGTCCCCTCCGCCGCGAACAGCCGCGCGGCGCGGCCCGCCTGGGCCACCGGCTCCACCCCGCCGGTGGCACGCCCATCCGTCACCACGACCACCAGCGGCCGGCGCGCGGCATCCCGCAGCCGCTCGACCCGCAGGACGTCATGGGCCTTCAGCAGCCCCGCGGCCAGCGGCGTGCGGCCACCGGTCGGCAGCGACTCGAGCCGGGCCGCCGCCGCGTCCACCGACGACGTCGGCGGCAGCGCCACCTCGGCCGTGGTGCCGCGGAACGTCACGAGCCCCACCTTGTCGCGCCGCTGGTAGGCGTCGAGCAGGAGCGAGAGCACGGCGCCCTTGACGGCGCTCATCCGCTGCCGCGCCGCCATCGACCCGGAGGCGTCCACGACGAACAGCACGAGATTGCCCTCGCGCCCCTCCCGGGTGGCCTGCCGCAGATCGTCACGGCGTACGACGAGTCCCGCGCCGGAACGTCCGCGCGCCTTCTGGTGCGGGGCCGCCGCCTGCACCGTCGCCGCGAGGTGCAGCTTGGTGAGGGCCCCGCGGGGGCGCCGCGACCCCGTCGTACGGCCGTGCTCGGTCCGCGCCCGCGAGCGCCGCCCCGCCGCGCCCTCGCCGATCCCGGGCACGCTCAGCATCTTCGTGCGGAACGGCTCGGCGGCCCGTACCGCCTGCTGCTCGCCGGCGGCGCCGCCCGGCGCGGGGGCGGGCTCCTGCGGGGCGGCCGTCTCGTCGGGGTCCGGGCCCTGGTTCTGCGCGGGCAGGTCGGGCGCGGGGGAGTCGGGAGCGGGTGAGTCGGGGCCGTCGGCCGGGGGCTGTCCGCCGCCTCCACCGTCGGGGCCACCGTCAGGGCCGTCACCGTCGGGGTCGTCGCCGCCCTCCGGGGGCTCCGGCTCCTCCGCGGCCTCGTCCTGGCGTGCCTCCTCCAGCGTCTCGTCGAGCTTGTCCTCGTCCAGGCCCGGCGCGTCGAAGGGGTTGCGGCGCCTGCGGTGCGGCAGCGCGAGCAGCGCCGCCTGGCGCACGTCCTCGCTCTGCACGTCGGTGCGGCCCGCCCAGGCGGCGAGAGCCGTCGCCGTGCGCGCCATCACGATGTCCGCGCGCATGCCGTCGACCTCGAACGCGGCGCAGGTCGCCGCGATCTGCCGCAGCGCCGCGTCGCCCAGGGTCACCTGGGGCAGCAGCGCGCGGGCCGCCACGACGCGGTCGCGCAGGGCGGCCTCGTCCTCGGCGAAGCGCTTCGCGAAGGCCTCGGGGTCGTCGTCGTAGGCGAGCCGCCGCCGTACGACCTCCACGCGCTGGTCGGTCTCGCGCGAGGCGGCCACCTCGACGGTGAGCCCGAACCGGTCCAGCAACTGCGGCCGCAGCTCGCCCTCTTCGGGGTTCATCGTGCCGACGAGCAGGAAGCGCGCGGCGTGCCGCACGGACACGCCTTCGCGCTCCACGTACGAGGCGCCCATGGCGGCGGCGTCCAGGAGGAGGTCGACCAGGTGGTCGTGGAGAAGGTTGACCTCGTCGACGTAGAGGATGCCGCGGTGCGCGTCGGCGAGCAGGCCGGGCTCGAAGGCCTTGACGCCCTCCGCGAGGGCCCGCTCGATGTCCAGCGCACCCACGAGGCGGTCCTCGGATGCGCCGACCGGCAGCTCGACCATCCGAGCGGGCCGCGCGGTGGCCCCACCCGCCTCGTGCGGGCCGTCCGGGCAGTTCGGGTCGGCGGCCGCCGGGTCGCACGAGAAGCGGCAGCCCGCGACGACCGGCACCTCCGGCAGCAGCGTCGAGAGGGCGCGCACGGCGGTCGACTTGGCCGTGCCCTTCTCTCCCCGCACGAGCACACCGCCCACGGCGGGCGAGACGGCGTTCAGCAAGAGCGCGAGCCGCAGGTCGTCCTGGCCGACGAGGGCGGTGAACGGGTACGGGGTACTCACAGAGCCTCCTTGATGCGGTGGTGCGTGGCGGCGCTCACGACGGCGCTCCCGGCGCGATGAACGGCAGGCCCCCCGGCGCGCCGTTCTCGATCAGGCTCAACAGGCCGTCGGTGTCCGCGTGTTCTTCGATCAGGTCGCCGAGCAGGTCGAGCTGTTCCTCGCGCAGCGCCGCGAAGCTGGTGTCGGGCGCGGGCACGAAGCGGCGCCCGGCCGCGCGGGCGACCTCGGTGAGGAACCGGCGGCGGAACGCGTCGCTCTCCAGCGACCCGTGCCAGTGCGTGCCCCACACCTCGCCGACCCGGCAACCGTCCAGGAAGGGCTCCCCGCCCCGGACGTCGGCGACGCCGTGGTGGATCTCGTACCCCTCGACGTACGCGCCGAGAGCCTCGCCGACCGGCCGGGCGAGGGTCTTCTCGCGGGCGAACCGCACCCGCACCGGCAGCAGCCCGAGCCCGTCCACGGACCCGGCGCGCGACTCGACGTCGTCCTCGATGTGCTCGCCGAGAACCTGGAAGCCGCCGCAGATCCCGAGCACCGGCCGGCCCTCGGCGGCGCGGCGCGCGAGGGCGTCCGCGAGGCCGCGCTCGCGCAGCCACCGCAGTGCCTTCACCGTTCCCCGCGTACCCGGTACGACCACGAGGTCGGCGTCGACGAGTTCCTCGGCCCGGTCCACGAACCGCACGACGACGCCCGGCTCGGCGGCCAGCGCGTCCACGTCCGTGAAGTTGGACATCAGCGGCACCGCGCACACGGCGACCCGCAGCACGTCCTCGCCGACCGGCGGGGCCACCACGGACTCCCGCACGGCGCCCCGCAGGGAGACCCGCAGGCCGTCCTCTTCGTCGATGCCGAGCCCGTGCTGGAACGGCAGTACGCCGTACGTGCGCCGTCCGGTGAGGCCGAGCAGCATGTCGAGGCCGGGTTCGAGGAGCGAGACGTCACCCCGGAACTTGTTCACCAGATAGCCGGCGACCAGCTCCTGGTCGGCCGCGCTCAGCAGCGCCGTCGTGCCGAAGAACGACGCGAACACCCCGCCCCGGTCGATGTCCCCGACCACCAGGACGGGGAAGCGGGCGGCGCGCGCGATGCCCATGTTCACGATGTCGGTGCGCCGCAGGTTGATCTCGGCGGGACTGCCCGCCCCCTCACAGATCACGGCGTCATACGTGCCCCGGAGTTCCTCCAGGCATCCCACGACGGTGTCGAGCAACTGCGCCTGGCGGCCCCCGTGGTAGCCGCGGGCGCTCATCTCGCCCACCGGCTTGCCCATCAGGACGACCTGGCTCGAGCGGTCGCCGCCGGGCTTGAGCAGCACCGGGTTCATCAGGGCGCTCGGCTCGACGCGGGCGGCCTGCGCCTGCATGGCCTGGGCCCGCCCGATCTCCGCGCCCTCGCGGGTGACGAAGGAGTTGAGGGACATGTTCTGCGCCTTGAACGGCGCGACGGACACCCCCTTGCGGCTCAGCCACCGGCAGATGCCGGCGGTGACGACGCTCTTGCCCGCGTCCGAGGTGGTTCCCGCGACGAGCAGTCCACCGCTCATGAGTTTCTCCCTGACGTTGCCGACCGCGGTGGCCTTGCCGACCGCAGCGCCCAGCGGGTGGTCACCACGGCACCGAGGGCGAGCACGCCGACGCGACGGGACAGCGTGGCGGCCCGTTCGATGTCCGCCACCCGGACCTGGCGCCCCCGGGTGTTCAGCACGGGACGGTGCTCGACCCGGCCCGCATACGAGAGCGTCCCCCCGAGCCGTACGCCCAACGCGCCGGCGAAGGCGGCCTCGACGGGGCCCGCGTTCGGGCTCGGGTGGTGGCCGGCGTCCGCGCGCCAGGCCCGCAGGGCGCCGCGCGGCGAATCCCCGGCGAGCGCGGCGAGTCCCGCGGTCAGCCGTGCGCCGGGCCACCCGAAGACGTCGTCGAGCCGGGCGGAGGCCCACCCGTACCGCAGATACCTGGGCGACTTGTGCCCCACCATCGCGTCCAGCGTGTTGACGGCACGGAAGGCGACGAGCCCGGGGACCCCGCCCAGCGCACCCCAGACGAGCGCCCCGACCACGGCGTCGGAGGTGTTCTCGGCGACGGACTCCACGACCGCCCGCGCGATCCCGTCGGCGTCCAGCGCCTGCGGGTCCCGCCCGCACAGGTGCGGCAGCCGCTCCCGCGCCACCTCGATGTCCCCGGCCGCGAGCGCCCCGCCGATGGCCCGGGCCTCCCGGGTGAGCGAGGTGCCGCCGACGACGGCCCAGGTGGCGGCGGCGGTCAGCGCGACGGATCCGGTGCGTGAGCGGCGTACGGCGGTGGCGGCTAGGGCGGCGGCGCCGGCCGCGCCACCGGCGCAGACCACGGCGTGCAGCGCACCCCACCCGCGGTGGTCGCGCCACAGCAGCCGCTCGACGGCGCCCGCGGCACGGCCGAACGCGGCGACCGGATGGCCCCGGCGGGGATCGCCGAGCAGCAGGTCACCGAGGAGGCCGGCGGCGGCGCCGTACGCGAAGTCGCGATCGGCACTCATGGGCTCAGCCCGCCGCTGCGCTGAGGAGAGGACTCGTACTCAGGGGGGAGGGCGGCACCGGGCGGCCGGGCATGGCGATATGTCCTCACTCAGGGTGTCCGCGCCCTGGTTCGACGTGATCGGCGGCGAGAGTTCCTGGCTCGCGGGGAGTGGCTCCCCGGTGACAGTGGCGGGACCGCGCCGGATTCGCACCGGCTTCCTCTTCTGCCGCCGTGGTTGGCCCCGGCAGTCCACCACGCCTCGCGAAGGCCCGTCAACTCGCCGTTGACCTGCGGCGGGAGAGTGTGTTGGGGCCCACACGCACGAGTGGGGCGCGGAGCGTGTGACCGCTCCGCGCCCCACCCGGGAACGCCGCCGTCGGATGACGGCCGTGCCGTCAGGCGACGATCAGATAGATGCCGTACGCCACCGCCGCGGCGCACAGCGCGAAGCAGGCGTAGGCGCCGGTGCGGGCCAGGGCCGCGGAGCCACCGGTGGAGGCGGCCGCCGACTCCTGCTTGGAGAGGCCGACGATGCCGAGGGTGAACAGGCCCACCAGGGCCACGGTCACCGCGAGGCTGACTCCGAAGACGGAGCCGAGGGCTGCCCAGTCGATGCTCATGCTGGTCTGTCCTTACACGGTCGCGGGCCGGGCGGGGTCCGCCATGGCGCCGGTCGTGGTGGTGGTCGGGGCCGACAGGGTGGCCTTGACGGGCTCCTCCCGGAGAGAGGAGGCGGCCGGCGCGCCCGCGGGAGGCGGGGTGACGGCGGCGATCGCGGTGGTCACGACGCCCGCGGGCTCGGCGGCCGGGATGCCGTCGTGGCGGGTCTCGTCGTCCGTGACGTTGGTGTGGTCGACGGCGTTGCGGCGGGAGAGGAACCAGATCACGCCCGAGCCGGCGATGAGGAGCGCCGCGGTGGCCGTGATGCCCCAGGGGCCCTGCTTGGTGAGGAACTCGGCGCCCGCGCCGACCAGACCGGCCGCCGGCAGGGTCAGGCCCCACGCGACGAACATCCGGGTCGCGGTCGACCAGCGGACCACGCCGCCCTTGCGGCCGAGGCCCGCGCCCATCACGGCGCCCGAGCAGACCTGGGTGGTGGAGAGCGAGAAGCCGATGTGCGAGGAGGCGAGGATCGCCGTCGCGGCGCTGGTCTGGGCGGCGAAGCCCTGCTGCGGCGCGAGGTCGGTCAGGCCCTTGCCCATGGTGCGGATGATGCGCCAGCCGCCGAGGTAGGTGCCGAGCGCGATGGCGACACCGGCGGAGACGATGACCCACATCGGGGGGTTGGCGCCGGGGTTCAGGACGCCGCCCGTGATCAGGGCGAGCGTGATGATGCCCATGGTCTTCTGCGCGTCGTTCGTGCCGTGGGCCAGCGAGACGAGTCCCGCGGAGGCGATCTGGCCCGCCCGGTACCCCTTCGCGGTGGCCTTCTGGTCGGTCTTGCGGCCGATGCGGTACGTCAGGCGCGTCGCCAGCGTGGCGGCGACACCCGCGACGAGCGGGGCGGCGACGGCCGGGAGCAGCACCTTGGTGACGACGGTGCCGCCGTTGATCGACGACCAGCCCTGTGACATGACCGCGGCGCCGATGAGCCCGCCGAAGAGGGCGTGGGAGGAGCTGGAGGGGAGGCCCACCAGCCAGGTGAGGAGGTTCCAGAGGATCGCGCCGACGAGCGCGGCGAAGATGACCTCGGTCTTGAGGCCGTCCTCGTTGACAATGCCGCCGGAGATCGTCTTGGCGACTTCGACGGAGAGGAAGGCTCCGACGAGGTTGAGCACGGCGGACATGGCCACCGCCGTCTTGGGCTTGAGAGCGCCGGTCGAGATGGTCGTCGCCATCGCGTTGGCAGTGTCGTGGAAACCGTTCGTGAAATCGAACACGAGAGCGGTGACGATCACGATCCCGAGGAGAAGCGTGATGTGTTCCATTTACCCAGGCTTCTGTTGGACGTCAGTGGCATGTGGAACGTAGGCAATCCGGGTGAACGGAAAGTGAACTGGGCCGGGCGGTGCGGTGACCCGAAGTGGAGCGCGATCACTCCGTATGGCCCGGGCAGCCGAAGACGATCGTAAGGAGCGGGGCCCGGAGGCCCGCAAACTGGGCGGAGTGTCGGGTTCCGCCATCCGGCGGCCCCCGCCCGCGCCCGCCCCTCGGAACCGCCCCGCCGGCCCGTTGAAGAGATACTGATCACCCGGCAGGATCCCCGCATGACTCAGCAGCGGCAGCACACGGACGGCGGCACGGCGCGGGACGCGATCGCGCGCGCCTGGGACGAACTGGTCGATACGGCGCGCAGGACCGTCGCGGACGGCCTGGTCGTCGGCACCTCGGGCAACGTCTCGGTCCGGGTCGGCGACACCGTCCTGGTCACCCCGAGCGGCGTCCCGTACGACCGGCTGCGCCCCGAGGACGTGGTCGGCGTCGACCTCGAAGGCCGCCGGACCATCGGCGAGCTCTCACCCACCAGCGAACTCCCGATGCACCTCGCGATCTACCGCGAGACCGGCGCGACCGCCGTGGTCCACACCCACGCCGTGCACGCCACCGCCGTCTCCCTGCTGGTCCGCGAGCTCCCCGCGGTGCACTACATGACCGGCATACTCGGCGGCCCCGTCCGGGTCGCCCCGTACGCGCTGTACGGCACCGAGGAACTCGCGCGGAACATGCTCGGCGCCCTGCGCGACCGCACGGGCTGCCTCCTGCAGAACCACGGAACGGTCACCTACGGCCATAACCTCGCCCAGGCCTACGACCGCACCGCCCAACTGGAATGGATGTCCCGCCTCTGGCTCACCGCCGCCGCGGTGCCCGGCCACGCCCCGAACCTGCTCTCCCCGGCACAGCTGCGCGAAGCGGAGGACAAGCTCGGGGGGTACGGCCAGCCGGCCGGCTGAGGCCCGGCCGCTCCGCCACCCGAGTTCGCCGCGCACTTCACGGGTATGGCCCACTGGCCTCGGGAGCCTCATCCCCGGACACTGGGACGGTGCGCCCAGCCAAAGCGACGGCAGCGGCCGTCACCGCAGTCACAGCCGCCCTAGGGACCGCCGCGGCCGCCATCGCGGCCGGCCGGTTCGCCAGCGACGCCGCCCTCAGGGCGCCCGCGGGCAGACCCCTGCCCACCGAACCCCGCCTGACCGTGCACGCCACGGCGGCGGGGCAGGTGAGCCTGACCCGTTCCCTCGCCAGCCGCCGGCCGGGCACCTACGGCCTGAGCGGCAACGGCAGCCACGCGATCGTGGGCCCCGTCCTCGACTCCGCCCCGCACGAGGCCGACACGGTCGTACGCCGCCTCGAAGCCGTCACCCGCGGCTCCCTGGACCCCGGCGCCCGCGTCTGGCTCACCCCCCAGGTCCACGTCGGCGACCCGCGCACCGCGCTCGGCATCGAGTACGCGGACGTCGACATCCCCGGCGAACTCGGCACCCTGCCCGGCTGGTTCGTGCCCGGCGCCCGTGACACCTGGGTCATCACGGTGCACGGCCTGGGCACGACCCGCGAACACCCCATGGTCGTCATGGACTTCCTGCGCCGCCTGCGCGTCCCGGTCCTCGACCTCGCCTACCGCGGCGACCCGGACGCCCCCCGCTCCCCGGACGGCCTCGGCCACCTCGGCGAGACGGAGTGGCGCGACCTGGACGCCGCCCTGCGCCACGCCGTGCGCAACGGCGCCGAACGCGTCGTCCTGCACGGCTGGTCCACCGGCGCGGCCATGTGCCTGCACGCCGCCGCGCACTCCGCGCTGCGCGAGCGCATCAGCGGCCTCGTCCTCGACTCCCCGGTCCTCGACTGGGAGACCACCCTGCGCGCCCTCGCCGGCGCCCGCCGCACCCCCGGGCCGCTCCTTCCGCTTGCGGTCCGTGCCGCCCAGGGGCGCACCGGGCTGCGCGGCGACAGGACCATGGCGGCCGCGGGCCCCGACGCACTGCGGGTCCCCACCCTGATCGTGCACGGCCCCGACGACGCCGTCGCCCCCTGGCGCCTCTCCCGCCAACTGGTCGCCCGCCGCCCCGACCTGGTCACCCTGCACCCCGTCCCTGACGCGCCGCACGGCGCCATGTGGAACGCCGACCCGAAGGGCTACGAAGAGGTGCTGCGCCGCTTCCTCACCCCCCTGCTCTGACCGTCCGCACCCCGGCCCGTACGCCCCGCGCATCCCCGGCGCGCGGCGGACGGAGGGCTTCCGTCCCCATTCCGTTTGGGTTTTCGGACCGTCAACAGGAAGACTGCTCCCGTGACGTCCCGTACCCCGCGCGACTCCAGGCTCCGACTTGTCCGCGCGCCCCATCAGAGGGCCCAAGAGCGAGGAGAGGCCCGGCGCGACCCAGCACGACCGCTCTCCGCCGCCCCCGGCGCGATGAGCGACCGCCGTACGCGCCGTCCCGCGCCCCGGCCGCCCGAGGGCACCCCCGCCCCCGCGGAACTGGCCGCGGCCGCCCGCGCCGGTCTGGCCGCCGCCGCCCGGGTCGCCCGCTGGGCCGACGACGCCCTGCGCCCGGGCCCCGGCCGCACCGCAGGGACCCCCGACGGCAAGGGCACGCTCTCCGACGCCACCGCCGAACGGGCCGCCGCCGAGCTGGGCCTGACCCCCGCTCAGGTCCGCGCCGACTGGGACACCGCGCGCCTCGCGGGCCTCATCGAGGTGCACGGCGACGTCGCGCGCCCCGGCTGGCGGCTGCGCGCCTGGGACCGTGACGACACCGCCGTACTGCGCGGCTGGGTCGCCCTATTCGACGCCTGGTCGCTGGCTCACCCGGCGCCGGACGAGCTCGCCCCCGCGGCCGTCGCCGAGGTCGTCGAGGCCATGCCGCAGGTCCTCTCCCTCCTGCAGCTCTCGGCGGGCCCCGTGCCCGTGCCGCAACTGCTCGACCTCCTGGACCAGCGCGTCACCGAACTGCGCACCGAGCGCTGCGAGATCCCCTACGGCCCTCAGCCGGAGCCGGCCGCCCCCGCCCCGCAGGACGCCCCGCTCCCCGCCCTCCTCGACTGGGCCCTGCACGGCCTCGCCGCGGTCGGCGCCCTGACCTGCGCCGACGGCCAGGCCACGCTCACCCCGCTCGGCAGCTGGGCGGTCTGGGTCAAGCTGGAGCAGATCTGCGTCGCCGCGCAGAGCCCCGCGGGACACATCGAGCAGTCCGCGGAGGAGATGCTGCGCGGCTGCGCCCGCCTGCGCCCCAACGCGGCCCGCGCCGAATACCGCGCCTGGCTCGCCGCCCGCACCGTCTCCGGAGCCGTCACCGAACTCCTCACCGTCGCCCGCGGCGAGGACGCCCTCCTGCGCGGCCTGGCCTTCGAGGCCCTGCGCGTGGTCGGCGCGCCGGCCGAGGCCGAGGTCAGGGCCGTCGTCGACGAGGCCTCACTGCGGCCCTACGCGCTGCTCTGGCTCGCCGAGCAGGAGGGCGCCGACCCCGAGGACGTCCACCTCGTGCTGACCCGCGAGGAGTCCACCTGGCTGTGGATCGACACCGCGGCGGCCGTCGCGGACCACGGCGAGGCCCAACTCCTCGTCCGCCACCTGGAGTCGGCGGTCCAGCCCACCGTGCCCGCCCTCCTCGACGAGGTGCGCCGCGCCGGGCACCCCCGCACCGTCCAGGTCCTGGTCGCGCTCGCCGCCGCCCACCCCGACCCGGCGCTCGCCAAGGCCGTGCGCCGCGCCGCCTTCCAGGTGCACACCGGCGGGGAGTGAGCCCCGGGCCCCTCAGGTGCGGATGCCGGGGGCGTACGTGCCGAAACTCCACACGTTGCCCTCGGCGTCCCGCGCCATGTAGTCCCGCGAGCCGTACTCCTGGTCGGTCGGGGGCATCAGGATCTCCGCGCCGTGCTCCTCGGCCCGCTGGTGGTGGGCGTCGACGTCGTCCACCACGATGTACACCCCGCACGGGCCCGCGTCCTTCATCGCACGGGCGTAGGCGCCGCCCGCGCTCTTGGAGCCGAGCATCACCGCGCCGTTGCCCTGGGCCAGTTCGGCGTGTACGACGGTGCCGTCCTCGGCCTCGTACACACTCACCTCGGTGAAGCCGAACGCCTCCGTCAGCTGCCGGATCGCCGCCTTGGCGTCCGCGTACAGCAGGGTGGGGAAGATGCTCGGCCGTCCGCCGCCGTCGCCTGCCATGCCGATCACTCCGTTCAGATCCGTGCCGTGGAGTGTGATGCGGACCACACTGCCCCCAGTTTCGCACCGGGCACCGACAACGCCCCGTCCGCCCCGGTGCGCGCGGCCCGGCGCGCGGTCAGCGGAAGGTGTCGCACTGCCCCATGTCACCGGTGCGATAGCCCTGGTAGAACCAGTGCCGGCGCTGCTCGGCCGAACCGTGCGTCCAGGACTCGGGGGTGACCCGGCCCTGGAACTTCTCCTGGATCCGGTCGTCGCCCACCGCAGCCGCCGCGTCCAGACCGTCCCGGATGTCGTTCTCGTCGAGGCTGCTGATCAGCGGCCTGCCCGTGCGCGCGTCCGGGCTGCGGGTCGCGTGCCGCGCCCAGACCCCGGCGTAGCAGTCGGCCTGCAGCTCGACCTTCACGGAGTTGCTGTCGCGGCCCGTGCGCCCGTCCTGGGAGCGTTGCAGGGTCCCCACCAGGTCCTGCACGTGGTGCCCGTACTCGTGGGCCACGACGTACGCCTGCGCGAAGGGGCCGCCCGTGGAGCCGAACTTGCTCCGCAGCTCGTCGAAGAAGCCCAGGTCCAGATAGACCTTCTTGTCGCCGGGGCAGTAGAAGGGGCCGACCGCCGACGTGGCGGTGCCGCACGCGGTGCCCACCCGGCCGGTGAACAGCACGGTCCGCGCGGGGGAGTAGGTGCCACGGCGGCGCTGGAACTCCGGGCGCCAGAAGTCCTGGACGCTGTTGACCACCGCCACGACGCGGCAGTCCTCCTTGGTGTTCGCGTCCTGTCCGGTACGGCAGCTCTGCTGCACCTGGGCGAGGGACGAGGAGGTGACCGCGGGCTCGTCGTTGCCGGAGGAGAGCCCCAGCTGGTCGGGGCCGACCCCGAAGAGGAGCCCGAGGACCAGCGCGATCAGACCGGCGATGCCGCCGCCCACGGTGGCCCGGCCGCCGGGGATCCGGCTGCCGCGCACGTCCTGCACCTGTGAGGTGTCCAGATCGGCGTCGTCGTCGAACTGCATTGGGCGCACCCCTCTGCCGCGGGTCCGGGACGGCGCACACCGTCCCGCGCCGGGCTACCGGCCACCCTCATCCTGGTACGACCCGCGCCGCCGGGCGCCGGACGGAGGTCCGAACGGGGGACGCGGCACGCCCGCCGCCGTGTCGCCCCGCCGCACGGCGACCGTCCCCGACCCCCGCCGCTACGCTCTGCGCCTGATCCGTGGGCAGTGGGTACCAGAGGGGGGCGTCATGTCCGTTCTGCCGCTCGACCCGGCCGGCCCGCAGTGCGGGGCGCCCGGTCCGCGCCCCTGGGCGCCCGCGCTCACCCGCCGCGGCACCCGCCTCGCGCTGCCGGTGGCCCTCGCCCTGCTCGCCCTGCCCCTCATCACCGCGGCCCACCACTCACGGCCCGCCCCCTACGGAGACCACCTCGTCGTCCACACGCGTGTGGCGGGATCCGCGGCCACCGCCGAGCCGCGGGTGCGCGCGGCGGGCCGGGCCGTCGCGGCGTACGACACCACGAGCGGCGGGCTGCGGTGGTCGTACACGCGTGAGGGCCGCCGCCCTGTCACGCTCCTCTCCGCCCCCGGGCACGCCCTCGCGCTCTGGAGCGACGGCATGGTCACCGACACCGCCCGGGCCGACGGCAGCTCCGTGCGCTGGCACCGGGCCGTCCCCGAGAGCGCCGCCTGGCTGCGCACCCCGGCCGCGCGCGGCGGCGCCGGCGTCCTGCAGCCGCTCACCCCGGACGCCCGGATGCTGGCCGTCGTCACCCCGCACCGCATCACCGCCTACCGCACTGCCGACGGCGACCTGCGCTGGGTGCTGCCCGCCCACCGGGGCTGCGCCTTCGAGCCGGCCCGGTCCGTGCGCCGCGCCGGGGCCCTCCTCGTCGCCCAGCCGTGCACCGGCGCAGGAGCGTCATGGACCGCGCAGGTCATCGCGGTCGACGACTACGGAAGAATCGTTCCGGGGCGCACCCCGCTGGGCAACGGGGACGCGGGGCCGGGCGCCGACGGCGGCGGCCGACCAGAAAATTAGTTGCGACGGCCCGTTAGACTGGCTGCCATGGCAGCTCCTCTTCTCAGTTGGACGGCGTAGACACCGGCCCCGAGCAACCAGTCGTCCTTCTCGCCGTCCACCCTGTTCAGGAGTACCCCCCGTGATCACCGCTTCCGGCATCGAGCTGCGCGCCGGCGCCCGCATCCTCATCGAGAACGCCTCCTTCCGCATCGCGAAGGGCGACCGCATCGGCCTGGTCGGCCGCAATGGAGCGGGCAAGACCACGCTCACCAAGTGCCTGGCCGGTGAGGGCATCCCCGCCGGCGGCACGATCTCCCGCTCCGGAGAGGTCGGTTACCTCCCGCAGGACCCCCGCACCGGCGACCTCGACGTGCTCGCCCGCGACCGCATCCTCTCCGCGCGCGGGCTCGACACCCTGATCCGCAAGATGCGCGAGAACGAACAGCGCATCGCGAACGGCTCGGGCGCCACCCGCGAGAAGGCCCTGAAGCAGTACGAGCGCCAGGAGACGGAGTTCCTCACCAAGGGCGGGTACGCCGCCGAGGCCGAGGCCGCCACCATCGCCGCCGCGCTCAACCTCCCCGACCGCGTGCTCGGCCAGCCCCTGCACACGCTCTCCGGCGGTCAGCGCCGCCGCATCGAGCTGGCCCGCATCCTCTTCTCGGACGCCGACACGCTCCTGCTCGACGAGCCGACGAACCACCTCGACGCGGACTCCATCGTCTGGCTGCGCGACTACCTGAAGACCTACCGCGGCGGCTTCATCGTGATCTCCCACGACGTCGACCTCGTCGAGACGGTCGTCAACAAGGTCTTCTACCTGGACGCCAACCGCTCCGCGATCGACGTCTACAACATGGGCTGGAAGCTCTACCAGCAGCAGCGCGAGTCCGACGAGAAGCGCCGCAAGCGCGAGCGGCAGAACGCCGAGAAGAAGGCCGCGGCCCTGCACTCGCAGGCCGACAAGATGCGCGCCAAGGCCACCAAGACCGTCGCCGCGCAGAACATGGCGCGCCGCGCCGACAAGCTCCTGTCGGGCCTCGAGGAGGTGCGCCAGAGCGACAAGGTCGCCAAGCTGCGCTTCCCCGAGCCCGCGCCGTGCGGCAGGACGCCGCTCATGGCCGAGGGCCTGTCGAAGTCGTACGGCTCGCTGGAGATCTTCACCGACGTCGACCTGGCCATCGACAAGGGCTCGCGCGTGGTCATCCTCGGCCTCAACGGCGCGGGCAAGACCACCCTGCTGCGTCTTCTCGGCGGCGCCGAGAAGCCCGACACCGGGCAGGTCATCGAGGGCCACGGCCTCAAGCTCGGGTACTACGCGCAGGAGCACGAGACCCTGGACCCCGAGCGGACGGTCCTGGAGAACATGCGCTCGGCCGCCCCCGACCTCGACCTCGTCGAGGTGCGCAAGACGCTCGGCTCGTTCCTCTTCTCCGGGGACGACGTCGACAAGCCCGCGGGCGTGCTCTCCGGCGGCGAGAAGACCCGGCTCGCCCTCGCGACCCTCGTCGTCTCCTCCGCCAACGTCCTCCTGCTCGACGAGCCCACCAACAACCTCGACCCGGCCAGCCGCGAGGAGATCCTCGGCGCGCTGCGCACCTACAAGGGCGCGGTCGTCCTCGTCACGCACGACGAGGGCGCGGTGGAGGCCCTCCAGCCGGAGCGGATCATCCTGCTGCCGGACGGTGTCGAGGACCTGTGGGGCCAGGACTACGCGGACCTGGTCGCGCTCGCCTGACCCGCCGGCCCTCGGCCGGGCGTCCACCGCGCTTGATCGAATGACTGATCCACTGCGTATGGATCATTCGGCCGATCCGTGATCCCTCATCTGTGTGAGCTGTCCTCGTACCGAGGTGTGTCATACACGGATTCCGGCGCCGACCTGCGAAGAGGCGCGGCTCTCCTCGTCGCACGTCCCTGACCTGCCCGTTCGTCGCGGCCTCTGGCCGGCGAGGCGAAATCCAGCGAGCGGAATCGTTAATTCCGGTCGTGTCCGATGCCCGTCAGGAGCCGAACCCGGCCGGATGGACCTTGTCGAATGGGTGGCCAGGAAGCCCGGGAGGGGTGATCATGAGAAGTCCAGAGCGCACTTCCCATGAGGAGGCACGGGTGGCCGAGACTCTGAAGAAGGGCAGCCGGGTGACCGGCGCCGCGCGCGACAAGCTCGCGGCAGACCTGAAGAAAAAGTACGACGGTGGAGCGAGCATCCGGGCACTGGCCGAGGAGACCGGCCGCAGCTACGGATTCGTGCACCGGATGCTCAGCGAATCCGGCGTCACGCTGCGGGGACGCGGCGGGGCGACGCGAGGCAAGAAGGCCGCCGCCGGCTGACGGCTGCGGCACGCTGTTCGGTGGTCCGATGGTGACCGCCCGGTCGGTTCTTCCCCGGAGCCCTTAACGGGACCTGGGGGTACCCCCTATCGACCGGGTGGTTACTGTGCAGTCACTTACGGGCGCTCCCCTGCGTCCGGCCCGACCGCACCCATCGGAGGCACCTCATGGCTTCGTCCGACAGCGAGCTCGCACCGGTTCTCGACAAGGACGGCGTACGCCTCACCATCGACGAGGCCGTCGCCACGGTGACACTGACCAATCCGGCCAAGCGCAACGCCCAATCTCCCGCGCTGTGGAGGGCGTTGACGGAGGCAGGTCAGCTGTTGCCCGGCAGCGTCCGTGTCGTGGTGCTGCGCGGCGAGGGCAAGTCCTTCTCCGCCGGCCTTGACCGGCAGGCGTTCACGCCCGAGGGCTTCGACGGCGAGCCGTCCTTCATCGATCTCGCGCGCGGTGAGGACGGTGTCCTGGACGCCACCATCGCCGAGTACCAGGCGGCGTTCACCTGGTGGCGCCGGAGCGACATCGTGTCCATCGCCGCCGTCCAGGGCCATGCCATCGGCGCCGGCTTCCAGCTCGCGCTCGCCTGCGACCTGCGGATCGCGGCGGACGACGTGCAGTTCGCCATGCGCGAGACCAGCCTGGGCCTCGTCCCCGACCTCACCGGCACCCACCCGCTGGTGGGCCTCGTCGGCTATGCCCGCGCGCTGGAGATCTGCGCCACCGGCCGCTTCGTCCACGCGGACGAGGCCGAGCGGGTTGGCCTCGCCAACCTCGTCGTACCCGCGGACCAGCTCGACGCCGCCGCCAAGGACCTGGCCGCCGCGCTCATCGCCGCGCCCCGGGACGCCGTCATCGAGACCAAGGCGCTGCTGCAGGGTGCCGCGGGCCGTTCCTACGAGGAGCAGCGGGTCGCCGAGCGCGCGGCACAGGGCCGCCGACTGCGCGACCTCGCGGGCCTCGGCGACTAGACGCCCACGACCGGACGCCCGTGCCAGCCCGCCCCGGCGGCGGGCGTTCCGGACGGCAGGCCCTGGGGCGTGTCCGCGAAGTCGCGTCGTGCGCGCGTGGGCGTACTCGGGCGGGCCCGACAACGCGGCGAGCGCGCGTGCCAGGCGTCGCGGGCCGGACGGGACTTCGCGGAGACGCCCTAGCCCAGTTCCGTGATGAGCACGGCCACCGAAGGGCGGTCGGGCAGGGCGGCGCCGACCGCCGCGCGGACCGCGAGCGCCACGTCCAGCGGACGGTGCCCGCGGTCCGTCGCGAGCTCCACGCGCGCGTGGCGGCGCGAAAGCCGGTCCTGGGCAGGGCGCTCCTCCAGATGTACGGCCCGGCCGAGCACCCCGGTCAGCCGGGCCACGCCCGGCACCGAAAGGGCGGCCCGCTCCACGCGCGCCGCGTCGTCGTCGCCGTCCGCGACGCCCGCCGGCCGCTCCGCGGGCGCGGCCGGCTCCCCGTCACCCGCCGGACCGGCGCCGCCCCGGCCCTCACCCACGCCCTCGCCCACGCCCTCGTCGAGCAGACCCGTCACCTTCAGGTCCACCCCCTCGGCCGCGAGACCGAGCCGGTGCGCCCCGGCGGTAAGCGCCGCGCGCAGCCGGTCCGCCGCCTCGGGCAGCGGTTCGGTGGCCACGGCCGCGAACTCCGCGGAGATCCGCAGCGGCCCCGGCGGCAGGGCGCTCGGGGGCGCCGGTACCGCCGCCTCGTACGTACGGCCCGGATCGGCCGACGCGACGCGCAGCGTGCCGAGGCGCACGCCGTCGACCTTCTCAGCCATCTGGCGCAACGCGCCGTCCACCGCGGATTCCGTCACCCATGTGCCGTCTCCGGCGCCGCCCAGCGGCAGCACCCGGCCGAGCCCTAGCTGTCGGCGTACCGCCTGGGTCCAACCCTCGCCCGTCATGGCTCCACCCTGCCGCATCCCGGGCGCGCGGGCGCGGGGCCGCGCTTAATGTGGGCACAGAAGCAGCCTCATCGAAGCAGCCTCAGAAGCAGCTTCATTCGACGGAGCAGATCCCCTGTCGAAAGGAACGGGACGGCGATGACCGAGACCGGACAGCGGAAGGCGTCTCAGACGCTGGAGAAGGACTCCCGGGACGAGAGCGTGGCACGGACCGCGCCGGGACGGGGCGGCGGTGACCCCGGCAGCCGGGGCCGCACCACCATCGCGGACGGCGTCGTCGAGAAGATCGCCGGACTCGCCGCCCGCGACGTCGAGGGCGTGCACGCCATGGGCGGCGGCCTCGCGCGGACCTTCGGGGCCGTGCGCGACCGGGTCCCCGGCGGCTCGAAGTCGGTGTCGCGCGGGGTGAAGGCCGAGGTCGGCGAGGTACAGACCGCGCTCGACCTGGAGATCGTCGTCGAGTACGGCGTCTCCATCGCGGACGTCGCACAGGACGTACGGGAGAACGTGATCACGGCCGTCGAGCGCATGACCGGGCTCGAGGTCGTCGAGGTCAACATCGCCGTGAGCGACGTGAAACTGCCCGACGAGGACGACGACGAGCCCCAGGGACGCCTCCAGTAGGACGTACCGCTAAGGAGCGCACGATGAGTATGGCCGTGATCGGCATGGTGGCCGGAATGGCTCTCGGCTTCGCCGGATACTTCGGCGGATTCGGGGCGTTCCTGCTGGTGGCCGCCTTGGGCGCCATCGGTTTCGTGGCCGGCAGGTTCCTCGAGGGGGACCTGGAACCCGGCGACTTCTTCCGCGGCCGCGGCGACCGGCGGCGGTGAGCGGTGGCGGCACAGGTCACGCCGAAGGAGCGCGGCGCGACCCGCATCGCCGACCGGGTCGTCGCCAAGATCGCCGCGCAGGCGGCCCGCGAGGCGGTGGACGCGGTCCCGCCCGACGGCCCGCCGCCGCGCGCCACGGTCTCCGTCCGCCATGACGAGGCCCGCATCCGCGTCAGCCTCGAACTGGACTATCCGTGCGACATCGGCGGCCAGTGCGGCGCGGTGCGTCGCCATGTCGCCCAGCGGGTAAAGGCGTTGGCGGGGATGGACGTGCCCGAGGTGGCCGTCCAGGTGGAGCGGCTGCACTCGGCGCGCGTCCGCGCCGCGGCACAGGGGAGGACACGATGAGCGAACCCCAGGGGGGTGGCGGCACCCGGCCGCTGCCGGTCATCGAGGCCGGGAGCGAGCTCGACCAGTCGGCCTCCGCCTCCGCCTACCAGCCGCTGCCCACCCTCGCCGGCGAGGACGGCAGGGCCCGCCGGTTCTGGTCGGCCCGCCGGGTGCCCGCGGCCGTCCTCTCCCTGCTGCTCCTCGGCGCGGCCGGGCTGTTCCTGTACGACGTGGTCGCCGTCAGGGCCGACCACCCGGCGATGCGCTGGCGGCGCGAACTGGCCCACCAGCTCGCCGAGCGGCCCCTGGACGACACCGCCGTGCTCGCCGGCGCCGCGGTGGCCGCCCTCGCCGGGCTCTGGCTCATCGTGCTCGCGGCGACGCCCGGGCAGCGCGCCCTCCTTCCGATGCGGCGCACCCACTCCGACGTGCGGGCGGGCCTGCACCGCGGCGCGGCGGCGATGGTGCTGCGCGACCGGGCCATGGACGTGCCGGGCGTGCAGTCCGTACGGGTCCGCATGTCGCGCTCCAAGGTGGACGTGCGCGCCGTATCGCACTTCCGTGAACTCGACGACGTACGCGGTGATCTGGACGCCACCCTGGCCGACGGCATCCGCGACCTGGGCCTCGCGCGCGCTCCCGGCCTCTCGGTCCGGGTGGCCCGGCCCGGCAGGAAGGGGTGAGCGCGATGCTGCGCACGGTCAACCGCGTCCTGCTCGCCCTCGCCGGTCTGGTGCTCCTCGTCCTGGGCGGCTCCGTGCTCGCCGTCGGGCTCGGCGCCGCACCGCCCTCGTGGTGGATCCACGACGGCCGGCACGACGTACTGGTCAGCGGCGCCGACCGGGCGCGCTGGCGGGACGAGGGCTGGTTCTGGCCCACGGTCATCGCCGCCCTCGCGGTGCTCGTGCTGCTCGCCCTGTGGTGGCTCTCCGCACAGCTGCGCCGCCACCGCCTCGCCGAGGTCCTGGTGGAGACCGGCGACGGCGAGGGCGCCCTGCTGCGCGGCCGGGCGATGGAGAACGTACTGGCCGGTGAGGCCGAGGCGCTGGACGGCGTGCGGCGCGCCCAGGTCGCCCTGACCGGGCGGCGCGGCACGCCACGGGCGCGCGCGGAGCTCGTGCTCGAACCCCACGCCACGCCCGCCGAGGCGCTGCACCGCTTCTCCGCCGAGACCCTGGAGCACGCCCGTGACTCGGCGGGCCTGGCGAGCCTGCCGGCCACGGTGCGGCTGCGCGGCCTCAAGCACCGCGCCGAGCGCGTGAGTTGACCCGCCGGGCCGGCGGAGCCGTCGGCCGCGTGCCCGGTGTGCGGCCCGGTGCGGTCAGAAGCCGCTGCGCGATCCGCCGTCCACCGGGACCATGATGCCCGTCAGGTACGAGGCCGCGGGCGAGAGCAGGAACGCCGCCGTGCGGCCGAACTCCTCCGGTGTGCCGTAGCGGCGCAGCGGAATGCCCGCCTCGTTGGCCGCGCGGGTGGCCTCGGGGTCCGGGGAGAGGCCGTCGAGCTGACGCATGCGATCGGTGGCGATCCGGCCGGGTAGTACGCCGAGGACACGGATGCCGCGCGGGCCGAGCTCGTCCGCGAGGGACTTGGCGAAACCGGCGAGCCCCGGGCGCAGCCCGTTGGAGATCGTCAGGCCCGCGATCGGCTCGTACACCGAGCCCGAGAGCACGAAGGCGATGACGCCGCCCTCGCCGAGCTCGGCGGCCGCGGCGCGGGCGAGCCGCACGGCCCCGAGGAAGACCGACTCGAAGGCCGCCTGCCACTGCTCGTCGGTGTTGTCCGCGACGAAGCCCGGCGCGGGTCCGCCGACGCTGATCAGCACGCCGTCGAAGCGCCCGAAGTGCTCGCGCGCCGCGGCGATCAGCGTCCGGGCGGCCGCCGGGTCGGCGTTGTCGGCGGCGACGCCGACGGCGCCCTCGCCGAGCTCGGCGGCCGCTTCGGTGACGGTCTTCTCGTCGCGGCCGGTGATCACGACCTTCGCGCCGTCGGCGACCAGCTCACGGGCGGTGGCGTTGCCGAGCCCGCGGGTGGCGCCGGTGACCACGTACACACGGTCTTTCAGTCCAAGATCCATGGCTCCTATCCTCCCGCGTCCTCCCCGAAGAGCGCGAGGGCGGTGTTCACCAGACCGATGTGGCTGAACGCCTGCGGGAAGTTGCCGAGCTGGCGGCCGGAGGCCGGGTCGTACTCCTCGGAGAGCAGCCCCACGTCGTTGCGGAGCGCGAGGAGCCGGTCGAACAGTTCGCGCGCCTCCTTCGTGCGGCCCGTCATGTGCAGGGCGTCCGCCAGCCAGAACGAGCAGACCAGGAAGACGCCCTCCTCGCCGGGCAGTCCGTCGATGGCCGTCTGGTCCGCGGTGTAGCGGCGCAGGAACCCGTTGTTGCCGAGCTCGGCGCGGACGGCGTCGATGGTGCCGATGACGCGGGGGTCGTCGGGCGGCAGGAAGCCGACGCGGGGGATGAGCAGCAGTGAGGCGTCGAGTTCGGCGGAGCCGTAGGACTGCGTGAAGGTGTTGCGTTCCGCGTCGTAACCGCGTTCGCAGACCTCGCGGTGCACCTCGTCCCGCAGCCGCCGCCAGCGCTCGACGTCGCCGCGCAGCCTGGGGTTCTGCTCCAGGGAGCGCACCGTGCGGTCGGCGGCGACCCACACCATCACCTTCGAGTACACGAAGTGGCGGCGGGGGCCGCGCACCTCCCACAGACCCTGGTCAGGTTCGCGCCACTTCTCATGCAGGAATTCGAGCAGGGACAGCTGGAGGTGCCAGGCGTGGGGAGGCGTGTCGAGGCCCGAACGGTCGGCGAGGGCGAGGGAGTCGACGACCTCGCCGTACACGTCGAGCTGGAGCTGTTTGACGGCCTCGTTGCCGACGCGCACCGGGGCGGAGCCCGCGTAGCCGGGCAGCCAGGAGATCTCGTACTCCGAAAGGCGCCGCTCGCCGGCGAGGCCGTACACGATCTGCAGGTCCGCGGGGTCACCGGCGACCGCGCGCAGCAGCCAGTCGCGCCACGCCCCGGCCTCCTCGGAGTAGCCGGCGGCGAGCAGCGCGCCGAGGGTGAGCGTGGAGTCGCGCAGCCAGCAGAACCGGTAGTCCCAGTTGCGCACGCCGCCGGGCTCCTCGGGGAGCGAGGTGGTGGGGGCGGCCACGATGCCGCCCGTGGGGGCGTAGGTGAGGGTCTTGAGGGTGATGAGGGAGCGGACGACGGCGTCGCGGTGCGGGCCGTCGTACCGGCACTGCGCCGCCCAGGCCCGCCAGTCCTCCAGGCTGTCGCGCAGGGCGTCGTAGGGGTCGACGAGCGCGGGGCGCGGTTCGTGCGAGGGGTGCCAGGTGAGGACGAAGGCCACCCGCTCGCCCTCCTCGACGGTGAACTCGGAGTGGGTGCCGAAGTCATGGCCCCAGGTGTGCACGGCCGGTTCGCTGCGCAGCCAGACGGAGTCGGGGCCCGCGACCGCGATGCGGTGGCCGTCCCTCTTGCGCATCCACGGCACGACCGAGCCGTAGTCGAAGCGGAGCCGCAGGGTGCTGCGCATGGTGACGCTGCCCTTGAGCCCCTCGACGATGCGTACGACGTCGGGGGCGCGGTCGCGCTGTGGCATGAAGTCCGTGACGCGCACGGAGCCGTCGGCCGTCTCCCACTCGGAGTCGAGGACGAGGGAGTCGGGGCGGTAGGCGCGCCGGGTGCAGGGGCCCGCACCCTTCGGGGCGATGCGCCAGTGGCCGTTCTCCTCGTCGCCGAGCAGCGCGGCGAAGCAGGCGGCGGAGTCGAATCGGGGCAGGCAGAGCCAGTCCAGGGAGCCGTCCCTGCCGATCAGGGCGGCGGTCTGGTGGTCGCCGATGAGCGCGTAATCCTCGATGGGGTGATGCACGGGGAACGGTTTCCCGCGAAGGGGCCCGGCCAATCGGGGGACAGTGACCAGGGCTTGGCGCGCCCCAAGGGGATCGGGCGAACCGGACATCTCCGGCATCCGGGCGGCCGGACCGGCCGGTCGCGGGACGCTCAGGCGTTGGCCGGCACGGTCTCCTCGGCGGAGCTCTGCGCGGCCGCCGCGCGGTCGCGGCGCTCCCTGCGGACGAGGATCACCCAGCCGATCGGGACGCCCGCGGCGAACAGCCACCACTGCACGGCGTACGCCATGTGCGGGCCGATGCCGCTGTGGTCGGGCTCGCCGATCAGCTGGGGGGAGTTGTTCCGCGGCTCGGGCGAGGTCTGCTCGATGTAACCGCCGAGGACCTGCTTGCCGAGGCTGTCGGCCTGCTGACCGCTGCTGATCAGCATGATCTGACGGTCCGGAAGGCCGCGGACGTTCTTGATGCCGCTGGCCGCGGAGGTCTCGTCGGCCTTCAGCCGGCCGGTGACGGTGACCTCGCCCCGGGGGGCGGCGGGGATCTTCGGGAAGGCGGTCTGCGGGCCGTCGGCGGGGATCCAGCCGCGGTTGACGAGCAGGACCTTGCCGTCGTCGAGGACGAACGGCGTCAGCACGTGGAAGCCGACCTCGTCGTCGGCGTTGGTGCGGCGCCGCACGACGACCTCGTGCTCCGTGTCGTACGTGCCCTTGGCGCTCACCCGGCGGTAGAGGTCCTTGTCGGGGACCTCGTGGCCGGGCGAGGTGAGCTTCTCGGCCGGGACCGGGTCGGCGGCCAGCGCGGCGGAGATCCGGTGGTTCTGCGCGACGCGGTGCTCGTGGCGGTGCAGCTGCCAGAAACCCAGCTCGACCATCACGGGGATGAGGACGAGGGCGATGAGGGTGAGGATCACCCACTGCCGGGTCAGGAGGAAGCGGTACACCCCACGACCGTACCTCTAGGGCCGTGGGGTGGCGGGGGGTGGGGTCGGGATGAGCGGGGCCGGGGTGGGAGGGCCGGGTCAGACGCTGTCGACGATGCCCACCCGCCCCTCCGCGCGCGAGCAGTGGGCGCCGCAGTACCAGTGGCCCTCCACCTCGACGCCCTGGCCGATGATGCGGCACCGGCAGTGCTCGCAGATGGGCGCCATGCGGTGGATGGCGCAGGAGAAGCAGTCGAAGACGTGCACTGCCCCCTGGGCATGGACTTCAAAGGACATGCCGTAGTCGTTTCCGCAGACCTCGCAACGTGCCATGCGCCACAGGGTGCGGCGCGGCGGCGGTGCGGGGCGAGCGGTCGGCGGGCGAGTCGCGCGGCAATCACCCGTCTGACGCCGGGGGCGTCCCCGGTCGAGGAACGCCTGTGCGGTTACGGCTCCGTGGCGGGCGTCACGTCCTGGAGGAGCTGCCCGAAGGCCGCCTCGTCGATGACGGGCGTGCCGAACGAGCGCGCCTTGACGGTCTTGGAGGTGCCGGAGTCCGGGTCGTTCGTCACGAGCAGACTGGTGAGGCGGGACACGCTCGTGGCGATGTGCAGGCCGGCCTCCACCGCCCGGTCCTCCAGGAGTTCGCGCTCTATGGAGGTGTCCCCGGAGAACGCCACCCGCATGCCCTGCTTGAGCGGTTTGCCCGGTTCGTAACGTCCCGGGTTCGGATACGGGCACGGCGGCCGCTTCCGCGAGGGGCGCCAACTCCCGGGCCGGTACGAGGAGGCGGGCGCCGGACCCGTCGACTGGCGGACGATGCGGGCCGCCCCGTCGGACCACTCGGTGAGCGGGCGGCACTCCAGCAGGGGCAGGCGGACATTGCCGCCGGCCGCCGCGAGCAGGCTGGGCCGGAAGGCCTCGGCGAGCACGCGCGCGTCGTCCAGGGCGTTGTGCGCGTGGCGCTGCTCGACGCCGAAGTGCGCGGCCAGGGACTCCAGCTTGTGGTTGGGCAGCGGGAGCGCCAGTTCCTTGGAGAGCGCGATGGTGCACAGCCGCTGGCGCACGGGGGCGGTGCGCTCCGCGCGCGCGTACTCCCTGGCGATCATCGACCAGTCGAAGACGGCGTTGTGCGCGACGAGGACGCGGCCGTCGAGGCGGCGCGCGAACTCCTCGGCGACGTCCCTGAAGAGCGGCGCGTCGGCGAGCACCTCGCTGGTGAGACCGTGGATCCAGACCGGGCCCGGGTCGCGCTCCGGATTGACCAGCGTGTACCAGTGGTCCTCGATCTCGCCCCGGGCGTCCACCCGGTAGACGGCGGCCGACACTATGCGGTCGTCGCGGGCCAGGCCGGTGGTCTCCACGTCGACGACCGCGTACCCCGTTGGATACGCGGCCGGCCAGGGGGCGGCGGACGCTGCGGTCGTGCGGTCTTCGAGCATGGTCCATGAGGATACGGGCCGCGACCGACAGTCAGTCCGCCGGTCCGAGCAGTCCGGCCACCAGAGCCCTGACGGAGGTGTCGAACAGCGCCTCGGCGTCGAGCGGCGCGGCCAGCGCGCGGGCGAGCGCGCCGTCCTGCTCCGCCGCCCGCGCCGTCCACAGCTCCTGTTCGCCTGGGTGCTGGGCGGGCGCGCGCTCCCGGTTGCGCTCGACCAGGACGTGCCCGACGACGTGCACCTGGACGGCGCGCACGGCACCGGCGGCGCGGGCGCCGCGCAGCCCCGCCCCGTGCACCTCGTGCACGAGGGTCCGCTGCGCGGGCAGGAACATCCTTTCGGTGAGGCCCCGTTCGTGGACCATCGCGACGAGGTGCGGGTGGTCGAGGAGCCGGCGGCGCAGGGCGCGCGCCACGGAGACGATCCGCTGCGCGGGGGTGCGGCCGGTGGCGCGGATCTCTCCGAGGTCGGCGAGGGTGCGCTCGACGAGGGCGTCCAGGAGCGACTCGCGGTTGCCGACGTGCCAGTAGATCGAGGTGACCGCGGTGCCGAGCTCGGCGGCGAGCGAGCGCATCGTCAGGGCCTCGGGTCCGTGCCGCTTGACGAGAGCCGCGGCGGCGGCGAGGACCTGCTCCCGGTCCAGCCGTACGCGCGACTCTTCGGCCCCCGTGGTGCCGCGCGGCCCGGTCCGCGCTTCGTCGCGCCGTGTCTCTTTACCCTTCACGGCTCCTGTTGTAACTGTGTTACAGAACCGCCGCAAGTCCCGGCCGCGGACCCGATTCCGCGCTGACGAAGGGTGGTACGACATGGCACGCATTCGCTACGGCGCGCGCTCCGAGGCGGAGATCGCCGCCTCCCGCACCGCGAGTTCCCGGCTCCCCGACATCTGGTCGACCGGTGTGGTGGCCGTCTGGGAGAGCGACCCCGACGCGGTCGCGGCGGTCCTGCCGCCGCCGCTGAAACCCTCCGGGCGGCCCCTGGTGCGGGCGAACATCAGCAAGGTCGACCTGCCCGGCTACCCGCTGGGCGCGGGCTCGGTCGCCGTCGCGGCCGAACACGGGGGAGTGGCGGGCTGGTATCCGCTGGTGATGCCGATGACCCACGAACGGGCCCTGATCGGCGGCCGCGAGGTCTTCGGCGAGCCGAAGAAGCTCGGCGAGGTCCTGGTCGAGCGCGACGGCCTGGTCGTGCGGGCGAGCCTCGCCCGGCACGGCATCGCGTTCGTGGAGGTGCGCGGCGCGGTCAGCGGCGCGCTGCCGCTCCCCGAGCCGACGCGCAAGACCGACTTCTACTTCAAGTTCCTGCCCGCCGTGGACGGTTCGGGCTTCGACGTGGACCCGGTGCTCGTGCACTGCGTGCGCAACGAGAAGGTCCGCAGGCTGGAGGCGGTCACCGGCGACGTCGTGCTGCGCGAGTCGATGTACGACCCGGTGGCCGACCTGCCGGTGCGCGCGCTCGTCGAGATCACCATCGGCGAGAAGACCACCGACCAGCAGGGCCGCGTCGTCGAGCGCGTCAGCGCGCAGGCCCTGCTGCCCTACATCCACCAGCGCTACGACGACCCGGCGCAGATGCTCGACGGCCCGCCCGAGGGGAGCGCCTGAGATGGAGCTGCGCCCGGGACAGGTCGCCGTCGTCACCGGGGCGGCCGGCGGCATCGGGCTCGCCATGGCCCGCCGGTTCGCCGCGGAGGGGCTGAAGGTGGTCCTCGCCGACGTCGAGGAGGGCGCCCTGGAGAAGGCGGCCGCCTCGCTGCGGGCGGACGGCGCCACGGCCCACGCGCGCGTGGTCGACGTCGGGGTGCGCGAGCAGGTCTTCGCCCTCGCCGAAGAGGCGTACGACACATTCGGCGCCGTCCACGTGCTGTGCAACAACGCGGGCGTCGGCTCCGGCGCCGAGGGCCGCATGTGGGAGCACGAGCCCAACGACTGGAAGTGGGCCTTCGAGGTCAACGTCTGGGGCGTCTTCCACGGCATCCAGGCCTTCGTGCCCCGCATGATCGCGGGCGGCGAGCCCGGCCACGTCGTCAACACCTCCTCCGCGGACGGCGGCATCGCGCCGCTGCCCACCGCCTCCGTGTACGCGGTCACCAAGGCCGCCGTGGTGACGATGACCGAGTCGCTCTACGCCCATCTGAAGGCGGAGCACGCGCGCGTGGGCGCCTCCGTCCTCTTCCCCGGACCCCACATGCTCCGCACCGGCCTGTGGGAGTCGCACCGCAACCGGCCCGAGCGGTACGCCAAGTCCCGCCCGCGCAAGACCCCTTACCGCAGCCTCGACCAGTGGGAGGCCGCGATGAAGGAGTCGGGCCAGGAGGTGGAGTTCACGCCCGTCGAAGAGGTCGCCCGGTTCGTCGCCGATGGCATCGCCGCCGGCCGGTTCTGGCTGCTGCCCGAGAGCGAACACAGCGACCGGCAGATCAGGGCGAGGTCGCAGTCGATGCTCGACCGCTCCGACCCGGCGTACCTGGAAAGCTTCATCCTGGACTGAGGGATTCGTCCGGGACCGACTGAGGGACGTGTGATGACGGCTCAGCAGAACGACCCGTACCTGATCATCTCCTCCGACTGCCACGCCGGGCTCCCCACCGAGGAGTACCGGCCCTACCTCGATCGCCGCTTCCACCGGGAGTTCGACGAATTCCTCGGCGAGCGCGACGCCCGCCGCCAGGAGGCGACCCGGCTCGGCATCCGTAACGACGCCTTCGCCGCCAAGTGGTTCCGGGAGAACGAAGAGGGCCTGCGCGGCGGCTGGGACGCCGCGCAGCGCCTCAAGGAACTGGACGGCGACGGCGTGGCCGCCGAAGTCGTCTTCCCCGACGCGGACGCCGTCGACAGCCGGACCGCCGCCCCCTTCGGGGTGGGCCTCGGACTCTCCGGCGACCAGGATCCCGACCTCGGCATGGCGGGCGCCCAGGCGCACAACCGCTGGCTCGCCGACTTCGTCTCCGAGCACCCCGAACGGCACTGCGGGGTCGCCCTGCTGCCCGTCACCGGAGACGTCGACCGCGTCGTCGCCGAGGTGCACCGCGTCAGGGAGTCCGGGCTCGGCGCCCTGATGATCCCCTCCATGTGGGTCGACAAGGCGCCCTACCACGACCGCCGTTACGACCCCGTGTGGGCGGCGGCCGCCGAGTGCGCGATGCCCGTGGTCACCCACTCCGGGGCCGCGCCCCGCCACGAGTACGGCGACCACCTCGGGATCTACGTCTCCGAAGTGACCTGGTGGCCCGCCCGGCCCCTGTGGTTCATGCTCTGGTCCGGCGTCTTCGAGCGCCACCCGGGCCTGAAGTTCGGTGTCGCGGAGTCCGGTTGCTGGTGGCTGCCGAACCTCCTGTGGTTCATGGACCGCCTCTACCTGGGCGCGCACGGCGGCAAGAAGCTCTCCCCGTTCGAGGAGCTCAAGCGCCCGCCGCACGAGTACCTGGACCGGCAGCTCTTCGTCTGCGCCACCAACACCAAGCGCCGCGAACTAGCCCAGCGGTACGAGATCGGCGTCGACAACATCCTCTGGGGCAGCGACTTCCCGCACCCCGAGGGCACCTGGCCCGACACGCGCGCGTGGCTGCGAAAGACCTTCCACGACATCCCGGTGGCCGAGACCCGCCGCATGCTCGGCCTCGCCGCCGCCGAGGTCTTCGGCTTCGACACGGAGAAACTCGCGCCGCTGGCCCGCCGCATCGGCCCCACCCCGGACGAACTGGGCCAGCCCGCCGACCAGTCGGCCGTCGAGGCCTCCTGGGCGCGCTCGCGCGGCGTGGGCCGCCACTGGCTGACCGACCACGACTTCCCGGTACTGGGGGCAGAGCTGTGACCGAGGACCGCTACACCGTCATCTCCGCGGACTGCCACGCCGGCGCCGACCTCCTGGACTACCGGCCCTACCTGGAGTCGCGCCACCACGACGCGTTCGACGCGTGGGCGGCCACCTACGTCAACCCCTACGAGGACCTCCTCGCCGACACCGCCGACCGCAACTGGAACTCGGACCGCCGCGTCGCCGAACTGGAGGCCGACGGCATCGTCGCCGAGGTCGTCTTCCCCAACACCATCCCGCCGTTCTTCCCCTCCGCCTCCCTGATGGCCCCGGCGCCGACCCGCGAGGAGTTCGAGCAGCGCTGGGCAGGACTGCGCGCCCACAACCGCTGGCTCGCGGAGTTCTGCGCCGCCGCGCCGGGCCGCAGGGCGGGCGTCTTCCAGATCCTCCTCAACGACGTGGACCTGGCCGTCGAGGAGATCCACCGCTCGGTGAAGGCCGGCCTGACCGGCGGCCTCATGCTGCCCGGCACCCCGCCCGGTTCCGGCCTGCCCGAGCTGTACTCCTCGGCGTACGACCCGATCTGGGCCGCCTGCGCCGAGCTGGGCGTGCCGGTCAACCACCACGCGGGCTCGGCGTCGCCGCCGCTCGGCGAGGAGCCCGCCGCCCGCGCGGTGTTCATGGTCGAGACGACGTGGTTCTCGCACCGCGCGCTGTGGCACCTCGTCTTCGGCGGGGCCTTCCGCCGCCACCCGGAGCTGCGGCTCGTCCTCACCGAGCAGGGCTCGGGGTGGGTGCCCGGCGTCCTCGACATGCTGGACTACTACCACGGGCGGCTCGTCGCGGCGGCCCGCCGGACCGGCACCCCGGACACCGCCGAGGCCAAGTTCGGGGCGGGCCTCGCCGACGCGATGGGCAAGGGGCCCTCCCAGGTGTGGCGCGAGAACTGCTTCGTGGGCGCCAGCTTCATGCGCCCCCACGAGGCCGCGCTGCGCGACCGGATCGGCCTCGACAAGATCATGTGGGGCAGCGACTACCCGCACGACGAGGGCACCTACCCCTACTCGCGCGAGGGCCTGCGCACCGCCTACGCGGGCCTGCCGAGGGACGAGATCGCGGCCATGGTCGGCGGCAACGCGGCCCGCGTCTACGGCTTCGACCTGGAGCGCCTCGACAAGATCGCCGCACGGGTGGGGCCCACCGTCGAGGAGATCGACGAACCCCTGAAGGAGGCACCGGCCGACGCGACGAGCCCGGTCTTCGCCACGGGCGCGTCGGTGCGCGTCTGGTGACGGGGGCGTGACGGCTTGGGGTGGTGCCCGCACGGGTACCGCCCCGGACCCCCTGTGGGATCCTGGCCCGCGTCGAGCTCGGTGCAACGGGAGGCACGGCCCATGGGGGAGAGCAAGCGCGCGCTGATCATCGCCGTGCCCCGCTACGAACTGGAGGAGGAGTTCCCGGACCTGGGCGCCGCCGTCCAGCGCGACGCGGAGCTGCTCGGCGCCGCCCTGCACTCCTCCGGCTACAGCGTCGAGGTCCTCGGGCTCACCCCCGACAAGCCCGCCCAGCGCTCCCGCATCCGCAGCGCGATCAGCCGGATCTGCTGCACCGCGCCGACGGACGGCACCGTCCTCATCCACTTCACGGGCCACGGCCTCTCCGTCGACGGCGCCGACCATCTCGTCCCCGCCGACGCCCAGTTGAGCTGGGCCGCCGAACCCCCCGAGGTGGCGCTCGACAGCCTCATCGACCTGGACCTCACCTCGCTGCTCCAGGGCTGCAGGGCCGGCACGGTCCTCCTCACCCTCGACGCCTGCCGCGACCCGGCCGGGCCGGACGGCGGCTCGCACGGCGGCCCCGCGACCAACTTCCCCTCCTGGCGCGAGCGCGTCGCCGTCCTCTTCGGCTGCGGCCCCGGCCAGAGCTGCGGCTCCGACGACGAGCACGGCAGCCACTTCACGCGCGCACTCGCCGAGGCACTGGACGCCGACACCTCGCCGCGCACCGTGGCCGAGGTCATCGCGTACACCACCACGCGCACCGCCGAACTGGCCCGCGCCGCCCGGCACGAGCAGACCCCCACCCCGCACTACGCGCCGAGCGGCCCCGACGCCATCGCCGCCGTGCCGCTCTGCTCGGGACGCACCCTCCAGGAGTCCTGGACGACGGCGGTCCGCGACCCCGAACTGTGGACGGCGGTCCGCTGCGACGACGCACGCCGGGCACGGCTCCAAAAGGCGCTGGTGCGGCTCACACGGGAGTGCGCGCGGTGGTACGCCGCCTCGATGTCCGGGGTGCCCGACCCCTGGGCGGACGACGACTATCCGGTACGGGTCCTCATCAAGGGCCTCCGCCCCCTGCTCGCCCCCTCACAGACCCAGGGCGGACCGCTCCTGGACGCCGGGGAGTTCGCCGTCCTCGCCGCGGCCCCCTTCGTCCGCGAGGCGCTGTACGCCCTCGGCGTCAAGGCGGCCACCGAGGCCGACGCCTTCCACCTCGAACCCGCGGGCCAGGACGCCGGGGCCCGCACCGAACGCGCCGACCTGGAACACACCTTCACCGCGCACGCCCTGATCTGGCGCAAGGGACGCGAACTCGCCGCCCGCGGACGGACCGAGGAGGCCCGCGCCGTCGCCGCCTGGCTCATGCACCGGCACGTCCGCGGCAAGGAGGAGCTGTGGGACGAGGCGTACGCCGCGCAACTCCTCGCCCCGCTCGCCGAGGCCCTCATCGGCGACGACGCGCCGGCCCGACGCGTCCAGGAGCTCACCGACGAACTCGTGCGCATCTGCCGGCAGACCGGAGTCGTGCCCGCCCAGTCCTGTGACGACGACCGCGAACCGCCCTTCCGGCTCGGCGAACTCGTGTGCACGGCGGCCCCCGGCGTCAGCGAGGTGACGGAGAGCTGGCGGCCCCGCGAGCTGTCCTGGCTGATCGCCGTGGCCGGGCTGCTCGGCGGCGACCTCAGGGAACTGCCCGGCGTCCTGGTCGACAACATCGGCGTCGCCGACGGCCTCGTCCCCCGCCAGGCCGTCGAGAGCGTCAGGGAACTGCGCTGGGTCAGGGACCGCTACACCCGGACCATCGACCTCGACCTCCAGTGCCCCCACCCAGCGGTCCACGCGGGCCTGGAGGCGCTGACCGGGTGGGTGGACGACGCGGTGCTGCGCATCAGGCAGCACCTGGGCCGGACCGTTCCCGACGGCCTCCTCGCCCATCTGCCCGAGCGGGTCACCTGCGACCGGCTGCGCCCCCAGTACGACGCCCGCACCAAGGGCGACGCCTACGGAGTGCCCCTCATGCGCTTCGGCCTCGCCGAGGACGAGATGCGCGAACTCCTCATGGGCACCCAGCTGTACGGGGACCGCAACCTCGCCCTGCGCGAGCTCTACCAGAACGCCCTCGACGCCTGCCGCTACCGGCAGGCCCGGCTGCGCTACGGCAAGGCCAGCATGTCCATCCCGTACACCTGGGAGGGCGAGATCGTCTTCCGTCAGGGCACGGACGACGAGGGCCGCCCCTACGTGGAGTGCGAGGACAACGGCGTGGGCATGGGCCGCGACACGCTGCGCGGCACGTTCTCCCGGGCGGGGCGCCGCTTCGAGCAGTCCCGCGAGTACCGCAGGGAACAGGCCCGCTGGCGGCGGGCCGACGACAGCCTGCGCATCTACCCCAACAGCCGGTTCGGCGTCGGGGTGTTCAGCTACTTCATGCTGGCCGACGAGATCAGCATCTCCACGCGGGCCACGGACCGCTACGGGCGCGCGGAGTCGGGGCGCGGGCTGCGGGTGGACATCGCGTCCAGCGGCAGCCTCTTCCGCATCGGCGAACGCGACGAGTCCCAGCCGGGCGGCGGGACCTGCGTGCGGTTGTACCTCCAGGACGACTCGGTCGACGTGGCGAAGGAGCTGGCGGCCCTCGTGTGGCGCACCGACTTCGCCATGCGGGTGGAGCGGGGCGGGCGGACGGTACGGGAGTGGGCGCCGGACACCCTCTACTACGAGGGGGACGCGGCGCGGCCGGTGCGGGCGGGACGGGACCTGTGGTGGGTGCCGGGGGAGGGGCGCCTGCTGGCGGACGGGGTGCTGGTGGGGATGGCGGGGGAGCAGGGCGAGCGGATGGAGTTCCAGCTGCCCCGGTGGAACGCCGGGACGAAGGAGGGCGACCTGTTCGGCGAACCGTACGAAGCGCGGCGGGGCAACTTTCCGTTCGGCTGCGTGATCGACCTGCGGGAGGCCCACGCGCCGGACATCAGCACCAGCAGAACCCGGGTCTTCTCCTACGACCAGAGGTGGGTGACCCGCGAGATCGAGGCCGCCTGCGCCCGCTTCGAGCAGCCGGACTGGTTCCACCTGGAGTGGCTCTGGGACTTCGCCCCCTGGCTGCCGGAGGGGGCCGCGCGGATCACCGAACGGCTGCTGGCCGCCGACGCCCACGTCGCGTCCGTGCTGACCTGGGACCAGACGACGCTCATCCCCTTCCGCCGGGTCGGCTACTTCCTCGGCGACCCCGTGCTCGCCGCCGAACGCGACCGCTACAAGCCCGGGTACTCACCGGCGGACGTCCGCTATCTCGCCTGGCGCTCCGGCGTGCTGCGCGACGCCGGGATCCGCCGGGACGAGCGCCCGCCCGCCCTCGCGGTCCCGGACTCCGTCGAGGGCTACCCGAGCCCGCAGGCCTGGGAGTCCCGGGTCCTGGAGAGGGACCTGCACGGCCGGGACTTCCTGCTGCGGGCCGCGCTGCCGCGCCGGACCGAGGAGTGCACGTTCGGCCGGCTCCTCGGCCGCGCCAGACGGCACGCCATCACCGGCATCACCGTGCCCGCCGTACCCGACCTGGAGACCGCGCACGCCACCGCGCTGGACGACGCGGACCGGCGCCTGCTCGACGGCGTGGGCTACTACGGCGACCTGTACAGCCACTGGCACGCGGACCTCGGTGAGGAGGCCGTCCTCGACGTCCTCTGGCTCCTCGACCGCTTCTCCGTCTCCGCCGGACTCCCGGTGCGGGAGGCGCTGGCCCGGGCACGGCGCTTCGCCGCCGTGGGATTCGCCTTCCGCGCCCCCGACACCGTCTCGCCGCCGCCCGCCGACCACGTGGCCACCGCCGAGGAGCTGCGCGCCCTGTCGTGGCATCCCTGGTACGCGGGGCCCGAGGGAAGGGCGAGGCGCGGCGACCGCCCCGAGGAACCGCTGTACAGGGACGTCCTTCGCCGCTACGCCTGGCTGGGCCTGCCGGACCTGCCCCCGCTCGAGCAGGAGTTCACCGTGGCGCGGGACCCCCGGCGCCGCGATCTCACCGCGGACGAGGAGGCCGACTACTCCAGGTTCTTCAGCCTGCAGGTGGTGGGCGCCGAGGTGTCGCTCGGCCAGGTGGCCATCGCCTCGCGCACCCTCTCCCTGACCCTCGCCCAGGTCGTCGAACGGTACGCCGGCATGTTCGAGGCCCGGGGAATGACGGTGCCCGACCTCGGCAGCCTCGCCGACCACGTGTGCAGTCCGCTCGACGGCGAGCTGCTGAAGGGGCCCCGCCAGCGCTTCCGCCCGCTGAGCCTGTGGGTGGCCCCCGCCCCTCTCGCCGACACCGCCCTCGCGGTCCAAGGGGTGCGGGCCGACGCCGAACAGGTGCGGCGCTCACTCGCCCGCCTCGCCGAGGGCGGCCTCGTCCACCCGTCGGCCCCCGGACTCACCGACCGGTGGCGGGAGTTGAGCCGGGAGGACATGGGCCTCCTGCCGGGCGAGATGGCGCTCTACGGAATGCTGGAACTCGCCGAAGGCGTCTACGGCAACGAGCAGAAGGAGTTCGACGAGGCCTACGGTCTGGTGGCCGCCGCGGTCAGCGGCAAGACGCTCGGCACGACCTTCGACCGGCTAGCCGTCCTCGCGCCCCTGACCGGTTACGAGGCGCCGCTGCGCCTGCCCTCCCCGGAGCGCCTCGCCGACGTGATCCCGAGCAAGGCCGACGCCGGCGCCTGCTGTCTGCGCGGCGCCGAAGGCGTCATGTGGCGCGAGGAGCCCGACGTACGGCTCCTGATCAGGCACGCGTGTGAACAGGAGTGCACGCTCGCCCAGAGCCTGGACTCCCTCCTGCGGTACGCCGAACTCGGTGCCCCCTGGCGGGAGGTACCCGGCGGTGACCCCAGCTGGCGCGATCACCGCCCCACCCCGCACGACACCGCGATGTTCGAACCCGACCTGGTCGGTGACCGCCCCGTCACCCCGCTCGACCTCGTCCGGGTCGCCGGACGCTTCGGCTGGTCCCTGGACCGCGCCTGGGACCGTCTCGCGCTCTACCGTCCCTTCGGCGTGGAACTGGCCGTGCCGCGGCCCGGGATGGACACCGTGCCGGTCTGGGAGGACCTGATCGTGCTCACCGAGCGGTACACCGGCCGAGCCCCCGCGCTCAGCGGGCGGGTGAGCACCGGGCACGTCGCCGTCGTGGCGCGCGAGGTGGACCGGCCCACCGGCTGGGTACGGGACCGACTGGCCCTGTACGCACCGCTGTTCGGTCTCACCCCGCCCGCGCACTGCCCCGTGGAACCCGCCCCCCTGCCGCCCGCGCTGCCGTACCGGCACGACGCGGACTGACCCTCCCGGAAGGCCCGCACCCCGATGCCCGATCATGAGCCGACCCCGTTCCAGGAGTCGGAGGTCCAGCCCGCAGGACCCTTCACCGTACGGCGCTCCGACGACGGCCGCTGGTACACCGTGACCGGCGACTGCCCCGTCTGCCGGGGCCGCACGGTGTTCCGGGTGGCGTACGGAATGCTCGGCCCCGCCAAGGCGCGCCGCCGCGGCGCCCGGCCCGAGCCGCTCACCGGCTCCGTCCCCGTCTACTGCATGTGCGGCTACCCGCACCCGGAGCGGCCACCCGAGTCCCCCGACGCAGGCTGCGGCGCCTTCTGGGATGTGCCGGTGGCGCCGGAGCCGGGCGGCGGCGCCTCGTGACCGATCTCGCCAAGAAACGGCTCGCGCAGCTCGGGCAGCAGCTCCAGACCGACCAGCTCGCCACCGTGCGACGGCAGGCGGAAGGGTGGCGCAACGGTCTCGCCGGGCTCACCGGTCTGGTCGGCGCCGTCTTCGTGCTGAAGGGCCGCGAGAGCGTCGCGGGCATGCCGGACGTGTGGCGGTGGACCACCGCGGCCCTGCTCGTGACCGCCTTCGCGCTGCTCCTGTCCGGCTCCCTCAAGGCGGTGCGCGCGGCGCACGGGCGGCTGGGGCAGCAGGCCTGGCTCACCGGCGACCGGCTCTTCTCCGCCGTCCTCGACGAGGTGGAGGAGACGCAGGACGCCCTGGCCTCCGCGCGGCGGCGCTCGGTCGTGGGCCTGTGCGCGATCGTCGCGGCCCTGGCCGTCAGCTGGGTCGTGCCGGTCGGCGCGGAGGAGGGGAAGGAGGACGGCGGCCGGGTGGCGACGGCGCCGCGCGTGCTGGTGACGACGGAGAAGGGCACCCTCTGCGGGGAACTGGTGGTCAGCGACGCCCGGGGCGTGACGCTCGGGCTCGCCCACGGTACCCGTGAGGGCGGCCCCGCGCGGCGGCTGATCCCCGCCGACGAGGTCCGCTCGGTGGTCCCCGCGAGGCGCTGCTGAGCCTGCGGGACGGCGTGCCAGCGATGCGTGCGGGACCCGTGGTGAGACGCTCCCACGATGAACGACGAGACAGCGGACAGTGGCCCCCCCCGGGTACGCCGACGGTTCTCCCGGCGGCGCCGCCCCGCAAGACGGATCCCGCGACGGATCCCGCGACGGATCCCACGCCGAAGCCCACGGCGGAGCCCTCGGTTCCCGGCTCAACTGGCTGCGGGCCGCCGTCCTCGGGGCCAACGACGGCATCGTCTCCACCGCGGGACTCGTCGTCGGCGTCGCGGGAGCCACGGACGACCGGGGCACCCTCCTCACGGCGGGCCTGGCCGGGCTGCTCGCCGGGTCGATGTCCATGGCCGCGGGGGAGTACGTGTCCGTGTCCACGCAGCGCGACTCGCAGAAGGCCGCCCTGGCCGTGGAACGGCGCGAGCTGCGCGAACAGCCCGAGGCCGAACTGGCCGAGCTGACCGGGATGCTGGAGGAGCGCGGGCTCAGCCGTGACGTGGCCGGCGAGGCCGCCGAACAGCTCACCGCGCGGGACGCCCTGCGCGCCCACGCGCGCGTGGAGCTCGGCATCGATCCCGACGACCTGACCAACCCCTGGCACGCGGCGTGGGCGAGCTTCGTCGCGTTCACCGTGGGCGCCCTGCTGCCGCTCCTGGCGATCGTGCTGCCGCCCGCCGGGGCGCGGCTCGGCGTGACGGTCGGCTCCGTCCTCGCGGCGCTCGCGCTGACCGGCTGGAGCAGCGCCCGTCTCGGCGCGGCGAAGGTGCGGCCCGCGGTGGTGCGCAACATGGCGGGCGGGGCCCTTGCGATGGCCGTGACCTATGGGGCGGGGGCGCTGCTCGGGGCGGCCGGGGTGTGAGATCGACCCGGCCGGCCCGTCGCCGTTTGGGGGCCGGTCTTTGGTGAGGATCACCAACAACACTCCCCGTACCCTCGGTAATACTTGTCGGTAACAACCCCTAGTCGTGGGCGAATCGCCGTTCTACGGTGCACGCATGTCCCCGAACCTGCCCGATGTCGTGCTGTGGTCCATCCCGGCCTTCGTGCTGCTCACCGTCGTCGAGATCGTGAGCCACCGGATCCATCCCGACGAGGACGCCGCCGGGTACGACACCAAGGACGCCGCCACCAGCATCACCATGGGCCTCGGCAGCCTGGTCTTCGACTTCCTGTGGAAGATCCCCATCGTCGCGATCTACTCGGGCGTCTACGCGCTGACCCCGCTGCGCGTGCCCGTCCTGTGGTGGACCGTCCCGCTGATGCTCCTCGCCCAGGACTTCTTCTACTACTGGTCGCACCGGGGCCACCACGTCATCCGCATCCTGTGGGCCTGCCACGTCGTGCACCACTCCAGCCGCAAGTTCAACCTCACGACGGCGCTGCGCCAGCCCTGGACGAGCCTCACGGTCTGGCCCTTCTACCTGCCGCTCATCGCCCTGGGCGTCCACCCGGCGGCGCTCGCGTTCTGCTCGTCGGCCAATCTGGTCTACCAGTTCTGGATCCACACCGAACGCATCGGCAAGCTGCCCCGCCCCATCGAGTTCGTCCTCAACACGCCCTCGCACCACCGCGTCCACCACGCCTCCCAGGGCGGCTACCTGGACCGCAACTTCGGCGGCATCCTGATCATCTGGGACCGCCTCTTCGGCTCCTGGGTCGCCGAGACCGACCGGCCCGTCTACGGCCTGACGAAGAACATCAACACCTTCAATCCGCTGCGCGTGGCGACCCACGAGTACGCCGCCATCGCCAAGGACCTGAAGGCGGCCGCCAGTTGGCGCGAGCGCGCCGGACGGATCTTCGGCGGCCCCGGCTGGCAGCCGAAGACGCCCGCGGCTACCCCGGCGGTCGTGCCCGGCGCCGACGTGACGGTCCCCGAGCGGGCGGCGTGAGCCGCCGGCCGGCGCCCCGGCTCCTCCTCGGCGCCTTCGGTGCCGTCGCGCTCGGCGATCTCGCCGCGCTCCTGGCGGACTTCGGGCCGGGCCACGCCGTCCTCAAGCCGCTGCTCATGCCGCTCCTCGCCGCGTACGCCCTGGCGCTGCGCGGCCCCCGGCCGCTGATCGCCGCCCTCCTCTTCGGCTGGGGCGGCGACACGCTGCTGCTCTTCGACGCCGACCCGGCCTTCCTCGCCGGCATGGGCTCGTTCGCCGCCGGGCACCTCTGCTACCTCGTGCTCTTCAAGCGGTACGGCGACACCGGCCGGTACGCACCCGCGGGCGGGTCGCCCCGCGCGCGGGGGACGGCGCTCGTCACCGTCTACGCCCTGGCGCTCGGCATCACCGTGGCGCTGCTCTGGGCCGATCTGCCGGCCGACATGCGCGGCCCGGTCGCCGGCTACAGCCTGCTGCTCACCGCCATGGCCTTCGGCGCGACCACGCTCGGCGTCACGGCGGCGGCCGGAGGGGCGCTCTTCCTGCTCTCCGACACCCTCATCGCGACCGGCGTCGCCGAGTGGCCCCAGCTGCCCCGGCCGGACTTCGCCATCATGATCACGTACCTCGCGGCCCAGTTCCTGCTGGCCAGGGGGGTGCTTGCGGTGGCCGGGGGGCGCCGGGAGAAGACGCGGGCGTACGGTGAGAGCCAGACCGTAGGCACCCCGACCTGATCAGCACCGAGGACCGTCCCATGCGCGCCACCACCATCCACGCCCCGTTCGACATGCGCGTGGAGGACGTGCCCGAGCCCGTCGTCCAGCTGCCCACCGACGCGGTCGTCCGCGTCCTGCGCGCCTGCATCTGCGGCAGCGACCTGTGGGCCTACCGCGGCGAGGCCAAGCGGCAGCCGGGCCAGCGCATCGGCCACGAGTTCCTCGGCATCGTCGAGGAGACCGGCTCCGAGGTGGGCGCGGTGCGGCGCGGCGACCTCGTCGTGGCCCCGTTCATGTGGTCCGACGGCGTCTGCGACTACTGCACGGAAGGCCTCACCACCTCCTGCGAGCACGGCGGGTTCTGGGGCTCCGTCGGGTACGACGGCGGCCAGGGCGAGGCGGTCCGGGTGCCGTTCGCCGACGGCACCCTGGTGCGGCTGCCCGCCGACGCCGCGTCCGACGACCGCCTCCTGACCGCGCTCCTGTCCCTCTCCGACGTCATGGGCACCGGCCACCACGCGGCGCTCGGCGCGGGCGCGAGGGCCGGCGCCACGGTCGTGGTCGTCGGCGACGGGGCGGTCGGCCTCTGCGCGGTCCTCGCGGCCCGGCGGCTCGGCGCCGAACGGATCATCGCGCTCGGCAGGCACCGGGCCCGCACCGACATCGCGCGCCGCTTCGGCGCCACGGACGTCGTCGCCGAGCGCGGCGACGCGGCGGTCGCCGCCGTCCGCGAACTCACCCGGGGCCAGGGCGCGCACGCCGTCATCGAGGCCGTCGGCACCGAGCAGTCGATGCGCACCGCCGTGGACGTCACCCGCGACGGCGGCGCCATCGGTTTCGTCGGCGTCCCGCACGGCAGCGGCACCGGCCTCGACCTGAGCGTCATGTTCGACCGGAACATCGCGCTGCGCGGCGGCGTCGCGCCCGTACGCGCGTACCTCCCGGAGCTGCTGGCCGACGTCCTTGACGGCACCATCGACCCCTCACCCGTGTTCGACCGCACGATCGGCCTGGAGGACGTGCCCGAGGGCTACAAGGCGATGGACGAGCGCACCGCGCTGAAGGTCCAGATCGCGCTGTAGCGGTACGCCGCGCCATGGCGCGCCCGGCTCACCAGCGGATCGGCACCGGCACCGCGGTGAGCAGCGCCGAGAGCGTCACGACGACGCCCAGCGCGATCACCTCCCCGCGCGCGGGGAGGTAGGCCGATGCCGGGGCCGTCGTGCGGCGCAGCCGGTGGCGGGCGAGTACCGCGAGGACCGCGACGACGGCCACGACCAGCAGCTTGGCGAGCAGGGTGCGGCCGTAGGCCGTCCCGGTGAGCTGGTCGACGACGGTCCCCGGCGGCATCCGGCGCAGCGTGCTGCACACGCCGGTCGCCGTGATCGCGGCGAACAGGACGGCGGCCACGCGCGCGTAGAGCCCCAGTACGGCGACGGCCGCCTCCGGAGCGGACGTCCGCCACCTCCGCAGCACCCGCAGGACGTACAGGAGTCCGCCCGCCCACAGCGCACCGCAGGACAGGTGCACCAGGGTGAGGCCGCTGCCGACGAGCGGGGCGTCCTCCACCGGCGGGTGGGCCCGCAGTGCCTCCGCGAGGACCACGGCGGCCGAGGGGAGCGCCGCGGTGGCCGGACGCCGTGAACGGGCGCAGACCGCGGCGACCAGGAAGGCGTTGACCTCCAGGAGGGCGAGCCGGCCGTCGCGGGTGTCGTGGAGGCGGCCGATGTCCAGGTCGGCGAGGTGCCGCGGCACGAGGTTGCCGTTGGCGACGATCGCGGCGAGCCCGAGCGCCGCCACGCACCCCGCCCATGCCGCCGGCGCCGCCCAGCCGCGCGGCGCCCGGCCCAGCGGCGCGCCCGGCACCCGGCGGGCCAGCCGGGTGGCGAACACCTCGCCCAGCTGCACCGAGAGGGCGGCGAACACGACCGTCCGCAGCACCGTGATCACGCCCGTGCCCGGCGCCCGTGCCTCACCGGTGCCGTGCAGCGCCGCCGCCGGGCCGAGCAGGGGGATCAGCGCGGCGAGGGCCACGAGGACGAGCACGGCGACGGCGTACCCCGCGGAGGGACGGCGGCGCGGGGCGCGGTGCGAGACGGGGGCGGGGGCCGGTATGCCGCTGGTGGCGTCGCCTCCGGGCTCGACGGACGGTCGTATGGAGCTCACCACAAGATCTTCACCAGGGCCTCCGGCGACGGGCAAGTCCGGTGGGACACCGCGCGCCGCTCCCTCCCCGTGCGGCCGTCAGCTCCACCGCGGCCGGTCGACGCCCCAAGGGCCCGGCGGGCGCGACCAGTCGGCGGGCCCGCCGGCGAAGGAGACCGGCGGCAGCGCATACCGGAGCCGGCCGAGCGGGCTGTCCGTCTCGGCGAGCCACGGGCCGGGACCGTCGTACGCGGAACCCCGCCCGGCGCCGACCGCGTCCCCGTCGCCCTCCCCGCTCATCAGCCACGCGGCCGTCCACGCCAGCGCGAGCCGCACCCGGTGCGCGCCGCCGCCCCTCGACCGTTCGGTCAGCGAGCGCAGGACGGCGGCGGCGAGGAGATACCCCGAGCCGTGGTCCAGGGCCTGCGCGGGCAGCGCCCCCGGCCGCTCGGGGGACCCCTCGGCGACGGCGATCCCGGACGCCACCTGCACCAGGCTGTCGAACCCGCGCCGCCGCGCCCACGGCCCGTGATCGCCCCACGCGGACAGCTGGGCGACGACGGGAGCCGACCGGCGCCGGGCCACCGCCGTCGCGGAGAGGCCGAAGCGGTCGAGGGCGCCGGGCCGGTAGCCGGTGACGACGACGTCGGCGCGGTCGAGGAGCTCGTCGAAGGTGCGCCGGTCCGTGCGGTCGTCGAGGTCCAGCGTGGCCGACCGCTTCCCGAAGCCGGTGTCCGTGTGCTGGTCGGCGAGTTCGGGCAGCCCGGGCGGATCGACGCGCAGCACGTCCGCGCCGAGCAGCGCCAGGGTGCGGGTCGCGACCGGTCCCGCGATGACCCGGGTCAGGTCGAGGACGCGCAGCCCGGCGGCCGGGAGCGACGGGCCGCCGGTGAGCGGGGGCAGGGGCAGGGCGGGGCCGTCGCCGGTCCGCTCACGGATGAGCAGGGGGCGCCCGGCCACGGCGGCGCCCTGCGGATGGGCCGCCCACTCGGCAGGGGTCCGCAGCGCGACGGCCAGGCCGCCCGCGGCGTACACCGCGTCCTCGACCGCCGCGCCGGTGCGCCCGGCGAGCGCTGCGGCGACCGCGTCGGGTCCCGCGTCCGCGCCGAGCCCGAGAGCGGTCGTCAACGCGGCCCGGTGGTGCGGGTAGTTGGCGTGCGTGCGCACCCACCCGTCGGCGGTGCGCCAGAAGCGGGAGAGCGGCGCGAAGGAGACCGGGGCCCGCCCGTCGACGAGCAGCTGCCGTTCACTGGTGAAGGCCGTCGCCACGGCCCCGTCGTCGACCCGTACGCGCGGGATTTTTCGCCCCTCGCGCTCCGCGGCCGCCTCGGCGGCGGCCAGCGCGCAGACGCCCACGCAGGCGCGCGCGAGGTCGATGACGGGCAGCCGGGCCGGCAGGGCCCCCTCGCGTACGACGGTGGAGACGCGGGCGAGGAGGGCGGGGTCGCCGCCGAGCGCGGCCCAGGCCGACGCCGTCCGGGAGATAGGTGAGTGCGTCATGCATGCACTATGCCGGGTCCGCGGCTCCTGTCCACCCCGCTCGGCGACGGACGGCGAAGGGCCGGGCGACCCATGGCCGCCCGGCCCGACTCCCCGCGGTCCCGGGCTACTTGCGCTCCGGGGCTACTTGCGCACGGCGTCCAGCGCGTCGGCCATGCCCGCGCCGTAGAAGCCGTTGTCGTTCCGGCCGCCCTCGCAGACCGCGTCGACCTTGCCGTCACCGTCGATGTCGTACGGGTCGGTGCACGCCATCGCGTCCGCCTGGCGGTAGAGCAGCGCCTTGACGCGCGCCGCGGAGGCGTGCGGATGCGCCGACTTCAGCAGCGCGGCCACACCCGCGACGTGCGGCGACGCCATCGACGTGCCGGCCTTGTAGCCGAACTTGCCGCCCGGCAGCGTCGACAGGATCCGGCCGTCCACGGCCGGCGGCCGCGGCGGCTGGAACTTGGTGGAGTCGCCGCCCGGGGCCGCGATGTCCACGACGCCCTTGCCGTAGTTCGAGTACGACGCCTTGATCCCCTTGGCGCCCGTGGCCGAGACCGTGACGACGCCGGGCAGCTGCGACGGAAGGTCGAAGCAGTCCTTGGTCCTGATGGTCCGCGGTACCGGAGTGGTGTCGTCGGGGCTGGAGTCGTCGAGGATCTCGTCCTGGGCGAGGTCGGTCCTTGCGTTGCCCGCGGCCGCGACGTTCACCGTGCCCTTGCGCTCGGCGTACCGGGTCGCCCGGCCGACCGCGTCGACCAGGGCCTTCTGATCGTCGTCGGTCGTGCAGTTGAACAGCCACGGGTCGGTGTAGTAGCTGCTGTTGGTGACGTCGACGCCGTGGTCGGCCGCCCACACGAAGCCGCAGACCACGGCCTCCGTGTAGTACATGCCGGTCTTGGGCTCGGCGACCTTCAGGCTCGCCACCTTCACGCCGGGCGCCACGCCCGTGACGCCGGTGCCGTTCTTCGCGGCGGCGATCGTGCCCGCCACGTGCATGCCGTGGTCGCTCTCCTTGGCCACCGGACGCCACGCGCTGTCCTTCTGGACGGGCACGCCGCCCAGGCAGCTCGCGGACGCCTCGCGGTCGAAGTTCGGCGCGATGTCGGGATGCGTGTCGTCGACGCCGGAGTCGAGCACGCCGACCGTGACCCGGCGGCTGCCCAGCGAGATCTCGTGGGCCTTGTCCGCCTTCATGGCGGGCAGGTCCCACTGGAGGGGCTCCAGCTCGTCCTGGCCGGCCGAGGCCTTGCCCGCCGCGGCCTTCGCCTCGGCGGCGGTCAGCGGACGCTCCGACTCCAGGGCGTCGTCGGCCTGCGCCGACAGGGGCGCGGTGCGGGTCGCGCCCGCCGAGTCGACGCCCTTGACCCGCCGGATCGTTTGCGCGAAGTCGGGGTCGGCCGAGTGGACGACGATGACGCCGATCCTGTCGTACGCGATGACGACGTCACCGCCGGCCTTGGCGATGGCCTTCTTGACGCGGGCCGAACTGCCCTTGCCGGGCCGGACGTTCACGACGTAACTCATCGAGGCGCCGTCGGCGACGGACGCGGAGGCCGAGGCCGGGGCGTCCGGCACGGCGGCGGGACGCGCGGACGCCGTCCCCGGCAGGAAGGCGACGGCGCAGACCATCGCGCCGCCGAGCGGCAGGGCGAGCGCGCGGCGCGAGCGGAGGAGGGCGGCGGCCGTGGTGCGGGAGCTGGTCATGTGGTGTCTCCCTCTCACTTCTTCTTCACGGCGTCGAGCGCGTCGACGAGTCCGCTGCCGTAGAACCCGTTCCGGTGGTGGCCGTCGCTCCGGCAGACCGCGTCCACGTCACCGTCACCGTCGGGGTCGTACGGTCCGGAGGGGCAGTCGAGCCGGTCGGCCTGCTTCTTCAGGAGCCGCCGCAGCTCGGCGGGGTCCGCCCCGGGGTGCGTCGACTTGATGAGCGCGGCGACGCCCGCGGCGTGCGGGGCGGCCATCGAGGTGCCGCGCAGCCAGCCGTACTCGCCGCCCGGCATGGTGGAGAGGATGTTGCCGTTCTTCGACGGGGTGTCGGTCGGCAGCTGGTACTTGTCGCCGCCCGGGGCCGTCACGTCGACGACGCCCTTGCCGTAGCTGGAGTAGGACGACTTGAGGTTCCGCACGCCCGTCGCGCTGGTGGTGACGACGCCCGGCAGCTGGGTGGGCACGTCGAGGCACTCGTGCGGGTCGATGGTGCGGGTGACCGGGGTGCCGTCGTCGGGGCTCGAGGTGTCGACGATCGCGTCGGAGTCCAGGTCGTGGTTGGAGTTGCCGGCCGACGCGACGTTGAGGGTGCCCTTCTTCTGGGCGTACAGCTGGGCGCGGTTGACCGCGTCGAGGATCGCCTTCTGGTCCGGGTCGTCCTTGCAGTTGTACAGCCACGGGTCCACGTAGTAGCTGTTGTTGGTGATCTCGACGCTGTGCTCGGCGGCGAACACGAACGCGCAGACCACGTTCTCCGGGTAGAACAGCTCGTCGACCGGGTCGGCCACCTTGATGCCCGCGATCTTCACGCCGGGCGCCACGCCCGCCACGCCGACGCCGTTGCGCGCGGCGGCGATCGTGCCCGCCACGTGCGTGCCGTGGTAGTGGTCCTTCTTCGCCGGACGCCAGGCGCCGGCCGAGGTGTCCGCCTTGCCGCCGACGCAGCTCGCGGACTGCCCGGCCGAGAAGTTGGGGGCGAGGTCGGGGTGGGTGTCGTCGACGCCGGTGTCGATCACGGCGACGGTGACCTTCCTGCTGCCCGGGTTGATCTTCGCCGCCTTGTCGGCGCCGATCGTCCGCAGGTCCCACTGGTCGGCTTCCATCGGCTCGGCGCCCGGAGCGGCCTGCCGCTTCAGGGAGTCGGCCGCGGCCTTGCCCAGCAGTTTCGCCGGGCCGTCGTCGGTGGTGCCCGCCGCCTTCAGCGGCGTCGTGTGGGTCGCGCCCGCGGAGTGCACCCCGCGGACGTCCCGTATCCGCGCGCCGAACTCCGGATCCGCCGAGTGCACGACGATGACGCCGATCTTCTCGTGCGTGACGACGACGGAGCCGCCGGCCCTGGCTATCGCCTTCTTGACGTACGCGATCGTCTTGCGGTCCGTACGGGTGTTGACGACGTACGCGAAGACGGGGGCGTCCTCCGCGGTCTGCACGGACACCGGGGCGGGCGACCGGCCGGGGGCCGCGGTGGCGGCGCCGGGCACGAAGCCGACCGAGGCGGCGAGGGCGAGGCCGAGCGGCACGGTGAGCGCCATACGACGTCTGGAACGCAGATGAGCCATGGGATCTCCACATCATCCGGAGACGGGAACCGCACACGGAATCGCATACGGAACTGCCCGAACACGACTGGTGCTCGGGCAGGTACATGACGGGTGGTTCAGGGTGAAGCTAACCCGGAAACTCCCAGGCCATCAATGACTTGCCGAAGAAACAGGGGAGTTCGCCCACGTCGCCCGCCCCGCCGGGACGTTGAGCAGAGAACGGAAGCAACATCAACCCCCTGTCGGATCACGTCCCGTGGCCTTAGCATCGCCATCCGTGGCTCACGTGATCCGCGTCACTTTCGGATGCGAGGCCCAAGAACCCATGGAACAACTGTCCGTCCCCACCCCACCCGCACCACGAGGAGACTCCGTGGCCACCGACGCACCGCCCCCTTCGAAGGGTGGCGCAGGAAAAGAACCCGCTCCCCACGCGCCCTCCACGGAGGAGTTCATCCAGGTGCAGGAGAGCGCGGACTTCGGTGAACTGCGCCGCTCGCACCGCTCGTTCGCCTTCCCGCTCACCATCGCCTTCATCGCCTGGTACCTCGTGTACGTCCTGCTCTCCAACTACGCGGGCGACTTCATGGGCACCCAGCTTTTCGGCAACATCAACGTCGCCCTGGTCCTCGGCCTCGGGCAGTTCCTGACCACGTTCCTCATCGCCTGGTTCTACTCGCGCCACGCCGCGGCGCAGCTCGACCCCAAGTCCGAGGCGATCAAGGCCGCCATGGAGACCCGCCAGACCCGTCCGCAGACCCGCCAGGAGGGCGACGCATGAGCCCCGCGCACCCCGCCGTCATCGAACTGGCGGCGGCGTCCGACGCATCCGAGCACCGGACGCTGATCATCAGCCTCTTCGCGGCCTTCGTCGTCGCGACCCTCTGCATCACCGTCTGGGCCGGCCGGCAGACCAAGAGCGCCGCCGACTTCTACGCGGGCGGCCGCCAGTTCACCGGCTTCCAGAACGGCCTGGCGATCTCCGGCGACTACATGTCCGCCGCGTCCTTCCTCGGCATCGCCGGCGCCATCGCCCTCTTCGGATACGACGGCTTCCTCTACTCCATCGGCTTCCTGGTCGCCTGGCTCGTGGCGCTCCTCCTGGTCGCCGAACCGCTGCGCAACTCCGGCCGCTACACGATGGGCGACGTCCTCGCCTACCGCATGCGCCAGCGCCCGGTCCGCACCGCCGCGGGCACCTCCACCATCGTCGTCTCCATCTTCTACCTGCTCGCGCAGATGGCCGGCGCGGGCGTCCTGGTCTCCCTGCTGCTCGGCATCACCAGCGACGCGGGCAAGATCCTCATCGTCGCCCTCGTCGGCGTCCTGATGATCGTCTACGTCACCATCGGCGGCATGAAGGGCACCACCTGGGTGCAGATGGTGAAGGCCGTCCTGCTCATCACGGGCACCATCCTCATCACCTTCCTGATCCTCCTGAAGTTCCACTTCAACGTCTCCGACCTGCTCGGCACCGCCGCCTCCAACAGCGGCCACGGCTCGAAGTTCCTGGAGCCCGGCCTCAAGTACGGCGCCTCCGGCACCTCCAAGCTGGACTTCATCTCGCTCGGCATCGCCCTCGTCCTGGGCACCGCGGGGCTGCCGCACATCCTGATCCGCTTCTACACGGTGCCCACCGCCAAGGCCGCCCGTAAGTCCGTGAACTGGGCGATCGGCATCATCGGCGCCTTCTACCTGATGACGATCGTCCTCGGCTTCGGCGCCGCCGCCCTGCTCAAGCCAGGCGAGATCATCGCCTCGAACAAGGCCGGCAACACGGCGGCACCGCTCACCGCCATGGAGATCGGCGGCGGTGGCGACTCCACCGGCGGCGCGATCCTGCTCGCGGTGATCTCCGCGGTCGCCTTCGCCACGATCCTCGCGGTCGTCGCGGGGCTGACCCTCGCCTCGTCGTCCTCGTTCGCGCACGACATCTACGCCAACGTCATCCGCAAGGGCAAGGCCACCGAGAAGGAGGAGATGAAGGCCGCCCGCTGGGCGACCGTCTTCATCGGCGTCGTCTCCATCGCCCTCGGCGCCCTCGCCCGCGACCTGAACGTCGCGGGTCTGGTCGCCCTCGCCTTCGCGGTCGCCGCATCGGCCAACCTGCCGACGATCCTCTACAGCCTGTTCTGGAAGAGGTTCACCACGCAGGGCGCGCTCTGGTCCATCTACGGGGGCCTGGTCGCCGCGGTCGGCCTGGTGCTGTTCTCGCCGGTCGTCTCCGGCAAGCCGAGCTCGATGTTCCCCGACGCGAACTTCGACTTCTTCCCGCTGGAGAACCCGGGCCTGATCTCCATCCCGCTGGGCTTCCTGCTCGGCTGGCTCGGCTCGCTCCTCTCCAAGGAAGAGCCCGACAAGGGCAAGTACGCCGAGCTCGAGGTGAAGTCCCTCACCGGCGTCGGAGCCCACTGATCGGGCCATTGTTCACACGGTTGTAGCAGCCGCGTCGTAGAGTCCTACGACGCGGCCGCACCGTTCCTCGTGGCAAATGGCCCATGGCGTTGTCAGAGGTCTGGCGTAAGGTCGAAAGCAGTCGGAACATCAGCACCAACCGCCGGGGAGGGGCCGCAGTGCTCATCGACACGTATGGCCGTGTAGCCACTGACCTGCGCGTATCACTGACCGATCGCTGCAATCTGCGCTGCACGTACTGCATGCCGGAAGAAGGCCTGCAGTGGCTGGCAAAGCCCGACCTGCTCACCGACGACGAGATCGTCCGCCTCGTGCGCATCGCCGTCACGCAGCTCGGCATCACCGAGGTCCGCTTCACCGGCGGCGAGCCGCTCCTGCGCCCCGGACTCGTCGGCATCGTCGAGCGCTGCGCCCGGCTGGAGCCCCGCCCCAAGATGTCCCTGACGACCAACGGCATCGGCCTCAAGCGCACCGCCGCGGCCCTCAAGGCCGCCGGCCTCGACCGGGTCAACGTCTCCCTGGACACCCTGCGCCCCGACGTCTTCAAGACACTCACCCGCCGTGACCGCCACAAGGACGTCATCGAGGGCCTCGAAGCTGCCCGCGACGCCGGCCTCACCCCGGTCAAGGTCAACACCGTCCTGATGCCGGGGCTCAATGACGACGAGGCCCCCGACCTCCTCGCCTGGGCCGTCGAGAACGACTACGAGCTGCGCTTCATCGAGCAGATGCCGCTCGACGCCCAGCACGGCTGGAAGCGCGACGGCATGATCACCGCAGGTGACATCCTGCAATCGCTGCGCACCCGCTTCGAACTCACCGAGGAAGGCTCGGGGGAGCGCGGCTCGGCGCCCGCGGAGCGCTGGATCGTCGACGGCGGGCCGCACCGCGTCGGCGTCATCGCCTCCGTCACCCGCCCGTTCTGCTCGGCCTGCGACCGGACCCGGCTGACCGCCGACGGCCAGGTGCGGACCTGCCTGTTCGCCACCGAGGAGACCGACCTGCGCGGGGCGCTGCGCGCGGCCCCCGAGGACAGCACGGACGGCTCGGACGAGGCCATCGCCCGCATCTGGAAGCTCGCCATGTGGGGCAAGAAGGCCGGATCCGGCCTGGACGACCCGTCGTTCCTGCAGCCGGAGCGCCCGATGTCGGCGATCGGGGGCTAGCCCTCGCCGGGGCCCGATCCGGACTCGCGCGCCTGCCACTCGGCCAGCGGCACGACATCCTTCAACATGCCGCGCACACCGAGGAACTGGGAGAGGTGCTCGCGGTGCTCCGCACACGCGAGCCACGTCTTGCGCCGCTCCGGGGCATGGATCTTGGGGTTGTTCCAGGCGAGCACCCAGACCGCGTCGACGCGGCAGCCCTTGGCGGAACAGATCGGAATGTCGTCACTCACCGTCGCGTCCAAAACCGTTCACAACAAGGCGACGCCGAGCAGCCACGGGGGGAGCTGCCCGGCGTCGGTCTGTCGCTCCGACGGGGGATGCGGAGCGCGTACGAAGTATGTCACGGAGGACCCGGTGACCGGCACCGGAACTACATGATTGATCTGAGCTTTTCTTGAGCTTGGCGCAACGTCGACGGTCAGCTTTTCTCGCGCGCCGCGTCCCACCGCTGGTCGTACGCACGCCCCAGGGGATCTTCCGGGACGGATTCCGCGGTGGCGGCCGCGGCGGGCGGCGCCAGCATTGGCCGAGAAGGAGTGGGCACGAACGTCGACGGCAGCGACGGAGCGGTCTCCCGGCCGGCGTTGGCGATCACGACCGAGACGTACGGCAGGAGGATCCCGAGCACCAGAGCGACGAGCGCGACGTGCCGTTCGACGTTCCACAGCACCGCGGCGGCCACGACCGAGACGGTGCGGACCGACATGGAGATCACATACCGGCGCTGTCTGCCCCGGACGTCCTCCGCAAGCCCCTGCCGCGCCCCCGTGATCCGGAAGACCTGGCCGCTGCTCTGCTTCCGCATCACATTCCACCGCCCTGTCCGCTGTGCCGGACTCTCCCTGACGACTGCCCCGGTCCGACCAGCTCAACGTTACGCCGCGGCTGCGCCACCCACGAGACCGGGGCAGGCCTCGTCGCGGTGCCCTTCCTGCGCCGGACCACGTATGGGGGTGCCCGACATGCGCCGTATGGCGGACGGGACGAGACTGATCCGTAACGCTCATGGAGAGCTACGAGGAGGCAGCTATGGGCTGGTTGTGGGCGATCATCGTGGGATTCGTGCTGGGGCTGATTGCCAAGGCGATCCTGCCCGGTAAGCAGCACAGTCCGCTCTGGCTGACCACGGTGTTCGGAATCATCGGAGCCGTGCTGGGCAACTGGCTCGCCACGCAGTTCGGCATCAACGAGACCAAGGGCATCGACTGGGGCCGCCACGCGCTGCAACTGGTGGCCGCGGTCGTCGTGGTCGGCCTGGGCGACGCGGCGTACAAGATGATCCGGGGCAACAGACGAACGGCCTAGCCGTACCGGGAGGGCCGGTCCACGACGGACCGGCCCTCCCGGCATGCGCGCGGGGCGCCGCGGGTCAGCCCGCCGTGACCTCGACCGCGGCCAGGTTCTTCTTGCCGCGGCGCAGCACCAGCCACCGGCCGTGCAGCAGCTCCGCGCGGTCGGGGACGGCGTCCTCGGCGGCGACCTTCACGTTGTTCACGTAGGCGCCGCCCTCCTTGACCGTGCGCCGGGCGGCGGACTTGCTCGCCACCAGGCCGACCTCGGCGAACAGGTCCACGACCGGGCCCAGCTCGGCGACCTCGACGCGCGGCAGCTCGGAGAGGGCCGCGGCCAGCGTCGCCTCGTCGAGATCGGCGAGGTCCCCCTGGCCGAACAGGGCCTTCGACGCGGCGATGACCGCGGCGCACTGCTCCGCGCCGTGCACCAGCGTGGTCAGCTCCTCGGCGAGCGCGCGCTGCGCGGCGCGGGCCTGTGGGCGCTCCTCGGTCTGCTTCTCGATCTCCTCCAGCTCCTCGCGGGACTTGAAGGACAGGATCCGCATGTACGTCGAGATGTCCCGGTCGTCCACGTTCAGCCAGAACTGGTAGAACGCGTACGGCGTCGTCATCTCCGGGTCGAGCCAGACGGCGCCGCCCTCGGTCTTGCCGAACTTGGTGCCGTCCGCCTTGACCATCAGCGGCGTCGCCAGGGCGTGGACCGTGGCGTCCGGCTCCAGGCGGTGGATCAGGTCGATGCCGGCCGTGAGGTTGCCCCACTGGTCGGAGCCGCCCTGCTGGAGCGTGCAGCCGTACCTGCGGTAGAGCTCCAGGAAGTCCATGCCCTGCAGGAGCTGGTAGCTGAACTCCGTGTAGGAGATGCCCTCCTGGGACTCGAGGCGCCGGGCCACGGAGTCCTTCGTGAGCATCTTGTTGACGCGGAAGTGCTTGCCGATGTCCCGCAGGAACTCGATCGCGGACAGGCCCGCGGTCCAGTCGAGGTTGTTGACCATCGTCGCGGCGTTCTCGCCCTCGAAGGAGAGGAACGGCTCGATCTGCGAACGCAGCCGGGCCACCCACTTGGCGACCGTCTCCGGATCGTTCAGGGTGCGCTCGGCCGTCGGCCGCGGGTCACCGATCTGGCCGGTGGCCCCGCCGACCAGCGCCAGCGGACGGTGGCCCGCCTGCTGGAGCCGGCGGACGGTGAGGACCTGCACCAGATGCCCGACGTGCAGGCTCGCCGCGGTCGGGTCGAAGCCGCAATAGAACGTGACGGGACCGTCCGCGAGCGCCTTGCGCAGTGCGTCTTCATCGGTGGACAGGGAGAAAAGTCCCCGCCACTTCAGCTCGTCGACGATGTCCGTCACGGTCTCGTGTCTCCTTGGGTGTGCCTACACAGTGCACGTACGTGCAGGGTCCGAGGTTATACGCCCTGGCTGACCGAACTCATGTTGAAATCGGGGACGCGCAGCGCGGGCATGGCGGCCCGGGTGAAGTAGTCGCCCCACTCGCGCGGCAGCGTCCTCTCCGTACGGCCCGCCTCGACGGCCCGGCCGAGCAGGTCGACGGGCGACTCGTTGAACCGGAAGTTGTTCACCTCGCCCACCACCTCGCCGTTCTCGACGAGGTAGACGCCGTCCCTGGTCAGGCCGGTGAGCAGCAGCGTCGCCGGGTCCACCTCGCGGATGTACCAGAGGCAGGTCAGCAGCAGTCCGCGCTCGGTGGCCGCGACCATCTCGGCCAGGGAGCGGTCGCCGCCGCCGTCCAGGACGAGGTTGTCGATGGCCGGCGTCACCGGCAGCCCGGTCAGCTCCGCGCTGTGCCGACTGGTGGTGAGGTGAGCCAGCTCACCGGCGCGGATCCACTCGGTGGCGGTCAGCGGAAGGCCGTTGTCGAAGACGGACGCGTCGCCGCCCGAGGCGTGCGCGAGCACGAACGGCGCCGATTCCAGGCCCGGCTCGTGCGGGTCGCTGCGCAGCGTCAGCGGCAGGTCGGCGATCCGCTCGCCGAGCCGTGTGGCGCCGCCCGGCTTGGAGAACACCGTGCGGCCCTCGGCGGCGTCGCGCGCCGAGGACGACCAGATCTGGTAGATCAGCAGGTCCGCGACGGCGGTCGGCGGCAGCAGCGTCTCGTACCGCCCGGCGGGCAGGTCGATCCGGCGCCGCGCCCACCCGAGGCGCTCTTCGAGCTCCGCGTCGAGCGCGGCCGGGTCGACGTCCGTGAAGTCGCGGGTGGCCCGCCCCGCCCACGCCGACCGGGTGCGGTCCGGTGACTTGGCGTTGAGTTCGAGCGTGCCGTTGGGCTGGTCGTGGCGGAGCCTGAGCCCCGTCGACGTACCGACGTAGCTGGTCACGAACTCGTGGTTGGCGAAGCCGTACAGCTCGCGGCCGCCCGCCCGGGCCCGCGCGAAGGCCTCGCCGAGCGCCGGCGCGAACCGGGCGAAGACCTCCGACGAGGTCTCCTCGGGCCCCTCGGTGAAGCCGGGGGAGGCGGCGGTGCCGGTCACCAGCGGCTGCGCGTCCTCGGCGGGGCCCGCGCCGCGCGCGGCCTGCTCGGCGGCCCGTACCAGCGGCTCCAGGTCGTCGGCGGTCACGGCCGAGCGCGTCACGACACCGGAGGCGGTGCCCTCCTTGCCGTCGACGGTCGCGATGACGGTGAGGGTACGGCCGCGGGTGACGCCGTTGGTGGTCAGCGCGTTGCCCGCCCAGCGCAGGTTGGCCGTCGACTCCTCGTCGGCGATCACGACGCAGCCGTCGGCGGTGGACAGCTCCAGGGCGCGCTCGACGATCTCGTGCGGCTTGGACATGCGAATCGACGGGCTCATCGACCGGCCTCCTGCGTGGTGTTCAGAATGTTCACGCCCCGGAACAGGGCGGACGGGCAGCCGTGCGAGACGGAGGCGGTCTGGCCGGGCTGGGCCTTGCCACAGTTGAAGGCACCGCCGAGGACATACGTCTGCGGACCGCCGACGGCCGCCATCGACCCCCAGAAGTCGGTGGTGGTCGCCTGATAGGCGACGTCGCGCAGCTGCCCGGCGAGACGCCCGTTCTCGATCTTGTAGAAGCGCTGCCCGGTGAACTGGAAGTTGTACCGCTGCATGTCGATGGACCACGAGCGGTCCCCGACCACGTAGATGCCGCGGTCGACGCCCGCGATGAGGTCCTCCGTGGAAAGACCGGCGGGGTCCGGCTGGAGCGACACGTTCGCCATGCGCTGCACCGGTACGTGGCCGGGGGAGTCCGCGTACGCGCAGCCGTTGGAGCGCTCGAAGCCGGTGAGCCTCGCGATGCGCCGGTCCAGCTGGTAGCCGACGAGCGTGCCGTCCTTGACCAGGTCCCAGGACTGGGCGGCCACGCCTTCGTCGTCATAGCCGATGGTCGCAAGTCCGTGCTCGGCGGTGCGGTCGCCCGTCACGTTCATCAGCGACGAGCCGTACGCGAGCTCACCGAGCTGGTCGAAGGTGGCGAAGGACGTCCCCGCGTACGCCGCCTCGTAGCCGAGCGCACGGTCGAGCTCGGTGGCGTGGCCGATCGACTCGTGGATGGTCAGCCAGAGGTTGGAGGGGTCGACGACGAGGTCGTACGAGCCCGCCCGGACGCTCGGCGCCCGCATCTTCTCGGCCAACTGCTCGGGAATCCGCGAGAGTTCGCCCTCCCAGTCCCAGCCGGTCCCGGTGAGGTACTCCCAGCCGCGGCCGACCGGCGGCGCGATCGTGCGCATCGAGTCGAACTCGCCGCTGGACTCGTCGACGGCCACCGCGGTCAGCTGCGGGTGCAGCCGCACCCGCTGCTGCGTGGTCACCGTGCCCGCCGTGTCCGCGTAGAACTTGTTCTCGTGCACGGTGAGCAGCGAGGCGTCCACGTGCGCGACGCCGTCCGCGGCGAGCAGCCGCGCGCTCCACTCGGCGAGCAGCCCCGCCTTCTCCTCGTCCGGCACGGAGAACGGATCGATCTCGTACGAGGAGACCCAGGTGCGGTCCGCGTGCACCGGCTCGTCCGCGAGCTCCACCCGCTCGTCCGACCCGGCGGCCTTGATGACCTGCGCGGACAGCTTCGCCATCGCCACCGCCCGGGAGGCCACCTTCGCCGCCGCGTCCATGGTCTTGTCGACCCCCGAGGCGAAACCCCAGGTGCCGCCGTGCACCACCCGGACCGCGTACCCCAGGTCCGTGGCGTCGGACGTGCCCGCCGGCCTGGCGTCCCGCAGCTGCCAGGAGGCGCTGCGGACCCGCTCCAGGCGGAAGTCCGCGTGGTCCGCGCCGAGCGCCCGCGCGCGGGCGAGCGCGGCGTCGGCGAGAGCCCGCAGCGGCAGCGCCGTGAAGGCTTCATCGATGGAATGAGGCACGGATGTCTCCCTGCTGTCGGCACCGGTCGGTCCGATCATGTCGCGCCGCGCACCCCGGTGGCCAGAGCTTTCTGTAGGGATCCGACAGCGGGGCCCGCACGCCACTGTCGGTCGCCGATTCTCCGTATCGCAGAAGGTACCGATAGGTTTTCGAGGTACCAGACAGCTATCGAAAGGGTGATCCGTTGAGCCGCTCGGTTCTCGTCACCGGAGGAAACCGGGGCATCGGCCTCGCCATCGCCCGCGCCTTCGCCGACGCCGGCGACAAGGTCGCGATCACCTACCGCTCGGGTGAGCCGCCGCAGGCCCTCACCGACGCCGGTGTCCTCGCCGTCAAGTGCGACATCACCGACGCGGAGCAGGTGGAGCAGGCCTACAAGGAGATCGAGGAGAAGCACGGGAACGTCGAGGTCCTGGTCGCCAACGCGGGCATCACCAAGGACCAGCTCCTGATGCGCATGAGCGAGGAGGACTTCACGTCCGTCCTCGACACCAACCTCACCGGCACCTTCCGCGTCGTCAAGCGCGCCAACCGCGGCATGCTGCGCGCCAAGAAGGGCCGCGTCGTCCTCATCTCCTCGGTCGTCGGCCTCGCGGGCGGCGCCGGCCAGGCCAACTACTCCGCCTCGAAGGCGGGCCTGATCGGCTTCGCGCGCTCCCTCGCCCGCGAGCTGGGGTCGCGCAACCTCACCTTCAACGTCGTCGCGCCCGGTTTCGTCGACACCGACATGACCAAGGTGCTGACGGACGAGCAGCGCGAGAGCATCGTCTCGCAGGTGCCGCTCGGCCGTTACGCGCAGCCCGACGAGATCGCCGCCGCGGTCAAGTTCCTCGCGTCCGACGACGCCTCGTACATCACTGGAGCCGTCATCCCCGTTGACGGCGGATTGGGCATGGGTCACTGATCACATGAGCGGAATTCTCGACGGCAAGCGCATCCTCGTCACCGGTGTGCTGACGGAGGCCTCCATCGCCTTCCACGCGGCCAAGGTCGCCCAGGAGCAGGGCGCCGAGGTCATCCTCACCGCGTTCCCGCGGCCCACCCTCACCGAGCGCATCGCCAAGAAGCTCCCCAAGCCCGCCAAGGTCATCGAGCTCGACGTGACCAACCAGGAGCACCTGGACCGCCTCGCGGGCGTCGTGAAGGAGGAGCTCGGCGGCCTCGACGGCATCGTGCACTCCATCGGCTTCGCGCCGCAGGGCGCCTTCAACTTCCTGGAGGCCACCTTCGAGGACGTCTCCACGGCGATGCACGTCTCGGCGTTCTCGCTGAAGTCGCTCACCATGGCCTGCCGCCCGCTGTTCGAGGACGGCGCCTCGGTCGTCGGCCTCACCTTCGACGCGCAGTACGCCTGGCCCAAGTACGACTGGATGGGCCCGGCCAAGGCCGCGCTCGAGGCCACCAGCCGCTACCTCGCCCGTGACCTGGGCAAGGAGAACGTCCGCTGCAACCTGATCTCGGCGGGTCCGCTCGGCTCCATGGCCGCCAAGTCCATCCCGGGCTTCGGCGAGCTCGCGGACGTCTGGAACACCCGCTCCCCGCTGTCGTGGGACATGGGTGACCCGGAGCCCGCGGGCCGCGGCATCGTCGCGCTGCTCTCGGACTTCTTCCCGAAGACCACCGGCGAGATCATCCACGTCGACGGCGGCGTGCACATGATGGGCGCCTGACGGCACCCACCCGTACGCGAGTACGTCTTCGAGGCCCCGTCCCCCGCGCTGCGCGGGAGGCGGGGCCTCACCCGTTCGGCTCTCGGGCCGGGCGGTGGCGGGGGAGTGGCGGGCACTCTGGAGTGTGCGTCCAGTCGGTGCGGTGCTCGTGGCCCTCGCCCTGGTGGCCGCCGCGCCGAGCGCCGCGCCACAGGGATCGGCCCACGCGCGCGTGGCGGCCGAGAAGAAGCCCCGGCCCTTCGGCTCGGAGTGCCGTACCGGCGTGGCCGGGACCTCCGTCGTCGTGTACTGCCACAACCCCTACCCCGAGACCGACCGGGTCCGTCTGCACGTGGAGTGCGACCGGTGGTGGGACATCGACAGCGACTCCCGCCCCGTGGCGGCGGGACCCGCGATGACGGTCCGGCTGACCGCCCGGTGCTGGAAAGAGGTCCGCTCGGTCTGGGTCAGCCACCAGAAGTGAACCGCTCCGGGCGGCACATGAAGGGATAGCCGGCCGCCTCCGTGGCGGCGGCCTCCGCGTCGCCCGCCCGGATGGCCTCGACGAGCCGGGCGTGGTCCATGTGGGACTCCGGGGTCAGCTCCTCGCCGATGTCCTCGCGCAGCCAGTCCCGCAGGACCTCGCCGAGGTCCGCGTAGAGCGCCGTCATGACGTCGTTGTGCGACGCGGCGACCACGGCCATGTGGAACGTCGCGTCGGCCGTCACGAACGCCTCTGCGTCCCCCGACGCCCAGACCTCCTCGCGGCGCGCGAGCAGGGCGTCGAGCTGCTTCAGATCGCGCTCGCCGCGGCGCTCCGCGGCGAGCCTTGCGGCGCTCGACTCCAGGGTGCTGCGCAGCTCGGCGATGTGCCGGGGATCCGCGTCGGCGAACCTGCGCTGCATCACGCCCGCGAGCTCGCTCGTCGCCACCACGTACGTGCCCGAGCCCTGCCGGATGTCGAGCAGCCCGTTGTGCGCGAGGGCGCGCACGGCCTCCCGGACCGTGTTCCTGGCCACGCCGAGCTGCTCCACCAGCTCCGGCTCGGTGGGGATGCGGGAGCCGACCGGCCACTCGCCCGAGGAGATCTGGGTGCGCAGCTCGGAGATGACCTGTTCGGAGAGTGCCGAACGGCGAGGAGTGGTCAGCGGCATGACGTTCCTTCGTGCGGGGCGGGCCGACGTGTGACACGTTCTGATTGGACAGCCAATCATCCCATGATTCTATGATGGACCCATGGCTAGTGAGGAAACCGGCACCATGACCCCGACGGCGACATCCCCCGCACCCACCCGCAGCGCGGCGAAACAGCCCCCCACGCGCGCGTGGGCGACGCGCCTCGTCATCGTCGGCATCGTCCTCGCCGCCATGAACCTGCGCCCGGCCATCACCAGCCTGGGCGCCCTCCTCGAAGAGGTCCGCGACGGCCTCGGCATGAGCGGCACCCTCGCCGGACTGCTCACCTCCGTACCGCCGCTCTGCTTCGCGATCTTCGGCGTGATGGCACCCCGCTTCGCCCGGCGCTTCGGTCCGAGCGCCGTCGTCTGCGTCGGCATGGCCGCCATCGCGGCGGGCCTGGTCATCCGGCCCTTCATCGGCGGGACCGCGGGCTTCCTCGCCGCCACCGCGCTCGCCCTCATGGGCATCGCGGTCAGCAACGTCCTGATGCCCGTCATCGTCAAGCGCTGGTTCCCCGACCGGGTCGGCTCGATGACCGGCCTGTACTCGATGGCGCTCGCACTCGGCACCTCGCTCGCCGCCGCCCTCACGGTCCCCATGACCGACGCGCTGGGCGGCCGCTGGCAGACCGGACTCGCCGTCTGGGCGATCCTCGCCGTCGTCGCCGTCGTGCCCTGGATCCCGCTCGTCCGTGAGCGGGGGCCGGTCTCCGACGCCGCCCCGGAGCACATCAGCCCCACCGTGCGGCAGGAGGACGCCGGCCTGCGCATCACCCACAGCCGCACCGCCTGGGCGCTCGCCGTCTTCTTCGGCCTCCAGGCGACCGCCGCCTACGTCACGATGGGCTGGATGCCGCAGATCTTCCGCGACGCCGGCGTCCCCGCCTCCGAGGCGGGCGTGCTGCTCGCCGTCACCATGGCCATGGGTGTGCCCCTCGCGTTCGTCATCCCCCGGGTCGCCACGCGCCTGCCCAACCAGGGCCCCGTAGTGATCTTCCTCGGCGCCTGCGGCCTCGCCGGCTACGCGGGCCTCTACCTCGCCCCCGCCGGCGGCGCCTGGGCCTGGGCGCTGCTCCTCGGCATCTCCAACTGCGCCTTCCCGCTCGCCCTGACGATGGTCGGCATGCGGGCCAAGAGCAGCGTGGGGGTGGCCAAGCTGTCGGCCTTCGCGCAGAGCACCGGCTACCTGATCTCGATCCCGGGGCCCCTCCTGGTGGGCGTGCTCTACCAGCACAGCGGCGGCTGGGGCCTGCCGATCGCGCTCATGGCGGGCCTGATGGTGCCGCAGATCGTCATCGGCACCCTGGCGGGCCGCGACCGCACGGTCGAGGACGAGGTGGCGGCCAAGGCGCAGGCGGCCTGACGCGGCGGGCGGACGCAGCGGACGGGCGCGGACGGACGGGGGCCGCCGGAGGGTTCGACCTGGTTCGACCCCGGCGGCAGGGGGGCGGGCAAAGGGTGCGAGACTGGCCGTATGCCCGTCCTCGACCCGAACCCCCAGAACGGCCAGAAGAAGCTGCTCGTCGTGCTCGGCGCGATGCTGGCCATCACCGTGATCATCGGCATCATCGCCTCCATCGCCTCACCGTGACCTGACGCCCGCGCTCTACGGTGACCTGAAACCCGTTCGATCCGGGTTCGCGTGGTGGGGCTAGCACCCCCATCCCCTAGGGGGTCAGTGTCAGGGTCAAGTGGGTGGATCTCCGGATGGGTTGAGGGGCGCCGATCGCCTAACTTCGAGATGTGGCCGCGAAGACGCGGCACGGACCACTCGAAGACCACGGAGGCGGCATGTCGGCCCGACCGCACACCCGACGCGACCCGGCGGAGTCGGGCAGCGTGGAGATCCAGCTCCCGTGGTGGGCCATCGCCCTGCCCGCCATCGCCTTCGCGGCCCTGCTCCTGCTCATCCTGAACCCCGTGGACGCACACGCCGCCGCCGGCGAACCGCTCGTGACGAACCTCTGGGAGCGCATACAGACGATGCTCCTGCGCACGGCCTCGTGAGCCCCTCGGCACCCAAGCCGTCACTCCTGTCGGCAGAGCGCACCAACTCCCTGCGCCCCGTGCCGCCTTTCATGCGAAGCTGGGACGCATGAGCGTCGCAGAACCCCGCAGGATTGTCCTCTTCCGGCATGCGAAGGCCGACTGGCCGCAGGTTTCCGACCACGAGCGGCCGCTCGCCGAGCGAGGCCGCCGGGACGCCCCCGTCGCCGGACGCAAGCTGGCCGACAGCGGCATCCCCTTCGACCAAGCCCTCTGCTCGACGGCGACCCGGACCCGCGAGACCTGGAAGCTCGCCGTCCAAGAGCTGCCGCAGCGCCCGAAGACCGTCTACGAGGAGCGGCTGTACGAGGCCTCTCCGGGTGAACTGATCGCCGTGCTCAACGAGACCCCGGACGACGTGCAGAACCTCGTCCTCATCGGTCACAACCCCGGGGTCCAGGGCCTGACGGACGTCCTCGCCGGGAGCTTCGAGGGCGACGCCAGAGATCGGCTGAGCCGCCGGGGCTTCCCGACCGCGGCCTTCGCCGTCCTGACGTACTCCGGCTCGTGGAAGGCGCTCGAGCCCGGCGTGGCCACCCTCGTCGACTACTGGGCACCCTCCGAGTAGCCCGGCTCCCCACCCATCGTGCAGGGGCCCGGCACCGCGGTGGTGCCGGGCCCCTCGACGTGTGCGCCGGGTGCGGCGGGCTCAGTCCAGGTGCATGTCCGCCGCCTCGACCTCTTCGCGGGTGATGCCGAGGAGGTAGAGGACGGTGTCGAGGAAGGGGACGTTCACCGCGGTGTGCGCGGCCTCGCGGACCACGGGCTTGGCGTTGAAGGCGACACCGAGCCCCGCCGCGTTCAGCATGTCCAGGTCGTTCGCGCCGTCGCCGATCGCGACGGTCTGCTCCAGGGGGACCCCCGCCTCGGTGGCGAACCGGCCCAGCAGCCGTGCCTTGCCCGCGCGGTCGACGATCTCCCCGGTCACCTTGCCGGTGAGCTTGCCGTCGACGATCTCCAGGGTGTTGGCCTGGGCGAAGTCGAGGCCGAGACGTTCCTTCAGATCATCGGTGACCTGGGTGAACCCGCCCGAGACGACGCCCACTTGGTAGCCGAGCCGCTTCAGGGTGCGGATGAGGGTGCGGGCGCCCGGCGTGAGCCGTACCTCGGAGCGGACCTTGTCGACGACCGACGCGTCGAGCCCGGCGAGCAGCTTCACGCGGGCGTGCAGCGACTGCTCGAAGTCCAGCTCGCCGCGCATCGCGGCCGCGGTCACCCCGGCGACCTCGGCCTCGCAGCCGGCGTGCGCGGCGAAGAGCTCGATGACCTCGTCCTGGATGAGCGTCGAGTCGACGTCCATGACGACCAGCCGCTGGGCGCGGCGGTGCAGGCCCGCCGCGACGACCGCGACGTCGACGCCGAGCTTCGATGCCTCCACGGCCAGGGCGGTGCGCAGCGTCTCGGTCTCGGTGCCGGAGACCGCGAACTCCACGGCGGTGACCGGGTACTTGGCGAGCCGGAAGATGCGGTCGATGTTGCCGCCGGTGGCCGTTATACGGGCGGCGATGGCGGCAGTCGACTCCGAGGTCAGGGGGTGGCCGAGGACGGTCACCAGCGAACGCCCGAGACCTCGCGGCCGGTTGTCGCCGATGCCCGAGATGATCTCGGCCTGCATCTTCATGGACTCCGCCCAGCTGTGGACGGTGGCGCGCAGGTCGCCCTCCAGGCCGGCGGGCGGCTCGGTCACGAGCGCGCACAGCACGATCCGGCCGCGGGTGACGACCTGCTCGATGTCGACGACGTCGACGGAGTAGGCGGCGAGGGTGTCGAAGAGACCGGCGGTGATACCGGGGCGGTCCTTGCCGAAGATCTTGACGAGGAGCGTCGGGATGTCGGCGGGCTGAGGGGGCTGCGAAGCACTCATGGTGATCCCTACGGTATCCGCCCTCCCGGCACGGCCGCGGCCCCGGTCCGCGTACCGGACACCCCACCCGCAGCTCACCCCCTCGCACCACTTCACGACGCCCCCCTCCCCACAACCTGGCCCTCACTCGCCGAGGTCCCGGGCCTGACGGGCCGTGCTGCTGGGCCTCACCCGCTGTGCTCGTCGGCCGCGCTGGCCGTGCTCGCCGGCCTCGCTCGCCTAGCTCTCCGGCTTCGCTCCCCAGGCTCCCGGCTCTCACCTGCCCCCTCCGGTTCACGCCGCCCGGCTCCTGGCTCTCGCCTCTCTGGCTCCTCGGTCGCGCGCGCCGGCCTCCCCGCTCGCCGATCCGGCTCTCGGCTTTCGCCCGCCGGGTTTCTGCTTGGCCGTCCGTCTCTCGCCTGTCTGGCCGTCTTTCGCCCGCCGGGCTCTTGGTTCTCGCCTATTGGGCTCCTGGCTTGCCCGCACACGGCGGACGCGGGAGGAAGCCAGCCTCAGGCAGCCGCTCACGCCGCCGCAGAGTGTGCCGCAGACGCTCCCGGCAGAGTTCGCCCGCCGCTCTCCGGGCTCCTGGTTCGCCTGTCCGGCTCTCAGCTTTCGCCCGCTGGGTTCTCGCTTGGCCGTGCGCCTGCCCGTCCCTCGCCCGCCTTGTCGCTGCCCGTCCGTCCGTTCGGCTCTCGCTCGACCTGTCTGCCCCGTAGCGCAGCCCCGCTCCCATCTCCCCGTAGCGCACTCGCGCTGGGCTCGCGCCCGTCCGCCCAGATCCCCCGTCGCCCGCCCGCCCCATACCGCTGCCTCGCCCATACGCACCCGCCCCGCCCCCAGGCGGCGCCCACCCCCGCGACCACTCAGCGGGACCCCCGCGGATTCGGAGGCGGTGGGGGAGGTGGCGGTGGAGGAGGCCAGTCCGTCGAGCGGGGGCGTGGGCGGGCGTTGTGGGGGGTGGGGGGTGGGGCTATCGGGCCTGCCACCGTGGGGGCGCCGGAGACGTCTCCGGGGGGTCGTAGGTAGGGGTTCGTGTCGGGGTTGGGTGGTCGGTGCGGTGTACCGGGGGCGTAGGGACCGGCTCCGGTCGGCGCCGGTGCCTGGCCGGGCGCGCCGGGCTGCGCGGAGGTCCACCCCGAGCCCCGGCCGGGGTCCCGCCCCGCGGTCCGTTCCGCGAGCACCGCCGTCCCGCCGCCCGCGGCCCCCGTGGCGAGCGACAGCAACGCCCCCAACACACCCGCCCCGGCCCCCCACGCCGCCCCGAGCAGCATCGCGGGCCCCACCCGCCCATGCAGCTCGATCCCCGCGCCGAACGCGTCGAAGCCGAGGACGGAGAGCGAGGCGTCGGCGGAGACTTCGGTCAGCCGGGTGAGGAGGACGAGCCCGAGCGCCGCCACGACCCCGAGCCGCAGACCGCACCGGGCCGCGAAGCCGATGACGGAGCCCTCTCCCCGTATCCGAGGAGTCCGTACCGCCGTCAGCACCCCCGCGAACAGCATCATCACGGCAGCCGCGACGCCCAACAGCCATACCCTGCGGTCGAGTTCGGCGAGCCTGCCGAGGGTGAGCGCCTTGTCGGACGGGCCCGTGAGGAGGTCGTCCACCGGGTCCGGCAGGAACCGCGTGAGGGCGCCCGTCGCCCTGCCGTCCCACGGCACGAAGAGCCCCAGGGGGACGCCGAGCCACACCCCGTTCGGCGCCCCCAGCAGTGCGGCGCCCGCGATGCGCTTGGGGTGGGCGTCGCCGACCATCGCGTACGCCGCCGCGGCGATCCCCGCCGCGACCGCCACCAGCACCACCGTGACCAGCGCGGACGCGGCGGGCCGCACCACCCGGTGCACGCCGCCGAGGCGGTGCGGCAGCGGAGTGCGTCGCGACGCGAGCAGCGCTACGAGCAGGACACCGGCCACCCAGAGCGCCCCGCCGAGCAGGGTCGCGCCGGTGTCCACGGTGAACCCGACGGAGGCCTTCGCCGCGGCCAGGTCCCCGAGCCGGTCGGGCAGGAGTCCGCCGACGTCCCCGATCCCGCCGGGCAGCTTGTCGCCGATGCCGCCCGGCAGCCGGTCGAGCCCTTCCTCGACGCCCTTGTCGATGCCGAGGTGCTTCCCGTCGATCGTGATGAGGTCGTGACCGGCCCAGGCGAGCCCCGCGAGCATCGCGAGGAAGAGGGCCAGCACCGCGCCCACGCGCGCGAGGAGTTCGGCGGGCGCGATGACGGCCCCCGCCCCGCGCAGCGAACGCAGGAAGAAGTGGGCGAGGAGCAGGGCGCCCACGAGGCCCACCCCGAGTGGCGCGATATCGATCGTCGTGACCGCCTCGGCACCGTCGAGCCCGAACGCCGAGACGTCCCCGGACGGGGTGACCGAACCACCCGCGCCGAGCGCGACGGTGGCCGCCGTCATCGGCCCGAGCGAGCCCACCGCGTCCGCGCCGAGGAGGTGCAGCCCGAGCGCGGCCACCCCCGCCATGCCGACCAGCGCCCAACTCACCGAGGCGATCGCGGAGAGCAGCACATCGCCCCAGCGCACGCCCCGGCCTTCACTTTTGTACTCGCCGGCTGCCATGAGGACCCCCCGAACCGCGGTGCGCCGTCCCATCACCCGTCGCAGGCGTGCCATGCGCTTCCCGGCGTTTCCCCCACCTCATGGGCCTAAGAGAGGCGATGAGCGGCATGGGTGAAATGCGCCCAATGAGCATGATCCGTATGCACTGATGGGTTCTTACCACTCTCCGGGGTGGTATCTGCCCCGTCAACGGGGCAACCGTTCACGCCCGTACGCAGTCTTCACAAGGCCCGACTTTCGGTCAGAGCCCTCCGCCTGAAATAGTTCCTCCCGATGTTCGACATCCCTAGACTCCCCATCGATGGGGGCTAGCTCGGGGGACAACTCACGTGGGGCATGGAGTGCCGGAACTCGTACTGGAATTGAATGGCAGGACCTGGACGCTCGACGCGTCCAGGCCGTACACCCTCGGACGTGATCCGCAGGGGGATATCTCGCTCGACGACGCCAGGGTCTCCTGGCGGCACGCGACGATCAGCTGGAGCGGGCGCAGTTGGGTCATCGAGGACCACGGCAGCACCAACGGCACCTTCGTGCAGGGCCAGCGGATCCACCAGATGGAGATCGGCCCCGGTTCGGCCGTGCACCTCGGCAACGCGACCGACGGCCCGCTGGTGAACGTCTCCGCAGGAGCCGCGGGCGCGGCCGCCGCGGCCGCCGCCGTATCCACGCCGCAGCACGCGCCCCAGCAGCACCAGCAGCACCAGCAGGAGGCACCCGGCTGGGCCGGGCAGGCCCCTCACCAGCAAGCCCCTCATCAGCAGGCACCCCAGCAGCACGCCCAGCACGCCCAGCACGCACCCCAGCAGCAGGCCCCGTACCAGGCGCAGCAGCAGGGCTGGCCGCAACAGCAGCAGCCGCAACAGCATCAGCCGCCGCAGCACCAGCACCAGGCCCAGCAGCAGCACCAGTCGCCTGTGCCTCAGCAGCAGGGCGGGCCGGCCGAGCAGTACGCACAGAAGACTCCGGGGACGGGCGGCGCTGCGGGGGCCCCGCCGGTCTACGGCGACCGCAGCCCGACGACGTTCCACCAGCTGGCGCTCGGCCGCAAGATGCGCATCGGCCGTGCCCTCGAGAACGAGCTGGTCGTCTCCGACCTGCAGGTCTCGCGCCACCACGCCGAGTTCACGGCGACGCCGGACGGCCGCTTCGAGATCCACGACCTCGGATCCCACAACGGCACCTACGTCAATGGTCAGCCGATCGCGAAGTCCTCGACGGTCCTGATCGGCCCGAACGACATCGTCGGCGTCGGCCACTCGACCTTCCGTCTCGTCGGCGGACAGCTCGAGGAGTTCGTCGACACCGGTGACGTCTCCTTCTCGGCCCGCCACCTCACGGTCACCGTCGACGGCGGCAAGCAGATCCTCAAGGACGTCTCCTTCGGCGTCCCGGAGAAGTCGCTCATCGCGGTCATCGGCCCCTCGGGTTCCGGCAAGTCGACCCTCCTCAAGGCGCTCACCGGCTACCGGCCCGCCAACCAGGGCGACGTCCTCTACGACAACCGCAACCTCTACAAGCAGTTCGCCGAGCTGCGCCAGCGCATCGGTCTGGTCCCGCAGGACGACATCCTGCACAAGGAGCTGACCGTCAAGAAGGCCCTGAAGTACGCGGCCAAGCTGCGCTTCCCGGCCGACACCACGGACGCCGAGCGCGACTCCCGCATAGACGAGGTGCTGCGCGAGCTGAAGCTGGACATCCACAAGGAGAAGAAGGTCACCTCCCTCTCCGGTGGTCAGCGCAAGCGCGTCTCCGTGGCCCTGGAGCTGCTCACCAAGCCGTCGCTGATCTTCCTGGACGAGCCGACCTCCGGCCTCGACCCGGGCATGGACCGCGATGTCATGCAGCTGCTGCGCGGCCTCGCCGACGACGGCCGTACGGTCCTCGTCGTCACGCACTCCGTCGCCGAGCTGGCGATCTGCGACAAGCTCCTCGTGATGGCGCCGGGCGGTTCGGTGGCCTACTTCGGTCCGCCGGAGGAAGCCCTGAACTTCTTCGGCTACAGCACCTGGGCCGACGTCTTCTCCGCCTTCGAGAACTACCGCGACTACGACTGGGCGGGCCGCTGGAAGGGCTCGCAGCACTACCAGATGTACGCCGCGGACATCGACGCCGTCGCCGCGCAGTCCGTACAGATGCCGCCGCCGCAGGCGGTGAAGCCGCCGAAGCCGCAGGGCTGGGGTTCGCAGCTGTGGACCCTGATCCGCCGCTACGTCTCCGTGATCGCCTCGGACAAGGGCTTCATGGGCCTGATGGTGATCCTGCCCGCGGTCCTCGGCGTCGTCAGCGTCGTGATCCCGGCCGACTTCGGCCTCGCGCCGCCGAAACCGCCGGTCAAGTTCAATGGGGACGCCGGCACGATCATGCTGATCCTCGCGGTCGGCATGTGCTTCTCCGGCGCCGCCAACTCCGTACGTGAGCTGATCAAGGAACGGGTCATCTACGAACGGGAACGGGCCACCGGCCTCTCCCGCTCCGCGTACCTGATGTCCAAGGTCATCGTCCTCGGCGTGATCACTGCCATCCAGGGCGTCATCATCTGCGGCATCGGCTTCGCCCCCCGCGACCTGCCCGAAGAGGGCCTGATCATGCCCCCGGCCGCGGAGATCTGTCTGACGATCATCGCGCTCGGCTTCACCTCGATGATGTTCGGCCTGGTCATCTCCTCGCTGGTGAAGACCGCCGAGAAGACCATGCCGCTCCTGGTCATGTTCGCGATCGTCCAGGTCGTCTTCACCGGCGTCCTCTTCCAGGTCTACGGTTCGCCCGGCCTTGAGCAGTTCGCCTGGCTGATGCCGTCCCGCTGGGCCATCGCCGGCGCGGGCGCCACGCTCGACCTCGGCCACCTGATGCCGCCGTGGGACCCGAAGAAGCCCGGCGACCTGGACCCGCTGTGGGAGCACTCGGTGAGCCAGTGGGGCATCAACATCACGGTGCTGCTCCTGCTCGGCATCGTCTGCGGTGTCGCGGTCGCGCGCCTGCTGCGCCGCCACGAGCCGGAGGTCATGCGCAAGTGACCCGCGTGCCCCCGGGCACACGAGAAGGGCGGCACCCCGCGCGGGGTGCCGCCCTTCGGCGTCCGGAGAACCTCATCTTCGGCTGAAGAGGTCCAGTGATCAGGCGATCAAGGCTCAGTAGGCGCCGTTCACGTTGTCCATCGAGCCGTACCGGTCGGCGGCGTAGTTGGCCGCGGCCGTGATGTTGGCGACGGGGTCGTAGATGTTCGTGGAGGTGCCCTCGACGTGGTACGCGTCGAACGTCGGCTTGATGACCTGGAGCAGGCCGATCGACGGGGTGCCGTTGATGGCGTTGATGTCCCAGCCGTTGACGGCCTGCGGGTTGCCCGCGGACTCACGGATGATGTTGCGGTGCAGACCCTCGTAGGAACCGGGGATGCCCTTGGCCTTCATGATGTCCAGGGACTGGCGGATCCAGCCGTCGAGGTTGTTGGCGTAGACGGGCTTGCGGGCGGCGGCGCGGCTGGCGGCCTCCTTCGCCTTCCGCTCGTCCTCGGCCTTCTTCTTCGCGGCGGCCTCGTCGGCGGCCTTCTTGTCGGCGGCGGCCTTCGCGGCCGCGTCCTTCGCCTGCTGCGAGGCGTTGGACTGCTGCTTGGTGACGCTGGCGTGGACCGCCTGCTGCGTGCCGGCGGACGCGGCGAACGCGACGGGGGAGACGTCGCCGGCGGCCTGGGTGGTGGCCTCGGAGCTGCCCGGCACGAGGGAGAAGGCGAGGGCGGCGGCGCCGAGCGTGGCGACTCCGGCGATCGAGAACTTCTGGGCCCTGGTCACCGGGGACGGACTATGGCCAGGAAAAATGTGCTTGGACATGCGAGATGGACCTCTTCGAATAGCGGAGGTCGCTCTGGTCCGGCGGGGACAGGTTGCTTGCTTCTCCGGCACAAACGCCGCGGTGGTCAGGACCGCGGCGCCGAGCGACGGGAGCAATTCTTAGCGGGCGCAAAATTCTGTGGCAAAGAAGTGACGTACGATCCCGGGTAGTGGATCAGGGGGTCCGCACATGGCCCACGGAACCCCCTACCCCGCTTCCGTCAAGGGAACTCCCATCAACTAGGGACCCTCGTACGTGATGTGCGTCCTATGCGCGGGCTCACATCGGTCACGTAACGGTCTCACCAGGAGTTGCCCCAGCAACGCTCTCAGTGAGGGGCCTCCTCCGGGAGGATGAGGTGCACGTCGCCGAACTCGTGCCACAGGTAGAGACGGCGTACCGCCTCCGCATAAGCCCGCTCGATCGCCGCCCGTCCCGCGACCGCCTCCAGCATCAGCAGATGCGACGCCGCCGGCTCGTGCAGCCCGGTCAGCAGCCCGTCCACCACGCGCACGCCACGCTCCGGGGTCACCACCAGTTCCGTCCGGCCGGCCGCCGCTCGCACCACGCCGTCCGGCCCCGCGGCCGACTCCACCGCCCGCACCGCCGTCGTACCGACCGCGATGATCCGGCCGCTCGCCGCCCGCGCGGCGTTGATCAGCCGCGCCGACGTCTCGGGCACCTCGAAGAGCTCCGGATACGGCGGCTCGTGCGCCTCCTGCGAGGCCACCCCGGTGTGCAGGACGACCGGCGCGAACTGCACGCCCCTGCTCACCAGCTCCGCCACCATCGCCGCCGTGAACGGCCGCCCCGCGCTCGGCATCTCCGCGCTGCCCGCCCCGTCCGCCGACGGCAGCGCGAACACCGTCTGGTACGCGGAGAGCGGCTGGTCCTTCTCCGTATAGGAGTAACGAATGGGACGCCCGTGCCGCCGCAGCAGCTCCGGCACGTCGGCCGACACCCGCGCCCACCACAGCCGCGGACTGCCCGCCACCATCGGCTCCTCATATACAAGGCGTACGCCGCCGGGCAGCCGCACGACCGAACCGGCCGGACCACCGCCACGCGCGCGCGTGGTGCCCTCCCCGTCCGGATCGCGCAGCTCGACCGCCCACCGCCCGTCCGCGCCCCGCGTGGAGAAGTGCACCACCACGCGCGCGTGCCCGAGCCTGCCGTCCACCGCGGCGGCCAGCGTCCGCGAGGTGTTGACCACGAGCAGGTCCCCGGCCCGCAGCACCGCGGGCAGCTCCGAAAAGGCGTGGTGCGCGACGTCGGTGCCCCGGGTGACGAGCAGCCGCACCGCGTCCCTGCCCAGGCCGGGGCCGCGCTGCTCGGCCGGCACCCGGGCGACGAGCGCGTCCGGCACCCGCGACGGCAGGCCGAGGACGCTCATCGCGCACCCGCGAGCACCGCGGACGCCGTGTACCGGCCGCTGGCGGGCCGCTCCGCCAGGATCCGCAGGAAGGCCGGCACCACCTCCTCCGGAAGCGGGCGCCCCGAGGGATCGTCCACCGGCACCGCCGCCTGGTAGAGATCCGTCCGCATGTCGCCCGGATCCACCGCCCACACCCGCACCCCGGGCTCCTCCGCGGCGAGCACCGCGGAGAGGTGATCCAGGGCCGCCTTCGACGCCCCGTACCCGCCCCAGGTCTCGTACGCCTCCACGGCCGCGTCGGAGCTGACGTTGAGCACGGCGCCCTCCGACTCCCGCAGCAGCGGCAGCGCCTCCTGCACCAGCCCGAGGGCGGCCACCACATTCGTCTCCAGCGCCGTCCGGAGCCCGTCGAGCCCCAGCCCGTCCAGTCGTACGAGAGGCTCCGCGCCCAGCGCGCTGGCGTTGTTCACCAGCAGGTCGAGGCCGCCGAGGCGGCGTGCCGCGGCGACCAGCTCCGCGCGGTGCGCCGGATCGGTGACGTCCCCCGCCAGTGCCTCCACGCGCGTGCCGGACCCGCCGAGCTCCCGCGCCGTCGCCGCGAGGACCCCCGCGCTCCTCGCGTCGAGCACGAGATCCCAGCCGGACCGCGCCAGGGCCCCGCCCAGCGCGCGCCCCAGCCCCTTCGAAGCCCCCGTGATGATCGCTACCGGCATGACATCCATCCCCTCAGGTCGTCCGGCGCACCTCCTGGGTGCCACCGGGGGACCCACCGTAGGAACGGCGGCGCCCCGGCCACCTCGTACGGGAGCCGCAACCGCGCGGGGCCCTTTGCCCTAGTCCCGGACCATGGGCCTAGGCCCTGCGCCCTAGGAGGCGGCCTCCACAGGTCGGATACGCACTGTCACACCCCGCCGGTACGGTGTGACCATGAGTCAAGGACCCCGATCAGGGCTGACCGCGGTGAGCTCCGCGCTCCTCGCCATGAGCAGACACCTGGAGGTGCGCGACGTCCTCAAGACGATCGTCGCCTCGGCCCGGGACCTGCTCGACGCCGAGTACGCCGCGCTCGGGGTCCCCGACGACCACGGGGGATTCGCCCAGTTCGTCGTCGACGGCGTCAGCGACGACCAGTGGAAGGCCATCGGCCCCCTGCCCCGGCAGCACGGCATCCTCGCCTCGATGCTCCAGAAGGGCGAGACGGTCCGCCTCGGCGACGTCCGGGAGGACCCCCGCTTCGAGGGCTGGCCCTCCGCGCACCCGGAGATGAGCGACTTCCTCGGCGTGCCCATCCACTCCGACGGCGAGACGCTCGGCGCGATCTTCCTGGCCAACAAGAACTGCCCCAAGCCGCAAGGCGGTTGCGGCTTCACCGAGGACGACGCGGAGCTCCTCTCCATCCTCGCCCAGCACGCCGCCATCGCCCTCACCAACGCCCGCCTGTACGAGCGCAGTCGTGAGCTGACCATCGCCGAGGAGCGCTCGCGCCTCGCCCACGAACTGCACGACGCCGTCAGCCAGAAGCTCTTCTCGCTGCGCCTGACGGCACAGGCCGCGGCGGCCCTGGTGGACCGCGACCCGTCCCGGGCCAAGGGCGAACTGCAGCAGGTGGCGGTGCTGGCGGCCGAGGCCGCGGACGAACTGCGCGCGGCCGTCGTGGAGTTGCGCCCCGCCGCCCTCGACGAGGACGGCCTGGTCGCCACCTTGCGCACCCACACACAGGTGCTGCACCGCGCGCACTCCGCACAGGTCACCTTCGAGAGCCACGGCGTGCGGGCGCTGCCCGCGGCCCAGGAGGAGGCCATGCTGCGGGTCGCCCAGGAGGCCCTGCACAACGCCCTGCGCCACTCCGGCGCGGAGCGCGTCACGGTCGCCCTGGACAAGCACGGTGCCGGCGCGGTCCTGCGCGTCACCGACGACGGCGCGGGCTTCGACCCGAAGGGCATACGCCGTGCGGGACGGCACTTGGGCCTGGTCTCCATGCGGGACCGGGCGAGCGGCGTCGGCGGACGGCTGACGGTGGAATCGGAGCCCGGCAAGGGCACCACGATCGAGATGGAGGTCCCCGGTGGCTGACGCGGCGCACAACGCGAAGACCGGGATCCGGGTGCTGCTGGTCGACGACCACCAGGTCGTCCGCCGCGGCCTGCGCACGTTCCTGGAGATCCAGGAGGACATCGACGTCGTCGGCGAGGCGTCGGACGGGGCCGAAGGAGTGGCGCAGGCCGAGGAGTTGCGGCCGGACGTCGTCCTGATGGACGTCAAGATGCCCGGCATGGACGGCGTGGAGGCGCTGCGCAAGCTCCGCGAGCTGGGCAACCCCGCGCGCGTGCTCATCGTCACCAGCTTCACCGAGCAGCGCACGGTGGTCCCGGCCCTGCGCGCCGGCGCCGCGGGGTACGTCTACAAGGACGTGGACCCCGACGCCCTCGCCGGTGCCATCCGCTCCGTCCACGCGGGCCACGTCCTGCTGCAGCCCGAGGTGGCCGGCGCGCTGCTCTCCCAGGAGGAGACGGGCAACGGCCACGGCAGGGGCGGTTCGCTCACCGAGCGCGAGCGCGAGGTCCTCGGCCTCATCGCCGACGGCCGCTCCAACCGCGAGATCGCCCGCGCCCTCGTCCTCTCCGAGAAGACCGTCAAGACCCACGTGTCGAACATCCTGATGAAGCTGGACCTGGCCGACCGCACCCAGGCCGCCCTCTGGGCCGTACGGCATGGCGTGACGGGCTGATCAGACCGTCGAAGGCCCCCGGTGACCTCTCATCGGGGGCCTGAAGCGGACCGTCGCCTTCCGGTCTGAGATTCATACCGTCGTGTAGATGTCCCCCGATTGGCGTATCCATCGCGACGGGTGGCCGTTCTCCTTGCGTGCTGCGACGGCTGGTCGCAGCTTCCGTCCAGGAGGATCGTAGAAGTGAAGAACCTGAAGAAGGCCGCCGCCGTCACGATGGTCGCCGGTGGCCTGGTCGCGGCCGGCGCGGGCATGGCCTCCGCCCACGGTGGCGCGCACGCCGACGGTGTCGCCAAGAACTCTCCCGGCGTCGTCTCCGGCAACCTGGTCCAGGCCCCGGTCCACATCCCGGTGAACGCCTGCGGCAACACCGTCACCGTCATCGGCGCCCTGAACCCGACGTTCGGGAACGTCTGCGAGAACGTCTGATCGCACCCCGCGACGAACCGGCCGCGCCCAGGCGGCCGGATCCGCGGCCGGCCGGCTCCGCGCCGCATCCCGCGCGGGGCCGGCCCCGATCTCCGCACCCCCAGCGCGCCGCACACCCTTCTGACCCCGCAGCCGGGGTCGCCCATGTCATCAGGAGGAGCACTTCCCATGAACAGCATCGCCAAGAAGGCCGCCCTGGCCGTCGTCGCCGCCGGACTCGCCGCGGGCGCCTCCGCCGGAGCGGCGTCCGCCACCTCGGACGCCCAGGCCAACGGCGCTGCCACGAAGTCGCCGGGTGTCGGCTCCGGCAACCTCGTCCAGGTGCCGGTGCACGTCCCGGTCAACGTCACCGGCAACAGCGTGAACGTCATCGGCCTGCTGAACCCCGCGTTCGGCGACGCGACCGTGAACCACTGAGCCACGGCCCCACCCCCGGGCCCCGCGGACCCTGTCCCGCGGGGCCCGTAGCCGTTCCGGCCGTCCTCAGCGCCCCCCGCGCTCACGCTCCTCCACATACGCGTTGAACGCCGCCACCTGCGCCCGGCGCGCGGTCCGCTCCACCGGGCGCAGCGCCGCACCCCGCGCGGCCATCTCCGACGCGCTCACCGCCCCGCCGTGCCCGTTCTCGTATGCCAGCGAGATCAGCAGACCCACCCGCTGCGCCAGCTCCAACACCCGCACCGCGCGCGGCGGATAGCCCGGCGCGAGCACCTCACGGCCCCGCTCGGCCCGCGCCCGGTACGCGTCGAGCGCCGCCTCCGCCACCGGACCGGAGCCCGCGACATCGAGCCGGGACAGCACCTCCGTCGCCTCCCGCAGCGCCTCCGCGAGCTCACGCTCCGCCTCGCCGAGGGAGGGCACATCCGCGGGCGGCGCCTCACGTACGGGCAGGCAGTGCCAGACGACCTCCACGTGTACGTCGCCGTCGGGCCCCGCCTCGTACACCTCGGGCACGAGCCCGTAGGGCGCGCCGAACCCGACGACGGCCTCCTCGGCCTCCAGGGCGCGCGCGTTGAACTCGGCGGGGCCGCTCAGCCCGAGCGGATGCCCCGGCGCGGGCAGCGCCACCCGCAGGCCGGCCACCCCCAGCGAGCGCAGCCGGCCCATCGCGAGCGTGAGCCCGACCGGGCCCGACTCGCCGGGCAGTCCTTCGACCCGGTGCAGGGCGTCCTCGCCGACCATCGCGAGGACCGCGTCATCCGGAGAAACAAGTCCGGCCAAAAGGGCATTTCCCCATGCGGCCAGACGTCCTGAGCGTGGTTCCGAGAGCATGCCCACAGCCTAAGGACCGGGCTCGCGACAGGAACGCTCGGCCGGTGGCGTAGGTTTTATCCGGGGGCCGCGTCCACCGACGCGAGCGACGACCGAGACTGCAATGGGAGACAGCGCGCTCATGAGCGATGTACTGGAGCTTGAGGACGTATCTGTGGTCCGCGAGGGCCGGGCTCTGGTGGACCAGGTCTCCTGGTCGGTGAAGGAGGGGGAGCGCTGGGTCATCCTCGGCCCCAACGGCGCCGGCAAGACCACCCTCCTCAACGTCGCCTCCAGCTACCTCTTCCCGAGCACCGGCACCGCCACCGTCCTCGGCGAGACCCTCGGCAAGCCCGGCACCGACGTCTTCGAGCTCCGCCCGCGCATCGGCGTCGCCGGCATCGCGATGGCCGAGAAGCTGCCCAAGCGCCAGACCGTCCTGCAGACGGTCCTCACCGCCGCGTACGGCATGACCGCCGGCTGGCGCGAGAACTACGAGGAGATGGACGAGCAGCGCGCCCGCGCCTTCCTCGACCGCCTCGGCATGAGCGACTACCTGGACCGCAAATTCGGCACCCTCTCCGAGGGCGAGCGCAAGCGCACCCTGATCGCCCGCGCCCTGATGACCGACCCCGAGCTGCTGCTCCTCGACGAGCCCGCCGCAGGCCTCGACCTCGGCGGCCGCGAGGACCTCGTGCGCCGCCTCGGCCGCCTCGCCAGGGACCCGATCGCCCCCTCGATGATCATGGTCACGCACCACGTCGAGGAGATCGCCCCCGGCTTCACGCACGTCCTCATGATCCGGCAGGGCAAGGTCCTCGCCGCGGGCCCGCTGGAGCTGGAACTCACCTCCCGCAACCTCTCCCTCTGCTTCGGTCTCCCGCTCGTCGTCGAGCAGAAGAACGACCGCTGGACCGCCACCGGCCTCCCGCTCGGCTGATCGGAGCCCTGTCCCCGAGGGGACCGGCGGTCCTACCATGACCATGTGGACATCGACGCATGGGTGTGGTGGCTGATCGGGGCGGCCGCGCTCGGAATCCCGCTCGTACTGACCGCCATGCCCGAGCTCGGCATGCTCGCCGTGGGAGCCGTCGCCGCCGCCGTCACGGCGGGCCTCGGCGGCGGCACGGTGATGCAGGTCGTGGTCTTCGCCGCGGTCTCCGTCGCACTCATCGGTGTCGTACGGCCCGTCGCGGCGAGACACCGCACCCAGCGCCCCGAACTGGCCACCGGAGTCGACGCGTTGAAGGGCAGGACGGCCGTCGTCCTCGAACGGGTCGACGGCTCGGGCGGCCGCATCAAGCTCGCCGGCGAGATCTGGTCCGCCCGCGCGCTCGACACCGGTCACGCCTTCGAGGCCGGCCAGGAAGTGGACGTCGTCGAGATCGACGGAGCGACCGCCGTCGTCATGTGAATGCCCTACGGGCGGTACGGGGTTCTGACAGACTCGACCAGCAAGATCTTTGAGATCCCGCGGACACACGCCGAGGCATGAAGGGTACGGGGAGCCACGATGGAACCAATCATCATCGTCCTGATCATTCTGGTGGTGCTTGTCTTCATCGCCCTGATCAAGACCATCCAGGTCATCCCACAGGCGAGCGCCGCCATCGTCGAACGGTTCGGCCGCTACACCCGCACGCTGAACGCCGGACTGAACATCGTCGTCCCGTTCATCGACTCGATCCGCAACCGCATCGACCTCCGCGAACAGGTCGTGCCCTTCCCGCCCCAGCCCGTGATCACCCAGGACAACCTGGTGGTCAACATCGACACCGTCATCTACTACCAGGTGACCGACGCACGGGCCGCGACGTACGAGGTCGCCAGCTACATCCAGGCGATCGAACAGCTCACCGTCACCACCCTGCGCAACATCATCGGCGGCATGGACCTGGAGCGGACCCTCACCTCCCGCGAGGAGATCAACGCGGCCCTGCGCGGCGTCCTCGACGAGGCCACCGGCAAGTGGGGCATCCGCGTCAACCGCGTCGAGCTCAAGGCCATCGAGCCGCCGACCTCCATCCAGGACTCGATGGAGAAGCAGATGCGCGCCGACCGCGACAAGCGCGCCGCCATCCTCCAGGCCGAAGGTGTCCGGCAGTCCGAGATCCTCCGCGCCGAGGGCGAGAAGCAGTCCGCGATCCTGCGCGCCGAAGGTGAGGCCAAGGCCGCCGCGCTGCGCGCCGAGGGCGAGGCCCAGGCGATCCGCACCGTCTTCGAGTCCATCCACGCCGGCGACCCGGACCAGAAGCTGCTCTCCTACCAGTACCTCCAGATGCTCCCGAAGATCGCCGAGGGCGACGCCAACAAGCTCTGGATCGTGCCCAGCGAGATCGGCGACGCGCTCAAGGGCCTGGGCGGCGCCCTCGGCAACTTCAACCCGATGGGCGGCGGTTCGGGCGGCGGCACCCCGAGCGCCCCTTCCGGCAAGGAGCGCCGCGAGCAGCCGCGCATCGACTGACGCGCATCGACTGACGCGCCCCTTCGGGGGCGCGCGTCAGGCCGCGGGCTGAGCCAGCCAGTCGGGCAGCGAGGCCAGTTCGTCCCGCCCGAGCGCCAGGAGCATCGCGTCCGCAGGCGTCGGCTCGAAGGGCTGGCGCAGCAGCGGCATCCCCGCCTCCTCCGGAGTCCGGTTCGCCTTGCGGTGATTGTCCAGGGCGCAGGAAGCCACCGTGTTCAGCCAGGAGTCGGCACCGCCCTGCGAACGCGGGACCACGTGGTCGACCGTCGTCGCGCGCCTGCCGCAGTACGCGCACCGGTGCCGGTCGCGGACAAGCACACCGCGCCGCGACCATGGCGCCTGTCTTCGGAACGGCACCCGCACGTATCTGCAGAGCCTGATCACCCGCGGCACCGGTATGTCGATCGCCGCCGCGCGCACCCGGAGCCCGGGGTGGGCGTGCTCGACCACGGCCTTGTCCTGGAGCACCAGAACGACGGCCCGGTTGAGCGACACCGTCGAGAGCGGCTCGAAGCTCGCGTTCAGCACCAGCGTGTCCCGCATCAACCTGCCCACCTCCCGTACGCACCGGCCCACCGCCTGGCGGGCTTGGATCAACTCTGGCCGGGCACGCCGAGATGGACAACGCAATAAAAAATGCCCGCCCCCGATCACTTCCATGACCGGGGGCGGGCAAACAATCGGTGAACGCTCGGTTCCGTACGCTCAGTCCTCTTTGTACGCTCAGTCCTCCGCGGGGGCGGCGTACTCGGCGATCACCTGCGCACGCGCGAGCGTGTGGAACCGGAGGTTGAAGCCGACGAACGCGGGAGCAGCGTCCGAGTCCGGCCCCAGCTTCTCCTGGTCCACCGCGTACACGGTGAACACATAGCGGTGCGCCCGGTCGCCCGGCGGCGGCGCCGCGCCACCGAAGTCCTTCGTACCGAAGTCGTTGCGCACCTGCACGGCGCCCTCGGGGAGCCCCTCGAACTTGCCGCTGCCCGCACCGCCCGGCAGCTCGGTCACCGAGGCCGGGATGTCGAAGACGGTCCAGTGCCAGAACCCGCTGCCCGTCGGGGCATCCGGGTCGAAGCACGTCACGGCGAAGCTCTTGGTCTCCGGCGGGAAGCCCTCCCACCGCAGCTGCGGCGAGGTGTTTCCGGCCGCGTGGACCTGAGCGTCCTTGAGGACCGCACCCGGCTCGAAGTCCTCGCTCACGACCGTGAACGACGGCACGGGCGGGTGGAAGTCATGGGGAAGCGGCGGCCTCTTGAGCTCGGTCACGTAGGCACCTCCTGGTTGATTGCTGGACCTCGCTGATCCTCTCCGAGCCTAGAACCAGTTGCGCTTGCTGCCGACCTGGGACAGCCACTCGTTCAGGTACGCCGCCCAGTCCGTGCCCTGGAAGTCGTTCAGCCCCACCTTGAACGAACGGAAGGAGTCGCTGCCCTCGCTGAACAGACCCGGCTTCTTGTCCATCTCCAGGACGACGTCCATCTCACGGTCGTCGGCGACGAAGCTCAGCTCGACCTGGTTGAGACCGCGGTACTGCTGCGGCGGGAAGAACTCGATCTCCTGGTAGAACGGCAGCTTCTGCCGCGTACCGCGGATGTGACCGCGCTCCATGTCGGCGCTCTTGAAGCGGAAGCCCAGCTGGATGAAGGCGTCCAGGATGGCCTGCTGCGCCGGCAGCGGGTGCACGTTGATCGGGTCGAGGTCGCTCGAGTCCACGGCGCGCGCGATCTCCAGCTCGGTGGTCACACCGATGTTCATGCCGCGCAGCTGCTGCCCGTCGATGCTCGTGACCGGGGTCTCCCACGGGATCTCCAGGCTGAACGGCACGGCGTGCACCTGCTGGGCCTGCAGGGTGAAGGCGCCACCGAGCCGCACCTTGATGAACTCGATGTCCTGCTTGGTCTCCTGGTCGTTCCCCTCGACCTCGACCCGCGCCTGGAGACCGACGGAGAGCGCCTCGATCTGCTGCTCCACCGAGCCGCCCTGGATGCGCACCTCACCCTGGACGACGCCGCCCGGGACCACGTTGACCTCGGTCAGCACGGTCTCGACCGAGGCGCCGCCGGCACCCAGACTCGCGAGCAGCTTCTTGAACCCCATGACTCTCCTCCCCAGGCCGCCGCCTGTGGTTCGTCTCGACTTGAATCCTTGATCGGTACAAACGCGAGGGGACCGCGGCCGGTTCCGCGCCGTCACCCCTACGACCGGGCGGCCCGAAGGCCACCCGCGTTCCGAGACCACCTGTACTACGCTCGTACGGCATGATCGTGGCCCCTGACCGTACGCCCCTGACGCGAGACTTCTTCGACCGCCCTGTCCTGGAGGTCGCGCCGGACCTGCTCGGCCGAATCCTCGTACGAGACTCGGCGGAAGGTCCGATCGAAGTCCGCCTGACAGAGGTGGAGGCCTACGCCGGAGAGGTCGACCCCGGCTCCCACGCGTTCCGTGGCCGCACCGCCCGCAACGACGTGATGTTCGGACCGCCCGGACACATGTACGTCTACTTCACCTACGGCATGTGGCACTGCATGAACCTGGTGTGCGGCCCCGAGGGCAAGGCGAGCGCCGTCCTGCTGCGTGCGGGAGAGGTGACGCAGGGCGCGGACCTGGCCCGCACCCGTCGACTCTCGGCCCGTAACGACAAGGAACTGGCCAAAGGCCCGGCCCGCCTTGCCACCGCCCTCGACGTGGACCGACGGCTCGACGGCAGCGACGTCTGCGGCGACCCGGACTCTCCCTTCACCGTCCTTGCGGGCACCCCTCCCCGCCCCGACCAGGTCATGAGCGGCCCGCGCACCGGAGTCTCGGGGGAGGGAGGCGTCCACCCGTGGCGCTTCTGGACGGCCAACGACCCTACGGTGAGCCCTTATCGGGCCCATACGCCCCGGCGCCGCCGAACTTGACGCGTCCAGGGGGCATCCGTAATGTAGTCCGAGCCGCTGAGCCGGGTACGACAATCTGTCGGAAGCCGGAGGCGGCCAACCACTACTACACGACTTCCCCTTGGCGGGGTCCTATTCGGCGTGCCCGCATGCCCGAATTCGAACTCGCGGAACTCGATTATGAGTTGCGGAGGGAATCCGCTAAAGTAGTGGACACGCCGAAAGGCAGCCGAAAGGCAAAGGCCCTCCAACGGCCACCGGAAATGAAATCCGAACCGGGAACGGAACGGAAAACGGATCTGGTAAGGTTGGAAACACGAA